>JAEUOU010000005.1 GCA_016790575.1 Burkholderiaceae bacterium | reverse complement strand
CATCAACGGCCCCATGCCCGTCGGCGAATTCCTGTACGTGCGCTGGCGCGTCAAGGCCACGGGTCAGGTCTACGAAGAGCGGGTCGATCTGCGCGAGCGCCTGCCCGCCGACATGAAAGACCACGGCCTGACCTTTGTGATCGACGGCCCACAGCTCTACGTCTACGTCATCACCCCCAGGCCCAAGCCCTACTACAAAGCGCCGCCCGTCAACCGCAGCTGGCGCTCCGATAGCAGATACACCTACGAAATCTTCCCCACCCTCACCAAACCCTGAAGGATCGAAGCCATGGGGACCGCAGTCATGGGAACCGCAGTCATGGGAACCGCAGTCATCAGAAAACTGAGCCCCGACCGTCTGGCCCGCCTGCCCGCCGTGGCCGAAATCCACCAGGGCCGGCGCAGCGTCGTGGAAGACCTGCTCAGCCCGGTGCAGACGGAGGCGGCCGAGACGGGGCGGGAGCGGTGAATGCTATGGGGTTCATAGCAAACAACGACCTTTTGACGCTGGGTATGGGGCGAAAAGCCCATGAAACCCGCTGTTCAAGGCGTTTTGGGCCTCTCAGTGTGGCGCTGCGGGCGGTGCGCCGACAGGACCCCGTTTCATGGGGAGGCGCCATCGCCTTGTCATGCCACGCCAGGCCTTCAGCTTTCCGGCACGCGCCGCGCCCGGCATGCACCGGCATGCACCGGCATGTCGCGGCCCCTGCCTGCGTCAGCAAAGCTTCCTGGTCGCAGACCCTGAGGATGACGGCCGCCGGTCAGCGAGCCGGTGAGCGCGGGGCGTTCGTACTGCCGCTGCGGCCCCGCCGAACGCTCATTCCGGCGATCGCCGCCTCGACCTCGGCGCGTGTCATCGGTGGCTCCCGGTTGATAGCCTTCGCTTCGTCTCCCGGCTGCATCAGGGATTCCCCGGTCGAAACGGCTTGTGTCGCGACGGACGGCAGCGGCTTGGCTGCTGCGGCCGCTTCAGCGCGCTGTGCGGCCATGGTTGTTGCATGCCCGGCGGATTCACTCTGTGCAGGCAGGTTGGCCGATATCGCAGGGGCAAGGTCACGCCAAGGCGCGGTCTGGCGGAACCCGGCCACGCGGCGTTCACCTTCTGCAATCTGATCCTCGCTCAGGCTTTTTCGCAATTCCGCCAGCAGTCTGGCCGCCGAGTCATTTCCGCGCAGGGCGGACAGTTTGAGGTACTTGAAGCTTTCCAGATCCTCTTTTCCAACGCCTTTGCCTTGGTAATAGAGCACGCCCAGGTTTTGCTGCGCCATGGCGACGCCGGCATCTGCCGCGCGGCGCAGCCAGAGCACACCCTGCCCAGGATCAGCGGCCACGCCGTTGCCTGAGAGCAGGGCGGTGCCCAGATTGGTCTGTGCCTCGAGTTGGCCAAGGGCGGCGGCTTTGGCATACAGCCGAACCGCCTCGCCGGTGTTTCTGTCGGTGCCAGTGCCTCTTTCGTGGGCCAGGGCCAGGTAGTACAGACCATCGGGGCTCGCCCGGTCCGCCGCCTTGCGCAGGTATTGGATGCCTGCGACCGGATTGCGCAGGGGGCCTTCGTAGAACGTCTGCACCAGGCCCACGATCAACTGCGCCCGCAGGTGGCCGAGATCGGCGGCGGCTTTCATCTGCCTGAACCCGTCCGCCTTGCCCTGCTCAGCTGCGCTGGCCTGGTACTTCGTAAAGCCCTGGTCGAACAGCGCATCTGCATTGTCGGCTTGCCCGAAGGCAAGGCAGGAAGCCAAGGCCATCGTCGAAAAAAGCAGATGTCGCGGTATGGTCTTGCGTGTCACTTGGCCCCCCCGGGTTTGGCGCGGTAGTCGGCCTGGACCTTCTGGATCACCTTGCACAGCTGGTTAGTGCGCTCTTCCGCGTCGGGCCACACGCCCGCAAAGTCGCCCGTCGCCGCCTGTTTCAGGCCATCCTGCGCCTTCTGCGCGCGGTCCGCCATGCGTTTGGCCGCACGCTCGGACAACTGACGCAGGAGTTCGGCCTCGACATCCTTCTCGAACACGTTTTCGAACTCGAGGAAGAGTGCGCCCAACGTGGCCACCGCACGCGGATCCGCCAGCGTGCGTCCACCGCTCTCCGTGTCCTTGAGCCGGAAGTCGGCCTGGCTCAGGCGCAGCTCAAGCTTGTCGGCAGCATAGTTGACCATCAGCCTGCGCAGACGGGGCCCTTGCGTGTCGCTGTAGTCCAGCCAGTCGTAGACTTCTTCGACGAAGTGCCGCAACCGCACTTTGCGCTCCGCCTTCCAGCGCTCCTGCATCGGCCGACCACCCTTGTCGTAGTACATCAGGCGATAGAGTTCCTTGAACTCCTTGTCCTGGTAGCGACGCTCGAACGCCTGCCAGTCGGCGTAGGTGGCCTGTGCGGCGGTGATCGCCAGCCCGGCGACGTTGCTGTAGCTGCCGATGGCCTCGAACACCACCGTCTTCACTGTCTCCGTGTAGTCCCCCTCGACGAAACTGTTGAGTAACTGCAGAGCGCCCATCCCCTTGGAAGCATTCTCGCCCACCTCGCGCACCACCTTCCAGATCGGCAGTTCCTCCAGATGCCCCGCCGCACCCGGCCCCATGCTGACCTTCATCACCTGGTTCTCCATGCGTTCAAAGACCGACAGCGGCGGCTTTCTCCACAGGGGGTCCAACAGATCGTCATAGGCGTCGGTACGGATCTTCCACAGGACGTACATCTCGCGTGTCCAGCCGCGCAGTTCATTGCCGGCGCTTCTGAGCTTGGTGAAGGTGTACCTGGACGCGGTATCGATGAGGGCGTTCAACAGCGCCTCGCGCAGCTCCTTCTCGTACGCGTTGAGATCAGTGTTGCAGCTGCCGAAGGGCGGGAAGCTGAGCGCGCGATTGGACGCGGCAGAATCCTCATCTTCCTTGAACGTTCCCGTACCGCTGGCGAAGATGCGCCCGCCGCAGGGCTTGCTCTCCTTTTTCTTCAGGTCGGTGCAAGTGGCCCGGATGGTCCCGCCATCCTTGCCGTCGTAAGTGCCGGTGATCTCGTAGGAGGTCGGATCTTCATCGCCGCCACCAACGCACAGGACATCCTTGATCGGGCCTGTGCTTTTGCTCAAGTCCACGGCGGCTCTGAAGGCAAACTTCCAGGTGCCCTTCACCGGTCCGCCGGCGACCGGAAACACAAGCCTGATCTCATGCCGACTGAACTGTTTGCACGGTTGCGTCATTCCCGGTTTGTTGAAGACCCCCTCGTCCTTGTAAGACGAGTGCTTCGCCTCTCGTGTGTCGCCATCGGCAGCGTTGGCCGGCTGCGCCAGACCCGCGAGCAACAGGGCGAGTCCCTGTGCCCAAAAGCGCCAGGCGCGGGTGGTGCGTGTCAGCGGCTTACGCACTGAGCACCTTGCCGGGCAGGAATTCGTTGAACACCGAGACGATGCGCTTCGCTGACTCTTTCGACTGGCGGTCGATGCGGAACTTGTGCGTCTTGTCGGCTTCGATGATCACCTTGACTTCACCGCCGAAGTGGGGCACCTTGACTTGTACCTGCTTCACCGCCGTGAACGGAACGAAGAAATTGCGCTTGTCCGCCGCGACGATGTCTTGCACCGCCTGACCCCCCAACTGGCCGGTCTTTGCCGAGCGGCTGTCCTGGCTTTTGGTGTCGTAGAGCGTTCCGATGGCACTGGCGATCAAGGCGACCGGGCTGGAGCCGCCCAGGCTGGCCCGCAGGGTGCCTGCTGCATTGGTGCCACCGCTGCCGGTCTTTGCGAACACCATGCCACCGTCCATGAACAGCACGGAAAACACCTTGGCAAATGGAAACCCGGGCTGCAGGAAATTGCCCAGCACGGTGGGCGGTCGGGACGATGGCGTAGATGTGTCGCTCATAACCAGGTTCGCAAATGATGGACAAGAAAAGGCATGCACAAGGTCTGACGGCGTGCTCGCGCTCGGTCTTTGCGCAGGGCGAGGCATCTGCCCACGTCCCCGTCCTGCCCAGTCTCATTTGGCCCAGTGTGGCGGCGGGTGAATTTGTCCAAGGTCAATCATTGGCCTGATTGCCCATTGGCTTTTTGCGGGCGCATCGCCGCAGCGCCCGTGTTCGCCGGAAAGGACACCGGCCCCGCCGGCTGGATCATTCCCCTCGCCCGTGAACTGCAAGGCCGCCAGCTGCGCATGGCGGTGTCGGGGGCGCCGTCGAGGGCGCGGCCTGCTCCGTACGCGCCGTTTTGCGGCGAAAGGGCGCTTAATCACCGCATGTAATGCGTCGAAAGTGTTGCCCCTGCGGCGAATGGCGTGTCTAATCACCGCATGAATGGCGGAGAAAACCTGTACGTCTGGCAAGCGGACGATTGGCCGCCGTGGCGCTACGACCTGGCAGCGCTGGCCGGACCCTTGAGCGACGTCAGCCGCGCCCAGGGGCTGCTGCTCGGGCGATTGGCGGACGCGGGGATGGCGTTGCGGGATCAGGCCAGTCTGGCGGCGCTGACGGAGGATGTGGTCAAGACCAGCGAAATCGAGGGCGAGGTGCTCAACGCGGCGTCGGTGCGTTCATCCATCGCCCGCCGCATGGGGGTGGACATTGGCGCCGTGCTGCCGGTGGACCGGCATGTGGAGGGCGTGGTGGAGATGGTGCTGGATGCGACCACCCGGGCCGGCGATCCCCTGACGGCCGAGCGGCTGTTCGGCTGGCACGCCGCATTGTTTCCCACCGGCTACTCCGGCATGACACGGATTGAGGTGGGCCGGTGGCGAACCGATGCCGACGGACCCATGCAAGTGGTGTCAGGGCATTGGGGCCGGCGGACCGTGCACGTTCAGGCCCCCCCGGCGCAGGCGCTGGCCGCCGAAATGGACCGCTTTCTGCTCTGGGCCCATGCAGAGACCGGCGAACCCGGGCTGATCAAGGCGGGCCTGGCGCATCTCTGGCTGGTGACGCTGCATCCGTTCGACGATGGAAACGGCCGCATCGCCCGCGCCGTCGGCGACCTGTTCCTGGCCCGAGCCGATGGCAGCCCGCAGCGCTTTTACAGCCTGTCGGCCCAGATCCAGCGGGAACGCAAGGATTACTACGAGGTGCTCGAACGAACCCAGAAAGGCACGCTGGACGTCACGGGCTGGTTGTCCTGGTTTCTGGGCGCACTGGGGCGGGCGGTGGCGAGCGCGCAGGGGACTCTTGATTCGGTGTTGGTCAAGGCACGCTTCTGGCAACGCTGGGCGGGGCTGCCGTTGAACGAACGGCAGGTGAAACTCCTCAACCGATTGCTCGACGGCTTCGATGGCAAGCTGACCACCAGCCAGTGGGCGGCGATCGCCAAGTGCTCACCCGACACGGCGCTGCGCGACATCTCGCAATTGCTGGACTTGGGGGTGCTGCAGAAGACGCCAGGCGGCGGCCGCAGCACGGGTTACACCCTTGCGGGGTAGTCCGGCCCCATCCGGGAGCCCACGCCGGGCCGGTCGTCGTCCGGACCGTGATGGGAAAACATCAAAAACAGTAGCAAACAACGACCTTTTGACGCTGGGTATGGGGCAAAAGACGGTGAAAAGCACTTGGAACGGCGTTTGGGGGCCAGTCCGGGCGGCAGAGCGGGGCACCCGGCGGCTTGTCTTGCGGACGGGGCATCGGGAAAGGGATCAAGGATGAAGAAAACCATCGCAAGGAATGACCGGATGACGCTGGGAACTGACAAAAATGGCGTGAAACCATTGCCGCTGGTAACTCTGGGGCGCCTGATGCCGGTGCTGGGTCTGGCGGCGGTCCTCGGGCCGCTGGCCGTACAGGCGCAGGGCACTGCGGCGCCAGCAGCCGTTGCGGTGCCGGCACCTGCTGCCAGCTCGGCCACGCCCACTTCGGCCACGCCCACTGCGGCGACGACCGCCAAGTGGGGCGAGGGCGTGCTGGAGCGGGAATTCCTGATCAAGCTGCGTACGTTTCTGGAAACCGATCCGTTTGATTTCAAGCGGTTTGAGTCGGCGTTTGGGGCTCCTTTGGAGGCCACTCCTCTTAACGGCCCGTATTCAGATGGTGGATGGGGTATTGGCAGTGTTCGCTACGTTCACCCCTTCGGTCCAACCTTCAACAACCGCAGCCGAGGGGGTGTGTATTGGTCCTTCAACCCCAGCCGCAACTCGTCCTACCTCAGCATGGACTTCGTCAAGATGCCCCCCGCCGGCAAACGCGACGGGGATGGGTTGCCGTGCATGACGCCGGAGCTCATCAAAGAGGTGTTCGCCGCCAAATGGGTTGGAACCACGACTTACACCGATTTCTCGCCCATGTATCCGGGCCGCTTGCCCTACCCCATTCCCGCGAATCAGATCTTCCGATGGCTGCCTGATACGTCGGAAGAGGTTTTCTTGGTTTACCAGCTGAATGAAATCTGCGTGCCTGGCCTGACGGCTGCATTCAAGAAGCTTCCACCCCATCCCGCTACTCGGTAATGGGAGAAAACCTGCATGCCAACACCGATGACCAGTAACTCCCCTGCGCTTGTTGCCATGGTTGCGCAACACGGTACAGATGGTGGCGGCAGAGGCGGGGCGGGAGCGGTGAGGGCTATGGTATTCATAGCAGTCAATGACCTTTTGGCGCTGGGTATGGGGCAAAAAATGCCTGAAAAACTTGTGCGGTGGGCAGGCGTGCCGGTCTGGCGCGGCAGGACGAGCATTTACGACCTGAACACCGCCACGAATCCATCGGTTGCGGGTGACTCGCCGACAATCGCTTATCACCAGGGATGTCGTTTGTATTCCACCTTTCGATGCGAGTGACCCACTCGAATCGCTTGGAAAATCGGCATTCGATGACTCAATCTGGAAAATCATGAATACATCGGTTACTAAAAACGAAGGTGAATTTGCCGGTTGGGTGGTCTGGGCCGTGATGGGCGTCGGTTTTATTATTGCGCCGTTAACCATCTGGATCGCCATGCGCCAAGGGCTGCCAGCGCAAACCATCGCCCGAATCGAATACACCTTGTTTACGGTTGGGATGCTGGGCAATGCTTTGTGTCATATGGGGTGCAAAAAATACGCAAAAAAATTAGAAAAATATCGCTTAATTTATGAGTTTTCTGTCCCCGGAGCGTATGGATCAACGAAAATCCAGCATACTTATAGATACCTGACAGAGCAGTTTTCCGAGACTGACAAAAATAATTATAAAATGATGCAGGTGCTTGCTCATCTGTCAATATTTTTTATGTATATAGCATTTGGATATGGTGCGTATCTTTTGTTTGCTAATATAGGCAAATAGAATCATGGGAAATGTATCTCAAGATCCGATAATGGCTGGCAACAATTTGCCACCGCAAAAAAATCCTTTTCCGGCCTCTCCGTCAATCCACTTGCATCGCCATCAGATAAAAGAGCAGCATTGTTTGGTGCACTGGGGGTGGTCGCAGCGACGGCGCGGGCACGCTGATCACGCCCTTGCCCTCGCTGACGTTCACAGATGGCTGTCTGGCCGAGCTGGGCTTGGTCAACATCTTTTCCTTCAAGGACATCACCGATGACCACGCTCACGATTGACAACGCGATCTTCTAGGCCCTGCGCGCAGACCCGAGCGTCAACTTGGCGGCCCTGCAACGCTTCGTGGCCATCGCCGACAGCCATCCGGCGTGGCATGCCGCGCCGTCACCCGTTCCTCACCCGGCCCCCGCCGGTCGCGAAGCCGGCTCCTCGTCGCCGGTGAACTGCAAGGCCGCCAGCCGGGCGTAGGGGCCGCCGGCGGCGACCAGTTCGGCGTGGGTGCCGGTTTCGACGATGCGGCCGTGGTCCAGCACCACGATGCGGTCGGCACGTTTGACGGTGGCCAGGCGGTGGGCGATGACCATGGTGGTGCGGCTGCGCATGGCGGCATCCAGGGCGGCCTGCACCATGCGTTCGCTTTCGGCGTCGAGCGCGCTGGTGGCTTCGTCCAGCAGCAGGATGGGGGCGTCGCACAGCATGGCGCGGGCAATCGCCACGCGCTGGCGCTGCCCGCCGGACAGGCGCAGGCCGCGCTCGCCGACAAAGGTGTCGTAGCCCTCGGGCAGGGCGCTGATGAAGTCGTCGGCAAAGGCGGCGCGGGCGGCGGCGCGCACGGCCTCGTCGCTGGCGTCCGGGCGGCCGTAGCGGATGTTGTCGCGCACCGAGGCGGAAAAAATGGTGCCGTCCTGCGCCACCAGCGCCATCTGCGCGCGCAGCACGGCGGCTGGCAGATCGGCGACGAGCTGGCCGCCCAGCCGGATCTGGCCCTGCTGCGGCCGGTAAAAGCGCTGCAGCAGCTGGAACACCGTGGTTTTGCCGGCGCCGCTGGCGCCCACCAGGGCCACGGTTTCACCGGCCCGCACGGTGAGCGAAAAATCGGCCAGCGCGGCCTGCGCCGGGCGCGAGGGGTAGTGGAAGCGCACCGCGTCGAAGCGGATCACCGGGCCGTCACGCGGCAGCAGCAGCGCCGGGGCGGGTGCGGATGCCGGCCTGTCGGGGGCGGGCGCGTCGTCTTCCACCGGGGCGTGCAGCAGCTCCATCAGCCGTTCGGTGGCGCCGGCGGCGCGCAGCAGGTCGCCGTAGACCTCGCCCAGCACGGCCACCGCGCCGGCAAAAATGGCCACGTACAGCGCGGCCTGGCCCAGGTCGCCGGCCGACAGGGTGCCGGCCAGCACGGCCTGGGTGCCCCGGTACAGGCCCCACAGGATCAGCGCCGCGTTGGCGATGATGATGAAGGCGATCAGGGCCGCGCGGGCGCGGCTGCGGCGCACGGCGGTGCCGAAGGCGCGTTCGCTGGCGTCGGCAAAGCGGCGGCTTTCGCGCGCCTCGGCGCGGTGGCTTTGCACCACGGTGACGGCGTTGAGCACCTCGGCCGCGATGGCGCTGGAGTCGGCCACGCGGTCCTGGCTGGCGCGCGACAGGCGCCGCACCCGGCGGCCGAACCAGGTGGCCGGCAGCACCACCAGGCCCACCACCAGCAGCACCTGCACCATCACCGCCGGGTGGCTCCACACCAGCATGCCCAGCGCGCCCAGGCCCATGACGGCGTTGCGCAGGCCCATGGACAGCGATGAGCCCACCACCGTCTGCACCAGCGTGGTGTCGGCCGTCAGGCGGCTGAGCACTTCACCGGTCTGGGTGGTCTCGAAAAACGCCGGGTTCTGGCGCAACATGCGGTCGTAGACGGCGTTGCGCAGGTCGGCGGTGATGCGCTCGCCCAGCCAGCTGACCAGATAGAAGCGCACCGCCGAAAACAGCCCCAGCGCCACGGCCACACCAAACAGCGCCGCAAAGTGGCCGCGCAACGCCAGCACCTGCGCGCCCCGGTCGGTGGGCGCCAGGCCCTGGTCGATCAGCTGGCGCAGCACCACCGGAAAGGCCAGCGTGGCCGCCGCCGCCAGCAGCAGGAACACGCCGGCCAGCGCGATGCGGGCGCGGTAGGGCCGCAGGAACGGCAGCAACCCGCCCAGCGCACGGGGCGCGGCGGTGGGCGGGGTGGTGGTGGAGACGGAGGCGGACGGGGCGGGCGCGGCGGCGCCGCGGGAAGCAGGCTCGGACATGGTCCGAGGGTAGCAGTGTTGCCGCCGGCCCGCCGACGCGCCGACCGACCACCCGCCAGGTGGCCGGGTGGCCGGCCGGCGGGGGAGGTCAGCCCACGTTGTTGGCGAACAGGCGGCGCACCAGCAGGTCCTTGAAGCTGTGGGCGTCGTCCAGGCCCAGGCGCTCCAGGTAGGCCTTGGGCACCGGCTTTTCTTCGAACAGCGCGCGCACCGCCATCAGCAGGAATTCGCTGGGGTGGTGGCTGGCGTGTTTAAGTTTCTTGAGCGCGCGCACCATGCGCAGCTCGTCGTCGGTCAGGTCGGTGCCGAAGGGGAAGTCGGGCAGCAGGCCGGCCTCGGTCCAGGGGTGCAGCCGGGCTTCCAGCACCTCGGGCAGGTTCTGACGGTACTGCTCGGGGATTTCATAGTCCTTGGCCAGCTTGCCGTGGTCCTTGGCCTGTTTCAGCAGTTCGTCCTGGAAGCGCGAATCGGCAATACACAGCATGCGCTTGATGCATTCGCTGTCGCTGCGGCCGCGCAGGTCGGCCACGCCGTATTCGGTGATGACGATGTCGCGCAGGTGGCGCGGGATGGTGACGTGCCCGTAACTGAAGACGATGGAGCTGCGCAGGCCGTCCTTGTTGTCGTGGGTGGCGCGCAGCATCATGATCAGCCGCGCGTCGGGCAACGCATGGGCCATGGCCACAAAGTTGTATTGCCCGCCCACGCCGCTGACCACCTGGCCGGATTCGAAGGCGTCGCTCACCATCGCGCCGCCCAGCGTGGCGATCATGGTGGTGTTCATGAACCGGGCCTTGGCCCGCTGGGCGCGTTTGAGATCCTCGCTGCCATACAACTGGTTGATGAAGTCGATGCGCGTCATGTCGATGTGCGCCAGTTCCTGCGGCGGCATGGTGCGCAGCCGCTCGTAGAAGTCGCGCGGGCCGATGAAAAAGCCCCCGGTCATGAAGATGCCGCCCTGCAGCCGCGCGCCCAGCAGGATCTTGCAGACGGCGTCGAACTGCGCCTCGCCGCGCAGGTCGTTGGGCAGCGGCACACCGTCGAACACCAGGTGGTCGCCCTTGAGGGCCACCCCCGGCTTGAAGATGCCAAAGCGGGTGAGGAAGTCCAGGTCGGCCTGCGTCAGCGGCGAGTGGATGCGCCCGGCATCCAGCAGGGCCTTGAGCGTGGCGGGCGTGACCTTGGCGTCGGCGATGGCGCCGGTGTTCAGCAGGGTCTGCAGCGTCACGTCGTTGAACACTTCGCGGCGGATGATGCCGGCCTCGATCAGGCGCAGGAAACCGTTGACGAACATTTCCGAGCAGCCGTACAGGCCCTGGTCGAAGCGGCCCAGGCTGCGGCCGTCCAGGCCGTCCGGGCACAGCGTCTCCAGAATGGTGCGGTATTCGGCGCCGTGGCGGTCGCGCACGATCAGGGACTGGCCGATGGCGTCACCCAGCGAGCCGATGCCGATCTGCAGCGTGCCGCCGTCCTCGACAAAACTCGACGCATGCAGGCCGATGGCGTAGTCGGCCGCGGTGACCTTGTTGTTGGGCGGCGCAAAAATGGTGTGGGTGCCGGCCGGGTCGGTGACCACCACGTCGAAGAAGTCGGGCGAGACGTCGGCGGTGTTGGGCATGAAGGGCATCTTGTGGTTGATGACACCCACGGCAATGATCGGCGTCTTGCGGGCGCGGAATTTCTCCATCACCTCCAGCACCACGTCGGGGTTGCTCGACAGGCTCAGGCGCAGGCCGCCTTCGGTTTCGCGCGCCGCCACCGCCTGGGCCATGACGTTCATGCCCATCAGTTCCATGTCGCGGGCGACGAAGGTGTAGTTGGTCGAGATGTAGTTCTGCTGCGCCGGCTCATTGCCCAGGTAGTCGCCGGTCTTCATGAAGAACTCGCAGACCTCGATGTTGGGCGGCAGTCCGGGGCCGCGCAGGTCCTTGACGTATTCCAGATCGGGATAGTCCTCGAACACCCGCTCCACCAGCGGGTCCAGGAAATGCTGTTCCAGCTCCGACTTGCCCACCGGGCGTTCCAGCGAGAGCGCGGTGATGATGCGCAGCTTGCGCGCCGGGTTGGCCTTGATGCGCCGGTACAGCGTGTTCACGAACGGGTTGGGCTTGCCGATGGCCAGCGGAATGCCCAGCACAATTTCGCCGGGAATCTTGTCGAGCACGTAGTCGACGGCAGCGTCGATGGAATCAATGCGGATGGCAGCAGTCATGGTCGGTTGTCTCCGGGGTTTCAAGGGTGGAAGGATTCCGTCTCACGACCAATGTAGAGCGCACCGCGCGGGTGCATCTTGCTCTGAATCAAGTTTTTCTGGTCCTGGAGTGCGCTCACAAGCGCAGGGGCGCGGCGTAACCGGTCATTTCCAGATAACCCAGCCCCACCGGCTGGCCGTTGGAGTCGACCAGTTCGCTCAGCCCTTCCCAGTACAGGGCGCCGGTGGATGCGCGGCTGTCCATCTCCTGGGCGTCCAGCAGGGCGCGCACGGTATAGAAGTCGGCCGGGGTGCGCACGATCCATTCCACCGGGTAGCGCGCGCGGGACAGCGGGCTGGTCCAGAAGCGCTGCGGGGAGAACTCCACCTCGCCCGGCCCGGCAATGAAGGTCTGCACGCCGCGGCTGTTGCGGGTGCGAAAGGAGCCGCCGCTCCACAGCGTGCTGCCGTCGCGCCGGCGCAGGCGAAAGGCGGTCAGCGCGCTGCCGTCGTGGTAGTTCATGCCGATCCAGTCCCAGCCCACCGCGTCGGGGTGCAGCAGGGCTTCGCTCCATTCATGGTCCAGCCAGGCCTTGCCGGTCACGGCAAAGCGTTCGGACTGAAAGCCCAGCTCGCCGCGCGCGGCCAGTTGCGGCAGGCTGTAGTAATAGCTGGCCTGCTCGGGCTGCGGCCCCTTGCGCGACAGGCCCTCGCGCCCCTGCAGCAGCAGCGCCTGGGTGGGCTCGAACCGCAGGTCCATGGCCAGCGCGTCGCCGCGGATGCGGGCATGGTAGTGGCCGCTGGCCGGGTCGCGGCGCAGGCTCCAGCCGTCCACCAGCAGGTCGGTGTCCTGGGTGGCCGCGCGCGCGCCGCCCGGGCCTTCGCGGGCGATGCGCTGGTCGTGCCACAGGCGTTGGCCGGCCAGGTCGGTGATGGCCGCATGGGCGAACAGCAGCTGCCGGGCGGCCAGCCGCGACTTCAGCGCCTGGGTGCCGTCCACCCGCGAGCGGAAAAACGTGACCTGAAAGCCGAACCGCCGCCCGCCCGATTCGGCATGGCCGGTGATGTACCACCATTCGGTGCGCAGCTCGGGGTGGGCGCCGTGGTCGCGCGGAAACACCAGCCGGCGCGGGGGCAGGGCGGCGGCGCCGGTGGGCAGCCCGGCCGCCGTCAGGGCGGCGAGCGCCGCCGGGCCGCCGAGCACCAGGGCCCGGCGCAGGCCATAGACCGGGCGGGCGGGCTGCGTCATGGCGGGGCGGTTGCCGGGCGCCGGCTCAATCGAGCCCGGCCTCCAGCGCCGCTTCGCCCGCCTGGCAGTCGCCGAAGCGGGCCTCCGTCCAGGCGCTGTTGTGGTAGGTGGGCAGGTATCGCTCGCCCGAATCACACAGCAGCGAGGCGATGGAGCCGGTCTGGCCGGCCTTTTGCATCTGGCGGGCCAGATCGACCATCACCGCGAAGTTGGTGCCGGTGGACGGACCCACCCGCCGTCCCAGCCGGCGCGACAGCACCCGCATGGCCGCCAGGGACAAGCCGTCGCTCACCGGCACCAGGCGGTCCACCACGGTGCGGATGAAGCTGGGCTCCACCCGCGGGCGGCCGATGCCTTCGATGCGTGAACCGGGCGCGGTCAGGCTGGCGTCGCCGCTGGCATGGTAGGCGGCGAACACCGAACCTTCGGGGTCGGCGACACACAACTGGGTGGCATGTCGCTGGTAGCGCAGGTAGCGTCCGATGGTGGCGCTGGTGCCCCCGGTGCCGGCGCCCACCACGATCCAGCGCGGCACCGGATGGCGCTCGCGGCTCATCTGGGAAAACAGGCTTTCGGCAATGTTGTTGCTGCCGCGCCAGTCGGTGGCGCGTTCGGCGTAGGTGAACTGGTCCATGTAATGCCCGCCTGTGCGCCGGGCCACGGCCATGGCCTCGTCATAGACCAGGCTGGCGTTGTCCACCAGGTGGCAGTGTCCGCCATGAAATTCGATCTGCGCGACTTTTTCCGCCGAGGTGCTGCGCGGCATCACGGCAACAAAGGGCAGGCCGATCAGGCGGGCGAAATAGGCTTCGCTGACGGCGGTGGAACCGCTGGAGGCCTCGACCACGGTCGAGCCCGGGTGCAGCCAGCCGTTGGACAGCGCATACAGGAACAGCGATCGCGCCAGGCGGTGCTTGAGGCTGCCGCTGGGGTGGGTCGATTCATCCTTGAGGTACAGGTCGATGCCGTGGCGGGCCAGGCCGGGCAGTTCCAGCGCCAGCAGGTGGGTGTCGGCGCTGCGCTGGTAGTCGGCTTCGATGCGGTGGATGGCCCGGTGAACCCAGGCGGTGTCGGCAGAGGGGGTGTGCATGTCCGCATTGTGACCCGGTGTCGCCCGGCTGTGTGCCAGGCCGAGTGTCGGGCGGGCCGGGTTTACCAGTCTTCTTTCACCGCCATGACGGCCGACGCGCTGGCGGCGCTGCGACCGGCCAGCCAGGCCGTTAGCGTGCCGGCGGCGGCCAAGGCGGCACACAGGGCCGCAAGCCGCGCCCACGGCGGCGCCATCTCCATCGTCCAGTGAAAGCTTTGCGGATTGACCACATGCACCAGCACCACACTGACGGCCAGCCCCAGCGCCAGCCCGGCGGCCGCCCCGAGGAGGCTCCAGGCCGCGCCTTCCAGCGCCACCAGCCGCAGCACCTGCGCGCGGGTCAGCCCCAGATGGCGCAGCAGGCCGAATTCCTTGCGCCGCGCCAGCACCTGCGCGGCGAAGCTGGCCGCCACGCCGAACAGGCCGATGCCGATGGCCACCGCCTGCAGCCAGACGGTGACGGCAAAGCTGCGGTCGAAGATCTGCAGCGAGGCCTCGCGCACCTGCGCGGCGGCGGCAAACTCCAGCGGCAGTTCGCCGCTGGCGCTGGCCTGTGCGGCCAGCGCGCGCACCCGGGCCTGCACCGCCTGCGCGTTGGCCCCCGGCGCCAGCCAGATCGCCAGGTCGTTGATGCGGGCGTCGCCGGTCAGCCGCTCGTAGTCGGCCCGGCGGATCACGATGGCGCCGTTGGCCCGGGCATAGTCGCGCCAGACGCCAGCTATGAAAAATGGAGCTGAAGAAGACCTTTTCTCACTGGGTAGGGCCTCAAATGCCCTGGAAAGCGGCTCCAGCGGCTGTCCCGGGGTCCAGGCCATGCGCCGTTGCAGCGTTTCGCTGATCCAGACCGGTATCTGGCCTGCCGGCGGGCTGTGCGCTGGCCCGAGCAGCGGCAGCTCTGTGGCCGGCTCGCCCAGGTCGCGGGCCAGAAGGGTGACCGGCGGCTGACCGGCGCTCAGCTCCAGGCTGCGCAGGCGCTGCACCTGCACCGTGCGCACTCCGGGCAGCATCGCCACCTGCGCTGCCAGGCCGGGGGGCAAGAAAGCGGCGTCGGCGGCCTGCGCGCTGCGGGCAGTGCGGGCGTACAGGTCGGCGGGCAGCACCCGGTCCAGCCACTGCGAGACCGAGCCGCGAAAGCTCGCCACCATCACCGTGAGCGCCACCGCCAGCGCCAGGGCGGCCACCACACCGCCCACGGCCACCGTGGCGGAATGGCGGGAGCGCCGGGTACGGGCCAGCGCCAGCAAGGCCAGCACTCCCTGGCCGGCGGACGGCATCAATGCGCGGCACAAGGCCCAGACCAGCGGCGGCAGGGTGGCGATGCCACCCACCAGCAACAGGCCGACCGACAGGTAGGCCGCCAGCGGCAGATCGCCCAGCGGCGGCAGCAGCGCCATGACGGCCCCCAGGGCCATCAGCGCCGGCCCGCGCCAGGCGTGCTCGCCCGAGGCGGCGCCCGGCTCGGCCACCAGTCCCTGACCCTTGAGTGTGCGCGCCGGCGGCAGGCGGGCGGCCGTCCGTGCCGGCCACCAGCCGCCCGCCAGCGCGGCGGTCAGCCCCAGGGCGCCGTAGGCCAGCAGGCCGGATAGCGTCCACCGCAGGGTCGGGCTGACCCCTGCGAAGAAGCCGCCCCCCAGATCGCCCCCCAGCTGGCGCAGCGCCAGCTGGGCCAGCGCGAGCCCGCCGGCCAGCCCGATCAGCGTGCCGACCACGCCCAGCAGCGCCGACTCGGCCAGCACCAGCCGCAGCCGCCCGACCGGGGTAAGCCCCAGCACACCCAGCAGCGCCAGTTGCGGCGCCCGGCGCGCCACGCCCAGCGACAGCACCGAAAACACCAGATAGGCGCCGGTGAACAGGGCGACCAGCGCCAGCACCGTCAGATTGACCCGGTAGGCGCGGGAGATCTGGGTCAATCGCTCGCCGGCGGACTGCGCATCGGCCACCTGCACGGTGGGCGGCAGCGCCAGATCGCGCACCAAGGCGGCCCGGTCCGCGCCGGGCTGCAGCCGCAGGTCGATGCGGGTGAGCTGGCCCACGCGGCCCAGCAGGTCTTGCGCGGCGCCGATGTCCATCACCAGCAGGGGCGGTCCGCCGGCGGTGACCTGTCCGCGCAGGCGGATGGTGCGCACGCCGTCGGGTGTTTGCAGGCGCAGCGTGCCATCGGGCCCGGCCAGCGCTCGGGCGGCCGGGTTGGCAAAGCCGCTGTCGGGGGCAAACAAGGCCAGGCGGTCGGCGTCGGCATCGGGCAGCGGCATCAGCGCGGGGGCGGTGCGCGCCACCACCAGTGCGTCCACGCCCAGCACCCGAAGGCTCTGGCGCGTGCCCGCGCCGTCCGGCGCGAGCGCGTAGGTGGCCACCTCCAGCACCGGGCTGGCCGAGCGCACATCCGGGTGGGCCGCCAGGTGGTCCAGCAGGCGGTCGTCGAAACCGGCGCCCCGGTCGCGCAGCTCCACATCGGGTTCGCCATTCACGGCGCGGGTGGCGCCGGCAAATTCCTCCAGCGCCGACTGGTTGATCAGGTGCACCGCCCAGGCCAGCGCCACCCCCACGGCCACCGCGACCACGGCGGTGAGGCTGCGCCAGGGGTTGTGGCGCAGTTCGGGCCAGGCCCAGGAGAGCAGCAGCAAACGCATGGCGGCCATTGTCGCGTCCGGCGCGATCGGCGGTGCCCGCGGCGCCCCGGCGTCCCTGCGGGCAAGGGGTTGATCTGGCGCAAAAAGTGGGCACACCGCTCTTGAAGGAAAGCGGCCGGCCTCCATATCGTATTCATGGCGGCAACGCCTTGTTCAACCCCTCGGAAAGGAGAAACCCATGAACTCTCTGGTCAATCGCGCAAGCCTGTTCGACGATTTCTTCAAGGACTTCGCGCCCGGCTTTTATGTCCGTCCGCTGCATGGCGACCCGCTGCCGACCCCCGCGCAGATTCGTGTGGACGTCAAGGAGTCCGACAAGGCTTACACCGTGCACGCGGAAGTGCCCGGTGTCAGCAAGGACGAAATCCACGTCAGCATCGACGGCAACGTGGTGACCTTGCGTGCCGAAATCAAGCAGGCCGACACCCAGACCAGCGATGAAAAAGTGCTGCGCAGCGAGCGCTACTACGGCGCCGTGGCCCGCAGCTTCCAGCTCGCGTCAGACATCGATCAGGCGCAGGCCAAGGCAAAGTACGAAAACGGCGTGCTGACGCTGACCCTGCCGAAGAAGGCCGCGGGCGGCTCGCAGCGGCTGGCGATCGAATAAGCACCCTTGTCGTGATGGACGAAGGCGGCGGGCTGTGAAGCCCGTCGCCTTTTCTCTGCCGCAGCCGTCCGCTGCTGATCGGGTCTGGCATCATGACCGCATCCAATTCCAAAGGGGTGCGTGATGCCTGCTCGACGCCGGGTTTTCGGGGTTTTCCGCCGTGTTTCGGTCTGGTTGGCGGGCCTCGCCGTCGTGGCGCCGGTCGCCTGGGCCCAGCCCCTGAGCCTGGCCAGCGATCCGGCCGTGATGGCCCGCGTGGCGCTGGGCGAACTGCGGCACGGTCAGGCGGCTGCGGGCGTGTGGCGGGATGGCAAGGCCGCCCAGGCGCTGGTGTCGGCGGGCGACCCGGTGCCCGCCGCCGAGCCGGGCGCGGGCGCGCCGCCGCTGTTCGAGATCGGCTCCATCAGCAAGGTGTTCACCGGGCTGCTGCTGGCCCAGGCGGTCGAGCGCGGCGACCTGCGCCTGGACGACCGGCTGGGCGACGTGCTCGCGGGCAAAGTGGCTTTCAGCTCGCCTGCTGTCGCGTCGATTACGCTGCGCCAGCTCGTCACCCACAGCTCCTGCCTGCCGCGCCTGCCGCCGGATTTCCGCGAGGCCGGCCCGCCCGAGAGCCCCTACCGCCGCTACGACCGGCCCCGGATGTGGGCCGCGCTGGCGTCCCTGCAACTGGCGCAGGCGCCCCCGTGCAAGGCCCGCTACAGCAACCTGGGCTTCGGCGTGCTCGGCGAAATCCTGTCGGAGCGCTCTGGCAAGCCCTGGAGCGAGCTGGTGCGCGAGAGCATCACCACCCCGCTGGGCATGACCGACACGGTGCAGCACCTGGGTGAGCAGGCGCCGCGCCTGGCCCCGGGCTTTGACGGCCGCCAGCCCACCACACCCTGGGACATGTTGGCCTTTGCCGGGGCCGGGGCCTTGCGCTCCACCGTGCCCGACCTGCTGCGGTTCAGCCGGGCGGTGCTGGCCGGGCGTAACGGGCCGCTGGGCCCGGCGGCCGAACGCATGCTGACGCCGCTGGGGCGCATCGACATGGGCGAGATCGGCTACGGCGTCTGGATTCGCGGGCCGAAAGAGCGGCGCAGCTATTTCCACGAAGGCTGGACCAGCGGCTACCGCTCGGTCTGGATGGTCCTGCCCGCGACGCAGGAGGCGCTGGTGTTGCTCACCAGCAATGGCCAGGCCCAGCCCTGGCGGGTGCGCAATGCCATCGCCGGCAGCTACTACCCGGTGGTGGAGCCTTCCGGCGCGCCCGCGGCGCTGCCGCTGCCGGCCTACGCCGGCCTCTACCGCTCCAGTCTGGGCGGCACCATCACCGTGGTGGCGCAGGACGGCGTGCTGTACCGCCGGCCCGTCAACGTGGCCTATCGCCCGCTGAGCCCGGCGGGCCCGGACCGCTTTGTGGATCGGGAGCAGGGCCTGGGCTACGAGTTCACGCGCAAAGACGGGCAGCCGGCTGCGGCCACCGTCACGCAGGGCGGGGGCGAGCAGACGCTGACCCGTATCGATGCCCACGCACCGGCACTGGCCGTGCTGCCAGACGCCGTGGCGGCCGGCTATGCCGGGCGCTTCATGGCCCCACGGGTGTTCGGCGCCGACCTGGTGCTGGACGTGCGCGCGAGCGACGGCCAGCTGGCGGTGCAGTCCGGCAACTTCCCGCGGGTGCCGGTGTTCCCCGTGCCGGGGCGGGCGGACCGGTTTGCCTACGAGGTGGTCAAGGCCGAGCTGCAGTTCGAGCGCGACGCCGGCGGCCGGGTGGTGGCGCTGGTGCTGCACCAGAACGGCGAGCACCGGGCCGAGCGCGTGGCGGACTGAAGGGCGACGGCGGCCCGGTGCCTGCCCCCGGCGCCGACGGCGGGCGCCGCCCGGCCCGATCAGGCCCGGATGCCTTCGGCCGTCAGGTGCAGCACCCGGTCGGCACGGGCGGCGGCCGCTTCCGAGTGGGTCACCAGCACCAGGGCACTGCCGTGGTCACGCGTCTGCGCCAGCAGCAGGTCCAGGATGCGGGCGGCCGTGCCGGGGTCCAGGTTGCCGGTGGGTTCGTCGGCCAGCAGCAGGGCCGGGCGGTGCACCAGGGCGCGGGCGATGGCCACGCGCTGCAACTGGCCGCCGCTGAGCTGCTGCGGCAGCCGGCCGCCCAGTCCGGCCAGACCCACCGCATCCAGCATCGCAGCCACCCGAGCCGCGTCCGGGCGGCCCAGCAGCAGCAGCGGCAGGCCCACGTTCTGCGCCACATCCAGGTGCGGCAACACGTGGAAGGCCTGAAAAACAAAGCCGGTTTGTTCGCGCCGCAGCAGGGCGCGGCCGGTTTCGTCCAGCGCGCCGATGTCGACGCCGCCCAGGCTCACGGTGCCGCGGTCCCAGTCGTCCAGGCCGGCCAGGCAGTTGAGCAGCGTGGATTTGCCCACACCCGACTCGCCGACGATGGCGACAAATTCGCCCGGCGCCACCGTCAGCGACACCTGTTCGAACACGGTGCTGTCACCGTAGCGTTTGGCCAGGCCGCGGACCTGCACCAGGCTCACGCGGCCGGTCCTTCCAGCAGCGTCGCCACCCGGTCCAGCACGGTGTCCAGGGCCTGCGGCGCATCACAGGCCACCACGGTGCGCGCCGGCATGCTGCGCAGCCAGGTCAGCTGGCGTTTGGCCAGCTGGCGGGTGGCGAAGATGCCGCGGTCGCGCAGCTCGGCCAGCGGCAGCGTGCCGTCCAGCGCCTCCCAGGCCTGGCGGTAGCCCACGCAGCGCATCGCGGGCAGTTCGGCGTGCAGATCGCCGCGCGCGCGAAGCGCCTGCACCTCGTCCAGAAAGCCCGCAGCCAGCATGGCGTCAAAGCGCCGGGCGATCCGCGCGTGCAGCCAGGCCCGGTCTTGCGGTTCCAGGGAAAAAAAGGCAAAACCCAGCGCAGAAAGGTCGTTGTTTGCTCCTGTGTTTGAAGTGTGAAACGCCGACATCGGCCGGCCCGACACCCGCCACACCTCCAGCGCCCGCTGGATGCGCTGGCTGTCGGCCGGTGCCAGCCGTGCCGCCGTGATCGGGTCCACCCGGGCCAGCTCGGCGTGCAGCGCGGGCCAGCCCCGGGCGGCGGCATCGGCCTCCAGTGCGGCGCGCACCGCCGGGTCGGCCGCGGGCATGTCGTCCAGGCCGTCGAACAACGCCTTGAAATACAGCATGGTGCCGCCCACCAGCAGCGGCAGACGGCCGCGCCCGCGAATGGCGTCGATCAGCGCCTCGGTGTCGCGCACGAATTCGGCCGCGCTGTAGGCCTGTTGCGGGTCGCGAATGTCGATCAGGTGGTGCGGCACGGCGGCGCGCTCGGCGGCGCTGGGTTTGGCGGTGCCGATGTCCATGCCGCGGTAGACCAGCGCCGAGTCGACGCTGATGATCTCTGCCGGCCAGCGCGCGGCGATGGCCAGCGCGGCGGCGGTTTTGCCGGCGGCGGTGGGGCCCGCCAGGCACAGGGCACGCAGAGGCGGCGCGGTTTCAGGCGCTGGTGGTGTCGCCATCGCGTTGCACCAGGGTCCAGGCGGTCAGGGCGATCACCGCGCACCAGAAGGCGATACCCCAGACCATGGGGAACACGGTTCCGTTCATCGCGCGGCCCAGCCAGCCGCCGGTGAGAAACGCGGCCACCATCATCAGAAAACCGTTGACCGCCGAAGCCGTGCCAGCCATCTGCGGAAACGGGCCCACCGCGCCGCTCTGGCCACAGGGTTGATGCACACCGTGGCCCAGCATGAACAGGTAAAACGGCCCCATCACCGCCCACGGCCCGTACCAGGGCTGGCCGGCGCCGGCATGGGCCAGGATCAGCAGCAACAGGCCGGAGGCCAGCGTCAGTCCCCCGGCGACCGCCACGGTGTGGCGCAGCCCCAGCCGGGTGAGCAGCCGCCGGCAGATGAAGGTGCCGGCGATGTACGACGCCGACATCGAAAACATCAGCAGGCCGTAGCCGGTGCGGCTCAGCCCCATGACCTCGATGAACACGAACGACGATGTGGCCAGAAAGGTGAACAGCCCGCCGTAGGACGCGATAGTGAGCAGCGACCAGGCGCGGAAAGTGCGGTCACGCAGAATCTGCACCCAGCTACGCGCCAACTGGCCCAGGTGCAGCGAGCGGCGATGGGCCGGCGCAACGGTTTCTTCCAGGCGCAGCGCAACAAACGCCAGCGTGACGGTGCCAAACGCGGCCAGGGCGCCCAGGGCGACACGCCAGCCCGCCCAATCGGTCAGCAAGCCCCCCAGCGGCGCACTGATGCAGGCAATCACCCCCAGGCCGGTCAGCCCCTTGGACATCACCCGCGCGCCTTCGGCCGGCTGGTACAGGTCGCGCACCAGTGCGCGGGCCGTCATCACCCCCGCGCCCATGGCCACACCCTGAACCGCACGCCAGGCGATCAGGGCCTCGATCGACGGCGACCAGGTGCTGCCCAGGGAGGCCAGCACATAGGCCGCCGTTCCGCCCATCAGGATCGGCCGGCGGCCGAACCGGTCAGACAATGGGCCCCACACCAGTTGCGAGATGCCGAAGGCCAGCAGCAGTGCGGTCAGCGTCAGCTGCGCCTGCGGCATGCCGGCGCCGAAACCCTGGGTGATCGAGGGCAGGGCCGGCAGGTACAGATCGGTGGTGACCGGTTGCAGCCCGAGCAGCAGGGACAGCAGCAGGACAACGGTCAGCGCGGACATTCCGGCAGGCCGTGCGGCTGACCGGACACTCAAGGGGGACGACATCCGTCCGAGGGTATCAGAACCGGCTGGCTGAAGCAGTCGTGGGTGTGCTGCCTGCATTCACGCCGAACAAGGCAACCAGCGCCGCGCGGTATTGCGCCTGCCCCATGGCGTTGGCGTTGTGGTGCGACGCGCCTTCGACCAGCTCGAAGCGTTTGGGTTCGGCGGCGGCGTCAAACAAGCGCCGGCCCAGCGCGGGCGCGATGGTGCGGTCGTCGCTGCCGTGCACCACCAGCAGCGGCGAGCCAATCTGGGCCACCCGCTCCACGGCCGCAAAGCGCTGCGTAATCAGGGGCCCCACCGGCAGCCAACCCCAGCGATAGGACGCCACCACGTCGGGAATGGACGTGAAGGTGCCTTCCACCAGGGTGCCGGCCTCGTCACCCACCTGCGCCGCCAGGCTGATGGCGATCGCGCCACCCAGCGAGTGGCCGAAGATGTAACGCGGCCGGTCGGGGTACTGCCGGGCCAGCCAGTCCCAGGCGGCGCGGGCGTCTTCGGCGGCCATGGCCTCCGACGGCAGGATGTTGGTGCTTTTGCCAAAGCCCCGGTAGTCGACGGCGAGCACGGAGAACCCCAGCTCCTGCATGCGCCGCATGCGAAAAGCCGAGCCCACCACGTTGAAGCGCGCGCCGTGCAGGTACAGCAGCACCGGCGCTTTCGGGTCGTGTCCGAAGCGCTCGTGCGGGCTCCACAGGCCGTGCAGCCGCACCGGCGCGCCGGTTTCGCGCGAGGAAAAGTCGATCCAGACGTCGGCCATGCCCTGCGCGGCTTCTTCACCCCGCCACCAGCTGCGGTCGGACGGCTGGAAGATCCACTGCCGCTGCCGCTCGTCCAGGCTGGCGCAGCCGGCCAGCAGCATCAGCGCGGCGAAGAGGGCAAGAAGATGTCGTACGGTGGCCATGGGAATGGGTGATTCCGCGGCCCGGGCGAAAGTTCCGCGCGCTCCTTCAGCGCCCGCGCAGGAACAGGCCGTCCAGCTCGGCCATGGTCAGCTGGCGCCAGGTGGGGCGGCCGTGGTTGCACTGGTCGGAGCGCTCGGTGGCTTCCATCTGGCGCAGCAGGGCGTCCATCTCGGGCAGCGTCAGGCGCCGGTGGGCGCGCACGGCACCGTGGCAGGCCATGGTGGCCAGCAGTTCGTTGCGGGCGCGCTGCACCACGGTGCTGGCGTCGTGCTGGGCCAGTTCCGCCAGCACGCTGCGGGCCAGCTCCACCGCGTCACCCTGGGCCAGCGTCACCGGCACGGCCCGCACCGCCAGGGTGCGCGGCGAAAACGGCGTGATCTCCAGGCCCAGCAGCGCCAGGGTGTCGGTGGCGGCCTCGGCCGTGGCCACTTCTTCCGGGGTGGCGGCGAAGGTGGCGGGAATCAGCAGCGGCTGGCTGGCCAGCGGCGCGGCGTCCAGCTGGTGCTTCAGGCGCTCGTACAGGATGCGTTCGTGGGCGGCGTGCATGTCCACCAGCACCAGGCCGTGCCGGTTTTCGGCCAGGATGTACACACCATGCACCTGCGCCACGGCGCGGCCGAGCGGCCAGTCGGCGGGGGGGCTGGCGGGAGTTTCGGGCGGGAAGGGTGGTGTCACCACACCGGCGCCAGCGGCGGGTGCCGCGCCCGCCCAGGGCGGCTGCGCCGCGCCGTTGGCGGCGTCAGCCGGGGCGTCGCCGCGGGGTGGGCCCCACAAAGCGTCCAGATCCGAGACCCGGTGGCCGCTGGTGGGTCCCAGATTGATAGCAGACTGTGACCATTTGACGCTGGGTATCGGCCATTTTTGTTCCGAAACCGGTGTTTCGGGGCCGCTGGCGGCCGGCGCCACCGTGCCGGGCGGGCCGGCGGGGCGGTCCATGCCGGTGGTGGCGGCCAGCGCCTGGGCCCGGGGCACTGCCAGGGCGTTTTCGATGGCATGGCGCACCGCCTGGTGCACCTCGCGGCTGTCGCGAAAACGCACCTCGATCTTGGTCGGGTGCACGTTCACGTCCACCCGGGTCGGGTCGATCGTCAGGTAGAGCACATAGACCGGCTGTTTCTGGCCGTGCAGCACGTCTTCGTAGGCGCTGCGCGCGGCGTGGGTGACCACCTTGTCGCGCACAAAACGGCCGTTGACATAGGCAAACTGCTGGTCGGCGCGCGAGCGGGCGGCGTCCGGCAGGCCGGCGCGGCCACTCACCCGCAGCGGGCCGGCCCAGTGGTCCACCGCGATGGAGCCGGCGATGAAATCCTCGCCCAGCACATCGGCCAGGCGGCGGGTCAAGGCGTCCGGGCCCTGATGGGCGCGCCATTGCTCGGCCAGCTTGCCTTCGTGCCAGATGGCAAACCCCACGTCCGGCCGCGCCAGCGCGTGGCGGCGCACGGCCTCGATGCAGTGGGCCAGTTCGGTGGCGTCGGTTTTCAGAAACTTGCGCCGCGCCGGGGTGGAAAAAAACAGCTCCTTCACCTCCACCGTGGTGCCGGTGGCGCGGGCCGCGGGGCGCAGCTCGCCGCTGCGGCCGTCGAGCAGGAAGGCGCTGGCTTCGCCGTCGGTGCGCGACAGCAGCGACAGCTCGGACACCGAATGGATGGCGGCCAGCGCTTCGCCGCGAAAGCCCATCGTGGCCACCGACTCCAGATCGTGCAGGTTGCCGATCTTGCTGGTGGCGTGGCGCTTGAGGGCCACCGGCAGCTCGGCGCGGGGAATGCCGCCGCCGTCGTCTTCCACCGCCACCAGCCGCACACCTCCGGCCAGCAACCGCACGGTGATCTGGGTGGCGCCGGCGTCCAGCGCGTTGTCCACCAGCTCGCGCACCACGGCGGCCGGCCGCTCGATGACCTCGCCGGCGGCAATCTGGCTGATCAGCTCGTCGGGCAGTTCGCGGATCGGGCGGCGGGCGGCGGGTTCGGCTTGGACTTGGCTCACGCGGGGATTCTAGGCGGCGGCGCGGCCCGCCGCGGCGCGCCGGGGATAATTGCCGCCCATGGAAATCGCCGCCTTTCTGATTGACTTCATCTTGCACGTGGACAAACACCTGCAGGCCTTCGTGCAGGCCTACGGTGCCTGGGTATATGCCCTGCTGTTCCTGATCATCTTTGTCGAAACCGGACTGGTGGTGATGCCATTCCTGCCCGGTGACTCGCTGCTGTTTGTGGTCGGCGCGTTGTGTGGGGCGGGCCTGCTGGACGTGCAACTGGCCATCGGCCTGATGCTCGCCGCGGCGATTCTGGGCGATCAGGTCAATTACACCATCGGACGGTATTTCGGGCCCAAGGTATTCCAGTGGGAGAACTCGCGTTTTTTCAACCGCCGTGCCTTCGACCAGGCCCACCAGTTCTATGAGACCTATGGTGGCATCACCATCATCCTGGCCCGCTTCATGCCGTTCGTCCGCACCTTTGCCCCGTTTGTGGCCGGTGTGGCGGAAATGACCCGCAGCAAGTTCACCGCCTACAACGTGATCGGAGCGTTCATCTGGGTCGTCGGGCTGACGCTGGCCGGCTACTGGTTCGGCAATCTGCCCTGGGTGCAGGCCAACCTGAGCAAGATCATCTGGGCGCTGATTCTCATCCCTGGTTTGATCGCCTTGTTCGGCGCCTGGAAAGGCAGCCGGCGCGCCAGCGCCTGACCCCGGCGGCTGCCCGCGATGGAATCCCCCGACGCGGTACCGCAGCAAACGGCAGCCCACCCGGCCTTTGCCCCCACCCGCGCGCACGCCCGCCGCCTGCGCGAGGTATACCGCTCGGCCGGCTGGCCCTGCCAGGACCTGGTGGAGGTGGAGCTGCTGGCCGCCGGCTTGCTGCAGCGCGTCACGGCCGCCAGCGGCCATGAAACCCTGCGGGTCACCGACGCCGGCCTCCGGCTGATCGCCGCCTCGCTGCAGACCAACCGCGCGGCGCGCTCGGCGCACGAAGCGCTGGTGGACACCGTCGCCCGCGAGATGACCCGCGCCGGGCGCCTGGCCTGGACCGGCCTGACCCTGCGCGCCTGGGTGGCGGACCCCGGCGCGCCCCTGCCCGACGACACCCGCCCGGTGCCGCCGCCTGAGCCCGCCGACGCGCCGGCGCCCCTGGACCCGTTGGCGCCGCCGCACCCCCCCGCCGGCCAGTGGGTGCTGGCCATGCCCGATGTGTTTTCCATCCGCCGCACCACGGTGGAGGCCTACCTGCACCCGGTGGTGCACGAGATCAAGGTGCGCCGCGCCGACCTGCTGGGCGACCTGAAAAAACCCGCCAAACGCGCCGCCTACCTCGACATGGGCGGTGAGTGCTGGTATGTGCTGGGCACCGACGCCCGCGGGCGCCCGATCGGCCAGCCGGACGACATTCCGCCCGAATGCGGCGTGATGCTGGCCGCCGGGGCGGTGCTGACCGTGGCCCGCCCCGCGCCGCGCCGACCGGTGGAGCGGCTGCCGCTGGCGGTCTGGATGGCACTGGCCCAGAGCACACCGTGCCGCTTCGACGACGGCGCCCAGGCCCCGCTGACCCCCTGTGATGCCCCCTGACACGCCAGGCGCCCTGTCCGGCGCCGCCCCGCTGGCGGTGGTGGCGGTGCGCGCGCTGTGTGAATTCACCGCCCGCCACGGGGACCTGGACCTGCGCTTCACCCCGTCACCCACCGGCGCCGAGGGGGTGGCGGGACACGGCGCCGTCACCGCGCGGCGCGGCCCGGGCTACCAGCGCGAGGTGCCGCTGTCAGCCGACTTCGGCACGCTGCGGGTGCGCGGCCGCGCCGACGGCTGGGACCCGGCCGCCAACCGGCTGGAGGAGATCAAGACCCACCGTGGCGACCTGGCCCGCCAGAGCGCCAACCAGCGCGCGCTGCACTGGGCCCAGGCGCGGGTCTACGGCTGGCTGATCTGCCAGGCCAACCGGCTGGAGCAGGTGGAACTGGCGCTGGTGTACTTCAACATCGACACCCGGGCCGAAACGGTGCTGACCGAGACCGCCGAGGCGCCCGCGCTGCGGGCGTTTTTCGAAGACCAGTGCCGCCGGTATCTGGCCTGGGCGGCGCAGGAGGCGGCGCACCGCGCCGCGCGCGACGCGGCGCTGGCGGCGCTGGCGTTTCCGCGGCCCGCCTTCCGTGCCGGCCAGCGCGATCTGGCCGGCGCCGTCTACCGCGTGGCCCGGGCCGGCCGGGTGCTGATGGCGCAGGCGCCCACCGGCATCGGCAAGACGCTGGGCACGCTGTACCCGCTGCTGCGCGCCCTGCCGCCCGACCCGCGCAAGGCCGACGGCAGCGCCCCGGGGCTGGACCGGGTGTTTTACCTGGCGGCCAAAACCCCGGGCCGGCGCCTGGCGCTGGACGCCCTGGCCTCGTTGCGCGAGCGCCCGGGCCAGGCGCCGCTGCCGTTGCGGGTGCTGGAGCTCACCGCCCGCGACAAGGCCTGCGAACACCCGGACAAAGCCTGCCACGGCGAATCCTGCCCGCTGGCGCGAGGCTTCTGGGACCGGCTGCCCACCGCCCGCCAGGCCGCCGTGGACGCCGTGGAGGGTGCTGGTGGCACCTTGCTGGACAAGGCCGCGCTGCGCACCCTGGCGCTGGCGCACAGCGTCTGCCCCTATTACCTGGCGCAGGAACTCAGCCGCTGGGCCGATGTGGTGGTGGGCGACTACAACTACTGGTTCGACAGCGCGGCACTGCTGCACGCGCTCACCGTGCAGGAGGGCTGGCGCGCCGGCCTGCTGGTGGACGAGGCGCACAACCTGACCGAGCGCGCCCGCGCCATGTACAGCGCCAGCCTGGACAGCGGCGAGCTGCGCCGCCTGCGGGTGGTGGCGCCACCGGCCCTGCGCCGCCCGCTGGAGCGCCTCTCGCGCCGCCTCGGTGACCTGCGCCGGAGCCTGGCCGGGACGTACCAGGCCTTTGACGCGCTGCCGGACGGCCTGGTGGACACCCTGCACACCACGGTGGCGGCGCTCAGCGACCTGCTGGCCGAACACCCCACGCTGCCGGCCTCGGTGGCACAGGCCGGGGCGGACCTGCAGGGCTTTTACTTCGACGCGCTGGCCTTTCTGCGCCTGGCCGAGAGCTTCGGGCCGCACGCCCTGGTCGACGCCACGCTGGCCTGGCCACCCGAGCCCGGGCGCCGTCCGCCGCCGCTGCGGCTGACGCTGCGCAACGTGGTGCCGGCGCCGCATCTCGCGCCCCGCTGGGCGGCCGCCCACACGGCCGTGCTGTTTTCCGCCACGCTCAGCCCGCGCGAGTGGCATGCCGACCTGCTGGGCCTGCCGGAGCGCAGCGCCTGGCTGGACGTGCCGTCCCCCTTTGCGGCGGGGCAGCTGACGGTGCATGTCGCCACCGGCCTGTCCACCCGCTGGCAGGACCGCGCCGCCTCCTGCGCGCCCATCGTGGCGGTGCTGGCGCGCCAGTTCGGGCAGGCGCCGGGGCAGTACCTGGCGTTTTTCAGCAGCTACGAGTATCTGCAGCAGGTGTTTGACGCGCTGGCCGCGGCACACCCGGACATCCCCGCCTTTGCCCAGCAGCGCGCGATGGACGAGCCGGCCCGTGAGGCGTTTCTGGCCCGCTTCACACCCGGCGGGCGCGGCATCGGCTTTGCGGTGCTGGGCGGCGCCTTTGCCGAAGGCATCGACCTGCCCGGTGACCGGCTCATCGGCGCCTTCGTCGCCACCCTGGGCCTGCCCCAGGTCAACCCGGTGAACGAGCAGATGCGCCAGCGCCTGGAGGCCCGTTTTCCCGGCCGTGGCTACGACTACACCTACCTCTACCCCGGCCTGCAGAAGGTGGTGCAGGCCGCCGGCCGTGTCATCCGCACCCCCGACGACCGCGGCACCCTCTGGCTGCTGGACCAGCGCTTCGCCCGCCGCGAGGTGCGCGCGCTGCTGCCGGGGTGGTGGGGCGGGGCGGCGCCGGGCGCTGCGGAGGGCCCGCAGGCGTGAGTTTCGAGCACTTTCGGACCATACCCAGCGCGAAATGGTCATGAACTGCTATAAAAACAGGACTGATTCGCCCTCGTTGTAATCGCCGGATAGGTTGCCGGGCCGGCTTGGGGGTATTGGGCCGCCGGATTTCAAGGCTATTGGGAGCTTCGTACGATGGCGATGGCCGCGCGCCCGCAGGGGCGGTGCGTGATTCCTTTCGTCCACCGCAGGAGAAAACCATGTCCGTTGATCGTCGCCGCTGGTTGCAGGCAGCCCTGCTGGCGTCCTGCGCACCGATGCTGCCCGTGCGCGCCGCCGGGAACCCGGCGGACGGGGTGGCCGCGTCGCTGCGCCAGGGCGGGGTGGTGATCGCTTTCCGTCACGCCGATGCGCCGGGCACGTTCGATCCGCCCGGCATGCGGCTGGACGACTGCCGCACGCAGCGCAACCTGGGCGAGGCGGGGCGGGCGCAGGCGCAGCGGCTGGGGCGCTGGTTTGCCGAGCAGCGGCTGGTGCCGGAGCAGGTGCTCTCCAGCCCGTGGTGCCGCTGCCGCGACACGGCCACGCTGGCTTTTGGCCGGGGCGAGGTGTGGGCGCCGCTGGGCTCGCCGCACGGCAGCGACCCGGCGTCCCGCGCCGCGCAGGGGGCGGCCTTGCGCCAGTCACTGGCCGCGCGGCGGGGCCGCAGCGGCTTTGATGTCTGGGTGACCCACATGTTCGTCCTGGCGGACCTGACCGGCGAGAACAGCGATTCGGCACAGGGCCTGGTGCTGCGCTCGGGCACCGACGGCCGGGTGGAGGTGCTGGCGCGGCTGGCGCCGCCGCCGTTGGGGTGATCCGGCGGCGGGACCCGCCGGGCTTTCCCGAGCCTGAATGCGCGCCGTCGAGCGCAAAAAAAAGGCCGCCGGAGGCGACCTTGCGGGATCCGGCCCGGGGCGGCATGGCAGCCCCCCGGCGCAACGGAAGGGTCAATGCCAGAAAACGCTGGCGCGGTTGGCGTACCAGTTGTCCAGTTCCTGTTCGACCGCCGATTCGATGCGGTTGCGGCGGATTTTCATGGTCGGGGTGAGGAAACCGTTTTCAATGGACCACGGTTCGCGCGCGATCACGATCATCTTGAGCTGTTCGTAGTCGGCCACCTGGTTGTTGACGGACTTGAGCAACTGGGCCATTTCCTGCTCCACTTCCTGCCGTACCGCGGCGTCGGTGGTGCGGGGGCGCAGCGCTTCGGCCAGCACCACCATGGCGTAGGCCGAGGGCTGGCCGACGCCGGACACCAGCGACAGCTCCACCATCGGATGGGCGTTGATGATGTTTTCGATCGGCGCCGGAGCGACGTACTTGCCTTTGGAGGTCTTGAACAGCTCCTTGACGCGGCCGGTAATCTTCAGCAGTCCGTCCTTGCGGCGCTCACCGCGGTCGCCGGTGCGGAAGAACCCGTCTTCGGTGAAGGCTTCGGCCGTCAGGTCGGGGCGCTTGTAGTAGCCGACCATCTGGCCGGGCGACTTGATCAGGATTTCACCCTCGTCACTGATACGCACCTGCACGCCCGGCAGCGGCACGCCCACGCAGCCGGGCGCGTTGATCGCCTCGGTGGAGTTGTGCGAATAGGCAAAGTCTTCCGTCATGGCGTAGCCCTCGATCAGGTTCAGACCGAGGCGGCGGTACCAGGCGATCAGCTCGGCCGGAATGGGCGCCGAGCCGCTGCCGGCCAGCAGCACGTGGTTCAGGCCCAGGCCGGTCAGCACCTTCTTGGCGACGATGCGGCCCAGGATCGGGATCGACAGCAGGCGATCGAGTTTCTTGGGCGGCATCTTGGTGAAAACGCCTTGCTGGAACTTCAGCCACAGGCGGGGCACCGAGATGAAGGTGGTCGGCCGGGCGCGCTGCAGATCCTGCAGGAAGGTGTCCAGCGATTCGGCGAAGTACACATGGGTCTGGCCGTCGACCAGCGACGCGCATTCCACCCAGGCGCGCTCGAACACATGGGCCAGCGGCAGGTAGGACAGGATGCGGTTTTCTTCCGGCCGGCCGATGCGCGAGACGATGTCTTTGGTGATCTCTTCCGAGGCACGGGTGACGCGGCCGAAGGAATGCATCACGCCCTTGGGGGTTCCGGTGGAGCCCGAGGTGTAGATGATCATGGCCAGGTCGTCGGCGTTGCGGTTGGGGCGACCTTGCATCGGCTCGGTGCGGCCGGTGATGGAATCCCAGGTGTCGTAGTCGGTCGGCGGCGCCAGCGGGAACGCAATGCAGGGCAGGTGGTCGGAGACGGCAGGCTTCTGGTCTTGCCAGGTGTCGAGTTTGCCGACAAACAGCAGGCTGGCGCCACTGTGGTCGAGCACAAAGCGGATGGTGTCGGCCGTTTCGGTCGGGAAAATGGCCACCGTGGTGTGGCCGGACATCCAGATGGCCAGTTCGGCCATGAAGAAATGGGCACAGTTCTTGGACAGGATGGCAATGCGTGAGCCCGGCTCCAGGTTGCGGCTCTTGAGGTAGGCGGCCATGCGACGCGCTTCGTCGACGGTCTGGGACCAGGTGTAGTCGCTGACCTGACCGCCTCCGGTGGGCTGGGTGAGGTAGACCTGGTTGGCGCGGTTGGTTTCGTGCTCGTAGACGTAGTCGAGAATCAGTTTGTTGCTCATGCTCTATTCCTTGGATTCGCCCGTGCAGATGCGTGGGGCCCCAAATGTCGCCGCTTACGCGCCCGGATGGTCTCCGGAATAACCCCTAAGTAGAGGGTTGACTCCAGAACATAGCTTTTTCGCGTGCGATCGAAGGGTTTTGGGCCGAAATTGGGGCGATTGGCGGCTCAGTCCTCGTCCCAGTCTTTCCAGTTCACCGGATGGGTGGCGCGATAGAGGTTCACGGCGGCGCCCACCGTCGGCGAAAAACGCGCTTCGGTCAGATCGGGGGTCAGACCGTAGTGGAACAGGCGGTCCCTGACCGGTCCTTTGAGGCCGGCCAGGTGCAGCTGCACCTGGCGCTGGCGCAATTCGGCCATCAGCTCGCCCAGGGATTCCGCGGCGGTGGTGTCAATGTCGGTCATGGCGTCCGCCGCCACCACCAGCCAGACCGTGGGTGTCGGTGCCTCGTCCAGGGCCTGAAGTGCCCGTTCGCGAAACACCTCGGCATTGGCAAAGAACAGCGGCGCGTCCCACCGGAACAGCACCAGCCCGGGAACCGTGCGCCCGGTGGGGTGGCGCAACGCGTCATGGAAGCCTTTGCGTCCGTCCACCCGCACCAGCACCGCCGAGTAGGGGTGCCAGGTGTTCCAGATCAGCACCATCAGCGAGAGCCCGATCCCCAGCCCGATCCCTTCCAGCACGCCCAGCAGAACGACTCCGGCGAAACACACCAGTGCCAGCAGGAATTCCACCCGGCGTTGCCGGCGCAGTGCCCACAGCCCCTTGGGGTCGGCAAACGACAGACAGGCCACGATCACCACCGCGCTGAGCAGCGCAATCGGCATCGTTTGCAGCAGGCCCGGAGCCAGCACCAGCACCGCAACAATGCCCGCCGCCCCGAAGACGCCGGTCAGCTGGGTGCGGGCGCCGGCCGCCTCGGCCACCGGCGTACGCGACGAACTGCTGCTGACCGGAAAGCCCTGGAACAGCCCGGCGGCGGCGTTGGCCAGACCCAGCGCAACCATTTCCTGGTTCTGGTCGACCCGGCTGCCATCGCGCGCGGCCAGGGTGCGCGACAGCACGCTGGTATCGGCCAGGGACAGCAGCGCAATGATGAGCGCGCCCGGTGCCAGCGCCACCACGTCGTGCCAGCCGATGCCAGGCCAGGCGGGCAGCGGCAGGCCGCGCGGGATCGTCCCCAGAATCGGCAGATCAGCGTCGCCGTGCCGCAGCAGCAGCGCCGACAGCGCGGTGGCCGCGACCACCACCAGCAGCACGGCCGGCCAGCGCGGGCGCCATCGGCGCAGCAGCAGCAAGGCGACCAGGCTGCCCAGCCCGAACGCCACGGCGGTTGGACTGACCAGACCGTCGCGCACGATGGCGACCAGTGCGACGACCCGATCCGGGATACTGCCTGACACGCCCCGCGCGCCCATCAGACCGGGCAATTGGCTGATGATCACCGTGAAGGCAATGGCGTTCATGAAACCCAGCCGGATCGGTTTGGACAGCAGGTCGGCCACCATGCCCAGCCGGGCCAGGCCCAGCAGCACCTGAAACGCCGCCGTCAGCAGCGCCAGCGCCCCGGCCAGCGCCAGCGCCCGGCCGGGCGAACCCGCTGACAAGGGCACGATGATGGCTGCAATGACCGCCGCCAGGGTGGAGTCGGGGCCCAGCACCAGCACCCGGCTGGGGCCGAACAGGGCGTAGGCCAACAGCGGCAGCACGGTGGCATACAGGCCATGGATCGGCGGCAGGCCCGACGCCTGGGCGTAGCCCATGCCCACCGGGATCAGCACCGCCGTCAGCACCAGGCCGGCGAGCAGATCGTGACCCAGCCACTCGCGCCGGTAGCCGCGCATCAGCCGCAGCGCCGGAACCCAGCGGGTCCAGTGCGCAGCAGCCGCTGGCGATGGAGAGGGTGGGGGGCTGTCGTTCATCGCGTTCACTATCAAAAGTGTAGCTAAAAGCGACCTTTTTACGATGGGTATTGCCAGATTCTGCCCCAAAACGGGCGGCGCGGCGTGCCGGGGGCCCTAACGAGCCGTCGGACACAGCGCCAGCAGCCGGCTGGCCAGCCGGCCGTAGATGCCCTCCGGTCCGTAGTCAGCCGCCGGAGGTGCGCCCGGACCGGGCTCGGGTGTGAAAACAGCGGTCAGACGGTCCAGCAGCCAGGGCTGGTCCAGGCACTCGTCGTCCTGCACCACCACAATGATCCGGGTCACCGCCGCATCCAGCACCAGCGCACGGCAGTGCGCCGCCAGGCCGCGCACGGCCAGTCGTCGTGTCTGGCCGTCGGGCAGCACGATCTGGTCCGCCAGGGCGATGTGGGCGCTGTGGCCGGCCCGGGCATGGGCCTTCTGGCGTTCGCGCGCCGCGGCCACCGCACCATCGCCGCCGACGAATGCCTCCACGGGCAGCCGGCCGTCGCTGCCGCCCATGAGATGCTGGATGAACAGCGGCAAGTGCCGGCGCGAAGTCTCTCCACCACCCAGCAGGGGGGCGAAATTGACTTCGTTGATGACAGCACCGTTGTGGTGCCACGGCTGACTGATGTCCGTTGTGACGAGGTCGATCCCCGCTACCTCCAGATTCAGCAGCCGTGCGGCGCGGATCGCGATGTCGGCGTTGTCGCGGTGGGTCTGGCGCGTCACATCCTCGTCATGCCGGCCCCAGGTGGCCGATTCGGCCGGACGCAGCGCCACGGTGGAGCCGGGCGCCGGAACTTCGTCGGGGGTGTGTCCGGCGGCCGACAAGGTCTCCAGCGCCAGGTGGTCAAGCACATAGTCGCCCGCGGCGCGGTCCCACGGTGCCAGGCGCGCGCGCCGTTCAGCGGCGGCCTGCACAAGGGCGGCAATCGACCGCTGGCCGTCACCCACCACCGACAGGGGGCCGCGTCGCACGACGTACAGCACGGCGCCGAACGCCACCAGTACCCGGTGGCAGAGTCCTGGCACCTGTTTTTCCACCAGAACCGGGCTGCCGCCGGCCCGCCGGGCCGTCTCCATGGCCAGGTGAACCTGGGCCGCATGGCGAATGTCGACCGTCACGCCGTCGCCGCCTTCACAGCGCAGTGGTTTGATGACGACCGGCCATCCCATCGCCTGGGCCGCGGCAAGGGCTTGTTCCGGGCTATCCACCAGGGCATGGACCGGCGCTGGGAGGCCGGCGTCGCGCAATACCCGTGCCGTCCAGTTTTTGTCCCCGGTGAGCTTGGCGCCGATGGCGCTGTCGCGGTCGGTGGTGCTGCGGTCGAGCCGCCGCGCCCGGCTGCCCCAACCCAGCTGAAAGACGCCGCCGTTGAGGTGCAGCAAGGGCACATCGGCCTGCCACGCCGCCTGAAGCACCGGGAAGGTCGAGGCCGCACCCGGGGCCATCGGCATCAGGGCCGCGACCGGGCCGCGCCACACGGCGTCCTGCAGCGCGCTGACCTGATCCGGATCAAACGGTGTCACGGCGCGGTCCATCACCCAGCCGCGGGCCAGATCCAGGGCCCGTTCATACAGTCTGCTGTCCAGGTAGTCCACCTGGGGCAGAGCGCATTGCAGGGGCCAGCCGGGCCCGGCGGCGGGCGGCAGGAGCTCCACGACCGTTGCCGGGCCGAAAGCGGGTACGCGCGCCAGCCTCAGCAGCGCGCCGGCCAGGCGGACGGTCAGTTGCGCGAAGCCCGCGGCCTGTTCCCGGGCGGATGCGTCGCCGGTTGGCATCGGGCTCGCCGCGCCTGCCGTATCGGCGGCTTCTTCAGGGTCCGGTGCCTCGTTGGTGAATACGGCGTCAGCCCAGGCGCGGGCCTGCGCGAGCTGGGCCCCGGGCGGAATATGCAGCGTGCAGCGCAGCCGTCGGTGGTAAAGGGCGGGAAGCGGGGGGGCGTCGGTCATGGAGGTCGTCGTCGTTCGCCAGTCAGGCTGTCGAGTGTAGGACGACCCGGGAGGGCACCCGGTCGATGGACCCCGACGGGCCCACCCGCGGGCTCAGAGGCGGCGAGGCTCAGAGACTACGGTGCGGCATTTCACGGCCACGCACTGCGGCGGCCGGTCAGAGCCCGTTTCAGACGCCCGCCGGGGCGGCGGTTGCAGTCGGCTCGGCCGGGAAAGCGGCAGGTGCCGCCGTCGGCTGCGGTGTGGCGTACATCTCGGCCATTTGCAGGGAGACGTCGAACAGGCGGGCCTTGCCCAGGTAATACCGGTCGACGCGCCATTCACCCAGAATACGCAGCGCGAGGTCAAAACGCGGCTGGTCCAATTGATAGAGGTCGGTGACGTGAAAGTCACTTTCCATCTCCAGCGCAAGCACCAGCTTGGCGAGTACCACCGCGCTGGGGTCGGCCGGATTGCGTTCGATGTATTGACGGGCTTCTTTGACGGCGCGCATAGAGACTCCGGTTGGGTACGGGGTTAACCCTAGCACTCTTGTGTGTCAATTGGATGAAATGGACCGGAAGTCTTGATCTGCAGCAAGACGATGGCACTTTGGAAAGCGCTTTCACCGGTTTGCAATCTGGCCGCGCGACACTTGGCACAGAAGAAACACCACCACAAGGAAAACGCTCATGCCACTGAGCAAATCGCGCGCCGTTGAATCCCTGGGCGCCGACAGCTTGCTGATGCCGGCGTGGATCAAGGCTGCGCTGGCGGCCAACGACCGGATCAAGCTTTTGCTGAGCCTGCTTCAGGCCGCGCGCAGCCACGCGCAGGACCCGGCATCGCCGTGCCCGGACTGGGGTCATGAGCTGGCTCAGGCCGGCATGCAGGACCTTGTCTGGCCACGCGCTCTGGTGAGCAAAGCCTATCTGGACGGCGACCGCCTGATGGTGCCAGGCTCCGAGGAGCTGTTGCAGACACTGGCCCAGGATCTGCGCACCATGGCACGGCCGCTGGGCGATGCACCCACGCCGGCCGATCGCGAAGGCGGGTCAGCCATTCCGCAGCGAAGTGCCGACTGGGTGCAGCGGCTGAAGCGACTGGAAGCGGTCGCAGCCCAGGGGCTGGATGTCCGGGCGATCGCGGAGCTGACCCATGGCGACCGCGCGGCGGGCGACAGCCTGCACCTGCTGGTCATGGACCTTCACAAGGCCATCAACCGGCGCTCGGCCGAACTGGCCACCGAGGATATCGACGGCGCCCATGTCTGGCAGATCCGGGCGACCGATCGCGAATGGGTCGAATCGTTCATGGCAGGCCTCAACGGCACGGCGCCGCTCAAGTTTGACCACCCGGGCCTGGACACGGCCGTCACCCGCGACGGCGAGCAGTTGCTGATCCAGAACGACATCGGCACCAACGACGCTCATGTGGTGGTGATTGCCGTGCGTCAGCGCGAGATCACCGTGACCTACTCGGACCTGCATCCGCCGCGCCACGCTTTCTTTCGCCACCGGCTGGCGTTGGCGGGCTTTGGCTGGCAGGTTGACGAGCCCGTGCGCACCCCCGGCTTGAACGAGGGTCGGCCGTATGTGGTGGGGGTGGCCCGGCTGCAGGCCGTATCGAAAGCGCAGTTGCGCGCGGCGCTGCGGCATGTCGGCGGACAGCTGGTGTTTCTGGTCGACTGGAACCGGGCTCGCAAGCGCTTGCAGTGGTTTGTGCGCAAATCGGTGGCCGTGGACATTCTCGGTCGCGCCGCCGATCGGGGGTGCGGCCACATGGCCTGGCTGCTCGCGGGGGGCGAAAAGGTGGTGCATTCGGCCATGCAGGCGGTTGACCCGGATCTGTTTCGTATCGGCGAACGGCTTGACGAACTGATCGGCGAGGCTCCGGCGGCCGATTTCCTGGTCGACCTGCTGGACGTTTCCGCGCGCACGCTGCTGGAGGGACGCCCGCGGGAGATGGTGACCGATCAGGCACGCATGATGCTGGCGCGGACCTTGCGCGAACGCGCCTTCGAGTTTGACCTGCTGGCCGACCATGCCGCCTATACCCATGCGCTGGCCTCGGCCCTGTGCGATGCGCTGGACCGCCTGGGGCAGGGCGCGGATCCCTCCGAAACGACCGCGACGGTGGACCGCGCCAAAGGCTGGGAACACCGCGCCGATGAACTGCTGACCAATGTTCGCCAGCGCGCGTTGCGGCATTCGCGCTGGCGGCCGTTGGCGCAGCTGCTGGAACACAGCGATGACGTGGCCGATGCGATCGAAGAGGCGGTTTTTCTGGTCGACCTGACCTGTCGCGAGCCGGCGGTGTCCGTGCCGGCGGCGGTGCGCAGCCAGCTGGCCGAGCTGGGGCAGGCCACCTTTGCCGCGGTGCAGGATCTGGTGCGGGTGGTTGAAATCGGCCGGCATGTCAGCGAGTTCAGCGACCAGCGCGACAGCGAGGCCTTCCTTCAGGCCCTGTGGCGCATGTTGCGGGCCGAGCGCCAGTGCGATGAGCTGGCACGCCAGACCCGCCGCACCGCGCTGGCCTTGTGCCATGACCGGCCGTCCACCCTGATGCTGGTGACCGAGATTGGCACCACGATTGAAAAGGCGACCGATGCCCTGTTGGCGGCAGGATATGCCTTGCGCCAGCTGGTCGTCGACAAGTCGGAGCTTTCCCCATGAACAGTCCCCAACCCTGGCCGGCCCATGTGGTGCTGATTGGTGCGCCAGACCGTCCCGATGACGCCGAGGAGGCCCTGGACCGCAGCAGCGTCGGTGCCAAGGCGGCCAACCTCGCCCGGATGGCCCAGCTGGGTCTGCCGGTGCCTGCGGCGCTGGTGCTGGGCACCGCCTATTCGCGGGTTGGTACCGAGCAGATTCGCAACGCCCTGGCGGCCACCCTTCCCAGCCTGGAGTCACTGACCGGCGCCGTGCTGGGCGAGCCGTCGCGTCCGCTGATCGTGTCGGTGCGCTCCGGCGCGCCGGTGTCCATGCCGGGGATGCTGGAGACGCTGCTCAATATCGGGCTTTGCGACGCCACGGTGTCGGGTCTTTTGCGGCGCACCGGCAACCCGCGCCTGGTGTGGGATTCGTACCGGCGGCTGGTGGCGTCGTACGCCGAAACCGTGATGGGCCTCGATCCGGCCCCGTTTGATGCGGAACTGGCGCGGGCGTTGGACGGGCGCGTGGAGAGTGATCTGGACTTTTCTGAACTGCGCGACCTGACGCGCAGCTTCCGTAGCATCTATCGCAGCCTGGCGAATGTGGATTTCCCGCAGTCCGCACGGGACCAGCTGCACGGCGCGGTGCTGGCGGTGCACCGCTCCTGGCAGGCCGACAAGGCGCAGGCTTACCGCGCGCGGCATGGTATCGACGAAAGCCTGGGCACGGCGGTGATCGTGCAGGTCATGGTGTTTGGCAACGCAGGTGGCCGCTCCGGTGCCGGTGTCGGTTTCACCCGCGATCCGACGACAGGGGATCCCCGGCCCTGGGTGGACTACCTGGCCAACGCGCAGGGGGAGGATGTGGTGTCGGGCCGGCGCAATGCCCATGGTCACCAACGCCTGGCGGCCGCCGCACCGCATGCCTGGGCTGAACTCCTGCAGGGTTGCCAGCGGCTGGAGCAGGCTTTCGGCGACATGCAGGATTTCGAGTTCACGGTGGAAGACGGCCGCCTGTATTGGCTGCAGACCCGCGCGGGAAAACGCACGCTGCTGGCAACCGCCCGCATTGCGCTGGATCTGCTGCACGAAGGCGTGATTGACGGCCCGACAGCGCGTTCGCGTACCGATGCCGTCGATAGCGAGCAGTTGGGTGTGATGCGGCTGACTGAGACCACCGCCGATGCCCCGGCGGGTTCGGACGCGCGGCGTCCGCTGGCGCAGGCCCATGTGGCCAGTCCCGGAGTGGCCGCAGGTGAACTGGTGCTCGACAGCGAGGCCGCCATTCGCCGGGTGGCGCAAGGCGCGCCGGTGGTGCTGGTGCGCGCCGACGCGGAAACGCGCGACATCGCTGCCGTCGACATTGCCCAGGGTCTGCTGACCCAGCGCGGCGCACGAACCTCGCACGCGGCAGTGGTTGCCCGGCAGCTGGGCAAGACCTGCCTGGTGGCTTGCGAGGGACTGCGGATCGACCTGCCGGCACGGTGCATCTGGCTGGGCGACATGCGGATCGACGAAGGATCACCGATCACGCTCTGCGGCGACGACGGCACCGTGTGGCCGGGCCTGCTGGCCGGACGGCTGGTTCCGGACATTGCGCTGCAGGAGCGGCTTGCGCGCCTGCGGGAAGGCACGCCATGAATCCCGGTCTGCACGGCAAGCGGGGCCTGATCCTCGGGATCGCCAATGAGCACAGCATTGCCTATGGTTTCGCGCGACTGGCCCGGCAACAGGGGGCCCGGCTGGTGGGTTCCTGTGTCAACGAGCGGGCCTATGCCGCCGTCGTCGGGCTGACGCAGGCGCTGGACATGCCCTTGCAGGTGTGCAACGTCGAGTCGGACAGCCAGCTGGAATCGGCCGTTCTGGGCGCGGTTGACGCCTTGGGCGGTCTGGATTTCGTTGTCCATTCGATTGCCTGGGCGCCCACCGTCGATCTGCATTCGCCGGTCATGGAAACCAGCGCCGCGGGGTTCGCCCGGGCCATGGACCTTTCCTGCCATTCTTTCGCCCGGCTCGCCCGCATTTGCGCGCCGCACATGGCCGGCGGCAGCATGGTCACGATGAGTTATCTGGGGGCAAGCCGGGCGGTGCCCCACTACGGCCTGATGGGGCCGGTGAAGGCCGCGCTGGAGGCGCTGGTGCGCTATCTTGCCCGCGAGCTGGGTCCGTCGGGCTTGCGGGTGCATGCGGTTTCGCCCGGGCCCATTCCGACGCGCGCCGCCAGTGGCATCGACCATTTCGATGACCTGCTTGACGATGCCCGCAGGCGGGCACCCCTGGGCCGGCTGGTCAGCCTCGACGAAATCGCCCATCTCACCGCCTTCCTGTGCAGCGACGCGTCGGCCGGAATGACCGGTCAGACGATCTACGTCGATGCCGGATACCACGCCATCGCTTGACTCTACCTTCCCCACCATGTCGATACCGCTTGAAAACGTCCTGAACCAGGACGGCGCCCTCATTGAAAATCACGTCTTCGATGAAATCACCCTGGGCCAGGAGGCCCGGTCGGTTCGAACGCTGACACTGGACGATATCCGGGCATTTGCCGCGGTTTCGGGAGACACCAACCCGGCGCATCTGGACGCCGGCTACGCCGAAAGCACGCCGTTTCACGGGGTCATCGCCCACGGGATGTGGGGCGGATCATTGATCTCGGCCGTCCTGGGCACCCAGTTTCCCGGACCGGGGACGATTTACCTGGAGCAGGCCTTGCATTTCCGCCGACCGGTCCGGGTAGGCGATACCTTGACGACCTCGGTGCGCGTGGTGGCCAAGGACGCCGAGCGCAAACAGGTCACGCTGGACTGCGACATCACCAACCAGCAAGGCGATCAGGTGTTGCGTGGCAGCGCCCGGGTGCTTGCCCCGACCCGCAAGGTGCGCCACCGTTTGCGCGCCGCGCCGACCATCCAGCTGTTCGACCCCCAGGCGCGTCTGCAGGAGCTGATCGCGCTGTCGGCCGGACTGGCTGTCACCCGCTGCGCCGTGGTTCATCCGTGTGACGCTGCGTCCCTGCAGGGTGCACTGGAATGCGCCCGGCTGGGCATCATGCATCCGCTGCTGGTTGGACCGCCGGCAAGGATTGCCCAGGTTGCCGAAGAGGCGGAGCTGGACCTGGGCGGATGCGAGATCGAGCCCGTGGCCCACAGTCATGCCGCGGCGCAGCGAGCGGCGGAGCTGGCCGCCTCCGGCGCGGTCGACAGCCTGATGAAAGGCAGCTTGCACACCGATGAGCTGATGCATGCGGTGCTCGCGCAACGCGGCCTGCGCACCGGGCGGCGTTGCTCGCATGTGTTCCGCTTCGATGTCCCCAGTTATCACAAGCCTTTGCTGCTCACGGACGCGGCGCTGAACATTGCGCCCAGCCTGGCGGAGAAGGTCGATATCGTCCAGAACGCGATCGAGTTCTCGTGTCTGCTGGGCACGACCCGACCCAAGGTGGCGATCCTTTCGGCGGTCGAGACGGTCAGTCCTTCGCTGCCGTCTTCGCTGGACGCGGCGGCGCTGTGCAAGATGGCCGACCGGGGCCAGATCGTCGGCGGTGTGCTGGACGGCCCTTTGGGTTTCGACAACGCGATCTCTGAAGCGGCCGCACGGATCAAAGGCATCGATTCGCCGGTGGCCGGCGACGCCGATGTGCTGCTGGTGCCTGATCTGGAGTCCGGCAACATGCTGGCCAAGCAGCTGGAGTATCTGGGCGGTGCCATGTCCTGCGGGGTCGTCCTGGGCGCCAAGGTTCCGATTGCCCTGACCAGCCGCGCCGACGGAACACGGTCGCGCATCGGTTCAGCGGTGCTGGCGCGACTGGTTGCCCACCATAACCGCATGGTGGGACGCTGACGGATGGGCGGCGCAGCGGCGATTCTGACCGTCAATGCGGGTTCGTCGACCCTGAAGTTCGGCTTGTTCGACGACACCGGCCAGCGGGTGGCGGGCGGGTCGGTCGAAGGGCGTGGCACGGCGGAGCCGGCAGTGCTGTGCTGGACGGTTCCGCCGGCATCGCAGCCGGTGGTGCTGCCCGGCGTGGGCTTTGACCTTGAACGCGCGCTCCAGGCGCTGTTGCGGCAGTTGCACCTGCGCGGCATGCTGAGCAGTTTGCGGGTGGCCGTACATCGTGTGGTGCATGGCGGGGCGCGATTCAGCGGGCCGGTCTGTATCGATGCCGACGTCATGGTCGAGCTGCGCCGGCTGGCCCCTTTGGCGCCCCTGCACCAGAACGCCAATCTGCGCGGTGTCGAAGTGTTGGGCCAGGCGCTGCCGGGGCTGATCCAGTTTGCCGCGTTCGATACCGCTTTTTTCTCTGCCTTGCCGGAGGTCGAGACCCTGTTGCCACTGCCGCAGGAGGTTCGCGCACACGGGGTGCGGCGTTACGGCTTCCATGGCCTGGCGTATGAGCATCTGATGGCAAGCTTGCGCGCGCGCAGTGTCCGCAGCCAGGGCCGCGTGCTGCTGGCCCATCTGGGCAGCGGCTGCAGCATGGCCGCGGTCCGCGACGGTCAGCCCGTGGCCACGTCGATGGGTTTCTCGGCGCTGGACGGCCTGATGATGGCAACCCGCAGTGGCAGCCTGGACCCGGGTGTCCTGCTCCATTTGCTTGATCAGGGATGGACGGGCTCGTCGTTGCGCGATCTGCTGTATCGGCGCAGCGGACTGCTTGGGGTGTCCGGCCTGAGTGGCGACTGGCGCAGCCTGCAGGGAAGCCAATCGCCGCGCGCGCGCCAGGCCCTGGCGCTTTTCACCCATCGTGCGACGCGCGAAATGGGGGCGCTGGTCGCCTGCCTTCGCGGCCTGGACCTGCTGGTCTTCTCGGGGGGGATCGGGCAACACGACGCGCCCTTGCGGGCCGCATTGGGACAGACACTGGACTTTCTGGGAGTGCGTATCGATGCCGCCCGAAATGGCGCGGCCCAGGGTGGCGACGCCGTGCGGATTGATGGCGACGACAGTGGCGTCGAAGTCTGGGTCATCCCGGCCGACGAAGAGCAGGTGCTGTCGCGGGTCGGTCTGGCGGCGTTGCCGGTTGCTGGCGCGCGCGCCTGAGTGCCGGGGCGGGTGCTCAGGCGCTGCGGCGGCGTGCCAGTGGCGGGTTGCGGGCGAAGTAGGCCAGGATGCCCCGGTGCAGGGCGTCTGCCATCTGTTCCTGGAAGGCTTCGCTGCGCAAGCGCTCTTCTTCGTCGGGGTTGCTGATGAAGGCGGTCTCCACCAGAACGCTGGGGATGTCCGGCGCACGCAATACCGCGAATCCGGCCTGTTCGACCTGGGGCTTGTGCAGTTTGCCGACACTGCCCATCGCCTGCAGCAGTTTGGAGCCGAGCTGCAGACTGTCATTGATCTGGGCGGTGGTGCTCATGTCCAGCAGGGCGCGGCGCAACTGCGCGTCGGCGGCAGGCGGGTTGATTCCGCCGATGGCGTCGGCGGCGTTCTCCTTGTTGGCCAGCCAGCGCGCGGCGCTGCTCGACGCGGCGCCCTGGCTCAGCACGAACACACTGGCGCCTTGGGGGCGGGGGGTGAAGAAAGCGTCCGCATGGATGCTGACGAACAGGTCAGCGTCGACGCGACGGGCTTTCTGGACGCGCACATGCAGCGGCACAAAAAAGTCGGCATCGCGGGTCAGAAAGGCGCGCAGGGGACTGCCCCGCACGGAAGAACGGTTGATGCGTCCCTGCAAACGGCGCGCGATCTGCAACACGACATCCTTCTCGCGGGTGCCGCCCGGTCCGATGGCGCCAGGGTCTTCGCCGCCATGCCCGGGATCGAGCGCGACAACAATCAGGCGGTCCACGGTCCCTTCGAGTACCGATTTCTGGCCTTTTTGGCCCATACCCAGCGAATTTTGGTCGTTTTTGGCTATGCTTTCTATAGTATCCGGAAGCGGCTTGGCGGCCTCCGGACGGCGGGCGGTGATCGGTGGGGGCGCGGGTGGCGGGGCAACGGACGCAAGGGGTGGCTCGATGCGGCCGGGTGGCGCCATGGCGCTGTGCCGCGCCACCCACTCGCCCAGCGGATCGGTGACCGGCTCCGGCGTGGCAGGGGAGTCCGGCACGGGGCGGACGCCGCCGGGGCCGGCGTCGCGCAGCCGCTCTGCGATCAGCTGGGCCAGCGGGTCGGGCGGCGACACGGGGTACAGGTCAAACACCAACCGGTGCTGGTACGCGGCAATCGGCGGCAGGCTGAACACCTGGGGCCGGATGTCCTGCTTCAGGTCGATCACCAGACGCACCACGCCGGGCGTGTTCTGACCGACGCGGATGCCGGCAATGTTGGGGTCGTCCGGCCGAACCTGCGCGACCAGTTCGCGCAGCAGCGGATTCAGTTCGATGCCTTCAATGTCCACTGCCAGGCGGGGCGGTGTCGTGACCGGAAAGACCCGTGCGGTCAGGGCGGTGTCGGACTCCAGGGTGACGCGGGTGTAGTCGGGCGCCGGCCAGACCCGGACGGCAACAATGCTGGCGCCCCACGCCAGTTCGATACGGCCCAGAACCAGCACCACGGCGCCCGCCTGCAGCCAGTCGCGCCGCTGGATCATGCGGCCTCCAGCAGCGCAGTTCCGGCGGGGCTGTGGGCGGTCAGCGTCACCCGCCGGGAATCGTCCGGGTCTGCGTCCAGGGCAATGGTGAGGTCAGCCGGGGGCAAGACCCCGGCGGCTTTGTCCGGCCATTCGGCCAGCTTCAGCCCGGGGCTGGCAAACAGGTCGCGAAAGCCGGCGTCTTCCCATTCGCGCGGATCGTCGAAACGGTAGAAGTCGAAGTGCCAGATCGACAGCGGCCCCTGGGGTCCGTTCACTTCATGGGGTTCGACCACGGCGTAGGTCGGACTCTTGATGCTGCCGCTCACGCCCAGCGCACGCAGCAGATGCCTGACCAGGGTGGTTTTTCCCGCACCCAGGTCGCCCTGCAGGGCGATGAAGGCATTGCGCACGGCGGGACAGGCCGCCAGACGGGCCGCACTGGTGGCCGTGGCCGCTTCATCTGGCCAGACCAGGTGGCGGCGCAGCGTCGCGGCACCGGGGCCTGAGCCGGTTTCTACAATCGGTGAATGGCGGCGATCGGTGGTCAGAGCAGCAGTCCTGTAGCGGTGTCCAGTATCCGGGCCTGGGCCCGGGAGCTGGGATTTTCCCAAATCGGCATTGCCGGTGTGGACCTGAGGTCTGCCGAGCCCGGATTGCTCGCGTGGTTGGCAGCCGGGTTTCACGGCAGCATGGACTATATGGCCGCACATGGCCTGCGGCGCGCCCGCCCCGCCGAACTGGTGCCCGGCACGGTCAGCGTGATCACCGCGCGCATGGACTATCTGCCCCGCGAGGCACCGGCGGACTGGCTGCAAGGCGAATGGCAGCGCCTGGCGGCGCCGCACGAGGCGGTGGTTTCGGTCTACGCCCGCGGCCGGGACTATCACAAGGTGCTGCGCGCGCGGCTGCAGCAGCTGGCGGACCGGATCGCCGATCAGGTGGGGCCGTTCGGTCACCGGGTGTTCACCGATTCGGCGCCCATGCTGGAAGTCGAGCTGGCGAGCCGCAGCGGCATTGGCTGGCGCGGCAAACACACACTGGCGCTCAGCCGCGAAGGTGGGTCCGTGTTTTTCCTGGGCGAAATCTGTGTCGATCTGGCGTTGCCGCCGACACCGGCCACGACCGCGCACTGTGGATCCTGTCAGGCCTGCATCGACGTGTGCCCGACACAGGCCATCGTGGCGCCGTACCGCCTGGACGCGCGCCGCTGCATTTCTTATCTGACGATAGAGCACCCCGGCCCGATCCCGGTCGAGCTGCGGCCACGGCTGGGCAACCGCATCTACGGCTGCGATGACTGCCAGCTGGCCTGTCCTTGGAACAAGTTTGCCCGCCGCAGCCCCTTGCCCGACTTTGATCCCCGTCCCGGTCTGGGCGATGCGGCGCTGGTTGCGCTGCTGGGCTGGTCCGAAGCCGAATTCCTGCGCCGGACCGAGGGCAACCCGATACGGCGCATCGGCCATGTGCGCTGGCTGCGCAATCTGGCGGTGGCGGCAGGCAATGCGCTGGCTGCCTCTTGCGACGGGCCGGGCCGGGCGGCACGGTCATCGGACTTGTTTCGGGCGCTGGCTGGATGGCGCGATCATCCGCAGGCTCTGGTGCGCGAGCATGTCCTGTGGGCGCTCGGGCAGGGCGGCGGTCGGCCCCCGCCGGCAGACACGGCTGCGGGCGCTACGATCGCGACATGAGCGGAATCGACAATTTCCGGGGTGGCTGGGCGGCGACCTGGACGCGCTGGGCGGGTTTGGGCGGCGAAATGCGGCGGGGAGGACGCGATGCCGCGTCGTTGTTGCTCCTGGCCATTTCGCCCTCCAGCTATCGGTCTCCCTATCGCAGCGAAATGGCGCGCCAGATCTACCTGGGCACGGCGCCCGTGTTGCTGTGGTTCACCTTGCTGGTGTCGCTGCTCAGTCTCGTGCTGATTCGCATTGTGGTCGTGACGGCGGCCAGCTACGGGCTTTCGCAATATGCGCTCGAAATGGTGGTGCGGGTGCTGGTGCTGGAACTGATACCGCTGTCGGCGGCACTGTTTGTGGCAGTGCGGTTGAGTCTGCCGGGGTTTTCCGGGGTTGCGTCCTTGCATGCCAGGGGGGAATTCGAGCGTCTGCGGCAGCGCGGGCTGGATCCGTTGCGGATGCTGGTGGTGCCCCGGGTGGTGGGCTGCCTTTTCGCAGTGCCGGCGCTGGCTGTGGTCAGTGGCGTGACGGCACTGGTGCTGGCCTATCTGGTGGTGCACGGGCCGACGCCATGGGCTTTCGACTCCTACACCCGGCGCGTCGGCCATGTCTTCAGTCCGGTGGTGTCGGTGGTGTTTGCCCTGAAAACCGTCGGGCTGAGCCTGGTCGTGGCCCTGGTGCCGTTTGTATCGGCGTTGCGCCCGCGGGACGCGGGCCCGCGCAGGCCCCGCGCGGCACTGAATCCGCAACTGCGCAATCTGGTCCTGATGTTTGTGCTCATCCTGCTGGTCGAACTGCTCTCGCTGGTGGGCAATTACTATTGAGTCCATGAGCAGCCCCGTTCCTGAAACCCCTGGCGATCCGCCCGCTGGCCTGGAGTGGCGCGCCATGGTCCTCGTGGCGTTCATGGCCGTGCTGGCGACCGCTTCGGTGGCCTACCTGCTGTATGCGCGGGGCTTCTTCGAGCCGACCCAGAAGCTGGTGCTGATTGCCGATGATTCCGAGGGCATCACCGTGGGTATGGACGTCACGTTCTCCGGATTTCCGATCGGCCGGGTCAATCGCATCGAACTGGGCGCGGACGGCAATGTCCGCATTCGGGTCGAAGTACCCAAGAAAGATGCCCGGTGGCTGCGCACCAGCAGCGTATTCACGGTGGAACGGGGCATGGTCGGCGGCACCAAACTGCGGGCATTCACCGGTCTGCTCGACGATCCGCCCTTACCGGACGGGGCCGAGCGTCGCGTGTTGCGTGGCGACGCCATGGCCGAGTTGCCCACGCTGGTGAGTGCCATCAAGGATTTGCTGGCCAATCTGCAGGCCATGACCTCGGCCGATTCGGCCATCAACGCCAGCCTGGCCAATGTCCAGGCGGTGACCGAGAAGATGCGCGGGCCCCGCGGAGCCTTGGGCGCGGTGTTCGGCAATGAGGCCGACGCCCGCAAGGTGGTGCTGCTCCTTGAACGGACCAACATGCTGCTGGCGCGGGTCGATGGCCTTGCCCTGAAGGCAGACAGTCTGGTCGGAAAAGCCGAGCGGCAGGTGTTCGGCGACCAGGGGCTGGTCACCGAGGCACGTGCCACGGCCGTGCAACTCGGTGGCTTGCTGGGCGAGGCACGCGCCAGCCTGCGGCGCGTGGATGCGCTGCTGGTCGATGCCCAGGCCATCAGCGGCCAGGCCCGCGTAGCCACCGAGGACCTGGGGGCGTTGCGCGCCGAAGTGGACGCCAGCCTGCGCAAGGTCGACCACCTGGTCAATGAAATCAACCGCAAATGGCCGTTCGCCCGCGACACGGAGATTCGCCTGCCATGATCGGATGCCGCGTTGCCCGAATCTCCGTCCGTCCGGCGGTTTGTATCGCCGTGGCTGCGCTGGTGGCCGGGTGCGCAGGCGGTCCGCCGCCGGCCGCGTGGCAGTTGCAGGCGCAGGGTGCCGGTGAACGCGCCATTGCCGCGGCCTTGCGCGGCGACACCCGCATCGCGGAAGTTGAAGCCGCGCAGCAACGGCAGGCCGTGGCACGCACCGGTCAGCCGGCCTTGCTGGCGCGCGTGGCTTTGCAGCATTGTGCGGTGCGTCGCGCCAGCCTCGACTGGGCACCGTGTGAACGCTTCGACGCCTTGCGGGAAGATGCCGGACCGGCCGAGCGCGCCTACGCCAGTTACCTGAGCGGGCGGGTGGATGCCGGTCAGATTCCCTTGCTGCCGGCCTGGCACCGCCCGGCGGCGCAGCGTCTGCTGGATTCGCGGCCGGTGGCACCGGCCGATATTGCGTTGCTGACGGCCATCGACGACCCGCTGGCCCGCCTGGTGGCCGCCGCTGTCTGGTTTCACGCCGGGCAGGGGCATCCGCAGGTTCTGGCGCTGGCCACCGAGACGGCCTCGGCCCAGGGTTGGAGCCGGCCGCTGCTGGCCTGGCTGGAGGTTCAGGCCCGCGTCGCCGATCAGGCAGGTGATGCCTTGTCGGCACAGGCGCTGCGCCGTCGCATGGCGCTGGTATCGGGGACCCGCTGACCGGAGTCCCGCACAGTGGACAGGGTCCGCTGCGGTTTCTCAGCGCCCGGGTGATAGCCCGTGAACGCCACGACCTCAGTGGCGGTGCAGTACACCTAGTGCCAAGGGCAGACTGGCCAGCGCCAGCAGCGTCGACAGTGTCACCAGCGCCGCGACGTACGCGCCGTTGTAGCCCATGCGGGCAGCGAGCACATAGCAACTGGACGCGGTTGGCATTGCCGAAAAAGCCAGCAGCACGGCGGTTTCCGTCGGCGACAGCCCGAACAGCCGGGCCAGCGCCCAGGCAGCCAGCGGCATCAGGGCGTGTTTTATCGCCAGAACCGACACCCCCAGTACCTTGCCCTTGGCCAGCGTGCCCAGTTGCATGCCGGCGCCGGCCGCCATCAGCCCCAGGGCCAGCGAGGCGGAACCGATGCGGGTCACCGTGGGTTCGGCCCACTCCGGCAGGCGAAAGCCCGCAAGATTGGCCGCCAGACCGGATGCCGTGGCCAGAATCAAGGGGTTGCGCACCATTTCGCGGCCGAAATGGGTGCCGGAATGCCGCGCCATGGGCCAGACCGCGCCCATGTTGAACAGGGGCACACAACAGCCGATCAATACCGCGATCAGCAGCAGCCCCTGCGCGCCGGCAATTCGCTCCGCGAGTGCCAGCGCAATGAAGGAGTTGAAACGAAACGCAATCTGGGCGCTGGCGGCATGGTCACGCCGGTCGATATGCCGGCCCAGCAGCGGCAGGTGGGGCAGGCTGTAGGCCAGCGCGATTGCCAGCACCCCGAGCGTGACCCCGGCGCCGATGAGGCCCGAAGCGGCCTTCAGGTCCAGCGGACTCTTGACGATCGAATGGAAAAGCAGCACCGGAAAAAGAAAAAAATACACCAGGCTCTCGACCTGTTGCCAGACCGTACGGTTCAGCGCCGTGTAGCGGCAGACCAGATAGCCGCACAGGATGAGGGAGAAGTCGGGGATCAGCAGTTGGGCGTAGTTCACCCCGCCGAGAATAGCGGCTGTTGACGCGGCTTGCGCGGGTTTGCCCTTATGGGTTAGCCACAATGGGTGCGCAGGCACCAAGCCGCTACGATGCCCCCGTTTCCTTCAACTCAGGAGTTTTTTCCGATGAAACGTCGTCAATGGATGGTTCTGGCCGCCTCGGTCGCGGCGGTGGGGTCTGCGTTTGCCCAGGCATATCCCAACAAACCGGTGCGTCTGCAGGTGCCGTTTGCCCCTGGTGGTACGACCGACATCATCGCGCGGGTCATTGCCGAGCCCCTGGGCAAGGCCCTGGGCCAGAACGTGATCGTTGAGAACAAGGCCGGCGGCGGCGGTGTGGTTGGTGCGACGGAAACCGTGCGGGCGGCTCCCGACGGTTACAACCTGGGCATGGCCACAGTGTCAACGACCGCGGCCAATCCGGCAATCAACGCCAAGATTCCGTACAACCCGCTGACCGATTTCACGCCCATCATCAATATCGCGGCCACCCCCAATGTGATTGCCGTTCACCCGAGCTTCCCGGCCAAGGACTACAAGGGCTTTCTGGCGGAGATCAAGAAGAATCCGGGCAAGTATTCCTATTCTTCTTCGGGCACCGGCGGCATCGGCCACCTGCAGACCGAGCTGTTCAAGAGCCTCACAGGTACCTTCATCACCCACATTCCCTACCGTGGCGCCGGTCCGGCGCTCAACGATACGGTGGCTGGCCAGGTTCCGATCATTTTCGACAATCTGCCGTCGGCCCTGCCGCACATTCGCGCCGGCAAGCTCGTGCCCATCGTTGTCGCTGCACCGCAGCAGTTGGCGCAGTTGCCAGGCATACCCACCTTCAAGGATGTCGGTCTGGAGCCTGTGAACCGCATGGCCTACTATGGCATTCTGGGGCCCAAGGGTTTGCCGAAAGAGGTAATTGACAAGGTCAGCGCCGGAACCCGCAAGGCCCTGGAGGACCCCGCGGTACGCAAACGGATCGAGGATACCGGTTCGCTCATCATTGCCAACACCCCCGAGCAGTTTGCGGCTCAGATCAAGGCGGAGTTCGAGGTCTACAAGAAGGTGGTGGACCAGCAGAAACTCAAGCTGGACTGATCGCGCCGGGTACCGGTGCCTGCGGCTGAAGGCCGTGGAACCCGCCGGCCGCCGCAGGCCCCGGCGGTTTTTTTGCCGGCATGAATACACTGCCACATGCCTAATAGCCATGTTGCCGCGATCGACCGGTTCATTGACGCCCTGTGGCTCGAAGATGGCCTGTCGCCGCGCACCCTGGAAGCCTACCGGCGCGACCTTACGCTGTATGCCCAGTGGCTGCAAACGCACCGCCGGGCTGCGCTGGACGCCACGACGGAGGCGGATCTGCACGCCTATTTCGCAGCGCGCCATGCGCAAACCCGTGCCACGTCGGCCAACCGCCGGCTGACGGTTTTCAAACGCTACTTTCGTTGGGCCCTGCGCGAGTCGCTGATTGCGGCCGACCCGACCTTGCGACTGCTGACCGCACGCCAGCCGTTGCGGGTGCCCAAGGTGCTGAGCGAGGCGCAGGTCGATAGCCTGCTGTCGGCGCCCGATGTCGGCACCTCGCTGGGCCTGCGCGACCGTGCCATGCTGGAGTTGATGTATGCCAGCGGCTTGCGCGTGTCCGAACTGGTGGGGTTGCGTACGTTCCAGGTCGGCCTGGCCGAAGGGGTGGTGCGGGTGACCGGCAAGGGGGGCAAGGAGCGGCTGGTGCCGTTCGGTGAAGTGGCCCATGACTGGCTCCATCGTTACCTGGCCCAGTCGCGCCCGGTCTTGCTGGGCGCGCGCCAGTCCGAATCGCTGTTCGTCACCACCAGTGGCCCGAAACCCGGGTCCGGCATGACCCGGATCATGTTCTGGCAGATCGTGCGCCGTTACGCGGCTCAGGCGGGTATCACGGCACCCTTGTCGCCGCACACCTTGCGCCATGCCTTCGCGACCCACCTGCTCAACCATGGCGCCGACCTGCGCGCGGTGCAGATGCTGCTGGGTCACGCCGACATCTCGACCACCACGATCTACACCCATGTGGCCCGGGAGCGCCTCAAAGCCCTGCACGCGCAGCACCATCCGCGCGGCTGACCGGCGCGCCTCCAGCCCGTTGCCGTGCCAACGCGGTTCGTTCGTCCTTACGCTCCGAGCAAGAGTTCCAGCTCGACCGGCGTAAACCCGGCAGCCTGGCGCGCCGGGGTGTTGAACGGCGGCCGCAGCCGGGGCGCGCGGTAGTCGCGGGCCAGCGTGGCGTAGTGGGTGAGCGGGTCCAGGTTCTGGCGGTCACACAACCAGCGGTACCAGTGGTTGCCGATCGCGACATGGCCAATTTCGTCGCGCAGGATGATGTCCAGCAAGGCGTGGGCCTGCAACGCATCCGGGGCGCGGCAGCGTCCGTCGCGGCCGGGTTCGGCGGCTTTGCGCAGACGGGCCTGGATCAGGGGTGTGGCATCCAGGCCGCGCGCTTCCAGCGTGCGCGGCACCAGCGCCATGCGGGCAACGATGTCGTGGCGGGTTTTCTCGGCCATTTCCCACAGGCCGTCATGGGCCTCGAAGTCGCCATACCGAAAGCCCAGTCCCTGAAGGTGCTCGTGCAGGATGCGAAAGTGGTACGCCTCCTCGGCGGCGACGCGGGACCAGTCGTGGTAGTAGGCCGGCGGCATGTCGCCAAAGCGCCATACGGCGTCCAGCGCGAGATTGATGGCGTTGAACTCGATATGGCAGATGGCGTGAATGAGTGCGGCGCGACCCTCGCGGGTATGGGGCGAACGCAAGGGCACACGCGCCGGCTCAACCAGGCGGGGCAGCACCGGCCGCCCGGGCACGCCGGCGGGTTCCTTCAGGTGGCCGGGCGCTATTGGCAGGATAGCAAACTCCGACCCGATTGCGCTGGCCAGGGCCAGTTTCTCTTCGGGGTCGGGATTTCGGAGGGCGTCCAGCGCCCGCGATCGGAGCTCCATCCCTACAATTGTAAGTTTTGCATCCGGTGACAAGGGGATTCCTGATGGCGGTGTACGAGTTGGACGGCGTGGCGCCGCAGATTGATGAGACGGCCTGGGTGGCCGACAGTGCGCAGGTGATCGGCTGCGTGCAATTGGGCGCGCAGGCCAGTGTCTGGTTCGGCACGGTGGTGCGCGGCGATACGGAGTCGATTTCCATCGGCACCGGAAGCAACATTCAGGATGCCTGTGTACTGCATGCGGACGTAGGCAAACCCCTGGTGGTGGGCGCCGACGTGACGGTGGGGCACCAGGTGATGCTGCACGGTTGCACTATCGGGGACGAATCGCTGATCGGTATCGGGGCGGTGGTACTCAATGGCGCGAAAATCGGGCGCAATTGCCTCGTCGGCGCCGGCTCCCTGGTCACTGAAGGCAAGGAGTTCCCTGACGGATCGATGATCATGGGCACGCCGGCCAAAGTGGTTCGCCCTCTTACGCCCGAGCAGATCGAAGGCCTGCGCTGGAGCGCCCGCCATTACCGCGAGAACGCCAGCCGTTTTCACACCGGTTTGCGCCGGATCGACTGAAGGCGGGTACGGTGTCTGAATTGCACAAATTCCTGTTCGAAGGCCTGCCGGTGCGCGGCATGCTTGTCCGTCTGACGGACAGCTGGCAGGAGATACTGCGTCGCCGCGCGGGCAACCCGGGCCTGGGTACCTATCCGCCGCCGGTACGGGACTTGCTGGGTGAAATGGCTGCAGCCGCGGTGCTGATGCAGGGCAATATCAAGTTCAATGGCGCACTGGTGCTGCAGGTATTCGGCGACGGGCCGGTGAAGGTGGCGGTGGCCGAGGTGCAAAGCAGCCTGGGTCTGCGCGCGACCGCGTCGCTGCAAGGAGTCGTGGCGCCCGACGCCACACTCAGCCAGATGCTCAACCTCCACGGCACGGGACGGTGCGCGATCACCCTCGACCCGCAGGACCGCTTGCCCGGACAGCAGCCGTACCAGGGTGTGGTGCCGCTGCACGGCGACCATGGCGAACCGCTGGAAAGTCTGGCCCAGGTGCTGGAGCACTACATGCTGCAGTCCGAACAGCTGGACACCACACTGGTGCTCGCAGCCGACGCGACGATGGCGGCGGGCTTGCTGATTCAGCGTCTGCCGGTCCACGGCGAGGGCAATCTGGCCGGTTCGGACGCCGCCCGCCAGCACAATGAAGACGCCATCGGCCGCAATGAGGATTACCGACGCATCGCCATTCTGGCCAAGAGCCTGCAGCGCAAGGAACTGCTGACGCTGGATGCAGACACCATCTTGCACCGCTTGTTCTGGGAGGAGCCTGTGCAGCGTTTCGAGCCGCTGGTTGGCGAAGGTGGTCCGCACTTTGCCTGCACCTGCAGTCGTGAACGGGTGGCGCGCATGGTCCAGGGGCTGGGCCGCGACGAAGTCGAGTCGCTGTTGGCCGAGCGCGGACAGATCGAAGTGGGGTGCGACTTCTGTGGCCAGCAGTACCACTTCGATCCGGTCGACGCGGCCCTGCTGTTCCAGGCCCCGGTGACCCCCAATCCGGGTCGCGGGCTCCACTGAGCCGTCTCCGGCGCAGACCGGCGCGGCAGGTCGACGGCGCCCCTGGGCCCCTCGATGGCTGCCTCAATCGCCGCGGGTCAGGGCGCGGAACAGGCGCCGCTCGCAGTCCGGATCGCCGCAGCATTCACACAGCGACTGCCAGGGGCGGCCCGCGGCGGCCGGCGAACGATTTTTTTGCTCGAATTGGTCGATACCCAGCGCAGAAAGGTCACATTTAGCTATAGTAAATATAGCGGAAAGCGCCGCCTCCAGTCGCAGGTTTCCTTCGCCGTAGATTACGCGGAACGGCAATCCGGCGTCCGCCAGGAGTGTGCGCAGGCGCTGGTCGACCGGCCCGCGCCATTGCGGGCCGTCGCGTTGCAGGCCATCCGCCACCCATGGCAGGTCCAGCGCGGTGAGCAGTGTCAGGTGATACAGGCCTTGGTGTTGCAATCCGCCAGGGGTCAGGCTGTGGTCGCCGAAATACAGTTCGCTGTAGGCGGCGGTCTGCAAAGGGGTGGTGTCAGCGACCACAACATGACCGGCGGGCGCGGCAAGCACGGCGTTGGCCTGCTCCTGGGCGATCAGTTGCTGCTCGCCGCAGGACGGCGTGCGTCCGTGTCGGTCGCACCAGCGGCGCAAGGCTTCATCCACCAGTGTCAGCGGCTGGCCGAGCCGGCGCAGCGTGCGGGCAATGTCCCCGGCCAGGGTCGTTTTGCCGGTGCTTTCCGCGCCCAGTACGGCGATGCGCAGTCCACCGGGCAGGGGTGGAGCGGGTGCGCAGCTTTCGCTCATGGCACCTTCGGGGCGCGTTCGATCAGCGTCTGCCAGGCACGCCAGCCCACCAGCGACAGGAAGGTGAAAACCAGGTACAGCAGCGCAGTGAGCCAGAGCGCCTTGTAGACGAAAAGGCCCACGCTGGACAGGTTGACGACCATCCAGAAGGGCCAGTTTTCCAGCAATTTACGTCCCAGCAGCACCTGCGCGACGATGCTCAGCGCCGTGGGGAAAGCATCCAGCCAGGGGACATCCGAGTCGGTGAAGTGGTCCAGCAGCAGCCCGATCAACAGCCACAGCACCGCGGCGGACAGCAGGGCGGTCTGGCGACCGGAGGGTGAGAGGTGTCGCACGGTCAGTGCGGCACCGCTTGCGGTCGTGCCGCGCAGCCACTGCCACCAGCCCCAGGCCGCCATGGCGGCGAAAAAGACCTGCAGGCTCGCCTCCCCGTACAGGCGGTAACGGGCAAACAGCAGGCCATACAGCAAAGAACTGATCGCCGCCAGGGGCCAGCCCCAGTGGATGACCCGAATGTTGCAGGCAACCATGCCCAAGGCCAGTGCGAACGCCAGCACCTCCAGCCAGGTGGTCGGCGCGCCCCACAAGCTGAAGGCAGTGGCAAAAAGGGTGTCCGACATCGGGGGGCTCAGCTCCGGACGCCGGTGGCCCGCCGGTGGGCGGGCCGGTCAGCGCCGTGCATAGTGCACAAAGACTTCGTCGGGCTTGAGCATGCCCAGTTCCATGCGCGCCTTCTCTTCGACCATCTGCATGCCGGTTTTGAGGTCTTCCACTTCGGCTGCCAGTTGGGCGTTGCTGGTGGCCAACGCGGCATTGGCGGCCTGACGGGCGGCCAGCTGTTCTTGCAACTGGGCGATTTCACGCAGATTGCCCCGGCCGATCCACAGCTGCGCGTGGAATGCGACCAGCAGTCCGACGAGCAGGAGGGCGACCAGCCGAGCGGCCATGGAAGAAGCAGCCGACGACCGACGGCTCAGCGCAGGTTGTAGAAGGCTGCGCGACCCGGATACTCCGCGATCTCGCCCAGGTCTTCCTCAATGCGCAGCAGCTGGTTGTATTTGGCCATGCGGTCGGACCGGCTCATCGACCCGGTCTTGATCTGGCCGGCGTTCAAGCCGACGGCAATGTCGGCGATGGTGGCGTCTTCGGTCTCCCCCGAGCGGTGGCTGATGACTGCCGTGTAGCCGGCCCGTTTGGCCATTTCGATACAGGCGAAAGTCTCAGTGAGGGTGCCGATCTGGTTGATCTTGATCAGGATCGAGTTGGCAATGCCTTTTTCGATGCCCTCCTTGAAGATTCTGGTGTTGGTGACGAACAGGTCATCGCCCACGATCTGGACCGCCTTGCCGAGCCGGTCGGTCAGGACTTTCCAGCCATCCCAGTCGCCCTCGGCCATGCCGTCCTCGATGCTGATGATGGGGTACTTGTCAACCCAGGTCGCCAGGATGTTGGTCCATTCCTCGGCCGAAAGCACCAGGCCTTCGCCCTCGAGGTGGTATTTGCCGTCCTTGTAGAACTCGCTGGCTGCGCAGTCCAGGCCGATGGCGATCTGCTCGCCGGCGGTATAGCCGGCGTTGGTGATGGCTTCGAGGATCATCTGGATCGCGGCTTCATGGCTGGCGACGTTGGGTGCGAAGCCACCTTCGTCGCCGACCGCGATGCTCATGCCCTTGTCGTGGATGATTTTCTTGAGCGCGTGGAACACCTCCGCCCCCCAGCGCACCGCTTCGCGGAAGCTCGGCGCGCCGACCGGGATGATCATGAATTCCTGCAGATCCAGATTGTTGTTGGCATGCGCGCCACCGTTGATGACGTTCATCATCGGCACCGGCAACTGGCAGCTGTTCATGCCGCCGAAGTAGCGGTACAGCGGCAGCCCGGACTCTTCGGCGGCAGCGCGGGCCACGGCCATCGAGACGGCCAGCATGGCATTGGCGCCCAGTCGGCTCTTGTTGTCGGTACCGTCCAGGTCGATCAGCGTCTTGTCCAGGAAGGCCTGTTCCGCGGCGTCCAGGCCCAGCACGGCCTCGGAAATCTCGGTGTTGATATGTTCTACCGCCTTGAGCACGCCTTTGCCCAGGTAGCGGCTCTTGTCGCCGTCACGCAGCTCGATCGCTTCGCGCGAACCGGTGGACGCCCCCGAAGGTACGGCGGCGCGACCCATGGTGCCCGATTCGAGCAAGACGTCACATTCGACGGTGGGGTTGCCTCGGCTGTCCAGCACTTCGCGGCCGACGATATCAACAATAGCGCTCATGTTTGCCTTTCGGTTTCTATGGTTTGGATTCAGTTCACGGGGGCGTCCACGCCCTCGACCAGGATCATGTTGAAAAACGTGGTGGCGCCTTCGCGTTTGGCCCGGGCCGCCCGATAGGCTTCGCCGTCGTAAAACGCTTTGGCCTGTTCAAAACTCGGGAAACGCAACATCGCAACCCGCGCGGGTTGCCAGTTGCCTTCCATGACCTCGAAGCGTCCTCCGCGCACCAGGTATTCGCCCCCGGCGGCGGCCACGGCGGCCGGCGCCGCAGCCATGTACTGCTTGTATTGCTCGATGTCAGAGATCGACATGTCGACGATGATGTAGGCGGCAGGCATGGCGGCTCCGGTCGGTGTCAGATGAATCGGTCTTCCAGGAAACCGGCCGCTTTGGTCGTGCGGTCCAGGCTCACCAGGATTTCGAGGAGGGCTCGCATGTGGTGCAGCGGCACGGCGTTGGGTCCGTCGGACCAAGCCTGGGTCGGTGTCGGATGGGTTTCCATGAACAGGCCAGCCACGCCTGCAGCCACGCCGGCGCGGGCGAGCACCGGCACCATGTCGCGCGCTCCGCCGCTGGCGGCCCCCAGACCGCCCGGCTTCTGTACCGAGTGGGTGACATCGAACACCACTGGCGCACCGGACTTGCGCATTTCGGCCAGGCTGCTCATGTCGGCGACCAGATTGTTGTAGCCGAAGCTGACCCCCCGCTCGCAGGCCAGGAAGCGATCTTCCGAAAGGCCGGCTTCGCGTGCGGCCGCCCGGGCTTTGTCGATGACGTTTTTCATGTCCCAGGGCGCGAGAAACTGCCCTTTCTTGATATTGACCGGTTTGCCCGACTGGGCGACAGCGCGGATGAAATCGGTCTGCCGGCACAGGAAAGCCGGGGTTTGCAATACGTCGACCACGGAGGCCACCTCGGCCACCTGGGCCGTCTCGTGCACATCGGTCAGGACGGGCAGGCCGGTCTGTCGGCGAACTTCCTCAAGAATTTTCAGACCTGCGTCCATGCCGACACCGCGTGCGCTGGTGCCGGATGAGCGGTTGGCTTTGTCGAACGAGCCTTTGTAGATCAGCGCGACACCCAATGCGGCGCAGGTTTCCTTCAGATGTCCCGCGACATCGAGTGACATCTGCAGGCCCTCGATCGAGCAAGTCCCCGCAATCAGGAAGAATGGCTGGTCAAGTCCGACCTCAAAACCACAGAGTTTCATGGAGTTCCCACGCGGGTCAGCGGGTAAGCCGCACGGCGCACCCGAGGAGGGCAGGCTTGACCGCAGCGGCCTGTCCGGGCGTTGTTCATGCCACCGCCTTCAGGCTCTTGCCAGTCGCCTGGTGGTCCATCGCAGCCTTGATGAAAGCATTGAACAGCGGGTGGCCGTTCCATGGCGTGGACTTGAATTCGGGGTGGAATTGCACACCGACGAACCACGGATGTACATCCTGCGGCAGTTCAACGATTTCGGTCAGTTGTTCGCGTTGGGTCAATGCCGATATCACCAGGCCGGCGGCGCGCAGGCGGTCCAGATAATGGACATTGGCTTCGTAGCGGTGGCGGTGGCGTTCGGTGACGACGTCGCCGTAAATGCGGTGCGCCAGGGTTCCGGGTGCGACGTCGGAGCTTTGAGCGCCCAGACGCATGGTGCCGCCCAGGTCAGAGCCGGCGTCACGTTTCTGGATGGTGCCGTCAGAGTCTTTCCATTCCGTGATCAATGCGATCACCGGATGGGGTGTTTCCGGCTCGAATTCGGTGCTGTTCGCATCCGCCAGGCCGGCAACATGGCGGGCGTATTCGATGGTGGCTACCTGCATGCCCAGGCAGATACCAAGGTAAGGCACTTTGCTTTCCCGGGCAAACCGGGCGGTGGCCACTTTGCCCTCGACACCCCGTTTGCCAAACCCGCCTGGCACCAGAATCGCATCGAAACGTGCCAGCTGGGCCACTGACGCCTCGGAAATGGTCTCCGAGTCGACGTGCTCGATCTTCACGCGCACATGGTTCTTCATGCCGGCGTGGCGCAGGGCTTCGTTGACCGACTTGTAGCTGTCCGACAGGTCGACATACTTGCCCACCATGGCGATGGTGACCTCGCCGCGCGGATGTTCGGTCTCGAATACCAGATCGTCCCAGCGTCTGAGGCTGGCCGGCGGGGTGTTCAGGCGCAGGCGGTCACAGATCAGGCCATCCAGGCCCTGTTCATGCAGCATCCGGGGCACCTTGTAGATGGTGTCCACGTCCCACATCGAGATCACGCCCCAGCTCTGCACGTTGGTGAACAGAGAAATCTTTTCGCGTTCGTCATCGGGAATGCGGCGGTCGGCGCGGCACAGCAGGGCATCCGGCTGGATGCCGATTTCGCGTAGCTTCTGCACTGTGTGTTGGGTCGGTTTGGTCTTGAGCTCGCCCGCGGCTGCGATCCATGGTACGTAAGTCAGGTGAACAAACGCGCTGTTGTTCGGGCCCAGGCGCAGGCTCAGCTGGCGAACCGCTTCGAGAAACGGCAGGGATTCGATATCACCCACGGTTCCGCCGATTTCGACGATGGCCACGTCGACGGCATCCGGGGTGCCGAAGCCGGCTCCCCGTTTGACGTATTCCTGGATTTCATTGGTGATATGGGGGATGACCTGGACTGTCTTGCCCAGGTAGTCGCCCCGGCGCTCCTTTTCGAGCACGGACTGGTAGATGCGCCCGGTCGTGAAGTTGTTGGCCCGCCGCATCCGCGTTTCGATGAAACGCTCATAGTGACCGAGATCGAGATCGGTTTCGGCGCCATCGTCGGTGACAAACACCTCACCATGCTGGAAGGGAGACATCGTCCCGGGATCAACGTTGATGTAGGGATCGAGCTTGATGAGGGTGACTTTGAGGCCTCGCGACTCAAGAATCGCAGCGAGGGAGGCTGAGGCGATTCCCTTGCCCAGGGAAGACACCACACCGCCGGTGACGAAGACAAATTTGGTCATGTCAGGGTCGGGAGGCCGGCTCCCGGGAGGTGGTAAACGGGAATTATAAAGGGCGGCCTGTCGACGCCACGGGAGATGGACCGTGCGGGGGCAGGGCAAGGTATAGTGCCCGCCATGAAAAACCTGTCCGGCAAACAGATTGTGTTGGGGCTCAGCGGCGGAGTGGCGTGCTACAAGGCGGCGGAACTGTGCCGTGCGTTGGTCAAGGAAGGTGCCACGGTTCAGGTGGTCATGACGGATGCGGCCGAGCATTTCATCACGGCGGTGACGATGCAGGCGCTGTCGGGTCAGCCGGTGTACGGCTCGCAGTGGGACACCCGCCAGCCCAACAACATGCCCCACATCAACCTCACCCGCGAAGCCGACGCCATTCTCGTGGCACCGGCCAGCGCCGATTTCCTGGCCAAGGTGGCGCAAGGTCGCGCCGACGAACTGCTCAGCCTGTTGTGCCTGGCACGTCCGGCGCAGCGGGTGCCGCTGTTGCTGGCGCCCGCGATGAACCGCGAGATGTGGGCCCATCCTGCGACACAACGCAACGTCGCGCAGTTGCGGGCCGACGGGGCAGTGGTGCTGGACGTCGGTCGCGGCGATCAGGCCTGTGGAGAAACGGGCGACGGCCGCATGCTGGAAGCGCATGAGCTTTGCGACGAACTGATCTCCTTTTTCGCGCCCAAGCCTTTGTCCGGTCGACGTGTCCTGGTGACGGCGGGCCCGACCTATGAGGCAATCGACCCGGTGCGCGGGATCACCAATCGGTCCAGCGGCAAGATGGGCTTTGCCATCGCCCGGGCCGCCCGTGAGGCCGGCGCGGCCGTCACCCTGGTCGCCGGACCGGTGCATTTGCCGACGCCACGGGGCGTCCACCGCGTCGATGTGGTTTCGGCGCGTGACATGCAGGCCGCAGTGGCCGCCGCAATTGCCCAGGCCGATGTTTTCATCGCGACCGCCGCCGTTGCCGACTGGCGCCCGGCGCAGTCCGCCGAGCAGAAGATCAAGAAAGATGGGTCGGGTCAGACACCGCAGCTGCACTTTGCCGAAAACCCCGACATCCTGGCCGAAGTGGCACAGTCGGAGCGCGCGCGTTCGGGCGCGCTGTACTGCGTGGGCTTCGCCGCCGAAAGCCACGACTTGCTGGCCCATGCGCGCGCCAAGAGGGAGCGCAAAGGGGTTCCCTTGCTGGTGGGCAACATCGGACCCGCCACCTTTGGCCAGGACGACAACGCGCTGTTGCTGGTGGACGCGCAGGGTGCCACCGAACTGCCTCGGGCATCCAAACATGAGCTTGCTCGTCAATTGATAGCAGAAATCGACCGGAGAACGCCGGGTGTCGCCGGAAAATCATGAAAATTGACCTCAAGATCCTCGATTCGCGTCTGGCGGGGCATTTGCCCGAATACGCCACGCCCGGCAGTGCGGGGCTGGACCTGCGTGCCTGCCTGGACGAGCCCTTGACGCTGGCACCCAACGCCTGGCAACTCGTCCCCACGGGCCTGGCCATCCATCTGGCGGACCCAGGTTATGCCGCGCTGATCCTGCCGCGGTCGGGCCTGGGGCACAAACATGGCATTGTGCTGGGCAACCTGGTGGGGCTGATCGACAGTGACTACCAGGGCCAGTTGATGGTCAGCGCCTGGAACCGCAGTGACCTTGCCTTCACGTTGCAGCCCATGGAGCGTCTGGCGCAGCTTGTCATTGTGCCGGTGGTGCAGGCACAGTTCACGGTGGTGCAGGAATTCGCCGTCGCCAGCAGCCGTGGTGAAGGTGGCTACGGCTCGACCGGAAAGCACTGACCCGGACGGGAGTGGCTCCGGGTGACCTTTGGAGCTATCGAAAAGCTAGCTAGAGGCGACCTTTTCACGCTGGGTATGGGCTGGAATCAGCCTTAGTGCACCGTGTGATCCGGCGGCAGGCCGTGTGGGTCGACCTCGACGCGAAAAAAACCGGTGCCACAGCTGCCGCGGCCGACTTCCTCCTCGGTGGCCTCGCGCACGCCCTCCACGCGCAGGTGCAGCCGGATGGCAATGCCGGCCAGCGGGTGGTTGCCGTCAAGCACGATGTGTTCCGGGTAGATTTCAGTCACCGTGTAGAGCCGGTCCTTGGGCGCGTCGGGGTTGGTGCCCACGGGCAGGGCGTGGCCCTCGATGGTCTGGCCTTCTTCCAGTTCGGCAGGGAACAGGCGCCTCGGTTCCAGGAAGACGAGTTGGTCGTCGAAGTCGCCGAAAGCCTGCTCCGGCTCCAGGTGCAGGTCGACGGTTGCACCGGCGCCGTGGCCTTGCAGGGCCGCCTCGATGGTCGGCAACAGATCGTCGCCGCCAACCAGAAACTCGACCGGTTCATCGAGTACGTCCAAGGTCTCGCCCAAAGTGTCCTTGAGCGTCCAGGTGAGTGCCACCACGCAGTGTTCGGTAATGTCCATGGGAGAATTGTCCCATGGACATTACCCAAGCGACGGCCTTGCTGGGCGGCCTCACGCCCCAGCAGTTCATGAAGCGTCACTGGCAGAAAAAGCCGTTGCTGGTTCGCCAGGCCGTGCCCGGCTTTCGCGCTCTGCTGGACCGTCCCGCGCTCTTTGCTCTGGCCGAGAGTGACGCGGTCGAATCCCGTTTCGTCGGGCAAGTTGCGCAGGGCTGGCAGTTCAGGCGCGGTCCTTTTCCCCGGCGCAGTCTGCCCGCACTGAAGCAGCCGAAATGGACTCTGCTGGTGCAAGGCGTTGACTTGCACCATGACGGGGTACACCAGCTGATGCAGCAGTTCCGTTTTGTGCCGGATGCGCGGCTCGACGACGTGATGATCAGCTACGCAACCGACGGCGGGGGGGTCGGCCCCCATTTCGACAGCTATGACGTTTTCCTGCTGCAAGCCCACGGACGCCGGCGATGGCGCATTGGACGGCAGAAGGATCTCAGCCTCGTCGAGGGCCTGCCCCTGAAAATTCTTGCCCGTTTTGTGCCCGAGGAAGAGTTCGTGCTGGAGCCGGGCGACATGTTGTACCTGCCACCGCGCTGGGCGCATGACGGTATTGCCGAAGGAGAGTGCATGACGTACTCGATCGGCTTTCGCCAGCCCAACCGCGGCGAACTCGCGCGCGAACTGTTGATGCGCCTGGCCGAAGACGCCGACGATGCGGCTGGCCCGGCGGCCTACCGTGACCCGGGGCAGCCCGCCGTGGACGCGCCGGGCGCGATCCCGCCTGCCATGCTGGACTTCGCGCGAGATGCCTTGCAGGCGGTGTTGGACGATCCGGTGGAACTGCAATGCCTGCTGGGCGAGTATCTGTCGGAACCCAAGCCGAATGTCTGGTTCGAGTCGGCGGCGGGCGCCGCAGGCGTCCCGGTGGAGCGCGGCGTGGTGCTCGACCGTCGTACCCGCATGCTCTATGACGAACGGCATGTATTCATCAACGGCGAAAGTTTTCGGGCCGGGGGGCGCGACGCCCAACTCATGCGCCAGTTGACCGACCACCGGCGACTGGATGCCCGCGCGGTGCGCGGCGCCAGTGTCTGTGCCCGCGATCTGCTGGGTCAATGGATCGCGGCGGGGTGGGCCCATGGCGCTGATTGACGAGGGTTCGAACGCGGCTCGGCCGCTGCCCTGGCCTTCCGGGCGCTTCGATGGCAGAGAGTCGTTTCAGTCGGTGATCCGCCGCGCGGTGGAGTCGGCCGCGCTGGAAGGGTGGCCTGAAATCATTCTCAGCGATGCCACTTTTGAAGACTGGCCGTTGGCGGAACGGGTCGTTGTGGACCGGTTGTCGGCCTGGTCCCGGAGCGGGCGACGCATGGTGCTGGTTGCGCGCGATTGGGGCCATGTCAGTCGCCATTTCGCCCGCCTGGTGAACTGGCGGCGGCAGTGGGCCCATATCCTGGATTGCCGGCGTTGCGCCAATCTGGACCCAATGGAGTTCCCCAGCGCGATCTGGTCGGCGGGCTGGATGATGCAGCGACTGGATCTGGACAATAGTCGGGGCGTCTACGGCGGTGACCCCCAGCGGCGCCTCCTCGTGCACGAAACGCTGCAGGAAGTCCTGCGGCAGTCCTCGCCTGGTTTTCCCAGCCACACCCTGGGCTTGTAACCCGATTCGGAAAGTGTGACTGTTCGGGACGGGTGGGTGCAACCGGCAATTGCCTAAGGGTTTGCCAGAATTGCGTAAGGCTTGCTATAATTTCGGGTTGAGTAGATTGCCTGTAATGGCGGCGCTCGTTTGCTGCAGCGCGAAGCTGTTGCGACAGTTTTCCCGAATCCCCCTCGTTTTGACCTACCAAAGGAAATTCATCATGAACAAGACGCTCGTCCTGTCCGCCCTGATCGCTGCCGCCGCTCTTGCCGCTTGCGGCAAGAAGGAAGAACCCGCTCCTGCCCCGGCACCGGCTCCCGCTGCTGCCCCGGCTCCGGCTGCTGCTCCGGCCGCTGACGCTGCTGCTGCCGCCGCTTCCGGCGCTGTCGCTGCTGCATCTGGCGCTGCTGCTGCTGCCGCTCCGGCTGCTGCTGCCGCTGCTTCGGCTGCCGGCGCTGCGGTTGACGCTGCCAAGGCTGCTGGCGATTCCGCCAAGGCTGCCGCTGGCGCTGCGGTCGACGCTGCCAAGGCCGCTGCCTCTGCCGTCAAGAAGTAATTGCTGCGCTGGCTCCTGCCAGCTGCCAGAGAAAGCCGCCGCGAGGCGGCTTTTTTCTTTTTGGGCTTTCGAAAGGAATGCCGCAGGGATGTCGAAGACGCGAACCTGCCGGAAGCGGGCACAGCAGAGTGTTGATTGACTTCTGCGCTGGTGCCCGGACGGGTACGAACGAACATCCGGGTGGAACCACCGGCGCTTTTCGTCGCGCACCATTCATCCGGCCGGAAGCCAGTCGGTACCTCGTCGCGCAGCGGCAACCACGATCTCCTCGGGCGTGGGTCCGCAGGCCGCTCCGAGGCCTGCCTGGGCCAGGTGCGGTTCATTGTTGCGTTCACTGAGATGGGCCGCAACCACGACGCCAAGGCTTTTGTGATTCAAGGTGGCCAAGGCCGTCGCAGCCTGGGCGTTGCTGAGATGGCCCCGGTCGCCACCGACCCGCCGTTTCAGAAACGGCGGGTAGGGCGAACGCTGCAACAGATCGGTGTCGTGGTTGCTCTCCAGCAACAGCGCGGTGCAACCTTCCAGGGCCGCAAGCACGGCGCCCGGCACATGGCCAAGGTCGGTCACCACGCCCAGGTGCGCCTGGCCATCGCTGCAGCGGATCTGCAAGGGCTCCAGGGTATCGTGGGGTACGGCAAACGGTCGGCACATCATGGCGCCAAGCTCGAAATCCTCGCCGGCCCTTGCCGTCCGACGCAAGATGCCGAGGTCCGGGCAGCCCATGCCACGCCAGGTACCTTCGCTCATCCAGACGGGCACCGGGTGATGTCGAACCAGCGACTTCACACAGCCGGTATGGTCGCCATGCTCGTGGGTGATGAAGATGGCGTCCAGCTCGGCGATTGCGACGCCAGCTGCCTGCAGGGCCGCGTCCAGCGCACGGCGCCCCAGGCCACAGTCGATCAACAACCGGGTGGTTTGCCTGCCGGCACGCGCCTCAACCAGAGTGGCATTGCCGCTGCTGCCGCTGGCCAGGCTTCGGAACCGGAGCATGAACGGGCTCTGCGCCGCCAGGACCGCCGAAAGCCCTCTGGATTGCCTGCTATTTCAGTTCGTCAACAATCAACTGCAGGATGCGCTGCGCACTGGCGCTGGAATCGGGGGCGCCAGCGGCGCTCTGGACGGTCACCGTGCTGGCGTCCGCGGCGCTGCGCACGGCAATGCGGTACCGAACGGGGGGATTTTCCTTGGCAGATGCGCCGAACAGTTTGCCGAAGAAGCCAGGCTCCTTGCGGTCGGCAGTCGGTTCAACGTAGCGCACGAAGTAGATTCCCTGTCCCCGATCACGGTCTTCGACAGTGAAGCCGGTTCGGTCAAGCGCCAGGCCGACGCGGCGCCAGGCCCGATCGAAACCTTCGTCAATCTGGACCGCTGGCTGGTTGTTGACCGAGGTGACGCGACTGGTGGGCTTGACGGCGCCGGCGGCCACCAGGGCGCGGCTCTGCTCCTGGGCGACGCCGAGTTTGACCATCAGACGCCGCAGGAATTCGGCTTCCAGTTCCGGGTCGGCCGGACGCGGCTGCCAGACGGTCTGATCTTTTTCTTTGGTGCTGTAGGTTTCGATCATGCCGCGGTGGCTGATGAAAATTTCGGTGCCGCCGCTGCCGCTGCGCTCCAGTCGGGTCCTGAACTTGTCGCGTTCGCCGGTTGAATACAGGTTGTCGAACACCTTGCCCAGGGTGCTGCGAATGATGTCCTGGGGAATCTTGGCGCGGTTCTCCGCCCAGTCGGTTTCCATGATGCCCAGGTTGGACTGGTCCACGGCGAGCAAGAAGCCGTTTTCCTGCCAGAAATCGCGTACCGGCCCCCACAGTTGGTCCGCTGGACGGTTGACAACAAGCCAGCGCTGGTTTCCAGAGCGCTCGATGCGGACGTCACCGACCGCCACCGATGCGACCTGGGCTGCCGTTGTCGGCGCCGCAGCGGCCTGGCCTGCCTGGAACCCGCTGGCGGTGACCGGACGGCCGGGAACAACATAGCGGCTGTCGCGGGAAAGCTGCGTCAGGTCGGGCGGGACTTCCAGCGTGGGTGCCTTGCCCGCACTCTTGTAGTCGATCCGGTCGCCCTCCAGGATGGAGCAGGCGCTCAGACTGCCCAACACGGTGGCCAAGGCCAGCAGGCGCAGCACGGTGGCGGGGTGGGCGTTTGATTTGTTAAGCATCATGGGGCGCAGTCCTGGTTAGCGGGTCACAGTCTCACAGCAGCCGGGCGGCCGTCAAGGCCGACTCCACCACCGGTGCAAGCGCCGGTGACAGCGGCGTCATCGGCAGGCGCAGGGCTCCACCACACAGCCCCATGCGGGCCATGGCCCATTTCACGGGAATCGGATTGGCCTCGACAAAAAGGTTGCGGTGTACAGGCATCAGGCGCAGCTGGATTTCCATGGCACGGCGCACATCGCCCGCCAGCGCCGCGACACACAGCTCATGCATCAGGCGAGGGGCAATGTTGGCCGTCACACTGATATTGCCTTGGCCCCCGCACAGCATCAGGGCCACGGCGGTCGGGTCATCACCGGAATAGATCGCGAAACCCGCGGGTACATCGCGGATCAGCCACTGAGCCCTTTCGATGTTGCCGGTGGCTTCCTTGATGCCGATGATTCCGGGCACCTGCGCCAGACGCAAAACCGTGTCGTGGTGCATGTCGGCGACCGAGCGGCCGGGGACGTTGTAGAGCACCACCGGCAGATCTCCCGTGGCTTCGGCAATGGCCTTGAAGTGCTGGAATTGACCTTCCTGGGTGGGCTTGTTGTAGTAGGGGACGACCTGCAACTGGCAGTCGGCTCCCACCGCCCTGGCAAATCGGGCCAGTTCAATGGCCTCGGCGGTCGAGTTGGCGCCGCAACCGGCCATGATCGGGACCCGTTTGGCCACCTGCTCAACCGAAACCCGAATGATCTCGCAATGCTCCTGGACGTTGACCGTCGGCGATTCGCCGGTCGTACCGACCACGCCGATGCAATCGGTGCCTTCGGCAATGTGCCAGTCGATGAGCTTGCGCAGGCCAGGGTAGTCGACGCTGCCGTCTTCATGCATCGGGGTCACAAGGGCGACGATGCTGCCAGTGATGGGTGTCATGTCCGTGATCTTGAACGGTAAAGGAGGATTCTAACGTCCGCCGTTCGGCGGCGGACTCATTGCGCGAGGGGGTAGCGGGCAGGCGCCGCAGTCGGCGCCGACGGTTTTCGCCGCACCGCCGCAATGCGCTGGACAAAGCGGGCGGGCCCGTCGAGAAAACCGTCTTCGTAGGCGACGATCCGCAAAGACGCGCACTGTGTCAGCAACTCGCCCGGTTGCAAGAGAAACTCGGCCCGCGCCGGCCGCCCTACGGTTTCGTGGCCACTGGCGAAGGTTTCGTACAGAAGAACTCCACCCGGCGCCAGACAGGCGATCAGCGTCGGAAACAGGGGCCGCCACAGGTAGTTGGTCACCACCAGGGCGTCGAACTCGCGGCCGGCAAATGGCCACGGGCCGGACTCCAGATCGGCCACAACCCATTCGGCGGCGCTGTCACCCAGACTCGCACGGGCCTGCTCCAGCGCGGCCGGATCCCGGTCGACGCCGCTCAGGTGCAGGCCCCTGCCGGACAGCCAGCGCAGATGACGTCCCCGTCCGCAGGCCAGGTCCAGCACCCGGGCGCCCTCCGGCAAAAGGGGTGTCCACCGGCACACCCAGGGGGACGGCGCTTCCGTGCCGTGGCGATCGCAAACCGATCGCACGCCGACGACTGACGGGTCATCAATTGCTCTGCTTACCATAGCACTAGGCGACCATATGACGATGGGTTCTGGCCGAAAATGGCAGGAAAGCAGCGATTTTGTGCCGTGCCGGCAAGGCCAGTCGCCGGCGAGCCCTTGCAGGTTGGCGCTGGCTGTGGTGTGAAGCCGATGGCGCTCAAAAGCAGCTCCACAGCTGGTCCGCCAGGTTCACCAGAAACTCGGGCCGGGAATAGAGCGCGAAAACGCCCAGCAACGCGGCAAGGGCCAGGGCGTAGGCCAGGAATTTGTATCGATTCGCCATGGTCAGGTCGCCCCGCCGACGCCACGCGGATACCGCACGATGGCGGCTTCTTTTACCGGCAGGTTGATCAGCGCAGCAAAAATGCCCAGGGCAATCGCGATAACCCAGACGATGTCGTAGCTGCCCGTCTTGTCGTACAGCACGCCGCCGAGCCATACGCCCATGAAACTGCCGATCTGGTGGCTGAAAAACACGAAACCGCCCAGCATCGAGAAATGGGCCACGCCAAAAATCTGCGCCACCGCCGCGTTGGTCGGCGGCACGGTGGACAGCCACAGCAACCCCATGACGCTGGAAAAGAGGTACACACTGGCGGGTGTCAGCGGCGCAAGCAGAAAGGCGGTAATGGCCACTGATCGGGCGATATAGATGAAGGCCAGAATATGGCGCTTGGCCATTTTCTGCCCGAGCACACCCGCCGCGTAAGTGCCAAACACGTTGAACAGCCCGATCAGCGCCAGCGCGTAACTCGCCACCTGGGGCGAAAGGCCTTTGTCTTTCAGGTAGCTGGGCATGTGCACGCCAATGAACACCACCTGGAAGCCGCAAACGAAGTAGCCCGCCATCAGCAGCTGAAAACTGGGGTATCGGAATGCCTCCCGCAAGGCTTGCACGATGGTCTGGTCTCGGTGCACCATGCCACCGCCGGCAAACGCCGGTTCCCGAAGGCCCCAGGCCAGCGGGATGATGAGCAGGGCGGCCAAACCCAGCAGGACCAGGGCCTGCTGCCAACCGAACTGGGCAATCAGCAGCCCCTCGACCGGCACCATCAGAAACTGGCCGAACGAGCCTGCCGCCGCCGCAACCCCCATGGCCCAGGACCGCCGCTCCGCACTGACGTTGCGGCCGATCACGCCATAGATCACGGCGTAGGTGGTTCCGGCCTGGGCGATGCCGATCAGCACACCGGCGGTGGCTGCAAAGAGCATGGGGGTCGGAGCATGGGCCATCCCCAGCAGGCCCAAAGCGTAAAGAACCGCCCCGGCGACAATGACCCGGAAGGCGCCGAAACGATCGGCCACCATGCCGGCAAAAATGCCGGCGAAGCCCCACACCAGGTTCTGGATTGCCAGCGCGAACGCGAATGTCTCGCGTGTCCAGCCTTGGGCCTGCGTGACCGGCTGCAACCACAGGCCGAAGCCATGGCGAATCCCCATGGACAGCGTGACGATGACGGCGCCACAGGCCAGGAGCTGGACCATGGGCAGGGAACGGTGCGAATCAGTCATCGCGCAACTGTACTGGAGGCCCGACTTTCCTGCAGACCGCAGCGGAGGCTTTGCGATGAATTGCGCCGCGCCGATTGATGCGCCTGGCGCATCAGCGCCCTGAGGTGACGGTCGGGCTGTATGGACATACAGAAAAGTCGGCTGCCGCGCGTACAATCCGCGGCCATGGCAGTCAAACCCACCAGCGAATATTCCGAAGGCTCGATCCGGGTGCTGAAGGGCCTGGAGCCCGTCAAACAGCGCCCGGGGATGTATACCCGCACCGACAACCCGCTGCATGTCATACAGGAAGTGCTGGACAACGCCGCCGACGAGGCGCTCGCCGGTTTTGGCAAAAAGGTCAAGGTCGTCGTCCATGCCGATGGTTCGGTGAGTGTCGAAGACGACGGCCGTGGCATTCCGTTCGGAATGCACCCGGAGGAGAACGCTCCGGTGATCGAGCTGGTGTTCACCCGACTGCACGCGGGCGGCAAGTTCGACAAAGGCAAGGGGGGGGCCTACAGCTTCTCCGGTGGCCTGCACGGGGTGGGGGTATCGGTTACCAATGCGCTGGCGACCCGCCTGGAAGCAACCAGCTACCGCGACGGGCAAGTTGCCCGGCTGGTGTTTTCCGGTGGTGATGTCATCGAACCGCTGCAGGTGCGGCCCAGCAACGGCAGCGCCGAAGGCGATCGCCGTCAGGGCACCACAGTGCGGGTCTGGCCGGATGCGCGGTATTTCGAGTCCGCGACCTTGCCCCTGGCTGAACTGACCCACCTTCTGCGCAGCAAGGCGGTGCTGATGCCGGGAGTCATGGTGTCCCTTACCCATGAAAAGACCCGCGAAACCCAAAGCTGGCAGTACAAAGGCGGCTTGGCCGACTATCTGGTGCAAAGCCTGGCGGCTGATCCGCTGATCCCCTTGTTCGATGGGCAAGCCTACGCCGACGGTACCAGCGACAGTTTTGCCGATGGCGAAGGTGCGGCCTGGGCGGTGGCCTTCACCGAAGAGGGGGGCGTGATCCGCGAAAGCTACGTCAACCTGATTCCCACCAGCGCCGGTGGCACCCATGACAGCGGCCTGCGCGACGGTCTTTTCCAGGCCGTCAAAGGGTTCATCGATCTGCATTCCCTGCTGCCCAAGGGCGTCAAACTCATGCCGGAGGACGTTTTTGCCCGCGCCAGTTATGTGCTGTCGGCCAAAGTGCTGGACCCGCAATTTCAGGGTCAGATCAAAGAGCGACTGAACTCCCGCGATGCGGTACGTCTGGTCTCCGGTTTCGTGCGGCCGGCGCTCGAGTTGTGGCTGAACGAGCATGTCGAACACGGGCGCAAACTCGCTGAACTGGTCATCAAGGCCGCCCAGACGCGGCAGCGGGCCGGGCAGAAGGTGGAAAAGCGCAAGGGCTCGGGCGTGGCGGTGTTGCCGGGCAAACTGACCGACTGCGAAAGCCGGGACATCCGTCACAACGAAGTTTTCCTGGTTGAGGGCGACTCGGCTGGCGGCAGCGCCAAGATGGGGCGCGACAAGGAGTGCCAGGCCGTCTTGCCATTGCGCGGCAAAGTCCTCAACACCTGGGAGGTGGAGCGGGATCGCCTGTTCGCCAACACGGAAATACACGATATCGCCGTGGCGATCGGTGTCGATCCGCACGGTCCGCAGGACAGCGTCGATTTTTCCGGCCTGCGCTACGGCAAGGTGTGCATCCTGTCGGACGCCGATGTGGATGGCTCACACATCCAGGTTCTGCTGCTCACCTTGTTCTTCCGCCATTTTCCCCGCCTGATCGAGGCCGGCCATGTGTTCGTGGCCCGGCCACCGCTGTACCGGGTCGACGCGCCAGCACGCGGGAAGAAACCCGCCGCCAAGCTGTATGCGCTGGATGAAGCGGAATTGGGCGCGATTCTGGACAAGCTGCGCAAGGACGGCGTACGGGAAGGCGCCTGGAGCATCAGCCGCTTCAAGGGCTTGGGCGAAATGAGTGCCGAGCAGCTGTGGGAGACCACCCTGAACCCGGACACCAGACGCCTGCTGCCGGTGCGAGTCGGCGAGGGGGAACTGGCCCGGACTGAAGCGCTGATGACCCAGTTGATGGGCAAGGGGGAAGCGGCTGCCCGGCGGGAGTTGATGGAGGTTCACGGCGATGCCGTGGAAATTGACATCTGAGCGGCACGCCTGCCGCGGTGGGTGGGTTTTCCTCGGGGTCTGGCTGCTGATGAGCTCGGGGCTGTCCCGTGCCGACGTCTGGGCCTTTGTCGACGAGAGGGGCGTTCCCCGTTTTGCGGCGGAACGCCTTGACAGCCGCTACGAACTGTTCTGGCGTGCCGCGCCGGCAGCTGTGGTGCCGGGATTGCCAGGCGCGGCGCCAGCCCCGGTGGCCAGCGCACCGGTAGTCGAGCCCGAATCGGAGAACTCACCCCTGCGGGCCCAGAACCGCCTGCTGGCTTATCTGGACATTGCGCCCGGTTACAAGGCGGTGCGCTACCTGCTGCGGGAAGCGTCGGATCGGCATGGCCTGGACTACGCCCTGCTGAAAGCGGTGATTGCAACCGAATCCGGATTCGACCCCCAAGCCGTCTCGCCGCGCGGCGCAATCGGGCTGATGCAACTGATGCCGGCCACCGCGCAGCGTTTTGGCGTTGCCGCCGACCGCGCCGGCTCGGTCGAATCCAAGCTGACCGATCCACGAATCAACATCGGCGCGGGCGCGCGCTATCTGCAATACCTGCTGCGGCGCTATCCCGGACAGACCGAACTGGTGCTGGCCTCCTACAACGCGGGTGAGGGCGCGGTAGCGCGCGCCGGCAACCGCATTCCCGAGTACCCTGAAACCCGCAACTATGTGCAAACGGTGATGCAGCTGTATGGCCTGTTGAAACCGCCTGTGCCGGCTCCTGCCGCGCCGTCACCGGTCGCAGCGGCTCCTGCGCCAGCGGCCCCCGCGCCGGTCCCCGGTGGCGCCCGTGGGCGCAGCACGATGCTGCCCCCGCTGACCGTACCACCACCCGCCGCCCGCCCGGCCTCGGCATCGGGCGGTGAAGCCATTTTTTTCTGACGCCATGAATGACACCCTGTTCCCGCCGCCGCAGGCGGTCGACCCCGATGACTCGCTCAGCCTGGGCGCCTATGCCCAGCGGGCTTATCTGGAATACGCCTTGTCGGTTGTCAAAGGTCGGGCGTTGCCGGATGTGGCCGACGGCCAGAAGCCGGTACAGCGGCGCATCCTGTACAGCATGGCCCGCATGGGCCTGGGTTTTGGCGGCGCCAATGGCACGGCCGGCGCGAAGCCGGTCAAAAGCGCCCGGGTGGTCGGGGACGTGCTTGGCCGTTTTCACCCCCATGGCGACCAGGCCGCCTATGACGCCCTGGTGCGGATGGCCCAGGACTTCGCCCAGCGCTACCCGCTGATCGACGGCCAGGGCAACTTCGGCAGCCGTGACGGCGACGGCGCTGCGGCCATGCGTTACACCGAGGCGCGGCTGTCACGGATTGCCCGCCTGCTGCTGGACGAGATCGACGAAGGCACGGTCGACTTCCAGCCCAACTACGACGGATCGACACAGGAGCCGCGCCAGCTCCCGGCGCGTCTGCCGTTCACCTTGCTCAATGGGGCCAGCGGCATTGCGGTCGGACTCGCGACCGAAATCCCCAGCCACAACCTGCGCGAGGTGGCCGACGCCTGTGTCGCGCTGATTCGCGATCCCGAATTGCCCGATGAGGCCCTGGCCCTCATCCTTCCGGGGCCCGATTTTCCCGGCGGCGGGCAGATCATCAGCAGCGCTGCGGATATCGCCGAAGCCTATCGGTGCGGACGCGGCAGTCTCAAGGTACGGGCGCGCTGGACCATCGAAGAACTTGCGCGGGGGCAGTGGCAGCTGGTGGTCAACGAGCTTCCGCCGGGGGTCTCCAACCAGAAGGTGCTGGAAGAAATCGAGGAAATCACCAACCCCAAGGTGAAAACCGGCAAGAAGGCCCTCACGGCTGACCAGACCCAGCTCAAAGCGGCGATGCTGGCCGTGCTCGACGGGGTTCGCGACGAATCCAGCCGGGAGGCGGCGGTGCGCCTGGTATTCGAACCCAAGAGCAGCCGGATCGACAGTGCGGAGCTGATTCGCTCGCTGTTGGCCCATACCAGCCTGGAGACGTCGGTTTCCATCAACCTGACCATGGTCGGCATCGATGGCAAGCCGGTCCTCAAGTCGGGGCGGCAGATGTTGCTCGAATGGATCGTCTTCCGCCAGGGAACGATAGAGCGCCGCTCCCGCCACCGCCTGCAGAAGGTGCTTGATCGCATCCACATTCTTGAAGGGCGGCAGCTGGTGCTGCTGAACATCGACGAGGTCATTGCGATCATTCGCCAGTCCGATGAACCCAAGGCCGCACTGATCGAGCGGTTTGCGCTGTCCGAGCGCCAGGCAGAAGACATTCTGGAAATCCGCCTGCGGCAACTCGCCCGCCTGGAGGCGATCCGCATCGAACAGGAGCTGGCCGAGTTGCGGGAGGAGCAGCTGCGCCTGGAGGAGGTGCTGGGCAGCCCGGCGGCGCTGCGCCGCCTGATGATCCGCGAGATCGAACAGGACGCCCGACAGTTCGCCGATGCGCGGCGCACGCGGATTCAGGAAGAGAAGAGGACGGTTGCCGAAATCCGGGTGGTCGACGAGCCGGTCACGGTGGTCGTATCGGTCAAAGGGTGGGCTCGGGCCCGGCAAGGCCACGGGCACGACACGGCCACGTTTGCTTTCAAGTCCGGCGATGCGCTTTATGCAACCTTCGAATGCCGCACGGTCGATACCTTGTTGGCGTTTGGCTCCAATGGACGGGTCTACAGCGTGCCGGTTTCCGCGCTGCCCGGCGGGCGCGGGGACGGGCAGCCGATCACCACCTTGATCGAACAGGAAGCCGGGACCCAGCTGGTCCATTACTTTGCCGGCCCGGCCGGTGCCGTGCTGCTGCTGTCCGGTTCGGCGGGCTACGGTTTCCTGGCGACGGTGGAGGCCATGACCTCGCGGCCCAAAGCGGGCAAAGCCTTCGTCAGCCTCGGTGCGGGGGAATCGCTGTGCGCGCCATCGCCGGTGTCCGGCGGCAGTGGCAGTGTGCCGCTGCCGCCGGCGACCCATGTCGCCTGCGCTTCCACCGGCGGCCGGATCCTGACCTTCGAGATGACCGAACTGAAGTTGCAGCCCAGTGGCGGGCGGGGTCTGATCCTGATTGATCTGGAGGCCAAGGACAGCCTGGCCGGGGCGGCAGCCTACACGCGCAGCGTGCGCATCGAAGGCATCGGTCGTGGCGGCAAGGAGCGTGATGAAACCCTGGAAATCCGCAGCCTGAACAACGCCCGCGGGGGGCGCGCGCGCAAGGGCAAGGCGGCCGATCTGGGGTTCAAACCGACCCGGGTCGTCCGGGTGGAGTGATCCCGCTCGCGCCCACGGGGGCCGGCGGGGCCAAAATCAGCGTTTTAGGGTAAGAAATGCCGATACCCAGCGTAAAAAGGTCACTTTTCGCTATGAATAACGAAGTGATCGCGGCGCGCCGTCAGGCCACTTCGGCGATCAGTTCGATCTCCACACACGCACCCAGCGGGATCTGCGCCACGCCGAAGGCGCTGCGCGCGTGGGCGCCACGCTCTCCGAACACCTGAGCCAGCAGCTCCGAGCATCCGTTGGTGACCAGGTGCTGTTCGGTGTAGTGGCTGGTGCTGTTGACCAGGCTCATGACCTTGACGATGCGGGTGACCTTGTTGAGGTCGCCGACGGCAGCCTGCAAGGTACCCAGCAGGTCAATGGCCACCGCGCGGGCCGCCGCTTTGCCTTCGTCGGTGCTGATGCCGGCACCGAGCTGGCCGGCCCAGGCTTTGCCGTCTTTCTTCGCAATATGGCCGGACAGAAAGACAAGATTGCCGGTGCGCACAAACGGCACATAGGCGGCCGCCGGCACGGCGACGGGCGGAAGGGTGATGTCCAGTTGCTGCAGGGTGTCGTAGATGTTGGTCATGTCTGGTCCTCGGGGATGGATGTCAGGGCTGTCTCGGCACGGTCGGTTTCGGCGGCGGCGCTGGCAGCCGGCACTTCGGGCGCGCCTTCATCGACCGGTGCTACCGTGACAGCGACGGAGAGTGTATGCCGTGCGCCACCGTGGATGACACCGCGAATGGGCGAGATATCCGCGTAGTCGCGACCGATCGCCAGCGTGACGTAGTCTTCGCCGGGTGTGCCCCAACCATGGCGATTGTTGGTCGGGTCGAGGTCATACCAGCCCGCACCTTCGCCGGCGCCTGGCAGGTCGGGCAGGTAGACCTGTGCCCAGGCATGGGACGCGTCCGCACCGGTCAGGCGGGGCTGGCCCGGCGGCGGCTCGGTCAGCAGGTAGCCGCTGACATACCGGGCGGCCAGCCCCCAGGCGCGCAGGCAGGCGATCAGGATGTGGGCAAAGTCCTGGCATACGCCACGGCGCCGGGCGAGGGCCTCGACGGCCGGCGTGCCGATGTCGGTGCTGGCAGTGACGTAGCGGCAATCGCGGTGAATCCGCTGCATCAGCTCGATGGCGGCGGTGTGTAAAGGGCGCTGCGGGCTCAGACTGGGCTGCGCATAGGTGACGAAGTCCTGGTGGCGCGGTATGTGGGGTGAGGCGAAGCAGAACTCGCTTTCCGGATCCCAGTCGGCGCCGACCCGGTAGCGCAGAAGTTCGCGAACCGCCTCCCAGGTCATCTGACTGTCGCAGGACGGCGGCGGTCGGGTCTCCACGGTGCTTTCCGCGGTCACGGTCAGGGTGGAATGACTCTGGTTCAGCGAAAACCAGCTGCGGCGGTTGCCATAAACGTCGGCCCGTTCGCTGATCTGCGCCGGGGCCGGTTCGATCTGCAGGCGGCTTGCCAGGACTTTCTGGCGGCGGGTGTCCACCGGCAGCAGGCAGGCCAGATGGTGCGAGGTCTCGACCACCGGCTGATAGTTGTACCGGGAAACGTGGGTGACCCGCAGTTGCATCAGGCCCCCAGGCTTTCGCCTGCCTCATGAGTGTGGGTGAAGTACCGCAGGCTGACTTCGTCGGAAAGGCGCCAGGCCGCAGCATGGCAGGCGTCCAGCAGCTCGCGCAGTGCCGGGCGGGCGGCGCTGCCGTCACACAGGGCGTCCAGTGACCAGTTGCCCGGATCAGGCACCAGCTGCGCCAGGGCGCCCGTCTCGTGGCTGGCGCTGCCGGCCAGCCGGGACAGCCGGGCACGCAATGTCTGCACCACCCAGCCGAGCGAACGGGGGTTTTCGCGGCTGAGCACCAGCAGATCGGCCAGCGCCGCAATCTCCCGGCTCTGCTGGTATTGCGCATGAAAAGTGATGGTGGTGTCGAACAGCGCCACCAGGGCTTCGAAGCCGCCCGCTTCTTGCACCGCGCCGGTATCGAGCGCGACCCGCAGGGCGTGGGCCAGAAAGCCCAGGCGTTCGACCTGTCGCCCCACCGACAGCAGTCGCCAACCGTCGTCCCGCGTCATGCGATCGGTTTGTGCTCCCGTCATGGCGGCCAGATCGGCGCTCACCGATTCGAGCAGCCGCAGGGCTTCCACGGTCGAGAACGCCGCTTCGCCGCCGGTTTCGCCACTGCGATTGAAAAACTCGCGCTCGGCGCGCTGGATGAGATTCCAGTGTTCTTGCGAGAGACGCTCGCGCAGCGCCGAGGCCGCCTGGCGGACTGCGGCGAGATTGCTGCCCACGCTGGTGGTGTTGTGGCGGTCCGCCAGCCCGGCGACCAGTGCCCGCTCGAACACCCGGCGCCCCTGGGCGGCCCCGGGTGTTCCCGGCGCGACGAGGCGGTTGTCCTGGGCCATGCGGGTCAGCCAGTCCAGCAGCGGCGCGCAGGACAGGTCTTCACCGTTGAGTGTTTCCAGCGCCAGACGGCACAGCCGCAGGCAGTTTTCGGTGCGTTCGGTGTAGCGACCGAGCCAGAACAGGTTTTCGGCCGCGCGGCTGGTCACAAGGCGCTTGCGTTGTGAAATGGACGCCGGTGACAGGTGCGGCTGCAGCAGGGTGGTGCGGTCGACCGCCCCGGTCGTCAGGACCCAGGCATCGGCGCTGCTGCCGCCGCGCTGCATGGAGGCGATCCCGGCGTCGGCGCCGACAATGCGTACCAGTCCGCCCGGCAGAACCCTCCAGGAACGCGGGCCGTCGGCCAGCGCGAACACCCGCAACATGGCCGAGCGCGGCGCGATACCGGGTGTGTCCCCCTCGGTCCGCCAGGTTGGCATCTGCGACAGGGGCAGTGCCCGCTGCACGGTGTATTCGTCGCCCTGGCGCAGGATGCGCCCGGCCCACTCGTCCAGTTTGCGACGGGGCAACTGACGGCCAAGTACGGCCTCGAAGCTGTTGTGGCTCGCCCATCCCGGGTAGGTTGGCTTGATGACGGATTCGCCCAGTCGCGGGAGGACCTGGTCGAGCACCGCACGCTCACCGCACCACCAGGTGGGCAGTGCGGGCAGTCGCAAGGTCTCACCGAGCAGGTGGTCCGCCAGCGCGGGCAGGAAGCCCAGCAAGGCGCTGGATTCGAGAAACGCGGAGCCCGGCGCGTTCGCCATCACCACATGACCGCTGCGAACCGCTTGCAGCAGGCCGGCGACGCCGAGCGTGGAGTCGGGGCGCAGTTCGAGGGGGTCCAACCAGGCGTCGTCCACCCGTTTGATCAGGCCGTGAATCGGCTCCAGGCCGCGCAGGGTGCGCAGATAAAGATGATCGTCCCGCACCGTCAGGTCGGTCCCTTGCACCAGCGAAATGCCCAGGTAACGGGCCAGGTAGGCGTGCTCGAAATAGGTTTCGTTGTACGGGCCCGGCGTCAGCAGCGCAATATGGGCGTCGGCACCGGCGGGGCTCATGGCCTTGATTCCGTCGATCAGGGCGCGGTAGGTCCCGGCCAGCCGCTGCACGGACATGGCCTCGAATGCCTGGGGAAACAGGCGCGAGATGGACAGTCGGTTTTCGAGCAGGTAACCCAGGCCCGAGGGAGCTTGCGTTCGCTGCGAGACCACCCACCAGTGTCCGTCCGGGCCGCGCGCCAGATCAAACGCCACGATGGGCAAAAAGGTTCCACCGGCCGGTTCGACGCCGTGCATGGAGCGCAGGTAGCCCGGGTGACCCCGAACCAGCGCGGTGGGCAACAGCCCGGCCCGAACCAGCGCGCGGGGGCCGTAGACGTCGGCCATGACCGCCTCCAGAACCTGGACCCGCTGCAGCACCCCGGCCTCGATCTGGCGCCAGCTGTCGGCTGCCACGATCAGCGGAAACAGATCCAGCGACCACGGCCGCTGCGGGTTGTCCGCATCGGCGTAGACGTTGTAGCTGACACCGTTGTCGCGAATTTGCCGCGCCAGGTGACGCGTGCGACGGTCCAGATCGTCAAAACCGTCGGCGCCCAGGTGCTCGAAGAAGGTCTGCCATGCGGGCGCAAAAGCTTGCGGACCGGGGGCTGCGCGGGCACTGCCTTTCGGCTCGCGGCCCGCCGGCGCGGCGCAGCCGCGCATTTCATCGAAATGTCCGGGCTCCGCCGCGCGAGCCAGTGCCGCCGCGCGCTCCAGCACGTGGGCAGCAGGGCGGTCGGTCGCGTCGGTCAGGTCGGGTTGTTCCATCGGGTCGGTATTGTCACACCCGGTGGGGCCGCCATGCCCCGGGACTTACCCCTCAGCGGCGAAGGTCCAGTGTGAACGGGAATTCGCGGCTGCCCGGCAGATCGATGGTGGCCGGCGGCACCTCCATCCGCCCGGGGGTGTGACCCATGCGGAAGAAGCGCGCCAGGCGGCGGCTTTCGGCTTCGTACGAGTTGACCGGAAAGCTGTCGTAGTTGCGTCCGCCGGGGTGAGCGACATGGTATTGGCAGCCCCCCAGCGAGCGCTTCATCCAGGTGTCGACGATGTCAAAGGTCAGCGGCGCGTGCACGCCGATGCTCGGATGCAGGCTGGACGGCGGGTTCCAGGCCTTGTAGCGGACTCCGGCGACATACTCGCCCGCAGTTCCGGTGGACTGCAGCGGCAGCGGCTCGCCGTTGCAGGTGATCACATAGCGGCTCTGGTTGAGTCCGGTGACGCGTACCTCGATGCGCTCCAGCGAAGAGTCGACATACCGGACGGTGGTGCCGGCCGAGCCTTCCTCCCCCATCACGTGCCAGGGCTCCAGGGCATTGCGCAGCGTCAGCTCGATGCCCATGCTCTGCACCTCGCCCACCAGGGGGAAGCGGAACTCGAAATGCGGCGCGAACCAGGCGTCGTCGAAGGCAAACCCGGCCTGACGCATCTCGGCCATCACGTCCGCGAAATCCATCTTGACGAAGGTGGGCAGCAGGAAACGGTCGTGCAGCTCGGTGCCCCAGCGGGTCACGGGTGCCCGGTAGGGTTCGTTCCAGAACCGGGCCACCAGCGCACGCAGCAGCAGCTGCTGCGCAATGCTCATGCGGGCGTGCGGTGGCATCTCGAAGGCACGCAGTTCCAGCAGGCCCAGGCGCCCCGTGCTGCTGTCCGGTGAATACAGCTTGTCGATGCAGAATTCGCTGCGGTGGGTATTGCCGGTGACATCCACCAGGATGTTGCGCAGGGTGCGGTCGACCAGCCAGGGCGGCATGTCGGTGCCGAACCGGTCGCGGTTTGCGTGGATTTCCTTCAGGGCAATCTCCAGTTCGTACAACTGGTCATTGCGGGCTTCGTCCACGCGCGGGGCCTGGCTGGTGGGGCCGATGAACATGCCGCTGAAGAGGTAGCTCAGCGAGGGATGGTTGTGCCAGTACAGCAGCAGGCTGGCGAGCAGCTCAGGGCGGCGCAGGAACGGGCTGTCTGCCGGTGTGGCGCCACCAAGCACAAAATGGTTGCCGCCGCCGGTGCCGGTGTGGCGGCCGTCCGTCATGAACTTTTCGGCCGAAAGACGTGTCTGGAAGGCCGCGTCGTAGAGGAACTCGGTGTGCTGAACCAGTTCCCCCCAGTTGTGGGCCGGATGGATGTTGACCTCGATCACGCCGGGGTCCGGGGTCACTTGCAGCAGCTTCAGGCGGGCATCGCGCGGCGGCGGATAGCCCTCCAGCACGATCTGCACGCCCAGTTCACTGGCGGTGGATTCGACGGCGGCCAGCAGGTCCAGATAGTCCTCCAGACGGGCCAACGGCGGCATGAAAATATAGAGCACGCCACTTTTTCCGCCATGCTCCCGCTCGGCTTTCGGGCCGTTGGCCCGCATGGGGTCCCGCGCCTCCACACACAGCGCGGTCCGGGTAATCCAGTGGGCGGATTCGTGACGCAGGGGGGTGCGGGTGGTATCTCCGGTCAGGCGGGCATGGGAGGGTTGGCCTTCGCCGTGCAAGTTGGCCTGTTCAGGGTCGGTCCAGGGGCTGCCGGCCCCGTGTTCGTGGCCCTGTGCCTGGATGGCGATGGTGCCGCCTTCGGCGAAACCGCCGCCCGGTGTATGGGCCGCGTAGCCTTCGGGGCCCGCATGCAGCCGGTTGTACTGTGCCCGAACGGTTGCCGCCGCGGGCAGCGCGTCCCGTGCTGCAAACGGGTCCTGTTCAATCAAGTACGGGTAGTCCCCCTGGCTGACCCAGGGCAGGGAGTCCAGGGGGAGGCGATACCCCATCGGCGAATCGCCGGGGATCAGGTACATGCGCTCGTCGCGGAAAAACCAGGGACCGGTGCTCCAGCGGGGGCCGGAGAGCGACGGTCCCGCCGTCTCCGGGGCCTGCAGGGGCAAGACATAGCCGACCACCGAGTCCAGCCGCTGGCTGAATACGCGCCGCAGACGGGTCCGTTCCATCTCGTCGTCGAGGCGGGAGTCGAAAGGGTCCACATTGACCGGCAGCCGGCGCTCGCGCCACAGGTAGTACCAGGTGTCCTCATAGCCCGGTTCGATGTAACGGTCGGTCAGCCCCAGCTTGCGCGACAGCGTGTGCACGAAGCGGCTGGCGTCTTCGCTGGTGTAGTGCGCGGCCTCGCGCTCGTCGGCGAAGAGGGTCGGGTCCTGCCAGATCGGCTGGCCGTCATTGCGCCAGAAGATCGACAAGGCCCAGCGCGGCAGCTGTTCGCCGGGATACCACTTGCCCTGCCCGAAATGCAGGAATCCCCCGCGGCCGTACTCCGCGCGCAGGCGGTGGACCAGCTCGGTGGCGAAGCCGCGTTTGGTCGGACCCAGCGCGTCGGTGTTCCACTCCGGCGCGTCGCGGTCGTCCACGGCCACGTAGGTGGGCTCGCCGCCCATGGTGAGGCGCACGTCACCGGCCTGCAGCTTCTCATCGACCGCCGCACCCAGGGCCATGACGTCGTTCCACTGCTCGTCGGTGTAGGGTTGGGTGACGCGGGGCGACTCGTAAATGCGGCTGACCACCATGTCGTGGCCGAACTCGACCTCACACTTGTCGACCCCGCCTTCCACCGGCGCGGCGCTGGACGGCTGGGGGGTGCAGGCCAGCGGGATGTGGCCTTCGCCGGCCATCAGGCCGGAGGTCGGGTCCAGCCCGATCCAGCCGGCGCCGGGCAGGTAGACCTCGCACCAGGCGTGCAGGTCGGTGAAGTCGACCTCGGTGCCGCTGGGGCCGTCCAGGCTCTTGACGTCGGGCTTGAGCTGGATCAGGTAACCCGACACGAAGCGCGCGGCCAGGCCGCAATGGCGCAGCAGCTGCACCAGCAGCCAGCCGGAATCGCGGCAGGAGCCGCTGGCTTTTTCCAGCGTCTCCTCCGGCGTCTGGACGCCGGGTTCCATGCGGATCAGGTATTTGATGTCGCCTTGCAGCTGCTGGTTGAGCTTCACCAGGAAATCGATGGTGCGCGCCCGGCTGCGGTCGATGGTGTCCAGGTAGGCCTGCACCCGGGGGGTGACCGGTTCGGTGACCAGGTAGGGCGCGAGCTCCTGCTTCGTGGCCTCGCTGTAAGCAAACGGGAAGTGCTCGGCGTCGGGCTCCAGGAAGAAATCGAAGGGGTTGTAGACCGCCATTTCCACCACCAGGTCCACCGTGACCTTGAATTCGGTGGTCTTTTCCGGGAATACGAGGCGCGCCTGGTAGTTGGCAAACGGGTCCTGCTGCCAGTTGATGAAGTGCTGCGCGGGTTCGATCTTCAGCGAGTAGGAGATCACGTTGCTGCGGCAGTGCGGCGCCGGGCGCAGGCGGATCACCTGCGGGCCGAGGTTGACCGGGCGGTCGTAGCGGTAGTGAGTGACGTGATGCAGGGCGGCGTGAATGGACATGGCGGGTGAGGGCGGCCGGGGGGTCGCAAGCAGGGAAAACAGTGACCTCGATGCTAGCAAGACCCGGGCCATGCCGGATGCTTGTTCGCATGCCGGTTTAGCATGGCGGGATGTTTGCCGCCGGCCTGTCTTCCCCCGCCTTGATGGCGGGCCGACCGTTTGGTCTGGTGTCTGCCGTCGCCGGGCTGCTTGCGGGTACCGGCGTCCAGTTGCACCAGGCGGCGTTGTGGCCGCTGGCGTGGTACGGGCTGGTGGCCGCGGGGGCGGTGCTGGTGGCGCTTGCGCTGCGATGGCGGGTTCGCCAGGGCCGCTCACCGGCCGGGATGGCCCTGATGGTGGCGGCGCTGGCGGCCAGCGTCGGTTTTGCGCTGGCTGGCAGTCGGGCGGTGGCCGTCATGGCGCAGGGACTGCAACCGGCCCTGGAAGGGCGCGATCTGCGGGTGCGGGGCGTGATTGCGTCGGTGCCGCAGTTTCATGATGCCGGTGCGCGGTTTCGCTTTCAGGTCGAAGAGGCTCGGGCAGATGGCGTTGCGGTGGTGGTTCCGTCGCAGGTGTTGCTGGGGTGGTGGGGCGGTGTCGCGGTGGACGAGGACGGACTGCGCCTGCAACGCCAGCCCGGGCCCTTGCGGGCGGGCGACCGCTGGGCGCTGACCGTCCGCCTCAAAGCCCCGCATGGGCATCGCAACCCCTACGGCTTCGATTACGAACAATGGCTCTGGGATCAGGGCTTGCGTGCCACCGGCACAGTGCGCGCGGGACCGTCCGACGCGGCGCAATGGCTGGGTGACAGCGGTCAATACCCGTTGCAGCGGCTGCGGCAGGACGTGCGGGACGCGATCACCGCCCGGCTGGCCTCCGCGCCGGTCGGCATGGCAGCGCAGGAGCATGGCGTGGGCCCGGAACGGATTGCCGGGGTGGTGGCTGCGCTGGTGACCGGCGACCAGGCCTCCATCGCCCGGGCTGACTGGGATGTGTTCCGGGCCACCGGCGTGGCGCATCTGATGAGCATCTCCGGCTTGCACATTACCTTGTTCGCCTGGCTGGCCGCCCTGGTGGTGGGGGCCGCATGGCGCGCCAGTGCGCGGGCGGGGTGGCGCCTGTGCCTGTGGTTCCCGGCGCCGGATGCGGCGCGCTGCGGGGGGCTGGTCTGTGCGGCGGCCTATGCGGTATTCAGTGGCTGGGGGGTGCCGGCGCAGCGTACGACGCTGATGCTGGCCACCGTGGTGGTGCTGCGGCTGGGCGGGCGGCACTGGCCGTGGCCCTTGGTCTGGATGATGGTGGCCGCGGTGGTCACCCTGGCAGACCCCTGGGCCCTGCTGGCGCCCGGGTTCTGGCTGAGTTTCGTCGCGGTGGGTCTTCTCTTTGCTACGGATAACAGAGCAAAAAACGACCGTTTTGCGCTGGGTATTGGCAGTTTTCATTCCAAAACTGTCCTTTTGGTGCGCGAGCAGCTCATTTTGACCGTGGCGCTGGCGCCGCTGACGCTGCTGTTGTTCGGTCAGGTGTCGCTGGCCGGACTGGTGGCCAATCTGGTGGCGGTGCCCTGGGTGACCTTGGTGGTTACCCCGCTGGCTTTGGGCGGATTGCTCTGGGGCGGCCTGTGGGATGGGGCGGCGGCGGCCCTGCACCCGCTGGCCGCGATGCTGCAGGTGATGGCGCAATGGCCGCTGGCGGTACTCTGGCTGCCCCAGGCGCCGCTCTGGGCCGGGATCGGTGCCCTCGCCGGCGCTGCGCTGCTGGTGTTGCCCGTGCCCTGGCGCCTGCGGGCGCTGGGTTTGCCGCTGGTGCTCCCGGTGCTGTTGTGGTCGCCGCCGCGCCCGGCTCCGGGCAGCTTTGATCTGCTCGCGGCCGATATCGGGCAAGGCAATGCGGTGCTCGTACGCACCGCCCAGCGGTCCCTGGTCTACGACGCGGGGCCCCGCTATTCGGCGGAAAGTGACGCGGGCCACCGGGTTCTGGTGCCACTGCTGCGTGCCCTGGGTGAACGGATCGACCGCCTGGTGCTCAGTCACGGCGACGCGGACCACATCGGTGGGGCGGCGCCGGTTCTGGCGCAGCAGAACGAGGCGGATCTCCTCAGTTCCCTGCCAGCCGACCATGCGCTCAACCGGCTGCGCGCCGGCCAACGTTGTGTGGCCGGGCAACACTGGGAATGGGACGGGGTTCGTTTCCAGATATTGCATCCCCGGGATGAAGACTATGAACGGGTGCGCCGGACCAATGCGCTCAGCTGTGTGCTGCGCATCGAAGCGCAAGGTCGGGTTGCCCTGCTGACCGGCGACATCGAAGCGGCACAGGAGCAGCGGCTGGCCGAAAGCGCTGGCGCACTGCGGGCCGATGTCCTGCTGGTTCCCCATCACGGGAGCAAAACTTCGTCGACTTCCGCGTTTGTCCAGGCCGTGTCGCCACGCTGGGCCTTGGTGCAGGCCGGCTACCGCAACCGATTCGGTCATCCCGCCGCCGACGTCGTGGCCCGCTACCGGGCGGTGGGGAGCACGGTCTCGCTCTCGTCCGAGTGCGGCGCGGCGCACTGGAGCTCCGCCCTGCCGGACCAGTTGCGCTGTCATCGCGATCAAGTGCGGCGATACTGGCACCATCGTTGAGGCGATTGCGGGCGGTTGCCCGGGCTGGGGCCCCCTGGCGCGCTTATTGCTTTGTCTGGCTGCAGGAGTTTCGCCATGTTGAAGTTTGATGAGATGTATGAGGACCTCGGGTCTTTGGCGCGCGCGGGCGGCCGGTGGGCCGATGCGCAGTCCGGGCTCAGACCCCATTACGTGGCTTATGCCCGCTGGCTGGCCAATCAACCCGAGGCCACCATGCGTGCCCGCCGGGACGAAGCGGAGATGATTTTCCGCCGTGTCGGCATCACGTTTGCCGTGTACGGTGCCAAGGACGAGGATGGCGCGGGCACCGAGCGCCTGATTCCGTTCGACCTGATTCCACGCATTGTTCCGGCGCATGAATGGCGCAGCATGGAAAAAGGCCTGGTTCAACGCGTCACCGCGCTGAACCGCTTCATCCATGACGTCTACCATGACCAGGAGATTCTCCGGGCCGGTGTGGTGCCCCGCGAGCAGATTGAGGGCAACGCCCAGTTCCGCCCGGAGATGATGGGCGTGAAAGTGCCCAACAGCATCTATTCGCATATCAGCGGCATCGACATCGTGCGCGCCCCCGACGCCCAGGGCAAGGGCGAGTACTACGTGCTCGAAGACAACCTGCGGGTGCCCAGTGGGGTGAGCTACATGCTGGAAGACCGCAAGATGATGATGCGGCTGTTTCCTGAGCTGTTCAGCCAGAACCCCGTGGCCCCCGTCGCCCACTACCCCGACTTGCTGCTGGAGACCTTGCGTGCCAGCGCCCCGGCCACGACCGCCGAGCCTGCCGTCGTGGTGCTCACTCCGGGCATGTACAACAGTGCCTATTTCGAACATGCTTTTCTGGCGCAGCAGATGGGTGTGGAGCTGGTGGAAGGGCAGGACCTGTTCGTCAAGGACGACTTTGTCTACATGCGGACTACCCGCGGCCCCAAACGGGTCGATGTGATCTACCGGCGTGTGGATGACGACTTCCTTGATCCGCAGGTCTTCCGTCCCACTTCGACGCTGGGCTGTGCCGGCCTGATGGATGCCTACCGCGCCGGCAACGTCGCCATCTGCAATGCCGTGGGCACCGGCGTGGCCGACGACAAGTCGATCTACCCCTATGTGCCCAAGATGATCGAGTTCTACCTCGGCGAAAAACCGATCCTGAACAACGTGCCGACCTGGATGTGCCGAAACCCCGATGACCTGAAGTACGTCATGGCCAACCTCAAGGACCTGGTGGTCAAGGAAGTCCATGGAGCCGGCGGCTATGGCATGCTGGTCGGCCCGGCCTCGACCAGGGCGGAGATCGAGGACTTCGGCAAGGCGGTTCTGGCCAACCCGTCGGGCTATATCGCCCAGCCGACACTGAGCCTGTCGAGCTGCCCCACGTTTGTGGAATCGGGCATTGCCCCGCGCCATATCGACCTGCGGCCCTTTGTGCTGTCGGGCAAGAGTGTGCAGATGGTGCCGGGCGGCCTGACACGGGTCGCCTTGAAGGAAGGCTCGCTGGTGGTGAATTCGTCGCAGGGCGGCGGCACCAAAGACACCTGGATTCTGGAAGCTTGAGGACCGCACGATGCTGAGCCGTACCGCCGATCACCTGTTCTGGATGTCCCGCTACACCGAGCGGGCCGAGAACACCGCCCGCATGCTCAATGTCAGCTATGAGACCTCGCTGTTGCCGCAGTCGGCGGCGGTTGCGCAAGTCGGCTGGCAGGGCATCTTGTCCATCAGCGAGTTGCTGCCGTCCTATCAGGCACTCTATGGTGACGTGACGCCTCAAGCGGTGATGGAATTCATGGTCAAGGACCCTGACAACCCGTCGTCCATCGTCTCCTGTCTGCGCGCCGCGCGCGAAAACGCACGGGCGGTACGGGGCACCCTGACCACCGAGGTCTGGGAGACACAGAACCAGACCTGGCTGGAGCTGAACCGGTTGCTGCGCGAAGGCGCCTTCGAACGGGATCCGGGGGCTTTCTTCGAGTGGGTCAAGTTCCGCTCGCACCTGTCACGCGGCGTCACGGTGGGTACCATGCTGATGGACGAGGCGCTGTATTTCATGCGGCTGGGCACGTTTCTGGAGCGGTCGGACAACACCGCGCGACTCGTCGATGTGAAGTTCCATGCCTTGGAAAGCGACTTCTTCGGCGTTGCCAGCGCCAAGGACCAGGAGCTCGACTTTTACCACTGGAGCGCGATCCTGCGCAGCGTGAGCGGATTCGAGATCTATCGCAAGGTCTATCGCGACGTCATCAAACCCGAGCGCGTGGCCGAACTGCTGATGCTGCGCGCGGACATGCCCCGTTCGCTGCATGCCAGCATGAATGAAGTGGTCTCCAACCTGCGTCTGGTATCCGAAGATGGCCAGGGCGAGACGCTTCGCCATGCCGGGCGGTTGCGTGCCGACCTGCAATTCGGTCGCATCGACGAGATCCTCGCCACCGGCCTGCATGCCTTCCTGACCCAGTTCCTCGATCGGGTCAACAATCTGGGCGGCCGTATCAGCCGGGAGTTTCTCGTTCCGGCAGGGGCCTGACCGCGAAGCTGGCGGGCTCGCTGCAGGTCCGGACCGGGCGGCCGGCCTGAGACAATCGGCGCATGACTGAAGAAACTTCCTCGCCCGCCACGGACGTGGCTGCGGCGCTGCCGCCCGGTTGGCTGCAGATTGACTCTCTGGATATGGATGCCCAGGGGATCGCCCGGCGTCCTGACGGCAAAGTGGTGTTTGTCGAGGGGGCGCTGACCGGGGAACTGGTGAGCGCCCATGTCCACCGCAAGAAAAACAACTGGGAGGCGGCTTCGCTGGTCGCCGTGCACCGCGAATCGAGCCAGCGAGTGCGCCCGGACTGCCCCCATTTCGGCTTGCATGCGGGCGCGTGTGGCGGGTGCAAGATGCAGCATCTGCATCCGGCCGCCCAGGTGGCTGTCAAGCAGCGGGTGCTGGAAGACAACCTGTGGCATCTGGGCAAGGTGAAGGCCGAAACCGTGCTGCGTCCCATCGAGGGGCCCACCTGGGGCTACCGCTACCGGGCCCGCCTGTCGGTCCGCTACGTGCACAAGAAGGGGGAAGTGCTGATCGGCTTTCACGAACGCAAAAGCCGCTATGTGGCCGACATGCGCACCTGTGCGGTGCTGTTGCCGCAAGTCAGCACCATGTTGGTGCCGCTGCGCGCGCTGATCGGGAGCATGGATGCGCGCGAGACCTGTCCGCAGATCGAACTGGCGGCCGGCGACAGTGTCACGGCTCTGGTTCTCCGGCATCTGGAACCCTTGTCGGAAGACGATCGTGCCCGCCTGCGCCAGTTCGGGCTGAGGTACGGGGTCCAATGGTGGCTGCAGCCCAAAGGCCCGGATTCGGTGCGTTTGCTCGATGAAGGTGGCCCGCCCCTGACGTACACGCTGCCGGATTTCGGCGTCACCATGCCGTTCAAGCCCACGGACTTCACCCAGGTCAATCCGCACATCAACCGCGTTCTGGTAACCCGGGCGCTGCGCCTGTTGCAGGTGCAGCCGACCGAGCGGGTCATTGACTGGTTCTGCGGCCTGGGCAATTTCACGCTCCCGCTGGCGACCCAGGCCCGGGAAGTGCTGGGTATCGAAGGCAGCGAGACGCTGGTGGAGCGTTCGCGGACCAATTTCGAGTCAAATCGGTCGATACCCAGCGTAAAAAGGTCTTTTTGCGCTACTAAATTCGAAGCAAGAAACCTGTTCGAAATGACGCCGGCCATGCTGGTTGCCGATGGCGTGGCCGACAAATGGCTGGTTGATCCGCCGCGAGAGGGCGCCTTCGCGCTGGTCAAGGCACTGGCCGACCTGCATCAGGCAAGTCAGGGCTGTGGCGGCACCGACGGCGTTGTGGTCCCGCCGGTCGGTGCGGACTCGTGGCGGCCGCCGCAGCGCATCGTCTATGTCAGCTGCAACCCGGCGACGCTGGCGCGTGACGCGGGGCTGCTGGTTCATCAGGCCGGTTATCGCTGCACGGCGGCAGGGGTGGTCAACATGTTTCCCCATACGGCCCACGTTGAGAGCATGGCGGTGTTCGAGCGCGTTTGAGCGTCTGTCACGGTGAGTCACTGCCCACCGGGCAGGCGTCGCGCGTTCGCCAGTGCGGCAGCGAGGTCGTCCGGACGCATGGGTTTGGCGAGGTAGTCGTCCATGCCGGCCGCCAGGCAGGCGTTGCGGTCACCCTGGGGGCCGCCGGCGGTCAGGGCAATGATCCATGGCTGCTCCCGGGCGGGCAGCAGAACGCGCAAGGCGCGGGTGGCCGACAGCCCGTCGGTGTCGGGCATCTGCGCATCCATCAGGATCACATCGAACGGCCGCCCGGCCTGGGCCGCCGCCTGTGTTGCCGCCAGGGCCGCTTTGCCGGTTGCCGCCACCGTGCATTCATGGCCCAGGCGGTCCAGGATGAAACGGGTGACGCGCAGGCTGACCGGGTTGTCTTCGGCCAGCAGGATCTTCAGCGGCCGGGTGGGCGCCTGGTCGGTCACCGCTGTCGGGACGGGCGCTTGCTGCGGCGGCAGGAGGCCAGCCAGATCGAGGAGGGCCTCGGCCAGCGCACGGGCCTTGACCGGACGGCGAATGGCACGGCAGGGCACCAGGGGCTGGAGGTCCTGCCGTTGGCCGGGCTGGGTCAGCAGCAGCAGCGGCCATGCCCGGCTGCGGGGGTGATTGCGCAGCCAGTGGGCGAGTGGCGGGGCATCCGGCGCTCGGTCCAGGGCCGTATCCAGCACCACCAGATCGCAGCGGCCGCCCGCGTCCAGCCAGCGGTGGACGTCCTGGGCCGACGAAAATACGGTGCTCTTCAGGGACCATCGCCCGACCAGTTCGGCCAGGTGGCCGGCATGCCCGGCATGGTTGTCGACGATCAGCAGCCGCCAGCCGGCGAGGCGGGAAAGATCCGGCTGCCGCTCGGCTGGCGCATCCTGTGCGGCCATCAGGGGAATCAGCACACTGAACACGGAGCCTTCGCCCGGGTCGGATCGGACACTGATCGTGCCGCCCATCAGGTGGACCAGTCGCTGGCAGATGGCCAGTCCCAGCCCGGTGCCTCCGTACTGGCGGGTGGTGGACATGTCGACCTGGCTGAAAACCTGGAACAGGCGGTCCATGCGGTCGTGCGGGATGCCAATCCCGGTGTCGCTCACATCGAAGCGTACCCAGGTTTGGGCCGCCGCGGTCGGCCCGGAGATCCGGCGGGCCGAAAGGACAATTTCACCGCGGGGTGTGAACTTCACCGCGTTGGCGACCAGATTGACAAGGACCTGGCGCAAGCGGACCGGGTCGGCCAGCATCCTCAGGGGCAGTGCCGGGTCGATGCGGTAGTACAGGGCCAGCGCCTTCTCGCCGGCGGGCGCCGACAGAAGGTCCAGAACACCTTCGAGGCATTCAGCGATATCGACCGGCAATTGCTCCAGTTCGAGGTGACCTCCGTCAATTTTCGAGAAATCCAGAATGTCGTTGATCAGTGTCAGCAACTGGTTGCCGCTGGCGCGAATGGTTCGCACGAAATCCTGTTGCTCCTCATCAAGGCGGGTTTCCGCCAGAAGGTCACTCATGCCGATCACCGCGTTCATCGGGGTGCGGATTTCATGGCTCATGTTGGCCAGAAACTGTGCCTTGGCGCGCGCGCCCGCCTCGGCGGCATCGCGCGCGGCCAGCAAGGCGGCCTCACTGCGTTTGCGGTCGGTGATGTCACGGGAAACGCCCAGGACACCGACGGCGCGCCCGCTGGCATCGCGCATCGCCACTTTGACCACTTCGAAATGCCGGGGCAAGCCGGTGCGGGGTCCGCGCTGCATTTCCTCGAACACGATCGGATGGTGTGACTGCAGCACGGCGCGATCCTGCTCATTGAAGCGTGCCAGCATGTCGTCCGGGAACAGGTCGGCGGCGGTTCGTCCCAGGATTTCTGCCTCGGTTCGCCGGGCGTGCAGGCAGAAACGCTGGTTGGCAAGCTGGTAGACACCGGCCGTGTCTTTGAGCCAGACACGGTCCGGCAGGGTGTTGACCAAGGTTCGCAGCCGCAGGTTGCTGTGCTCCAGGGTTTCCCGGGCGCGCACGCTGTCGGTGACGTCGGTGAACGTGCGGACCACCCCGCCGTCGCTTTGCCGCTTGGAGCGCACCTCCAGCGTCCGGCCATCGGTGGTGGTGCGCCAGTACACGGCCGGCATCTCGTCGCCGGTGCGGTCGGGGTACCGGGAAACCCAGGCGCGTGCCTCGGGGCTGATGAACGACAGATCGGGGCCGAAGTCGCCTCGCTCGATCTGCAGACGGATCAGATCGCGCACATACGGAAACTGCTCCATCCAGTTGTCGGGCAGTTTCAGCAGTTCGCGGTGTCGCCAGTTGGAGAGGATGGCGCGGCCCTTGGCATCGATGACCAGCAAGCCCTGGTCCATGGAATCGAGCGCCAGCGCCAGTTCCTTTTGCGCCTGGGCAAGCGCCTGCTCCGCAACGACGTAATCGGTGACGTCCGAATAGGTGCGAACCGAGGCGCCGTCGGCCAGTTCCACGGAGTTGACTTCAATGACGCGTCCGGACCGTGTCCGCCGCAGGTAGCGCGGGGGCAAAGAGCCGTCCGGCGGAATCGGCGGGTTCAATGGCAGGTGGGCCAGCGCAGCCGGCGCAGTCCCTTCCAGCTCCCGGAAATCGCCACGCTGCGTCATGGCGTCGAGCAATTCGCGCATGGACGGACGCTGGTCCAGCCAGGCGGGCTCCAGGTCCAGCAAGGTCGCAAAATTCTGGTTGTAGAAGACGACGCGTTGTTGACTGTCCACCATGGCGATGCCGCGTCCGGCGTTGTCGAGCACAATTTGCAAGGCCTGCTGGACCGCCACGTGAGAGCTGATGTCGTGGAAGGTGCGCACGGCGCCACCGTCGGGCAAAGGGGCCGTGCGGACCTCCAGTGTGCGTCCGTCCGGGGTGCGGCGTCGGTATCGCTGGGGGCCGGCAAGGGCGGCACCGCTGCTGGCCTGCACGATATAGCCCCGCGCCATCGCTTCCACATACGTGAGGTCAGGGCCGAAGTCTCCGCGCGCGATCTGCATCCGGACCAGTTCTTCCTGCGTCGGCTGGCGGTCCATCAGGGCGTCGGGCAAGTCGAGCATCTCGCGGTGTCGACGGTTCGACACCAGGGTGCGGCCATCGGCCGCGATCAGGGCAAATCCCTCTGCCATGCTGTCGAGCGCTATGCCCAGCGCAGCTGCCTTTTCACGGGCGTCACGCTGTGTTTCCACAAAGCGGCTGACGTCGGCGTACGTCCGGATGACGCTGCCATCCGGCAGTCGCCGGGTCTCGACCTCCAGGGTTGCGCCGGTCGCCGTACGGCGCTGGTAGCGTTCGACCGCCAGCATCCCCGCGGGCGTTTCCATCCCGGGCAGGGTGTTGATGCCGGCATCTTTCAGTGCCTGCATCTCGGGGCCGAAATCGCCGCGGGCGATCTGGAAGCGGAGGATGTCGCTGCCGTGCGGGCGTGACCGCAGCAGCGATTCGGGGAGATCCAGCAATTCCAGCAGGGCTCGGTTGTACAGGGTGACGATTCCCTCGGCCGTCATGCGCAGGATGCCCTTGCCCGCATTGTCCAGAGCCACTTGCAGGGACAGTGCGTTCTCCCGCTCGTCGGTGATGTCTTCTACGGTGCCTTCGTAGTAAAGGATTTTCCCGTCCGCGTCACGCACGCAATGGGCGTTCTCCCGGATCCAGATGCGTTGACGGCTCTTGTGCCGGTAGACCTCCGAGACAAAGTCGCGGACCTGACCGGTACGTTCCATTTCAGCGATGAACTGATCGCGCCGGCCGGGATCGACGTACCAGGCCTGGTTGATGTCCTTGACCGCCGCCAGCATTTCGGCCTCATTGGCGTAGCCATTCAAATGCACCAGCGCAGCATTCGCACGCAGCTGACGCCCATCGGGATGAGAGCGGTAGGCCCCAATCGGCAGCAACTCGAACAAAGTGGCAAAACGGTGGTCGTCCATGACGTTTGCATCCTACCGTAGGCGGGCCGAAAAAAAGGGGCCATGAAGGCCCCTGGGGATCGCGCGAACCAGGCGTCAGTCGTTGCTGCCGCCGGCCAGGCCCAGCAAGGCCAGCAGGCTCTGGAAGACGTTGAAGATGTCCAGGTACAGCGCGAGGGTGGCGCTGATGTAGTTTGTTTCACCGCCGTCGATGATCTGCTTGAGGTCGTAGAGCATGTAGGCGCTGAAAATGCCGATGGCCATGACCGAGATCACCATCATGCCGACCGTGGAGCCGACGAAGACATTGATCACACCGCCGATGAGCACGGCCAGGGCGCCGACAAACAGCCATTTGCCCATGCCGCTGAGGTCTTTCTTGATCACGCTGGCCAGACTGGCCATGACGAAGAACACGCCGGCAGTACCGGCAAATGCCGTCATGACCAGTTCCGATCCGTTCTTGAAGCCCAGCACCATGGCGATCAGGCGCGACAGCATCAGGCCCATGAAGAACGTGAAGGCGAGCAAGACCGGCACACCGGCCGCCGAATTCTTGGTCTTCTCGATGGCGTACATGAAGGCGAAGGCACCACCCAGGAATACGACCAGGCCCAGGCCTCCGCCCAGCGATCGGGTAATCCCGGTCGCCACGCCCAGCCAGGCGCCGAGAACCGTGGGGATCAGACTCAGCGCCAGCAGCCAATAGGTGTTGCGCAGGACGCGATTGCGTTGAACCAGGGACTGGCCATCGCCGTACCCGGTCGCAGGAGAGAGGGTTTGCAGTGGTTCGTTCATGGATTGAAACTCCGGTTGGGCCGCACATTGCGGCAGGGGAAGTGTACAGAAAGGCATCTTGGCTGCAATCTCCGGGGCAGGATTTCCGTCTCCCGGTAGGTATTTGACACCCCGGGGTCAATCGGCTTTTGCCTTGAACGACGGTAAACCGGCAGGAATCCCGGTCTATCCTTTCACGCACTGCAACTTGTAATCCGGAAAAACATGAAAGCCAGACCTTTTCTTGAATCGCGTGACATCAAGGCCATGGCGGCTGCCGCTGAGGCAGAGGCCCTTGCGCAGGGGTGGGCGGTCACGATCGCCATCGTCGACGACGGCGGCCACCTGTTGCATCTGCAACGCCTGGATGGCGCGCCCCCCATTTCCGCCGCCATTGCGCCTGCCAAAGCCCAAACCGCCGCGTTGGGGCGACGCGAAAGCAAGGTGTATGAGGACATGATCAATGGCGGGCGATACTCGTTTCTCAGCGCACCGTCTTTGTCAGGCCTGCTCGAAGGGGGAGTGCCGGTGGTCGTCGAGGGTCACTGCATTGGCGCCGTTGGGGTCAGTGGTGTGAAATCCAGTGAAGACGCGCAGATTGCGCGGGCCGCCATCGCGGCGCTCGGGTCCTGACCTGGAAAAATGGCCTGGCTTGGGCTGCGTGCCCTGGCTGGCCCAACGACCCGTCGGGAAGGGTCGACCCACGATGAAGGCTACTTGGTCAGGATCAGTTTGCCTGCGCGCGTGGCTGCAAGCCGGTAGAAGGCGCCGTTGTGGCTGATGGTGACGGCGGGCGCGCCAGCCAGCAAGGTGGAACTGTCAATCGCACGCGCCGGTGCACGGGTGCTCTGGGGCAGGGCAGTCATGCCGCTTCGAGCTCCGGATTCGCTGAGGGAGGGTGTCGCTTTCATTTAAAGAATGATAACGATTTGCATTGAGATTTGCAATAGGCTTTGGGTGTCGGCGAACTGCCTCATGCCGATCGGACGCTGGCCGTAGCTTCGGTTTCGGCGTTCGCGGCGCCCAAAAGAGGCAGGTGCCAGATCGACTTGCGGGGATCGAGCTGATCCAGCGTACGGTGCATGCGCTCCAGGAGGCGTTCGACATCGGTGTCGTCCGCCCGTTCGCTGTCCTGACTGTGTTCCGGCAGGGGCACTGTGACAACCCGGAAACGCGGGGCGAGATGGGTGGGCAGCGGCTCTGCTTGGCCGAGACCGCGGGCGACCACATGTTGCGCGAAATTGCCGAGATCCGAGGGGCGAAACGGCGCTTCGAGCAGCATGGCAAATCGGGTTTCCGAAATCCGGCACACCGTGTCGATGTCGCGAACCATTTCCGAGAGGATGGAGGCCGCCACCACCAGGGCCCGATCCGCCATGACGCGGCCTTCCGTAGTCTGAATCTCCCGGTGATTGGCGAGATCGACCAGTACCAGGGCGAAGGTCTGGCGGCCGCGACGGGCCCGCCGCAAGGTATCGCGCAGCCGCAGCAGGAGAACCGGGACAATGGTCAGGCCCGTCAATGGATCCGTGCTGTCGATCACCCGCATCCGTGCCCGGTTTTCGTTGAAGTCCTTGGCGCGTCTGTGCAGGATGTACAGCAGCAGCGGGATTTCAATGGCCGAGCCGAGCAGCACCGCGTATTGGGTTGCCCAGCTGTCGGGAATGGCGCCCGCGCTGCGCAAGGCCGGAAACGGATACGCCAGGTGCAGCGGCAGAAAGCCCAGCGCTGTCCAGCCGGCATAGGTCTCGCCTTTGCGCCAGGCCCAGAGACAGACCCCCATGCTCAGGAGCACCGACAGCAGGCCGTAGAGGTTCAGCAGCTTGAAAGCGGTCGGGCTCGCCCACAGGAAATAGAGGACCGGATACAGGAAACCCGTGATCGACCACGCGGTGATAAACCGGTTGAGCGGTCGGCTCAGTCGCTGCAGCGAACTGACTTCGCGGACGAACCAGATTCCTGCTGCCGTCATCCACAGCATGAACAGCGCCGGGGCCATGTCATTCCAGCGGGCCCAATCGGGCCAGAAAAACAGGCCGCCCATTCCCGTAAATGCGACCTGAAAACCCAGCATGCAGAACACATAGGTCACATAGGCGACGAAAACGCGATCGGCGTACAGGCGAACATGCACCCAGCCCAGGAACAGAACCAGCAGGCCGAAGCCCAGGTAGGCGCCCAGTCCGAGTACCGTGCGATCCCGCGACGCTTTCAGGTCACGTGCATCGAGCAGCCGGATGCTCGGGCTCAGCGGCGCCGGATGGTTTTCGATGCGCAGCCATGCCGTCGTCGCGGTCGGATCGACACGGAAAACGGGCAGCCGGTCCGGGTTGCTCCAGCTCGAAACCGGGCGGTGATCGCCGGCGCTCTGCGATTGCCAGACGCCGTCGCGGCCGAGCTGGTGGAAATCGACCCGGTTGAAGAACGCGCCGCCCTGCAGCACGATGAACCACTGCTGATCGCTGGGCAGGACGGCAAAGTCCCAACGCATCCACAACGCGCGACTGCCGCCGTCCAAACTGGTGGGGCGATCAAGACGCTGCAGCCGGGTAACGGGCAGCGATGTCACCTCGGATACGGTGGCCGTACCGGACGGGTCGACCCAGATCAATGCCTGGGTTGTGACCACATCGCCCGAGCGCATGCCCCAGACGTTTCCGAACGACAGCGCCAGCGCCAGAGCGAACGCGACGGTGAAAGCGATTCGCGAAACCGTGCTGTCTTTCATGGCCGGAAACCATATCACGGTCGGCCGGAATTCTCAATCCGATAGCACCGCAGCACCTTTTTGCGCTGGCTTATTGGGCTTTTGGCTCGGTAATGAAGCCGATCTTGCGCAGACCTGCCTGTTGCGCCGCCGCCATGGCCTGGGCGACGCGCTCGTACGGGACTTTCCGGTCCCCGCGAATATGCAAGTCGGGCTGTGGTTCACGGGAAGCATGCTGGCGCAATGCCGCTGGCAGGGACTCGTCACTGACCGGGATTTCGTCCAGCCAGTAGGCGCCTTGCGCATCGACCGACAGCCGCACGGTCTGGGGTTTGCTCTGCTCCCGCGCGCTGGAGGCGCGCGGCAGATCAACCTGGACCGCGTGTTTCAAGACGGGCACGGTGATGATGAAGATGATCAGCAACACCAGCATGACGTCGACCAGCGGCGTCATGTTGATCTCGTTCATCACCTCGTCGGGTTCGTCCTGGGTTCCGAAGGCCATGGTGTCCTCAGGCTTTCTTCATGGGAATGACCTTGCCGTCGCCGCCGCTGACGCGGGCGCCCGTCACCAGGTAGGCGTGCAGGTCGTGGGCAAATCGGTTGAGCTTGACCAGGACCGCCTTGTTGCCCCGCACCAGCGCGTTGTAGCCGAGCACGGCCGGAATGGCGACCGCCAGGCCCAGGGCCGTCATGATCAGCGCTTCGCCGATCGGGCCGGCCACCTTGTCGATGGTGGCTGCACCGGCGGCGCCGATCCCCATCAGCGCGTGGTAGATGCCCCAGACGGTGCCGAACAGGCCGACGAACGGGGCGGTGGAGCCGACCGAGGCCAGCACGGCCAGTCCCGATTGCAGTGTTGCGGTGGTGTCGTCAATGGAATTGCGCAGGCAGCGGGTCACCCAGTCGCTCACGTCCAGGCTGTCATGCAGCTGGGCACGGGTGGCACGGTGATGGGCTGCGGCTTCGCGTCCATCAACGGCGAGCTGGTGGAAGGGGTTGTTGTCGGCCGGGCCGAGGCGGGCCATGCCCTGGGCAAAGTCTTCGGCATGCCAGAACGTCTCGGTGGCGGCGGCCAGTTTCTTGTAGCGCACGACATCCAGCGCCTTCACCAGGATGACGATCCAGGACGCCAGCGACATGCCCAGCAGCAGCAGGAACACCGCGCGGGTGACCCAGTCGCCCTGGGTCCAGACGCCGATGAGGCCGAGTTGAGATTCCATGACTTGATTACTCCAGAACAAAATTGATAGGTACGTTGAACCACATCGCCTCCGGTACCCCGTCGCGCTTGCCGGGCACGTAGCGCCAGCGCTGCACCGTGGCCAGCGCTGCCTGGTCCAGGCGGTCGAAGCCGCTGGAGGTGCGGATTTCTGCCTTCTGGGCGCCGCCGTCGGTGCCGATCAGCACACGAACCACCACCTTGCCCTGCTCGCCCAGACGCTTGCTCAACGGCGGGTAGGCGGGCCGGGGATTGGCCAGGTAGTCGGCGTCGCTGGAGGGCAGCACGATGCGCGGCGGTGCTGGCGGTGCGGGGGGCGCGGCGGGGGCGAGCGCGACGGGAGTCGTGATCGGTGGCGCAAGCGGTTGCGGGGTCAGGACACCGATGGGCGCCTGTGGCGTCGGGGTCGGGTCGGCAATGGCCAGCGGCTGGGGCGCCGGGGGGGCAACCGGCTGGCGAGCGGCAGGGCGCACGGCCGGGGTGATCTGGGGCTGTGGCCGTGGCTGCGGTGGGGGCGGCGCGGGCGGCGGCGCCGGCGCGATGATTTCGCTCAGGATTTGCGCCGGGACGATGATCTCCACCGCACGGCGTAGCAGGCCCGTCTGCAGGGCCCACAGCAGCGCGGCGTGAAACAGCACCACGCCACCGGCGATGACGACGTTGCGGTTCATTGGGTGGGAGAGGAAAGGCGGGGAAAGGGCAGAAATCATAGATCAGCGTGTGGTGCGCCCTGTTCCGCTTCCCAGGAACACCCAGCCCACCGCAACCGTCACCGCGATGACCGTGGCCGGGAAAACATGCAAGTAGCACATCCTGGCGGGCGCTTTGCGTTCAGAATTTGAGGCTGGCGGTCAGTTGGAACAGACGCCCGGCACCTGGTACGTAGTGGCCGGAATACAGCTGGTCCGCGTAAAGCTTGTCGGTCAGGTTGCTGATGTTGGCTTTCAGCGTGACGCTCTGGCTGACCGTGTACTCGGCCATCAGGTCGGCGGTGACGAAGCTCGGCACGGTCCAGCCCGGGTTCCGGTTGGGGGTTTGCTCCCCGCGGAAATTGAAGCCACCGCCGATGCGCCACAGGGGGGTGATCTGGTAGGTGGTCCAGAAGGTGCCGCTGTGTTTGGGTGTGAGCGAGGGGCGGCCGGTTTCACCGCCGGTAACCGGTGTGTCGATGTGGGCCTCGGGCAGCCACATGTAAGAGCCGAAGATTTCCCATTTTGGTGTTAGCCGGCCGGTAATGTCGACTTCGGCGCCGGCCACGTGCCGCCTGCCCGACAGCGTGGTCAGGTTCACCAGCGGGTCGGTGTTGCGCTCGTGCAGTTTGGTGGAGCGGAACAGCGCAAAGCGGGTGGTGAAGCGTTTGTCCGCCGAGTCGGCGCGCCCGCCGAGTTCAAGGTTGATCGCCTGCTCGGGCGGGGTATCGACGTTGGAGGCGCTCAGCGAGTAGGCGTCGCCCGAAGTGTTGAAGGAGTTTGCCAATGACAGGTGGTATGTCTGCCGGTCATCGGGCTGGAACAGCACGCCCAGGCGCTTGCTCAGTTCGCTGACCTTCATCCGGTAGGTGGTGGTGGAGACCGGGCTGACCGCGTTGTTCGGAACGGCGTAGGCGGAGTAGTCGCCTGTCAACCGGTCGTAGCGCAAACCGGCCAGCAGCTTCCAGTGGGGAGCGACGGTGACCAGGTCCTGCACGTACAGGCCCACCCCGCGGGACTGGTACCGGTTGGCGTCGCGCAAGCTTCGGCTGCTTTCGTCAACCCAGTTGGCGGTGCTCTGGCCACCAATGGTGATCGTCGGTTTCGTCGGCACAAGACCGCCCTGGGTTGCGCTGAGCGCCGCATAGACGGCTTTCTCCTCGAAGGCATAGTCCGCGCCTACCAGGAGCTGATGTTCCACGCCCAGTGCGCGGAACTTCCCACTGAAGTCAGTCTGGGCATAGAGGTTGTCCATGTCCTGGATTTTGAGTTGGGTTCCTCGGGTCAGCACGGTGGCCGGACCAAACGTGGCGAGGCTGGCGCCAACCCCGCCCGGCTGGCTGGCCGCAGCGGCCAGGCGGACGGTGCTGGCGCGTTGGTCGCGCTCGTAGGCGCCGCGGCGCACCTGGGTCTTGAGTTCGCCGCCGCCGTCCAGCCGGCGCAGGTGGGTGAAGGTGGCGTAGGTGGCCTTGCCGGCGTTTTCGTCGCTGGCCATACCGTAGTAGGCCGTGGGGTCCAGCGGCAAGACGGTGGTGGCGCTGGCCGCAGAGCCGTTGGGGTTGGCCGTGGTCTGAGGGGCCGTCGGTCGGATCCAGGGCATGCCGTAGTTCATGCCGTTGCGGTTGTCCAGGTGGTACAGGCTGGCCGAGAATTCGTCGCGCTCGCCGATGCCCCAACGGTAGGTGCCCGCGACGCCTTTCTTCTCGATCCGGCTGCCGGCGCCGTTGTTGTCGGCGGTGGTCCTCATGGCGTTCAGGCGCAGGGCGGCACTCTCGCCGGTCTTGATGTTGAAGTCACCCACCGCGCGGCGGTACTGGTGGCTGCCCAGGGTGACGTCCACCTGGTGTTCGTCCATCAGCCGTGGCACCTTGTTGACCATGTTCACGGCGCCGCCGGTGGAGCCGCGGCCGAACAGCATCGAGGCGGAGCCGCGCAGCAGCTCCATGCGGTCGAGGTTGAAGGTGTCACGGTCGTAGAAGGCCGGGTCGCGCATGCCGTCGACAAAGACATCGCCGGTGGCCTGCAGCGGAAAGCCTCGCAGGCGGATGTCTTCCTCGCCGCCCTCGGCCGCCAGGAAGGTGATGCCGGCGGTGTTTTTCAGCGCCTCTTTCATGGTGTCCAGGTTGCGGTCGTCCATCAGCCGCTCGGTGACCACGGTGACCGATTGCGGAATGTCGCGCAGTTCCTGGTTGCCTTTGCCAATTGTCGAATGGGTGGCGCGCACCGCATCCTTGCCCTCGGGTGCTTCCGCTTTCTCCCTGACGGTAACGGTTTGCATAGTGGCCCGGGCGGTGTCGGTCTGGGCGTGGGCGAACCCGCCGAGTGAGCCCGCGAGCAGTAACGCTCCCAGCGGCAGGGTGGGTGCATTTACTCCCAAGTGAGGAGCGTCAGGTGACTTCTTTGCGGCGGGTATGCGGGATTGAGACTTGGGTTTCGCGGAGCGTGACATGGGATGCTGGCCTGGTGGAGTGGTCGGCTGGCTTCCCTTTGGCTGCTGCGTTTTGCGGTAACGGGGTGGCTGGCTGGAGTCGCAATAATATACGAATACGAGCGATTCGCATTACGCTAAAGAAAGAATAACAGGCCTGTGTCGTGAATGGGCCACAGAGCCTTCGCGGAGGGTCTTCAGTACGCGATCCGCTCGGGCCGGACGTCCTGCAAGATGGTGGTGGCGATCTCTTCGATGCTTTTGGTTGTGGTTGAAAGCCACCGGATACCGCTGCGTCGCATCATGCTCTCGGCCTCGGAGACCTCCATGCGGCAGTTCTCCAGACTGGCGTAGCGGGAGTTGGGCCGTCTTTCGTTACGTATCTCTGACAAGCGTTCGGGCTGAATGCTCAGGCCGAAGATCTTGCGGCGATAGGGAAGCAGAGCCGGGGGCAGCTGGCGGCGCTCGAAATCCTCGGGAATCAGCGGGTAATTGGCCGCTTTCAGGCCGTATTGCATTGCCAGGTACAGGCTGGTCGGAGTCTTGCCACTGCGGCTGACGCCGATGAGGATGATGTCGGCCCCCTCCAGGTCTTTGTGGGACTGGCCGTCGTCGTGCGAGAGACTGAAATTGATCGCCTCGATCCGATCCTGATATTCCTTGCTCTTGCTGGCGTCGCTGAAGCGACCGACCCGGTGATGGGATTTGATACCCAGTTCTTCTTCCAGCGGCGTGACGAACGTACCGAACATGTCCAGCAGCATGCCTCTGCAGCCGTCCTGTATCACCCGTAACACCTCCATATTCACCAGGGTGGTGAACACGATAGGTTTGCGGCCTTCGACATCCAGGGTGTGATTGATTTGCCGCACCGCCTGGTGCGCCTTGTCCGCCGTATCGATGAAGGGCAGGCGCACGAACCTGGGTTTGAACTCGAACTGGGCGAGCATCGCCGTGCCGAAGGTCTCCGCGGTGATGCCAGTGCCATCGGAAATGAAGAACACGGTTCGGTTGGGCATGGCAGTGTGCATGGGTGGGTTCAAGAAGATTCACGAGACTCCAGCACCGATTTCATCATCAACGATCGGAGCCGTGTCAACGCCGGACAGGGTGCCATCCTACAATCGTCGGCGCTGTGAACATTCGCCCCTTGCCCGGCGCACGACCCAGAACAGAACAACAGGTCACCCGCTGGCGCATGGAGCCCCCGGTTTTTCAACCTTAGGAGTCTTCCATGTCCAACCTGTTCGAGCCGACCGCTCTGGTCGTGCCCTTTGAAAAACTTCGAATGACCGACGTCGAGGTCGTCGGCGGCAAGAATGCCAGCCTGGGTGAAATGATCTCGCAGCTGCCCGAGGGCGTGAAAGTTCCCACCGGCTTTGCCACAACGGCCCATGCCTTCCGGGAATTCCTCAAGGCCGACGGCCTGGACGACCGGATCAACGCCCGATTGGCGGCACTGGATACCGACGATGTGCGAGCACTCGCAGAGGCCGGGGCAGCGATCCGGGCAATGGTGGAGAACCAGCCCCTTCCCGCAGCGCTCGAGGTTGCGATTCGCGAAGAGTTCTCTCGACTGTCCGGTGACAACCCCGACGCTTCCTTTGCGGTGCGCTCGTCGGCGACAGCGGAAGATTTGCCTGACGCGTCGTTCGCTGGACAGCAGGAAACATTCCTTAACGTGCATGGCATTGACGACGTGCTGCACAAGACCAAAGAAGTTTTCGCTTCCCTCTACAACGACAGGGCCATCAGCTACCGGGTGCACAAAGGCTTTGCACACTCCGAGGTTGCGCTCTCGGCGGGAGTGCAGCGCATGGTGCGCTCCGATCTCGGGGCCGCCGGAGTCATGTTCACGATTGACACCGAATCCGGATTCGAGGACGTTGTTTTCATCACCAGCAGTTACGGTCTGGGAGAAACCGTTGTTCAGGGGGCCGTCAATCCCGACGAGTTCTATGTGCACAAACCGATGCTCGCTGCGGGAAAACGCGCGGTGATCCGGCGCAACCTGGGCAGCAAACTGGTCGAAATGGTGTTCGCCACGCCGCAAGAAAAGGCGGCGACGCGAAAGCTTGTCAAGACCGTGGACGTGCCGGTGGAACTGCGTAACCGCTACAGCCTGACCGAGGCGGAAGTCGAACAACTGGCCCGTTACGCCATCGTGATCGAACAGCACTACGGCCGGCCGATGGATATCGAGTGGGGCAAGGATGGCACCGACGGCCAGTTGTACATCCTCCAGGCCCGCCCCGAAACGGTAAAGAGCCAAAGCGTGGGCAAAGTGGAAACGCGTTACCGGCTCAAGGGCAAGGGGGCGGTCCTGGCGTCCGGACGGGCTATCGGTCAGAAGGTCGGTGCCGGCCCGGTTCGTCTGGTCCATAGCACGTCGGAAATGGACAAGGTGCAGCCTGGCGATGTGCTTGTGACCGACATGACCGATCCCAACTGGGAGCCGGTGATGAAACGCGCCAGCGCGATCGTGACCAATCGTGGCGGCCGTACCTGCCATGCGGCCATCATTGCCCGAGAACTCGGCATTCCGGCGGTAGTTGGCTGCGGTAGCGCAACGGAAAGCCTGAAAGACGGTACGCTGGTGACGGTCAGTTGCGCGGAAGGCGATACCGGGCACATTTACGACGGGCTGCTTGAAACCGAGGTCACCGAAGTTCGCCGGGGCGAGATGCCGGACGTGAATGTCAAGGTCATGATGAACGTCGGCAATCCGCAGTTGGCCTTCGATTTCGCCCAATTGCCCAATGCCGGTGTGGGACTGGCACGCCTGGAATTCATCATCAATAACAACATTGGCGTTCACCCCAAAGCCATCCTCGATTACCCGGCTATCGACGCCGATTTGAAGAAGGCCGTGGAGTCGGTTGCCCGAGGCCACGCTTCACCGCGGTCTTTTTATGTAGACAAGGTGGCGGAGGGCGTGGCAACGATTGCGGCGGCGTTTTGGCCCAAGCCCGTCATTGTTCGCCTGTCGGACTTCAAGTCCAACGAGTACCGCAAACTGGTGGGCGGCAGTCGGTATGAACCGGATGAAGAAAACCCGATGCTGGGTTTCCGCGGTGCGGCCCGTTATATCAGCGAGGAATTTGCGGAAGCCTTTGCCATGGAATGCGAAGCACTGAAGAGGGTGCGTGAGGAAATGGGCCTGACCAATGTCCAGGTGATGGTGCCTTTCGTGCGGACACTGGAACAGGCACGCCGCGTGACAGAACTGTTGGCCACCAAGGGCCTGCGACGTGGCGAGAATGACCTCAAACTGATCATGATGTGCGAGATTCCCAGCAATGCCATTCTTGCGGACCGATTCCTTGAGCATTTCGACGGCTTTTCTATCGGTTCGAACGACTTGACGCAGCTGACGTTGGGCCTGGACCGCGATTCGGGCCTGGAGTTGCTTGCGCAGGATTTCGACGAACGCGATCCTGCAGTCATGGCGTTGATTCAGCAGGCCATCCGTACGTGCCGTGCCCACGGAAAGTACATTGGCATCTGCGGTCAAGGTCCCAGCGACCATCCGGATTTCGCCCAGTGGCTGGTCGAGCAGGGGATCAGTTCCATCTCTCTGAACCCGGACAGTGTGGTGGCAACCTGGCAACTCCTTGCGGGAAGCCGATAGGGTCCTGTAGCCGTTGCGCAAGCCCCTGCCAGACCGCTCATGCACGATACAGCGCCCGTCGAAAATCAGCCCCGGCGGGTCCTTTGGCTGAAAACCGGCCTGCTAGTGGTTTGGTTGATTGCCGCTTTTGGCGGAACCTTCTTCGCCAGGGAGCTTCAGTTCCTAGTTGGTGACTGGCTGGTCAGCTACTGGTTTGCTGCACAAGGCGCCGTCCTGCTGTTTCTGATCCTGGTCGTAGTCTATGCCTGGGTCATGAACCGGTGGGAAGCTGACAGTGCTGACCATGAGGGGGTGAAGCATGAGCGGTGACCCGGCGTCAACTGGCGACAGGGCTTACCGGCGCCGTATCGGGCGCAACCTGCTGCTCTTTACGGCAGGGTTTCTGGTCTTCTTCGGGGGCCTGGCCTATGCCGAGCAAAAGGGCTTCTCGCGAACGCTGATCGGTCCAATCCTGCTGTTCGCCACCGTGATGATGTACGCCGTGGTCGGGCTCTTTTCGCGGACAACGGACACCGAGGAATATTACGTCGCTGGCCGACGGATTCCCGCGGTCTATAACGGCATGGCGACGGCTGCTGACTGGATGAGCGCCGCTTCCTTCATCAGTCTCGCGGGCGCGCTGTATCTTCAGGGCTATGGCGGAACGGCAAACCAGACGGGGGGACTCGCCTATGTGCTGGGTTGGACGGGTGGCTTTGTTCTGGTGGCATTGCTGATCGCGCCCCACCTGCGCCGTCTTGAGCTCTATACCCTGCCGGATTTCTTCGCGGTTCGTTATGGTGGACGCTGGCCTCGTCTGCTTGCCGCGGGGGCGGTGGTTCTGTGTTCTTTTCCGTACGTCGTCGCGCAGATCTACGGTGTCGGTCTGATTGCCTCGCGGCTCACCGGGGTGCAGTTCGAAATCGGAATTCTCCTGGGCCTGGGAGGCGTGCTGGTGTGCTCGTTTCTGGGTGGAATGCGGGCGGTGACCTGGACGCAGGTGGCCCAATACATCGTCCTGTTGCTCGCATTTCTGATACCGGTTTCGTGGCTCGCCTACAAACAGCTGGGCAACCCGCTCGCTCCCGCCGTCTACGGTGAGCAGATCCAGAAGATCGCTCTCATCGAGCAGTTGCTGATTCATGCGCCGGCCGAGCAGGAGGTTCGCGCGATTTTTGAAGAACAGGCAAGAACCTATCGCGCGAAGCTGGAGGATGTCGATATGGCACTGGCCCGTGAGCGGGAGTTGCTGGAAACGCGTATCTCCATGCTCAAGAAGCAGGGTGCTGATTTCTCCCTGGTGGCCCTCGCGCGTCGGGAATTGGATGCGCTGCCCAAAGATGCCGAGACAGCGCGGCGCCAGTGGACCCAGGCCATGTTTGAAAGCGCCGAGCGCGCCCAGCCTCTGGGGGGATTGCCTTTGCATAGCCAGGCGTTTGCGGGGAATCCGAACGGAACGGCAGCTGAAGCGGAGACTTACAACCGGGCGCGTTTGAACTTTGTCGCTTTGATGTTCTGCCTGATGGTCGGGACGGCTGCACTGCCCCATCTGCTGACACGTTTCTACACCACGCCAACCGTTGCCGAAGCACGGACATCCGTGGCCTGGTCTCTGTTTTTCATAGCGTTGCTTTACATCAGCGCGCCCGCGTTGGCGGCACTGGTGAAGTTCGAGGTCATGCAGGGTTTGGTGGGAACCAGTTTCGAAAACTTGCCGCGATGGATCGGCCAATGGAGTCGGGTTGACCCGGGGCTGATATCGGTGGTCGACATCAATGGCGATCGGGTTGTGCAGTTCGGCGAAATCCGATTGAGCGCGGACATGATCATGCTGGCTACCCCGGAGCTTGGCGGCTTGCCTTTTGTGGTTTCCGGGTTGGTCGCGGCCGGTGGCCTCGCAGCGGCGTTGTCGACGGCTGATGGCCTGTTGCTGACTATCAGCAACGCGATCATCCGGGACATGGCGGCCAGCAATGGCGCCGAGCCCATCCAGAAAGAGAACCGAGTCATCATTTCGAAGTTTGCGTTACTGGCCGTTGCGATGGTGGCTGCGTTGGTGGCGGCTTCGAAGCCTGCGGAGATTCTTGCGCTGGTGACCGCCGCGTTTTCGTTGGCGGCCTCTGCGCTGTTCCCCGCGATGGTTCTCGGCATTTACTGGCGGCGCGCATCCGGAAGCGCCGCGGTGGCGGGAATGGCTGTGGGATTGGCCGTGACCATGTACTACATGGTCAGCAATTTTGGCCTGCTCGGGAACGTGCTTGGCGTTGAAATTTCATCCGGGCTCTGGTTTGGTATTCATCCGGTTTCAGCGGGGGTTTTTGGTGTTCCTGCCGGGATGGCCGTGATCCTGGCGATCAGTCTTGTCGAAGGACGGTTCGTTCGACGGGCCTGATCGGATGAACGGGCTATAATCTAAGGCTTACCTTGCCGCACCCCGTCTGACGCTGGGGGCGGCTGTCTTTTCCCCGAAAGGGTGTCCATAAGGAGTCTGAATGCGTCACTATGAAATCGTGCTGTTGATCCATCCGGATCAGAGCGAACAAGTTCCCGCCATGCTCGAGCGTTACAAGGGCATGATCACGGCTGGCGGTGGTGCTGTGCACCGAGTGGAAGACTGGGGCCGCCGTCAACTGGCCTACCAGATCAACAAGCTGGCGAAAGCGCACTACCTTTGCATCAACATCGAGGCGGACCTGGCTGTCATGGCCGAACTGGAGCATGCGTTCCGTTTCAATGACGCGGTATTGCGTCACCTGACAGTGCAGAAAAAGAAAGCGGACACCGGCCCGTCTTCGATGATGAAGACCGTCGAGCGCGAAGAGGCGCGCAAAGCCAACCAAGCCGATTTTGCCGCCTGACGTGTGGGCTGCCGGCTCAGCGTGAACCAGATCCACCTTACGGCCAATATCGTTGCGCAGGATGCGCTGCGATTTACACCGGCCGGAGTTCCCGCCGTGGACTTGCGCCTTTCGCATGAATCCTCCCAAGAGGAAGCCGGCGCAATCCGGCATGTAAGGCTGGTTTTGCGGGCTGTCGCCTTCGGATTGTTGGCCGAACGTTTGTCGCGAGTTTCGTTGCAGCAGGCGTGGCGGTTCACCGGATTTCTGGCGAGCAGCCCCTCGGGTCGGTCGGCCGTTTTGCACATTCAAGAGTTTCAACCAGTTTAGTTTCAGGAGGCCCCATGGCCACGTTCAAAAAATTCAACAAGGACAAGCGTCCTAAGCGCAACACCCAGTCCCTGCTGTTCAAGCGCAAGCGCTTCTGCCGTTTCACCGTCACCGGCGTCGAGGAAATCGACTACAAAGATGTCGACACCCTGCGCGATTTCATTGCCGAGAATGGCAAGATCATCCCCGCGCGTCTCACCGGCACCCGTGCCATTTTCCAGCGTCAGTTGAACACCGCGATCAAGCGGGCGCGCTTCCTGGCACTTGTGCCCTACAGCGACCAGCACCGCGTCTGAGGAGTACGACCATGCAAATCATTCTTCTTGAAAAGGTCGTCAACGTCGGTAACCTCGGCGATATCGTCAAGGTCAAGGACGGCTATGCCCGCAACTTCCTGATCCCTACCGGCCTTGCCCGTCGCGCAACCGAAGCCAACAAGGCGGAGTTTGAAGCTCGCCGTGTCGAGCTCGAGAAATCGGCCGCTGCCAAGTTCGCGCAAGCTCAGGCGCAGGGCGAAAAGCTCGCTGGCCTGAATGTCAAGGTGACCCAAAAAGCTGGCGTGGATGGCCGCCTGTTCGGTTCTGTCACCAATCATGACATCGCTGAAGAGCTCAACAAACAAGGGTACGGCGTGGTCAAATCCCAGGTCCGCATGCCAAATGGACCGATCAAACACGTCGGTGAGAGCTCGGTCAACGTAGCGCTCCATACCGATGTGGTGGTTGAAGTCAGCGTAACCGTCTACGGCGAAACCGCCTGACCTTACTTTGGGCCTTGCCGCCCGCCAGAGCCGCCAGCCTCGCTGGCGGCTTTTTCGTTTCCGGGGGGCTGCGTCGAGTTGTACCCGGCAGTCCGCACTTCCTGCACAGCTTATCAACAGACTTGTCCGGTGACGAACGAACCGACAGTCGCTAGCATGCCCGCTTTGAACTGATCCGCGCCTATGTCCAGTCTTTCGCCTTTTGAGCCTCTGAGCCCGTACGACGATGCGGAGATGGATGCACAGGTGTCGCGTCTCCGGGTCCCACCCCATTCCAACGAAGCCGAGTCGAGTGTCCTGGGGGGCCTGCTGCTGGACAACGGCGCATGGGATCGTGTCGGAGACCTGCTGGTTGACAGCGATTTCTATCGTTATGAGCATCGCCTGGTGTATGCAGCCATTGGCGCCCTCATCAACAGTTCCCGTCCGGCCGACGTGATCACTGTTCATGAACATCTGCGCAACCAGGGTAAGGCGGACGAAGTGGGGGGCTTGCCTTATCTCAACGCATTGGCTCAGTATGTTCCCAGCGCCAGCAACATCCGCCGTTACGCGGAAATCGTTCGGGAGCGGGCCATTCTGCGCAAGCTGGTGACTGCGAGTGATGAAATCTCCACAACCGCGTTCAATCCGCAGGGCAAGCCGGTCGATCGCATCCTGGATGAGGCGGAGCAGAAAATCTTCAATATCGGCGAGGAAGGCTCCCGGATGAAACAGGGGTTCCAATCGATGGACTCCCTGGTGGTGCAGTTGCTCGACCGAGTGCAGGAGATGGCCGACAACCCGAACGACATCACCGGAGTACCCACGGGCTTTCACGATCTGGATCGCATGACCTCAGGATTCCAGGCGGGTGACATGATTGTGCTGGCGGCTCGTCCGTCCATGGGGAAAACCGCCTTCGCCATCAACATTGCCGAACATGTTGCCTTGAACGAAGGCCTGCCGGTTGCCGTGTTCTCGATGGAAATGGGTGCGGCGCAACTGGCTGTTCGAATTGTCGGGTCGATCGGTCGCATTGATCAGGGGCATCTTCGAACGGGAAAACTCAGCGACGAAGAATGGCCCCGCCTGACCGAGGCAATCGAGAAGCTGCGTACCGTGTCGCTGCATATCGACGAATCCCCCGGGCTGAGCAGCAGCGAATTGCGGGCCAATGCCCGCCGGTTGGCGCGCCAATGCGGCAAGCTGGGCCTGATTGTGGTCGACTACCTGCAATTGATGAGTGGTTCGTCGTCGGACGGCGAAAACCGAGCAACCGAACTGGGCGAAATCTCACGCGGCCTGAAAATGCTCGCCAAAGAATTGCAGTGCCCGGTGATCGCCCTGTCACAGCTCAACCGAAGTGTCGAAACCCGAACCGACAAGCGGCCGATGATGAGCGACTTGCGCGAATCCGGAGCGATCGAGCAGGATGCCGACATCATCATGTTCATCTACCGGGACGACTATTACAACAAGGATTCACGCGAACCCGGTGTGGCCGAGATCATCATTGGCAAACAGCGCAATGGGCCAACGGGGACGGTGAAACTCGCTTTCCTCAAGCCGCTGACCCGTTTCGAAAGTCTGGCCAGCGGCGCCGGCGACGACTTCTGAGTGGCGCATCGGCACGGGCTCGGGCAGAGGTCGCGTGCCCTCTGACACGCCCCTGCCCGGCGCGGGAGTATCTGGGCACTGTCGCGGCCGCTGCTCGCCGCCGCCGTTTTACAGCACCTCGCTGGCGAAATCGGCCAGACGTGAACGTTCGCCGCGCGCCAGCGTGATGTGTCCGCTGTGGGGCCAGCCCTTGAACCGGTCAACGGCATACGTGAGGCCGGAGGAACCCTCGGTCAGGTACGGTGTGTCGATCTGGGCCAGATTTCCCATGCAGACGATTTTGGTGCCCGGCCCCGCCCGGGTGATCAGGGTCTTGATCTGTTTAGGAGTGAGGTTCTGGGCCTCGTCGATGATCACGAACTTGTTGAGAAAGGTCCGACCCCGCATGAAATTCATGCTTTTGATCTTGATGCGACTTCGGATCAGCTCGTTGGTCGCTGCACGCCCCCACTCGCCGGCACCGCCGCCGTCGCCCTTCGCAAGAAACTCCAGGTTGTCATCCAGTGCCCCCATCCAGGGGCCCATCTTTTCTTCTTCGGTTCCAGGCAGGAAGCCGATGTCCTCGCCCACGCTGACGGTGGCACGGGTCATGATGATTTCGGTATAGCGGCGCTCGTCCAGTACCTGGGTCAGCCCGGATGCAAGGGCCATCAAGGTTTTGCCGGTGCCCGCGGTGCCGGTCAGGGTGACGAAGTCCACCTCCGGGTCCATCAGCAGATTCATGGCGAAATTCTGCTCCCGGTTCCTGGCGGCCACGCCCCATACCGCTTGTTTGAGGTGGGTGAAGTCCTTGAGGGTTTTCAGCACCGCCGTCTTTCCGCGGATTTCAGTCACCCGTGCGTACAGTGTCGGCTCGCCGGGCGCTTCCAGGAAGACAAACTGGTTGATCAGCAGGTTGGGTACCACCGGCCCGCTGATGCGGTAGAACGTGTGCACCCCTTGTTGCCAGCTTTCCACCTGTTTTCCATGGCGGGCCCAGAAGTCCGGCGGCAAGGGCAGTGCCCCCGAATACAGCAAATCGCCGTCTTCCAGCGCCTTGTCGTTCTGGTAGTCCTCAGCAGCCAGACCCAAGGCACGGGCTTTGACTCGCATATTGATGTCTTTTGACACCAGAACAACGTCCCGTCCGTCATGGTGTTCGCGCAAGGCATCGACGACACCCAGAATCTGGTTGTCGGCTTTGCCTTGGGGAAGGCTGGTTGGCAGGGTGTAGTTCAGTGGCTGCGTCTGGAAAAACAGCTTGCCACCGGCCTCGCGATGACCGGTTGCGCGCAGAGGCAAACCGGCCGCAATATCCGCCCCTTGACTGCCCGCAAGGCCGTCCAGCATGCGGCTGGCCTGCCGTGCATTGCGGGCGACTTCCGTCATCCCTTTTTTGTGGCCGTCGAGTTCCTCCAGCACGATCATGGGCAGGAAGATGTCGTGCTCTTCGAAGTTGAACAGGCACATCGGATCGTGCATCAACACATTGGTGTCCAGCACAAACAGCTTTGTCTTGGCGCCTGCAGCGGCTGTGCCGGCCTTTCGTGGCGCGGGACGGGTTCTCCGCCGGGCCGACGCGGCTCCGTGGGCCTCTTCGGGCGGCCGTGCTGCCGGACCAGCCGCTGAAAGCTCAGCTGGATCGGAAGGTGCGACAGTCTTTTCCGCTACAACGACGGGCAAAGGCGGAGATCGGTCAGCAACATCGGGGCGTGTGGCACTGCCGCGACCAGTGTTCCTGATTTTTTTCGTGGGCGCTACGGAGGTCGCGGGGCGGTCAGACGATCCTTCGGGTTCGGCCCGTGAACGGGCGCTTGCGTGAACGTCTGCCGAAGCGGGCGCCTGGCTCGCAAATGCGGCAGGTGTTACGGTGTCGGCCCGTTTTCTGGGCGGAGGAGGCAGGGGCATGGTCTATCAGGAGGGGGCGGCCGTCGTTACGGTTGATGCCGCCCAAAAAAAAGCCGCCTGGAGAGCGAGGCGGCTGGCTGGATGGGAAGCTTTGCGGTCAACCGGTTGCATGAAACCATTATGCCGTAGCGGTGTGACGGCAACCGCAACACGGGGGGGCGAACAAATTCAGGCTGCTTTCTTCAGGACCTTGACGGCCTTAAGAACCTCTTCGACGTGCCCCGGCACCTTCAATCCGCGCCATTCCTGCTTGAGGGTGCCGTCAGCGCCGATCAGGAAGGTGCTCCGTTCGATTCCTTTGACCTTCTTGCCATACATGATCTTGTTCTTGACCACGCCGAACATGTGACACATTTTCTCTTCGGTGTCGGCAATCAACTCGAAAGGCAGTTCCAGCTTGGCTTTGAAATCATCGTGGGATTTCATGTTGTCGCGCGAGACACCGAAAACCACGGCGCCCGCCTTGACGAAATCCTTGTATTTGTCCCGGAACTGCATGGCCTCGGTCGTACAGCCCGGGGTGTTGTCCTTGGGATAGAAATAGAGGATGACGGTCTGTCCGTGGTGGGAGGTATTGGAGACCTTGACACCGCCGGTCGCGTTCGCTTCGAATTCGGGGATGGGCTTGTTGACAACAATCGCCATGGATGCAAGTCTCTTCTAGGGTGTGGCCGAGTGGCGAACCGGCAACCGGCCCCGTGACAGGAAGGGCCGTCGATAGCGCCGCAACCGACTATTTTACCCCTTTTCCGAGGGGTTTCCGTCAGTCTCAAGCAAGATCGCGGCGACAACCCTCCGGCCCTCGCTGGCCAGGATGTTGTAGGTGCGACAGGCCGCGGGTGAATCCATGGTTTCTACACCGATGCGGCGCGCGACCAGTGCTTGCAGCCAGACGGGCTGCGGAAACCGCAGGCGCAGCCCACTGCCGAACAGGACAATTTCCGCGTCCTGAGCAGAAAGGGCGGTGAAACTTTCGGCGCACAGGCTCCCGAACTGGTGCCAGGGCCAGGGTTCAATGCGGCCGTTGGCATTCACGATCAGGCTGGACGCGTACCGTTGCCCGTTGACTGCCAGCCACCCCGGGCCATAGGCATTGATGGCCGGGGCGTCAAAGCGGTCCGGTTGGAGTTTCATGGCGTCGGCGAGGCCCGTGGGGCCGCGAGGAGAGGTTGGAACTGTGGTCAAATTATAGGTTTTCACCCGTGACAGCGCCCCCGGGAGGGACTTTGAAAACCGTTCACAAATCCGCCAAGCTTGCCAATGTGCTCTATGACGTTCGCGGCCCGATCGTCGAGGCGGCCAAGCAGATGGAGGATGAAGGCCAGAAGATCATCAAGCTCAATATCGGCAACCTCGCGCCGTTCGGCTTTGATGCGCCAGAAGAAATCCAGCAGGACATGATCCGCAACCTGCCCAATTCGGCCGGTTACTCCGACAGCAAGGGCATTTTTGCCGCGCGCAAGGCGGTCATGCATTACACCCAGCAGCAGCAGGTTCAGGGTGTCACGCTGGAAGATATCTACCTGGGCAACGGAGCCAGCGAATTGATCGTGATGGCCGCCAATGCCCTGCTTGACAACGGCGATGAACTGCTGGTGCCGTCGCCAGACTACCCACTGTGGACCGCGGCAACCAGCCTGTCGGGCGGCGCGCCAGTCCATTACCGCTGCGACGAAGGCAACGGCTGGCAGCCGGATCTGGCCGACATGCGCGCGAAGATCACGCCCCGGACCAAGGGGATCGTGGTGATCAACCCCAACAATCCGACCGGCGTGCTCTACAGCGACGAGTTGCTGCGGGGCATTGTTGCGCTGGCACGCGAGTTCGGCCTGGTCCTGCTGGCCGACGAGGTCTACGACAAAGTGCTGTATGACGGCGTTCGGCATACGGCCATGGCCAGTTTGTCGACCGATGTGCTGACGCTGACCTTCAACTCGCTGTCCAAGGCCTACCGTTCCTGTGGCTACCGCGCCGGGTGGATGGTGGTCTCCGGCCCGAAGGAGATCGCGCGGGACTTCATCGAAGGCCTGAACATGCTGGCCAACCTCAAGCTGGGCTCCAACGTGCCCGGGCAGTGGGCGATCCAGACCGCCCTGGGCGGCTACCAGAGCATCAATGACCTGGTCAAGGAAGGCGGTCGGCTGCGCCGCCAGCGCGATCTGGCCTACGAGCTGATCACCGCGATTCCTGGGGTCAGCTGTGTCAAACCGCAGGCGGCGCTGTACATGTTTCCGCGCCTGGACCCGCAGATCTATCCGATTGACGACGACCGTCAGTTCTTCATGGAAGTGCTGCGGGCAACGCGGGTGATGCTGGTGCAGGGCTCGGGCTTCAACTACCCGGACAACCAGCACTTTCGCATCGTGTTCCTGCCGCACGAGGATGACCTGCGGGAAGCCATCGGCCGCCTGGCCCGCTTCCTGGAGGCGTACCGCAAGCGTCACGGCACCTGATGCCGAATCGTCTTTGATAGCAAACAACCACCTTTTTACGCTGGGTATTGGCGTTTTTCGAGGAAAACCGGGTATGAAACCGATTCAAGTAGGTCTTCTGGGCATTGGCACCGTCGGCAGCGGCACGTTCAACGTGCTGCGCCGCAACCAGGAAGAGATCCGCCGCCGAGCGGGCCGCGGCATTGCCATCACCATGGTCGCCGACCTGGATGTCGCACGTGCCCAGGCCGTCGTCGGCCCGGATGTGACGGTGGTGAATGACGCGCGCGCCGTGATTGCCAACCCCGACATCGACATCGTGATCGAACTGATCGGCGGCTACGGCATTGCCAGGGCGCTGGTGCTGGAAGCCATCGCGGCGGGCAAACATGTGGTCACCGCCAACAAGGCGCTGCTGGCGGTGCATGGCACCGAAATCTTCGCGGCGGCGTCGGCCAAAGGTGTCATGGTCGCGTTTGAAGCGGCCGTGGCCGGCGGCATACCCATCATCAAGGCGCTGCGCGAGGGGCTCACCGCCAATCGCGTTGAATGGGTGGCCGGGATCATCAATGGCACGACCAACTTCATCCTGTCCGAAATGCGCGACAAGGGTCTGGATTTCGATGTGGTGCTCAAGGAAGCGCAGCGCCTGGGCTACGCCGAGACGGACCCCACCTTCGATATCGAAGGGGTGGACGCCGCCCACAAAGCCACGATCATGAGCGCCATTGCCTTCGGCATTCCGGTGCAGTTCGACAAAGCGTATGTCGAAGGAATTACCCGACTCGCCGCTGCCGACATCCGCTATGCCGAGCAACTCGGCTACCGCATCAAGCTGCTGGGTGTGGCCAAACGGCGGGATGCGGGCGTCGAACTGCGTGTGCACCCGACGCTGGTGCCGGCCAAACGCCTCATCGCCAATGTCGAAGGGGCCATGAACGCGGTCATGGTCCACGGCGACGCGGTAGGCACCACGCTCTACTACGGCAAGGGCGCAGGCTCCGAGCCGACCGCCAGCGCCGTCATCGCCGATCTGGTGGACGTCACCCGCCTGCACACCGCCGACCCGCAAAACCGCGTGCCACACCTGGCGTTTCAGGCCGATTCGCTGAGCGGCCTGCCGGTGCTGCCCATGGCCGAGGTGGTCACCAGCTACTACCTGCGCCTGCGGGTGGCTGACCAGGCGGGCGTGCTCGCCCAGGTGACCGGTATCGTGGCCCGGGCCGGCGTCAGCATTGACGCGGTCCTTCAGCGCGAAGCGGCCGAAATCGGCGGCGAGGGCGCCACCTCCACCGACCTGATCATGCTCACCCATGAGACCCGCGAGGGCACCCTGAACGCGGTGCTTGCCGAGCTGCAGGCCTTGCCCACCGTGCTGGCGCCGATTGTCCGCATCCGCAAGGAAGAGCTCAACTGATGTTGTACCTGTCCACGCGCGGCGATCCGGGCCGCAAGCATTTCTGCGAAATCCTGCTTGAAGGCCTGGCGCCCGACGGTGGCCTGTACTTGCCCGAGGCCTATCCGCAGGTCGACGGCGCCGCGCTGGCCGCCTGGCGGACCGTCTGGCAGACGCGGGGCTATGCGGCGCTGGCATTTGAAATCCTGTCGCTGTACATCGACGACATCCCGGCGGCGGATCTCAAGGCGATCTGCGACAAGACCTACACCGAGGCCGTGTTCGGCACGCCGCAGATCGTCCCGCTCAAGCCGCTGGAGCCGGGCCTGACGCTCGAAGCCCTGTCCAACGGCCCCACGCTGGCCTTCAAGGACATGGCCATGCAGCTGCTGGGCAACCTGTTCGAATACGAACTGGGCCGCCGCGGCGAGCAGCTCAACATCCTGGGGGCCACCAGCGGCGACACCGGCAGCGCGGCCGAATACGCCATGCGCGGCAAAAAGGGCGTGCGGGTCTTCATGACCAGCCCGCACGGGCGCATGAGCCCGTTCCAGCAGGCACAGATGTTCAGCCTGATGGACGAGAACATCCACAACATCGCGATCGAGGGCGTGTTCGACGACTGCCAGGACATCGTCAAGGCGGTGTCCAACGACCTCGAATTCAAGCGCCGCTACAGGATCGGCACCGTCAACTCCATCAACTGGGCCCGCCTGCTGGCGCAGGTGGTGTACTACTTCGCCGGCTACTTTCAGGCCACGTCCGACAACACGCAGCAGGTCTCCTTCACCGTGCCGTCCGGCAATTTCGGCAACGTCTGCGCCGGCCACGTGGCCCGCATGATGGGACTGCCGATCAGACAGCTGGTGGTGGCGACGAATGAGAACGACGTGCTCGACGAGTTCTTCCGCACCGGTGTCTACCGCGTGCGGGGCAGCGCCGACACGCACGAAACCTCCAGCCCGTCGATGGACATTTCCAAGGCCAGCAACTTCGAGCGCTTCGTGTTCGACCTGCTCGGGCGCGACGGCGCGCGGATCAAGGCGCTGTTCGGCGACGCCCTCAACCAGGCCGGCCGTTTCGACCTGAGCGCGGACCCGGCGTTTGCCGACGCCGCTGCGCGCTACGGATTTGTCAGCGGCAAGAGCACCCATGCCGACCGGCTGGCCACCATCCGCGACACCTGGGAGCGCTTTGGCGTGATGATCGACACCCACACCGCCGACGGCGTGAAGGTGGCGCGCGCGCATCTGGATGCCGCGGTGCCGATGATCGTGCTGGAGACCGCGCTGCCGATCAAGTTCGCCGCCACCATCGTCGAAGCGCTGGGCCGCGAGCCCGACCGGCCGGCCCAGTTTGCCGGTATCGAGGCGCTGCCCAAGCGGGTGTCGGTGATGCCGGCCGATACGCAGGCGGTCAAAGCCCTGATTGCGCGGGTTTGTGGTTGAAATTGCCCCATACCCAGCGCAAAAAGGTCGTTGTTTGCTATGAAGTTTGAATATTCCGGAGTCTTCTGATGCGGGTGGTCGGACTGGCCGGCCGCTCTGGAGCCGGCAAAACCACGGTGGCCGAGGCGGTCATCGCCCGCCTGCGCCAGCGGGGCCTTCGGGTTTCGGTCGTCAAACACGCCCACCATGAATTCGAGATTGACACGCCTGGCAAAGACACCTGGCGCCATCGTCAGGCCGGTGCGTTCGAGGTGGTGATTGCGTCGGACCAGCGTCTGGCCTTGCTGCGCGAATTCGAGCGGACAGCCAGCTTGTCCGTTCACCACCTGATCGCCGAACTCTACGAGGGCGTGGACTGGGTGATCGTCGAAGGCTTCAAGGACAGCGATCTGCCGAAAATCGAGGTCATTCGTCCGAGCACCGGACAACCAGCGCAGTACGACGAAGATCCGTTTGTCCTGGCCGTGGCTACCGACGATGCCGCTGCGCTGCCCTGGCCGACGGACCGCCCGGTCCTGAACCTCAACGACCCGGAGGGGCTGACCGCCTGGCTCATCGACAATCAGGACCGTTTCGACTACCTGCCCGAGCGTTATCTGCCATGACAGCACCCCTGCCGCCCCGCGCACCGTTGATGCCCCTGGACGAGGCGCGACGCGCCGTGCTGGAGGGCCTGTTGCCACTGGCGGCGACCGAAACCGTGGCCACGGTGAACGCCAAGGGCCGTTTTCTGGCGCAGGACCTGGTCAGTCCGCTGCAGGTGCCCCCCCAGGACAACAGCTCCATGGATGGTTATGCCCTGTGTGCCGCCGACGTGCGTGAGGCCCGGATGGTGCTGCGGGTATCTCAGCGGGTGCCGGCCGGAACGGCGCCCCATGCCCTGGAGCCGGGTACCGCGGCACGCATTTTCACTGGCGCACCGATTCCGCCCGGTGCCGATACCGTGGTCATGCAGGAGGACACGGAACCGGTGGGCGGCGATGTCCATGGGGTGCGGCTGCTGTCCGTGCCCCAGGCCGGACAGTGGATTCGGCGTGCCGGGGAAGATGTCACCCGGGGCGCGGTAGTCCTGCGCCGCGGGCAGCGCATCGGCCCGGCGGAAGCGGGTCTGGCCGCCAGTCTCGGCCGGGCGGATTTGCCGGTCGTCGCCCGGCCCCGCGTGGCCCTGTTTTCCACCGGTGACGAACTCGTCATGCCGGGCGAGCGGGCGCCTGAGCAGATGCCCGCAGGTGCCATCTACAACAGCAACCGGTTCATGCTGCGCGCGCTGCTGGAGCAGCTGGGTTGCGCCGTCAGCGATCTGGGCATCGTTCCGGACCGACGCGAAGCCACGGTCGACGCCTTGCGCCAGGCGGCGCAGGGGCATGACCTGATTGTCACCAGTGGCGGCGTCTCTGTCGGCGAAGAAGACCATATCAAGCCCGCCGTGTTGCAGCTTGGCCGCCTCAACCTGTGGCAGATCGCCATGAAACCGGGCAAGCCCCTGGCATTCGGCGCGGTGCGCCGCTCGGACGCCGCTGATGACAGCTGCCATTTCATGGGGCTGCCCGGAAATCCGGTTTCCAGCTTCGTGACTTTCCTGCTGCTGGTGCGACCATTTCTGCTGCGCCTTTCCGGTGTGCCGGACCCGCTCGCCCTCGACGCCGCCCGGGCACTGCAGCTGCGCGCGGACTTCGACCTGCCCCGGCCGGACCGGCGGCGCGAGTTCCTGCGCGTACGGCGCAACACGAGCGGCGGTCTCGACCTGTTTCCCAACCAGAGCTCAGGGGTGCTGACCTCCGCCGTCTGGGGTGACGGGCTGGTGGACAACCCCGCGGGAACCGCCATTCAGCGGGGCGATCTGGTCAGTTACTTTTCTTTCTCGGACTTGCTGGCATGAACGTCGAATTGCGCTACTTCGCCTCCATCCGCGAGACCATCGGCTCCGGTCGCGAATCGGTCGATACGACCGCCCCCACGCTGGCGGCACTGCGCGACGAGCTGATCGCCCGCGGCGGCGCCTATGCCCAGGCCCTGGCCCGCGGGCGGGCCGTGCGGGTGTCGCTCAACCAGACCATGGTCGACGAGACAGCAACGCTCCCGGCAGGGGCAGAGGTCGCCTTCTTCCCGCCGGTGACCGGAGGTTGACGATGAACGCCCGCGTCAGCATACAGACCGAGGACTTCGACCTCTCCACCGAAGTGGCACGGCTGCGTGCCGACGACAAAGGCGTCGGCGCGGTCTGCGCCTTTGTTGGCACCGTGCGCGACCGCAACAGTGCTCCCACGCTCCCTGCGGCACCTGGGTCGCTGCCCCCCGAGGGGGCTGGCTCGCCTTCCGGCGGTCCGGCGGCGAAACCCGACAGCCCGCCGGTCCTGACCATGGAGCTGGAGCATTACCCCGGCATGACCGAAAAAGCCATCGAGGCCATGATCGACGAGGCCGGCCGCCGTTTCGACATCTTCGGCGCCCGTGTCGTTCACCGTGTGGGCTTGCTGCAGCCCCTGGACCAGATCGTGCTCGTGGCCGTGACCTCCGCGCACCGGGGTCAAAGCTTCCAGGCCTGCGAGTTCCTGATGGACTACCTCAAAACCCAGGCGCCGTTCTGGAAAAAAGAGCAGACACCCGATGGGGCGCGCTGGGTCGATGCGCGAGTCAGCGACGATGCGGCGCTGGCCAAATGGGGCGTTTCGTCGCGAAACGCCTGACCGGATGCTGCAGATGCAGCGGGTGATGCGCGTCGCTTGATTCCCTGCCAGGGCCCTGCGGGACGCTTGATGAGGATCAAGCCAATCGCGGCGGTGTCTGCGCAGGCACTTGAAAAGGCGTCCTGTAGCGCCACATGGCCTGCAGTTCAAGCTTTTCGGAGTGCCTTTCATGCGACTCGACAAACTCACCACCAAGTTCCAGGAAGCCCTGGGCGAAGCACAGTCCCTGGCGCTCGGCGCCGACCATGCCTACATCGAACCGGTTCACCTGCTGGCCGCCATGCTGCGCCAGTCCGACGGGCCCACGCCCTTGCTGCAGCGGGCGGGCGTCAATGTCCCCGGCCTGCAGAAAGCCGCGGACGAGGCGGTCAAGCGCCTGCCGCAGGTGCAGGGGCAGGAGCAGGTCCAGCCCGGTCGCGACCTGATCACGCTGCTGCAGGCCACGGAAAAAGAGGCCATCAAACGCGGTGACCAGTTCATCGCCAGCGAACTGTTCCTGCTGTCGGTGGCGGACGCCAAAGGCGAAGCGGGGCGCCTGGCCAAGGAAAACGGCTTGACCCGCAAGAGCCTGGAGGCCGCCATCGAAGCCGTTCGCGGTGGCCAGGGCGTGGACAGCGTCGACGCGGAAGGCCAGCGCGAGGCGCTGAAGAAGTACTGTCTGGACCTGACCGAGCGCGCCCGCATGGGCAAGCTGGACCCGGTGATCGGCCGCGACGACGAAATCCGCCGCGCCATCCAGGTGCTGCAGCGCCGCAGCAAGAACAACCCGGTGCTGATCGGCGAGCCCGGTGTCGGCAAGACGGCCATCGTCGAGGGGCTGGCCCAGCGCATCGTGGCCGGCGAGGTGCCGGAGTCGCTCAAGGGCAAGCGGGTGCTGAGCCTGGACATGGCCGCTTTGCTCGCCGGCGCCAAGTTCCGCGGTGAATTCGAGGAGCGCCTGAAGAACGTGCTCAAGGAGCTGGCCAAGGAAGAAGGCCAGACCATCGTGTTCATCGATGAACTGCACACCATGGTGGGCGCCGGCAAGGCCGAGGGCGCGATGGATGCCGGCAACATGCTCAAGCCCGCGCTCGCCCGTGGCGAACTGCACTGTGTGGGCGCCACCACGCTGGACGAATACCGCAAGTACATCGAAAAAGATGCCGCGCTGGAGCGCCGCTTCCAGAAAATCCTGGTCGGCGAGCCCACGGTGGAGGCCACCATCGCCATCCTGCGCGGCCTCAAGGAGCGCTACGAGGTGCACCACGGCGTGGACATCACCGACCCGGCCATCGTGGCCGCCGCCGAGCTCAGCCACCGCTATATCACCGACCGCTTCCTGCCCGACAAGGCCATCGACCTGATCGACGAGGCGGCCAGCAAGATCAAGATCGAGCTCGATTCCAAGCCCGAGGTCATGGACAAGCTGGATCGCCGCCTGATCCAGCTGCAGATCGAACGCGAAGCCGTGAAGAAGGAAAAGGACGACGCCTCGCAAAAGCGCTTCGAGCTGATCAACGAGGAAATCACCCGCCTGCAGAAAGAAATCGCCGATCTGGACGAAATCTGGAAAACCGAAAAAGCCACCGCCCAGGGCAGCGCCCAGGTGCGCGAGGACATCGAAAAACTCAAGCTCCAGATCGACGAGCTCACCCGCAAGGGCGACTTCAACAAGGTGGCCGAGCTGCAGTACGGCAAACTGCCCGAGCTGGAGAAGCGGCTGAAAGAAGCGCAGGCCAAGGAATCGGCCAAGGGCGGCGAGGGCGCAGGTCCCAAACTGTTGCGCACCCAGGTGGGTGCCGAAGAAATTGCCGAGGTGGTCAGCCGCGCCACCGGCATCCCGGTGTCCAAGATGATGCAGGGCGAGCGCGAGAAACTGCTGCAGATGGAAAGCCGCCTGCACGAACGGGTGGTCGGCCAGGACGAAGCCATCGCCGCGGTGGCCAACGCCATCCGCCGCTCGCGCTCGGGCCTGTCCGATCCGAACCGTCCGACGGGCTCCTTCCTGTTCCTCGGCCCCACCGGCGTCGGCAAGACCGAGCTGTGCAAGGCGCTGGCGGGCTTCCTGTTCGACAGCGAGGAACACCTGGTGCGCATCGACATGAGCGAGTTCATGGAGAAGCACTCGGTGGCCCGCCTGATCGGCGCGCCGCCCGGGTATGTGGGCTATGAGGAGGGCGGCTACCTGACCGAAGCCGTGCGCCGCAAACCCTACAGCGTGCTGCTGCTGGACGAGGTGGAGAAGGCCCACCCGGACGTGTTCAACGTGCTCTTGCAGGTGCTGGACGACGGCCGCCTGACCGACGGTCAGGGCCGCACCGTGGACTTCAAGAACACCGTGATTGTGATGACCAGCAACATCGGCTCGCCGCTGATCCAGGCGATGGTCGGGCAGCCCTATGACGACGTGAAAGACGCGGTCTGGGGCGAGCTCAAGAACCACTTCCGCCCGGAGTTCCTGAACCGTATCGACGAAACCGTGGTGTTCCACGCGCTGGATGCGAAACACATCGAGTCGATTGCGGGCATACAACTCAAGGCCTTGCAGGCACGCCTGGAAAAGCTCGAACTGCACCTGCAGGTGGCGCCGGCGGCACTGGCCGAACTGGCCAAGGTGGGGTTCGACCCGGTGTTCGGTGCGCGGCCGCTCAAGCGCGCCATCCAGCAGCGCATCGAAAACCCGCTGTCCAAGTTGCTGCTGGAAGGCCGCTATGCGCCCAAGTCGGTGATCCCGGTGGATGTGGACCCGGTGCGCAACCCCGGTGTGTTCGTGTTCGGTGAGGCGCAGGCCACGGCCTGATCGGTAGCGAGGACCGCCCGGTCGTTGCCACACGGCGCGGCCGGGCCGCCCTTTTTTTGGTGCGCCGAGACGCTGATCCTTGCCGGGTGGGTGGTCGCGGTGACGATTCCGTCGCCGACGTCGATGGGTTTCTACGTATTCGTTACAACTTTACCTCGGGTTAACATTGACGAAGATCAATGAACCGGTGGAAGTCATCCAGGGTCTGGTTCGCCCGACAAGGGCGGTTCTTTGCCGGCACACGGGGCGTTGGTCTTTTTTGTTGCGGAGCTTCCGCGTCCATGAAATTTCAAAGAGACAACACATGACCAAGACCAAACTCTCGATGGCCGTCGGGCTCGCCATCGTTGCCGCAGGCGCGAATGCCCAGTCCTCCGTAACGCTGTTCGGCGTCGCCGATCTGGGCATTCTCAGTGCGCGGGCGTCCGGCGTGGCCGGCGTCAACTCCGTGATTACGGACGGCAACACCTCCACCCGTTTCGGACTGCGCGGTACGGAAGATCTCGGTGGCGGTCTCAAGGCCCAGTTCTGGATCGAAGGCGCTGTCAGCATGGACACCGGCGCGAGCGGCACCACCAGTGTCGACAACATCGCGTCCAGCGCCAATGGCCTGTTTGCCCGCCGTTCCACGCTGGGGCTTCAGGGCAATTTCGGTGAAGTGCGCATGGGGCGCGACTACACCCCGACCTTCAATAACCTGACGACCGCGGTGCATCCCTTCGGAACCAACGGCGTGGGCAATGCCGGCCAGCTGTTCTACCCGGTCGCTGCCGGTGGCACGACCCCGCGGACCAATGTTCGCGCGTCCAACAGCATTGCCTACCTGACGCCGAACCTTGGTGGCTTCAGTGCCCACGTCATGTGGGCCAATGCCGGCGCTGCTGCAGCCGCCGGTACCGACAACGGTCGCTACGTGGGCGCGCGCCTGGCCTACCGAGCCAAGGATTTCACCGTTTCCGCCGCGACGGGCAAGACGGAATACGCCACCGGCGACTACACCCAGAGCAATATTGGTGCGACCTATCGTATGGGCCCGGCTCGTCTGTCCTACCTGTGGGGACAGAACAAGGTGGGTGTGACCAGCACCAAGGCCAACATGATCGGTGTGCAGTACCAGATCGGCAAAGGCGAGGTGCGTGCCGCCTTCACGACGCTCAAGGCCAAAGGTGTGGCCAACGATGCGACGCAACTGGCTGTGGGATATGTGCACAGCCTGTCCAAGCGCACCGCGCTGTACACCGCCTATTCGAATGTGGACAACAAGGGCGTTGGTACCCGTTTCTCCGTGGGTGGTGGCTTGCGCCCGACCACGCCCGGCGGCAACAGCAGCGGTCTGGAGTTCGGCGTTCGCCACAGCTTCTGACGACAGCGCCATTCATTGCCGGTTTTTCTCTTCAAAGCCCGCCGTCCGGCGGGCTTTTTTTTGGGGAGTGTGCTCTACCCGCGCCGGGGGATGGCGGCCTATCATGAAATGATGACCAAAACCTCCCGTTCCCTGCCCATGCACGCCCTGTTTGACGCCCAATACCAGGCCAGTCGCGCCCAGGTGGACGTGCCGCTGGCGGTGCGGCGTGACCGCCTGCACCGCATCAAACGCATCCTGGACGACGACGGCGCCGCACTGGCGGCGGCCGTGCAAGCCGACTTCGGTGTGCGCTCGCCCGCCATGACCGAGGTCGCCGATGTGTTCATCATCCGCAGCCTGCTCAGCCATCTGAGCAAGCACCTGGCCCGGTGGATGAAACCGGTCAAGGTCGCCACTCCGGTCTACCTGGCGCCGGCCACGGCCCATATCCACCGCCAGCCGCTGGGGGTGGTGGGCATCATTTCCCCGTGGAACTACCCCATCCAGATGGCGCTTGCGCCGGCGGCCACTGCGCTGGCTGCCGGAAACCGCGTGCTGCTCAAACCCAGCGAGATGACGCCGCGTACCTCCGCGCTGCTGGCCGACCGCATTCACCATCACTTTGCCGCGGACGAGTTCGCCGTCATTGAAGGTGACGCGGCGGTGGCCGCGCAGTTTGCCGGGCTGCCGTTCGACCACCTGTTCTTCACCGGGTCCACCGCCATCGGGCGCAAGGTGGCCGCCGAAGCGGCGGGCAACCTCACGCCCACCACACTGGAGCTGGGCGGAAAGTCCCCCTGCATCATCGACCGCAGCTGCAATCTGGACGATGCCGCCGTCAAGATTGCCCACGGCAAACTGCTCAACGCCGGCCAGACCTGCATCGCGCCCGACTACCTGCTGCTGCCGCGCGGGCGCGAAATGGCGTTCGAGCCGGCTTTTGCCGCTGCGGTGGCGCGCCTGTTCCCGCGCATCGTCGGCAACCCCGACTACGCCAGCATCCAGAACGACCGCCACTTTGCCCGCCAGCAGGAGTTGCTGGCCGACGCCCGGGCCAAAGGTGCCACCTTGCGCACCATCGACCCGCGTCCGGGCACCGATTCGTCACTCGCGGGCAGCCAGCGGCAGATGCCGCCGGTGCTCGTTTATGGCGCCGAGCCTGGCATGCGGATCATGGAAGAGGAGATCTTCGGGCCCATCCTGCCGGTGGTGCTGTACGACACGGTCAGCGAGGTGATCGAAACCATCAATTCCCGCCCGCGCCCGCTGGCCCTGTACTGGTTTGGCGACGACGAAAAAGTGCTGGGCCGCATTCTGAGCCAGACCGTCAGCGGGGGCGTGACGGTCAACGACACGCTGCTGCACATCGCGCACGAGAACCTGCCCTTCGGCGGTGTGGGCGACAGCGGCTGGGGTGCCTACCACGGCCACACCGGCTTTCTGCGCTTCACCCACGAGAAGAGTGTCTTCACACAGTCCCGGCTGGGCGTGGGGCACCTGTTCTATCCCCCCTACGGCCTGCGTTTCGACCAGGTCATCGGCATGCTGCGGCGCATGCTCTGAGGGGCGCCCGATCGGCCATTCGGCGCAACGCGGTGACGCAATGACCGCCGCAATCCCCCGAAATGCGGGCTGTGGCACCATCGCGGCCATGGAATTGATCGGGGGTGGTAGACCATGTTGACCTTGGGCATGTTTCTGGCGGGCCTGGTGGCCCTGGTGGCGGGTGCCGAGCTGCTGGTGCGCGGCGCGTCCAAACTGGCCTTGTCGTTCGGCATTTCCCCGCTGGTGGTGGGCCTGACCATCGTGGCCTTCGGCACCAGCGCGCCGGAGGTGGCGGTGTCGGTCGGCGCGGTGATGGACGGGCGCACCGACATCGCCATCGGCAACGTGGTGGGCAGCAACATCTTCAATGTGCTGTTCATCCTGGGGCTGTCGGCAGTGATCACGCCGCTGGTGGTCAACGTGCAGCTGATCCGCCAGGAGGTGCCCATCATGCTGGGCGCCAGCCTGCTGCTGCTGGTGCTTACGCTGGACCAGCGCCTGGGGATGATGGACGGCGGCTTGCTGTTCGCTCTGCTGGTGGCCTACACCGTGTTCCTGATCGTGCAGTCCCGCCGCGAAACCCAGGCCGCCAATGACGAATATGCGGCCGAGTTCCAGCCCGCTGCCACCGGCAGCTGGGACAGCCGGCTGCCGGTGCAGCTGGCGCTGATTGCCGTCGGCCTGGGGCTGCTCGTACTGGGCTCGCAATGGCTGGTCGATGCGGCGGTGGTGTTCGCCAAGGCATTGGGCGTGAGCGATCTGGTCATCGGCCTGACCATCGTCGCGGCCGGCACCTCCATGCCCGAGGTGGCCACGTCCGTCATGGCGGCGGTCAAGGGCGAGCGCGACATCGCCGTGGGCAACGTGGTCGGCAGCAGCACGTTCAACATCCTGGGCTGTCTGGGTTTGTCCGGTCTGGCGGCGGGCGGGGCCGGGCTCGTGGTGCCGGAATCGGTGATGCATTTCGACATCTGGGTCATGCTCGCCGTGGCCCTGGCCTGCATTCCGATCTTCATCACCGGCCGTGAAATTGCCCGCTGGGAAGGCGCGGTGTTCCTGCTGTACTACGCGGCCTATGTCGCCTACCTGATCCTGGCGGCGCAGCAGCATGACGCGCTGGGCCCGTTCTCGGCCGTGATGATGGGTTTTGTGGTGCCGATCACGGTGGTCACGCTGGTGGTGGCGCTGCTGGGCCGGTCGGTGACCAAGGCCGGCGGCCCTGGCGGGCCGGTCTGATCGGGCGCCGGGCCGGCGAAGGCCGTTGACGCGCGGTTTATTGGCAAAAAGTGCCCGTACCCAGCGTCAACAGGTCACTTTCCGCTATGGGTTTGGGATCGAACAGGCGGACGCACGGGCCGCGGTTCAGATTTCGGCCATCACAAAATCGGCCTTGCCGACCCCGCACTCGGGGCATCGCCAGTCGGCGGGCACGTCGGCCCAGGGGGTTCCCGGCGCAATGCCGTCCTCGGGCCGGCCCGACGCTTCGTCGTAAAAAAAGCCACACACCACACACAGATACGTTTTCATGGAAATACCTCAGTAAAAAAAGGGAAGGAGATGGACCGGTCCGGCATGCCAGGTCAGGCAGCGTTCAGTCGTCGTCATGGTGCTTGCCGTGTTTGCCGCCTTTGTCGACAGACGACACGGCGGTCGGCAGCAAGCCGCTCGGCGACTGCTGCCATTCCCAGCTCCAGTAAGCCAGCACGGCCACCAGCAGCAGCGCGGCCAGCCAGACCCGGTTGTGTTGCACCAGATCGGGGCCGGGGCCGTCCACCCGGCCGGTGATCATCGGCAGGGCCTGGTTCTTGCGCCGCAGCACACTCAGGGCGGCGATCATTGCCAGATGGGCCAGCACCACGGCCAGCAGCGCCTCGCCGAAGAACTCGTGGATCTCCTCCAGCCAGTCGCCGCCGAACGCGCCACCCCATTCGTAAAAGGTGGCGATGCCGCTGACCGTCAGCGGCAGCACCAGCGCCAGCAAGGCGGCGACCGCCAGCGCCATCAGCAGGTTCTGGCCCTGGCGCCAGTTCACCGCCGGCCCGCCTGCCAGCGCGGCGGGCAGCGACTTCAGCCACGCGGGCGCGCCGGTCAGTTTGCGCCACAGCAGACCCAGCCCGGCCTGGCGCGGCCCGAACAGGCCGTAGAGCACACGAAACACCAGCAGGCCGGCCAGGGTGTAACCCAGGGTGACGTGCAGCATGCGCCAGCGTTCGCCGTCGGCAGTGAGGTAGGCGCCCAGAAAGCTCAGGGCAAACAGCCAGTGGAACAGGCGGGTGGGCGCGTCGACGATGCGGCGTCCGGCTCCGGAGGGGCGGGCGGGCGCGGCCGTAGCGGCCGAAAAAGCGGGGTTCGAGGTCATGGGAGTTCTCCGTGAGTCAATCAATGGTTCCAGGCGCCGCGCAGGCGCGCGTCCAGTCCGGTGGGGAACCGCAGGCTGTCGTCTTCATAGTCGCCCTGGTCGGCGCGGCTGTGGCAGGCCGCGCAGTTGGCGGCGCTTTTCACGCTGGCATGGGTCCACACCGCCGGTTCAATGCGGCGGTGCTTGCGCTCGAACCAGGCCGAGCGGGTGATGCGGTCCTGCGGCGGCGCCTCGCTGACGCGCTTATAGGTACCGGCGTTGGACTGCAACCAGGTCGACAACTGCTTCACGGTGGCCGCATCCAGCGCGGCGTCGGTGCCGTAGTGTTTGTCCAGTCCGGTCATGATGCGCTGCCAGCTGGCGGCCGGCAGCATCCCGGGCGGGTAGGCGGTGTGGCAGGACGCGCATTCCTGGCGGTAGGCGGCCGGCATGTCGCGCGGCAGCAGCCGTCCGCTGTCGGCCTGGGCGCCGGGCGCGAGGATCATCAGGGCCGCCGTCAGCGGCAGCAGGTGGCGGCGGGAGCGGTCAAAACGCATGGGATTCTCCGGTTTGGGGGCGGACAGGGCTTTCCCGGCTCACTTCAGGTTGGCCAGATACGCCAGCACATCGGCTTTCTCGGCGGCGCTGCACTCGCGGCTCAAGACGTCCTTGCAGTTGCGGCGCAGCCATTTGTCCACCCGGGCGGTGTCGGTCAGGGTCTTCGGGTTGACGGCCGGGGCCAGCACCTCGATGGCCTTGCCGGTGCCGGCGTGTTTGCCGGCGCTGGTGGGCGGTGCGCCATGGCAGGACGCGCACGACCATTCACCGCCGTGGCGGGTGGTGAAAAAGGCCTGGCCGCGCGCCGCGTTGGCCGGCGCCCCGGCCTGTACGCTCCAGTAGGACACCAATTGGGCCGGCGTGGTGTCGGCCGCATGGCTGGCCAGCGGCAGCAAGGCGGCCAGCACGGCGGCGGTCCAATGCCGGCTTGTCCGGCGGCGCAAGGGTGGAAACGGGGTCATCGGTCAGGCTCCAGGGAAGGTCGATGCCCGCAGTGTGGAAAAAGCCGCTTGAACAGACGCTGAAGCGCCCGTTCATCCCCGGTTCAGATTCGCGGGGGACAATCACCGGCCATGCTGAAAATGATTCGCACCACACGCCTGGCCCCGGGCCTGCTGCTGGCCCTGGCCCTGGCCGGCGCGCCAGCCCGGGCCGACAGCGACCACGACCGCGCCCGCGCCGCCGTGGTGGCCGGGCAGGTGCTGCCTCTGGGCACCGTGCTGGAGCGGCTGGCCCGTGAGCATCCCGGACAGGTGCTCAAGGTCGAACTGGAATCCGAGCACGGGCGCTGGATCTACGAGGTGCGCCTGCTGCAAAGCGGCGGGCGCCTGACCAAGCTGTACCTTGACGCCGCGACCGGCGAGACACTCGCCCGGCGCGACAAAGAGCGTGACCGGGAACGCCATGGCGCGGAGCGCCGCTGATGCCGCACCCCGGTCGCCCCCATTCACCACACCACCGCCCGATCCCCGATGCGAATCCTGCTGGTTGAAGACGATGCCACGCTGCGTGCCCAGCTGCGCACCGCCCTGGTCGAGGCCACCTATGTGGTCGATGAGGCCGACAACGGCCGCGATGCCCACTTCCTGGGCGATACCGAGCCGTTTGACGCCGTCGTGCTGGACCTCGGCCTGCCGCAGCTCGACGGCCTGAGCGTGCTGCGCCGCTGGCGAGACGCCGGGCGCACCCTGCCGGTGCTGATCCTCACCGCGCGCGACGCGTGGAACGAAAAAGTGGCCGGCATCGACGCCGGCGCCGACGACTACCTGACCAAACCCTTCCACATGGAGGAACTGCTCGCCCGGTTGCGCGCGCTGATCCGGCGCGCCAGCGGCCAGGCCTCGCCGGTGCTGCGCTGCGGCGCGGTGACCCTCGATACCCGCTCCGGCCGCGTCACGGTCGATGGCCAGCCGGTCACGCTGACCAGCCACGAATACAAGGTGCTGGACTACCTGATGCACCGCCCCGGCACCGTGGTCTCGCGCACCGAACTGACCGAACACATCTACGCCCAGGACCACGACCGCGACTCCAACACCATCGAGGTGTTTGTGGGCCGTCTGCGCAAGAAGCTGCCCGGCGAACTGATCGAGACCGTGCGCGGCCTGGGCTACCGGCTGGTGGCGCCGCCATGCGGCTGATCGCCCCCAACTCGCTGCGTCTGCGGCTGCTGGCCGCCACGGTGGTCACGCTGGCGCTGGCGCTTGCCGGCGCGCAGGTCTGGCTCGCCGGCCTGTTCCGCGACGAAGTGCTGCGCCAGCTGGACACGACGCTGGTGCGCCAGGTGGACCAGCTCAGCGCCCGGCTCGACCTGGACACCGCCGGGCAGCCGCGCATCGACCCGGCCGGCCTGAGCGACCCGCGCTGGGACCAGCCCTATTCCGGCCTGTACTGGCAGATCGACCGCCTGGGCGCCGACGGCAGCCGCCTGCGTGGGGTGCTGCGCGCACGTTCGCTGTGGGACACCCAGCTGGTCTTGCCCGCTGACACCCTGGCCGACGGGGCGCTGCACTGGCACGAAGCCGCCGGCCCGCAAGGGCAGGTGTTGCGGGTGGTCGAGCGCGCTCTGGTGCTGCCCGAGCAGCCGCACACCCGATGGCGCCTGATGGTCGCCGCCGATCTGGGCGAAACGCAGGGTGCGACGAAACGCTTCAGCGGCGTTCTGGCGGCCTCGCTGGCCGGACTGGGCCTGCTGCTGGCGCTGGCGGCGCTGGCGCAGGTGGCCGTCGGACTGGCGCCCCTCAAGGCCTTGCAGCGTGCCCTGGAGACGCTTCGCGACGGCCGCAGCAGCCGGCTGGACGGACGTTTTCCCGCCGAACTGCAGCCGCTGGTGCAGGATTTCAACGGCGTGCTGGAACGGCACGACGCCGTGCTCGCCCGCGCCCGCACCCAGGCCGGCAACCTGGCCCATGCCCTCAAGACGCCGCTGGCGGTGCTGGGCAATGCGGCAGCCGCGGCCCCTCCGGGCCCGCTGGCCCAGGCCGTGACCGAGCAGGTGCAGGTCGCCAACCGGCAGGTTCACTGGCACCTGGCCCGTGCCCGCGCCGCGGCGGCGCTCGGCCAGCCCGGACAGCGCACGCGGGTGGCGCCCGTCGCGGCCGGATTGCTGCGGGTGATGGGGCGGGTCCATGCCGGACGCGGGCTCGTCGTCGAGGCAAAGGACCTGGCGCCCGACCTGGCCTTTGCCGGCGAAGAGCAGGACCTGCAGGAAATGCTGGGCAACCTGCTGGACAACGCCTGCCGCAACGCCCGGTTTTCCGTCACTGTCCAGGCCAGGCGGCGCGACCGACATCTGCTGATCGACATCGACGACGACGGCCCCGGCATCGCACCCGCGCAGCGCGAAGCCGTGCTGCAGCGCGGTGTGCGGCTGGACGAATCCACCCCCGGCAGCGGCCTGGGCCTGGCCATCGTGGTGGAGCTGGCGCAGCTTTATGGCGGCACCCTGGCACTGGACGCCAACCCCGCAGGCGGCCTGCGGGCCAGCCTGCGCCTGCCGGCGGTGCCGGACCCGTCCCCCTGAAACCCGGGCCTCCGCCCACCATCCCAAGGAACCCCGTGAAATTCCTCCGTACCGTCTTTTGCCCCGCCCTCGTGCGGTCCGGCCCGGCAGCCTGCGCCGCGCTGGTCACCCTGAGCGCCGCCGGCTTCGTCGGCAGCGCCGCCGCCAGTTCACCCGACGAAAAGGTGGTCTGCACCCAGTCCCCGCGCTCGGCCTGGATGAGCGAGGCCAAGGCCCGCGCGCTCTTTGGCACCGAAGCCTTCACGCTGGTGAAGTTCAAGATTTCGCGCGGCAACTGCTACGAGTTCTACGCCATCGCCCAGGACGGCAGCGTGGTCGAAGCCTATGTCGACCCGGTCAGCGGCGAGCGCGTGCGCTACAACCGCGTCTCCGTCACCCGCACCGAGCAGACCCAGACCCGCTACGAAAGCCAGAAAGCCCGCTGAGCGGCACCACGGCGCGTTTTATGGTCTTTTTGGCCGGTACCCAGCGTGAAATGGTCATGGTGTGCTATGAAGTCAGGACTTACCGGCCTGCGCGTGGCACCCCCTGCCACGGTGTCGGGGATGCAGGGGAGGTTCTTTTCTCCAACCGGCGTTGTCCCCACGCCGGCTGACGCGGCACTCAGTACATCGCCGCGAATTGCTCGATCAGCGGCGTCGGTCCGGCCACGATCAGGTGGTCGCCGGGCTTGATCTCGGTGTCGGGTTTGGCGTAGATGAAGTCCTGGTGGCGGCGCTTGATGCCCACCACGGTGATGCCGTGCTTCTTGCGCACGTTCGACACCGCCAGGGTCTTGTTGTGGGTCTCCATCGGCGCGCGGGTCTTGGCGATGGCGAAGCCGTCGTCAAATTCGATGAAGTCCATCATCTTGCCGGTCACCAGGTGCGCCACCCGCTCGCCCATGTCGGCCTCGGGGTAGATCACGTGGTGCGCGCCCACCCGCTCGGCAATGCGCCCGTGCTGCGGGCTGTTGGCCTTGGCCCAGATGTCTTTCATGCCCATCTGCGCCAGGTTCAGCACCGTCAGCACACTGGCTTCCAGATTGGCGCCGATGCTCACCACCGCGTGCGAGAAGTCGGTCACCGACAGCTGCTGCAAGGCCACCAAATCGGTCGAGTCGGCCTTGACCACATGGGGCAGTTCGTGCGCCAGGTCCTGCACCACCTCCTCGCGGGCATCCATGGCCAGGACCTCATGTCCGGCGGCCACCAGCGAGCGCGCCACAGCGGCGCCAAAACGTCCCAGTCCGATGACGACCACGCTGTCGCCTTTGGGTGTATTCGATTTAGCCAACAATGGGTTTCTCCTCGGGGTAACGGTAGGCCCTGGGCACCTGGTTGATCGCCAGTGCCAGCGCCAATGTGACCACACCGACGCGGCCGGCGTACATCAGCACAATGATCACGCCCTGGGCGCCGGGCGCCAGATCGGCCGTGATGCCGGTGGACAAGCCCACCGTCGCAAAGGCCGACACCACCTCAAACAGCAGCTTTTCCAGCGGCACGCCGTCCGCCAGTGGGATGATGGCCAGCAGCCCCAGCGACACCGCCGCACCGCTGAGCACCAGGATCGACAGCGCCTGGCGCTGCACCGGGGTGCCGATACGCCGACCGCGCAGCTCCACGTCGGCCCGGCCGCGGATTTCGCTCCAGACGATCAGCAGCAGCAGGAACACCGTGGTCACTTTCACACCACCGGCCGTGCCCGCACTGCCGCCGCCGATGAACATCAGCACGCAATGCAGCATCAGCGATTCGAGCTCCAGCGCGCCGATGTCCACCGCGTTGAAGCCGGCCGTGCGCGCCGCCACCGACGTGAACAGCGCCGCCAGCCACTGGTCCGCAAAACCCAGCGGGCCCAGCGTCTTGGGGTTGTCGCGCTCCACCGCCCACAGCGCCAGCGTACCGCCCACCACCAGCGCCACCGAGCCCCAGACCGTGAGCGTGGTGTGGATCGACCAGCGCGCGTGCCGCTTGCGCCGGTTGGCCCACAGCTCGGTGATGACCGGAAACCCCAGCCCCCCCACCACGATGGCCAGCATCAGCGGCCCCAGCACCCAGGCGTCGGTCACGTGGCGCATCACGCTGTCGGGCCAGGTGGAAAACCCCGCGTTGTTGTAGGCCGAGACCGAATGGAACGCGCCCAGCCACAGCGCCTCGGCCCAGCCGATGTCCATCTTTTGGGCAAAACGAAGCGCCAGCCACAGCGCCACCAGGCCCTCGACCAGCACCGTCACCACCAGCACCATGCGCGCCACCGAGCGCACGTCGCCCAGCGACAGCGCGTGGGTTTCCGACTGCAGCAGCAGCCGGGTGCGCAGCTTCAGGTGCCCGCCGATCAGCAGGCCCATCAGCGTGGCCGAGGTCATCATCCCGAAGCCGCCCAGCTGGAACAGCGCCATCACCAACCCCTGGCCCAGCGGGCTCCAGTAGGTGCCGGTGTCCACCACCACCAGCCCGGTCACACACACCGCCGACGTGGCGGTGAACAGGGCCGTCAGCCACGGCGCACTCTGGCCGCTGGCGCTGGCCCAGGGCAGCATCAGCAGCGCGGTGCCCACCCCGATGGTGGCCAGAAAGGCCAGCGCCAGCACGGCGGCCGGGTGGGTGGGCAGGTGGCTCTTCATCAGCGGGGATTGATCGGTGAGACGGCGCAGTCTAAACGCTGGCGGGGGTGGCGCATGGTCTCGTGCGGCGGTTTCCGCCCCGCACCGGCGCCCGGGCGTGGTTTTGTGGTCTTTTTGGCCGTTACCCAGCGTGGAATGGTGATTGTTTGCTATTGATATGGGATGAATTTGCTGCGTATGGCCACCGCAGCACGCTGGCCAGAGCGCAGCCCGGAGAGGCTGGGTGTGGGTGGGAGCACTGTCAGCGGACGACAGGGTGCTCGTGGTTCAGCGACCGATACGGCACATCGCGGGCATTCGCAGCCACGGTGATGGCGTCCAGCATTTGCTGCGGCAGGCGCAGCGAAATCTTCCGGGTGGTCGGTTTCAGGTTCGGCAGCGTGACGCTTTTGGCCGAGGTCCAGTCCAGGTGCTCCGTCGAGTCGTGGGGTTCCCGGCAAGCCCGCTCCTGCGCTTCGGTGTCGAATTTCGGGATGGCTTCAGGCGGCTTGGTCATCAATGGTTCACGCCTTCCGGTGCATGTCTCGGGCGGAAATCGCACGAATCACCTGGCTTTTTCCAACCACACGACCTTTCAGAGGCAGGGTGCAGACGTTCTGCAACCGTCCAATGCCCCTTTCTGGGTCTTCAGCGATCGAATTCAGCGCTCGGCAAGCCGACCCGTCACGTACTTGTGCAGAACGCTGGCAATGAGCGTCTGGTAAGGCATGCCCTGTTCCAGCGCCTTGACCTGAATGTCCTGCAGGTCACCAGACGACAGGCGGATGTTCACCCGCTTGTCCTTCACCGCAGTGGCGCGCGCCGCCGCCTTGAACTTGGCCAGTTCGGCCTTGGTGGCGACCGACTTCAGCGCGCCTGCGTCAAATGCGGCCAGCAGGTCGGCTTCGTATGCATCAGTCTTCGGCATGGGGATCGTCCTGTTTCAAATAGCTGCGGCTATCCCTACCGCTTTTCAGTGGTTGTGCAGCTTTTCCTGCAGCCAGACCTTGATGAGCGACTGGTACGGCACATCGCGGGCATTCGCAGCCGCCTTGATGGAGTCCAGCAAATGCTGCGGCAGGCGCAGTGAGATCGTCCGGGTGGTGGGTTTCAGGTTCGGCAGCGTGACGCTTCTGGCCTTTGTCCAGTCCAGGTGCTCCGTCGAGTCGTGCGTTTCCCAGTACGCCCGCTCCTGTGCTTCGGTGTCGAATTTCGGGATGACTTTAGTCGGCTTGTTCATAAATGGTTCGCTCCTTCCGGTGCATGTCTCGGGCAGAAATCACACGAATCAACTGGTCTGACTGGCGCAACGTGAATGTGATGTGCAGCGCCCGCCCATCGTCGGTCCTTCCCAGTGCGTGGTGCCTCGGCTCTTCCTGACTGTGGGCGGAATCCTCCAGGAGAAGCAACGGGACATTAAAAAAGACTTGTTCCGCTTCAGCCGTGGACACGCCATGTTTTTCGTTTTTCCGGGCATTGCCCGCGTCCCAGTTGAATCCTGTAATTTTCTGCAGGTCGATCATGGCCGTATATTACTATCATGTACGGTTTTCAACCCATACGGGGTTTCGGAGGTCTGGAAAAAGCCCGGATTTTCACCACCGCAGCCGTCCAGCCGAACCTTCGCCCGAGTCACCCCCGCCAACCATCTCCCTCGCGGCGCGCGCGCCCGAGCGCTTCGAGGGTTTCCAGGATGCGGGGCAGGCTTTTTTTCCAGGGGCCTTTGCCTTTGAAGCCGGCTTCGATGGCGGGCAGGGGCAGGGCGGCCGGGCTGGCGGCCAGCAGCTGGGCGACGGCGCGCACCTGCTCGGGCAGGGTGGACGGCCAGGGCTGGGCGGTTTTGGCGGGTGCGGGGGCGCCGCTGGCGGCCTCCCCGGCGTCGGGCTCGGACCCTGGCGCCTGGGAAACGGCCTCTGGGGCCGGATTTATGCCGAAATCAGCCTGTACCCAGCGTGAAAATGTCGCTTTATGCTCTGGATTTGGGAGTAAAGCGGGCGCTTCCCGGCCGTCGGTCGGCGGTTCGGACGGGTTTGCGGTGGCTTCGGCCGCTGCGGCGGCCGCCGCCGCCTCGCGCGCGGCGCGGCGCGCCGGGTCCTGGAAGTCGGGGCGCAGCCAGCGGATGGTGCCGGCGGCTTCTTCGGCGGCGCGGCGGGCGTTCAGGGCCACCAGGCGCTCCAGCAGGGTTTCGGTCCAGACGGCGCGCGCGGCCTCGTCCGCCCAGGGCACGGGGCCGAGGTCGCTCCAGCCGTAGGCGGCCAGCACGGCGGCGTCCAGCTCGTCGTGCAGGCTGCGCAGCACGCTGACCAGACCCTGCTCATGCAAGACCTTTTCCTTGGGTGAAAACGCCTCGCCGCGGCGCAGCTTGTCGAGCAGGTTGTAGAGGCCGGTGAGGGTGAGGCCGTTGGCGGGCGGTTTGACGGATTGGGACGGGGCGTTTTGTGCTTCGGGGGTGGCTGGCGGCGGGTCAGCCGGGGGCTGCGGCGGCCTCATAGGCGCTGCGCGTGCCAAATCGGCCACCCCAGCCCCCGGCTGCCCCGCCGCCAGCGGGACCGTCGCGGTAGCGCGGACCGCCGTGGCAGGCTCCTGACCGAGCACGCGCTTGCGGTGGGCGTCGAGCTGTTCGGCGAGGTGGCGGATGCGCTCGGTCAGTTCGGGGGTGAGGCCGGTGTCGTCGGCGGGGAAGGGGAAGGGTTCGAAGCAGCGGGACTTTTTGTAACGCGGGTCATTGCCGACGCCCAGGCGACCGCCTGCGGCCAGCGCCCATTCGACGTGGACCAGGCTGCACAGCACGCCCAGCCAGGCGGCATCGTCCGAGGCGATGGCGATCAGCATGTTGTCGGGCAGCACGCTGGCGTCGAGGAACTGGAAAGTACGGTGTTTCGCGGTTTCGACGGTGGCGATGTAGCGGGGCAAGTCAGCGAGCTGCCTTCGCAACACTCGCCTCGGTTCTCCAAAAATCCACCAGTTGTCACGATAGCCAGCGCGGTTGTTCTGGTCCCGCTCGGGCTTTACCCGCTCCATGACCCACTGGAAAACTGCGGGGAACCGTTCGCGTACCGCCTCAGCGCCCAGACCGAACAAGCCAATGACCATCGCGTCGCGGGGCGACGCCATCAGGTCACGCCCGTTGCGGTACTCCCGGACGTGGCGCTCCAGCCCCGGCACGGTGCCCAGGCCAAGTGTGGAGGCTTCTTTGCTGCTGACGATGAAGCCGGCGCCGAAAAGCTGGACACCTCGGTTGCTGAGTTCCATGTTTGAAACTAGCGGCTTGGCGCTCGCAACGTTTGCCCCAAACCGCAGATCGGCGTGCAGAAAGCCACGCGCTTCCGCCAGGCTCACCGTCACCTCGCCATCTTCGCCGTTGCGTTCGTCGGTCACCGTCAGCAGGCGCCCGGGCTGGGCTTCGACAGGCTCAGCCCGAACGGGGTGGGACTGGCCGACCGTCATGGCAATACGAACCGCCGCGCCATTGGCGCTGTCCACCCACGGGTGATCGGGAATGGCGTACACCAGCGACAGCGTTTGTAGGCCGGGGCGGGGGGTGCCGGGGGCCGATTTCTGCGCATTTGGCAGCATGAGGTCCCCGGCATGCCCCGCCCCGGCCGCCACCGGCGCTTCCGCAACCCCGGACTTGCCCGCATTCACCGCACCCCCGACCGGCACGGCCGTCACCGGCGCCCCCTCCAGCGCGGCCTGAACCACCCGGCGGTTGAAGGTCTGGCGCAGGCTGTTGGTATGAAAAGCATAGCGTAATGCGACCTTTTCATGCTGGGTATGGGCTGTTTCGGTGCAAATTTCGGCGGTGCGGGGCCTGAGGCCGTGCCTGGGCGGCCGGACATTTGTAACAATGGGTTCCCATGGACCGGATGACCACGCCCCCCCGACTTGCCGATGGCCGCGGGGGCCCGCCATGAGGGCGCCGCGCACACGGTGGGAAATGGGTGGGAAGGTGGGGCGCTCCCACCTGTTCGGGTGGGGTTGCCAGCGCGCCGCGGAACTATCGTGTCGGACATGTCACCCGCCGCGCTGCCCCGTCGCCCCGTCCGCCTGCGCAGCGATGAGCGCGGCCACAAGCGCGGCCCGATGCGCGGCCCGATGCGCGGTCCGATGCGCGGTCCGATGCGCGGGGCAGGGCGCGCCGGCCGGGGGGCGTGGCTGATGGACGGCGCCACCCTGCGCGATCCGCAGCGGGCGACGCTGGTGTTTGTCGATGTGGTCGAGTCGGTGCGCCATATCCAGCGGGCGGAGGCGCAGTCGGTGTTGCGCCTGCGCGCGCTGATGCTGCGTTGCGCCGAGCGGGTGGTCAGCGACCAGGGTGAGGTGATCGAACGCCTGGGTGACGGGCTGGTGCTGCGGTTTCATTCGGTGGCGGATGCGGTGCGTTGTGTGCCGGCGCTGCACCGCCTGGCGCTCGAAGAAGGGCGCAGCCAGCCGGAGGAAGCGCGGTTTCAGCTGCGCGCCGGCGTGCATTGCGCGGCGGTCTGGAGCGATGCCGACGGGCTGTATGGCCTGGGCGTGAGCCTGACGGCCCGGGTCGCGGCAATGGGCGGGCCCGGCGATACGGTGTTGACCGCAGCGGCGCGCGACCAGCTGGTCGTGGGGCTGGATGCCGACGTGCAGGACCTGGGCGCGTGTTATCTCAAACATCTGGACGAGCCCGTGCGGCTGTTTCGCCTGCGCGCCGCGCAGCCCTTGTCCGCCGGCCTGGCCGGGGCGATTGCCGCCCGCATGCGCACCCGCCCGACGCTGGCGGTGCTGCCGTTTGGCCTCGGGCCGGGCGGCGGGGGCGGCGGCGCGGTGGCGGGCCCCGGGGTGGGCGACATCGTGCGCCATCAGCTGACGGGGCAACTGGGGCGCTCGCCGATGCTGCATGTGATTTCGGCCCTGTCGACAGCGGGCTTCGGCGCGGCCGGGTCCGACCGGGCGGCCGCCTGGCGGCTGCTGGGGGCCGACTATCTGGTGCAGGGCGAAGTGCGGGGGGGCGGTGGCAGTCCGGCCGATGCCGACCCGATCGAGGTGCGGCTGCAGCTGTGGCGGGCGGGGACCGGCGAGCCGGTATTGCAGCAGGCGGTGGCCGGCACCGCGCGCGAGCTGCTGTCGCCCCACAGCGAGCTGCTGGCCCGCCTGGCGCTGGCCATCAGCGGTGGGGTGCTGACGGTCGAGCAGCGCCTGGCCCGGGGCACCGCCGCCTTGCCCAACCTGGCCAGCCATACGCTGTATCTCAGTGCGGTCGATCTGCTGCACCGCTTTGCCGTGGCCGATTTCGAGCGCGCGCGGCAGATGCTGCTGGCGCTGGCCGACCGGGCGCCGCGCCACCCCGAACCGCTGGCCTGGCTGGCGCGCTGGCATGTCTTTCGTGTGGTGCAGGGCTGGACGGACGACAGCGCCCGCGACAGCACCGAGGCATTGGCCTACAGCGAGCGGGCGCTGGACCGCGACCCCGAGTCGGCGCTGGCGCTGACCATGGCGGGCTCGGTGTACGCCGGGGTCAGGCGCGATCCGGGGCGTGCGCAGGACTTCTATCGCCAGGCGCTGGCGATCAACCCCAACGATTCGATGGCCTGGGTCATGAGCAGTGTGGCCCAGGGCTTTCTGGCCGCGCGCGAACCGGCGCTGGCCGCCAGTGAAACCGCCCTGGGGCTGGCGCCGCTGGACCCGCTGCGTTATTACTACGACTCGCTGTCGGCCACCACGGCGCTGATGAGTGGCGAGACGGTCCGGGCGCTGGAGCTGGCCGAGCGGGCCGTCAGCGCCAACGCCTGCCACGGCTCGGCCTATCGTGTCCTGGCGGCGGCCAAGGTACTGACCGGCGCGGTGGACGAAGCGCGCCAGGTGATCGACCGGATGCTGGCGATCGAGCCGCATTTCACGGTGCAGGCCTACCGCAACCGGGTGGGCGTGGACAGCGATCGGGCCCGCGAGGTGGCCGAGGCCTTGCGGCTGGCCGGCCTGCCGGAGCGGTGAGTGAAAACGAGGGTTGCCGGCACGGTGTCGGCGCTTTTTTTTGTTGGCTGAAAGGGGCGATGACATGAGCGCGTTGCAAGGGATTCAGGGCATCCAGGGCATTCAGGGGATACAGGGCATCCAGGGGATCCAGGGCATTCAAGGGATTCAAGGCATCCAGGGCATCGCGGGTATCAGCCCGGCGGCAAGCCTGCTGCCGGGTGCCGACCCCGGCTTTTCCGTGGGCCTGATGACCAACCGCGAAGCCTTGATGCAGCCGCATGGCGACGATGCCCTGGCGTTTGATCCGGCCCGCGCGCTGTGGGGCGCAGCATCCGCCACCGACATGCCGCCGGTGGATGACAGCACGCGGCTGACCCGCTGGTCGGCCGAGATACGGCACGAAAACCTGCTGGCCGAACTGATCGAGCCGCTGCGCTTTGTGGTCAGCGCAAAAGAAGAGCGGATCAGCATCTTTCACCTGCAGACCGGCCTGAGCGGGCTGGCGAACGGGAAGGCGGTGCAGTCCACCCCGTATCTGCTCTACAGCCTGCAGCGGCCCAGGCACGCGCATTTCGTGCGGCAGCTGAATGCGGTCAACCGCTGGGCCGAGTTGCGGCCCGAGCGGGCGCAAGAGATCCTCACCCAGATCGGGGTGCCGCTGCAGTACTGGAGCGCCGTGCTCGACCTCAACCCCACCACCCACCCGCACACGCTGCAACTGGTGTCGCTGGCGCTGGCGCTGGCCTCTTACCTGAACCAGCCGACCAAACACCACCTGGCCTGCCCGCGGCCGGTGGACTATTCGCCGGGCATCCAGCCCATCATCAACGCCCGGCGTTTCGCCGCCTTTCCGAGCGGCCATGCCACCGAGGCCTTTGTGGTCGCCCGCATGTTGCAAATGGTCACCGGCCAGAGCCGGGTCGGGGCGGATAAAGAACCGACCGCCCTGGAAACCCAGTTGCAGCGCCTGGCGGCGCGGATATCGAACAACCGGGTGATTGCCGGTGTGCATTTCCCCATCGACGCCACCGCAGGGCGGCTGGTGGCAGAGACGGTGTGTGAGTATCTGCAGCACCGCTGCGCGGAGAAGGACGCATGGGGTGGCGCGACGGGGTGGGATGTGCGGCACTTCAACGGCCACAGCGACACCTTGACCGACGATTACCTTGACAAAGCCTTTGACCGCAGCGAATCGTTTGGGGACGTCGGTGGCACGCCGGGGCATCTGACGACCTCGCACGCCGCACAGCGCGTTGCCGGCCTGCACCGCAGCGCGGTGGTGGATGGCACGGGCACCGGGCTGTTGCCGACGGTCTGGCGCCTGGCCCGGGCCGAGTGGTCGTGAGGCCGCCATGCCCGGCAACACTTCCTCCGCCCCGAGCGCCGGTTGGCTGGATATCCCGCAGTGGACCGCAGTCTTTGCGGACTACGACATCGATCCCTATGTGCTGTGGGCGCTTGCGACGGAACTTCGCGGCTTCGGACGCGGCGGCCAGTTCCCCGGTGTGCTGAACCTGATCGCCGAGCTGGAGACGCCCCTGGGCGACAAGGATTCGGCAGCGTTCTTCGAATCACTGAACCGATCAAACCAGCATCCGCTGAAGGGCTATGTCCCGGCGGCCTACTTTGCCCCGTACCCTGGCAAAAATCCGGCGGGCACCCGTTATGTCACCCTGCGGCTGGATGTCGCGGCGGCCGTGGGCGCGAGCGCCGGTGGCGGCGAGCCGGTGCCTGCGGCGGGCTGGCAAGAGACCGAACCGAGCGCCGACGAGCGCAAGCGGATCGGGCAAGTCATCGCGGAGCGCTTGCTGCGGCTGATCCGGCAATCCCCCATCCGGCGCGTGCAGCTGGGGCATTCGCGGGGTGACTTCTGCCCGGACCGGGCCCCGGAAGGAACCGCTTTCCCCGGCCCCGTCCGCGAGGTGCCAGAGGTTCTGCTGGCCTCGGTGGAAGATACCTGCCCCTTCTTTCATGCGGCCTTGCGCGCCGACCCCGTGACCTGCGCAACCCGCGTGGCGGTGCTGTGGGACCAGTCGGTCATCGCGCCCCAGCCCCGTGCGGTGCCCCACGGCTTTCCTTACGGCACGCAATGCTTCCAGTCCGATCTGAACGCCCTGGCCGGGGCGCTGAACGCCGGAACCGACGAGCAGGACCTGGCCGACGCCTGGGAACGCGCCGCCGTCGCGAACGGGCGGTTTGCCTCGCTGCGTCCGCGTGCCAGCCATGGTGCGGCGGTGCTGGGCCTGCTGGCCGGGCGCAGCACCGCGCCGGCCTTGCCGATGGGCGGGGTGTTGCCCGGCGAAGGCGAGAGTTGGCAGCCCACCGTCTGTGCCGGTGACGACGCCGCGGCCGCTGCCCCGCTGGCGGTGGTGCAGTTGCCCCGCGAGCAGACCCAGGTGTCATCCGGCCGCTGGCTGGCGCCCCACCTGCTGGATGCGTTGCGGTATCTGCTGGGCTGGGCCTGGAGTTTTCGGGCCAACACCGCGGCTGGCGAGGCGCCGCCGCCGCTGGTGGTGAACGTCAGCTATGGCTCGCAGACCGGGCCCCATGACGGAACCGGCATTCTGGAATGCGCCATGGACGAAATGTGCGACCACTACGGTGCGGACCTGGCCCTGGTGCTGGCGGCGGGGAACAGCCATGGCAGCGAACGCGATGCGGACGATGACTCGCGGATCCTGCCGGGCGGTATTCACGGCCGCGCGACCTTGAGCGCGGGCGGGAAAGCGCGATTCGGATTGCGGGTTCCGCCCGACAAACAGCATGAAACGGCGCTGGAGCTGTGGTTCGATCGCCGCCTCGCCGACGGCGAGCAGCTTGTCGTGCGCCTGTGGAAGCCGGGCAGCAGCACCCAAGGCGGCGACCTGTCGGTGTCCTTGCCGGGTTCGAGCTGGCTTTCGGATGGATCCGGCGAGGTCATTGCCGGGGTCATGGCACTGAACCGGGTGCCGCAGTCCACCACCAAGGCCATGGCGCTGGTGATGGTGGCGGCAACGCAGATATCCTCCCGCCACCCCGAGGCGCCGGCCGGCGAGTGGCAGCTTGAAGTGGAAGTCACCCGGCTGTCGCACCCGCCACTCGCCCTGGACCTGTGGGTGGAACGCGACGACAGCGTGGTCGGCGCCTCGCGCGGGCAGCAGGCGCGGTTGCGGGTGCGGTCGGGCGGCGAGCTGACCGACGAGGCCACCTTCACGCACGTCGCCCACGGCGCCCGGCCTTTTGTGGTGACGGCGCTGCGCGCGCGGGATCAGGACGGTACGCCCGCGGCGGCGCAGCCCAGTGTCTATTCATCTGCGGGGCGCCCACACAACCCGCCGCGCTTTGCCGACTTTTCCGCGCTGGTCGATCCCTTGCGGTGGGCGCACGGCATGCGGGTCATGGGCAACCACAGCGGGGTCATGGTGCGGGCCAACGGGACCAGCCTGGCCGCCCCGCAGGCGGCGCGGTGGCTGGCGAACCAGCTGGCCGCCGGCAAGTCGCTCACGTGGGTGCGCGGGCAAATCGGGGCCAGCGGACCGACCGCGCGGGTGGGAAAGGTCGTGCCATGACCCGATCAACCGCGCGGATCACGCTGCGCCAGCTCAGCCAGCTGGGTTTGCCCGCGCCGCTGGTGCTGCCCTCGCTGCTGCCGGTCTTGCGGGAGGTGGTCCGTGCCGACCATGCCGCGTTTTTCTTCTGCGATGCCGGTGGCAACATCACCAACCTGTATGCCGAGCGCCTGTTGCCTCCCGATGTGCAGGCCCGCTACCACGACAAGCACAACGACGCGCAGTTTCGCCGGCACTATCTGGCGCGTGTGGCGGCAGCAAGCGCGGTCAGCCGCCGCAGTGTTTCTGACGCCGAGCGGCAGCTTGACTATTACCGTGAAGTCCTCAAGCCGCTGGAGGTCGAGCATTTCCTGTACGCCATCGTGCGTGCCGGCTCGCGGGTGATCGGGCAGCTCAGCCTGTACCGTGGTGCCGGCTCCGGGCCGTTCACGGACAGCGATGCCGAGCACTTGCTGGAGGTCTTGCACTACCTCGGAGCGGCGCTGGCGACGCCCAGCCCGTCGGTGGAAGCGGCCACGCTGGCGCAATCGGCGGAAGAGGGGCTGGCGGTTTTCGACTCCTTCGGGCAGGTGCTTTTTGCCGATGCAGCCTGGGGTCGGCTGGTCCGCATGGCCGAAGGCAATGCCATTACACCGGCCACGGCGCTGCACGAAACGCATTCGCTGCCACGTTTTGTCGCCGCGGTGCTGGAGGCGGTCGAGGCGTCGCCGAACGCGGTGCACCGGACCGAAACCGCCTGGGGCAGCTTTGCCTTTCGACGGCACCAGCTGGAGGGCGCCCAGGGCCAGCTGGCGCGGGGCCTGATCGTTTCCCGCCTGTCCGCTGAGCCATTGCGACTGACGGCCAGCGCCGCCGACCTGGGGCTTTCCCCCAAACAGCGCCAGGTGGCATTGCTGCTGGCGCAAGGTTTGAGCAATGTGGCCATCGCCCGGGAGCTGCACGTCACCCCGAACACGGCGAGTTATCACGTCAAACAGGTTTTCGCGCGGCTGAACGTGCACGACCGCGCCGCCGTGGGCCGAGCCCTGCAGGCCGCCGCGCTGCGCTGAAGCCGGCAGCGAGCGTTGCTCCGGCCTGTGCCGCAGTCCGCGCGCGCCGGACCGGGCGACGGTGGGAGCCGGATTCGCAGTATGAAAACGAGAGCATTACAAGACGCTTTTGCGCTGGATATTGCCGGTTTTTATGTAAAGAGTGGCAGCTGGCCCGCTGTCAGGGGCCACCCGCCTGGAGGGGCTGTCGGCATACGCTTGACCGACATCAGGAACCCGGCGAATGCCACTCGGCCTAACCGCCTGCCGGTCTAGACTGCGCCGTTGATGAGAAACGCAAGCCGATTGCCCGCAGAGACGAACGGACCTCTGGTTCGCCCGTGGCTCGCACGCCTGCACCCGGCATTGTTCGGCATGCCCCTGGGACTGCTTGGTCTGGCCGGCGCGTGGTCGCGGTTCGGTCGCACCGGTGTGGAGGAGGCACTCGCGGTCGCCAACGCACTGCTTCACGTCGCCCTTGCGCTCCTGGCTTTGCTGTTGGTTTTGTGGCTGGCCAAGCTCGCGCGCCACGGCACGGTGCTGATGCAGGAGTGGCGCCATCCCGTGCAAGGAGCCTTGCTGGCCCTGCTGCCGGTGGCGACGATGATGGCGGTGGCCTTGGTCGCCGTGCGCTGGCCGGCCTGGCAACCAGCGCTGCTTCCGTTGGCGATTCTGGTGCTGGCGGGCCAGGCTGTGATGGCCTGGCATGTGGTCGCCGACCTCTCCACAGGCCGCACACCGCCGGAATGGATAACGCCTGCGTTGTATCTGCCGACCGTGCCGGGCGGTTTTGTGGGTGCCATGGCGCTGCAAGCATTGGGGCAACACGGTTGGGCGGCATTGCTGATGGGCATGGGGTTCGGAGCCTGGGCACTCCTGGAGATGCGTATCCTGAACCGCTTGTTTGCCGGCCCCTTGCCTCTTGCCTTGCGGCCGACACTGGGGATCGAGATGGCGCCAGCGAGTGTGGGGTCGTTGGCCGTTGTTACCTTGTGGCCGTCATTGCCCGCGGACGCGATGATGGTGATGCTGGGGGTGGCCAGCGGGCCGGTGCTGGCGGTGCTGACCCGCTGGCGATACTGGAGCGAGGTGCCCTTCAACGCCGGATTCTGGTCGTTCTCGTTTCCTTTGGCGGCGTTTTCCGGCACCACGGTCGAGGCTGTACACCGTGGCAGCTGGCCGCCGGTTGTCGCGCAGATTGCTCTGGGGGTGGCCAGTCTGGTCATTGTCTATTTGCTGGTGCGCACCGTCGCGCTGCTTTTGCGCGGGCAGTTGCTGCCACCTTCGTGAGCCCCCTCCACACCGGGGCAGAGCCGGCGGCGGTGATGATGAAAGGCGTGCCAGCGGGTGGCGATTCGCAACGTGCCCCGGATCAGTTTCCTTGCGCGGACGGGCTCGTCAACAGCACGTTTCGGCGAATCCCCCTACCATTGGCCAATGACCATCGCTACCCAAAGCCACCCCGCGCCGCCGCGCGAGATCCCCCTGCGCCAGGACGCCACCGTCATCGGATTGGTGGGTCTGGCCCATGCGAGCTCGCACTTCGGCCATTTGTTGTTGCCGCCGCTGTTTCCGGTGTTCATGAAGGAATACGGCCTCAGCTATTCCCAGCTGGGTTTTCTGATGACGGTGTTTTTTGTCGTCTCCGGTGCGGGACAGGCAACGGCGGGTTTTGTTGTCGATCGGCTGGGTGCGCGGCGGGTTCTGTTTGTTTCGTTGACGCTGTTTCTGATGGCCTGTCTGGCGGCGGCGGTTTCCACCAGTTACGCCGGCCTGATGTTGGTGGCGGTTCTGGCGGGGTTGGGCAACTGCGCTTTCCACCCCGTGGACTTCACGATCCTGAACCAGCGGGTTTCGGCGCCCCGCCTGGGTTATGCGTTCAGTGCCCACGGACTGACGGGCAACCTCGGCTGGGCGTTGGCACCGGTATTCCTGGTGGGCATCGGCGCGCTCGCGGGCTGGCGGATGGCCTATGGGGCTGCGGCGGGCCTGTACGCGGTGGTTTTGGTGGTGATGTGGGTGCACCGCGAACGTCTGCGTACCGAGGTGGTGACGCGCGCGCCGGACGCGGCGCCTGGCAGTGACCTGGCATTCATGAAACTGCCGGTGGTGTGGTGGTGTTTCGGCTTCTTTTTGCTGTCAACCATGACGCTGGCGGTGGTGCAGAGCTTTTCCGTGGCCATCCTCAAGGCGCTGCACGGTGTGAGCTTCGAGGCGGCGACGCTGACGCTGACAGCCTACATGCTCTGCGGTGCGTTGGGCATGCTGGTCGGTGGGTATGTCGCAGCGCGGATGCCAAACCGCAGCGATCGGGTCGTGGCCTTGTGCATGACGGCCGCGGCCGCATTGCTGGCCTTGTGCGCCACGGGTCTGCTCGGTGGCCAGGGAACCATGGCGGTGCTGGCCGCAACCGGTTTTGCGGTGGGTATCGGCGGCCCGAGCCGCGACATGATGATCAAGAAGGCGACCCCGAAAGGCGCGACCGGACGGGTGTACGGCCTGGTCTATTCGGGGCTGGATGTGGGCTTTGCGGTTTCGCCGCTGGTTTTTGGCCTGTTCATGGACCGGGGCTGGTACGCCGCCACACTGGCCGGCGCGGCACTGGTGCTGTTGCTTAGTGTCGGCGCGGCTCTCGGGGTAGGACGGCGCACGCCTGGTGCGAGGGCGAGTCAATAGCGGCGCGCATCGTTGCCGTCGTGCGGACCATCCTCTCGGGGACGCGCGCCGGAACGGGGGTCACCCGGACGGGGCTCGGTGGCGGAGTCCGGCCCGGGTGGCCGGTGGGGCGGGCGCCGGTCTGTGACCGGACTGCCGTGCGGCTCCGATGCCCGGGCGCGGGGGAGGACGGCCGGGCTTGCACCGCCGGACGCCGGGCTCCCGGCGGGTGATGGCGGGTGGGGGACACCCACGCGCGGGGGGCGCTCGCGTGGTGCGCGGTGAGGCAGTGCCGGGGCGGGGGTGATGTCCGTTCCCTCTTGCACCTGCGGTGGCGGGTGCGGTACGGCTGGTTGTGGCGGCCCCACAGGCCGCGCTGGCGGCACCACGATTGCAGGCGGCGGGACGAGCCCCGGTGGAGCGGGGGGGTGTGGTCGCGGCCGTACTGCCGGAGGCGGATGCTGGGGTGCCGGCGCCGGAGCGGGAGCCAGATACGGCGGCGGACGGCGGTCAACCGGCGGCGCCGGATGGATGGGGCGCAGAGGATGAGTGGGTGGCGCAATCACCGGCGGGTTGCCGGGGCGTGACCAATAGCCCGGATGGAAGCGATGGCGGCCGCCGTAGAAATCGACACGTGGCGCAATCCAGACCGGGGCCTGCGCGAACGGGCCCGTCCAGCGCCCGGGAACCCAGACCCAGCGGGAGTCCCAGTTCCAGTAACCGCCGACCCAGATCCAGCCGGCGCCTGGCATTGGCGCGACGACCTCTCCCAAAGGCCCAGGCGGCGGGCCCGGCACCCAGACTGGCGCGGGTCCATCGACGGGCGCCGGAACCACGATACCGGGAACGGGATAGGTTGTTGCGGGGTAGCCGGGCGAAATCACGGTGCCCGGCGGATAGGTCGGGTAGGTACTCACCGCCCCGGTGCCATAGATGACGCGCGGCGGCAGCGAGCTCATGTCCGGTTCGGTGACGGCACAGCCGCTGAGCAGCGCAACCAGGGCGCAGCAGGCGGTTGTGGCGGTGAAATACCTCGATCGGACAGGGGGCATGGGAATTCTCCTGATCTCACAACGCCGCCCGAGGGCGACGGGCTGACCGCGAGGTGTAACCAGCTGTAAGTCGACCGACGGTTTCACCTCGCGGCACAATCCTGACATGAACCAAACACTGGCGGGCCACCTGTTGGTCGAATGTCTCATTGCCCAGGGCGTCAGCCATGCTTTCGGAGTCCCCGGCGAAAGCTATCTGGCGGTTCTGGATGGCTTTCATGCCCATGCGGACCGCATCCGATTCATTACCTGCCGCCAGGAGGGCGGTGCGGCGTTCATGGCCGAAGCGCAGGGCAAGCTGACCGGGCGGCCGGGGGTGTGTTTTGTGACGCGTGGACCGGGCGCCACCAATGCGTCCATTGGTGTGCACACCGCGTTTCAGGATTCCACGCCGATGGTGCTTTTTGTCGGCGATGTGGCGTCCGACCAGCGCGATCGGGAGGCGTTTCAGGAGGTTGATTTCCTGAGTTTTTTCGGGCCGAGCACCAAGGCGTTCGCCAAACGGGTCGAGCGCATCGACGACGCACGGCGCCTGCCTGAATATGTGGCCCGCGCATTTGCCACCGCCATGAACGGCCGCCCCGGGCCGGTGGTTTTGGTGCTGCCGGAGGATATGTTGACCCAGACGGTCGCAGCCAGCCCGCTGGCACGGGTGGAGCCGGTGCAGGCGTGGAGCGACCCGGGGGGGCTGCGCCAGCTGCGCGAAATGCTGATGCAGGCGCAACGCCCCTTCGTGATCGTCGGTGGAGGTGGCTGGACGCCGCAGGCGGCTCAGGCCTTGCAGCGATTCGTCGAGAACTGGCAACTACCGGTGGGCAACGCCTTTCGTTTCCAGGACCTGTTTGACAACCACCACCCGCAGTATTCGGGCGACGTGGGTATTGGCATCAACCCCCGTCTGGCGCAGCGTATTCGCGACAGCGACCTGGTGATCGCCCTGGGTGCCCGCCTGGGTGAGATGACCACCGGGGGCTATACGCTGCTGGAGGCACCGCGGCCGCGCCAGAAGCTGGTCCACATCCATGGCAGTGCCGAAGAACTGGGCCGCGTCTACCAGGCCGATCTGGCCCTGTGCGCGACCATGAACGCCGCCGCCCGCAGCCTGGAGGTGTTGACCGCGCCCGCCACCGTTGCGTGGGCCGACTGGACGGCGCAGGCCCACGCGGACTATGAGGGAAACCTCCAGCCGCAGTCCTTGCCGGGGGATGTCGACATGCCGGCCCTGATTGCGACACTGCAGCGGCACCTGCCCGCAGACGCCGTTCTGACCAATGGCGCAGGCAATTTCGCCAGCTGGCTGCACCGGTTCTATCGGTACGCTGGCCTCGCCAAGGGGCACAAGACGCAGCTGGCACCCACCAACGGGGCCATGGGCTACGGCGTTCCCGCCGGGATCGCCGCCAACTTGTTGACCGGGCGGCTGGCTTTCACGATCGCGGGCGACGGTGATTTTCTGATGAACGGGCAAGAGCTGGCCACCGCGATGCAGCATGGCGCCAGGAGCATCATCCTGCTGCTCAACAATGGCATGTACGGCACGATCCGCATGCACCAGGAGCGCGAGTACCCGTTGCATGTGAGTGGGTCCACGTTGCGTAACCCCGACTTTGCCGCGCTGGCGCAGGCGTTCGGTTACGCCGGTGTCCGGATCACCCGCACGCAACAGTTCGAGCCCGAACTGATCGCCGCACTGGCGCGGCCGTACGGGACTCTGATCGAAGTCGCGCTCGATCCGGAGGTGATCACCACGCGGGGAACCCTGTCGGCGATTCGCCAGGCGTCACTTCAAAAATGATAGCTTGAAGTGACGTTTTTTCGCTGGGTATTGGCCTTTTGGGCCTGAAAAATCGAAAAAGCCGGTCGAAACCGGCTTTTTGACGACCCGGGCGTTGATGCCCCGGGCGAGACAGGCTCACTTGAGGTGGGCGTTGATCATCTTTGTCATTTCGAACATCGACGCCTGCGCCTTCTTGAAAATTTCCTTCAGCTTGGCGTCGGCGTTGATCATGCGCTTGTTGACTTCATCCTGAAGTTTGTTCTTCTTGATGTATTCCCACACCCGCTTGGTCACTTCGGTGCGCGGATACGGTCCTTTGCCGATGATCGCGGCCAGCGCGTCGCTGGGGGTCATGGCCTTCATGAAGGCAGCGTTGGGGGAGCGTTTGGCTGCGGCCTTCTTGGCAGGAGCGGCTGCTTTCTTCGCGGGGGCTGCAGCTTTCTTGGCAGGAGCTGCAGCCTTCTTGGCGGGAGCTGCAGCCTTCTTGGCGGGAGCAGCAGCTTTCTTGGCCGGTGCAGCCGCCTTCTTCGCGGGCGCCGCAGCCTTCTTGGCCGGTGCAGCCTTCTTCGCCGGTGCGGCAGCCTTCGCCGGTGCGGCAGCCTTCTTGGCCGGTGCGGCCGCCTTGGCCGGAGCTTTCTTTGCAGTTGCCATGTCTGTCAGTCCTCTTGAGTCGGAGTGGATCAAATGGGTGCCTGCAACAGAAGCGCGTTACAGGGTGCGGTCATGCTACCGACTTTCACAGTGGTTTCCAAGGGCGCTGAGCGCTTTTTCGGCGCTTTTCGTTGCTCTTTTGCTCATCTTTCTGCAGGGCGACCATTGCCTTGGGCCCATCACCGCTCGCAGCGGGGCTTTGTGCGGTGGACAATTGCACCATGTCGCGTGATATGGCGGCCCGTTTTGGTTTGGATCGATTGGAGTTGACGATGGCTTTGAAGTTTTCGACCTGTGATTTCTGTGATGCCTACAAGAACGATGCGAGTGGGGCATTCCGGGTTCTGCCACCGGTTTTCCGGGATTTCGGTGGGGTGCACCAGTTCTGCGGGCCCGTGGTGACCGTGAAGTGTTTCGAGGACAACAGTTGGGTGAAGGCCGCCGTGGATTCACCCGGCGAGGGACGCGTTCTGGTTGTCGATGGTGGGGGGTCGCTGCGGCGCGCCCTCCTGGGCGGGAATCTGGGGCAGGCTGCCGCCCGCAACGGTTGGGCTGGTGTGGTGATTGATGGGTGCGTTCGCGATGTTGCCGAACTGGCGGGGCAGCCTGTCGGCATCCGGGCGTTGGCGTCGATGCCTCTTCCGACAGAGAAGCGTCAGGAGGGTCAGCGGGATGTGCCGATTCAGGTGCAGGGTGTCTGGCTGCGACCGGGCGACTGGCTGTATGCGGACGCCGATGGCATGGTGGTCAGTGCCTCATCGTTGCTGTGAGGTGTTTGCCGCGCGTACTGGCGCCGTGGCCAGCAACACGCCGGTCAGTGCGAGGGCGAAAGCGGCCCATTGAACGCCCTGGAGGCTTTCGCCCAGGAAAACCACCCCGGTCAGCGCAGCGCTGATAGGCAGGAACACGGTAAAAATGCCGGCCTGCGCGGCCGGGACCGAGCGGAGGCCGGTCATCCATAACCAGACAGTCCACATGCAGGCCGCCAGCGAGTAGAAGAGGAGCAGGGCCCAGGTGGTATTGGAGAGGCTGGCGAAGTCGAAGCCCCAGGCGGTATAGAGCCCCAGGGGCGTGGCGAGCGCGAAACCCCACAGATTGATCACCGAGGTTATCCGACGGGGGCCCAGCCGGCCGGTCAGCCGTTTGCCGATGACCGAGTAGGCCGCCTCGCAGAAAGCGGCCCCCAGCAACATGAGGTACCCCAGCCAGACCGCTGATGCGCCGGATGACGAATCGGTGGCGGCGTGGGTTTTTCCGGTCAGGCTCATGAGTGCGATACCCGCGATCGCAAAGGCCACCGCAAGCCATCCCCGCAAACTGACCTGCTCGCGCAGGAAAACCCAGCTGAGCAAGGCAACGATCGCCGGAATAGCGGCCATGATGACTCCGGCCGTAACGGCGTTGGTCAACGCGACCCCATGGATCATCAGGAGGGTGAAAAGGAAGTTGCCCAGCAGTGATTCGAGGAAAAGCAGGAACCGGGTCTGACCGTCCATAGGCAGCTCGTCGGCGGGTTTCTTCAACCAGTGCAGCATGGCCACTGCGCCGATGCCAAAGCGAAGCCACGCCAGCAGAAAGACGGGCAGGGCCGCCGCCAGCGGCTTCGACAGGGCCACGTAACTCCCTACAAGTGACATGCTCAATCCCAGGCACAGGTAGGCTACGGGCCTGCTGGGAACGGTTCGATTTACTAGACTCAAGGACATTGCCCATTCTGATGGATTGCCGATCATGCACCAGGAAACCGCCGCGCCCGACTGCCGCCACGTGTTCGTCTATGGAACCCTGCGCTGCGGTGATGACAACGACATCACCCGACTGGCTCCGGCGCCGTTGTTTGTCGGCCCCGCCCAAGTGCGCGGGACGCTTTTTCATCTCGGCGCCTACCCGGGGCTTTTGCTGGATGGGGGCGGGCAGGTGCATGGCGAGGTGTATGCCATCACCGCAGAGCTGGAAGCAAAACTGGACGAAATTGAAGAGCTCTATCCTCAGCAGCGCGATGAATACCGCAAGCGATTGATCCCGGTTGTGGTGCACGGCTCCTCCTTGTTGTGCATCGTGTACGAGATCAACCCAACCTATGTCCAGGGCAGGCCGGTACTGGCGGGGGGGGACTGGGTCGCGGAGCGCCATTCAATATAGACCGTCCGTTTTTTTGGATTGATGGTTGTATTTTTGCATTGTGGAACGGGCGCTTGTTGCGATGCGGCAATTTTTCTCAATACGGAAATCGAGGTTTTACAATGCGGAAAAGATCGCGTAAGTTATTGATTTATATAACCTTAGAAAAAGTCTTCTATAAGACATAAGAGTTGTCATAAGTCTTATAGAAGAGTTAAAGTAAAGGGGTTGGTATCGGGCTTGCAAGAGTAGGCAGGCCGAAACAGTTTCAACTCAACCCTTGGAGGTTTTCATGACGCAAAAATCCACCCCTTTGAGCCGCGCCGAACAAATCGCCGCGCTGGAAAAAGATTGGGCGACCAATCCCCGTTGGAAGCTGGTCAAGCGCGGCTATTCCGCTGCCGACGTGGTTCGCCTGCGCGGCAGCCTGCAGCCCGAGTACACGCTTGCCCAGCGTGGTGCCGAGAAGTTGTGGGAAAAGGTCAACGGCGGCGCCAAGAAAGGCTACGTGAACGCGTTTGGTGCGATTACCGCCGGGCAGGCCATGCAACAGGCCAAAGCAGGCCTGGAGGCGGTCTACCTGTCCGGGTGGCAGGTAGCGGCGGACGGCAACACCAGCGAGACCATGTATCCGGACCAGTCGCTGTACGCCTACGACTCGGTGCCGACGATGGTTCGTCGCATCAACAACACGTTCAAGCGTGCAGACGAAATCCAGTGGAGCCGCGGTATCGAACCGGGCAGCAAGGACTTCATCGACTACTTCCTGCCCATCGTGGCCGACGCTGAAGCCGGCTTCGGTGGCGTGCTGAACGCCTTCGAGCTGATGAAGAACATGATCGCCGCCGGTGCGGCCGGTGTGCATTTCGAAGACCAGCTCGCGGCTGTCAAGAAGTGCGGGCACATGGGTGGCAAAGTGCTGGTTCCGACGCAAGAGGCCTGCGAGAAACTGATCGCCGCCCGTTTTGCCGCTGACGTGATGGGCGTGCCAACCATCGTGTTGGCGCGCACCGATGCCGAAGCCGCCAATCTGATCACGTCGGACCATGATGCCAACGACAAGCCTTTCCTCACAGGCGAGCGCACCCAGGAAGGTTTCTACCGTGTCAAGAACGGCCTGGAGCAGGCCATCAGCCGTGGCGTCGCTTACGCGCCCTATGCCGACCTCGTATGGTGCGAAACGGGTGTGCCCGACATCGGGTTCGCTCGGGAGTTCGCGCAGGCGGTGCATGCAGCATGCCCCGGAAAACTGCTGTCTTACAACTGCTCGCCGTCGTTCAACTGGAAGAAGAACCTCAACGACAGCCAGATCGCCGCTTTCCAGGAAGATCTGTCGGCACTCGGCTACAAGTACCAGTTCATCACCTTGGCCGGTATCCACATCAACTGGTTCAACACCTTCCAGTTTGCCCACGCCTACGCACGCGGCGAAGGCATGAAGCACTACACCGAAATGGTGCAAGAGCCTGAGTTTGCCGCACGTGAAAAGGGCTACACCTTCGTGTCGCACCAGCAGGAAGTCGGCGCAGGCTACTTTGACGATGTGACCACCGTGATTCAGGGCGGCTCGTCCTCTGTGAAGGCCCTGACGGGTTCCACCGAAGAAGAGCAGTTCCACTGATCTGACCCTCCTCCGTGGCCCAGGTGGCCGCAGAGACGACAAGCCCGGGCTTTGCCCGGGCTTTTTTGTGGGAAAATCGATCGACTGTGAAGAGAAAAAGAGCGAGAAAGGCACCTTGGTTATGACACCGCGAACTACGGAGAACATCTCCTCGGCCTTGTGAGGTCAGCAGATCGCGCCTGCCTCATTTTTCTTCCCTCCAGCGCGGCCACAGCCGCGTTTTTTTTGTTTCCTGGGGTTTCCATGCTCAACATTACGCTTCCCGACGGTTCCCTGAGACAGTATCCGGGCCCGGTGACCGTTGCCGAAGTCGCGGCCTCCATAGGCTCGGGGCTCGCCAAGGCGGCGTTGGCTGGCAAGATCAACGGTAAAGTGGTGGATACCAGCTTCGTGATTGCGGTTGACAGTCCACTGTCCATCATTACTGCGAGGGACGCAGACGGCCTTGACGTCATTCGGCATTCCACCGCTCACCTGCTCGCTTATGCGGTCAAGGAGCTTTTTCCCGAAGCGCAGGTCACCATCGGACCGGTAATCGAGAACGGGTTCTACTACGATTTCTCTTACAAGCGACCTTTCACGCCCGAAGACCTGACATCCATCGAGAAGAAGATGACCGAACTGGCGAACAAGGATGAGCCGGTTTTGCGCCGCGTTCTTCCGCGCGACGAGGCAGTGGCTTACTTCAAGGGTCTCGGGGAACACTACAAGGCCGAGATCATCGCCAGCATCCCGAACAACGAGGATGTGTCGCTCTACCGCGAAGGCAAGTTTGAAGACCTGTGCCGCGGCCCCCATGTTCCCAGCACGGGCAAGCTCAAGCACTTCAAGCTAATGAAGGTGGCTGGTGCCTACTGGCGTGGCGACCACCGCAACGAGATGCTGCAACGCATCTACGGCACCGCCTGGGCCAGCAAGGATGAGCTACAGCAGTACCTGACCATGCTGGAAGAGGCTGAGAAGCGCGATCACCGGCGATTAGGCCGGGAACTGGATCTGTTCCACATCGACGAGCACTCGCCTGGCACGGTGTTCTGGCATCCTAAAGGCTGGACGGTCTGGCAAGAGGTCGAACAGTACATGCGCCGTGTCTATCGCGAGAACGGCTACCAGGAGGTCAAAGGCCCGCAGATCCTCGACCAGGGGCTCTGGGAGAAGACCGGCCACTGGGACAAGTACCGGGAGAACATGTTTGTGACCGAATCCGAGAAGCGCGACTACGCGCTCAAGCCGATGAACTGTCCGGGTCACATCATCATTTTCAAACAGGGTATCAAGAGTTACCGGGACCTGCCGTTGCGGTTTGGCGAATTTGGGCAGTGCCACCGCAATGAACCTTCAGGTGGTTTGCATGGCATCATGCGCGTGCGGGCATTTACGCAGGACGACGGCCACATTTTTTGCACTGAGGACCAGATTCAGTCCGAGGTGGTGGCTTTCACTACGCTCTTGCAAAAGGTCTACAAGGATTTCGGCTTCACCGACATCATCTACAAGCTTTCCACCCGGCCGGAAAAACGCATTGGCAGCGACGAAAGCTGGGACCGGGCGGAAGCAGCGTTGGCCAATGGGTTGAAAGCTTCAGGGTGCGAATTCGAGTATCTGCCGGGAGAGGGGGCCTTCTATGGACCCAAGATCGAATACACACTGAAGGATGCGCTCGGTCGCCCTTGGCAGTGCGGCACGATCCAGGTCGACCCCAACTTGCCCGAGCGTCTGGATGCTGAGTTTGTCGGTGAAGACGGAGCGCGTCATCGACCCATTTTGCTGCACCGCGCGATTGTCGGTAGCCTTGAGCGATTCATTGGAATTCTTATCGAGCAGCATGCCGGGGCGTTGCCTTTGTGGCTTGCTCCGGTACAGGTTGTTGTGTTGAACATTACCGATGCGCAGGGTGAATATGTTCAAAACGTGGTGAAAACGTTGCAGAATCAAGGGCTTAGGGTGGCGTGCGACCTCCGGAACGAGAAAATCACGTATAAAATACGGGAGCACTCGTTACGGAAGGTGCCCTATATCCTTGTCGTTGGAGCGAAAGAGATGGAATCGGGGTCCGTGGCGGTGCGTGCCCGCGGCAACATTGATCTTGGTCTGATGTCCCTTTATGCCTTTGGTCAAAAGGCGGCGTCGGATTTGCTACTGAAGACATAACTCCGGGTTGGTTGAGCTTCCGCCATTGGCGGATCCGTGTTTTTGCTTTGATTTTTTTGAAGGAACTTCGTCATCGCTACCGAATTTCGTGACCGTCGCCAGCGTGAAGAGCGCAAGCATCGTCTTAACCGGGAGATCATGGCTCCCGAAGTCCGGCTTTCAGGCCCTGAGAATGAGCCTCTCGGGATTGTCGGCTTGGCCGATGCTCTTCGAATGGCAGGTGAACTGGATGTTGATCTGGTTGAGATCGCGGCAACTGCATCGCCACCTGTTTGCCGGTTGATGGACTATGGCAAGTTCAAGTACCAGGAGCAAAAGAGAGCGGCGGAGGCGAAAGCCAAGCAGACCGTCATCGAGATCAAAGAGGTGAAATTTCGCCCGGGCACGGATGATGGTGACTACAACATCAAATTGCGTAACATCCGCCGGTTTCTGGCGGACGGTGACAAGTGCAAGGTAACCCTGCGGTTTCGCGGGCGAGAGATTACTCATCAGGACTTGGGAATGGCTTTGTTGAACCGGATTCGGGACGATCTAGCCGATACCATTCTGATCGAACAATTTCCGAAACTTGAAGGGCGGCAGATGATCATGATGATCGCTCCTGCCCGAAAGAAGGCGGGTAAGGTCGGGGCTGAGTCTGCTGGCCAGGCCTCTGCTTCCTGAGCAAGTTGGGATCGAATTTGCTGCTTTGCCACTGGCGGCAGCACTGTCGTTGATTGTTTCAGCGATCAGGCCTTCAGCGTAAGCGGTTGGCCTTCGGGCTTGTGGGAACAGGCCTGAAAAAGTGGCTCGGGGCCATCAAGGCTGCAAGTTGTTTGCGGACGCCTCACGAGCACAATTAAAAGGAGCATTCATATGCCCAAAATGAAGACCAAAAGCAGCGCGAAGAAGCGGTTTCGCGTTCGTCCCGGTGGCACCGTCAAGCGCGGTCAAGCCTTCAAGCGTCACATCCTGACCAAGAAGACCACCAAGAACAAGCGCCATTTGCGTGGTGCGGTGGCTGTTCATGAGACCAACATGGGTCACATGGCGCAGATGCTGCCCGGCATGGGCATTTGATCAACGACGAACTAGGAGCAACACATGCCTCGCGTCAAACGTGGTGTAACGGCACGCGCCCGTCACAAAAAAGTTCTCGCCCTTGCCAAGGGTTTCCGCGGCCGTCGCGGTAATGTCTTCCGCATTGCCAAGCAGGCGGTGATGAAGGCCGGTCAATACGCCTACCGTGACCGCCGCACCAAGAAGCGCGTCTTCCGGCAGCTTTGGATTGCGCGTATCAATGCCGGCGCACGCGCATGCGGCATGACGTACAGCCAGTTCGCCAACGGCCTGAAAAAGGCAGAAATTGAAATCGATCGCAAGGTTCTGGCTGATCTCGCAGTAAATGACGTAGCTGCCTTCAACAGCATCGTGGAGCAAGTCAAGGCCAAGCTGGCGGCTTGATCCAAGACTGCTGTCGCTGGTTTCGGCTGGCGATAGAAACGTCGCTCAGAGGGGTTGAGGCTTGAGGGGTTCCCTCGTTGCTCTCAACCCTTTTTTCGTTTTTACCAATCCTGAACACACATGAACGAGTTGGACGCACTGGTTGCCGGCGCCCGGGAGAGTTTCGCTCTAGCGGCCACTCCGGCCGATCTGGAGAACGCCAAAGCCCGGTATCTTGGCAAGACGGGCCGAATTACCGAACTGATGAAGGGTTTGGCGGCCTTGTCCGTCGCGGAAAAAAAGACTCATGGCGCCGCCATCAACTTGGCCAAGCAGGCTATTGAGGATGCGCTCGGCAACCGCCGCCAGGCACTGGCAGATGCCGAACTCGAAACCCAACTCAAAGCGGAGGCGCTTGACGTAACCCTGCCGGGCCGTCAGCGTGGTCAAGGAGGGCTCCACCCGGTAAGCCTGACATTGGAGCGAATCGAAGCGATTTTTTGTTCGCAAGGCTTCGAGGTAGCGGAAGGCCCCGAAATCGAGTCCGACTGGTTCAATTTCACGGCATTGAATACGCCTGAGGATCATCCAGCGCGCTCAATGCACGACACGTTTTACGTGGAAGGAGGCAGCGAGAAGGCCCCGAACCTGCTGCGCACTCACACCAGCCCGATGCAAATCCGCCACGCAGTGCAACATGTCAAATGCTACCGTGCCGCGCTCGACGCGGGCTTGTCGATGCCCGAGATTCGCGTAATCGCGCCGGGACGCACCTACCGCGTCGATAGCGATGCGACGCATTCGCCGATGTTTCACCAGTGCGAAGGCCTTTGGATTGGCGAGAACGTGAGTTTCAAGGATCTGAAAGTCGTGTTTACCGATTTCTGCCGCACTTTTTTTGAGAGTGAGGATTTGGTGCTGCGTTTTCGCCCCAGCTTTTTCCCTTTTACCGAACCCAGTGCCGAGATTGATATCCAGTTTCAGCGAGGTCCAATGGCTGGCCGGTGGCTGGAGGTTGCTGGTTCCGGTCAGGTCCATCCGAACGTGGTTCGCAACATGGGTCTGGACCCTGAGCGCTATATAGGTTTTGCTTTCGGTATGGGTCCCGATCGATTGACCATGTTGCGTTACGGCGTGAATGACCTGCGACTTTTCTTCGACGGCGACGTGCGTTTCCTCAGCCAGTTTCGATAAGCAAATACCATGCAATTTCCTGAATCTTGGTTGCGACTGTTCTGCAACCCTCCCTTGAGCAGCCAGCAATTGGCCGACACGCTGACGATGGCAGGCCTGGAAGTGGAAGAACTGCGCCCCTTCGCGCCTCCTTTCCGTGGTGTGGTGGTTGGTCGGATCCTGAGCGTCGGACAGCACCCCAATGCCGACCGCCTGCGTGTGTGCCGGGTGGAAATAGGGCATGGCGATGTTCTGACCATCGTCTGCGGAGCTCCCAATGCGCGAGTGGGCATCAAGGTGCCCTGTGCTACCGTGGGTGCCCTGCTTCCTCCGGCTGAAGACGGCAAGCCGATAGCGATCACGCAAGGACAACTGCGCGGTGTCGAGAGTCAGGGAATGTTGTGCTCTGCCAAGGAATTGCAGATATCCGATGAGAGCACTGGCCTGCTGGAACTGGGTGAGGACGCGGTAGTCGGCCGCAACATCCGTGAACAGCTCGGCTTGGATGACATGCTGTTCACGCTCAAGCTTACGCCCAATCTGGCGCACTGCTTGAGTGTCTACGGCATTGCGCGTGAAGTTTCGGCTCTGACCAATACGCCGTTGGTTCAACCCTCTTTTCCGAAGACAATCGTCCAGGTTAAAGATCGATTGCCCGTGCACGTGCGGGCGCCCGACCTGTGCGGTCGTTTCAGCGGGCGCGTGGTGCGCGGTGTAAACACCAATGTCAAGACCCCCGCATGGATGGTCGAGCGTCTAGCTGGCTGTGGGCAACGCAGCATCTCGCCGCTGGTGGACATCTCGAACTATGTGATGTTCGAGCTGGGACGCCCATCGCACATTTTCGATCTCGACAAGATTCATGGAGATCTTGAGGTGCGATGGGGTCGTGCTGGAGAACAGCTCAAACTCCTCAACGGCAATACTGTTTCAGTAGATGCTGAGGTCGGGGTCATTGCCGATAACGAGCAGGTCGAGTCATTGGCCGGCATCATGGGCGGAGATGCTACGGCAGTGTCCGAGCATACGAAGAACATTTTCATAGAAGCCGCCTTTTGGTGGCCCAAGGCAATTGCTGGCCGTTCGCGCCGATACAACTTCAGCACCGATGCAGGCCATCGGTTTGAGCGGGGTGTGGATCCGACGACCACCGTTGAGCATGTCGAACGAATCACTCAACTCGTGCTTGAGATCTGCGGCGGCCAGGCTGGTCCCCTGGATGACCACGTTCTCTCGCTGCCCGAGGGTAAGCCGGTCATGCTGCGTGTGGCACGCGCCTGCAAAGTGATCGGCATGCCCGTCACCCAAGAGCAATGTGCGGGCGCGCTGCGCCGCCTGGGTCTCGACGTCAAAGAAGGTGATGGCACTGTGACTGTGGCGCCGCCGGCGTTCCGCTTTGACCTGCAGATAGAAGAAGACTTGATCGAGGAGGTCGCGCGGGTCGTCGGCTACGATCTCCTGCCTACGAATCCACCGTTGGCGCCCATCACTGCCAAGCTGCGCACGGAGTCCCAGCGAGGACCGTTTGCTGTGCGCCGCCACTTGGCTCAACTGGGCTATCAGGAAACCATTAATTTCAGTTTCGTCGAAGAACGCTGGGAGCGCGATCTCGCCGGAAACTCCGAACCGATCAAGCTCCTGAACCCGATTTCAAGTCAGATGAGCGTGATGCGCTCGTCCTTGCTAGGAAGTTTGCTGGCGGTACTCAAATTCAACCTTGATCGCAAGGCCGACCGCGTACGCCTCTTTGAACTGGGTCGTGTGTTCCGCAAGGACGCTTCGGTAAAGGACAGCGACACCACTGTGAAGGGGTTTGACCAGCCGATGCGAGTTGCCGGTTTGGCCCATGGTGGAGTGGATCGTCTCCAGTGGGGGAGCTCGGAGCGAAGCGCAGACTTCTTTGACGTAAAAGGGGATGTTCAGGCGCTGCTGGAACCCCTCCAAGCCACATTCTGCGCCGCACAGCACCCCGCCATGCACCCTGGCCGGTGCGCCAGCGTCTGGCTGGGCGAGCGTTGTATCGGGCATGTCGGCGAGCTGCATCCCAAATGGCGCCAAGGGTACGACCTTGTCCATGCACCAGTCATGTTCGAACTGGCGCTGGATGCCGTGCTACAGCGTGCCGTACCAGTTTTTCACCCTGTCAGCCGTTTCCAGGTGGCCGAGCGCGATATTGCCATGGTTGTCGAAGAATCCGTTTCACATCAAGACGTTATGGGAACGATACAAGGTTCGGATATCGGAATCTTGCGCGGTGCAGTGTTGTTCGACATCTATCGTCCTGCGAAATCGACGGCTGGCCTCGGTGTGGGTGGGGCAATTGCGCCGAACGAAAAAAGCCTGGCCATTCGTCTGACCTTGGGACGCGATACGTCGACCTTGACTGACGAGGAGATAGACTCTGCGATCCAATCGGTTGTGTTGTCATTGTGCGTACGACATGGCGCTCGGCTTCGTTGATCGAATCCGCCACGAGAACGGAACTCAGGAGATAGCGTAAATGGAACTTGCCGTTGAAAGCCTGGAGGCTCCCGCTCTGACGAAAGCACAGCTGGCGGAACTGTTGTTCGATCAGATCGGATTGAACAAGCGCGAATCAAAAGACATGATTGACGCCTTTTTCACCCTGATCAGTGATCGGCTGATCGCCGGTGAGGATGTCAAGATCTCCGGATTTGGCAATTTTCAGATACGCATCAAGGCGCCTCGTCCTGGCAGGAACCCCCGGACGGGCCAATTGATACCCATCGAAGCGCGTCGAGTCGCGACGTTTCATGCGAGCCAGAAGCTTAAGGAGCAACTGCAGGCGACGTCGCCTACCTGATCCCCCTGAGTACAACGCTCGTACCGAAAAGCAGAATGAGTACGTAATTATTAAAGTACCCCTTGGCATCCGCCGCTAGTTGCAGTAACCTCGCAAGTTAATTGTGCAATTAGTTGTTTTCAATGGAGAAATCGCTTCCCGCCATTCCTGCCAAGCGGTACTTCACCATTGGTGAAGTCGGTGACTTGTGCGGTGTCAAGCCTCATGTGCTTCGTTATTGGGAGCAGGAGTTCACCCAGCTCCGGCCCGTCAAGCGACGTGGCAATCGACGCTACTACCAGCATCATGAGGTACTCATGATTCGTCGTATCCGCGAGCTCCTTTATGACCAGGGCTTCACAATCAGCGGTGCGCGCAACCGTTTACAGGAGACGGTTTCAGCCAACTTCTTAGAAGGTTCTTTGCCCAGCGCTGTCGAGGACGTTGAGGTTGAGGCTACGCAAAGTGAACAAATGCCTCAATTTCAAACCGGCAAAGCGGTCGAAGTTTATGCCCCCCCCAAGGTTGGCCTGGGGACGATGCGAGCGGAATTATTTGCGTTGAAGCACATCCTCACAGTTGATGCGATTCCTTAACGGTTATAATTTAGGGCTTGTCGGCGTGTAGCGCAGCCTGGTAGCGCACTTGCATGGGGTGCAAGGGGTCGCGAGTTCGAATCCCGCCACGCCGACCATTCCGTAACGGGTTGCAGCTGTAAATGGCTGCAACCCGTTTCCGTTTCTGGGTGTCGTGGGGGCAGTTTTCAATCGATCGGAGTAGGTTCGAGGAGTTTCGATGGGTCGCGAACAGTTGATCAACCAGATTGAGACGTTGCCGCTGTTGCCTGGGGTCTATCGATTCTTTGATGGAGAAGGTGAGCTACTCTACGTCGGCAAGGCGATCAACCTCCGTCGACGAGTCGCGAGTTACTTTCAAAAGGACCACGGCGGAACACGTGTGGGCCAAATGGTTGGGCGCATTCAAAGCCTCGAAACGACCGTAGTTCGTTCCGAGGCCGAGGCCCTATTGCTTGAAAACAACCTTATCAAGGCGCTCGGTCCCAAATTCAATATTCTGTTCCGGGACGACAAGAGCTACCCTTATCTGAAGATTTCGGACATTGACTCCCAAAGCTTGGGTCAGGCGAGCAAGCCTCTCGCCGAGGCCTCTCGGTTCCCTCGGGTTGCCTACTATCGAGGGCCGCAGCGAAAAGGATCGCGCTATTTCGGACCTTACCCTTCGGCTTGGGCGGTAAAGGAGACGATCCAACTGCTTCAAAAGGTATTTCAACTGCGAACCTGTGAGGACGCTGTCTTTTCCAATCGCACAAGACCTTGCCTTTTGGCTCAGATCCAACGTTGCACCGCACCGTGCGTTGGTTGGATATCTGCGGCGGACTACGCGCGCGACGTCGACATGGCGATCCGTTTTCTGGAGGGAGAAGCCGATGCTGTGCACTCGGACATCGAAGCGCAAATGAAAGCGTTCGCAGCGAAATTGGACTTTGAAAAGGCCGCGGTACTGAGAAACCGGATGCAGGCCATTTCGCGCGTCCTTCACCAGCAGTGTGTTGAAACCGGGGATGTCTCGGACTGTGATGTGCTGGCAGTTGCCGTGGAAGGCGGTCGCGCGTGCGTCAACCTGGCGGTTGTCCGTGGTGGCCGACATTTGGGCGATAGACCCTACTTTCCCGTTCACCTTGAAGGACTGACTGACGACGGAAACGAGCGTGAAGCTGATGATTCCTGTCTCTTGACGGTGGAGAGCCAAATTCTCGAGGCCTTCTTGGTACAGCACTATGTCGACAACTTGGCTCCGCCGGTGTTGATCACCAGTGCGCCAGTTGCACCTCACCTCCTGGAGGCGCTTGGCAGCCATCAGCATTCGCGAATCCATCTGGTGACTCAGCCACGCGAGCATCGAAAAATCTGGCTTGAAATGGCCTTGCAGAACGCGAGGTTGCAGCTGGTGCGTCTTTTGGCATCCGAGGGTGCTCAGGAGCAGCGGACTAAATCGCTGTTGAGTGCATTGAACTGGGTGGTGGATGATCCGGAGTCGTTTCGGATCGAATGTTTCGATGTCTCTCATTCATCGGGAGAGGCAACCCAAGCCAGCTGTGTCGTTTTCCACCATCACCAACTGCAGCACAAAGAGTACCGACGCTACACCATCGAGGGCATTACCCCAGGGGATGATTTTGCGGCCATGAAGCAGGCACTCACCCGTCGATACTCGCTGTTCATGGAGATGATGCAGTGCGACAAGGACCCGAGTGCCGGGTTCGACGAGCCGCGTCGTAAGGCCGAAGGGCGATCGGCAGATGCTGCGCGCGTGTTCCCAAACCTGATTTTGATTGATGGTGGCCGCGGGCAAGTCTCTTCGGCGCGAGAGGCTATTGCGGCCCTTGGCCTGGATACGACGGTCATCGTGGGGGTCGAGAAGGGTGAGGGCAGACGAGTCGGCTTGGAGGAATTGGTTTTTTCCGATGGCCGTGAGAAGCTGGCGTTACCCAAAGACTCGGCTGCGCTGCTGTTGGTAGCGCAGATACGGGATGAAGCCCATCGATTCGCGATCACTGGTATGCGTGCCCGCCGGGCGAAAGCCAGGACGGGGAGCAGCAAACTGGAAGACATCCCCGGCGTCGGCCCGGCGAAAAGGGCTCGTCTGTTGCAGCGTTTTGGTGGTATTCGCGGTGTTGCCAGTGCCAGCGTTGATGATTTGACGCAAGTGCAGGGTGTATCGCGAACCCTTGCCGAGCAGATATTTCATCACTTGCGCTGAGTATCGGTTCTTGCGTGTGCGCCGTGCCACAATCGCCCCATGTTCCTGACCATACCGACGATCATGACGTGGACGCGAATCGTCGCGATCCCGTTGATCGTTGGCGTTTTCTACCTGCCGCTGGCCCAGGAGTCGCGGAATCTCATCGCGACTGTGCTCTTTGTGGTCTTTGCGTGGACAGACTGGCTGGATGGGTATTTGGCGCGGCGACTCAATCAGACCTCCGCTTTCGGTGCTTTCCTTGATCCGGTTGCTGACAAGTTTCTCGTCTGCGCGTGCGTACTTGTTCTCGTGCATCTGAACCGCACGGATGTATTTGTTGCACTCATCATCATCGGAAGAGAGATCGCCATTTCCGCTTTGCGCGAGTGGATGGCGCAAATCGGTGCGAGCCGGAGTGTCGCTGTTCACATGCTCGGGAAGGTGAAGACAACGGTCCAGATGATCGCGATACCGTTCCTTCTTTTTGACGGGACATTGTTCGGTGTGATCAATACCCGTTTCTGGGGCGCAATCCTGATATGGGTCGCCGCATTCTTGACAGTGTGGTCGATGGTCTATTACCTGCAAAAGGCCTTGCCAGAAATCCGAGCGCGCGTGAAATGAACGCGGTCGGCCCGAAGTTTTCGTGGCTTTGGACGATGCCAGTGGTGTTTGTGCTTATCTGGAGCACCGGGTTCATCGTTGCTCGCTACGCAATGCCATACGCGCCACCGTTTGGTTTCCTTGTTATCCGGTATGCCCTTTCGATTCTGTGCTTCATCGCGTGGTTATCGATCACCCGAGTAGCCTGGCCGGCGAGCGGGCGGCAGGTCCTGCATCTGGGAGTCACTGGTGTGCTCATGCACGCTGGCTATCTGGGCGGCGTATGGCTTGCCGTCAAGTCTGGCATGGGTGCAGGTCTGTCGTCATTGATCGTGGGTGTTCAACCGGTTCTCACTGCGATCTGGCTCGCACTGGTTGGGAGCAACCATAAAGTCAGTGCTCGGCAATGGTGCGGTCTGCTGTTGGGGTTTTCCGGAGTGGTCATGGTCATGTCGAGGAAGTTTGTGGCCCCTTCACCGGGCGACAACGTGACATTTTTCAATGTGACCTGTGCGCTGTGCGCACTGTTTTCAATCACAGCGGGTACCCTGTATCAGAAGCACTTCGTCAAACCCTGTGATGTGCGTTCGGCAAATCTGATTCAGTTGGCCTTCGCATTGGTGATCAGCTTGCCGTTTGCTTTGTTCGAAGCTGAAAAGATCAAGTGGAATCAATCGCTGGTCGGGGCGATGGCCTGGTCGGTCATCGGTCTGACGCTGGGCGGAAGCTCTTTGCTGTACCTGCTCATACAGCGCGGGGCCGCCGCATCGGTTGCCAGCCTCATGTATCTTGTTCCCCCAACGACGGCAGCGATTGCATGGGTGGTTTTCGACGAGCCGGTGACTGTATTGACGATACTCGGCACCGTCGTGACGGCAGTGGGTGTTGGCTTGGTCGTTCGACCCCGGGGGACACAGGCTTCGTGAGTTTTCGTCGATCCCGTCGATTCGAGGCATTGTTCGAGACAGGCAATGCTGGTGCGGAACATCTGGGCGGTGGCAGTTCCGAAAGCCAAGGACATGACTCAAACCTGAGACTTCGATGAGATCGGACCCTTTTGCCGGGTTGCCTGACAGTCCACAAATCCGACTAGAATCGGGCAAGTGGAGCAGGAATGCTCCCCGGGGTTATCGGCGCGGAGCGTGAGCTGTCAGCGGGTCCGAGCTTCCGCAGAATAATCTATCGTACATATCCAATAGACCAGAGACATGCCATGAACAAGACCGAACTGATCGAACATATTGCCGTCAGCGCCGACATCTCCAAGGCAGCCGCATCGCGTGCTTTGGAGTCCATGATCGACGGCGTCAAGAAGACACTCAAGAAGGGCGGTTCGGTATCGCTGGTTGGTTTTGGTACATTTGCGGTGACAAAGCGTGCGGCTCGCACTGGACGCAACCCGCGCACCGGCACCGCGATTAAAATCAAGGCTGCCAAGGTTCCGAAGTTCCGTCCGGGCAAAGGTCTCAAGGACGCGATCAACTGAGCATCGGTTTCAGTGGGTGCTTAGCTCAGTTGGTAGAGCGGCGCCCTTACAAGGCGTAGGTCGGCGGTTCGAGACCGTCAGCACCCACCACTGACCATAAGGCGAACACTCGGTTCGCCTTTTTCGTTTTGTCGTAGAAAGTAGTTGCAGCATGTTTGATTTCGTTCGCAAGCACACCAGAATCATGCAATTTCTGTTGTTCTTGCTGATCGTGCCGTCTTTTGTCCTCTTCGGCATCGACGGGTACAGTCGTTTCAACGAAAAAGGTCCGGTGGTTGCGAAGGTTGCCGGGCGCGACATCACGCAATCGGAATGGGATGCCGCGCACCGCAGTGAGGCAGAACGAATTCGTCAGTCGATGCCGTCGCTTGATCCCAAGCTGCTGGACTCCCCGGAAGCCCGCTACGCCACTTTGGAGCGGTTGATTCGAGAAAGTGTGCTGGCCGCCGCCGCTACCGACCTGAAACTGACCACCAGTGACACGCGTCTGGCGCGCGAACTCCAGGAGAACCCGACCATTGCGTCGTTGCGCGACTCGGAAGGTCGACTCGATATGGAACGGTACCGCCGTCTTGTTGCGAGTCAGGGCATGACGCCGGAAATGTTTGAAGCCCAGGTTCGGGCCGACCTCTCAACACGGCAGGTACTGCAGGGCTTGACAGGCTCGACGATCAGTTCGGCGACCCAAGCGCGTGTCGCCCTTGACGCGCTGCTCGAGCGGCGGGAGGTCCATGTGGTGCGCTGGAATCCGTCGGATTTTGCCGGGCGGGTGACCATCACCGACGCTGATCTTGAGGCGAGTTACCGACGCAACGAAGCCCGCTATCAGGCTCCTGAACAGGCTGATATTGAGTATCTTGTTCTTGACGTCGACACAATCAAAAAATCGATTGCTGTCAGCGAAGCGGATCTGAAGGCTTACTACGAACAGAATTCGGAGCGGCTTTCCGGCCAAGAGGAAAGGCGTGCCAGTCATATCCTGATTTCCGCCCCCCGCACGTCTGCGGAGAGCGAGCGGCAAAAGGCCAAGGCAAAAGCAGAGGAATTGCTCGCCCAGGCCCGAAAGGCACCCGACACTTTTGCAGAACTGGCACGGAAAAACTCCCAGGACCCCGGTTCTGCCGGCAAAGGCGGTGATCTTGACTTTTTCGTACGAGGCGCCATGGTCAAGCCTTTTGAAGATGCGGCTTTTGCGCTGAAAAAGGGCGAATTCAGCTCTGTGGTTGAGACCGAGTACGGCTATCACATCATCCGACTTACCGATATCAAAGCGCCTCAGACCAGAGGCTTCAATGAAATGAAGGCGGAGTTGGAGGAGCAGGTCCGCAAGCAACAAGCCCAACGCAAGTTCCAGGAGTCCGCCGAGGCGTTCAGCAACGGTGTCTATGAGCAGTCCGACAGTCTCAAGCCGGTTGCTGAACGCCTGAAGCTGGAGATTCGTACGGCAAACGGCGTAACGAGGGCGGGCGTCGCGGGAGCGGCGGGCCCTTTGACAAATCAGAAATTCCTCGCGGCGCTGTTTTCAGCCGAGTCTGTGGATAAAAAGCGCAATACCGAGGCCGTCGAGACCGCGTCCAATCAGCTTGTTTCTGGCCGGATTCTGAAGTACCAACCAGCGAAGACTCGTCCGTTTGCCGAGGTCAAGGACCAGGTTCGGGCTGCTTTCCTGATTGAAAAGGGTGCCGAGCTTGCGCGCCAGGAGGGCGAGGCCCAACTCGCGAAGTGGCGTGCAAAGGATGAAGAAACCGGCGGACTCCCGGCCGCGGTGGTCGTTTCTCGGGATCAGACCGGGAATCTGCCACCGGAGGTGTTGGAGGCGGCGCTCAAAGCGGACCCGGCCAGACTGCCAGGATGGCTGGGAATCGATCTGGGCGAAAAGGGCTACGCGGTTGTCCGTGTCAACAAGGTGATTCCCCGGCCGACACCGGACGCCGAGGCACTTCGTCAGGAAACCCGGCAGTATGCACAGTTGTGGGCTGGGCTGGAGGGAAAGGCCTATTACAACTTGCTCAAGGAACGATACAAAGTCCAGATTCTGGCGGCCAAGCCAGCCGTCCGAACGGTTGAAGAAGCTGGTTCCAAGACCGCGAAGTGAATGTACTGAGGGTATAATTTCAGGCTTCGGTGGCTGTAGCTCAGTTGGTAGAGTCCCAGATTGTGATTCTGGTCGTCGTGGGTTCGAGTCCCATCAGCCACCCCAAATCTGAAGGCCCTTCGTTGATCGAAGGGCTTTTTTTTGGCCCGATTTGATCATTGTGCGCAACCCTTGCGCCGAATCAAACATGCTGTGTTCGCAAAGGGCCTCAGCACTCGCACAATCGCGCCTATGAGCAGGGAACTACTGATTGCGGGTGGCGGTATTGGCGGAATGGCTGCGGCGTTGGCCTGCGCGCGGGTGGGCTGGGTGGTCGATCTTCATGAAAGGTCCGATGCTTTTGGTGAGGTCGGCGCGGGAATTCAGCTTGGCCCCAATGTGGTGCGCGTGTTGGAGGGGTGGGGCTTGACCGGTGCCTTGGAGCGTTTTGCGGCCTTTCCTCCTCATCTGGCGATCCGGGATGCCCTCAATGGCCGCGAGCTTGGCCGACTGGATCTGGATGAGTCGGTGGTTCGGAGATACGGAGCGCGATACGCCACGATTCACCGCGCCGACATGCACTCGCTTTTGTTGCAGGCTTTGCAGGACACAACATCCACGAGGATTCATCTGTCGAACTGGATCAGCAGTTTTGAATTGGCCGGAGATCGGGTTGTGGGGTCCACCATCACGGGGATGCAGTACAGCGCAGATGCGCTGATCGGTGCCGACGGGCTGTGGAGCCGAGTCCGTGAGGTGATGCTGGGGGACGGTACGCCACGCTTCTCCGGGCATCTGGCTTATCGGGCGCTGGTGGCGCAGTCTGACCTACCCGCTTCACTGCGCAGCCAGCATGTCACTTCTTGGCTCGGTCCCCGTTTCCATGTGGTGCAGTACCCGGTGAAGGCAGGGCGCATGCTGAACGTCGTGGCGGTTGTGCATGGGCGCATTGACCAGGACCTGGACCATTGGGACCACGGGGCCAATGCGGCAGACCTGCAGGCGGCACTGTTTTCGGCCTGCGCTCCCCTGAGGCAGTTGATCGCCGCCGTTCCGGCGTGGCGCCTTTGGGCTTTGTGCGATCGTCCCCCAGTCGGCTCTGCGCAAGAAATGGCCTTGGGTCGGGTGGCCCTGTTGGGTGATGCGGCGCATCCCATGCGGCCGTATCTTGCTCAAGGGGCCGGCATGGCCATCGAAGATGCGGCGGTTCTGGCGCAATCTCTGGAGGCGGCCCCGGGCGACGTTCCCTCTGCATTGGAAGCCTACGCCAAGCGGCGCTGGCAGCGATGTGCTCGCGTACAGGCCCGCTCGGCCCGAAACGGGCGAATTTTTCACGCCCGCGGTCCGATGAAGTGGGGCCGCGACTGGACAATTGCTGCGTTCGGTCGTTGGGTTCTCGACGTCCCTTGGCTTTACCGCGGTTATACCGCCTCGTAGTCATCGCTATATTAATGATAGCAAAAGCGACTAATTTACGCTGGGTACTGACCTGTTTTGCCTATAAATTGGTTCGCAGACGCCAGATCTCGGGGAAAAGCACCACATCCAGCATTTTGCGCAAGTAGCTGACGCCACCAGTGCCGCCCGTTCCGCGTTTGACCCCGATCACCCGCTCCACCGTCGTCAGGTGTCGGAAGCGCCACAGGCGGAAAGCATCCTCCAGGTCCGTCAATTCTTCTCCGAGCTGGTAGAGCGCCCAATGGCGGTCCGGATCTCGGTACACCGTCAGCCAGGCTTGCTCTACGCCGTCATCGGACTGGTACGGCAGGGTCCAGTCTCGTTCCAGATGCGAGGCCGGCACCGCGATGCCCCGCCGGGCCAGCAGGCGCAGGCATTCGTCATACAGGGACGGTGCTTCATAGGCGGCCTGGACCATTGCTGCCCGTTCGGGGTTGTGGGCGTGGGGCAGCAGCATGGCGGCGTTCTTGTTGCCCATGGCGAATTCGATGCAGCGGTACTGGAAGCTCTGGAATCCGCTGGAATGGCCCAGATAGGGCCGGATGGCGCTGTATTCCGGCGGTGTCATGGTGGCCAGCACGTCCCAAGCGTGGACCAGCTGTTCCATGATCTTGGAGACGCGGGCCATCTGTTTGAATGCGGGGTTGAGTCGGTCTGCCGCGATGTTGCCGATCGCTGCCTGCAGTTCATGCAGCATCAGTTTCATCCACAACTCGCTGGTCTGATGCTGGACGATGAACAGCATCTCGTCGTGCGCGGGCGACAGCGGCTTCTGCGCGTTCAGGATGGAGTCCAGCTGCAGGTAGTCGCCGTAACTCATGTCGCGGCTGAAATCGAGGCGGGCCTTTTCGTCGCGCACGATGGTTTCGGTGTCCGAACGGGACGCCGGGGCGGTATAGGGGCAGGTCATGGACGCTCCTCAGGTCACGGCATGTTTCTGGTTGAACTCGGGGCGGCGCCACTCGCCCGATTCGAGCACCTGCTTCAGCTGTTCGACAGCGTTCCACACATCGGCAAAGCCGATGTACAGGGGCGTGAAGCCGAAGCGCAGGATGTCTTTGTGACATTCGCCGTCACCCGCCCGGTAATCGCCGATCACGCCACGCGCGATGAGCGCCTGCACGATCGCATAGGCGCCCTGGTTGCGGGTGAGGCTGACCTGCGAACCGCGCAATGTGTGCACGCGCGGTGTCGCCAGTCCCAGATCATGTCCTTCGCAGCGCTCTTCCACCAGTTGAATGAACAGGTCAGTCAGTGCGAGCGACTTGGCCCGCAGTGCCTCCATGCCACCCAGCGGCGCGGCATCGAGCACGGTGTCGACTCCACATTCCAGTGCGGCCAGGCTGATGACGGGCTGCGTGCCACACTGGTAGCGTGCGATGCCCGGCGCGGGCTGGTAATCGGGCGTGAAGGCGAAAGGCGCAACATGGCCCCACCAGCCGGCCAGTGGCTGCCAGAAGCGGTCTGCGTGATGCGGATTGACCCAAACGAAGGCAGGCGCACCCGGGCCACCGTTGAGATATTTGTAGCCACAGCCGACGGCGAAGTCCGCCTTGGTGGCTGTCAGGTTCACTGGCACTGCGCCAGCACTGTGCGCGAGATCCCACACGGTCAGAATGCCTTCCGCATGGGCGGCGGCGGTTACGGCCGCCATGTCGTGCATGGCGCCGGTGCGGTAGTTCACATGGGTCAGCATCAGGATCGCAACCTCGGCGGTCAGCGACGCGGCGATCGCCTCGGGCTCGACCAGCACCAGTTCCAGGCCGTGCTGCTTGCACAGCGCCTCGGCGATGTAGAGGTCGGTCGGGAAATTGCTGCGCTCGCTCACGATGCGTTTGCGCTGCGGCGCATCGGTGGCGGCGATGTTCATGGCTGCGTTGAGCACCTTGAACAGGTTGACCGAGGTGCTGTCGGTCGCGACCACCTCGCCAGGGCCGGCGCCGATCAGGCGCGCAATCTTGTCGCCCACCTTGCCCGGCATCTGGAACCAGCCGTGCTTGTTCCAGCTTTGAATGAGGTCGGAGCCCCACTCTTGTGTGACGACCTGGGCGATGCGTCCGGGGGCGCTACGCGGCATCACGCCCAAAGAGTTGCCGTCAAGGTAAATGAGGTTTTCCGGAAGGTCGAACTTGTTGCGCAACCCGCGCAGGGGGTCAATGGCGTCCCTGTGCAGGCAGTCAGCCAGTGTTGTCATGGGATTTGTCTCCTCGGGTTCAGAGTTCACGCAGCACGGCGCGTACCGGACTGGCATCGGCAGTCGTCAGTTTCAGGGGCAGGGCGATCAGCTCGTAGTCGCCCTCGGGCACCTTGTCGAGCAACAAGTTCTCCAGCACGCGCAGGCCACGCCGGCGCAGCACCTGGTGGCTGTCCAGAGTCTTGCTATCGGCAGGGTCGACACTTGCGCTGTCGAAACCAATCAGCACGACGCCACGGTCGGCCAGCATGGTGATGGTCTCGGGCGCAAAAGCGGGCAGGGCGGTGTCGAATCGGTCCTGTGGCATACGGTCGTAGGCGCGCACCAGTACGCGCGGGGGCAGCCCGGTCATCGCATGGACCAGGTGTTGCGGCCTTATCAGTGGCCCGCAGGCGATGGCGTGAATGACACGGCAGGGTCCGATGAATGACTGAAGGTCTACCGTGCCGATGGCTGCGCCGTCCGGGTCGTAATGCAGCGGTCCGTCAGCATGGGCGCCCACGTGGGGGCTGAGCGTGATGGCACTGACGTTGACCGGGCAGCCCGGCCCGATCGTGGCGACCCAGTGCTGAGAATAGGCGGTGTCGCCCGGGAACACCGGCGACTGGGCATGGATGGGCGGGGATATGTCCCAGAGCTTTTTCATGGTCGGGCAAAGTTAGCACCGCCGAAAATGCCGTGGTGTCGGTAATTTCCAACGCCGCGAAAAAATACTTCAGGCGTCAAGCAACTCCAGCTCAGCCCAAGTTCGGCAGGCGGGCTACCAACACCTTGAGTGCCCGGTCTGGTGACACGTCGGCGAACGCGGCCGGATTGTCCAGACGCTGCAGAACCTCCAACCCCGGTGCCTCCTTAGCCACCAGATCGCGCAGGAACTGCTCGGGAATTTCGGGTGCGTTCATGCAAAGCAGGGCGTGAGCGCCGGGGCGCATCAGGTCCGGAAGCCGGCGCACCAGGCGCGGCCAATCCTTGTTCGCCACGAAGCTGCCTTTCTGGTAGCTTGGCGGGTCGGCAATGACAAGGTCGTAAGGCCCGATGCGCGCGACCTTGCCCCAGGAATTGAACAAATCGTGCGCCAGAAACCTCGCGCCGCTGTCGAAGCCGTTGATCCGGTGGTTCTGCTGGCCAGTGACCAAGGCGGCACGGGCCATGTCGACATTGACCACTTCCCGGGCGCCGCCTTGCATCGCGGCTACCGAAAATGCGCAGGTGTAGGAAAAGAGGTTGAGCACCTTGGCGTTCCGGCTATGGGCTCGCACCCAGCGCCGGCCTTCCGCCATGTCCAGGAAAAGGCCGTGGTTCTGGCCACGCAGCAGGCTGATACGGTAGAAGGTGTTGTCCTCGGTCACGACGTGTGACTCGGGTACGCCACCGGCAAGCACTGTCGTCTCGCTGCGCCCTGCAAATCGGGTCTGCAATACCGCGTTCAGCGGCTCGCCCGGAGTCGTTTGGTCGTGGCGCCTGCGCAGGGCATCGGTCAGCGCGGCCTGTTCTTCGGCCGTCACAGGCCCGAATCTGGTAACCACCCAGACCGGTGGAAAGGCATCCAGGGTCCAGGCTTCGCTGCCAGGAAACAGGCCGCCACGTCCGTGGAACACTCTTCGTGCCTCCGGCGGCATGGTGGCGTTGGCGATAGCGGCAAGCAGGGCGTGCATACGAGGCCGATTCAACGGTTGGTTTCGGGACCGACATCGGGGAGTCCGTGGCGGGTACGGGCCTTCTCGCACGCATAGCTGCCTACCTGCAACTCGTGACATGGCGCAGGGCGACGGTGGTAGATCGTGCATGCGACCGAATCGCCGACGGTGCCTGTGAGGGCGACACAGCGGATGGGTACTTCGCCGGTTCCGCGCATGCGGCAGGTACTGCCGTTCACGGTTTCGGTGAAGACGGCGGGGACACTGCCACCGGCATCGTCGAGTTGGTACACCGAGAACTCCACGCGGTAGGCCGCGCAGCAGGCTCCGCAGGTCATGCAGGCGGACATGATGGTCAGAGTGCGGCCAGTCCGTGGCGGCGGCGGGCCTGCGCGCAGGCTTCCCCACCTTCCGGAAACTCGCGACAGGGGCTGGGGCGCCACTCGTAGATGCCACAGGTCGCCCTCACACCGACGGAGCCGCACAATGCGGCGCAGCGTGGTCGACCGTAGTCAGTGCCGCGAAGGCGGGCAATGCCCTCAGAGATCGAAACCCAAAGGCCGTCAGGTACGCTGCCACCTTCCGACTCGGTCTCGAACACCGAGAAGTCCACGCGGAAGCTCGCGCAGCAGGCGCCGCAGGTGATGCAGACGTTCACGGAGTCAATCAGGCCACCTGGCCCAGCAGCAGGTACTCCATTAGGGCTTTCTGGACATGCATCCGGTTTTCGGCTTCGTCCCACACCACGCTCTGCGGGCCATCGATGACTTCTGCTGTCACCTCCTCGCCGCGGTGGGCCGGAAGGCAATGCATGAACAGCGCGTCGGGCTTGGCCACGGCCATCATGTCGGTGTCCACACACCATTGCCTGAAGGCGGCGCGGCGCACCTCGTTCTCGGCTTCGTAGCCCATGCTTGTCCACACGTCCGTCGTCACCAGGTCGGCGCCCTGGCAAGCTGCCTTGGGGTCACTGAAGACCCGGTAGCAGCCAGGGTTGGATATCCCGGCGAGTTGGGCATCGACTTCGTAGCCGCTGGGCGTGCTCACATGGACGGTGAAGTCCAGCAGTTCGGCCGCTTGCAGCCAGGTGTTGGCCATGTTGTTGCCGTCGCCGACCCAAGCGACCACTTTGCCTTTGATGGCGTCCAGCGGATTGCCGCCAGGAGCCGGGCGGTATTCAGTCAGAGTGAACAGGTCAGCGAGGATCTGGCAGGGGTGGAATTCGTTGGTCAGGCCATTGATGACCGGTACGCGAGAGAACTGGGCAAATTTCTCGATCTTGTCCTGACCAAAGGTGCGAATCATCACGATATCGACCATGCGGCTGATGACCCGCGCGCTGTCTTCGATGGGTTCGGCACGGCCGAGCTGGCTGTCACCGGTGGTCAGGTGCACCACAGAGCCACCCATCTGGTACATGCCCGCCTCGAAGCTCACGCGGGTGCGCGTGCTGGCCTTCTCGAAGATCATCGCCAGGGTGCGGTCAACCAGAGGGTGGTGCTTTTCGTATTGTTTGAATTTCCGTTTGATGAGAGCGGAGCGTTCGAGCAGGTAACCGTATTCCCGCACCGACAGGTCGTTGAACTTCAGATAGTGACGAATGCTCATGGCGCAGGGTTACCTTCGGCAAGAAACTCGCAGACCAGGGGCGCCAGAATGTCGACGACTTCCTGGGCTTCGGTGCTGGTCATGATCAGCGGTGGAACCAGCCGGATGACCGAGTCGGCCGTGACGCTGATCAGCAGGCCAGCCTGCGCCGCCCGCAGGGTCAGGGCGGCACAGGGCCGGTCCAGTTCGATTCCCAGCATCAGACCCTGGCCCCGGATTTCGCGAACGCCGGAAACTTTGCCCAAACGGGCGTCGAGCAAGGCGCGCAGCTGCGCGCCCACGGCCGCCGCGTTGGCGATCAAGCCGTCTTCCTCCATGATGCGAATGGTCTCAACGCCAGCGCGCATCGCAAGGGGGTTGCCGCCAAAAGTCGTGCCGTGATTGCCCGGCTGGAAAATATGGGCCGCCCGGGGCCCCGCCACTACGGCACCCACCGGCACGCCCGACCCCAGCCCTTTCGCCAGCGGCATGACGTCCGGAACAATACCCGCCCACTGGTGGGCGAACCATTTCCCGGTCCTTCCCATGCCACATTGGACCTCGTCGATCATGAGCAACCAGTCGCGTTCGTCACACAATTGCCGGATCTGCCGCAGGTACTCGGCCCGCATGGGGTTGACACCCCCTTCACCCTGTATGGTTTCGAAGAAAACCGCAACCACATTCGGATTTCCTTCAGTTGCCTTCTTCAGCGCCGCGATGTCATTCAGAGGCACCCGGATAAACCCCTCCACCAGGGGTCCGAAGCCTTTTTGGACTTTTTCGTTTCCGGTGGCGCTCAGTGTGGCGATCGAGCGGCCGTGGAAGGCCTTTTCGTAGACCACAATTTCAGGGCGTTCGATGCCCTTGTCATGGCCGAACTTGCGCGCCAGCTTCAATGCGGCTTCGTTGGCTTCCAGGCCGGTAGAGCAAAAAAACACGTTGGTCATGGACGACAACTCGACGAGTTTCGCGGCCAGAGTCTCGGCGTGAGGAACGTGGTAATAGTTGCAGCTATGAATCAGCTTCGCCACCTGATCCTGAAGCGCGGGGACCAGTTTCGGGTGGTTGTGCCCCAGCGTGTTGACCGCTATCCCGGCCAATGCGTCAAGGTACGACTTGCCGTTGACGTCCCACACCCGGCACCCCTGCCCATGGCTGAGAGCGATAGGCAGACGGCCATAGGTGTTCATGGTGTGCGGAGAGGCGGCTTCGATCACGGTAGTCATTCGGGGCTCCAGTCAAAAGGCAAGCGGCCCGGTTTTCGGGCCAGCCAAGGGCGATTTTAGGCCTTTGAGCGTGCCGGTTTCGTGAATATGGTGCATGACACTGATGCTTCCGGCGTGCCGCAAGTCTTATATAAGATAGAATGATTGTGCGGCGCAACATGTCGTTTCAGGTTCTGCGCATTCCATCCAACCGACCAGACATTTGATGGGCTCTCTCACCGCCAGACAGGTCTTTATCCAGGGGATCACGCTGGACGGGCGTACGTTTCGGCCTAGCGATTGGGCTGAGCGGCTGGCGGGTGTCATGAGTCAGTTTCGTCCCGGCGGGGCACGCCCCGGAAGTCATTTGGGTTACTCGCCATGGTGTGTGCCGACGACACTGGGTAGCGTCAAATGCGTGGTGGTGCACAGCGATCTGCAGGCGCATGAGCCAATGGCTTGGGATTTCGTCATGAACTTTGCCAGAGACAACCAGCTTCAGACGGTCGAGGCGTGTCTGGTGCCCGAAAGTTCGCCGCCGGCCTCGGTTTGAAGCGGGCTTGTCGCCCAACCAAAGAAAAAACCGCCGAGAAGGCGGTTTTTCTTTTTTGCTGACAGCGCACCCGGTACAAACGGCGTGGCCGGTTCGGCCACGGGCGATTGAAGCCTGGGGTGATCAGGCTACGGCCAAGGCTTTGACCTTGGCGGAGAGGCGGCTCTTGTCGCGAGCGGCTTTGTTCTTGTGGAAGATGCCCTTGTCGGCGACCGTGTCGACGACCGCCTGCATTTTCCCGAAAAGCTCGGTGGCTTTGGCTTTGTCACCTGCCAGCACGGCTTTTTCCACGTTCTTGACCGCGGTGCGGTAACGTGAGCGCAGCGAACTGTTTGCTGCATTGATCTTGACGTCCTGGCGGACGCGTTTGCGGCCCGACGCGAGGCGCGGGTTCTTTTTCTTCGGTTTTCCAGATGCCATTATTCAGATTCCTAGTGTCTGTGGATGTTGTCAGCAAAGCCGAACATTATAGCTTTTCTGATCCGGGACGAACCTGAGCGCCGGGCAGGCTCAAGTAGCGGGCTACACTTGGACGGTGTCACTGCTCAAATCCGCCTCGACCGTTTCGCTCTGGACGCTCGCTTCGCGTGTGACCGGGCTTGCGCGGGAACTCCTGATTGCCTCCGCATTCGGGGCCAGTGCCATGACGGACGCGTTCAACGTCGCGTTTCGGATACCCAATCTGTTTCGGCGGTTTTTTGCCGAAGGCGCGTTCAGCCAGGCGTTTGTGCCGGCTCTGGCGGCAACCCGGGCCGAGCGCGGTGACGAGGCAACACGGCAATTGGTCAATCACGTAGCGTCGATCCTGTCGGCGGCTTTGCTGTGTTTGTGTGTGATCGGTGTGGCGGGTGCCCCGGTACTCGTGTGGCTGATGGCCAGTGGACTCAAAACCGACCCGCGTGGCTTCGAGGCGGCGGTGTTCATGACGCGTTGGATGTTTCCCTACATCGCGTTCATGTCCTTGGTGGCGCTGTCTGCCGGAATTCTGAACACCTGGCGTCGATTTGCCGTGCCGGCGGCGACACCAGTCCTGCTGAATCTGGCCATGATTGGTGCGGCATGGCTGGGCGCACCGCTGTTTCTCCGCTGGGGAATCGAGCCCATCTACGCGCTCGCGGCTGGCGTCATGCTGGGCGGGGTACTGCAGTTGGGGCTCCAGATTCCGGCTTTGTTGAAACTGGGCGTATTGCCGCGACCGACGCTGGCTATCGGCGGGCTGCGGCGCGCGGTTGCTGACTCGGGCACACGGCGTGTGCTGTCGCTCATGGCGCCGGCTTTGCTGGGGGTCGGTGTTGCCCAGCTATCGCTGATCGTCAATACCCAGATCGCTTCGCACCTGGCGGCGGGTAGTGTGAGCTGGATTACCTATGCCGACCGGCTGATGGAGTTCCCCACTGCAATGCTGGGGGTTGCCCTTGGGGTAGTCCTGATGCCCCAGTTGGCGGCTGCACGGGCCGCGGCAGATGCCGTCCAATACTCTGACCTGCTGGACTGGGGGTTGCGTCTTGTCGTATTGCTGGCGGCGCCCTGTGCGGTGGCTTTGCTGACGTTTGCAACGCCCTTGGTTTCTACACTGTTTCACTACGGAGCATTTACGGCTCGGGACGTTACCCAGACCGCTCTGGCGCTCAAAGGGTGGGGTGCCGGGCTGCTCGGCCTGATTGCCATCAAGGTTCTGGCGCCGGGATATTTTGCCCAGATGGATACGCGCACCCCTGTGAAAATTGCGCTGGTTGTGCTGGTGCTGACGCAGGTTTTCAACTGGCTGCTGGTGCCTCATCTGCAACATGCCGCGCTGACGCTATCGATTGGCCTGGGGGCATTGATCAACGCCGCCTGGCTGGGCGTGGGCCTTTACCGTCGTGGCAGCTACCAGCCACGGCCCGGCTGGCTGGTTTTCTCCGCACAGGTTTTTGCCGCCTGCGCGTTGTTGACGGTGTTTTTGCTGTGGACCGCGGGCAAATGGGACTGGGTTGGACTGCGCGGGCAGCCATGGCAGCGGATCGGCCTGATGGCGGCAGTCGTCGTCGCCGCGATGGCCCTCTATGCGGGTGCGCTGTTGGCTGCAGGCTTGCGGCTGCGGCAGTTCCTGCGCCGCTGAGGGTATCGCACCCGCCACCGCGGCTGTTGCGACTGGCGCAATGCCGCCCCAGGGGTTGTTTTCGTTCTTTTAGGTCGTTTTCTGCCGATACCCAGCGTCAAAAGGTCGTTGTACGCTATTAAAATAATAGTATCGGAATGCCGGTCCACCGACGTTTTGGGCGGGTCAATCGATGATCACGGCGTCTCGGCCGGCGCGCGGTTGAATGCTGCCGATCACATGGACCGACTCCCCTTCGGCGCGCAGGGTGGCTGCGCAGTCCTGAGCCGCGTCCGGGTCCACAACAAGGATCATCCCGATACCGTTGTTGAATGTACGGTTCATCTCCCGGTCATCAATGGCGGCCGTGCGTTGCAGCCAGGCAAACAGTTCGCTGCGCGGCCAGCTTCCGTGGCGAAGGTGAGCGGACAGGCCTTCGGGCAGGACTCGTGGGATGTTTTCCAGCAACCCGCCGCCGGTGATGTGCGCCAGCGCCTTGATCGCGGGGGGCGTGCCGCTGACGCGGTTGTGGCGTTCCAACGCCCGCAGAATGGAGCGGACGTACAAGCGGGTCGGCTCCATGATCGCCTGTCGGAACGGCTTGCCGTCGAGCTCCATGGGGCATTTGTCGCCGGCACGTTCGATACAGCGACGCACGAGAGAGAACCCGTTCGAGTGGACGCCACTGGATGACAAGCCCAGCACGACATCACCCGGGCGGACGCCGGCACCCGTAAGGATTTCGGATTTCTCCACCGCGCCCACGGCGAATCCGGCGAGGTCGTATTCGCCCGGCGGGTACATGCCCGGCATTTCGGCCGTTTCCCCGCCGATCAGGGCACATCCCGATAGCTCGCAGCCACGTGCGATACCCCCCACGACGGAGGCAGCGGTGTCAACGTCGAGCTTTCCACAGGCGAAGTAGTCCAGAAAGAACAGCGGCTCGGCACCCTGAACCAGCACATCGTTGACACTCATTGCCACGAGATCGATACCCACGGTGTCGTGCAGGCCCCAGTCGAATGCAAGCTTGAGTTTCGTGCCAACACCGTCAGTTCCACTCACAAGAACCGGTTCGCGGTAGCGTTTGGGTACCTCAAAGAGCGCCCCAAAGCCACCGATGCCGGCCAGAACGCCTTCGCGCATGGTCCGCCGGGCCAGCGGTTTGATGCGTTCCACCAGGGCGTCACCGGCGTCAATATCGACACCGGCGTCTTTGTAGGAGAGGGGATTCAGGGTCATCGTGTAGCCGCAAGCGTGCGGGGTGGCGTGTGTTTTCGGTCCGGCGAAGGGCCGGGCGTCTAGAATTCGTGCCTCATTCTAAGGGTTTGCCCTCGCCCCCACATCAGTCGCATGCAGTTCACCGCCACCCAGAAGCGGGCCTTTGCCTGGCTTGCAATTGCCGCCCTGTGCGGCCTGCTGCTTTGGTGGCTGGGGCCGGTGCTGACGCCTTTTGTGGTGGCTGCCGTACTGGCCTATGCACTCAACCCCGTGGTCAACTGGATCGATGGGGTATTGGGGGGCAGAATGCCGCGGGTTGTCGGGGTGCTGCTGGTCGAGACCCTGTTTCTGCTGGCGCTGACAGGCTTGCTTCTGATGCTGGTGCCTATACTGGCCAAAGAGATACCGCTGATGCGCGAACAGGTGCCGCTCCTTCTGGATCGGATGAATGCAGCGCTACAGCCGGCGCTGGCCCAAATGGGTATCGGCTTCGCCCTGGACGTGGACAGCCTCAAGGCGTTTGTTCTGAAGTACCTCAACGCCAATGTCGAGGATGCCCTTGGCTCGGTTCTTACTTCGCTGAAACTCGGCGGCAGCGTGGCGCTTGCCATTGTTGGCAATGCGGTGCTGATTCCGGTGGTCCTGTTTTACCTTTTGCTTGATTGGGACGCCTTCGTCCGACGAATCGTGGAACTGGTGCCCCCTGCAGTTCGGCCTGCCTACGACAGCTTCATGGACGAGGCTGACGCTGTGCTCGGGCAGTACTTGCGCGGCCAACTGCTCGTGATGCTGGTGCTTGCGGTCTACTACAGCCTCTTTCTCGCGCTGTTCGGTTTGGATCTGTCCTTGCCGATCGGTGTGTTTACCGGTCTGGCGATATTCGTACCTTATGTGGGCTTCGGTATTGGACTGGTCCTTGCCTTTTTGTCGGGTCTGTTGCAGTTCGCCGCAGTCAAGGCGGTGCTGATGGTGGCCGTTGTCTATGGTCTGGGGCAAGTCATGGAAAGTCTGTACCTGACCCCGCGCCTTCTGGGTGACCGTATCGGACTGCACCCGCTGGCGGTGATTTTCATGCTCCTCGCTTTCGGTCAGCTGTTCGGTTTCGTCGGTGTCCTCATCGCATTGCCGGTCAGCGCCGTATTGCTGGTTGCCTTGCGCCGGCTGGAGTCGACCTATCGCGCCAGCCCACTTTACCGGGGCCGCAGCAGCGGATGAGTGGACATTCCATGAAGCAGCTCATACTGGACATCGGCCTGGGCGTGGAGTCGACCCTGAACAGCTTCGCACCGGGCGAAAATGAAGCCGTTCTTGCCCACTTGCGTTTATGGGTCGGCAGTCCGACCCGATCACCTGTTCCAACCTACCTGTGGGGTGGATCGGGCAGCGGAAAAACGCACCTGCTGAAAGCCGTTCGTCACGCATTGACCGACCGCGGAGTGCGGGTAGGCTGGTTGGATGCGACCGCGTCGGACGCCGGAGAGTTCGATGATTCGTGGGGTGCTGTCCTGATGGACGATGTCGATCGTCTGGATTCCACCGGGCAGCAGGTGGCATTCAACTGGTTTGTCAATGCGTTGTCGCCGTCTTCGGGAGAAGCCCGTTGGGTGTTGGCCTGTGGCGCGATGCCACCGGCCGATCTGGCCTTGCGCGACGATCTTCGTTCCCGGCTGGGCTGGGGCCATGTTTTCCAGTTGCATCCCCCTTCGGAGTCGGAGCGTCGGGCGGTATTGCGAAAAGCCGCCGATGCCCGCGGGATCTTTCTTGCGGACGAGGTTATCGACTACATACTGGGTCGGTTTCCCCGGGATCTCGGCAGTTTGATGGCGCTGCTGGATCGGCTCGATCGCTTCGCACTGCAAAACAAGCGTAACGTGACCCTGCCCTTGCTCAGGGCGATGCTGGAGAGTGAATGAATCTGGTTTTGTTTGACCTGGATTACACCTTGCTCCCGATTGATTCAGACCACTCATGGGGAGAATTCACAACCCGAATCGGCTGGACTGACCCGGTCGAGTTTCGCCGCATGAACGACGAATTCTTCGCGCAGTACCAGGCCGGGGTGCTGGATGTTCATGAGTACATACGGTTCGCTACCGGACCGATCCGGAGTCGGGGCGCTCAGGCCGCTGCACGGGCTCATGAGGCGTTCATGCGGGAGGTCATTTTTCCGGCCATCAAGCCGCAGGCACTCGAACTGGTGCAGTCTCATCGCAACGCGGGCGATGAACTGGTGATCGTGACGGCGACCAACGAGTTCATTACGCGGCCGATTGCGGATGCTTTCGGCGTCGATCATCTGATTGCGGTGGAACTGGAGCGGGACCCAAGCGGCTGGTTCACCGGGGAGATCCAGGGCATTGCATCGTTTCGGGGTGGCAAAGTCGACCGGGTTGGGCAGTGGCTGGCTCAACGTGGGCTCGTCTGGTCAGACGTTTCCAGCACTTTTTACTCCGACTCCACCAATGATCTGCCTTTGCTTGAGAAGGTTGACACCGCGGTGGCCACCAATCCGGCGCCCGCGCTGCGCGAAATAGCTCAGGCTCGGGGATGGCGGGTCCTGGATCTATTTGGCAATTGAAGCAGCGTTCTCCGACGCGGCCTCTGCCGCCAACGCGCTGCGAGAATGGGCGGTATCGAAAGAACACATGATCAAAAAACTCATCGACAAGCTGCTCGGCAAGCCCTCAGGGCGGTCTCGTAAGCCTGATTTCGGGCGCCGTGTCGAAATACCGCCGAGCGTTCACCGGATCAATCCCGAACTGGTTGACGAACGTGCGGTTACGGTCACTCGTACATTGCGCCAGGCAGGGTATGAGGCCTATGTCGTCGGTGGGGCCGTTCGGGACCTGTTGCTCGGACTTCGCCCGAAAGACTTCGATGTCGCAACCAACGCAACACCGGAGCAGGTCAAGTCTTTGTTTAGGCGAGCGTTCATCATCGGGAGGCGCTTTCGGATTGTTCATGTCGTTTTCGGCCGCGGGCGCGACCATGAGGTGATTGAAGTTTCCACCTTCCGGGCCTATATGGACGCGGCCGCCGCCGAAGCAGTGACTGGAAACGAGAAAACGGGCAAACAAGCACTGGCCGGCATGCAGCATGCCGTCGACACCTCCGGGCGGGTGCTTCGTGACAATGTCTGGGGCCCTCAGGATGAAGATGCGACACGACGGGACTTCACCGTCAACGCGCTCTACTACGAGCCAGAGTCGCAGATCCTGGTAGATTACCACCGGGGTATCGATGATTCGGCGGGCAGGCTTTTGCGTCTGATCGGTGACCCGGTCGCCCGGTACCGGGAGGATCCGGTGCGCATCTTGCGGGCAGTCCGGTTCGCTGCGAAGCTGGCGCCGCTCGGCTTCCGACTGGAGCCGCGATCGGCCAAGCCGCTGGTCTCCATGCGCGGCCTCCTGTCCGACGTGCCGCAAAGCCGCTTGTTTGACGAAATGCTCAAGCTCCTTCAAACCGGCCATGGTGTCGGCAGTGTGGCGCAGTTGCAGGCACTCGGACTGGGGCAGGGCGTGTACCCTTTGCTCGATCTGATTGTGGAGCGCTCAGCGCATCCGTTTATCGCGGCAGCGCTGTCCGACACCGACCGGCGGGTCGGCGAGAGCAAACCCGTTGCCCCGAGTTTTCTGCTCGCGTGTGTGCTGTGGCCGGACGTTCAGACGGGCTGGCAGCAACGGATTTCTGCGGGCGAACACACCCACCCGGCCATGCAATCGGCGATTGATGTCGTCTTTGACGAACGTATCGGCGATGTCAGTGGACGCGGCAGACTCGGTGCCGACATGCGGGAAATCTGGATGATGCAGTTGCGCTTTGACCGGCGAATCGGCACAACGCCGTACAGCTTGGTCGAGCAGCCACGTTTTCGGGCTGGCTTCGACTTTCTGCGTTTGCGCGCGGACGTCGGTGAGGTTGATGTTGCCCTGGCCGACTGGTGGCAGGAATTCAGCGTCGGCGATGACTCAGTGCGCGAAGACTTGATCCAGCAGATTCGGGATTCGAACGGACGCAAGCCCCGCCGGGTTCGCGATACGCGAGGCGGCTCCGGCGAAACGAAGGCCCGCGAGGCGGGTTCTTCGCCACTTGCCGACGAAATGCCTTCGCGCTTGCCCATGTCTTCTGAAACAGGATCCGAACCAGAAGGCGCAACGCCCGTCCGTAAACGTCGGCGCAGGCGCCGTCGTACGGGAGGCGATCCTTCCGTACCGCCGGAGGGATCCTGATCGGTCGTCCCGGGTGCGCGAATCCTGTCGACGCGTACGTCGGGCTGGGTTCCAATCTGGGCGATTCGATAGGCCAATTGCGCGCCGCACTGGATGAACTGCGCCGACTGCCGTTGTCACGGCTGGTGAGGCATTCGGGGTTCTATCGTACGGCGCCAGTTGACGCCGGCGGCCCTGATTTTGTGAATGCCGTTGCGCTGCTGGAAACCGGTCTTGCTGCCCCTGACCTTCTGCGGCATCTTCAGTCCGTTGAGCAAAAGGCGGGGCGCGTGCGGCCTTACCCGAACGCGCCGCGCACTCTGGATCTGGATTTGCTGGTCTACGGATCGGCGACTATTCAGAGTCCGTCACTCACCGTTCCCCATCCTCGCATGAATGCTCGCGCTTTTGTGTTGGTGCCGATGGCTGAAATTGCGCCAGATCGGGTCGCGCCGGATGCCCTCCTTGCAGTCGAGGCGCAGACCATCCAGCGTCTCCTCTGAGCGAACCAGTACAGGTTTTGCCGGCGCCGGGGTCTGCCAACGCGACGCCTGGCGGTTCCGGCGCGGCTCAGACATTCTCTGGGCGTCGGTTTCCTCCGACACGCCCGCTACTGTGAAATCCTGCGGGCTTCCTCAATCTGGTATTCGAAGTACCGTTGGAACCCGTAGACGATGCTGCCCATCAGGATGGTGGTCCCGATAAGAAGCGATGCGACGATCGCACCCACGGTGAGCCAGCTGGTGTTTCCCACCGGTGCATCCGCAGCCGCTGTCGGGTTGAAACGGCGGTTCCAACCTTCGCTTGTCATGAGACCGTAGATGATTGCATTCAGCGCGCAACCCGCGATCACAAAGCCGAGCAGGGGAATCAGTATCCAGCTGAGCTGATCGTCCAGGCCGAACTGCTGCACACGGGTGACGCCATAAAGGCCAAGCGCGGTAGGAATCGGAAGTAGCCAGCCAATGAGGTCGGACAGTCCGAACAGATAGAAACGATGTAGGCCGAGCGGACCGCCGAAAAAGGTCAACCAGGCTGCAATGGTCTTGCTTTTCATGATGTTCAAGCCCCCGGAGGTGTGGAGTCGCCCGGGCCAAGTGCCTTCTCCATCAGCACCACATCAAGCCAGCGATCGAATTTCCAGCCGCAGGCGCGCAGGACACCGACGTCACGGAAGCCAACCGTTCGGTGAACTCCGATCGAGCCGGCATTTGACGAATCTCCGATCACAGCAATGAGTTTGCGAATGCCTGCGCGTTGAGCCTGAGCGCACAACTCAGCCAGTAGCAGGCGACCCAGACCTTTCCCGTTGACGTTCGGGGCAAGATAGATGGAATCTTCTGCGGAATACCGATAGGCCGGTCGCGGCTTGAACCAGTTGCAGTAGGCATAGCCAACGACCTGTCCTGCGTCTTCCGCGACCAGCCATGGCAGTCCTTTGGAAAGTACATCTTCGCGGCGGGTCCGCATGTCGATGAGCGAGGGTGGATCAATTTCGAAGGTCCCGGTACCGTGGCAGACATGGTGGGCGTAGATTTCGGTGATCGCCGGCACATCGCCGTCACCGCTGGGTCGAATCATCAGCATAGATTGGGGGGTTATAATGCTCGGTTTTCAGTGTGTCGCTGGCCGGGTGGCCATGTCGCGTGTCTCAAACGCTGAGAAAAACTCACTTCCACCCACAGGATAAATCATGGTTGTCATTCGTCTCGCCCGTGGCGGCGCCAAAGGCCGTCCCTTCTTCAATATTGTCGTGGCCGACAAACGAGTCCGTCGCGACGGGCGGTTCATTGAGCGTATCGGTTTCTACAATCCGACGGCAGTCGAAGGGGAAGAAGGCCTTCGCATTGCACAGGATCGGCTGACGTACTGGCGCGGTGTCGGCGCCCAGCCTTCTCCCACGGTAGAGCGTCTCATCAAGCAAGCCGCTGCCAAGGCAGCCTGATCCGCTTGGCTGTGCCGGTCGATTTTCACCGCCCCGCCGAAATGCCGGCGGATGCGGTGGAGGTGGGGCGAATTCTGGACGCTTGGGGCGTCAAAGGCTGGTTCAAGGTTCAAGCCCACAGCGCCTCTGCAGAGGCGCTTTTTTCGTCCCGCCGCTGGTTCTTGCGGGCTTCAGAGCGTGGGTCGCCGGCGTTTGCGGGTGCCCGCGAAATGGTGATTGCGCAGGTGCGTGAGCACGGTGGCAATCTGGTGGCCAGTTCAGAGGCAATTGCCGAACGAGGAGCCGCCGAGGCTTTGCGAGGATGCCGAATCTTCATCTCCCGTTCAGCGTTTCCCAAGCCAGGTCCGGATGAGTTCTATTGGGTTGACCTGATAGGACTTTCGGTCGTCAACCGCGAAGGCGTTTGCCTGGGCGAAGTCAAGGATTTGCTCGCCACGGGCCCCCAAACCGTGCTGGTCCTCCATGCGGCGGAAAACGGTCAAATGATGGAGCGCTTGATTCCCTTTGTTTCGGCCTATGTCGATTCGGTGGATCTGACGGGGCGTCGGATCGTCGTGGATTGGCAACCCGATTTCTGAACGTGCCCGGGCAGAGCGCCTTCCCGACCCAGTTCCGCAGAGTCCTCGATGCGTTTTGACGTCCTGACCTTGTTTCCCGAAATGTGGGAACCATTTCTACGCTGCGGCGTAACCCGCCGGGCGTACGAGTCCCGTTCGGTCGACGTGCGGCTGTGGAATCCGAGGGACTTCGCTGAAGGACCTTATCGGCGCATTGATGACCGCCCGTTTGGCGGCGGGCCGGGAATGGTCATGTTGGCTGAGCCGCTGTACTTGTGCCTGGAGCGCGTCCGTGCCGATCGGACAGATTCTGCCCCGGTGGTGCTTTTTTCTCCGGCCGGTGACGTGCTCCGTCATGCCGAGGTGGCGCGTTGGGCGCACAGCCGTGGGGCCATTTTGCTGTGCGGACGGTACGAGGGAATAGACCAACGGTTCATTGATCGCTTTGTCGACGTGCAGGTCAGCCTGGGCGACTTCGTTCTTTCGGGAGGAGAGTTGGCTGCGATGGCGCTCATTGATGCGGTCGCACGTTTGCAGCCGGGCGTGCTCGGTGACGAGAACAGTCACGCGCAAGACAGTTTCAACCCTGCGGTCGACGGCTTGCTCGATTGCCCCCATTTCACACGGCCAGAGCGTTGGCGCGAGGCATGTGTGCCGGCGGTTTTGCTGTCGGGTCACCACGAGCAGATCGCGGTATGGCGCCGACAGCAACGACTGTTGCTGACGCATTCGCGAAGACCTGAACTGATTGAGGCCGCGCGAGCGGCGGGGCGGCTCAGCGCAGGGGATGAGCGCTATCTCCAAGGCCTTGGGTAGCCATCCAGCCCTTTCGGGGCTTGTTATAATGCAAGGCTTTGCGATCCTCTGCCGGCCGCGGCAATTCCAGGAACAGCCATGAATGGCTGCTTCGCCGCCCCTAGCGTAGCGCGTGCATGATCGATTGAGGACCCCATGAATCTGATCCAGACCCTTGAACAGGAAGAGATTGCCCGCCTTGGCAAGAGCATTCCTGAATTCTCGCCCGGTGACACCGTCGTCGTGAGCGTCAATGTCGTTGAAGGCAACCGCAAGCGGGTGCAGGCCTACGAAGGCGTGGTGATTGCCAAGCGCAATCGCGGCCTCAACAGCGGCTTTACCGTTCGGAAAATCTCCAACGGCGAAGGTGTGGAACGTACGTTTCAGACGTACAGCCCCCTGATTGCCAGCATTGAAGTCAAGCGGCGCGGCGATGTCCGCCGCGCCAAGCTCTACTACCTGCGCGATCGTAGTGGCAAGTCGGCCCGTATCAAGGAAAAGCTCCCCCAGCGAAGCAAGCCCGCACAGGCCTGATTCCTTGCCCAGCATCGGGTTGAAGCCGCCAGTCGCAATGCGCCTGGCGGCTTTTTTCTTTGCCTGATGCGGCCTACCGCAGAACCTCCATGGAACACAGAGCAGTCCGTCATTTGCCATCGTTTGACCCCAAGGCGGTCCCGGTTGTCGGGGTCGACCGCCATTTGCCGACCGTTCCGGCCTGGGCTTTGACGGAAGATGCGCTTCGGCAACGATTTGCAGGACCGCCTCCATGGAGTCCGGAGTTCGTGCGTGAGCGGCCCTTCTCCGACCGGGCGCCCGCGGAAGCCGCGGTCCTCATCCCAATCGTCCTGGCCAGAGATGGCAAAGGGCTGCCGAATGTGCTGTTGACTGAAAGAACCACCCATCTGTCCAGCCATTCCGGGCAAATAGCCTTTCCGGGCGGCAAGGTCGATGAAACCGACGCCAGCATGGCCGATGCGGCTTTGCGCGAGGCTTGGGAGGAGGTTGGTCTTGCTGCCGAATTTGTCGACGTTCTGGGTACCTTGCCGGTCTACCAAACCGGCTCCGCTTACCTTGTCACCCCGGTGGTCGCACTGGTGCGGGAGGGATTTGCGCTCAGGCCGAATCCGCATGAAGTATCTTCGGTGTTTGAGATCCCCTTGGATTTTCTGATGAATCCATCGAACCATCGCCATCACGTGGTCGAATGGCAGGGTGATCGGCGCGAATGGCTATCGATTCCCTATGAGCAACGTCTTCCCGGTGGCGAGAGGGTGGAGCGGTTCGTCTGGGGTGCGACCGCCGGGATGCTGCGAAACCTGTACCGCTTTCTTGTGGCATGACGGGCGCCGGCCGAAGCTTCGAATCCAGGGTCGCTATCATTCCCCAATGAGTTTTTTCGCAATTCTGTTTGCGTTGCTGATCGAGCAGATTCGTCCCGTTGGACGGGGCAATCTGATCCATGGGGTCGTTCGTCGCTGGGTGGCCGTCGCGACGCGCAATTTCGATACAGGCAGTCGTTCCCACGGTTGGTTTGTCATGGCGCTCGCCGTCGGAGGTCCCACCGCGGTGGCAGCGGGCGTGCATTGGCTGCTGCTTGCTGCGATCGGGTGGCCCGCTGCCATGCTGTGGACCACCGTGTTGCTGTACTACACGCTGGGGTTTCGTCACTTCAGTCACCATTTCACTGGCCTTCGGGACGCCTTGCTTTCCGGGGATGAAGGATTGGCCCGCCAGTTGCTCGCTCGGTGGCAACGAGTGGATGTGTCGCAGTTGCCCCGCAACGAAATCGTTCGCCATGTCATTCGGTATTCCGTGCTCGCCGCCCATCGACACGTGTTCGGTGTGCTTGCCTGCTATGCCTGTCTGGCATTGCTGGGGTTCGGGCCGGCGGGTGCCGTTTTATATCGTGTGGCCGAATTTGCTCCACGCTATTGGAAGCATCGGGCGCGGCAGGCCGGCCAGGCTGTCAGTGACGGTCTGCGCACGGCGGCAGCACAGTTTTGGCATGTTCTTGACTGGCTTCCGGCCCGATTTACCGCCCTGGGGTTTGCCGTGGTGGGCAGTTTCGAAGACGCCATTGACGCCTGGCGTGCGCATAGCGCTGCAGAGCCACAGGACACCGACGGCCTGATCATTGCAGCAACGTCGGGGGCGCTGGGCATCGCTCTGGCTGGCCAGCCGCTGGCGCCATTGACCGAGACGGGGCCTTTCGACATGTCCCGCCTGGCGGCGACGGTCCCGGATCGGGCGCTTCGTGTGCCGGTAACGGAGCACCTGGCTCAGGTGGTGGGGTTGGTCTGGCGAACTGTCGTGATGTGGATGGTTCTACTGGGCATCCTGACATTGGGAAGTCTGCTCGGATAAAGCGATCAGACCTCCGCTGTCAATAACGTGGGCGGGCCAGCTCAGCAAACAGTTCAGCATAGATCCGGTAGCGGCGGGCATCAAGATGACGATTGCTACCCTCGGGGCCGGGGTCATCCAGTGCGGCCCGCACGCCACAACCGGGTTCATGAAGGTGCGTGCAGTTGTAGTAGCGGCATTGGGATGCCAGCGCACGGACATCCGGCATCAGACCCGCGAGCGCCGTCGGATCGATATGCTGCAGCCCGAATTCCTGAAAGCCGGGGGAGTCGATGAGTGCCGTGCTCCGCCCGGAATCGATCCAGTACCAGGTCGTGCTGGTGGTGGTGTGCTTGCCCGAGTTGAGCGCGTGCGAAATTTCGGCGGTCAGGGCCCCCGCAGCGGGCACAAGGCGGTTGATCAATGTGCTCTTGCCGACACCGGAAGGGCCCAGCACAAGAGTGACCTTTCTATCAATGCGGGGTGCCAGCTCCGCCATTCCGGCGTCGTCTGTGGACAGCACGGACATGGGGATCACTGCGTACCCGATCTCGCGGTAGGGCGCAAGGCGGTTCCAGGCCAGCTCGAACGGCTCCGCCAGGTCCCGCTTGTTCAGGACAATGATGGGCTGGATGTTTTGGGCTTCGGCTGCAACCAGTGCCCGGGCCAGTTGCATCTCGGAGAACACAGGCCGTGCGGCCAGCAAAATGATGACCTGATCGAGATTTGCTGCGAATGACTTGGTTCGCACTTCGTCTTGCCGGTAGAAAAGGTTGCGCCTGGGCTCAATGGACTCGATCGTCCCTTCATCGTGTGTGGCTTGCCAAAGCACTCGGTCGCCGACAACGACCAGGTTCTTTTTCCCCCGTGGGTGGCAGACAACGCGGTGTCCGCTCGGCGTTTCGACCAGGCAATGGCGACCATACGCGGCTACCACCAGGCCGGTCTCCCGTGGGTGTGACACGAACATCGCCTGACGGTCGCCACGGCTCATGACGGTTTAGCGTTCACAAGCCGGTCGGTCTGGCGGGCGCATTCGAAGTCCAGCTGCGAGAGTCCCGGCGGCTGATGGGTCCACCAGCGCACGCTGCAGATGGCTCCGTCGATACGTGCTTGCGGATGATGATCGAGACGGTTTGCCAGCGTCTCCAGGGCGCGCAGGAACGCTTCCGCCTGGGCTTCGGTGGCAAAAACCACCGCCCGCTGCAATGCCGGAAATTCCATTGAACGGTCGAGCTGCCACAAAGGCGCAGTCGGCAAAAGCGATTCTATTTCTATAGCGTCAAGTGACCTTTTCACACTGGGTATTGGCTCTTTTCGCGTCACAACCGTCCCTTCAGGCGTGTAGGCGGGCCAGTCGCTCCGCGGCGGGCGGATGCGAATAGTAAAAGCGCACGTACCACGGATCCGGTGTCAAGGTTGAGGCGTTGTCCTGGTAGAGCTTGAGCAAAGCGCTGCCCAAGTCGGCTCCGCTGGTGTGGGTGACGGCGAAAGCGTCGGCCTCGAATTCATGGCGGCGCGAAAGCGCAGAAAAAATCGGACTGACAAAGAACGTGAAAACCGGCGCTGCCATGAGGAACAGAAGCAAAGCGAGCGCGTCATTGGGCGTTCCGTTCAGATTGGGCGTGACACCCAGCCCCGTGTAAAACCACACTTGGGTCGAAAGCCACCCCAGCAAGGCCAGACCCAGCAAACTGCTGACAAACGCGGCGGCGATGCGCTGCGGGATATGGCGCCTGCGAAAGTGGCCCAACTCGTGCGCCAGCACGGCATCAACCTCGGCGGGTGACAGCTGTTGCAACAAGGTGTCAAAGAAGACTACCCGGCGGGCCGCGCCGAAACCGGTGAAATAGGCGTTGGCATGGGCGCTACGGCGGCTTCCATCCATGACGTAGAAGCCACTGGCCTTGAAGCCGCAGCGGGCCATCAGCGCGGTCACGCGGGCCCGCAGACTCTCATCGTCGAGGGGCTGGAAGCGGTTGAACAGTGGCGCGATGAAGGTCGGGTAGACCACCAGCAACACCAGGTTGAACGTCATCCAGACCAGCCAGGTCCATAGCCACCAGGCGCTGCCGGCTGCGTTCATCAACCAGAGTACCAGGGCGAGAAGGGGCAGGCCCAAACCGGCGCCGAGCAACGCTCCCTTGAGCTGGTCGCTGACCCACAGGGCGAACGGAGTCCGGTTGAAGCCGTACCGCTGTTCCAGAACAAAGGTCTGATACAGGCTGGCCGGCAACCCGATCAGAGCGGAAATCAGGGCGAAAGCGGCCACCAGGGCGATCTGGCGGGACAGGCCCGACCAGCCGCTCAGCAGCATCTGTAGCAATTGATTGAGCAGGTCAAGACCACCCAGCAGTGTCCAGGCAACCAATACCGCAGTACCCAAGAGGGTTTCCACCAGACCGAATCGAAGTTTCGCCAGGGTGTAGTCGGCGGCCTTCTGATGGGCTTGCAGCGTCACGCGCCCGGCAAAGGGTGCCGGAACCGCGGCGCGGTGGTGCGCGACATGCCGAACCTGGCGGGTGTTGAGCCACAGTTGTGCAAACAGACCCGCCAGCAAAAAGAACACAAAAACCAGAGTGGTCAGCAGGGAAGGAGACAGGGATTCGGACATGGGTGGCGAGTGTAGGCTCAAAGCGGGAGACCAGCCCTGGATAAACGACAATTCCCGGCATGAACGAAACAAGTACTTCCGTTGCCCCGGTCTTGGCCAAATCCGACCTTAATCTGGTCTGGATTGACTGTGAAATGACCGGTCTGGACCCCGAAAAAGAACGTCTCATCGAAATCGCTGTCGTTGTGACAGGTCCTGACCTGGAGCCGCGGGTGGAAGGCCCGGTGCTGGTGATACACCAGCCCGAGTCCATTCTCAACGCGATGGACGCATGGAACAAGGGCACCCACGGCCGCAGCGGACTGATCGACAAGGTTCGAGCCTCTACCGTGACCGAGGCCGAAGCGGAGGCCCGGATTCTGGAGTTTCTGAAGCCTCTGGTGCCCAAGGGCACCTCACCGCTGTGCGGCAACAGCATAGGGCAGGATCGGCGCTTCCTGGTGCGCTATATGCCCAAACTGGAGGCCTTTCTTCATTACCGAAATGTTGACGTCAGCACTCTTAAGGAGCTTGCCCGACGCTGGCGCCCTGACGTGTTCAGCGCGTTCAAGAAACATCAGAAGCACACCGCGTTGGCCGATGTGCAGGAATCGATCGAGGAACTGGTCCATTACCGGGCGCAGTTTCTGCGGGTTTCGGGCCCGGCGACAGAAGACGGTCCGGGTTAACCCGCAGGAAAAATCACTTTGTGCGATAATGCAAGGCTGCACCGGGTAACCTGTGCTTCGTACATCGCCCCTCACACTGTTGACTCACCGATAAGAGTCACTCGACTGGGCAGGCCCGTCGGCCTTGCCAGCAGCACCGAGCTCCGTTTGATGGTTGATGTTTTTTAACCATTGACGGAGTCCCCGCAGACTATGCGGGCCCGTGCCTGGAGTTTCACACCATGACCGACACGCTTGCCGTGCAGGGCGACTTTGCGCCTGCCGATATTTCTTCCCTTCCCGCTGGCACCTTGCCCATGGCGCCAGCAGCGCCGAACGGTTTTGTGCGCCTGGGCCTTGCGCCCGAACTGGTTCGGGCCGTTGCCGATCTGGGCTATACCGCACCGACCGCTGTGCAGGAGCGCACGATTCCGTTGGCCCTGCCGTCCGACGACGGCGAGCACCATGGGTACAACGACCTCATGGTGTCCAGCCAGACGGGCAGCGGGAAAACCGCCGCCTTTTTGCTGCCCATGCTGCACACCTTGATCTGCCAGCTGGCCCAAGAGGAAGCCAGCGAGCGCGCCGAATTCGAGCGGCTGACGGCGGACGCCTTGGCGCGTGGCGAAGCCGCGCCCAAGAGGCCGCGCCGCAAGGACCCGACCAACCCGCGCCATTTCAAAGCCGCCACACCGGGCGCGCTGGTGCTGTGCCCCACGCGCGAGCTGGCGCAGCAGGTGGCGCACGACGCCATCGAACTGGTCAAACACTGCCGTGGCCTGCGCATCGCCAACATCGTCGGCGGCATGCCGTACCAGTTGCAGATTGCCAAGCTGCAGAACGCCAATCTGGTCGTGGCCACACCGGGCCGATTGCTGGACCTGCAGCGCTCGATGCAGATCAAGCTGGACCAGGTTCGATTCCTCGTCGTGGACGAGGCCGACCGCATGCTCGACCTGGGCTTTTCGGACGATCTGGCCGAAATCAACCAGCTCACCAGCCAGCGCCAGCAGACCATGATGTTCAGCGCAACATTCGCGCCGCGCATCCAGCAACTGGCCATGCGCGTCATGCACGACAACGGTTCGGCGGTGAAGAAAGTGCAGATCGACTCGCCGCAGGAGAAACACGCCAACATCAAGCAGGTGCTGTTCTGGGCCGACAACGCAGCGCACAAACGCAAGATGTTGGACCACTGGCTGCGCGATGCCTCGATTGACCAGGCGATTGTGTTTGCCAGCACCCAGATCGAGTGCGATGGCCTGGCCAGCGACCTGCAGCAAGAAGGCTTCTCTGCCGTAGCCCTGCATGGCGCCCTCAGCCAGGGCCTGCGCAATCGCCGCCTGATGGCGCTTCGTAATGGCCAGGTACAGATCCTGGTGGCCACCGATGTTGCGGCGCGCGGGATTGACGTACCGACGATCACCCATGTGTTCAACTTCGGCCTGCCGATGAAGGCGGAGGATTACACCCATCGCATTGGGCGCACCGGACGGGCGGGTCGCGACGGCCTGGCAGTCTCGTTTGCCGAGTTTCGCGACCGGCGTCGGGTCTTTGACATCGAAACCTTCACCCACCAGCACTTCAAGGCCGAAGTCATTCCGGGCTTGGAGCCGACGCAGCGCTTTCCGGCCTCTGCACCGGCCGGCCGCTTTGGCAAGTCGGGATTCGAAGGCCGGGGACAGCGTGCCAGCGCACCACGCGACAAGCGCCCGCGTCCGGATAGCGAGCGCTTTGCCCGCGGCCCGCGTCAGGTAGGCGCCGACGGCTTTCGCTCCGATTCGGGTTTTGAAGGCCAGCCAGACCGCCGCCGTGAGCATGCCGCCGGGGGGCGCAGTGATGGCTTCGCCCCGCGCAGCGGCGATTGGGGTACTCGCAAGCCGGCACATGGTCGTCCTGCGCCGGCCAAGGCTGGGCACACCGGCAAGCCCTTCACGCCACGCAGCGAAGGCCAGGCACGGACCAACCACGGCGCCAAGGTACTCAAGATCACCCGCGGCTGATCGGTTTTGAACCATCGCGGGACCGGCAGGGCGCTGGTTGCCATCGGCGCCGGTGGCAGGCGGCCTGCAAGGGCCGCTGCTTTGGCTTTCTGACCCCTTTCGCGACTGCCGCCCCATCGCGAGCAAAAAGAAAAAGGCCCTGCAAAAATTTGCAGGGCCTTTTTGTTTTTTTGGCTCCCCGACCTGGGCTCGAACCAGGGACCTACGGATTAACAGTCCGGCGCTCTACCGACTGAGCTATCGGGGAACAAGCCTTGGATTATAGAGCGATTTTCGGCACTTTTTCAAGGGTGCTGCAAAAACTTCGCGGCGCCCTGGTCTGTCGGTTGTCCTGTTTCAGAACCCAGCGTGCAGCCCCAGTCGCACGGTCCGTGGTGCGGCCGGGAATAGATAGATATGGCTGTACTGGTACGGCGACTCCACGAAGCCGCGGCGGTTGGCCACGTTGTCAACCGACAGGCTCCAGGTGGCCCGTTGTCCCAGCAGCCGGGTTTCGTACCGCAATGCGGTGTCCAGGCGTGTCCACGACGGCAACATGACCGATTCGTCTGGCAACACGGCGCGGCGGCCTTCATGCGAGAGCGCGCCTTCCACGCTCAGGCCCGGGACCGCAGCCAGGCGGTAGCGAACTTGCGCACGCAGGGTCCAGCCTGGGACGTTGGTCGGGCGTTTGCCATTCAGGCCCGGGTTGATGACGGCATGGCGGCGTTCAGCGTCCAGCCATGTGGTGCTGCCATTCAGGTGCCAGGGACCGGCCTGCCACCCGCCCGCCAGTTCCAGGCCGCGGTGGCGCACCTCGCCGTCAACCTGGCGGGTGCAACTGCCCGCCACGTCGCAGCTGCCGGCGTCGCCCCACAGGGGGCGTGTGATGTCGAACACCGTCGCGCTCCACGTGGCGCGGTCGGTCTGGTTCTTGACGCCCAGTTCGGTCTGGCGGCTGCGCAAGGCCGGCAGGGGCTGGCCGGCGTTGGTGTAGCGGCTGCGGCCCGGGGCTACTTCGGACTCCACGCCTTTGCCCACGCTGGCGTAGAACATCGTGGCCGGGGTCAGCTGCCAGGTCGCGGCGAGCCAGGGGGTGGAGATGGCGCGCGTGTACGCCGTGGCGCGGCTGCCGTCGGTGCGAACGCTTTCGCGATGCAGCCGGGTATGGCGCAGCCCCAGCCAGGTCTGGAAGGCCGGGCTCCACTGGATCGCGTCATAGGCGAAGAACTCGGTGCTGCGCTCGGTGCGGTTGGTGTAGGGATCGCCGAAGGTCGGATCGGGCGGCAGCACGGGCAGGGTGAACAGGTTGCCGGTGCCGACAGCCGAGTTGTTGTCGGCCTGCGGCTCGCCGCGGTCGATGAAGCGGCTGGCCAGCACTCCGAATGACAGGTGGTGTCGCACCGCGCCGGTATCGAGCTGGCCGATGGCCCGGATCTGGGCGGCATGGGTGCGGCGGCGCTCGTTGGTGCTGCGGAAATCATAGAGGTCGAAGTCGCCGTTCGGGCAGTAGCGGTCGGCGTAGTAGGCACCCGTGCCGGCGTCAAAGCAGCCGTAGGGATAGGCCAGGCGGTCCTGGCTCTTCAGCCGCTGGGTACCGATCTGGGCCTGCCACCGCCACTGGCTGTTGATGGCCTGCTGAATGCCGAGGCTGCCGCTCAGGTTGTCGAACACGTTGGCCTGGGACCAGGGCTGGGTGTTGATGTTGATGAACGGGTTGGGCGCCGGCAGCGTGCTGCCGGTCAGGCTCAGGCCCGGCACGCTGGGCTGGCGGCGGCGCGAGGTCTCCCATTCACCCTCGATCACCGTGTCGGGCGAGACGCGCCAGTCCATGGCCAGGGCCAGCAGGTGGCGTGAGCCGTCTGCCCCAGACGCGTGGCTGCGGACGTCCTCGGCCGCCAGGTTCAGCCGGTAGCCGAAACGCCGGTTCTCGCCGAAGCGGCCGCCGAGGTCGGCATGGGCCAGCAGGCCGCCCCGGTGGTTGGTTTCCAGGCGCAGCGTGCGCAGTGGTTTCTCCGTGGGCCGTTTGATGACCAGGTTGACCAGGCCACCCGGGGCACTGGTACCGGCCTGGATGCCGCTGGTGCCTTTGAGAAACTCGACCCGCTCTCGGTTTTCCAGCGGCAGGCTGGTCTCGGCGCTGATGGGCAGGCCGTCGCGGCGCCAGTTGCTGGTCTGGTCGATGACAAAGCCGCGCATGCTGGCGTAGTCCCAGTAGCCGACGGCGTTGTAGGCGTCGGAGACGGAGGCGTCCAGTCGGTACAGGTCGGACAGGCGGCGCGCGCCGGTGTCGACGATGGTGGCGGCATCGATGACGGTGGCGGCAAAGGGGCTGCGCTCCAGCGGCTGGTCACCGAAGCCGGTGACGTCGGCCAGCGGTGCCGCGCTGCGTTCGCTGACCGTGACGGGCTTGAGGCTGGCATCGGCGCCGGCCGTTTGGGCGGACACGTTGCCTGCTGCAAAAAATAGAGCAAATAATGACCATTCCACGCTGGATAGAGCGGCTTTTTTCTTGAAAAATGGCGGTTGATGTGCCATGACGTGCTTTCGACGAAATGGCAGGTCGGCTTGCCGGGACTTGAGGCGCCCTGGAGAGAGCGGGCGCCGTCCTGAAGCTTGCTTCCCTGCGCGAGGATTACCTCAATCAGGTTCAAAGGGACTTTCTCAGTCGCGGCGGCAAAACCGCAACACCCCTAGCGAATGGCGCGACCGGGGCCGCGCCGGTGCGTATTGTAAAGAGTCAGCCGGCGACCGGCGCCACCCCCAGCAGCCGGTGCAGGCGCGGGCTGGTGGTGGTGTATTGCAGCAGCAGGGGCTGATCGGGTCGCAGCCGGGCGGCGGCGTCGTAGGCCGCCAGCGTGCATTCATGGAAGCCGCACACCAGCAGCTTGCGTTTGCCGGGGTAGGTGTTGATGTCGCCCACGGCATAGATGCCGGGCTCGGCGGTGGCAAACGCTTCGGTGTTCACCCGCAGCTGCTTGCGCTCCATCGCCAGGCCCCAGTGCGCCAGCGGACCCAGCCGGGGCGACAGGCCGAGCGCCAGCAGCAGGCGGCTGAGTTGCAGCGGCACGACCTGGCCGTCGGGGGTGGCCAGTTGCAGCGCGCACAGGCGCCCGTCGGCCTGCTCGATGCCGACCGGCTGGCCGATCACCACCTTGACGGCGCCGCTGGCGCGGGCGTCCGCCAGTGCGGCCAAGGCGCCGGCATCCGCGTCGAAGTGGTCGCGCCGGTGCACCAGGCGGACGCGGCGGGCGCGGCCCGGGCCAGGCCGGGCGCAGGCCAGCGCCCAGTCGATGGCGCTGGCTTCGCTGCCCAGGACCACCACGTCCTCGCCGGCCGTGGCGGCGGGCTCCGGCTGGTGGTGAAACAGCTGGGTGCCGTCAAAAGCGGCCAGGCCGTCGAGTTTGAGCGTGCGGGGCTGAAAGGCACCCACACCGGCCGCGATGAACACGGTTCGGGTGAGCAGGGCCGTGCCGCGTGAGGTGGTCAGCAGCAGCCGGCCGTCGGCCTGGCGCTCCAGTGTGGTGACTTCCTGCCCGAGGTGCATCGGCACCTGGAACGGCGCGATCTGGCGCAGCAGCGAGGCGGTCAGTTCGCGCCCGGTGCAGACCGGCACGCCGGGCACGTCGTAAATCGGTTTGTCGGGGTAGAGCTCAGCCGGCTGGCCGCCGGGGGCGGGCAATGCGTCTACCAGGTGAGTGCGGATTTCCAGCAAGCCCAGCTGGAACACCTGGAATAGCCCGACCGGCCCGGCACCGATGACCACGGCATCGGTTTCGAGCGGCGCCGCCATGTGTGGTGCGCCGCCGGTTGCGCTGGGCCCGGACATCGGCCGACTCAGCGGACCAGCTCCTTGAGCTTGCCGGTCTTGTCTTTCCACTCGTCGGCGTCGGGCAGGGCGGCCTTGCGTTTGGTGATGCTCTTCCAATTGGGCAACAGGGCCAGTTCGGCGTTCAGCGCGGTCATGTGGCGCTGGTCCTTGGGCAGGTCTTCTTCGGCGTAGATGGCGTTGACCGGGCACTCCGGAATACAGACCGCGCAGTCGATGCACTCGTCCGGGTCGATGGTGAGGAAGTTGGGGCCTTCGCGGAAGCAGTCCACGGGGCAGACATCGACGCAATCGGTGTACTTGCAGCGGATGCAGGATTCGGTGACGACGTGGGTCATGTTGGCTCGGTAACGTGATGGAGAAAGGGGCGACGTGGAAAGCCCGCGCGCGGCCTCCGGGGAATCCCGGATTTTATGGGTTTCCGGGGCGCACGCCGACAGATTAGCCGGCACGGCCCCGTGGAGAATTGATTTGCGTCATTTGTGGCTGGCCGCAGGTCGGTTCACCAGCACCGCGCCGGCGGTCTTGTGCGAGGCGGTGTCCACCAGGATCAGCGCGCCCAGCACCCGCGAGCGCTCGAACGACACGGCGGGCAGCGCCTCCTGCAGCAGCAGCTCCACGTGGCCGATGGCGTTGGGTTCGAGCTGGCTGGCGTCGCTTTCGGCCAGGGTGTGGATGTCCAGCCGGTGCACGATGCGGCGCACCTTGGCCTTGACCCAGCGATGGCCGTGCAGCGCCCAGTACACGCGGCCGGCCACCAGCGGCTCGTCGTCCATCCACGCGATGGTGGTGGCCAGCTCGCGCTGCCCAGGGTAGGGCGACACGGGGGCGGGGGTGTCGAAGTCGTCGTCGTCGGCTGCGGCTTGCAGCACGGCCTCCGCCGCCGCGCCGGGCCGCCCCAAGCCAGGCGGGGCCCCCTCGGGGCTGAGGCCCGCGGCTCCAGGCCTGCCTGCGCAGGTATGGACGGGCCGAAGAGCCGTCGCCTCAGGCGAAGGCACGTCCAGCGCAGTACGCGCAGCGACAAGCGTGGGGGCCTGCAATACCCAGTCGCCGCGGGAGACATCCACCTCGCGGTCCAGGATGATGCCGGCGCTGTGGCCGGCGGGGATGCTTTTCGGGCGCCGGGCGTGGTCCAGCACCTCGGCCACGGTGGCGAGCTGGCCGCTGGGAAAGATCTGGACGGCATCGCCGACCGACACGCGCCCGGCGGCGACACGGCCCCAGAACACGCGGCGGCCCTTGGAGGTGTCGGCAGAACCTGAGAACTTCTCCACCCACTGCACCGGGAACGCCAGCGGCGCCGCGCTTTCCGACGGCGTGCCGGGCAGCGCTTCCAGGATCTGCAGCAGCGTCGGGCCGGTGTAACCGCACCAGCCGGCGTGTTCATGGCCGACATCGACCACGTTCCAGCCCTTGAGCGCCGAGATCGGCACCACGGCGGTCACGGCGATGCCGGCACTCGCGGCAAACGAACGCAGTGCCGCTTCGATGTGGCGAAAGGCCAGTGCCGGGTCGGCCACCGCGTCGAGCTTGTTGACCGTGAACACGATGGACGGCACGCGCAGCAGGTTGCACAGCAGCGAGTGGCGGCGGGTCTGCACCAGCAGCTCCAGCGCCGGGTTGCGCCAGTCGAGTTTGGTGGCGTCCACCAGCACCACGGCGGCGTCGGCGCTGGATGCGGCCGTGACCATGTTCCGGGTGTACTGCTCGTGGCCGGGCGCGTCACCGATGATGAACTTGCGGTCTTCGGTGGCGAAGTAACGGTAGGCCACGTCGATGGTGATGCCCTGTTCGCGCTCGGCGGAGAGGCCGTCGGTCAGCAGCGCGAGGTCGGTCTCTCCCTGGCGCTGCACGCCCGCCAGGTGGTCCTGCAGCACGGCCTTGCTGTCCACCAGCAGGCGGCCGATCAAGGTGCTCTTGCCGTCGTCCACCGAGCCGCAGGTGATGAACTTCAGGGCGATTTTGGTGTCTTTTTGGCCATTACCCAGCGTGGAATGGTCATTGTTTGCTATCAGTGTGGTAGTGCTCATGGCGAAGTTCGGTTCGGTGCGTTCACGAGAAAGGCCGGGCTGCGGGCAGCGGCTCAGAAATAGCCGTCTTTCTTGCGCTTTTCCATCGAGGCGTCGCTGGTCTTGTCGTCCATGCGGGTGGCGCCGCGTTCGCTGACGTCGGCCGCCAGCGTTTCGATCACGATGTCGCCGGGCGTGGCGGCCAGGCTCTCGACCGGGCAGGTGCAGGTGATGTCGCCCACGGTGCGAAAGCGCACGTCGCGGATCTGCACCGTTTCGCCGTCCCTGGGCGGGGTCAGTTCGGTCACCGGCACCAGCAGGCCGCGGCGGTCCACCACTTCGCGTTTGTGGGTGTAGTAGATCGACGGCAGGCCGATCTGCTCGCGCTCGATGTACTGCCAGACGTCCAGCTCGGTCCAGTTGCTGATCGGGAACACACGGAAGTGCTCGCCGGGCGCCAGGCGGGTGTTGAACAGGGTCCAGAGCTCGGGCCGCTGGGCCTTGGGCTGCCACTGGCCGAAGCTGTCGCGGTGCGAAAAGATGCGTTCCTTGGCGCGGGCCTTTTCCTCGTCGCGGCGGGCGCCACCGATCAGTGCGTCGAAGCGGAACTCCTCGATGGCTTCCAGCAGCGTGACCGACTGGTGCACGTTGCGGCTTTCGCCCGGGTGCGCCAGGCGCACCGTGCCGCGCGCCATGGAGTCTTCGACACTGCGCACGATGAGCTCGGCCTGCAGTTCCTGGGCGCGTGAGTCGCGGAAATCGGTCACTTCAGGGAAGTTGTGGCCGGTGTCGATCATCAGCAGCGGGTAGGGCAGGCGCCCCGCGCCAAAGGCCTTTTCGGCGCACTTGAGCATCACCAGCGAGTCCTTGCCGCCCGAGAACAGCAGGGCGGGGCGCTCGAAACTCGCGGCCACCTCGCGCAGGATGAAGATGGTCTCCTCTTCCAGGGCGTCCAGGTGGGCGTTGCTCAGGTGGTGTTCGTTCGTCATGTCAGCGCTTTTCAGCAGGTCGTGGTCGGTACGGGCGTTCATGTGGGGGTGCCTTCGGTTTTCTTGACGTGCAGGCCGCATTCCTTGGCGGCTTCGTCTTCCCACCACCAGCGGCCGGCGCGGAAGTCCTCGCCCACGGCGATGGCGCGGGTGCAGGGCGCGCAGCCGATGCTGGGCATGAAGCGGTCGTGCAGCGGGTTGAAGTCCACCCCGTGCTGCGCGATGTAGTGCCAGACGTCGGCCCAGCTCCAGGCGGCCAGCGGGTTGAACTTGCGCAGGCCCTTGGTGGGCACGTCGCTGTCGTCGATGAACGGAACCTCGGCGCGGGCGCCCGACTGTTCGCGCCGCAGCCCGGTGATCCAGGCGCTCTTGCCGGCCAGGGCGCGCGCCAGCGGCTCCATCTTGCGGATGCCGCAGCAGGCCTTGCGCAGCTCGATGCTGCGGTACATCGCGTCGGCCCCTTCGCGGGCGACGAACTGCACCACCGCCTCCCCGACCGGACGGTAGACGGTCAGCGGCGCGTGCGGGTGCGCCGCCTGCTGCGCCTGCAGGCGCTGCAGCAGCGCCAGTGTTTCGGCGTGCAGCGCGCCGGTTTCCAGCACGAACACGCCGATCGGCAACGCATGGGTGTTGATGAGGTGGGTGATCACCATGTCTTCGGCGCCCAGGCTGCTGGCCTGCGTGGCAGCGCCGGTGGCGGCGGCCTGGCGCAGCAGCGCGACGGTTTCGGCCACGCGGTCGTCAAAGCCCGCCGTGGCGCGGGCGTACAGGCCGATGGCGGACGCCTGCGCGGGCGCACCCGGCAGGGCGCTCAGGGCGTCTGTGCTCATGCGGCCTCCACGGCGAACAGCGGGGCGGGGGTGACGGCGTCGCCCTGGTAGAAAGCGGCAAAGCGCTCGAACTGGCGCTGCGCGGCCGCCGCGTCCACGCCCTCGCGCAACACTGCGCTGGAAAAGCCGCTGCGGGCCATCTGCACCAGCTGGTCGATCAGCACGTCGCCGGTGGCGCGGATGTCGCCGGCAAAGCCCAGCCGGCGGCGCAGCAGGAACGCCTGGCTGTAGGCGCGGCCGTCCGTGAATTTGGGAAATTGCAGCACCACGCAGTCGATGCCGCGCAGGTCCAGGGTGCGCGGATCGACCGTGTTGTCGATTTCAAGGCTTTTTTGGCCATTACCCATCGTGGAATGGTCTTCTTTAGCTATTAAGTTCATATCAATTTCGTCGGTTTCCAGCCCGGTTCAGACCGGTTCGGCCACTTCGGCTTCGTCGGCCGGGTGCCGGGCGGCGTTGGCGGCGGCCTTGAAGGGGTCCAGCCCCACGCGGCGCAGCGTGTCGATGAAGGTCTCGCGCCCGCGCCGCTCGGCCCGGTAGGTGTCGAGCACCGCCTCGATCACGTCCGGCACCTCGGCGGCCGAGAACGAGGGGCCGACCACCTTGCCGGCGCCCGCGGGGCCCGACAGCGCCGAGCCGTCCGAGCCGCCCAGCGTCACCTGGTACCACTCGCGCCCGTCCTTGTCCACGCCCAGGATGCCGATGTGGCCGCTGTGGTGGTGGCCGCAGGAGTTGATGCAGCCGCTGATGTGCAGATCGATCTCACCCAGATCGTGCAGCTCGTCCAGGTCCTGGTAGCGCTCGGTGATCGCGGCGGCCAGCGGCAGCGAGCGGGCATTGGCCAGCGCGCAGAAGTCCCCGCCGGGGCAGGCGATCATGTCGGTCAGCAGCCGGATGTTCGGGCGGGCCAGGCCCAGGCGGCGCGCGTCGCGCCACAGGTCGGACAACGCGTCGCAGCGCACCCAGGGCAGCAGCAGATTCTGGTCGTGGGTGACACGGGCCTCGCCGGCGCTGTAGCGGTCGGCCAGCTCGGCCACGGCGTCCAGCTGATCCGCCGTGGCGTCACCGGGCGCCTGGCCCAGGCGCTTGAACGACAGCGTCACGGCGCGCAGATCGGGGTTGCGGTGGGGGGCCACGTTCTGCTGCAGCCAGCGGCCGAATTCGACGTCGTCTTCGGCCGCCGCCCGCAGGATGCGCGCCACCTTGTCGTCGGCACAGGCGGCGCTGGCCACCGCCGGCGGCACAAAGCTGGCCTGAACCCGGGCCAGTTCGCGGTCGGGAATGGTGTGCTGGCCGCCGTCACGCAGCAGGATGTCCTGGTATTCCGCCTCGACCTCGTCGATGTAGCGCGGGCCCTCGGCCTTGACCAGGATCTTGATGCGCGCCTTGTACAGGTTGTCGCGCCGGCCCCAGCGGTTGTAGACCCGCACCACGGCTTCCAGGTAGTTGATGATCTGGTTCCATGGCAGGAACTCGCGCACCACCGTGCCGGTGATCGGGGTGCGGCCCATGCCACCGCCCACCAGCACCCGAAAGCCCAGTTCGCCCGCGTCATTGCGCACCAGGTTCAGCCCGACGTCATGCCAGGCGGTGGCGGCGCGGTCTTCGGCGGCACCGGTGATGGCGATCTTGAACTTGCGCGGCAGGAAAGCGAACTCGGGGTGCAGCGTGCTCCACTGGCGCAGGATTTCGGCGAACGGGCGCGGATCGGCCACTTCGTCCACCGCGATGCCGGCGCGCTCGTCGCTGGTGATGTTGCGGATGCAGTTGCCGCTGGTCTGGATGCCGTGCAGGTGGACACTGGCCAGCAGGTCCATCACGTCGGCGCTGCGCTCCAGCGGGATCCAGTTGAACTGGACGTTCTGGCGCGTGGTGAAGTGGGCGTAGCCGCTCTTCAGGCGCGCGGCCGGGGCGCTGCCCGCGCGGGTGTCGATGCGGTCCTGCGTGGTCTGGGCCTCGGCCAGCAGCTCGGGGCTGGGGCGGTCGTAGTCGCGGGCCAGCGTGGCCAGCACCCGCAGCTGGGCGCTGGAGAGCTCGCCGTAGGGCACGGCCACCCGCAGCATCGGTGCATAGCGCTGCACATACCAGCCGTTTTGCAGGCGCAGCGGGCGGAACTCGTCAGTGCTGAGTTGGCCGGACTGCCAGCGTTCCAGCTGATCACGGTATTGGGCTGCGCGCAGCCTCACGAACTGTCGGTCGAAGTCGGTGTAGGAATACATGGGGAAAACGAAGGAGTGGAATCAGATCAGCACCAGCTTCATGCCCGCCCAGGCCAGCAGCAGCGACAACACGGAACGGATTGCCCGTTCGGGGACGCGCGTTACCAAGTGCGAACCCAGCCAGATGCCTGGGAGCGATCCGGCAAGCAGCTTGGCCAGCAGGGGCCAATCGACCGAACCGAGGGACGCATGGCCGAGACCGGCCACCAGGGTCAGCGGCACGGCATAGGCAATGTCGGCACCCACGATGCGGGGCAAGGGCAACAGCGGATACAGCAACAGCAACACCGAGACACCGATCGCACCGGCGCCGACCGAGGTCAGGGTGACCAGCACGCCGATGGCAGCACCGAACAGCAGCGGCAAGCTCCAGTGGCGTGGACGGGTTGCCAGTTCCTCCTGGCCGGCCGGGAGCGTGCGCGGCAGTTGGCGGCCGCGGACCGCCTTGTACAGGGTGGCGGCGGCCGTCAGAAGCAGCGCCACACCCAGCGTGGTGGTCATGACCCGCTGGACCGCCACCTCGGCGGGCCCGGCAACATGCAGCACCGCCAGCGTCAGCAGCGCCGCCGGAATGCTGCCCGCCGACAGGTGGGCCACCACACGCCACGGAACCAGGCGCTGGCGCGCCAGGTTCACCGTGCCGCCCATCTTGGTGAAGGCCGCAAACAACAGATCGGTGCCCACGGCCAGATACGGTTTGACGCCGAAGAAAAAAATCAGGATGGGTGTCATGAGCGAACCGCCGCCGACACCGGTGACACCGACGACAAGCCCGACAAAAAAGCCGGCGAAAACGAAAGCAAAGTCATGCATGGCCGCGACTGTAGGTCGTCTTTATGCCAATGCGAACGATTTTTTAGTTCTTGATATATTACTTTGCTGAATAAGAGGCCGGTGCCTGAGGGTCAACCGCTGTGCTGTCACCCGCGTTGTCACCTGTGCGACAAGGTTGTTGCGGCGGCTGGTAGAGTACGCAGCTGTTTTTTGGAGATGCCATGAAGTCGATTGTTTTTGGTGCGCTGGCCTTTTCCGCCCTGGCCGTATCGGCCCAGGGTGTTCCGATACGGATCGGCGAGGTCAACAGTTACTCCACCATTCCTCAGTTCACCCAGCCGTACCGCCAGGGCTGGCAATTGGCCGTTGAAGAGATCAATGCCGCCGGCGGTTTGCTGGGCCGCAAGATTGAAGTGATTGCGCGCGACGATGCGGGTCGTCCGGAAGAGGCTTTGCGCCACGCGGTAGAACTCACCGCCAAGGAGAAAGTCGACGTCCTCGCCGGCGGTTTTCTTTCCAATGTGGGTTTGGCACTGGCCGACCACGCGGCCAAGAACCGTCGGCTGTTCGTTGCCAGCGAGCCATTGACCGACGCCATCGTCTGGGACAAGGGCAACCGCTACACCTTCCGGCTACGGGCCAGCACCTATATGCAGGCGGCCATGCTGGTGGAAGAGGCGGCCAAGCTCCCGGCCAAACGCTGGGCGACCGTTGCGCCGAACTACGAATATGGCCAGAGCGCGGTGGCCAGTTTCAAGGAACTGCTCAAAGCCAAACGGCCGGATGTCGAATTCGTCGCCGAGCAATGGCCGGCGCTGGGCAAGATCGACGCGGGCAGTGCCCTCACGGCCGTGATGGCGAACCGGCCAGATGCGATCTTCAATGTCACGTTCGCGGCCGATCTGGCCAAACTGGTTCGGGAGGGCAACCAGCGCGGCGTGTTCCCGCGGGTGCCGGTGGTGTCCATGTTGTCGGGCGAGCCGGAGTATCTGGATGTACTCAAGGACGAAACCCCCAAGGGCTGGATCGTGACCGGCTACCCCTGGGACCAGATCGACACGCGCGAGCATGCGTCGTTTGCCGCGAACTACTACAAGCGCTTCAATGAGAACCCCAAACTGGGCTCCGTGGTGGGGTATGCCACCATGCAGGCGATCTTCGAAGCGATTCGGAAGGCGAAGACCACGGACAACGAAAAGCTCGTGACGGCGATGCGCGGCCTGAAATTCAGCACCCCGTTCGGTCCGGCCGAGTTTCGCGCCATCGACCAGCAGTCCACCATGGGCGCCTACGTCGGCAAGCTGGACCAGCGCGGCGGCAAGGGCACGATGGTGCAGTGGCGCTACGCGGACGGCAAGAACTACCTGCCCACCGATGCCTATGTGAAGGCACGCCGGCCGGAGGAGGCGCGCAAGTAGGCGGACGGGACAGTCGCCGGGGCCCGCCTTCGAAGTCGCAGGCGATTTCGGGCGGACGAAACGACAAGCAGCAAAAAGGGCCCTGATTTCAGGGCCCTTTTTGTTCATTCTGGCGGAGCAGGCGGGATTCGAACCCGCGGTGGGCTATTAACCCACACACGCTTTCCAGGCGTGCGACTTAAACCACTCATCCACCGCTCCAGAGCCTGCCATTGTAGCAGGCTGGACGTGCTGGTCGATGACTTGGGCCGTGCCTGCGAGGCGGGCGGTGTCAGGTGCCCACGCGGGTGGACTGGACCATTTTCATTGCAGAGCCGATAAGGCTGGAAACTTCGGACATGTTGCCGGGCACGATCAATGTGGTGGTGGCATCGGCGGCAACCCGGGCATAGGCTTCCACCGCCTTTTCGGCCACTTTGAGTTGGACCGCCTGCTCCCCGCCGGGCAGGCGAATGGCGGCAGCCACGCGCTCGATGGCCTGGGCCGTCGCATCGGCGACGGCCTTGATGGACTCCGCCTCGCCCTGGGCTTTGTTGATGACCGCCTGCTTTTCGCCCTCGGAGCGGGCGATGAAGGCCTCGCGCTCGCCGGTGGCGATGTTGATCTGCTCCTGGCGGCGACCTTCAGATGCGGCGATCAGGGCGCGCTTTTCCCGCTCTGCGGTGATTTGCGCCTGCATGGCATGCAGGATCTCCTTCGGGGGCGTCAGGTCCTTGATTTCGTAGCGCAGTACCTTGACCCCCCAGTTCAATGCGGCTTCGTCAATGGCCTGCACCACCTGGGCGTTGATGATGTCACGCTCCTCGAAGGTTTTGTCCAGTTCCAGCTTACCGATCACACTGCGCAGTGAAGTCTGCGCCAGTTGCGTGACGGCCACAATGTAATTGGATGACCCATAGCTGGCGCGCATCGGGTCCGTCACCTGGAAATAGAGAATGCCGTCGACCTGCAACTGGGTGTTGTCCCGCGTGATGCAGACCTGGCTGGGCACGTCCAGCGGGATTTCCTTGAGGCTGTGCCGGTAGGCGACCTTGTCGATGAAGGGCACGAGGAAGTTCAGACCCGGTGCGAGTGACGTGTGGTACTTGCCCAAGCGCTCGACCACCCAGGCGTTCTGCTGGGGAACGACTTTCACGGACCGCGTGACAAAAATGACGGCAATGACAAACAGGACGATCGCTATTTCCATGGGGGTCTCCGGGTTTCGGTGAAGAATGTGGCAGCGCGACTTGCAATGGGGCAGGGCGCGCGTTATTCGGGCTCCACCAGCAGGCGGTTGCCGACCAGTTCGGCCACACGGTGCAGCCCGGGGCTGGGGGACACACCTGGCCGGTGGATGGCGGTCCAGCTGGCGCCACGGTATTTGACCGTAGCGGTGCCGTCCGGCGCCCAAGCGTCAATCTGCACGACCTCGCCGATGTCGAGATTGACACTGCGCAAGGTCCGGGCTGATATCCCGGCCCCGGCTTTTCGCTTGTAAAGGTGCCAGGCAACAACCGCACTGACCCCGACCCCGGCAGCGACAATCAGTTGAACACTCAGCGAGGCCCCCGCATGGGCGGCGATCGCACCAGCGCAAAGTCCCAACGCCAGCATCAGCAGGTAGAAGGTGCCGGTGACCAGTTCCAGTGCCACTACGCCTCCGGCCACCAGCCACCAGAGCGTCGCATGTGCCATAGGGTCCTCCTTTGTCCGTGAATTGCCACATTTTGGCCGGTTTGCGCGTCAACGCAATGAAACCGACGTCGCTATTCCTTACACTTCGCGCCTGTTTGTCTGCCGCCAGGCCGGTGCCTGGTGGCTTTTCGGAGTCTGGCCATGAAGTTTCGTTTCCCCATCGTCATCATCGACGAGGACTATCGCTCCGAAAACACCTCGGGCCTGAGCATCCGCGCGCTGGCCGAGGCGATCGAGAAAGAGGGCTTCGAGGTGCTGGGCGTCACCAGCTATGGCGACCTGTCTCAGTTCGCCCAGCAGCAATCGCGCGCCAGTGCGTTCATCCTGTCGATCGACGATGAGGAGTTCACGCCTGGCCCCGAGCTGGACCCGGCGGTGCTGAGCCTGCGCGAGTTCATCGGCGAAGTGCGGCGCAAGAACACCGATGTACCGATCTACATCTACGGCGAAACCAAGACCAGCCGGCACCTGCCCAACGACATCCTGCGCGAGCTGCACGGCTTCATCCACATGTTCGAGGACACGCCCGAGTTCGTGGCGCGCCACATCATCCGCGAGGCCAAGAGCTACCTTGAAGGCATCCAGCCGCCGTTCTTCAAAGCGCTGCTGGATTACGCAGAAGATGGTTCGTATTCCTGGCATTGCCCCGGTCACTCGGGCGGCGTAGCGTTCCTCAAGAGCCCGGTGGGCCAGATGTACCACCAGTTCTACGGCGAAAACATGCTGCGCGCCGACGTGTGCAACGCGGTAGAAGAGCTGGGCCAGCTGCTGGACCACAACGGTGCGATCGGCGCCAGCGAACGCAACGCGGCACGCATCTTCAACG
>JAEUOU010000031.1 GCA_016790575.1 Burkholderiaceae bacterium | reverse complement strand
CCTTAGCCTGACCCCCGAACTTGGACGCCAGCACGGTGGTGATCGCCGCCGTCAGCGTCGTCTTGCCGTGATCCACGTGACCAATGGTGCCCACGTTCACGTGTGGCTTGGTACGTTCAAATTTCTCTTTTGCCATTTTTTACTCCAAAGAACATTCCCGTGTGTTGGTTTAACGTCTGCACTGGATTGCTATTTCGCTCTGCACGGGAACAGCGCGGCATCCGGTCGCAGACAGCGAAGGCAGGCTCGCAGGAGCGCGACTGCCCGTCCCATTCACTTTGCCCTTGCGGCCATGATGGCTTCCGACACATTGCGTGGAGCCTCGCTGTAGTGCTTGAATTCCATGGTGTAGGTGGCGCGGCCTTGTGTGGCCGAGCGCAGAGAGGTCGAGTAGCCGAACATCTCAGACAGGGGCACTTCCGCCTTGATAGCCTTGCCGCCCCCAACCATGTCCTCCATCCCTTGCACCATACCGCGTCGGCTGGAGAGGTCGCCCATGACCGTACCGGCGTAGTCTTCCGGTGTTTCGACTTCAACAGCCATCATGGGCTCCAGGATCACTGGCTGCGCCTTCTTGCACCCCTCCTTGAAGCCGAAGATCGCGGCCATCTTGAACGCGAGTTCGTTGGAGTCCACGTCGTGGTAGGAGCCGAAGTGCAACGTGACTTTTACGTCCACCACAGGATAGCCTGCCAGAACGCCCTGATTGACCGCTTCGTTGATGCCCTTTTCGACTGCGGGAATAAATTCTCGCGGCACCACACCACCCTTGATGGCATCGATGAATTCCACCCCTTTGCCGGCTTCGTTCGGCTCAATCTTGAGCACCACGTGCCCGTATTGCCCCTTACCGCCCGACTGACGCACGAACTTGCCTTCGGCCTCGTTCACGGTCCCGCGGATGGTTTCGCGGTATGCCACTTGCGGCTTGCCAACGTTGGCTTCGACGCCAAACTCGCGCTTCATGCGATCGACAATGATCTCCAGGTGCAACTCGCCCATGCCGGCGATGATGGTCTGGCCGGATTCTTCGTCGGTCCGAACACGGAATGATGGGTCCTCTGACGCCAGACGATTCAGGGCGATGCCCATTTTTTCCTGGTCGGTCTTGGTCTTTGGTTCGACAGCCTGCGCAATCACAGGTTCGGGGAATACCATGCGCTCCAGTGTGATGATGGCGTTCGGATCGCACAGCGTTTCACCAGTCGTCACTTCCTTCAGCCCGACACAGGCAGCAATGTCGCCGGCGCGGATTTCTTCCACTTCCTGACGATTGTTGGCGTGCATTTGCACGATCCGGCCGATTCGTTCGCGCTTGCCTTTGACCGCGTTGTAAACGGTATCGCCCTTTTTCAAGACGCCGGAGTACACACGAACGAAGGTGAGCTGCCCGACAAACGGATCAGTCATCAGTTTGAATGCAAGAGCGGACAGCTTCTCATCATCACCAGCCTTGCGACTGGTCGGCTCTTCGTTTTCGTTGGTGCCGGCCACCGGCGGGATATCCACGGGCGAAGGCAACAGCTCGACCACCGCGTCCAGCATACGCTGCACGCCCTTGTTCTTGAACGCCGTACCGCACAACATGGGCTGAATTTCGCAAGCCAGCGTCCGGGCGCGCAGACCCGCCGTGATTTCTGCTTCGGAGAGGTCGCCCTCTTCGAGGTACTTGTTCATCAGTTCTTCGGAGGCCTCGGCCGCCGCCTCGACCATCTTCTCGCGCCACTCCTTGGCTTGTTCGACCAGATTGGCGGGGATGTCTTCGAAGGTGAACTTCATGCCTTGTGAGGCTTCGTCCCAGATGATGGCCTTCATCTTGCGAAGATCCACCACTCCGGTGAAATGCTCTTCGGCCCCAATGGGAATCACGACCGGAACCGGATTGGCCTTCAGACGCAGTTTCATCTGATCGTGAACTTTGAAGAAATTGGCGCCCGTACGGTCCATCTTGTTCACGAAAGCCAGCCGCGGAACCCGATACTTATTTGCTTGGCGCCAGACGGTCTCAGACTGGGGTTGCACGCCGCCGACAGCGCAGTAGACCATGCACGCTCCGTCCAGAACACGCATGGACCGCTCCACTTCAATGGTGAAGTCCACGTGACCCGGGGTATCGATGATGTTGAAGCGGTGCTCGGGGAACGAGTTGTCCATGCCACGCCAGAAACAGGTGGTTGCGGCGGATGTAATCGTGATGCCGCGCTCCTGCTCCTGCTCCATCCAGTCCATCGTGGCCGCACCGTCGTGCACTTCCCCGATTTTGTGATTAACACCGGTATAAAACAGGATACGCTCGGTTGTGGTGGTCTTGCCGGCATCAATGTGTGCCGAAATGCCGATATTGCGGTAACGCTCAAGGGGCGTATTGCGTGCCATGAAAATTCTCCATTGATGATGTACTAAAGCCCGCCAGCCCCTGGTTGGGGTTGCGGGCTCGCTTCTGACGTTCTGCCGGGCATCGATGACGCCCGCACGAATCAGAAGCGGAAGTGGCTGAACGCCTTGTTGGCTTCGGCCATACGGTGCACTTCGTCACGCTTTTTCATGGCGCCGCCACGGCCTTCGGTGGCCTCCATCAGCTCGTTGGCCAAGCGCAACGCCATGGATTTTTCGCCACGCTTGCGGGCGGCTTCCTTGATCCAGCGCATCGACAAGGCCAGGCGACGGACCGGGCGCACTTCCACGGGCACCTGGTAGTTGGCGCCACCCACGCGGCGGGATTTGACTTCCACCATCGGTTTGACGTTGTTGATGGCAGTGGTGAAGAGTTCCAGCGGATCTTTGCCGGTCTTCTTTTCCATCGTTTCGAGAGCGCCGTAAATGATGCGCTCTGCAACAGCTTTCTTGCCGCCTTCCATGATCACGTTCATGAATTTGGACAGCTCAACATTGCCGAACTTCGGATCCGGCAAGATTTCACGTTTAGGGACTTCGCGACGACGTGGCATTTTTCACCTCTTTGCTTCAGTTGGCACCTTTGCAGGCACCGCGAGAGTTAACTGATAAGACTCTCACTTACTCGACCCAAACCCGGGTCACTTCGTTCATCTGCTGCGCCACACAGCAAACAAACACCATTTGCTTTTCAGATCCAAACTAATTGGCCTTGGGGTCAGCTCAATTTACTTGGCCTTTGGCTTCTTCGCACCGTACTTGGAGCGAGACTGCTTGCGGTCTTTCACGCCTTGCAAGTCCAGCGAACCGCGGACGATGTGGTAGCGCACACCGGGCAAGTCCTTGACACGACCGCCACGAACCAGCACCACGCTGTGTTCCTGCAGGTTGTGGCCTTCGCCGCCAATGTAGGAAATGACCTCGAACCCGTTCGTCAGGCGCACTTTGGCAACCTTTCGCAGCGCGGAGTTCGGCTTCTTCGGCGTCGTGGTGTACACACGGGTGCACACGCCGCGGCGCTGAGGCGAGTTTTGCATCGCGGGGCTCTTTGACTTGGTCTTTTCGACCTCGCGCCCCTGACGCACCAATTGATTGATGGTTGGCATTGAAAAAACGTCCCTAAACGTTCGAAAAACAATAAACGCTTCTCCGCCCCAAACGCGGAAAAGCTCTCCAGTATAGCGCGGCGAGGGCTTCTACGCAAATCCTGACGCGGCTTGACACGGCGTTCACCGCTTCGACGGATCAAGCTTCAGCGAATCCAGAGCCGCAGGGCATCCCAGGCGCGGCCGATCACACCGGACTCGCCAACCTCATCGAGAACCTGCAGCGGCACATCAACCAACACCTGCTCGCCCCGGCTGACCCGCAGCGTTCCCAGCGCCTGCCCTTGGCGCAAGGGCGCGACCAGCGGATCCGGTCGCAGGACCTGTGTCTTGATCTGGGCTGCTGCCCCGGACGGTACCGCAACCACAATCGCCTGCTCCCGGCCCAGCGGCACATCGGGGCGGACGCCTTTCCAGACTTTCGGCGTCACCACAGCCTGGCGCGCTTCAAAGAGCTTGACGGGCTCGAAAGCGGCATAACCCCAATTGAGCAGCTTCTGCGCTTCTGCAGCCCTTGCCTGTTCACTGGCGGCACCCAGAACCACCGCCAGAAGACGGCGCTCACCGACATTCGGATACGGGCGCTTTGCGGTGGCGACAAGACAGTAGCCCGCCGCATCGGTATGCCCTGTTTTCAGACCGTCAACCGTCGGATCGCGAAAAAGCAGCAGATTCCGGTTGGTTTCGTTGGCCGCCGGAGTGCCCGGATAGCGGTAGCGCTGGATCGCGTAGTAATGCATGAACTGCGGAAAGTCCTGAAGCAGACGCGTTGCCAGCAGGGCGAGATCTTTCGCGCTGGTCTGATGCCCGGGTGCGGTCAGCCCTTCCGGATTGTGGAAGCGAGTTCCTTTGAGGCCGAGGACACCGGCCTGTTCATTCATCAGCCGAACAAACCGGTCAACCGAACCGGCCACCCCTTCTGCCAGGGCCACCGTCGCGTCATTGCCAGACTGGACGATCATGCCCTTGAGCAAGTCATCGACCGGCACGGTCATCCGGGGATCGATGAACATGCGTGACCCCGGCATCTTCCAGGCCCGCTCGCTGACCGGAAGCCGCTGCTGGAGGTCCAGCTTTTTCGACTTGAGCGCATCAAAAACGACATATGCCGTCATGAGTTTTGTCAGCGAAGCCGGTTCGACTGCGTCGTCCGCATTGCGGCCAGCCAAGGTCTGACCGGAGGACAGGTCCATCAGCACATACGCGCGTGCTGCAACCTCGGGGGGCTCTGGCAATTGAGCCCAGGCAGCCGGGCTTTGGATCAGGAACAGAAAAAGGGCCAGCAACAGGCTCGCAAATCGGCAGCTCATGGAAACAACTCGGGAGAATGAAGATGACGCAAGACGACAGAGGGTCAGCGGTCGGGGTGAACAGCGGCCTCGCTGACAAGGTGGCGCGAGACCAGTGACTTGAGAAGGTTCAACTGCCCATGGAAGAAATGTTCGCCACCCGGAACCACCGTAACCGGCAAACCTTGCGGTCGCGCCCAGTCAAGCACCGCAGCCAGCGGCACCGTTTCGTCTTGCTCGCCGTGGATCACCAGGACATGCGAACGAAGCTCCTGCGCTACCTCCGGCACCGCGAACCGGGAAGCTGCGGTGCCGACCAGCACCACCGGTCGCACCAAACGGCTGGCGCCGATACGCGCCAGCGTACTGGCGGCAACAAACGCGCCGAACGAAAAACCGGCCAACGCGACGACCTGATCGGTGGGGCCGACCTGGGCAAGGACCGCGGCCATGTCGTCAACCTCACCAACGCCGTGGTCGTACTGCCCCTCGCTGGCACCGACCCCCCGAAAGTTGAACCGTATCGCCGACCACCCCGTGTGGACAAACGCCCGTGCCAGTGTCTGGACCACCTTGTTGTTCATGGTGCCGCCGAACAGAGGGTGGGGATGCGCAATAACCACTGTCCCGGCACCGGGAGCCGGGTGGGGCGGCGTGTCCACCAGCGCTTCCAACAGCCCCGCCGGCCCGCTCAGCGTCAAGGCTTTGGTGTGCAGGTTCACGTCCGTTCCCCGTGGCCGGCTGCACGACCAGCCATACATGACTTGCCCATCGATCGGAACCCGTTCACCGGCCCAGGTGCGCCGGTGTCAGCAGTCGCTGCACCACCTGCCCGCGCTGCAGATGCGAGGCGACAATCTCGTCAATGTCGGCTTCATCGACATAGGTGTACCAGACGCCTTCGGGATACACCACCAGAACCGGTCCACCCGCGCATCGGTCGAGGCAGCCCGCTTTGTTGACCCGGGTCTGGCCCGGGCCGGCAAGCCCCAGGGCCTTCACCCGGGCCTTGCACCGGTCAAACGCTTCCTGCGCACGATGCTGGGCACAACAGGCTTGCCCGTTGGTGCGTTCATTCAGGCAAAAGAAGACATGGTGGCGGTAGTAGCTGGTGGAATCACTCATGACCCGATTTTAGGGCGCTACCGGCGCATCAGCGAGGCGGGGTCGGACTCGCGACCGGACAGTCGCATCAGCAGATAGCCCAAAGTTGCGAACGGCCAGAGCCAGCCAATCCATTGCGCAAGCCCGTGAAACCGGATGAATCTGCCTTGTTCCCACGCCTGCAAGGTCTGCGAGAAATACGCGCCCTGAGGCGCATTGTTGAGCAGGGCCAGATGCACGGTCACCGCGACCAGCGCCAAGGCGGCGCACCCCCGCCGGGGCAAGGGCACGGTGATCAATGCCGCCACCAAATATCCCAGCAGCCCGGCACGAACCGGCGGGGTCAGCCACGCCCATGCATGAGCAGGCCCGAAACTCAATGCTGCCGAGAGTGCCGATACGCCTACGGCGACGAAGGCCAGGACCAATCCCAGCGCGACACGCCGAACGCGGTCGCGGACAACCGAGTAGGCCAACAGGCAGGGCACCAGAGCGCCCAGCAGCACCGCGACCAGTTCCGCGCCGGGCAGCAGGGGTTGCAGTTCCACTTCGCGCACTGGAACCCACTCCAGAAAAGGCGTATCCATCAGCCAGTCCGCCAAAGTCTCTTCCAGACGCTCCAGAACCTGCCCCAGTCCCAGCGGAACCGGTGCAGGAAACAGCAAGGCCGGAGGCCACAGAGCCAGCAGCACCAGTTCTGCCCGCGTGCCAGGCACGAACCAGCGGTCACGAAACTGGCTCCAACGCGTCAGCAAGCCCAGTTGCAAGCCCAACCAGGCAATCAGACTACCGCAAAGCGCGCCGAGGGTATTGAGCCCCCAGTCCACGTTGGAGGGAACCCGCGACGGCAACAGGACCTGCATCGTCTCCAGGCCGAGCGACCAGGCCGACCCCACCACCGTGGCGACCAGCACCGCACCGAAACGCCAGCCGCTGCGCAACAGGCCCAGCGCCACCAAAAAGCCCAGCGGTCCGTAGCCGACCAGATTCGCCGTGAGGTCAAAGGCAGTCCAGTAGCGAGGCCAAGGCAAGGCGAGAAAGCTCCACAGCGAACCCGGTGGCAAGCGCCACCCGTCGAACGGGTACAAGCTGGCGTAGGCAATGAGTACCGCAAAACACAGGGCCAAAGGCCATGCCAGCGAGCGGTTCATTGCGGCGGCCTTTCGGTGGGAATAGCCTGCGTCAGAACGGTTTGAGAACCACGAGCAGCACCGCAACCAGCATCAGGATCACCGGAGCTTCGTTGAACCAGCGGTACCAGCGGTGGCTGCGCCGGTTCTGGTGGCCCGAAAACTGCGCAAGGATCCGCGCGCACGCATGGTGGTAAGCCAGCAGAACCGCCACGACCGCAAGTTTCGCGTGCATCCAGCCATTGCCCGGCCCTTGACCTATGCCATACCCCAGCCAGAGCCACAGCCCCAGGCCGAGTGCAGGGATGGCCAACAAGGTCATGAACCGGAGCAACTTGCGCGCCATCAGCAACAGTCGTTCATATTCCGCCACCGATTCCGAGGGCACCATGGCCAGATTGACGAAGATGCGCGGGAGATAGAACAGACCGGCAAACCAGCTGGCGATGAAGACGATGTGGAGGGCTTTGATCCAGAGCATGGCCGCAGTGTAAGGACACAGGGGTCGCGTCTGGCGTGGCAAGGCAGAAAAAAAACCCCAGCCACACGGCTGGGGTAACAAGCCTTTTTGCTGTCACACATCAAGGCCCCGCTCAGGGAGGAAAAGCGGGGGGCGCCAAAGCACCCGGGACGAACTTTAACAAACCACCCACCGCTCCACAAGCCAGCCCGATGAAATTCCATCCTGAATCCGATAAGGGAAACCACGTAGCGCCGAACCAAGGCACGCCAGCAAAGCCCAAAGCGCACCATCGCCACAGCGTTCAGGCACAATTTTCCCCATGACCCCCTACGCCCCCTACCCCCACGGCCGTCCGCGCCGCCTGCGCCGCGATGAATTCACCCGCAATCTGGTGCGCGAACACGCGGTCAGCGTCAACGACCTGATTTACCCGGTGTTCGTGCTCGAAGGCGCGGGCCGCCGCGAAGCGGTGACCTCCATGCCCGGCGTGGAGCGCCTGAGTTTGGATCTGCTGCTGCCGGTGGCCGAGGACTGCGTGAAACTCGGCATTCCGGTGCTGGCGCTGTTCCCGGTGATCAGCGTGTCGCTGAAAGACCCGGTCGGCAGCGAAGCGGCCAACCCCGACGGCCTGGTGCCCACGGTGGTGCGGGCGCTGAAGAAAGAATTCCCCGGCCTGGGCGTGATGACCGACGTGGCGCTGGACCCGTTCACCAGCCACGGTCAGGACGGCCTGCTGGACGACACCGGCTACATCCTGAACGACGAGACGGTCGAGGTGCTGGTCAAGCAGGCGCTGACCCAGGCCGAAGCCGGTGTGGACATCGTCGCCCCCAGCGACATGATGGACGGCCGGATCGGCGCGATCCGCGCCGCGCTGGAAGCCAAAGGCCTGATCCACACCCGCATCATGGCCTACAGCGCCAAGTACGCCAGCGCCTTCTACGGCCCGTTCCGCGACGCGGTGGGTTCGGCCGGCAACCTGGGCAAAAGCAACAAGAAGGTCTACCAGATGGACCCCGGCAACAGTGACGAGGCGCTGCGCGAGGTGGCCCTGGACATCGCCGAGGGCGCCGACATGGTGATGGTCAAGCCCGGCATGCCCTACCTGGACATCGTGCGCCGGGTGAAAGACGAATTCAAGGTGCCCACCTTCGCCTATCAGGTCAGTGGCGAATACGCGATGCTCAAAGCCGCTGCGGCCAACGGCTGGCTGGACCACGACCTGGTGATGATGGAAAGCCTGCTGGCCTTCAAGCGGGCCGGGGCCGATGGGGTGCTGACCTATTTCGCCCGGGATGCCGCCCGATCGATATTAAAACGATAGCAAAAAGCGACCTTTTCATGCTGGGTATTCAGGCTTTTCATCAATAAATTCCCACCCGAGCCCCGGACGCGTCGCCACCATGCGGATCTTTCACATTGACCCCCGCAGCACCCGGGAATTGGCCGAATTGCCCTCCCAGTTGCCGCAGGAGGGATTTTTCTGGATCGGGGTGACCCGGCGGGAGTTCGAGGTCGGACAAGCCCGGATCCAGGAGGCACTTCACCGCCTGGCCGGGTCCGGTCTGCTGGACCTGCACGTCTCGGACCTGTTGAACAACCAGTTGCCGTCGCACCACGACTTCACCTCGCAATACGACGTACTGGTTTTTCGCCGGCTGGCCACCGGGCAAAGCGAAACCGACCTGTCGCGCCCCGGCGAGCCGTTGAGCCGCCCTCCCCCACGCCGCTCCGGCCCGCCCATCCTGCACCGGATCGACACCAGTCCGGTCGGTTTCGGGATTTTCGACAGCGTCTTGTTGACCGTACACCCGGCCAGTTGCACCGTGCTCGATACCTACGCCACCCGGCTGCTGGCCAGTCAGCGGCCGGACGAACGCAGCGCCGGAGTGCGCGCACCCGCCAGCCCGGCCGACCTGATGCTGCGCATCGTCAACCACATGGTTGACGGCTATCTGGACCTGCGCCGCGAGCTGACCCGCCAGCTCGATCACTGGCAGGACGAACTGCTCGACCCCCACGCCCCGTTTCGCAACTGGACGGCACTGCTGGACGCCCGGCTGACGCTGCATCAGCTTGACGATATCTGCGCCGACCAGCGCGACACGCTGGAAGACTGGATTGAGGCCATCTCGGCCTGGCCGGACGCCGACACCGACGCCGGGCGGCGCGATCGCGAATTGCTGCAAGTACGCAGTCGCGACGTGCTGGAGCATATCGAGCGGGTGGTTCATCATGTTCGGCGGCTGGAGCACCACGCCGAAACGGCGGTGCAGATCCACTTTGCCGCGCAGGGCAACCGCACCAACGACACCATGCGCACCTTGACGGCGGTGACCGCCATCTTCCTGCCGCTGAACCTGATCGCCGCAGTCTTTGGCATGAACTTCGAGTTCATTCCGTTGCTGCATGAAAAAGCCGGCTTCTGGTGGACTCTGATGGGAATGGGCAGCGTCGGTGTGGCCATGGGCCTGCTGTTCTGGCGCAAACGTTACCTCGCGCGCAGCGGTCGCTGAGTCCGCGCGGGGCCGCCTCAGACGTAGGGCGGCTGCAATTGTTCTCCCGCCAGCACCCGCTGCACCGCCTCACGGGCCAGCATCCGCTGCAGATAGGGACCCAGATGGGCCCGCTCCCGGGCGGCGCCGGTGGCGAAGTGGCGCGTCCATCGGCACAGGGTGAAAACATAGGGGTCCAGGGCCGAATAGCGCGCCCCCATGAACCACGCCTGCCCGTGGCCCGCCAGCATGTCGTCCAACTGGGCCAGCAAGTCAACGATCCTGCGGTGCGCCGCGGCCTTGACCTCGGCCCCACCCGCCGCGTTGCCCTGCGCCACCCAGCGTTCCGGGTAGAAGTACACGATCAGCGCCGTCTGCAGCGTGTTGGTCAGCCACATCAGCCATTTGTAGAAGTGGGCGCGTTGCGACGTTCCCGTCGGCGGAGCCATTTCCGCCTGTGGGTGGGTATCGCACAGATGCAGGACGATGGCGGCGGTTTCGTACAGCACCAGGCTGTCCCCCGCCTCGCCGGGCGCAGCATCCTGCGTCAGCACCGGGATGAGCCCGTTGGGGTTGAGCCGCAGGTACTGCGGCGACTTGTGGGCATCAAGCGCGCGATCCACCAGCACCCGCTGGTAGGGAACGCCGAGTTCTTCAAGCAGGATGTGAGGCACCATGCTGGCGGTGCTGGGATAGTAGTGAAGCTGGATCATCGGTCGGTTCCGGTCATGGATTGATCGCACGAACAAGAGGCGCCTGGTACGTCATTTCAGGCCGAATAGCCCGGCGCCGTTCTCCCAGGCCACTTTTCTGGCGACCTCGGCCGGCAGATCACCCAGCCAGGTGCGGTAGCCGGCCATGGTGTCTTCGTAGTACATCCAGCGCTGGTTGACCCAGGTGTCGGAGCCGAGCAGGAAGCGCCCCGGGTACTTGAGCATCAGGGCGCGCCAGTCGCCACAGAGCTTGCCGCCTTCGCAGGTCAGCCCGGGGCGGTAGGAGAGTTCGCCCATCAGGCCCGGGTACCGGGCCAGCAGGGCCTCGACCCGCTCCACAGGTGTGCCACCGATGCCGGTGTGGGCCCAGATCAGGCGTACTTTCTGGCCTTTTGAGGGCGTGGCGGCCATCAGCAGGTCGATGGCCACATCGTCCACGTGCGCCAGCACCACCAGGTTCTTTTCCTCGGCCAGCGCCATCAGCTTTTTCGCCACCGGGCCATGGGCGTTGGCGCTGTCGTAGAGGTGGAATTCGCCGATGCCGCGGTAGGGACCGGCCGCGGTGCCGCGGGCCAGCTCGGCCAGCACCATCTCGTAAATGGTCTCGTCACGGAACCAGTTGTTGTAATCGTCACGGTTGCGATACAGGCGGATGAAGGGCACCACGGTGACACCGGCGGCACGGGTTTCGGCCCGTGCCTCGGCCAGCGCGCGGGTGCCGTCGTTGGGCCGCGAGTTGGCCACGATGGCCTTCACGCCGCTGCGCTGCATGCGCGCCAGCACGTCGGGCAGCGGGTGCGGGCCGGCCTGGCCGTTCCAGGCCTCGGTGTTGTAGTGCAGGTGGGCGTCAAACAGCGGGCCGGTGTAGCCGCCGGCGGCGGCGGCCGCTGAAAACACTCCGAAAAAAAGAGCAAACAATGACCTTCTGACGCTGGGTAACGGCCAAAAACGCCCAAATTTCCATCCCGAAGCCATCGAAGCACCTCCTGACCACGTTGCGATGCCATCCACCACCCTGGGCCACGCCGCCCGCCCGCTCCGGGGCGGCCGCTGGCGGGCGTCTTATCCGACGTGCCGGGCGAAAAACGCCAGCGTGCGCTCGCGCGCCAGTGCCGCTGCCGCCGCGTCCCAGGCGCCGCGGTGGTCGCAGTTGAAGCCGTGGTGGGCGGCATACACCTGCACCTCCACCCCCGGCTGCGCAGCCCGGAAGGCCTGCACCGTGTCCAGCGGAATCCAGCGGTCCTGCTCACCGAAATGCGCCAGCACCGGCACACGCGGCTGGCGGGCGGCCTCTTCCGGCGTGGTCATGCCGCCGCCGTAGTAGGGCACCGCAGCCGCCAGCCCGGACAGCGTGCAGGCGGCGCGCCAGGTCAGCAGGCCACCCCAGCAGTAGCCGACGATGCCCACCTTGCCGCCGCCGGCCTGGGCCGCATGGTCGATCACGGCCTGGATGTCGGCCATCACACCCGGGGCGGGCAGCGCCTCCACCGCCATCTTGTAGCCGAAGCCCTCGTTCATGTCGGCTTCCGCATAGCCGAGCTCGACACCCGGTTTCACCCGGTGGAAGGTCGACGGCGCCACCGCCAGGTAGCCGGCCGCGGCATAGCCGTCGGCCACGGCGCGGATGTGCGCATTGACGCCAAAAATCTCCTGCAACACCACGACGGCGCCGCGCGGCGTGCCTGCGGGCTGCGCCACATAGGCAGGAAACGAAAAGCCATCGGCGGCGGTGAGGGTGGTGAATGTGCCCATAAAAACTCCAGAAGGGAAAATGCGGTGATCAGCCGCGTAGCACGCGCTCGACAAAATCCAGCCGGTCCTGGCCCCAGAACATCTCGCCGTCCACCACGTAGGTCGGGGCGCCGAACACACCGGCCTCGATGGCCGCCTGGGTGTCGCGCTCGTAGCGCTCCTGCACGTCCTGGCGGTGCGACTGCTCCAGCCGTGCCGGGTCCAGCCCCTGCTCGGCCAGCAACTCGGCCAGGGTCTTGTCGTCAGCGATGTTGCGCTCCTGCGCCCAGCAGGCGGCCAGGATGGCGCCGGTCAGGCGCATCGCGGCCTCGGTGCCGTCGCGCAGATCGACGGCGATGATCAGCCGCGCCGCGTCGTCGCCGCTGACGGGAAAGTAGCGCGGGTGCAGGTTCAGCGGCGCATTCAGGTGGGCGGAAAACCGCTGCAGCTCCACCAGCCGGTAGGCCTGGCGCTGTGGCGCGCGTTTGGGCAGCGGCAGGCCGCCGGAGACGGGAAATACCTGGCCCAAGTCCACCGGGAGCACCCGCACGGTGGCGCCGGCCGCCTGCGCAATTGCCGCAAAACGGGCGTGGCCCAGGTAGGTCCAAGGGCTCTGGGGCGCGAAATAGTAGTCCACTGTGTGACGCACGGCAGTCTCCGGATCGGGTTGTAATAAGAGTCAGCACCCGCTTTGTAACCTGATTGCGTGAAATCTGCCGGAGCATCCGAATGGACAAGGTACTGCTGATCACCGGAGCCAGCCGCGGCATCGGCGCCGCCACCGCGCGGCACGCCGCGCAGGCCGGCTGGGCCGTGGCGGTGAACTACACCGCCCATTCCCTCGCCGCCGACGAGGTGGTGCGCAGCATTCGCGCCGCCGGCGGCCATGCCATCACCGTGCAGGCCGACGTGGCGGACGAGGCGCAGGTGCTGCGCATGTTCGAGCGCATCGACGCAAAATTCGGGCGGCTGACCGGCCTGGTCAACAACGCCGGCGTGGTGGACTTCAGCGCCCGGCTGGACGAAATGGACATGGACCGCTGGCGCCGCATGTTCGACATCAACGTGCTGGGCAGCCTGCTGTGCGCGCGCGAAGCGGTGCGGCGCATGAGCCCCCGCCACGGCGGCGCGGGCGGCGCCATCGTCAATGTTTCGAGCGCCGCCTCGCGGCTGGGCTCGCCCGGGCAGTATGTGGACTACGCCGCCGCCAAGGGCGCGATCGACGCCTTCACCATCGGACTGGCCAAGGAAGTGGCGGCCGAGGGCATCCGCGTCAACGCGGTGCGGCCCGGCCTGATCGAAACCGACATCCATGCCAGCGGCGGCCTGCCCGACCGGGTGCGCGACCTGCAGCACCTGGTGCCGATGCAGCGCGGCGGCACGGCCGCGGAAGTGGCCGAAGCCATTGTCTGGCTGCTGTCGCCGGCCGCCAGTTACACCACCATGAGCCTGCTGGACGTCTCCGGCGGACGCTGAAAACGCGAAACCCATGAACCCACCCACCATCCGCCACTACTGGGAAGACATGACCGTCGGCGCCGTGATCGACCTGGGCACCGTCACGCCCACGCGCGAGGCCATCCTCGACTTCGCCCGCCAGTTCGACCCGCAGCCCTTCCACCTGGACGACGAGGCGGCGAAGGCCTCGGTGTTCGGCGGCCTGTGCGCCAGCGGCTGGCACACCTGCGCCATGGCCATGCGCCTCATGGTGGACAACTTCCTGCGCGAGTCGGCCAGCCTGGGCTCGCCGGGGCTGGAATCGATCAAATGGCTCAAGCCGGTGTTTCCGGGCGACACGCTGCGCCTGCAGCACCGGGTGATCGACCGCCGCCCGATGGCCAGCCGGCCTGATGTGGGCCTGGTGCGCACCGTCTGGGAGATGTTCAACCAGCGCGGCGATCAGGTGCTGCACATGGAGGGCTGGGGCATGTTCCGGCGCCGGCATGCCGCCGCCGCCGCGGGCGCGGCCTGAAGGACGGCACGGCCGCGGGGCGCACAATCGCCGCCATGGACTTCAAACCGCTGATCACCCTGCTGGCCATCGTCAACCCGCTGGCCATCGTGCCGTTTTTCATCCACTACACGCAGGGTTTCCCGCGTGAGCAGCGCCGTCGCACGATCTGGATTTCGTCCTTCAGCGCGTTTGCGGTGATCGCCACCAGTGCGCTGCTGGGGCTGCAGATTCTGGAGTTTTTCAGCATTTCACTGGCCAGTTTCCAGGTGGGCGGCGGCATGCTGCTCCTGATCAGCGCGATGAACATGCTCAATGCCCAGCCCGCCGAGGCCAAGCCCAGCACCCACGAGCTGGAGGACGGGGCCGAAAAAGCCGCCATGGGCGCCAGCATTGCGGTGGTGCCACTGACCATCCCGTTGCTGACCGGCCCCGCCACCATGTCCACCGTGGTCATTTATGCGGACAAAGCCAAGTCATTCTGGCAATTGGCGACGCTGGTGGGGTACGGCGCGGTGATTGGCCTGGCGACGGCCCTGTGCTTTTCACTCGCGGGACCGATCGCCCGGGTGCTGGGCAAGACCGGCATCAACGTCATGACCCGGCTGATGGGCCTGATCCTGGCCGCGCTGGCGGTGGAGGTGATGAGCGACGGCCTGCACAAGCTGTTTCCGGCCCTGTCGCGCTGACGGATTGGCCCGGGGACGGCCAACCGACGGATTTATTGACGATTTTTGGCCATACCCATCGCAAAATGGTCATTCTTTGCTATTGTTTTCGATGAACCGCATCATTTGATGTGTGGTGTTGCGCAGCCGCTGGGCCAACAGCTGTGTCAGCTTGACCAGCAGTTTGGCGCCCACGGTCGGGTGATCGCGAATCAACCCGGCAATGGCAGCACGGGTCAGGATGGCCGCTTCGACCGGCTCGATGGCGGTGCAGGTGGCGAAACGGGGCTCCCCATCGAGCATGGACATCTCGCCCACCGCCGCGCCGGGACACAACACGGCCAGCCGTTCGGGCGGGGCATCAGCGGCCGGCGCCACGCCTTTGCGCGTCACGGGGCGTTTGGTGACATCGACGGTACCGTCAAGAACCAGCAGCATCCAGTCGCCGCGCTCGCCCTCACGCACCAGGACACGCCCGGGCTGTGCCCGAACGAACCAGACGGCCTGGGCCAGGGTATCGAGCTCTTCCAGGGTAAAGAAGTCCAGCAACTGCGACTGCTGCAGCCACGGTGCGCTGCGAACCGACAGCGGCGCCGGCGACTCGACCCGCTCCAGACCCTCGCGGGTCAGCCAGTTCTCCAGGTTCGTCGGCGCCTGCATCGCCGGCTCAGCGCAGGTTCTGGCGGCCCAGCCACTGAGCGAGGGCGTCCACGGCCGCGTCACTGGCGGCGGTCAGTGCGCGCACGCCACCGCCGGCGTCGGCGCTGGGTGCCGGGCGCTCGGCGCTGAACACCTGGTGCACCGGCAGGCGCCGCTCCGCCCCGCGACCGCCTGCCGCAGCGGGCGGGATGAGTGTCGCCCGCAGGCGCACCAGTGCGCGCGAGCGGTCGGGTGCGTCAAATACCTGGCTGAACTCCTCCAGCTCCAGCTTGAGCTGCGCCACCGGCGCCTGGCCGGCTTCGAACACAGGTCGATCCTGTTCGAGCCGCGTGCGCAGGCGCTGACGTACCAGATGCGCGGGCGGCATGCTCCAGCGGGCCTGGGCATACGGCCGCAGTTCATGCACGTCTGCGTAGGCCAGGCGGTAGAGCACCGGCACGGCATCCAGCGCGGCCAGCGCATCGGCCTCGGCAAGTACCACAGGCAAACCGGCCACCGTGGGCGCCGGTGGCGCAGCGGCCGCAGACACCGGTCCGAAGTCGTACACCGCCACCGGCAAGGGCTTGTCCGGCAGCGCGGCGCAGCCCCCGAGCAGCGCCAGCGCCAGCGGAAAAAACCGGAACGAAAGAAGGGGTGTTTTCATGGGAATGTCTTTCAACGGGCCACCGGCACCGGCGCCACAAAGCCGGCCTCGCCCGGGCCTGGGGGTGTCGGGCCGGTACCGAACAGCAGGGACTGGGGGTTGTCCCCGACGATCTGCGCCGCCCGGCCCACCTGACGGCTGGTCCGCGCCAACTCGTCACCCACGGCGTTCAGACGCGGCAAGCTCTGCTCATTGAGCGTCGCGGCGCCCTGGGCCAGCGCATCGGCGCCGTGGCCCAGGCGCTCGACCAGGCCACTGTCGTCCAGGCGTTTGAGTGTCTGGCGCAGATCGTTGACAGCCAGCCGCGTATCCGACGCCGTGGCCTGCAGCGCCTGCATGGCGCCACGGGTGTCCTGCACCAATTGCGGAATGGGCGTTCGCACCGGCCCCAGTTGCTGGTCCAGCAGCGTGCCGATATCGCGGGACAGCTTGCCCACACTGGCGGCGGATTCACCCATGCGGCCGACCGCGCCGAGCAGCGCGGCCTGGTTGTCGGCGGCCAGCAGCTGGTTGAAACGCCTGGCGGCCTCTTCGAGCTGCCCCAGGGTGCGACCGCCTTGCTCCGTCAGGCGCCCGATCAGACCGGGGCGGACCGGAATCCGGGGTACGCCGCCATCCGCCGCGACCAGCGGCTCGCGTGAGGTGCCATCGTCATCGAGCTGAACGTGGGCAATTCCGGTCAGGCCCTGATAGCCGAGGGTCGCCACGGTCGAGCGGGTGATTGGCGCTTTGGTGTCGATCGCGATTCGCATCAGCACGTTACCGGGGATCTGCGGGTCAAAGCCGATGCTTTGCACCTTGCCGACCAGCACACCTTTGAGACGAACACCCGCCTGCACATTCAGGCCGCTGACCGCCTCCGGGGAGCTGATCTCGTATTCCGACCGGATCGAGCCATCGCGCGTCAGCCACCAGGCCATGGCCAGCAGCAAGGCGGCCACCAGCAGCACAAAGGTGCCGGCGGCCAGAGCGTGGGCTTTGTTTTCCATCGAGTCGTACCTCCTAGACCACAAACGGGTATTCGCGCAACAGCTCCATCGCGCGCTGCCCCCGCTCACCCAGGAAAAAATGGTGAATGAACGGATGGGCAAACGCTACCACCTCCCGCGGCGGCGCGTTGACAATCACACGCTGGTCGGCCAACACCGCCACCCGCGTGCTCAATTCGAACAAGGTGTCCAGATCATGGGTCACCATCACCACCGTCAGGCCCAGCTCGCGGTGCAAGGATCGCAGCAGCGCGCAGAACTCGTCGGAGCTGTCCGGGTCCAGTCCGGCCGTCGGCTCATCCAGCAGCAGGAGCGGCGGGTCCATGATCAGCGCCCGCGCCAGGGCAACCCGCTTGATCATGCCCCCCGACAGCTCGGACGGCATCTTGTGGGCGTGTTTGACATCCAGTCCCACCATCTGCAGCTTGAGCAGGGCGGCGTCGCGAATCAGTTCATCGGGCAGGCATTTGAGCTCGCGCAGCGCGAAAGCGATGTTCTCCAGCACCGTGAAGGCCGAATAGAGTGCGCCGTGCTGGAACAGCATGCCGACGCGACTGGATGCCCCTTGCCGCCCCATCTGTTCGGCGCTTTCGCCGAGCACCGTCACGGTCCCGCGCGCCGGGCGGGCAAGACCCAGAATCTGACGCAGGAGCACGGTCTTTCCGGTCCCCGAGCCGCCGACCAGCGAGAGCATCTCTCCGGACGCCACCTGCAACTGCAGGTCCTTGTGCACCACGATGTCGACCCCGGCCTGATGGAACACGGTCCACAGGCCGCGGATGTCGATCACCGGGTCGGCGGCGGGCACGGCGGGAACGGTGGAAGTCATGCTCAGATTCCGATGTTCTTGAACAGCACGGCAAACAGCGCATCGATCAGGATCACCACCGTAATCGAGGTCACCACCGATGCGGTGGTTCCCTGGCCCAGACTCTCGGTGTTGGGTTTGACCCGCAAACCGTAGTGACAACCGACCAGCGCAATCATGATTCCGAAAACCGCCGACTTGCCCATCGCCAGCCAGAGGTTGCTGACCTGCACGGCCCGCGGCAGGTTGTTGACGAAGTACGCCGGCGTGATGCCCAGCGCCAGGTCGGCCGCCAGCATGCCGCCGATCAGCGCGGCCAGGGTGGTCCAGAGGGTCAGCAGGGGCATGGCCAGCGCCAGCGCAATGGCCCTGGGCAGAACCAGCCGGAATCCCTGGGATATCCCCATGACTTTCATCGCGTCCAATTCTTCCGTCACCCGCATCACGCCGATCTGCGCGGTGATCGCCGAGCCCGAGCGTCCGGCGATCAGTACCGCCGCCAACACCGGGCCCAACTCCCGCACCAGGGACAGGCCAAGGATGTTGACGATGTAAATCTCTGCCCCGAATTGCCGCAACTGCTGCGACGTCAGGTACGCCAGCACCACGCCGATCAGAAAACCGACCATGGCGGTAATCGGCAATGCCGTCGCACCGATGTGATACACATGACCGGAGATGTCGCGCCACGGCCCCTGCCGCGGAGCACGGGCCAGGCGCGCGATGTCCAGCACCAGTTGACCTATCAGTGCCACGGCGTCGCGCAGGTGGTCGACCAGTACGAGCAGGAAATTGCCCAACCCCAGGAAACGCTCCCAGATCGAACGCCGACGCGGAACGGGCGGTGGAACACTCAGGCGGGCCACACGCTCCAGCACCGCCCGGTGCTCGACCGACACCACCAGTTGACCGGGCCATTGGCGACCCCAATGGTTCCAGAGTATCTGGGCCCCCAGGTGGTCCAGGCGGCGCAGCGCGCCAAGGTCCCAGTGGGCATCCAGCGACGGCCCGACCTGGTCCAGCGCACCGGCCAGACTGTCCCATTGCCCGCTTGCGGACACGGCAGCGGCAGTCCAATGGCCGGTCACCGCCACCCGGTCCGGGGCGTCGGCGGTCAGGCGCTGGCGCTCGATGATGGGTGGCGAAGAAGCTTCGGGCATGGGGTGCGGTGCGAGTGCGGTGATGGTAGCGGAGGCTTCGCCTGGCGGGGGTCGATCGCCGCAGCCGGCGGGACTCCTTCCCCGGCAGCTCACCGGCGCCCGCTTTGCGGTATTGTCGTGATCATGCGCCACGAACGCACCCCCCTGGTCTCGGTGGTCATGCCGGCCTACGACCGCGCCGACCGCGTCGGTGCGGCTGTCGAATCCATCCTGCAGCAGAGCCTGACCGACTTGGAACTGATCGTCATCGATGACGCCTCCCGCGACGGCAGCGCCTCGATTGCAGAGCAGTTCCGTGACCGCCGCATGACCGTGGTGCGGCTGCCCGCCAACCTGGGCAACGCAGCGGCCCGAGACATCGGCATGCAACTCGCGCGCGCGCCCTTCCTGGCCGTCATGGATTCGGACGACATCAGTCTGCCGCACCGCCTGGAGCGGCAACTGCAATTCCTGGAGACAAACGCCGAAGTGGATCTGCTGGCGGCTGATGCGACTCGGGTTACCGGCCCTTTGCGCGAGCCGATGCGCTGGCCCCGCGATGACGGGCAGATCAAGGCGATGCTGCTGCATGTTGACGGCGCGATGATCCATCCGACGGTGGTAATGCGCAGCGCCTTCGTGCGATCGTGCGGCATCCGCTACACCGCCGCCATGCGAACCGATGCCGACAATGATTTTTACGTCCAGGCCATGGCGGCCGGAGCGCGCTTTCACAACCTGGGCGAGCCGTTGCTCGACTACCACCGCCACCCGGGCAACGTCACCAACGACCCCCTGTTGCGGCAGCGCAAACGCAGTGTGCGCCGGCGGGTTGCCGGGCTTTTTTTCCCCGAATTGCGGGGCGTCGAAATTGAAGCACTGATTGCCACTTTCGATCCGACCGGCCCGCTGACCGTGCAACAGGCCGCGCATGGACTGAGTGCCCTGGACCATGCGCGGTTGGAGGAGCGTTCATTCTTCGGCGAAAGCCGCGCCCAGGTTCGCCTGCTGGTGGATGAACGCCGCGCAGCGCTGGTGCGGGCCTTGCAGCGGGTCGGCGAGGCCTGAGCGCTGCGACCGCGTCGCTCGCTCATCGGCGCCGTCGTTCGACGGCGTCCCACCCCATAAATGAATACCTAAGTATTTACATAACCCATTGATTTCATGTGGTATTTACAACAAAGAGTCCCCCACCACCGAACCGAATTACCGGAAAACCACACAAAAACCGAGAACTAATGCCGCAATAACACAAACTGGATTGACATTCGCGTAACGGCTCGTAACGAAACCCATCAACTGCAAGCGCGCTTCCTACAATTTCTCCACGGCCAAAGGGCTGGAGTTTCCCGTTGACGTGGCCGACCAGGAGTCAAACAGCATGAAAATTTCAAAAATCAGTCTCGCACTGGCGATCGGCTTCGCGGCTGCTTCTGCCTCGGCACAAACCGCCAACATGGCGGTTTCGGCCACCATCGCCGGTTCCTGCAGCCTCGTCGCCAATCCGCTGGCTTTCAGCGTCTACGACCCCTTGGCCGGTTCCCCGCTGGACGTTGCCACCACCGTCGCGGTCACCTGCACCACCGGCGCGGGCGCAACCTTGGCCATGGGACCAGGCCAGAACGTGACCGGAGCCGGCGCGGGGGCGCAGCGCCGCATGCGCGTCGGCGCGACGGCCAACTACCTCAACTACTCCATCTTCCAGCCGTCCGGCACGGCGCCGGGTGACGCCTGCGCCTACACCGCCGGCTGGGGCAACGGCACCACCGCCGGAGCGGTGCTCGCCATCGGCGCGGCGCCGGGGCCCACCGCCCGCAGCTACAACGTATGCGGTCGTATTCCCGCCGGGCAGTCGTCGGCGATCGGCAGTTATGTCGACACCGTTGTGGTCACCGTCACCCTCTGATTGATCGCCCCCCATTTCTTCCTACTCATCTCGAACGGAGTTCCCATGTTTTTCAAGAAGTCCCTCCTCGCGCTCGGCCTGACCTTCGCCGCCGCCGGCGCTTTCGCCCAAACCACCGGCAACATCAACGTCAGCGCGACCGTGCAGGCCGCCTGCACCATCGCCACCAACCCCCTGGCCTTCGGCAACTACAACCCGCTGTCGGGTTCGGCATTGCAGAGCAACACCACCATGGACGTGACCTGTAGCGTAGGCTCCGTCCCGACAGTGTCTCTCGGCGCCGGCAACAACGTGTTGGGGAACCAGCGGCGTATGGCCAATGGCACCGAGCGCCTGAACTACAGCCTCAACCAGCCCAGCGCCAATACCCCCGGCGCAGGCTGCGCCTACACCACCTCCTGGGGTGATGGCACGGTCGCCGGGAGCGCTCTGGCCTTGACCGCTGCGACCAGCCTTGCCGCACGGACCTACAACGTCTGCGGCGAGATCCCGGCCGGCCAGAGTGCCGCGACGGGCAGCTACACCGATGTGGTGGTCGCCACGGTGTCGTTCTGACACGGCACGGTCCGCTGAGCCCCCGAATGGCCCGCTCGCGGGCCATTTTTCTTGGTTCTCCCCCGTGGTTCAGTTCGCCCCGCGCCGCTACACTGCAGCCATGCAACGCTCCCTGATTGCCGCCTTGGTCGCGCTGACCTTCGCCAGCGCCGGCATCACCCATGCCGGCGAGTTTTCCATCACACCGGTTCGGCTTGATCTGGCCAGTTCGGCACGGTCCCAATTGCTGTCGGTGACGAATCTGGGCTCGACACCCGCCCGCTTCATGGTTCGGGCGGCCGGCTGGACCGTCAATGAGGGCGGCGGAGTGGATCTGGTGCCCGACGACAGTCTGCTGGTTTTTCCGGCCAGCTTCACCATCCCGCCCAAAGGCACCCAAAACGTGCGTGCCGGCACTGACCTGGCACCCGCCGATGTGGAGCGCACCTGGCGTATCGTGCTGGAAGAACTGCCCGACCCCAACCCCACAGCCCAACAAGGCACCACCATCAACGTGTTGTCGCAGCTGTCGGTTCCGGTCTTCATGGCGCCGCGCCAGGTTCACCGTGAGCTGAAGCTGGGCCCACCGGCCGTGGACGGCAACCAGGCCCGCATCCTGGTAGCCAACACCGGCAACGTCCACGCCCTCGTGACCGCCGTTTCCCTCACCGCGCTGCGTGAGCAGCAGGTCCTGGCCGAAGGGCGCAAGGAGGGCTGGTACCTGCTACCGGGCAGCCAGCGAACGTACGCCATCACCGGCACGGCCGCGTGGTGTACGTCCGGGGTCAACCGCTTCGAGTTGCGCGCCTTTGATCGCGATGGGCAACAGCTTGCCCAACAGGCCCTGGATGCCCGCGAGGTTTGCCGCTAGCACCTTGCGCGAACACAGGCGAAGGGGCGGCGGGTGGGTGCTTGGCCTGCTGCTGGTGAGCAGTCTGAAACCAGCATGGGCGCAAACCCCGCCGGAGCGGCCAGCGCTGTCCTCATCTGCCGCGAATCGGGCCCCATCGGCACCGACGGGCCTGCAGCGGCTGGTTCTGCCGCTGGTGACCAACGGAAGCCCGCGCGATCCGGTGACCGCCTGGATAGGCGACAACGCGCTGTGGCTGAAGGTCGAAGATCTGGTGAACGGCGGCATGCTGGAAGGCAAGGTTCCCCGCGAACGGATTCGAATGATCCGTGACCAGGCCCATGTTCGCCTGCAGGAATTGGCTGACCTGCTGGAGTACCGGTTCAACGAGGCCGAACTGAGTCTGGTGGTCGATTTGCGCCAGGAGACCATGACGGTCAACGCGGTCAACCTGTTGCAGCGGCCTGCGGCGCCATCGGACAGACCGGCGCCCGTTTCTGCGGCCTACCTGAACTATTCGCTGGTGGGTGCCAGCGGTACCGCCCCGACCCTGTTGACCGAATGGGCTGCCAGCTACCGCGGCCACTCCCTGCTGGCGCAGTGGGTCCGCGACGGACAGGGGCGGTCCTACCGCGGCCCGGTCAGCCTCAGCCTCAATGAGCCGGAACAGAAACGCCAGTGGGTCCTTGGCGACACGCAGTGGCCGGGAACCAGTTTGTTGCCGGGCCTCTCCCTAGGCGGTGTGAGCGTGCGCCGCTTCTACGATTTCGAACCCGGCATCGTGACGACACCCACCATGGGACTGCGCGGATTCGCCACCACACCGTCGACCGTGGAGATACAGGTCAACGGCGCCGTGGTCTCGCAACGCCCCATTCCTGCCGGCCCGTTCGAGCTCACCGGCATTCTGGCGCAAGCGGGGAGCAACGAAGTGGTCGCCATCATCCGGGACGCTTTCGGACGGGAAACCCGGCTCAGCGGCGAATCGCTGTACGGTTCGCCGTTGCTGCTGCAGCCGGGCCTGTCCACCTTCGCCCTGGCGATGGGGCAGCAGCGGGTGGGCGGCACCGGTCCGGCGCCCGCCTACGGCGACACGGTGGTGGCCGGGCAGTTCAATGTCGGCCTTCGACCCTGGCTGACGGTCGGTGCTGCAGCCCAGGCTGCGCCGGACCATGTGGCTGCGGGCGGCGAAATGACCGCGACCGGCCGGTGGGGTGAATGGAGCGGACAGGTGGCGGGCACCCGCACACCCGAGGGCAGCGGCGTGGCGCTGGCCTTGAGCTACCGGCTGAGCACGCCCCAATGGAGCATGCAGGCCGCCACGGTGCGTCGCCAACGACGCTTTGCCGAAATCGGTGCGGTGGACACCGGCCAGGAACGGCTGCTGGAGCAGACCGAATTTTCGCTGGGCCGACGCTTGGGCGGGGTGGACTGGGCATTGCGGTACAGCCAGCGGCTGACCACCGCGCCCGGGCGAAGTCAGCGCTGGAGCCTCGCGGCCAGCCGCCGCTGGAGCAGCCATCTCAACACCCAGCTGGAATGGTCGCGCCAGACAGGCGCGATCACCGAGACGGCGGTTTCCCTGATGGCCAGCTATTCCCTGGACCCGGAGCACAGCCTGACAACGATTGCGCGCCGGGAAGGCGGGCGATGGTCCGGCTCTGCGGATGTCACCCGGACGCCGCAGACGGCGTTCCGCACCGGGTACCGCTTGTCCCACAGCTGGGCCGGCGACGGTCGCACGCGCCAATCGGCCGTGGTCACACGCGATACCCGGCTGGCGCAGCTGGAACTGCAAGCCAGCCATGAAGCCGGGCGGACGCAGGGCGCTTGGCGCGTTTCGGGTGCCGTGGTGGCCGTTGACGATACCGTGGGACTGACACCGCCGGTGCGCGACGCCGTGGTGCTGGTCCAGGTACCCGATGCGCCGCAGGTCCCGGTCCGGGTCGAGGGACGGGAGGTTGGCCAAACCGACGAGCGGGGTCGGTTGCTGGTCCCGGGCCTGTCGTCGTATTCACGGCAGCGGGTATCCATCGATACCGACGCCCTTCCTTTGTCCTATGAAGTCGGCACGGTCGAGCAACGGGTGAGCGCCCCCCTGCGCGGGGCCGCCGTCGCGAACTTCGAAGTGAAGGTTTACCGCGCGACCATGGGTCGCATCCTCGACCCGGAAGGCAAACCTTTCGTCAATGCGGTGCTGATCCTGCCCGATGGACGCCGCGTTGCGACCGGGACCGCCGGCGATTTCGTGATCGAGGGAGCCGCCCCGTCCGGCACCGCCCGCGTCGAACGCCCCGGAGCGCAGCATTCGGGCTGCACGGTCCGATTCCCGGCGCCGGCTTCAGACCGTTCTGCTTTTGTCCGGATGGGTGCTCTACCATGCACACCATGAGTCTGGTCCGTCCTGCCCTGCGATTCGCCGCCTTGACCGCATTGGCCGTCGGAGGACTGCTGGGCGCCACTGGGGCAAAAGCCCAACTGGCGTGCAATTTACGATCGGTCCAGCCCGTGTTGTTCGGCGCCTACAACCCCTTGAGTGCCAACCCACTGGATGCCCAAAGCAGCATCACCGTCCGCTGCACCGGCCTGGGAATCGGCATCATGAGAATCCAGATGGGGCCGGGCCTTGCCGGCACGGTCGGCAACCGGCAGATGCAGCAGGGTTCGTATCGGTTGTCGTACGGGCTCTATACCAACAACGCCCGGACCACCGCCTGGGGCGACGGCACGGCCGGCACGTCGGCGGTCGTGCGGCTGGTCTTCACTGGGCTGGAGTTCACCCAGCAGATTTATGGGCGCATTCCGCCCGCGCAGAATATGCCGGTAGGGCCCTACTCCGACCAGCTGATCGTTCAGCTCGATTTCTGAGATCCCCTTCGTGTGAGATCGATCGCTTCATCGCCCGCGAGGCCTCTGGCCGAGCCCCCGCCCACCGTCACCCGAGGTGTGAAGCCGTGGCTTGGTCTGGTGGCGTTGGCTCTGTCATGCAGCCCCTGGCCCGCCTGGGGACAGGTGACGCCACTGGACCGCCTGGGGGTCGAACAGGAACGCCTGCGCAAGCTGATCGAAGGCAAACCCAAAGCCTATGAAGATCGCTTCATCGAGTCCGCCGTTGCTGACAGCCCCGCCAATCCCACCGCTGAAGCGCCTGGTGTTCCGCCCGACGGCCAACGCTCGACCATGATCGAGGCCCGGACCAATCTGGGCCAATCCCGCGACGAACCGGTCGCACTGCGCTCGGCGCAGGAACTAGGGATTCGGTTGCTGCATCGCCGCGAAACGCTCAACCACGGCGAATGGATCATGGAAGCGGACTGGCGGCAACGACAGGGTGATGCCGATACCGTCGTCGGCAACACTCCCTCGTTTGGTACACCGCGCGGTCAACGTCTGACGCTGCGCAACCTGGGATTGCCTCTGACCGAACAATGGTTCGCCGATTCCGTGGCCGGCGATTTCACCGCCGAGATCACCGACGCACTGGCGCGCAGTTCCCGCGCCTCACTGGGCGGCAGCGTGGTGCGGGGCATCGGGGCGCGTCTGTACACCCCGGGGGTGGACATCCGACTGGGACAGGGCCGGCTCGGGGGCCTCAGTGGCGGACCGTTTCCAGGCTTCGAGCCCGATGGTGACGCCCGCCTGGCCTGGGTCGGCGCCAGCTACCGCTTCAACCCGCGCGTTTTTGCCGGTTTTCAGCTGATGGATTTCCATCGCAGCGGGTCGCCCAATGATCCTTCTGGGGCAGCCTTTGAATCGACTTATGACCGGACTCGGTCCCTGGCCCTTGCGATCGGGCATGGCCAGGAACCTGCCGCCAACGGCGAGCACCGCGTTCGGCTGGTGGCCATTCACAGCAATGCAAGAAACCTGTCGCGGGGTGGTCACTCGGCGTGGGGATGGTTCCTCGAAGGCGCGCTGCGGCACGGCGGCCTGCGCCATGAGGCCGGGTTGTACAGCGCCCAGCCCTCTCTGTGGTTCGGCGATCGCGCACTCAGTGCCGACAATCGGGGGGTTTTCTGGCGCGTCGACGGCCGGAGCGGCGCGGTCAACTGGGGTCTGGGCGCGGACTACGAGTTGACCAATCCGGATGGCGCACCGGGCCGTCCCAGCGGACGGCGGATCGGCCTGTCCTCGCACGCCAACTGGCGAATCGATCGGCGAACGAGCCTGGGCTTTTCCTTTGGCAGCCAGTCGAACCGGCCACGGGCCAGTGGCGACTCGGAGCCGTCCAGCCAAGGCCTGCGAAACGCCCATGCGAACCTCTGGCTGCAAGCCGATCGCCCCCAGTGGGGACGCAGTCGCTTCGGACTGATCCTGCAGCGCAACCAGGCCCTGGTGGCCAACGCGCCGGCCGCGACCGGCGAAGAGATTCAGTGGGAACACGACTGGGTGACCGGGCGTTTCGAAACCTTGCGCCCGGAGTTCACCACTGTTCTGGGCTGGGCCCGCGACCGAAGCTCCGGTGATACGCAGACCTACCCCACCGCAGGCGTCAGCTTCCGAGCCTGGCTGGACGCTGACTGGAGCGTTCAGGGGCAGATGCGCCTGAGCTCCCGCAGCGGCAACCTGAGCACTTCGCGGGGCTTGTCGGGCAGCGTCAGTACGGAGCGTCGCCTGTCGCCCACCCTGCGTGGAGGGGCTACCGTGCAGTTGAATCAGGCCCGTGTCAGTGCCAACCCGGCGGGAGGCGTCGACCCCCTGCCGGTGCGCAGCGATGACCGGTCGGCGCTGATCTGGCTGCGCTGGGAACAGGCGCAAGGCGCCCCTTTCGGGCCCATCGGCGTTCGCAATCCGGGGTATTCCGGAAGCGGCGACATTGACGGCGTGGTCTTTTTCGACCACAACCGGGACGGCGATCGCCAGATCGGCGAGGCAGGGGTCGCGGGGGTCGAAGTGATTCTGGACAAGCGCTACCGCACCACCACCGATCGCGATGGACGGTTTGCGTTTCCCCTGGTCACCACCGGCCCGCATCAGCTGACCCTGACGCTGGAAACCGTTCCACTGCCCTGGGGGTCGCCACCGAATCCGATGACTGCGGCGACGGTGCCGCTGCGGGGCAGCGCCGCTGTGCGCATCCCGGTCGTCCGCCTGAACGAATAACGATGAGTTCTTTGGTACTCAGCGGTAACATGATCCCAATCAAAAACATCGACAACAGGCAGTAACTCTTTGTAATTCCGGCATTTTTTCACTCGCATTGGAGATGACAAAGCCGGAAAATCATGGCATGGCGAATCCCCGCCAGCAATTTACGTCCGGAGATTCTTATGAAACCCAGCATTCGACGCCTCGCAACGGTTGCGGCCGTGTCCACCTTGTTCTGTTCCGGTCTGGCCCAGGCTGAAAGCCAATATGGTTACGACCCCGCCGGTGGCGCTGGCGCCCGCACCGCAACGGCGCGTGTCACCATCACGGTCAACACCCCCAAGCTCATCCTCTTGCGTATTGGCGCATCCGCAGCCGGCGCCGAGGCGGTAACGCTGAACAACGGCATTGCCGGCGCCATTCCCGGCGGTGCCATCACCCCGGGTGCGGCCACCAACAACGCTGTGGCCGACTGGGATGGCACGGCACCGAGCTTTGCCGGCGCCACGGCTGGCGCCGTTCGGGCCTACGCGTGGACCAATGCGCTGAACGGGGGCAGCCTGACCGGCGCCATCACCACCGCATTTGCCGGTACCACGGGCGTCACGGACGCCATGATTGATGTGGCCAGCACCACGGTCAGCGGTGGCGGCCTGAACCATCCGGGCGGTGCGTCCACCACCACGGCGGCGGCAAACCTCGCCACGGCAACGACTTTTGCACGCAACGCTGTTCGCTCGGCAGACTGGGTGTATTCGATTTCGGCCGTGAACGGCGCTGCCATTGCAGCCGGTTCGGATTCGATGACCATCACCTACACTGCTACCACGCTGTAATGCCAGGGCACCCGGCCGGCTGACGACCGTGCCGCGCACCCCTTGCGCGGTACGCCGTCTCGGTCGGCTGGCGGCAGTTGCCTCACATCGAAGCGCCTGCCACCCAAGGACTGCCACCATGTCACGTCGCCTCTTCAACACCTCGCCGGTCGCCCGCACGCTGGCGCTGCTTGCCTGCTTTGGCACCGTCCCGGCGGCCTTGGCCGAGAGCACCTACGGGTACGCGGCGGCGGGGGCTGGCACGGTGACAGCCACCGCCCGAGTCAACCTCAGCGTGACCGTTCCCAAACTGATTCTGCTGCGGATCGGATCGGCCAACGCCGTGGTGGACACCGCATCCTGGACCGTGGGCGCCAGCATCCCCGCCGGACCCACGGTGCCGGTCAACGGCAACAACACGGCGGTCAACTGGAACGGCGCCGCGCCCACGCTGACAGCTTCTGCCTCGCCGGCCGCGCTGAACGTGTTTGCCTGGACCAATGCCACCACAGGCACGATCAACTGCGCCTTGGGCGCCTGGTCGCAGGCGGGTGGTCCCGCCAACGCCAACTTCACCGTCACGGTAACCGGCACTTTGGCCCACCCGGGTGCCAACCTGGGCGCTTGCGCATCGGCCGGTTTCACCTCCAACACCCTGCTGTCCGGGACCTGGCAATACGTGCTGGGCGGAACACCTGGGACCTGGGCGGCGGGCGTTTACACCAATGTGGTGACCTATACGGCCACCGGCGTCTGACCAGGGACACCTATGGAACTGCGGCGGGCCGGTGATCTCCACGGTCGGTCGCGCAGGCATCCGCCGGCCTGGCGCCTGCTGGCCGTAACCAGCCTGTTGCTGGGCGTCAGCGCGGATGTGGCCGCCGTGTTCACCTGGGCCAACGTGGCGGTCCCGCGACGGCAGGTCACCCTGCGCATTGGCACCAACACCACCGGCGTCATCGACAACGTGGTCTTCGATGTGACGGGCGCCAACGTCGGCTCCGGCACGGCGGTGACGGCCGGCTCCGGTGACATTTTTGTCCAGGTCACCGTCCGCAAGCCGGTCACCGGCAACCCGGCGCGGGCCCAGTCGCTGACGGTCAACTCATCCGCCGGGCTGACCTGCGTGGGCGGCAGCGGTTGTGGCACCACCGTGATTCCGTTCACCACCATCAGCTGGGACTCGGTGGTGCAGGAAGGCGGCACCTACGCCAACTGGGATGTGCCCAGCGGCACCTTTACCGGCGCAGCCGCCCAGACGCTCTATACGAACAACGTCAACCCGGCTTTTGAAGGCGTCATGGACAGCATCAACACCCTGACTTTTCGCTACGCCAATACGGTCGTCTATCCATCAGGCAACTACACCGGCCGTGTGGTGTTCACGGCGGCATCGCTGTGACGCCCGGGCTGGCCGCCATGCGCTGGCGGATGCGGCTGGCGGCCGTGGCCCTGTGCCTCGGGACCACCAGTGGGGCGACTTTCGCGCAGCGGCTGGACGACAGCGCCTCGCCGCGGCAGACCATTCAGGCACCGCAGGTCCACAGCGAGCGCGGCCTGAGCCTGGCCGACGATGAACAGGCCCGTTTTGCCGTGCTGTCGTTCGGCCGTATCGAATACAAGCTGGCCACCGCCGCCTACAAGGGCCGCCGCGCCCGCATCGACCTGGTCATTCCCGCTGTCGTGCGGGGGCTGATGGCGCCGGACGGCTTGCAACTGCGCTGGCGCGGCGGGCGCCTGTTTGCCGACGGCGAAGGGCGCGGAGGGGAGCGGGTGCCGGTGTGGTCTGGCATCGTCGCCGATGCGTGGATGATCGACACCCTGGAACTCACCGCCAGGCTGGAGCTTCGCAAGCTGGATCTGCGGGATACTTCCTTCGGTTTCGAATCCTATTTCCAGATCGAGGTGTTGCCGTGATGTTCCTGCCCCCCTTCCGTCGCTTCGCCCTGGGCCTGACCGTGATCGCCGCGTCGGCGGGGCCGGCCTGGGCCGCGCCGTTTGAGATCGCCGTGTCGCCGTCACGCTTCGAGCTGTCGGGCAAGGCGAAGGCGCGCATTGGCCAGTCCCTGACCATCCACAACGTCGGTTCCCAGCCGACCGAGGTTTCCGTCCGTACCATCGACTGGACCTATTCACCGGAAGGACAGATCGGCTATCACGACGAGCTGCTGCCCGGCAGTTGCCGGCCCTGGGTGTTGCTGGAACGAAAGACCGTGAAAATCGCCGCGCGCAGCCAGACCAACTTCCGCTTCCAGGTGGAAATCCCGCCGGATGCCGCACGCTCGGAATGCCGTTTCATGCTCGCGGTAGAAGGGGTCGAGCCGGCGCACAAGGCGGTGATCGACAGCGGCGGTGCCAGCCTGAGCCTGCCGGTGAGCGGTCGGATTGCGGTGGCGGTCTACGTCGGCGTTGAAGGCGCCGAACCCCGCCTGGAGATGGTGCAATGGGGCGTCAAGGACATTCGTGGCAAGCGCACCCCGGTGGTCACCGTGGTCAACAAGGGGGACGCGCACGGCCGCCTGGAGGGCGCGCTGGAGGCGCAGGATGCCAGCGGCCAGAAATTCGAAATGATTCCGGAGGGAACGCCGGTGCTTGCCGGGCAGACCCGCACACTGCCGCTGGTGGTCAAGCCCGAGGAAGGCAAACCGCCGGTGGAATTTCGCCTGCCACTCAAGACCCGAGGCACCCTCGAATGGGAAAAGGGTGGATTCAAGGTCGAAGCCGAGTTCCAGTGATCACCTGGACACCCGCCCGTTGCCGGCCTGTCCACGGCGTGGTGGCGGCAACCCTGGTATGGCTGCACTCCAGCGCAGTCGCCGACACCCAGACGGTGACCGCACCGGTCGGCAACCCGACCCAGGCGGTTTCAGTCACGGCCCGGCTGGATTTCACCGTCAACATCGGAAAATTTCTGTTCTTCCGCGTCGGCACCGGCGCGTTCCCCACACCAAGCATGTTTGTGGATACCGTCGCCTTCAGCTACGCTCCCGCCACGATTCCGGCGGGCGCCGTGGTGCCGATCAACGCCAACAACACCGCTGTCAACTGGAGCGGCGGCGCCCCGGGCTTTGCCACGCCGGGCACGACCGTGCTCCCGGTGGAGGTGCGCAGCAACGCCGGGCCGGTCACCATTCGGGCCACCGCGACGTCCGGGCTGGTCAGCGGGGTCAATTCGATTGCGCTGTCCCGGGTCAGCATCGCATCCAGCGACGCCAATCTGCCGGCGCCGACCATACCGAACGCCGGAACCGGGCCGGCGGTGAATGTGATCGGGACGGCCTTTTCCAATCTGGTGACAGTGCGCAGCGCCAACTGGACCTTTTCCTTCAACCCGGTGCCCGCGCCACTGGCCGGCGCCTATACCGGTCAGGTAACCTTCACGGCGTCAGCGCCTTAACGGGACGGAGCGAAAAAAAGCCGCCCGGCCGGGCGGCTTTTTTTTCAGCAGGTCAGCGGGCCAGGCCGGGTCAGCCGCCGATCACGCCGCCGTCGGTGCGTCGCACCACCACCGTGGCAGAACGCGGGCGCTCGCCCTTGTTGGGCCATTGCGAAAAGGCCGTCGCGTTGCGCGCGATCTGGTTGTCGGTGAGGGTGCTGCCGTCGGCGTTCTTGGGGCGGTTGGGGTGGCTGCCAATCTCGCCCGGGTGCTGCACGTTGATGAACATGGTCTTGCGGTCCGGCGTCCAGGTCACGCCGGTGATCTCGCAGCCCGACGGGCCGACCAGGAAACGGCGGATTTCCTTGGTCGCGGGGTCGGCCGCCAGCATCTGGTTGTTGCCCATGTTGGCGAAATCGCCGGTGTTGGCATAGCTGCCGTCGGTCTGTATCCACAGGCGGCCGAAGCTGTCGAACGCCAGCCCGTCCGGGCTGTTGAACAGGTTGCCGGCGTTGATGTTGGCCGAGGGCTTGCGGGCGTCGGTGATGCCGGGTTGCCCGGCCATGACGAAGATGTCCCAGGTGAAGGTCAGCGCGGTGCCGTCGCCGCCGGCTTCGTTCCAGCGCAGGATGTGGCCCCAGACGTTGTTGCTGCGCGGGTTGGCTTCGTCTACCGGCGGGCGGGCGCCGCCGGCGCTGGTGGTGCCATCAGCGTTGTTGGACGAGGCCGGGCTGCCACCGCGACGGCTGTTGTTGGTCAGGGTGATATAGACCTCGCCGGCTTTCTTGGGATTGGCAGCGATCCACTCGGGCCGGTCCATCATCGTGGCGCCCACCCGGTCGGCGGCCTGGCGGCACTTGATCAGCACATCGGCCTGGCTGGCAAACCCGTTGGCGGCCGTGAGGCCGTTGCTGCCTTGCACCAGCGGAATCCAGACACCCGTGCCCATGGCGTCGCCGGTGGTGGCGCCGGCGTCGAAGCGGGCGACGTACAGGGTGCCGCTCTCCAGCAGGCGGCGGTTGGCGGCGCTGGTGGGGTTGGCCTTGTCGAAGGTCCCACTGGAGACAAATTTGTAGATGTATTCATTGCGCTCGTCGTCACCCATGTAGACCACGACCTTGCCATTGGGCGCAATCACCATCTCGGCGTTCTCGTGCTTGATGCGGCCCAGCGCCGTGCGTTTGACCGGTTTGGAGGCCGGCGCGAAGGGGTCGATTTCGACCACCCAGCCGAAGCGGTGCGGCTCGTTGGGGTTCACGTCGGCATCGAAGCGCGGGTCGACCGTATGCCAGCGGTAGCCAAAGCCCTCCTTGGTGATGCCGTAGCGCGATTGCCCGCCGATGATGTCGGCCTTCTGGTCCTGGAAGCCGGCGGCGATGGTGGCGCCACTGGTGGGCGCGCCGAAGTAGCCGTTCCAGTTCTCTTCGCAGGTCAGGTAGGTGCCCCAGGGGGTCCAGCCGTTGGCGCAGTTGTTCAGCGTACCCAGCACTTCGGTGCCACTCGGATCGGCGGCGGTTTTCATCAGTGCGTGGCCGGCCGCCGGGCCCTGGAGGCTCATGGGTGTGTTGCCATGGATGCGTCGGTTGTAGGGCGAGGCTTTGACATGCTGCCAGGCCCCGTCGGCATGGCGTTTGACATGGTAGACGCCCACGCCATGAGCGGCCTGCGCCTTGCGGGCTTTCTCCAGCGTGAACGGGGCCATCCAGTCGTCAGCCGGCGTGGCGGCTTCGATGGCGTAGAAGTACTCCGGATTGATGTACTCGTGGTTCATCACCAGCAGGCCTTCGTCGCTGCGGTCGCCCAGGGCGTTGCCGGCGGCATTGAAGGGGAAGAACCACATGCCGTCGTGGTTGTCACCAACCTGCTGCTCCTGGTCGGCGGCGGTGTTGCTGGCATCGGCCTTCCAGGCCGGCGCGGTGGGGCTGATGGGTTCGCCCCAGGGCAGGAAAGCACTGGCGACATACCCGGCCGGCACCACCACCGCGTCCGCCATCGAGATGCCAACGGCTGTGAAACCCAGCATTTTTTCGGCGGCAGCCGCCGCGGGCGCCGGTTCGTCGTCACTGCCGCATCCGGCCAGGCCGGTCAAGAACGGCAAGGTCGCAACCCCGAGGCCGCCCAGCAGCAGGCGACGGCGGCTGGGTTGGGCGGCGATCGCCTGCTCGACCACCTGGTCCAGATTGAGGTTGTGGCTGGGGTTGGAGACGCCGTCATCGTCTCGGATGGAATGGGCCATGGTGAACTCCGTGGGGTTGTGGGAAACAAAACCCGCACTGTCACAGCCGGTCATGACATCCGTGTGGCGCCTCCATGGCATTTCGATGAAACCGGGTCCGACGGGACGCCCGCCTGGGCCGCTTTTCATCGGGTTTGGCATCTTTTCGGCCAATACCCAGCGAAAAAAGGTGCTTTTTCGCTATTGTTTTCGAACTTCTGCACGGGGCCAGAGGGCCCACAGCGCCAGCGGCTGCTTCAGGCGTCCGGCCAGTTCGCCCGCCTCGGGGCCCCAGCCGGCGAACCAGTCGGCCCGCACCGCGCCGACGATGGCGCTGCCGGTGTCCTGCGCCAGCACCAACCGATTCAAGGACGTCTGCGGCCCGGCCGACGACAGCCAGACCGGGGTGCCGTAGGGAATGCTCAGCGGGTCGACGGCGATCGATCGGCCCGGCGTCAGTGGCACACCCTGCGCGCCGCGCGGGCCGAACGCGGCGTCAAGCCCTTGCAAGGGCTCCTCGCGGAAGAACACCACCCGCGGGTTGCTCCACAGCAGTTCGTTCAGGCGCTGCGGGTTGCGCGCAATCCAGGCCTTGATGCCGGGCCAGCTGGCATCGCGCACCAGGCCCTGGTCCAGCAGCCATTTGCCCACGCTGCGGTAGGGCTGATCATTGGTGCCGGCGAAGGCCAGGCGCACGGAGCGCAGCTGGCCATCCGCCTCGCGCACCTGCAGGCGCCCGGAGCCCTGGATATGCAGGATCAGCGCGTCCACGGGATCGTTCAGCCAGGCGATTTCGCGGCCCCGCAGCGCGGCGCGGGCCTGGGGCAAGGTGTCGATGTCCTGGCGGGTGAACCAGGGTTGCCCGGCCGGACGTCCGGCAGGTGGCGCGTACAGTGGTACGGTGAATTCGGCCGTGCGTTGCCGGCTGGCGGTCAGCACGGGTTCGTAATAGGCGGTCAGCAGGCCGGCAGTCTGGGCAGTACCCGATCGCGGCGTGATCCGGTACGGCTGCAGGGTCTGGCGCATCCAGGCCCGCTTTTCATCGTCGCTGCCCAGCGACAGACGTCGTACCGCATCACACAGACCGCGCCAGGGCAGCGCGGGCCGCTCGCAGCTTTTGAGCCAGGCGTTCCAGGCTTCGTCCAGCGCATCGGCGTCGAAGCCGGGAAGTTCGGCCCAGTCAACCGGGCTCCAGACGCTGGCGGCCCGCTCGATGACATCGGCCCCGGGTGGTGGTGACGGAGGCGCAGGATGTGGGGGCACAGGTGTCGTCGGGGGGGCTGCAAGTGGGCCGACGTCGGCCGGGGAATTTGGCGCGGGCGGGCTGGCGCAGGCAGCGAGCATTCCTACAATCGCTGCCATCACAAGAGGCCACAGGAGTCGTTTCATGGGACTGATTCTGCTTGAAGCGCTGGCAGCCGGAATCTTGCTGGTGCTGATCGTCTGGTGGACGATGTTCTCCGGCCGCAAGGGCGGCGAGCTGCGCCGACCCGACGAAGACACCGCAAAACCGTCGTCCGCGCCCGTTTCAGACAAAAAACCTCAGTAGCCAGCGCAATTTGGTGGTTTACAGCTACACTTTACGTAGCACATTGGCCAATTCGACGGCCGAGCGAACTTCCATCTTGTCGAACACCCGCGAGCGGTGCACTTCGACCGTGCGCACGCTGATATCCAGCCGGTCGGCAATCAGCTTGTTGGGCAGGCCCTCGACCACCAGGTTCATGACGTCGCGTTCCCGGTCGGTCAGGTCGGCCAGGCGCTGGCGCAGCCGCGACTGCAGGGAGCGGTCCTCGCGGGCGGCGCGTGACTGGGCCAGCGCCTGCTCGATCCGGTCAACCAGCTGGTTGTCGGAAAACGGCTTCTCGCAGAAGTCGAAGGCGCCGCGCTTGACGGCATCTACCGCCGTGGGCACATCGGCGTGACCGGTAAGGAAAATGACGGGCATGACCGCCACCAGGCCCCGTTCGAGCAGCCGGTCGAACAATGCCAGGCCACTCATGCCGGGCATGCGGACGTCCAGCAGCAGGCAACAGGCCTGCGGCGGAAGGCCGTCGGGACGCAGCCCGAGCATCGGGTCGGACAAGTGCTGCTCGAACCGCTCGGCGCTTTCGAACGCTTCGCTGAAGATGCGCCGCGAACGCAGCAACCAGGCCATGGCCTCGCGCACGCCCCCGTCGTCATCGACGATAAAAACTGTATCGGCGCTCTGCGGTTGCATCGACGCATTCTAGGTGCGCGCATCGCCTGCGCACCATGGCGCTTACCCGGACCGGCTGGCCGCGTCGACCTCTGAACCCGCCGCAAGTTGCTGCGGCGGGACCGCCAGCGAGAACCGGAATTCGGTTCCCCGCGGACGGTTGGGCTGATACTCCAGCTGACCGCCGTGCTGTTCGACCACGGTGCGGCACAGGCTCAGCCCCAACCCCATGCCTTCGCCTTTGGTGGTGAAAAACGGCGTGAACAACTGGCGGGCGACTTCGTCCGGGATGCCCGTGCCGTGGTCCACCACCGAAAACATGAGGCTCCGACACTGCGCACGCGAGGGCACGGCGCGCACGGCCAGGCGCAACAGGCGTTCTTGCGGCGCTACCGCCTCCATCGCCTGCATGCCATTGCGCACCAGGTTCAGCAGCACTTGCTCGACCATGGTGCGATCACACCAGACCGGAGGCAGATCCGCTTCGATTTCCCGTTCCAGCCGAACCCCGAGCTTGCGGGCCTGCAAACTCACCAGCGGGCCGATGGCATCGAACAGGGCCTGTGCGGAAACGGCCTCCCGGCTCTGGTCGCGGCGACGCACAAAGTCGTGCACGCTGTTGATGACTTTGCCCGCGCGATCGGCCTGACCGGCAATCCGCTCGACCGCCATGCGCAGGTCGGACAGGGCCTGGGCCGTCGGTACACCGTGGGCATCTGACAGCAGATTGAGCGAACCGGTGGCATAACTGGCGATCGCCGCCAGCGGCTGGTTGAGTTCGTGGCTGAGCAGGGATGCCATTTCGCCCACCGTGGCCAGGCGGGCGCTGGCCTGCAGGCGCTCCTGCGACGCGCGTGACAGCTCCTCGACCCGCCGCTGCTCGCTGATGTCCAGAAAGGCACTCATCCACCCGGCCTGTTTGCCCAGCACGTCGATCAGCGGCGCCTCGATGATGAGCACCGGGAAACGGGTTCCGTCCTTGCGCATGAAAACGGACTCGAAGCCCTCCCGCGGGGGCGCGTTGCCCGCCAGGCGAATGGCCTGACGCTGCCGGTACTCGTCGGCCATCTCCGGGGGCCAGTACGGCATGGGAGCACTGCGGCCGAGCAATTCCTCCGCCGCAAAACCGACCATGTCACAGAAGGCCGGATTGACGTAGGTGATCCGCCCCTGAAGGTCCCGCGCGCGCAGGCCGGTCACCAGCGAATCCTCCATGGCCTTGCGAAAGGCCAGCGCCTCGGCCAATTCGCGTTCGGCACGCAAGCGCCTGCGGGTGTCACGCGCCAGCAAGGTCAGGACACTGACCAGGGCGATGGACAGGGCGGTGACCAATGCGGTCAGGAGATTGGGAAACAGGTCGGGCGCCGTGCGCCAGCCGTCCACCCGCAGCACCATCGTGTTGCCGGGCAAATCCAGCAGGTGGTTGGCCGTGAAGACCCGGCTGCCACGCCGCGCGCCGCCGTGCATCGCCAGACGGGTGCCGTCCGCTTCGGTGAGGGAAACCTCCTGGCTGCGGGTTACTTGTTTGCCGATCAGTTCGGTCAGGATGTGGTGCAACGAATAAGTGGCCACCAGGTAACCCGAAACCCCACCGCCGGCGCCCAGCGGCATGCACAGCTCCATGACCTCCAGGCCGAGTCCGTCATACATCGGGACAAAGTAGCTCGCGGAATAGGCGGGTCCGTTGAACTTGCGCGCCGCAGTGCAGGCCAGGGCCACGTCCTGGGACGCACTGGCCCGACCGAGACGGTCAAACACGTCGCTGCGGTACGGTGATGCCGAATGCGCCCTGACGGTCAGATCGGCGTCGCGCCATTCCAGACGGACCAGTTCCCGGTGCTGGCGCAACAGCGCATCGGCGGCCAGGCTCCACAGGACCGGTGTCGCCGGCCCGGTTTGCAGCGCCTGGAGGCCCTGAATATTGCGCGTCAGGGCGGTCCGGATGTCGGTGACCGCCTCGGCCGCGTCCCGATCAAGCCGGCTCTGGAACTGGCTGATCTCGTAGCGCCCGGCAAGCCAGACCAGGGTGGCCAGCAACGCCCCCACCAGCGCCACCAGGGCACCCCAGAGGGACCAGCGGCGATTCCAGGTCAATGCCGGCCATCGGGCCGCAAGAGCGCCCGTCACAGTCGCCGATGCCCCAGGGCCGGAAGGGATTGGCGGCATTCGGTCAGGCGGCTGTGGTCCAGGTCGGCGAGGACCACACCTTCGCCCGAGTCGAGCTGGGCGACGATCTGCCCCCACGGATCAACCGCCATCGAATGACCCCAGGTCCGTCGACCGTTTTCGTGCTGCCCGCCCTGCGCTGCCGCAAGCATCCAGCACAGGTTTTCGACGGCGCGGGTACGCAGCAACAGCTCCCAGTGAGCGCGTCCGGTCACATCGGTAAACGCACTGGGGGCCAGCAGCAGATCGGCCCCTTCCCGGGCATACCAGCGATACAGCTCGGGGAAACGCAGGTCGTAGCAGACGCTTAGTCCGATCTGCCAGACGAAGCCGTCCCGCGACGGCAGGGCAAAACGGGTCGGCCGGTCGCCCGGCTGCAGGACACGGGCTTCGTCGTAGCTCTCGCGCCCGTTGTCGAACCGGAACAGATGCAGCTTGTCGTAGCGTGCGGCCACCTCGCCATTTGGCGAATAGACGAGCAGGCTGTTGCGCACCCGGCCATCCTGTGCCGGGGATGCCTCCAGCGGAAGTGTGCCCCCGGCGATCCACAGGCTTCGCTCGCGGGCGGCTTCGGCCAGAAAGGACTGGATGGGCCCGTCACCGTACGGTTCGCGGATCGCGAGCTTGTCGTCATCCCGGTGGCCCATCAGGCAAAAATACTCCGGCAATACGGCCAGTTCGGCCCCTTGCGCGGCGGCCTGGTCGAGCAGACGGCGCGCACAGGCCAGGTTGTCGGCAAGACGGGGGCTGGAGACCATCTGAATGGCGGCAACTTTCATGGTTTTCCTTCCGGGTTGGCTGGCGTCGAGGAGGGGTTTGCGACGACCCGGGTGACGCGAGGGTCGGCCCAGGTGCCATCGATACGAAACTCCTGGGTCGTGGCGCGGATCAGCGGCTGGCGCAGCACCAGTTGGGCCAGGAACGAGCCGATCCCGACGGCGGGATTGATGGCCGTGGCGATCAGCGATGCGGTACCCGCGTTGATTTCCGGAACCACCAGCACCCGAAGATCCTGGGTTTCCCGGGCGATGTCGGCCTCTCCGTCGAGAAGCACGGCAGCATTGATGCCCTTCATCTGGATATTGTTGGTTCGGGCAATACCGGAATCGAGGGTGACGTCGCCACGAATGAAGTCGAAGGCAAAGCCGGCGGAGAAAACATCGCGAAAGTCCAGCGTGAGGCGGCGCGGCAGGGCCTGCAGACTCAGAACGCCCAGCAGTTTGGCAACCCCCGGGTCAGCCTTGAGAAACTGCCCGGACTGAACGGCCACAGCCATCTGCCCGCTCAGCGTGGGGTAGTGCACAGCAAGCGGCGAACCGTTCCAGGCCACCGTGCCTTCCAGCCGTCCGGAGGCGCGGCGGACCACGTCCCGCATGCCCAGGCGTGCCAGAAGGGCGCCGCCATCGGTAATGTCCAGGGTAAAACGCATGTCGGTGCGTCGGCGGGCTCGGTCAGACCGGGCCGAGCTCTCGACTGGCGCGGCCGCCGGCACGCCCCACCGACCGGAGGCCTGCAAGCGGGCCTCGGGGTTGGAAATATAGAATCGGCTCAATAGCCACTCGCGGCTTGTACCCAGGCTCCGGTTGACCGCTTCCACCTCGACCCGACCCATTTTGATGCCTCGCAGTTCAAGCTCGTCCACCACGATGTCCAGGCCGGGAACCGTCTGCGGCTGTTGGTCCAGCAGCGACTCCACCTCGAACTCGGTACCGGACTCCAGGCGCAGGTGCGCCAGCCGCGCAAAGACGCGACCCGGGTTCGCACCTGCGGCCGGCCGGTATTCCAGATAGCCGCCCAGCTGGGCAGAGTCCACATTGGCCTTCCAGGTTGCGCCGTCGCGGCTGGCGCCCACGGTCACGCGGTCCAGTCGACGATGGCCCACCACCAGTTCTCCCGTCCGGATCGACAGCCGCTGCGGCAGGTAGGTCTGCCATTCACTCCGGTCGAGGCCGCTGGCCGCCTCGCCGGTCAGGGCGGCCGCAGCCTGCTCCCAGGCGTCGACATGCAAAGCCGGCGTCCGAATCGTTGCGGAAACCCCGTCGGGGGGCAGGGCCGGCTGGTCCGGGGATTCGGCGCCGACAAGAACCGTCCCTCTGAGCACACGCGGCTGCGACGTCGACAGGTCGCGCACATAACGCACCTGCAACACGCGGCCCAGGTCCAGTGCGATCTGGTCGCGCAGTGTCCCGGCGCGCGCCCCGGGTTGGACGCTCTCGGTGACCAGCTGGCGCTCGAATCGGAGCGGCAGCTGGGTCTCGGCAGGTTTTTGCAGCGGCGCCGGCAGGTTGATTGCCAGCCCCTGCAGACTGCTGCTGATGGACAGCTCAGGCACCCCCCGTCGGAGCGAGAGAACACCGCTGTAGGAGGTGCCGCCCGACAGCAGCCCTGCCGGACGCGACAGAAACGCCAGATCCCCGCCCGCCTGTCGCAAACCCTCGGCCGTTGCCGTGCCTTGTGCGCGGATAACGACGCTGGTCTCGCCGCCGACAATCGGTCGGGTGCCTCCGTCAAGTCGAACCTCCCCACCCAGAAAGCGGGCTTGCGCCCCCACCAGCGCGAAGCCGGATTCGCTGAAAGTCACCAGTCCGCGCAGGCGCGCCAGGCGAGGCGTTGCCGCGCTGATCTGCACGTCATTGCCGGGCAGCGTGACACTGCCCTGTACGCGCGATCGGTCCAGATCCGCCAGCGGAAGACTCAGGCGAAGGCGGTAGTCGGCGTCGCCTGTCGCGGTTGCATCGTCAAGCACCCCACCAGTCATTGTTGACAGGGGCGAGCTGCGCAGGGTGCGCAGCAGGGTATCCACACTGCCACTGGCATCCGCGGTTACGACCACGGTCGAGGCATGACTAAGGTCGGCGATCTGGGCTTCGGCACGGACCAGCCGCAAACCGTCCGCGCCACCGATCGCGCCCCTGGCACCCCGCACCGCCATGGACAGTCGGTCGAACACCAGCTCGCCCTCCAGAGCCGTCAGACGTGGCCACGGCAGTTGATCCCGCGGCTGAATGGATCGGGGCACAAAGGCGAAGTGGGTGTCGCGAACCTTGCCGGCGAAACGGAACTCCCCCTGACGCGGGTCGGCATACGGCAAATCCCACAGGTCGCCACGGATGCGCACGGCCACGTCGCTCGCCATTCCCTGGACAACCGCATCACGGACGTAATGCCGAACGTCCGCCGGGATACCCAGCGGAAGATATCGATGCACACGTGCGCCTTTGGCTCTGACAATCGTTCCCTGCAGGTCCAGCACTCCGGGAAAACGGGATCGGCTGGAGGAAATCGCCGGATCGCTGGTTCGCCAGGAGCCGCGGGCCTGACCTTCCGCATCGGCGTTCGCGAATCGGACGCTGGCCTGGTTGACCACGATCGCATCGCCCTGCACCTTCCAGCTGGCCTGGACGTCAAGACGGTCGAAGGCGAGGCGAGGCTCTTCAAATACGCCCGGAAACTCGGCCCACCCGTTGGCAATATCGAATCGGATCTGCCCGCCCCCTTCGTTCAACACCAGATCGACCCGCGCCCCACGAAAGCCGGGGTAACCCGGCGCAGGAACGCCCCCGGTTTCGCGAAAATCCGCCGCGCGGGCGCGCAGCTCCAGATCCCGGCCGTTGACACGGACCTCATACCGTTGCAAGGCACCCCAGGGGCCCTGCCAACGCGCCTCGACCTTCTCCAGTACCCCCGACGCGGGATGCTTTGCCAGCATGGCGTGGGTACTCGTTCCCAACGGAAGCCGACTGGCCAGTTGACCAAGGACCGCCAGATCCAATCGGTCGGCGTGAAACTCGCCCAATGTGGGCTTTTTCCCCTCGCCGGCCTGATAGACCAGATGCACATTTCCGCCGGGCCAGACCAGGCCATCCGACGTCTCGAACTGCAGATTGCGGGTCTGAAACTCGAACCCGCCCGCAAGGGTCCGGCCGACGACCCGGCCGGTGACCGATTGCAGCGCCAGCGAATCCAGTTCCGGCGCGAGTTGCACAGTGGCACGGGCCAGCGCCAGATCGGCGGCGAGGCCGGTGAGCTGTCCCTGAACCACATCCCCCCAGAAGCGGACCGCGCCGTACCCCTGTCGGACCTGGACATCCAGGGTCAGATGCCGGTGCAAGCGTGAAATGTCTGCCCTCGGGAACTCGCCGAAGATTTGCCCATCCCAATCCGCCCGGTTGCTGGCCTGCCGGGACAACAGCGGGCGACGAAACTGGCCGATCAGGGTAAACCGGTCACCCCAGCCGGCCGGGGGTGACGCCGTCAGGCGCAACTCATGCCGGCGAGCCCGATTGCGAATGACCAGGTCCACACCACTGAGGTCCAGCGGTTCCGCCCCGCGCAACTCATCGGTCCAGCGGATGCGTCCGCCACGAACAACCACTTCACGCTGGGACAGAAACCAGTCGGCGAGGCCCGTATCTTCGCCTCCCCCGGAGAGATCGATGCCGGCAAGAAAGATGCGTCCCTCAGTGTCCCGCCGGACATCCAGTTCGGGGCCGTCCAGGACCAACTGGTCAAACCCGAGCCGCAGGACCGACTGTACCGACAGGGCGACCTGAATCCTGGGCAGTTGCAATGCGGGGCGCCCGAGCGGATCGAGCAGCTGCAAGTTCACCACTTCGACCGAAGGAACCAGCCCGCCTGAGCCGGCTCGCAGCGCGCCGATCTGAACCGGTATGCCCAGGACCTCGCTGGCAATCACCTCCAATGCCGGGCGATAACTGTCGATTCTTGGCAGAATCCAGCCTTGGAGGGCGCCCCAGAACAACGACAGCACCATCGCCGTCGCAATCAGCGCCCACGTCGCGGCGCGCACCAGCGCGGTGACCACTTTCAGCCATCGCGCAGGGGTAGGTGCGGTTTCAAGCATTGGAAAGGCGAGTGTGGAAGGAATTATGACGGGGCAAGTGGAACTGACATCGACCGCGCTCACCATCGGCACCCCCTCCGGCCCGGTCGATCATGTCCCACAGTCCTTCGCCCCCGCCGCCCATTCGCGGTTTGCGCAAAGAATCCGACGCCGTTACGAAACCGACCTGAGTCTGTTGCCGGCGGGACCGCCTGACAAGGCTGCGATATCGGCGATGTTTCACACCTTGCGGCAAAGGGGATTACCGGTCGGCGCAGCGTTGCGCATCGTTCGACAGTTGGTCATGGAACGCCTGATCGTGCTCGATTGCGAGCAGCAGGCCCCACTGGACCTGATCACGCGTGCGGTCACCCACCTGGCGGAGTTTGCTCTGGACCAGGCCTGCGAGGCGGCCTACGCCGAGCTGGATACCCGTCATGGTGCGCCGCTGCGCCCGGACGGACAACGGGCCAATCTGTGGGTCATCGGGATGGGCAAGCTTGGCGCCCGCGAGCTGAACGTTTCCAGCGACATCGACCTGATCTACGTTTACGACGAAGACGGGCAAACTGCCGGCACACCGGAAGGCCGAGGAAGAATCTCCGTCCAGGAGTATTTCGCCCGGGTTGTCAAACTCATCTACGGGCTGGTCGGCGAGGTCACCGAACACGGTCAGGTTTTTCGGGTCGATCTTGCGCTTCGTCCGAACGGCAATTCCGGCCCCAGTGTCGTTTCGCTGGGAGCGCTGGAAGAATATCTGTTGGTCCAAGGTCGCGAATGGGAGCGGTTTGCATGGCTCAAGAGCCGTGTCATTGCTCCTGACAGTGCCCTGCGCAGCGGATCGGCACGCAGTCTCGGTGGCGTTGTGCTTCCCTTTGTCTTTCGTCGGTACCTGGACTACAACGTCTTCGAATCGCTGCGCACGCTGCACCGCCAGATTCGAGACCATGCCGCCCGCCGGAGTGCCGGTCATCCGGAGCGGGCCAACGATGTAAAGCTTTCGCGGGGCGGGATTCGGGAGATCGAATTCACCGTCCAGCTGCTGCAGGTCGTCCGTGGCGGACAATTTCCCGAATTGCGCACGCGTCCGACCCAGGATGCACTGCACCGTGTGGCGCGCGCAGGCCTGATGCCGCAGGAAACGGCTGATGCGCTCGCACGGGCCTATATCTTCCTTCGCCGCGTCGAGCACCGGATCCAGTACCTGGACGACCAGCAAACCCATGTGCTGCCAACAAGGGACGACGATATTCTGTGGATCGCCCGATCCATGGGGTTTCCGGACAGTTGCGCGTTTCTCGGGGAGCTCGACAGCCATCGCGAGTTGGTTGCCTGTGAGTTTGACCGTCTGCTCGGCGGAGCGGGGGAGAAAGAATGCAAGGGCTGTCAGGGCAAAAATCGCGCTGCACCACCTCCGGATCTGGAGAGCCTGCTGGAGCGGCTTTCGCCCTTGCTGCGCGAGCGGGTAGGCTTGTGGAGCCAGAACCCGCGCTTTGACGTGTTGCGCGATGAAGCGCGTGCCCGACTGATCCGTCTGATTCTGCGGACATCCCAGTGGGTACAGGAGCAGTCCGTTCCCGAAACCGCCGCTGTACGTATGGTGGACTGGATCGAACCCTTGATGCGCCGCGAGAGTTATCTCGCTTTGCTGCTGGAACGCCCCCCGGTCCACCAGCGCTTGCTCCACATGCTGGGCGCGGCCCGTTGGCCGGCCCGGTACCTGCTCAAACACCCAGGCGTCATCGACGAACTGGCCAGCGACGCCTTGCTGGCAGAGCGCTTTGTTCCGGTGGAGTTCCTTTCGGACCTGGAGCAGCGCCGTACCGCGCTGCGCCGCACCGGCGAAGATGACGATGAAAGCCTGCTGAATCTGCTGCGCCGTGCCCATCACGCCGAGGTGTTTCGAATTCTCGCCCGGGATGTGGAGGGGCGGCTGAGCGTCGAGCAGGTCGCTGATGACCTCTCCGCACTGGCCGACGCGGTCTTGCAGGTCACAGCGGATTGGTGCTGGGACCGGCTGCGCAATCGTCACCGGGATCACCCCTCGTTCGGGATCATCGGCTACGGCAAGCTCGGCGGCAAAGAGTTGGGCTATGGCAGCGATCTGGACATCGTTTTCGTGTTCGACGACGACCACGAACGCGCTTCCGAAGTCTATGCGGCTTTTGTCCGCAAAATGATCAACTGGTTGACGGTCAAGACGGGTGAAGGCGACCTGTTCGAGATCGATACCGCCCTGCGCCCCAACGGCAACTCTGGGCTCCTGGTCACCAGCTTTACCGCCTACGCGGACTACCAGCAGCAAAGGGGCAGCAATGCCGCCTGGACCTGGGAGCACCAGGCCATGACGCGAGCCCGCTTCGTGATGGGCAACGCCGCGCTGCGGGTGCAGTTCGACGCGGTTCGCGCCAGTGTCATCACCGCCCCCCGCGACGCCTCAGCGCTCAAGGCCGAGGTGGTGTCGATGCGCGAGCGCGTGCGCGCAGCCCATCCGGTTGCCGCAGACCGCTTTGATGTCAAGCACAGCCCCGGTGCCATGGTTGACGCCGAATTCGCGGTGCAATACCTGGTTCTCTTGCACGGGGCAAAACACCCGTCTTTGACGGATAACGTGGGCAATATCGCCTTGTTGGCCCGCGCAGAGATGGCTGGCTTGCTCCCGGTCGGTGTGGGTCTCGCAGCCGCCCAGGCCTACCGCGAGTTGCGTCGACTTCAGCACCGTGCCCGGCTGGACGAGGCACCCACCCAGATCGACCCGCAACAGGCGGCACCCCAGCGTGAGGCAATTCAGGCGCTCTGGGCACAGGTATTCGAGCCGGGGCCAGCACCCGGATAAGGGGTCGGAGTCCGGGCGATCACAAGGCCCAGTCGTATTCGATGGTCAAAGGGGCATGGTCGGAAAAGCGCTGCGCTTTTTCGATGTGCACGCGCCGGGCGCGCTGCGCAACTGAGGCGGTGGCCAGCTGATAGTCGAGGCGCCAGCCAACGTTCTTCGCCCAAGCCTGGCCACGGTTACTCCACCACGTGTAGCACGCCTCGGTCGCCTCGGGCTCCAGATGCCGATAGACATCGACCAGCCCGCTGTCCAGCAGTCGCCCCATCCAGGCCCGTTCATCGGGCAAAAAGCCGCTGTTTTTCTGGTTGCTCTTCCAGTTTTTGAGGTCGATCGCCTGGTGGGCGATATTCACGTCGCTGCAGATGATCAGTTCTCGTGCGTTGCGGTGTTGCTGAATGAACGGGAAGATGCGGTCGAGAAAGCGGTACTTGGCATCTTGCCGATCGGGGCCCGACGAGCCACTGGGAAAGTAGATGCTGAAGACGGAGAACCGCCGCACGTGCGTGTCGAAGCGCAGTTCGATACATCGCCCCTCCGAATCAAACTCATCCGGATCGAAACCGTAGACCACGTCCGTGGGTTCACGACGGGTGTAAACACCGACGCCGGAATACCCCTTTTTCTCGGCAAAGTGAAAATAGCCCCGCAACCCGGCCAATTGTTCGAAGCGGCCCTGGACATCGGGCGCCTGCGCCTTGATCTCCTGCACGCCCATACAATCGGGGCGAACCTCGTCGATCCATTGTTCCAGACCTTTGGAAGTCGCGGATCGGATACCGTTCAGGTTCAGACTGGTCAATTTGAACAAGGGCTTCCTCATGACGTTAGAAGACCCACACGGGCGGTCGGGAGAACTTGCACAGGCTTTTGTGCAGTTTGCCGTCGATTCCGGGGTGCTTCGGTTTGGTGAATTCAGAACCAAGGCGGGCCGCCTCAGTCCCTATTTTTTCAATGCCGGCCTGTTTGATGACGGCGCCAAGCTGGGCGAGCTGGCCCGATTCTATGCACGTGCCATCGTGGCCAGCGGCATCGAGTTCGACATGATCTTCGGGCCAGCCTACAAGGGCATACCGCTGGCGGCGGTGGTGGCTGTTGAACTCTCCCGCATGGGTCGCAACGTGCCGATCGCCTACAACCGCAAGGAGGCCAAGGACCACGGCGAAGGCGGATCGCTGGTGGGCGCGCCGGTCCGGGGGCGGGTTCTGATCATCGACGACGTGATGTCGGCCGGAACAGCAGCCAGGGAATCCATCGCCTTGATTCAGGCCGCGGGGGGCACCCCCCAGGCCGTGGCCATCGCGCTGGACCGGCAGGAAAAGGCAACGGAAGGTGGTGCCGACGTGCCCTGGAGTGCTGTTCAGTATGTCCAGGACCGCCTGGGGCTTCAGGTCTGTGCCATTGCGCGTCTGGCCGATTTATTGCAGTATCTCTCGAAACAGGAAAACAGCGTGCTTTCGACCTACTATGAGAGGGTTGCGGCCTACCGGGAACGCTACGGCGTCGAATGACAGGCTGGCTGGCCATGAGACCTATGCACTTGCGCGCCTTTGCACTCGGAATGTCGGTTTCAGCCGCGGCCCTGGCCCAGGTCGAGCAAGGCATATACACCTGTATCGACGGCAAAGGACGGCGCCTGACCTCCGATCGTCCGATTGCCGAGTGCAATGACCGCGAGCAACAGCAGCTGAACCCCAGCGGAACCGTGCGCCGCCGCATTACACCACCGCCGACGGCTCAGGAGTTGGCGGCGCAGGAGGAGCGGGCACGGCGCGAGGCGGAGGAACGTGCCCGGGTGGCCGAAGAAAAGCGCCGGGATCGTGCCTTGCTGATCCGATATCCGAACAAAGAGACCCATGATCGGGAGCGCGTCGCTGCCTTCCGCCAGGTTGACGAAGTCATTGCGGCCGCGCAACGGCGCATTGTTGAATTGACGACCCAGCGCAAAAAACTGGATACCGAGATGGAGTTTTACATCAAGGATCCGTCCAAGGCACCAGCAACGCTGCGGCGCCAGGTGGACGAGAACACCCACAGCATGCAGGCGCAGCAGCGGTTCATCAGCGACCAGGAGCAAGAGAAACGGCGTATTGCCGGGCGCTTTGACGAAGAGCTCGCCAAGCTGCGTCAGCTCTGGCAGCTGGCGGCAGCCCCTGCGCAAACCGCCACGCCGTCAGCCGCCATGCGATAGATCGGCGCCAGCGCGTCAGACCAGGCGCTTGCGCAACGCCTCGTTGACCTGCGCCGGGTTGGCCTTGCCCTTGCTGGCCTTCATGACCTGACCCACCAGCGCGTTGAAGGCTTTTTCCTTGCCGGCCTTGAACTGGGCCACGTTGTCGGCATTGGCGGCCAGGACCTCGTCGATGATCTGGTCCAGCGCGCCGCTGTCGTTCATCTGCCGCAGACCCTTGGCGTCAATCACGCCGTCGACATCCGCACCTTCGCCATTCCACAGGGCATCGAACACCTGCCGCGCCGCGTTGTTGCTCACCGTGCCGTCTGCGATCCGTCCGATCAGCGCGGCCAGCTGGGCCGCCGACACCGGCGCCTGCTCGATGCCCGTTTCACCGGCATTCAGTCGCCGGGACACCTCGCCCATGATCCAGTTGCTGGCGAGTTTGGGTTGGCCGCAGGCGCGGGCAGCGGCCTCGAAATAGCCGGCCATGGCCTTGCTCTGCGTCAGGGTGCTGGCGTCGTACTCGGGCAGACCGTAGTCGGCCACAAACCGCGCGGCCATCGCCCGGGGCAGCTCCGGCATGCGCTCCCGCACCTGGGCGATCCATTCCGGCGCAATCACCAGCGGTGGCAGGTCGGGGTCCGGGAAATAGCGGTAGTCGGCCGAGTCTTCCTTGGTGCGCATGGCGCGCGTCTCGCCGGTGTCGGGATTGAACAGCACCGTGGCCTGCTGGATCGCGTGACCGTCTTCGATCTGTTCGATCTGCCAGCGGATCTCGTAGTCGATCGCCTGCTGCATGAACCGGAAACTGTTCAGGTTCTTGATTTCGCGCCGCGTGCCCAGGGGCGCACCAGGCTTGCGTACCGAGACATTGGCGTCGCAGCGGAAGGAGCCTTCCTGCATGTTGCCGTCACAGATGCCGATCCAGGTCACGATCTTGTGCAACTCCTTCGCATAGGCCACCGCCTCGGCACTGGAGCGCATGTCGGGCTCGGTCACGATTTCCAGCAGCGGCGTGCCAGCGCGGTTCAGGTCAATCCCCGACTGGCCGATGAAGTCTTCATGCAGCGATTTGCCCGCGTCTTCTTCCAGATGCGCACGCACCAGGCGCACGCTCTTCTTCTCGTCGCCCAGGTAGAACTCGATGGCACCGCCTTGCACCACCGGGATTTCAAACTGGCTGATCTGGTAGCCCTTGGGCAGATCGGGATAGAAATAGTTCTTGCGGGCAAAAATGCTGCGTGGCGCCACGTGCGCGCCGATGGCGAGGCCGAACTCGATCGCGCGCTCGACCGCGCCCCGGTTCATCACCGGCAACGTGCCGGGCAGGGCCAGATCAACCGCGCAGGCCTGGGTGTTGGGCTCGGCCCCGAAGGCGGTGGCGGCCCGGCTGAAAATCTTGCTTTGTGTGGACAGCTGGGCGTGGGTTTCGAAACCGATCACCACCTCGTAACCGTGAATGAGTGTGCTCATGTCAGAAGCCCTCCGGCTTGCGGGTGTGCCAGTCGGTGGCCTGTTGCAGGCGATGGGCGGCGTTCAGCAGCCGCGCTTCCAGGAAATAGTTGCCGATCAGCTGCAGGCCCACCGGCATGCCCCCTTCGCCGAAGCCGGCCGGCACACACATGCCAGGCAGTCCGGCCAGGGAAGCCGGCAGCGTGAAGATGTCGGCCAGGTAGTCGGCCAGCGGATCGCTGCCGTGGTCGCCGAGGTGCCAGGCGACCGTGGGCGCCACCGGGCCGGCGATCACATCGCAGACCGCAAAGGCCTGCTGGAAATCGTCGGCAATCATGCGGCGGATCTTCTGCGCCTGCAGGTAATACGCGTCGTAATAACCATGGCTGAGCACATAGGTGCCGATCATGATGCGGCGCTTGACCTCATCGCCGAAGCCTTCCGCGCGCGTCTTGCGGTACATGTCGGCCAGATCGGTGTAGTCGCGGGCCCGGTGGCCGAACTTGACGCCGTCGAAACGGCTCAGGTTGGAACTCGCCTCGGCCGGCGCGATGATGTAGTAGACGGGAATGGACAACTCGGTGCGGGGCAGCGAGATCTCGACCAGCCGAGCCCCGAGCTGTTCGTATTGCCTCAGTGCGTTGTCGATGGCCGCCCGCACATCCGCAGCCAGACCGTCTCCGAAAAACTCGCGAGGCACCCCGATGCGCAGACCGTCCAGACCGTCATTCAGCGTGCGGGTGAAGTCCTCGGCGGGGAGATCCAGCGACGTCGAATCGCGGTCCGGATCCGGGCCGCACATGGCCGACAGCAGCAGGGCGCAGTCTTCGGCCGTTCGCGCCATCGGGCCGGCCTGGTCCAGGCTGGAGGCGAAAGCGATCATGCCGTAGCGGGATGCCCGTCCGTAGGTCGGTTTGATGCCGGTGATGCCGCAGAATCCCGCCGGCTGCCGGATGGAGCCGCCGGTGTCGGTGCCGGTCGCGGCCGGCGTGAGCCGCGCCGCCACCGCCGCCGCGCTGCCACCGGAGGAGCCACCGGGCACCCGGGTCAGGTCCCAGGGATTGCGCACCGGACCGTAGGCCGAGTTTTCGTTGGCCGAACCCATGGCGAACTCGTCGCAATTGAGTTTCCCCAGCGAAACCATGCCGTTCCCAGCGAGATTGCGTACTACAGTGCTATCAAAAGGTGACTGGTAACCTGCCAGCATGCGCGAACCGGCGGTGCTGGGAAAGTCTTTGGTGACAAAAATGTCCTTGTGGGCGATCGGCACACCCTCCAGCGCGCCGCCGGTGCCCGCGGCCAGACGGGCGTCGGCCGCGCGGGCCTGCGCGAGGGTCACCCCCTCGTCCATGGCCAGGTAGGCGCCCAGCCCGGCGTGGGCATTTGAACGGGCCAGAAAGTGGCGCGCGGTTTCTTCGGCGGACACCTCGCGCGCGCGCAGGCGCTCCGCAAGTTCCGCCACGGTCAGATCGTGCAGTTGCGTCATGACGGCGCCCTCACTCGATGACCTTGGGCACCAGGAACAGGCCCCGCTCCACCGCGGGCGCGCTGCGCTGGTTGGCTTCGCGCTGATCCGGTTCGGTCACCTGATCTTCGCGCAAGCGCAGCTGAACCTCTTGAAATGCAGCCACCGGATGCGCCAGCGGTTCGATGCCATCGGTGTTGACGACGCGCATCGCCTCCACAATGCCAAAAAAACCATTGATATTTGTGAGCATGCGCTCACTTTCTTCGGCCTTCAATTCAAGGCGGGCCAGATGGGCAATGCGATCGATTTCCTGGAGGGTCAGGGACATGGTGGCGACAGGTAAGAAAGAACGCGAAAAGTCGCTGTTTCTGGAGGAAACAGCCCAAAGGAGCGACAGGGGATCAGTTATTATCACGCGTTTATGTCCCGGCTTCGGAAGCTGTCCGTGTGCTGGGTAAACGACGTCGTCAAGAATAGAAGTTGCGGGCGATAACCGGCCGATGCGCCGCTCATGCCCGATAGGATGCTGCATGTTTGAAGCTTTTCGTCGGTATTTCTCCACCGACCTGGCCATTGACCTCGGAACGGCCAACACCCTGATTTACGTACGGGACAAAGGCATTGTCCTCGATGAGCCATCGGTCGTTGCCATCCGCCAGGAGGGTGGCCCCCAGGGCAAAAAGACCATTCAGGCCGTCGGCCATGAAGCCAAGGCCATGCTGGGCAAGGTGCCCGGCAACATCGAGGCGATCCGCCCGATGAAGGACGGCGTCATCGCCGACTTCACCGTGACCGAACAGATGCTCAAGCAGTTCATCAAGATGGTGCATCCGCGCGGCGTGCTCAAGCCCAGCCCGCGCATCATCATCTGTGTGCCCTGCGGCTCCACGCAGGTGGAGCGGCGCGCCATCCGCGAATCGGCGCTGGGTGCCGGGGCGTCCGAGGTCTACCTGATCGAAGAACCCATGGCGGCCGCCATTGGCGCCGGCCTGCCAGTGTCCGAAGCCTCCGGCTCCATGGTCGTGGACATCGGCGGCGGCACCACCGAAGTGGGGGTGATCTCGCTGGGCGGCATGGTCTACAAGGGCAGCGTGCGGGTGGGCGGCGACCGGTTCGACGACGCCATCATCAACTACATCCGCCGCAACTACGGCATGCTGATCGGCGAGCCCACGGCCGAGGCCATCAAGAAAAGCATCGGCTCGGCGTTCCCTGGCTCCGAAGTCAAGGAAATGGAAGTGAAGGGCCGCAACCTGTCCGAAGGTGTGCCGCGCAGTTTCACGATTTCCAGCAACGAAATCCTCGAAGCCCTGACCGACCCGCTCAACCACATCGTCTCAGCCGTCAAAACCGCGCTGGAGCACACGCCGCCTGAGCTGGGCGCCGACATCGCCGAACGCGGCATGATGCTGACCGGTGGTGGCGCCTTGCTGCGCGACCTGGACCGGTTGCTGGCGGAAGAAACCGGCCTGCCAGTCCTGGTGGCCGAAGAGCCCCTGACCTGCGTGGTGCGCGGCTGTGGCCTGGCACTGGAGCGGATGGAGCGCCTGGGCAGCATCTTCACCAGCGAGTGATGCCGCATCCGGACCGCGCGGTGCCTCACCCCGCCCGGTCCCCCTGCCGCACCCCGGATTCCTGAACCATGCCACTGGGAACACTGGACCGGACCCCGCCTCCCTTCTTCAAGCAGGGGCCTTCGGCCCTGTCCCGCCTGGTTTTTTTCAGCGCCCTGGCCGTCTTTCTGATGGTTGCCGATACCCGGCTGCGCATCTCGCAGCCCGTCCGGGCCGCCGTCTCCGTCGTCATCTATCCGCTGCAATGGCTGATCCTCCAACCGGTCCAGGCCGCGCGACACGGTGCCGAGTATTTTTCCGGCCTGCAGGGCGCGCTCGCCGACAAGGACCGGGTTCAGCGGCAGCTGGTCGAACAGGGACGCCGGGCGCAACAGGTCGAGCAGCTGGTCCTGGAAAACCGGCGCCTGCGCGCGTTACTCGACTTGCGTCCGACCGCCAGTCTGGACAGCCAGACGGCCGAAGTGCTGTACGACGCGGCAGACCCCCATGCGCGACGGGTGATCATCGACCGCGGCATGACACACGGCATCACGGCCGGTGCACCGGTCATCGACGAACGCGGCGTCATCGGTCAGGTCACACGGGTCTACCCGCTGGTCAGCGAGGTGACACTGCTGTCCGACCGCGACCAGGCCATCCCCATCCTGAACACCCGAACCGGGGCGCGCGGCGTCGCCTATGGAGATCCGCAAACGGCCGGCGGTTCGCTGGAATTGCGCTTCACGCCGGCGAGTGCCGACGTCCAGGCCGGCGACCTGTTGACCACCAGCGGGGTCGACGGCGTATATCCGGCGGGTCTGGCAGTTGCCACCATCGTCAAAGTCGAGCGCCGTGCCGATTCTCCCTTTGCCCGCATCATCTGCGCCCCGACCGCGCTGATGGCGGGCAGCCGGCATGTGCTGGTTCTCAAACCCGTGGTGCCGCCGGCACCGCTGCCGGACGTGCCCGCGACACCGGCGGGCAAGGGCGCACGCAAATGAGGGCGGCAGCATGATCATGCGCCCCGGCCAGCAACTGCTGTTGCCGGCCAACCCGCTATTCATCTGGAGCAGCCTGCTGGTGGCTCTGCTGGTCAACATGCTGATCAACATCGGTGGTGGCGGTCGCCCGGCCTGGGTCCCTGACCTGCTGGCCGTGGTGCTGGTGTTCTGGGGGGTCCACCAGCCGCTTCGGGTGGGCGTGGGTGCTGCGTTCTTCTTCGGCCTGTGCATGGACGTGCATCAGGCCAGCCTGCTCGGGCAGAACGCGCTGGCCTATACCGGGCTGTGCTACCTGGCCATCACCATTCATCGCCGGCTGCTGTGGTTCCCGGTGCCATCGCAGGCGATTCAGGTGATGCCCCTGTTTGCGGCCGCACACCTGATCGAGTTGCTGGTGCGGATGATCACCGGTGGCTTTTTCCCCGGCTGGGCCGTCGTGTTCGCACCCCTGCTGGAGGGCTTGTTGTGGCCGGTGGTCAGCATCTTGCTGCTGGCACCCCAGCGCCGGTCGCCCGATCCGGACGACAACCGTCCGCTCTGAGCGCGCCCATGACCGAACTACGCAACGTCGAAGCCGAGATTTCGCGGTTCCGGCTACGGGTGCTGGTGTTCACCGCCATGGTGCTTGTGGCCTTCAGTCTTGTCGCCGCCCGTCTGGTCTATCTGCAGATCGTGCGCCATGACGATCTGGACGAGCAGGCCGAAAGCAACCGCACGGCCGTCGTGCCCATCGTGCCCAACCGGGGACTGATCCTGGATCGCAATGGCGTGGTGCTGGCCACCAACTACTCTGCCTACACCCTGGAAATCACGCCGTCTCGCACCATGAATCTGGAGCAGACGATCGATGAGCTGGCCAAGGTGATCGATATCCAGGCGCGGGACCGGCGGCGCTTTCGCAAGCTGCAAAGCGAATCCAAGAGCTTCGAATCCCTGCCGATACGCACCCGGCTGACCGACACCGAAGTCGCCCGTTTCGCCGCGCAGCGTTACCGCTTTCCCGGTGTGGACATCAAGGCGCGGCTGTTCCGCAACTACCCGTTCGGGCCGGTGGCCAGTCACGCGATCGGCTACATCGGCCGCATCAACCCGGCGGAGAAGGAGCGCATCGAAGAGTCGGACGACGCGGCCAACTACCGCGGAACCGAATACATCGGCAAACTGGGCATCGAACAGAACTACGAAGCGCAATTGCACGGCCAGACCGGGGTGGAGCAGATCGAAACTTCTGCGGGCGGGCGGGCCGTGCGCCGGCTGGCCAGTGCGCCGGCGACACCGGGCAACGCGGTGGTGCTTTCGCTGGACATCAAGCTGCAACAAATGGTGGAAGAGCTGTTTGGCGAGCGGCGGGGGGCGCTGGTGGCCCTGGACCCCGAATCGGGCGAGGTGCTGGCCCTGGTGAGCAAACCCACCTTCGACCCCAACCTGTTCGTCGACGGGATCGACTCCGAGAACTGGCAGGCGCTCAACGAATCCATCGACAAGCCCCTGCTCAACCGGGCGCTGCGCGGCACCTATCCGCCAGGCTCCACCTACAAGCCGTTCATGGCCATGGCGGCCCTGCAAAGCGGCAAACGGACACCCGGCACCATCATCAATGACTCCGGCTCCTGGGCGTTCGGCGGCCATGTGTTCCGCAGCCACGGCGACCATGGCCTGGGCGCGGTGGACCTGCACCGCAGCATCGTGCTGTCGAGCAACGTGTACTACTACACCCTGGCCAACGAACTCGGCGTCGATGCGATGCACGACTTCATGAAGCCGCTGGGCTTCGGGCAACTCACCGGAATCGACCTGCAAGGGGAAGTGCGCGGGGTCCTTCCCAGCACCGAATGGAAGCGCAAGACCTACCGCCGGCCCGAACAGAAGAAATGGTATGGCGGTGAAACGATTTCGCTGGGTATCGGCCAGGGCTACAACACCTTCACCATGCTGCAGCTGGCTCAGGCGACGGCAACCCTCGCCAACGGCGGGCGCCGCTACCAGCCCCGGCTGGTGATCGCCACGCAGGATGCGGTATCGCGGCAACAGCAATCCTTGCCCGGCGTCGAGCCAGTGGACCTGGGCTACCGTCCGGAACATGTCGAGGTGATTCGCAAAGCGCTGGTCGGCGTGACTCAGGAAGGCACCGCAGCCCGCGTTTTTGCCGGGGCCGGATACCTGTCGGGCGGCAAAACCGGTACCGCGCAGGCGGTCACCATCGGGCAAAAAGAGAAATACAACGCGGCCAAACTGGAAGAGCACCAACGCGACCACTCGCTGTACATGGCCTTCGCGCCGGCCGACAAGCCGCGCATTGCCGTGGCCGCCGTGGTCGAGAACGCCGGCTTCGGCGCGGCCCATGCGGCGCCCATTGTCCGCCGCGTGTTCGACTACTGGCTGCTGCGGCAGTATCCCAGTGTCGAAGACGTCGCCGCCGTCCAGAAAGGCCAGGCGGCCGCGCCGCTGGGCAAACCCCGCATGGCCGACGAGATCACGGTGGCGCCCCCCGAGTCGGCGTCACTGTCGGTGCGCCGCTGAAGCCTGCGCGGTGCGCGGCCCCCCCACGGCATCTGCCCCGGCCCGAAAAACCGCCCGGCGACACACGCCGGGGGTATCATGATTGCCTGACTGCACTGCGAAGGAGCTGACACCATGGCCCTGATGGACTTCATCAAGAAACAGTTCATTGACATCATCCAGTGGACGGAGTCCGGCGACGGCACGCTCGCGTGGCGATTCCCGATGGCGGAGATGGAAATCCAGCACGGCGCCTCGCTCACCGTGCGCGAGTCGCAGATGGCGGTGTTCGTCAATGAAGGCCAGGTGGCCGACGTGTTCGGCCCAGGCATGTACAAGCTCAGCACCCAGACCCTGCCGGTGCTGACCTACCTGAAGAACTGGGACAAGCTGTTCGAGTCGCCCTTCAAGAGCGACGTCTACTTCTTCAGCACCCGCCAGCAGGTGGACCAGAAATGGGGCACACCCCAGCCGGTCACCATCCGCGACAAGGATTTCGGCGCCGTGCGCCTGCGCGCCTTCGGCAACTACAGCTACCGCGTGGCGGACCCCAAGTTGTTCCACACCGAAATTTCGGGCACGCGCGAGACCTACACCACCGCCGACCTGGACGGCCTGCTGCGCGGCCTGGTGCTGCAGCACATCAGCAGCGCCATCGCCTCCAGCGGCATTCCGTTCCTGGACCTGGCGGCCAATCAGATCCAGTTTGCGCAGGCGCTGGCCGCCGACCTGACGCCGGCGTTCGAGAAGATCGGCCTCACGCTCGAAGCCATGACGGTGCAGAGCGTGTCGCTGCCCGAAGAGCTGCAGAAGGTGCTGGACCAGAAGATCGGCATGGGCATGGTCGGCAACGACATGGGCAAGTTCATGCAGTACCAGACCGCCCAGGCGATTCCGAAATTCGCCGAGGGCGCGGCGGGCGGTGGCGGCGGCAGCGGCATTGCCGGCGACGCCATGGGCCTGGGCGCCGGCGTGGCGCTGGGCCAGGTGCTGGCGCAGAACCTGGCGGCCGGCCTGCAGGGCAACCCCGCCGGTGCGGCGGCCGCTGGCGCAGCGCCTGCGGCCGGCGTCAAGCCCGAAGACATCATGGCGACGCTGGAGAAGCTGGGCGATCTCAAGGCCAAGGGCATCCTGACCCAGGAAGAGTTCGACGCCAAAAAGGCAGAGCTGCTGAAAAAGCTGGTCTGAAGTCTGCCGTTCGATCCAGTTTTCATAGCTGAAAGTGACCGTTTTGCGCTGGGTATGTACTGATTTCGCTTGAAATCGGCCCGCTCCCGGCCCTTCGGGCGTCTCCTCCCCCTCATGGCTGAACCCGCCAGCTCCACCCAGCGCCATTACCGCGCTCCCTGCCCTGGCTGTGGCGCGCCGGTGGAGTTCCGCAGCGCGCAGTCCACCCACGCGGTCTGCGGCTACTGCCAGAGCACGGTCGTTCGCGACGGCGAGGTGCTCAAGCGGCTGGGCAAGATGGCCGAGCTGTTCGACGACCACAGCCTGCTGCAGCTGGGTGCCGCCGGTCGGTTCGACCAGCGCGCCTTCACCCTGGTCGGCCGGCTGCAATACAAGTACCGTGAGGGCAGCTGGACCGAATGGGTCGCCCTGTTCGACGACGGCACGACCGGTTCGCTGAGCGAAGACAACGGTGCCTATGTGTTCGCCCTTCCGGTGCAAAACGTGCGCTCGCTGCCTGCCGCCAGCGCATTGCGGGTGGGCCTGACCACCGCCATCCAGGGCCAGGCTTTCACGGTCGCCTCCAGCGAAAGCGTCGCGCTGATGAGCGCACAGGGTGAGCTGCCGCATTTGCCGCCACTGGGCCAGTCGTTCGCGCTGGTCGAGCTGCGCAGCCGAAGCGACACCGACGAAAGTCCGAAGGTGCTCAGCCTGGACTACGGCAGCGAGCCGCCTTCGGCCAGCCTGGGCCGCCCGGTCACGCTGGACGAACTGGCCATGACCGGTCTGAAAAGCGAATCCGGAAAAGAGGAAAAAGGCCGCCAGTTCGCCTGCCCGAACTGCGGCGCGGCGGTCAGTGTGACGCTGGACCAGAGCCGCAGCGTCACCTGCGGCCAGTGCAACAGCCTGATCGACATCAGTGCCGGTGTGGGCGGTGAACTGCGCCACGCCGAACAGGCCGAGCCGGTCCGGCCCCTGATCGCGCTGGGCACGGTCGGGCAACTGGCGGGCGGCAGCTGGCAGGTGGTGGGCTTCCAGCACCGCATGGGCACCGAGCCCGATGACCCCGACGAGCATTTCGGCTGGAGCGAATACCTGCTCTACAACGCCAAAAAGGGCTTCTGCTTCCTGGTCGACGCCGAAGACGGCTGGAGCCTGGTGCGCCCGGTCACCGGCGCGCCGGCGCTGGCGCGCGATGGCCAGTCGGCCAAATACCTGGGCAAAACCTACGCGTTGCAGTACGCCTACCGGGCCGAGACCACCTACGTGGCCGGCGAGTTCTACTGGCAAGTGCAGCGTGGCCAGACCACGGACAACAGCGACTTCGCCTCCGGCCCGGCCTTGCTCTCGCGGGAGCAGACCCCGAGCGAGGTGACCTGGTCGGCCGGCGAAAGACTCGGCAGTGACACGGTGGCCAAGGCCTTCCGCATGACCGACCGCAAGGAACAGCTCCAGCGCGCCGACCCCTCGCCGGTCAGCGCCTCGCGGGTCGGCATCGGCACCATCATCATCTTGCTGGTGGTACTGTTGCTGGTGCTGACGCTGCTCAGTCGCTGCAGCCGGTGCGACCCCAAGGTCGAGAACTGCTCCAGCGGGACCACGACCCGGAGCTCCGGCGGTTCCTGGGGCGGATACTCGGGCGGCGGCAGCCACAAATGACCCTCACTACCCCACCACTCAGGAGCACATCATGGGACTGGAATGGTTGAAACCCGGCGCCTTCATCGGCTCCATCGTCTTCGCGCTGATTGGCGTGCTGGTGTTCTGGCTCAGCTTCATCGTCATCGACAAGATCACGCCCTACAACCTGTGGCAAGAACTGGTGGAAAAGCAGAACAAGGCGCTGGCCATGGTGGTCGCGGCCATGTGCCTGGGCATTTCCATCATCGTGGCGGCGGCGATCCACGGCTGAGGGCCGGTCTTCGCCCCGGCGGTCTGCAGACCGCGTCGCATCTGCCATGACCACGTCCGCCTTCCCCCCCGGCGAGGTGACCGGGCCGCCTGCCGCGCCGCCCGGCCCGGTCGAAGTCGCGCTGCTGGCCAGCGTGTTTGTGGTTGCCGCCTGCGGGCTGCTGTACGAACTGGCGGCCGGCACGCTGGCCAGCTATGTGCTCGGCAACTCGGTGCTGCAGTTTTCCACCATCATCGGCACCTACCTGTTTGCCATGGGCATCGGCTCGTGGCTGTCGCGCTACTTCGAGCGCCAGCTGCCCGCGCATTTCCTGCGGGTCGAGCTGCTGGTGGCCCTGATCGGCGGGTTCCTGCCGGTGCTGCTCTTTCTGGCCCATGCGTGGGCGCCCGGTGCGTTTCGGCTGGTGCTCTATGGCCTGGTGCTGCTGGTGGGCACGCTGGTGGGGCTGGAGATTCCGCTGGTCATGCGCATCCTCAAACGCCATGTGGTGCTGCGCGACCTGGTCTCGCAGGTGCTGACCTTCGACTACCTGGGCGCGCTGGCGGTGTCGATTGCCTTTCCGCTCGTGCTGGTACCCCGGCTGGGTCTGGTGCGCACCGGGCTGCTGTTCGGGCTGCTCAATGCCGCGGTTGCCCTGTGGGCGCTGTGGCTGTTTCGCCACGAGTTGCGCCGGCCGCTGGCGCACCTGGCCGCCTGTGTGGCGGTGATGGGCACGCTGGCCGGCGGCTTTGCCGTCGCCGAGCGCATTACCTCGCTGGCCGAAGACCAGCTCTACCAGGATCAGGCGGTGGTGACCCACAGTTCACCGATCCAGCGCATTGTGGTCACCCAGGGCCGCGAGGGGCACCGCCTGTTCCTGAACGGCAACCTGCAGTTCGCCGAAAAAGACGAGTACCGCTACCACGAAGCCCTGGTCCACCCGGTGATGGCCGCGCATGGCGGCCCGCGGCGGGTGGCGGTGCTCGGCGGCGGTGACGGCATGGCGGTGCGCGAAATCCTGCGTTACCCGTCGGTGGAAAGTGTCACCCTGGTCGAACTCGATCCGGCCATGACCCGCCTGTTTGCCGAAAACCCCGCCCTCGCCCGCCTCAACGGTGGCGCCCTCGCATCCCCCAGGCTGCGCATCGTCAACACCGACGCCTTCCAGTGGCTGGCCGGCGGTGAGGCCGCGAGCGCCCCTGCGGCGGGCAACGCGGGGCAGGCGGCACCCGCGGCGGCGCGTCCGGCTGACGACGCGCCGTTCGATGTCATCGTGGTGGACTTTCCCGATCCGACCAATTTCCATATCGGCAAGCTCTATACCCAGACCTTCTATGCCCTGCTGGACCAGCGCCTGGCCGCCGGCGGCTATGCGGTGATCCAGAGCACCTCGCCGCTGATCGCCCGCCAGAGTTTCTGGACCGTCGCCACCACGGTGGAGGCGGCCGGTCTGCGCGCCACGGCCTATCACGCCCATGTGCCCAGCTTCGGAGAATGGGGCTTCATCATCGCCAGCCGGCGACCGTGGCGCCTGCCCTCCACGCTGCCCGAGGGCCTGCGGTTTCTGACGCCCGAGACGCTGCCCGCGATGTTCAGCTTCCCGGCCGACATGGCGCGGGTACCCACGCCGGTGAACCGCCTGTCCAACCAGGTTCTGGTCCACACCTACGAGCGCGAATGGGGCAAGGTGCACCCGTGACGCTGCGCCGCAGGGCCTGGCTGGCGGCGGCGGCCACCGCGCCCCTGGCCGCCTGCGCGCCGGCACAACACGAAATGACCGGCGGCTTCAGCGGCCTTGCGCTGGAGCGCGGGCACCGCCTGCGCGCCGCCGCAACGCCGCCCCCGCCCGTCACGCCCGATGTCACCCGCCAGGTGCACACCGTCATTGCCGGTGCGGGCGTCGCCGGACTGGCGGCGGCCCGCGCGCTGCGCCAGGCGGGGGTGGACGACTTGGCCGTCCTGGAGCTGGAAGACTCGGCGGGCGGCAACGCCCGCGGCGCCCGGGTGCAGGGCATGGCCTGCCCGCGCGGTGCCCATTACCTGCCGGTGCCCGGCGACAACGCACCGGAGGTGCTGGACCTGCTGGAAGAGCTGGGCCTGCGCCAGCGGGTCGCCGGCCGCTGGCAGCTGGACGAACGCCACCTGTGCCACAGCCCGCAGGAGCGGCTGTTTTTCCAGGGCGAATGGCAGGAGGGCCTGCTGCCGGTCGCCGGTGTCGGCGCCGGCACACTGTCCCAATACCGGCGCTTTGGAGCGGCCGTGGAACAGCTGCGCCGCGCGGCCCGCTTTGCCATGCCGGCCGCCCGCGCGCCGCTGGCGCCGGTGCACGCGGCGCTGGACAGCCGGACCTTCGCCGCCTGGCTTGACACCGAGGGCCTGGACGACCCGCACCTGCGCACCTACCTGGACTACTGCTGCCGCGACGACTTCGGCGCGGGCACCGCCACCGTTTCGGCCTGGGCCGGCATCCATTACTTCGCCAGCCGCCACGGCTTTCACGCGCCCGGCGATGACGATGGCGCCGACCCGGCACGCGACGCGGTGCTGACCTGGCCCGAAGGCAACGGCTGGCTGACCCAGCGGCTGGCCGCCCCGCTGGGCGCACGGCTGCGCACCGGCCAGGTGGTGCTGCGCATCGAAGACGGCCGCCACGGCGTCCGGGTGGACGCCCTGGACACCGCCACCGGCCGCACCGAGCGCTGGCTGGCGCGGCAGTGCGTGGTGGCGCTGCCGGTGTTTGTGGCCGCGCGTGTGGTCGCCCAGCCGCCCGATCTGCTGCGCCAGGCGGCCTCCCGCATCACCTACGCGCCGTGGCTGGTGGCCAACATCGCCATCGACCGCCCGCTGCACGACCGTCCTGGCGCCGCCCCGGCATGGGACAACGTCATCCACGGCAGCACCGGCCTGGGCTATGTGGACGCCAGCCACCAGAACCTGCGCACCGTGCCCGGCGCCACCGTCCTGACCTGGTACCTCGCGCTGGGCGACAACGCCGTGGCCGCCCGCCATGCGCTGCTGAACCAGCCCTGGACCCACTGGCGGGACACCGTGCTGGCAGAACTCGCCCCGGCCCACCCCGACCTGCCCCAGCGGGCCCGCCATATCGATCTGACCCGTTACGGCCACGCCATGGCGATCCCCCGCCCGGGGCTGGCCCGCTTTTCGAATGATTTCGGCCAATACCCAGGGAAAAATGGTCGCTTTTCGCTATCAAAAAAGGATTCTTATCCGCCCTTTCCGGTTCCGCGCCAGGGCCGGCTGCTGTTTGCCCACAGCGACTGGGCGGGGTATTCGGTGTTCGAGGAGGCCTTTACCCGCGGGCACCACGCCGGCCACACCGCGGCGCGGGGCTGAACCCGCCCGCCCGGGCCCCCAGGGCAGCCGGCGCGGCGGCAAAAGACGCGTTTGCAGTTCATTTCGGCCAGTACCCAGCGCAAAAAGGTCGTTTTCAGCTATGGTTTCAGGAGTTTCCGGCGCTCAGCGCAGGTGCTTGATCCGCTTGGCCGCGAACGCCTGGGCGACACTCAGGCCCCGCGGGCCGGGAACCAGCGTGAACACCTGGCCGGCCGCCACCGTGCCGGGCTGCACCACCGCCAGGTAAAAGCCACTGGCCGATGCGGCCACCATGTCGCGGGCCGCCTGGGCATAACCCATGATGGCGGTGAACTTGCCGCACGGCTCGCGGGGCGCGGTCACCCGCAGCACGCAATCGGGCAGGTGCAGTTCGTCGCCAATCCAGACCTCGTGCTCCCGCAGGCCGCTGATGCACAGGTTCTCGCCCAGAAAACCCGGCCACAAGGTCTCCTCGAACAGGGACACCCCATGGGCGCGGCGCTGCGCCTGCCAGAAGGGAAGGTGTTCGACGGGGTAGGCGTAGACGGCCTTGTCCAGACCGCCATGCACCGAGAGGTCGGCCTGCTCGTCGCCGGCCAGCCCGAGCGGCGCGACCGCCACCGCCCCGGCGCGCTCGCGTTTGCCGATGGCGCTGAGGTGACGGCGCCCGGCCATCAGCCGGGGCTCGGCCGTGCCGGTGCATACGGCCTGCACGGTGCCAACAGCCGCTGCCAACCCGCTGCCGGGCACCGGAGGGCAGGATGGGGCGGGCGACGCGGACGCAACCGGGGCCGAAGCGGGTGGTACTTGCATGGGGACAGGTGGCAATCGCCGTACCGCGCCCGGGAAATCGGCAGCGCGGCGGGTTCCGATTGTCGCCGCTGGCGGGTCATGACAGGCGGGGGGCGGCAGCGCTATAGTTCCGCTCAGCCTGACATCGCCATGAGCCGCAAAAAAACCCTCTACGAAATCCTGTCGGTCGCGCCGACCGCCGACGGCGCAGCCATTGCCGCGGCCTACCAGAGCCGCCGCGAGGCCCTGGAGGCGCTGCGCGGCACCCCCGAGGGTGCGTCGGTGAACACCGATCTGACCGTGCTGAAACTGGCCTGGAGCACCTTGTCCGACCCCGGCCAGCGCGCCGCCTATGACGCCAAGCTGCTGCTGGAAAGCCAGGGCGACCCGCTGGCCCGCCCCGGCGGCAAGGAGCTGGTGCTGGTACCCAAAGAAGACCGGCCGCTGCCCGCCGACGCCCAGGCCTTGAAGGCTGAAGTGCTGGCGCTGCGGGCCGATGCGCTGGCCTTGCGGGCGGACGCCATCGCCGCCCGCTCCGGCATCGCCGTGACGGGACATTCGCCCTTCGGGGCCCCACCCAGCGCCACCGAGCGCCTGACCAGCAGCGCCAGCACCCTGGCGCGCCGCATCCTGATCGGCCTGGGCACGTTCATGGTGATCTCCATCATCATCCAGCTGGTGTTCTTCAGCTCCGCCCGCCGCAGCGACGACATGATGCGCCGCGCCAGCGACAAAGCCGTGCTGCAGGAGATCAACCAGACACACGGCATCCAGGCCGCGACCCGGGCTGAAGCGGAGCGTATGGAAGCCGAACTGCGCCGCGAAGAGAACGAACGCCGCCGCCTGGAGCAGGAAAAGCAGAAGGCTGAAGAAGACCGCAAACGCTCGGCCGAAGAGGAAAAGCAGTGGGTGCGCGACGCGACCGAACGGGTGCGCCAGTCCGAAGAGGCCGCGCGCTGGGCCGCGCAGCAGGAAGCCCAGCGTCTGGAAGCCGAGCTGGCGCGCCGCCAGGAGGCCGAGCGCCAGCGCGCCGAAGCCGAGCGCTGGCGGATCGAGCGGGAAAAGCAGCAGTGGGAAAACGTGCTGCGCCGTTGATCCGCCCCACCGCGCCGTGACCCATTACGACATCCTGCAGGTCAGCCCCACCGCCAGCGCGGAGGTCATCCGCGCCGCGTACAAAAGCCTGATGCAGTCCTGCCACCCGGACCGTCACCCGGGCGACGCACAGAAAGCCGAGCTGGCGGCCCGCATCTCCCAGGCCTACGAGCAACTGTCCGACCCGGTGCGGCGCCAGGCCTACGACGCGCAATTGCGCGCGGCCCAGGCCAGCCCCGACCCAGGCGCCACGCCACCGGCACCCGGCCTGGCGGCGGCGGCTGTCCGCGCCCGGCCCCCTGCCGCGGCACCCGCGCGGACCGGCGGACGACTCTGGCCCTGGGTGGTGGTGGGCGGCCTGGCCGCGACGGCGCTGGCCTGGTGGCTGCAGCCGGGTGGCGCCGCGCCGACAGACACCCTGGACGGGCTTCGCACCGCCATGGCCGCACCCGACCGGACCGAAGCCGAGCGGCGCGCGCTGTCTGACCGGAAGATGGCCCTGCTGGCCCGCGACCCCGCCGCCCGCGCCCGCTACCAACAGGAGCTGCTGGCCGACCGCGAAGCCGCCAGCCTGCGCCTGTTCGACCAGCCGGTCACCGTGGAAATGGCCGGCAGCACGACCGCCGATCCGCCCGCCGAGCGTTACCGCGTCACCGTGCCGGACCTGCAGCTGCGCCTGGGCAGCGTGGACCGCGCCAAGCTGCTGGCGCACCTGGAGCGCCAGCGCGAAAGCCTGCAGCGCCAGGTGCTGGCCCATCTGGAACGCCAGAGCGCCGCGCAGCTGCTGCGCGCCGGCGGCGAAACGGTGCTCGAAGGCTGGATCCTGGACGCGCTGGACACCGCCCTGGGCACCCGTCGCACCGAGGAATACCCGAGCACCTGGCTGGAATCCCCCGGCCGCTACGGCGTGGTCGCCGCCGTGCTGCCGGACGGTTTTGCCATCAAGCCGGCCAACGCGCCCTGAGCGGGGCCGGAAAACGGCCTTTTCGCCGCTTTTCAGGTCTTTTCGGCCCGTACCCAGCGTGGAAAGGTCATTTATTGCTATGAATTGGTGAGTGCCCGAGACCTCGCCGTTTTCGCCTGCCTTGCCTGAATGATTCGTTATGACGCAAAATGCGCCATAAAGGAACGCCTCCATGACCACCACCCCGACCGGCTTCGCCTCCGTCAAACTCCCGGCCGCCCTGGTGCAGCAAGCCCGCGAGGCCGCCCAGCCGATGCGCCGCTCGGTGGCCGGCCAGATCGAATACTGGGCCACCCTCGGCCGCGTCGTCGAGCACACCGGCCTGACGGTGCAGGAGGCACAGGCGGCGATCGAGGGGTATGAGACGGCGGCGCGACAGGCGCGGCTGAAAGGCACGCTGGACGACATCGAAAGCCGCTTCGCGGCGGCGGAAGCGAGTGGCAGCCTGGCGTCGCGGGTGCGGGATGTCGTGCTGGACAACCGGTCAAAGGCTGCAGCCCAGAAGAAAGCTGCCTGAGCGTGGCATCGCCTGTCTTTTACCTGCTGGCGGGCCCCAACGGCGCCGGCAAGTCCAGCCTTTACCGGGCGGTCGTGGCCGACGGTTTGATCCCCGCCGACGCCGAGTTCGTCAACGCCGACCTGCATGAAGCCGCGCACCTGCAGCACATCACCGACCCTCAAGCCCGCTCTGTACAAGCGCGCCAATGGGCCGATGCACGGCGCGCCGAGCTGCTGCGCAGCGGGCAATCGTTCGTCAGCGAAACCGTGTTTTCGCACGAATCCAAATTGGCTCTGATCGAAGAGGCCCGGCACAGCGGGTTTGTCGTCGTGTTGCTGGTGGTGTGCCTGGACGACCCGCAGCGCCTGCTCGCCCGGGTGCGCCAGCGCGTGCAGGAAGGTGGCCACGACGTCCCCGCCGAACGCATCCTCGCCCGCTACCCGCGCACTCTCAAGAACCTGGCCCAGGCCGTGCGGCGGGCCGATCTGGCCATGCTGTACGACAGCGGGGGCACCGCTGCCCTGGATGGTGTGAACCGGCCCGTGCGCGTGGCGGTTTGCCGCGGGCAGGAGACACGGACGCTTGTGAAATACCTGCCGGAATGGGCGACGAAGGTATTGGCGTAATAGACCAACGCGACCCTTCGATGCCCGTTATGACGTTTCGGGTGTCTGCAGCGCAGGGGGAACGGACATTGGGCAGGCCCGTCCATCTTGATTCCCGATTCGACCCGGAGCACTGGAAGTGGTCGTCAGTTCTGCCAGAAAATCAAGATTCGTTTAACAGGCTTGGAAGATAGCCCAATTGAGGCAGAAAGCCACTTGCAGGAGGATTTGATGGCCAACTTATCGAGCAGCTCTCCGCTTCCGGAGCACGTTTTGTCGCTCTGGAAATCCGTTAGCCGCTATGTCTAGGCCTCTATTGCGCCAGCCTTGGGAAACTTGGGTCGTCTTGGTCCTAGGCCTATGGACCCTCTATTTGATATACGGCTACGCCCTGGGCCTTCGTATATTTTTTCGTCCCGACATCGTTACATATCACGGGCTGTTCGCAGAGTTGCTCCTTCGTCTTGCAGGCCTAGTACTTCTCGCGCTCGGAGCAGCCGCCTTGTTCTTCAAGCGGACCATTGCCCTGTTGTTGGTGTGCGTTGGTGTGCTGGTCTATTTGGCGCCGTGGAGCTACAAGTACTATGAGTTATGCGTTTCCCAGCCTCAGCCTCATCTAACATGGCACGTGATCAAGACGTATCCAAAGCTGACTTGGCGAGAGCTACCCTTGCCATTTGGCATTCTTTTGTTCACTGCCTTGGCCGTTCGACGTTTGGCGGCGAACCATAAGGCCGAGTCCGACGCGCAGCAAGCTGCAGGTGGTTCGCCGTGAACGTTACGATTTCATCGGAACGGATTGAATGACAGCTTCCAGTTTCAAGCAGTCACAGATCCGTTTTCGGTCCGGACCCCGAACCCGGTGCTGTTGAACCGCAGCTTCACCCCCGCATCACCGCCTCGATCTCGTCCGCCTTCACCGGCACGTCCCGCGTGGTCAGTTCGCAGCCGGTTTCGGTGACGAAGGCGTCGTCTTCGATGCGGATGCCGATGTTCCAGAACTCTTTGGGGATGCCGTCGCTGGGGCGCACGTACAGGCCGGGCTCGATGGTCAGGGCCATGCCGGGGCGCAGGATGCGGCTGGGGCGGTCGGTGATGGTTTCGCCGCTCAGGGGGTCGCGGCGCTCGTGGGTCTGGCCCACTTCGGTGGGCTCGACATAGCTGCCGCAGTCGTGCACGTCCATGCCCAGCCAGTGGCCGGTGCGGTGCATGTAGTGGGCGAAGTAGTGGCGGTGGTGGATGGCGTCTTCCAGCGTGCCGTGCTGGTCTTTGTCCAGCAGCTTCAGGTCGAACATGCCCTGGGTGAGCACACGCACGGCGGCTTCGTGCGGCTCGGTGAAGCGGGCGCCGGGCCGGGTGGCGGCAATGGCGGCCTCCTGTGCGGCCAGCACCAGGTCGTACAGGGCGCGCTGCGGGCCGGTGAAGCGGCCGTTGGCGGGGAAGGTGCGGGTGATGTCGCTGGCGTAGCCGTCCAGCTCGCAGCCGGCGTCGATCAGCACCAGTTCGCCGTCGCGGATGGGGGCGTTGTCGGCGCGGTAGTGCAGCACACAGGCGTTGGCGCCGGCGGCGACGATGCTGCCGTAGGCCGGGTATTGCGAGCCGTGCTGGCGGAATTCGTACAGCAGCTCGGCGTCCAGGTGGTATTCGCGCACGTCCTGGCCGGCGCGCAGCATGGCGGCGCTGCGCTGCATGGCGCGGATGTGGGCACGGGCGCTGATCTGCGCGGCGCGGCGCATCACGTCCTGCTCGTGGGGGTCCTTGATCAGGCGCATTTCGTCCAGGATGGCGCACAGGTCGTGCTGGGCGCCGGGGCACAGGGCGCCGTAGCGCACCCGGGCCCGGACCGACTGCAGCCAGCCGTCGATTCGGCCTTCCAGCCCGGCATGGGTGGCAAACGGGTACCAGACGGTGCGGCGGTTTTCCAGCAGTTGGGGCAGGCGCGCATTCAGCTCGGTGACGGACCAGGCCTCGTCCACGCCCAGGTGCGCCGGGGCAGCGGCGGGGCCGAGGCGGATGCCGTCCCAGATTTCGCGCTCCAGGTCCTTGGGCTGGCAGAACAGGGTGCTGCGGCCGTCGCCGGTGATGACCAGCCAGGCGTTCGGCTCGGAAAAGCCGGTGAGGTAATAGAAATAGCTGTCGTGCCGGAAGAGGAAGTCGCTGTCGCGGTTGCGGGCGCGCTCGGGCGCGGTGGGCACGATGGCGATGCCGCCGGCGCCCAGCTGGGCGGCGACGCGGGCGCGGCGCTGGGCGTGGATCGAAAGGGTCATGGGCGCTCCGAAAGGAAGGGGTTCAGGCGGTGGCGTTGAGTTCGGCCAGGCGCTCGGGCGTGCCGACGTCGGTCCAGCGGCCGGTGTACAGCGCGGCGCTGACGCGGCCCGCGTCGATGGCGCGGCGCAGCAGGGGTGCCAGCGGCGCGACCACGCCGTCCGGGTTGCCGGGCGGGATGTCGCACCAGGGCACCTCAAACAGCGCGCGGCGGTACAGCGCGATGGTGCTGAAGGTGTAGCGGGTGTCCGCCTGGTTGAGCGCCAGGCCGCCGGGCGAAAGACCGAAGTCGCCCCCCGGGTGGTGTGGCGGGTTGGGCACCAGCCAGAGGTGGGCCAGCTGGCCGCTGGCGCTGAAGCGGTCCACCGCGGCCTGGGCGAAGGTGAAGTCGGGGGCAAACACGTCGCCGGCCAGCACCCAGAACACCTCGCCCAGCTGCGGCAGGGCGCGGGCGATGCCGCCGGCGGTCTCCAGCGCACGGCCAAAGTCGCGGCCTTCGGCGGAGAGGGTCAGGCCGATTTGCTCCCCGTTCAATAGCAAAGAATGACTATTCCACGCTGGGTAAGCGGCAAAAAAGCCTTCAATCTGGCCGCCCAGCCAGTCGGTGTTGACCACCAGGCGGCGAAAGCCCCCCGCAACGAGCGCTTCCATCGGCCACAGCAGCAGGGGCTTGCCGCGCACCACCAGCAGCGGCTTGGGCGTGGTGTCGGTCAGCGGCCGCATGCGCTGGCCGCGGCCGGCGGCCAGGATCATCGCGGCGGTCATGTGGGAAGGCGTCGGGGCTGGCGGGGCATCGGCGGATTATCGGCGGCCAAGAAAAAAGCCACCCGGCGGGTGGCTTTGGCCGGCGAGCGCCCGGTGGGGCGCGGCCTTGGGCTTATTGCAGGGTGATGGTGAAGGCACCGGCCGCGCAGCTGGCCGAGTAGCTGTATTGCAGGTTGGCCGCACCGACCACGCCTTGCTGTCCGGCCAGTGCCTGCGACAGCGAGGAGTTGCCACTTTCGCACGAACCGGCCGCGATGCCGTTGACGCAATAGTTCAGGTCCAGCGGAACCGTGAAGCCGTTGGCGGTGACCGAACCCGTGACCCGTACCCCACAGGTCCCGGTGCCGCCGCCAGCGCCGGTACCGGAAATATTGAAGCCACTGGCAGAGAAGTTCACCCGAATCGGCGAACCGACTGCAATCAGCGCGTTGTTGTAGAGCGTGTTGAAGGTGGTCAGGTCACCGGCGTTCTTGAAGACTTCGTTGGTCAGGCTGCCCAAGGTCTTGTTGTTGGTGGCCAGGTAGCGGGAAATGGCGCGCATGCTGTCGCCATAGGCGTTGGTGGTGCCCGTGACCTGCGGCAGGGTGGTGGCCAGGTTGACACCGCTCAGACCGAACTGGCTGGCGATCTTCTGGGCCTGGGCATCGAACGCCGCCTGGGTGACGGCGTTGCTGCTCTGGAAGGCATAGGTGTAGGCCATGGTCGTCAGCGGCGTGGCGATGCCGGTCACGGTGCCACCGTTGGCCGCCACGACCACCCGCATCGGGGTACTCAGCGCGGTGGTCAGGCCGGTGGCCTCGTCAGTGTAGTTGCCGCCGGACACCTCGATGATCAGGTCGCCGGTACAGGTGGTCTTCAGGCTGTACTGGCCCTGTGCATTGGTCGTGGCGCTGCCGCAGGCCGAGCCGTCGGCCTTTTTCGCGGTGACGGTGGCGCCGTTGACCGGGCCTTTGACGGCCGAGCCGGAAATGGTGGTCTCGACCGGGGTGGGCGTCGGCGTGGGGGTGGGAGCGGCCGTGGTGCTGTCGCCGTCACCGCCGCAAGCGGCCAGCAAAGCTGCCGCCGCAATACCCGTCAAACCCGCTTGAAGAATGGAACGCATGGAATCCTCCTGAACTGCTGCCTGAATGAAGAAAGCTGAGCGTAGGCAGGAGTTGCCACCGGGGCAACCCCCCAAACCGGGGGGCTCGGCCCGTTCGTGCGCCCTCAGCCCCGGCGCATGACCGCGCGCCGCAGATCGGCCGGCTGGAGCAACGCGATCAAGGCGTCAGACAGGGCCTGGGCCTGCGCATCATGGTCAGCACCGAAGTTGCAGACATAAACATCCAGCGTCACCGCCGCAAGCTCGGGCCAGGTATGAACACACAGGTGGCTTTCGGCCAGCAGTATGGCCGCGGTCACCCCGCCGGGTCCGCGGGGGGTGGGCGGGAACACATGAAAGACCTGGTTGACCGGCTGCAGCCCGGCGCGGCGCACGGCATCCAGACAGGCCTGCCCCAGCAGGTCGGCATCCTCCAGCCAGCGGGGGTCACACTGGCATTGGTGGCAGTCGGCGGTCAGGTGCAGGCCTTGCATGAGCGCACTGTAGTACACCTGCACGCCCGACACCCGGTCGGGGCTGCCAGCAGTCGCAGCGGTAAAATTCGGGGTTACCCTGACTTTCCCACCGGAGCCGCCTTCATGGCAAACACCCAACAGATGGCCAGCGCGATCCGCGCCCTGGCAATGGACGCCGTTCAACAAGCCAACTCCGGGCATCCCGGCGCGCCCATGGGCATGGCCGACATGGCCGTGGCGCTGTGGGGACAGCACCTGCGTCACAACCCGCGCAATCCGAACTGGTTTGATCGTGACCGTTTCGTGCTGTCGAACGGCCATGGCTCCATGCTGATCTATGCGCTGCTGCACCTCACGGGCTACAAGCTGCCGATCGGCGAGCTCAAGAACTTCCGCCAGTTGCACAGCAAGACGGCCGGCCACCCCGAGACCGGCATCACCCCCGGCGTCGAAACCACCACCGGCCCGCTGGGTCAGGGCATCACCAATGCGGTCGGCATGGCGCTGGCCGAGAAGCTGCTGGCCAAGGAATTCAACCGCGAGGGCCACGCCATCGTCGACCACCACACCTGGGTGTTCCTGGGTGATGGCTGCCTGATGGAAGGCATCAGCCATGAGGCCTGCGCGCTGGCCGGCGCCTGGAAGCTCAACAAACTCGTGGCGCTGTACGACGACAACGGCATCTCCATCGACGGCCAGGTTTCCCCCTGGTTCGTCGACAACACGGCCCAGCGGTTCGCCGCCTACGGCTGGAATGTGATCGGCCCGGTCGACGGTCACGATGTCGATGCAGTCTCGCGCGCCATTGCCGACGCGAAGAACAGCGCCGACAAGCCTTCGCTGATCATCTGCAAGACCCACATCGGCAAAGGCAGCCCCAACCGCGCCAATACCGCCAAGGCCCACGGCGAACCGCTCGGCGCCGAAGAGATCAAGCTCACCCGTGAAGCCATCGGCTGGTCGCACCCACCGTTTGTGGTCCCCAAGGAGGTCTATGCCGACTGGGATGCCAAGACCCAAGGGCTGGCCGCCGAAGCCGCATGGGACGCCCGATTTGCCGCCTACAAGGCGGCCCACCCGGCGCTGGCCCGCGAGTTCACACGGCGCATGAAGGGCGAGCTGCCCAAACACTTCGCCCAGACCGCCGTGGACGCCACCATTTCCGCCCACGAAAAGGCAGAAACCGTCGCCTCGCGCAAGGCCTCGCAGATTGCGCTGGAAGCTTTCACTGCCGCCATGCCCGAACTGCTGGGCGGCTCGGCGGATCTGACCGGCTCCAACCTGACCAACACCAAGTCCACCCCGGCGATGCGCGTGGACCTGGCCGGCGAGGTGGTGCTGACCGAAAACGGCCAGATCGGCCGCCACATCAACTACGGCGTGCGCGAGTTCGGCATGGCCGCGATCATGAATGGCGTGGCGCTGCACGGTGGCTACATCCCCTACGGCGGCACTTTCCTGACTTTCAGCGACTACAGCCGCAATGCCATCCGCATGGCCGCGCTGATGAAGCAGCGCGTGATTCATGTGTTCACGCACGATTCCATCGGCCTGGGCGAGGACGGCCCGACGCACCAGTCTGTCGAGCACGCCGCCAGCCTGCGCCTGATTCCCAACCTGGACGTCTGGCGTCCGGCCGATACCGCCGAAACGGCCGTGGCCTGGGCCGTGGCCCTGCAGAACAAGGACAAACCGACGGCTTTGCTGCTGTCGCGCCAGAACCTGCCCTACGCGCCCAAAAGCGATCTGGGCGAGATCAGTCGCGGCGCCTACATCCTGGCCGAGCCGTCCCAGCTGGGACTGAAGAAAAAGCTGCAGGCCGTGATCATCGCCACCGGCTCCGAGGTGCAACTGGCACTGAAGGCCCAGGAACTGCTCGCCCAGAAGAAGATCGCCGTGCGGGTGGTCTCCATGCCCAGCACCACCGCCTTCGACCGCCAGACCGCCGAGTACAAGGCCGAGGTATTGCCGGCCCGGCTGCCCCGTATCGCCGTGGAGATGGGGTCCACCGACGGCTGGTGGAAGTATGGCGTTGCGGCCGTGGTCGGCCTGGACACCTATGGCGAATCGGCGCCTGCGCCGGTGCTGTTCAAACACTTCGGCTTCACCCCAGAGAACGTGGCGGATACGGTGCAGGCCGTGCTCGCACGCTGAGTTCCTTGTTGTTCAACCCCTGACGAAAGACCCCTCCCATGACCATCAAGATCGGCATCAACGGCTTCGGCCGCATCGGCCGCAACGTGCTGCGCAGCGCCATCCAGAATTTCAGCGACATCCAAGTCGTGGCCATCAACGACCTGCTGGAGCCCGACTATCTGGCTTACATGCTGCGTTATGACA
>JAEUOU010000036.1 GCA_016790575.1 Burkholderiaceae bacterium | reverse complement strand
TGGCCATCGACTGCCTGCCGCGGCAGCTGAGCCGTGCGCAGAAGATGGATGCGCTCACCTCCCAGGCGGGCGTGAGCGGCTACCGCGCCGTGATCGAGGCGGCCAACGCATTCGGCCGCTTCTTCAATGGCCAGATTACCGCCGCCGGCAAGGTGCCGCCGGCCAAGGTGTTCATCGCCGGTGCCGGCGTGGCGGGCCTGGCGGCCATTGGCACCGCGGCCAACCTGGGCGCCATCGTGCGTGCCAACGACACGCGCGCCGAGGTGGCCGACCAGGTCAAATCGCTGGGCGGCGAGTTCGTCAAGGTCGACTACGAGGAAGAGGGCTCGGGCGGCGGCGGCTATGCCAAGGTCATGAGCGAGGGCTTCCAGGCGGCGCAGCGGGCCATGTACGCGCAGCAGGCCCGCGAGGTGGACATCATCATCACCACCGCGCTGATTCCGGGCAAACCGGCGCCCAAGCTGATCACCGCCGAGATGGTGCAGTCCATGAAACCCGGCAGCGTGATCGTCGACATGGCGGCCGAGCAGGGCGGCAACTGCGAGCTGACCGTGCCGGGCGAAGCGGTGGTGCGCCACGGGGTGACCATCGTCGGATACACCGATCTCGCCTCGCGCCTGTCCAAACAGTCGTCGACGCTGTACGCCACCAACCTGTTCCGGCTCACCGAGGAGCTGTGCAAGACCAAGGACGGTGTCATCCACGTCAACATGGACGATGACGCCATCCGTGGACTGACTGTCGTCAAGGACGGCGCGGTCACCTGGCCGGCGCCACCGCTGAAACCGGCAGCCACCCCCGCGCCCAAACCCGCTGCCGTCGTGGCCGAGAAAAAGGGCGGTCATGGTCACGGCAGCAGCGGCCCCCTGCCCGCGAAAACGCTGGCCGTCGTTTTTGGTCTCGGTGCGCTGGCGTTCTGGGCTATCGGCGCCTATGCGCCAGCCGCCTTCCTGGGACACTTCACAGTTTTTGTGCTGGCCTGCTTCATCGGCTACATGGTGGTGTGGAACGTCACCCCGGCGCTGCATACGCCGCTGATGAGCGTGACCAACGCCATCTCCAGCATCATCGTCATCGGCGCCCTTGTGCAGATTCTGCCGCCGGAGGCTGGCACCAACGGACGACCCGATCAGCTTATCCAATGGATGGCCTTCGCCGGCATCGTACTCACGGCCATCAACATGTTCGGTGGATTTGCCGTAACCCGCCGCATGCTCGACATGTTCCGCAAATAAACAGACAAGAAAAGAGACGCCTATGACCTCCAGCCTGGCCACGGTCGCCTACATCGGCGCCGCCATTCTTTTCATCCTCAGCCTCGGTGGATTGTCCAATCCCGAGACCTCGCGACGGGGCAACTTCTATGGCATGGTCGGCATGGCGCTGGCGGTCATCGCCACCATCGTCGGCCCCCGCGTAGCTTCGGCCGGTATTGCCTGGATCATCGGCGCGTTGGTGATCGGTGGCGGGATCGGCCTGTACGCGGCCAAGACCGTCAAGATGACCCAGATGCCCGAACTGGTCGCACTGATGCACAGCCTGGTGGGCCTGGCCGCGTGCCTGGTGGGCTTTGCCAGCTACGTCGACACGTCGATCCAGTACACCGGCGCGGAAAAGGTCATTCACGAGGTAGAGATCTACGTCGGCATCCTGATCGGTGCCGTCACGTTCTCCGGTTCACTCATCGCCTTCGGCAAACTCAACGGCAAGATCGGTGGCAAACCGCTGCTTCTGCCTGCGCGCCATTGGTTGAACCTGATCGCGCTGCTGGTGGTGATCTGGTTCGGCGCCGAGTTCGTCCGTGCCGCCAGTGTGGCCGACGGCATGACGCCGCTGATCGTCATGACCGTCATCGCGCTGCTGTTCGGCATCCACATGGTGATGGCGATCGGCGGCGCCGACATGCCGGTGGTGGTGTCCATGCTCAACAGCTACTCCGGCTGGGCGGCGGCGGCCACGGGCTTCATGCTGTCCAACGACCTGCTGATCGTGACCGGCGCGCTGGTGGGCTCGTCCGGCGCCATCCTGTCCTACATCATGTGCAACGCCATGAACCGCAATTTCATCAGTGTGATTGCGGGCGGCTTCGGCTCCGGCGGCGGTGCGCCGGCCGCTTCGGGCGCCGCCGCCGAACCGCAGGGCGAGGTGGTGCCGGTGGGTGCGGCTGAAACGGCCGAGATGCTGCGCGAGGCCAAGAGCGTGATCATCGTGCCCGGCTACGGCATGGCGGTGGCGCAAGCCCAGCACACGGTCTACGAGATCACGAAAACGCTGCGTGAAAAAGGCGTCAACGTGCGCTTTGCCATCCATCCGGTGGCCGGCCGCATGCCCGGCCACATGAACGTGCTGCTGGCCGAGGCCAAGGTGCCCTACGACATCGTGATGGAGATGGACGAGATCAACGAGGACTTCCCGGACGCCGATGTCGCCATGGTCATCGGGGCCAACGACATCGTCAACCCGGCGGCGCAGGACGATCCGGCCAGCCCGATTGCCGGGATGCCGGTCCTGGAGGTCTGGAAAGCCCGCACCTCGATCGTGATGAAGCGCTCCATGGCCTCGGGATACGCGGGCGTCGACAACCCGCTGTTCTACAAAGACAACAACCGCATGCTGTTCGGCGACGCCAAAAAGATGCTGGACGAAGTGCTGACGGCGTTGCGGGGCTGACAGGCCCCGGGGGACAGGACGCCACCGAAGGACATCACCGCCAGGGTGATGGCTCGCCGGCCGGGCAAGGGGACCGCCCGGTCGTCCGATTGGGGGTAGCCCCCTGATTTCACGGTCAGTTTCGCGTCAGAATGGTGGGCATCGACCCACCCTTTCGACTTATCCGGAGCTATTGACCCATGTCCGACCGCATCTGGCTCAAACACTATCCACCGGGCGTACCTGCCGACATCGACACGGCGCAGTTCGGCTCTCTGGTGGACCTGATGGAGGAGAGCTTTCGCAAGTACGCCAGTCGCGCCGCCTACAGCTTCATGGGCAAAGACATTCGGTATGCCCAGGTGGACAGCCTGAGTCAGGCTCTGGGTGTGTACCTGCAGGGGTTGGGCATGGAGCGCGGCGACAGAGTTGCGGTAATGATGCCCAATCTCCCGCAATACCCGATCGCCGTGGCCGCAATCCTGCGCGCCGGCTACGTGGTGGTCAATGTCAACCCGCTGTACACACCGCGCGAGTTGGAACACCAACTGTGTGATTCGGGGGCGCGCACGATCATCATCATCGAAAACTTTGCCAAGACACTGGAAAGCTGTGTCGCCAGAACACCCGTCAAACATGTGGTCCTGTGCGCCATGGGAGACATGTTGGGACTGCTGAAGGGTTCGATGGTCAATTACGTCGTGCGCAACGTCCGAAAAATGGTTCCCGCTTTCCATCTGCCCGATGCGGTCCGTTTCAATGACGCCGTGGCTCGCGGTACGCGGGGCACCCTGCGAAGGCCGACCATCAAATCCGGCGACATGGCGCTGTTGCAATATACCGGGGGAACCACGGGGGTTTCGAAGGGCGCCATCCTGTTGCACCGCAACCTGGTTGCCAATGTGCTGCAGTCCGAAGCCTGGAACGCACCGGTCATGAAAGATCTGCCGGAGGGCGAACAACCCACGAGTGTCTGCGCGCTACCCCTCTACCATATCTTCGCGTTCACCGTGAACATGATGCTCTCCATGCGCATGGGCGGAAAGAACATCCTCATTCCGAACCCGCGCGACCTGGCTGCCGTGCTCAAGGAACTCAGCCAGCACCGATTCCACAGCTTCCCGGCCGTCAATACCTTGTTCAACGGACTGGCCAATCATCCCGACTTCAACTCGGTCGACTGGAGTCATCTGCGGGTCGCTTTGGGCGGAGGAACGGCGGTACAAGCGCCGGTGGCCCGGTTGTGGCTGGAGAAGACCGGTTGCCCGATCTGCGAAGGATACGGGCTGTCCGAAACCTCACCTTCTGCAACATGCAATCCGGTAACCAATACGGCATTCACAGGCTCCATCGGTTTGCCTCTGCCGTCGACCTGGATCGAACTGCTCGACGACAACGGCGACCCGGTCGCATCGGGTCAGGCGGGCGAGATTGCCATCAAGGGCCCGCAGGTCATGGCGGGCTACTGGCAGCGCCCGGACGAAACGGCCAAAGTCATGACGCCCGACGGATTCTTCAAGACCGGCGATATCGGGATCATGGATGACGAGGGATTCGTGCGTATCGTCGACCGCAAGAAGGACATGATCATCGTCAGCGGCTTCAACGTCTATCCGAACGAGCTGGAAGAAGTCATGGCCGCTTGCCCGGGCGTGATGGAATGTGCAGCCGTCGGTGTGCCGGACGCCAAGACGGGTGAGGCGGTGAAGCTGGTCATCGTTCGCAAGGATGCCGCGCTCACCGAATCGGCGGTGCGGGCCTATTGCCGCGAGAACCTCACGGGCTACAAGCAGCCTCGTACCATCGAATTCAAGGACGAACTGCCGAAAACACCTGTGGGCAAGATCCTGCGCCGTGAATTGCGCGGGCAGCCCGCCGCCTGAGCGCAGAGCCTGCCCTGTCGACACCAACCGCTGTATGTCCCGGATCGCCATTGTGGCCGCCCTGCACGACGAGTTGTCGGCAGTTCTTGACCTGATGCCTGATGAAGAACCGACCCGCGTCGCCGGCCGGGACTTCTGGTGCGGCCATCTGCACGGACACCCCGTGGTGGCCGTGCTGTCGCGAATCGGCAAGGTGGCTGCTGCCACCACCGCCGCAACCCTGATCACCCGCTTTGGCGTCGAGCGCATCCTGTTCACCGGAGTTGCTGGCGGGTTGGCGCCGGGGGTCGCCGTGGGGGATGTGGTGGTTGCCGACCAGTTCGTCCAGCATGATCTGGACGTTTCACCCCTGTTTCCGCGCTATGAAATACCGGGCTACGGCCTCGCGGCACTGCCCGCAGATACCGAGCTGACCGCTGTTCTGCGAGCTGCCGCGGCCACCACACTGGCCACCATACCGCAATGGCTGGCGGCAGAAACCATCGCTGCTTTCGGGCTGCAGAAACCGCGCCTGCACACGGGACTGCTGGTCAGCGGCGACCGGTTTGTCGCGACATCAGCGGAAAGCCAGGCACTACGAGCCGCTTTGCCCGGGGCCCTGGCGGTGGAGATGGAGGGAGCCGCGTTCGCGCAGGTATGCCACGATTTCGCAGTACCCTTCGCGGCGGTGCGGACTGTTTCCGACCGGGCCGATGACAGCGCCCATGTCGATTTTCTGGCTTTCCTGCGCCAGGTCGCCTGTCGTTACAGCGCAAGAATGGTCGCGACAGCGCTAGAAGCACTATGAATAACGTAGCTAAAGATCACCTTTTTGCGATGGGTATCGGCAGTTTTCGTTGAACTTCTGTGGTTTTCGCCCTATTTGAGCCAGCCCCGGCGGCGGAAATACCACATCGGCACCAGAGCGCTGGCCACCATGAGTGACAGCGCATAGGGATAACCCCATTTCTGGCTCAATTCGGGCATGTACTGAAAGTTCATGCCATACAAGCTGGCAATCAGCGTAGGCGGCAGCAAGGCCACACTGGCGACCGAGAAGATCTTGATGATCTTGTTCTGGTTGATGTTGATGAAGCCGACCGTCGCATCCATCAGGAAGTTGATTTTGTCGAACAGGAACGCTGTGTGGCTGTCGAGGGAATCGATGTCTCGCAGAATCTGGCGTGCCTCTTCAAACTGCTCGGCGTTGAGCATCTTGCTGCGCATCATGAAGCTGACGGCACGGCGGGTGTCCATGACGTTACGCCGGATGCGGCCGTTCAAGTCTTCCTGTCGGGCGATGGCGCCCAGCACTTCGCCCGCCATTGCGTCGGTCACGTCGCCCGACAACACCTGTTTGCCCGCCTTTTCCAGCTGGTCGTAGATTTCTTCCAGCGTGTCCGCCGAGTATTCCGCATCGGCATCGAACAGCTTGAGCAGCACTTCCTTGGCATCTTCGATCAGGCCGGGCGCGCGACGGGCCCGCATGCGCAGCAGCCGAAAGACCGGCACGTCTTCGTCATGGATGGAAAACAGCACACCGCGGCTTTTCAGATGGTTGTTGTGCTGGTTCAGGATAAATGCGACCCGCACGGTGCGGGGATCGTCTTCGTCGGCGATCAGAAAGTCGCTGCGAATGTGCAGCTCGCCGTTGTCTTCTTCGTAGAACCGGGCCGATTCCTCGATGTCCTCGTCCATCGCGTCTTCCGGGATGGACAGCCCGTAATACTGCTTGATCCAGCGCTTTTCTTCCAATGATGGCGACTCGAGGTCAACCCAGATGGGCTGAAATCGTGACAGCTCCTCCAGAGACTCGATCTCTTCCTGGACAAGCCGCCCGTTGGCGAGGGTAAAGATGTTGAGCATGGCTCGCTCCCGTGGGTTGGACCGCGCTGGCAGCTGGGGCTCTGGCTCCCAACCCCGGCGCCAGCTAGGGAGTTGGAAGCAGCCGACTCGGACTGGGCTCCATCAGAAAGTCTCCTCGAACAACCGGTGATTATCGCACCGGGTCCGACAGAACAGACTGGCAAAAACGCCCGGAAACGCCGGCCGCGCCCCGATGAATTGCTTGACGTTAGTCAAAGCCAAGTCACGGAATCGGTGAAGAATGAACCGCAAACAGCAACCGAGGAGACTGTGCATGTTGCAGGTGCGAATCCATGGCCGGGGCGGTCAGGGTGTGGTGTCGGCCGCCGAGATGCTGTCCATCGCAGCCTTTGAAGAGGGCCGCCATGCCCAAGCCTTCCCGAGCTTCGGCTCCGAGCGGACGGGCGCGCCGGTGGTCGCCTTCTGCCGCATTGACGACAAGGAAATCCGCCTGCGCGAACCCATCATGGAGCCTGATGCCTTGATCATTCAGGATCCGACACTGCTGCATCAGGTCGACTGCTTCGCCGGCCTCAAACCCGACGGCTACATCCTGATCAACACCTCCCGATCCTTCGAAGCACTCGGATTGGGCGGGTTCGTCAAAGGTTGGCATCCGGAACGTCTGTGTACGGTCGCGGCCACCGAATTGGCCATCAAACACGTCGGTCGTCCGGTGCCCAACGTGCCACTTCTGGGCGGGTTCGCTGCGGTGTCCGGGCACATTCGACTTGAATCGGTCGAAAAAGCCATTCGCGCCAAATTTTCGGGCAAGGTCGCCGAAGGCAACATCGCCGCCGCTGCGCAAGCCTACGCCATCGTTCGCGCGGAAATGATGGAGGCTCTGCACCATGCTTAAACAATGCGAAGGTTCCCACGCCGTAGCCGAGGCAGTCGCACTGTGCCGGCCGGAGGTGATTTGCGCCTACCCGATTTCGCCTCAGACGCACATCGTCGAAGGTCTGGGCGAGATGGTGAAATCGGGCGAACTCACCGACTGCGAGTTCATCAACGTCGAATCCGAGTTTGCCGCCATGAGTGTGGCAATCGGTGCGTCGGCAGGCGGCGCCCGTGCCTACACGGCAACCGCTTCACAGGGGTTGCTGTTCATGGCCGAAGCCGTCTACAACGCCTCCGGCCTCGGTCTGCCCATTGTGATGACGGTCGCCAACCGCGCTATCGGTGCGCCGATCAACATCTGGAACGACCATTCCGACTCGCTGTCCCAGCGCGACTGCGGCTGGATTCAACTGTTTGCCGAGACCAACCAGGAGGCGCTGGACCTGCACATCCAGGCCTTCAAGCTGGCCGAAGAGTTGTCGCTGCCCGTGATGGTGTGCATGGATGGCTTCATCCTCACACATGCCTACGAACGTGTCGACATCCCCAGCCAGAATCAGGTCGACGCGTTCCTGCCGGCTTATGAGCCACGACAGGTCCTTGACCCGAACGAGCCTGTCTCGATCGGCGCCATGGTCGGGCCCGAAGCCTTCATGGAGGTGCGCTATCTCGCGCACGCCAAACAGATGCAGGCACTGGAGCGCATTCCCGCACACGCGGCGGAATTCCAGCGCGTGTTCGGCCGTGACTCAGGTGGACTGATCCACACCTACTGCGCCGATGGTGCAGAAACGATCGTGATTGCCATGGGGTCGGTTCTGGGCACTATCAAGGACACTGTCGACGAAATGCGCAAACCGGAAAACGGCGGGCACAAGATTGGTGTGCTCGGCATCACCTGCTTCCGCCCGTTTCCGATCGAGGCCGTTGCGGCCGCCCTGAAGCAGTGCAAGCGATTTGTGGTGCTGGAGAAGAGCCTCGCTGTCGGAATCGGTGGCATTGTCGCAACCAACGTGCGCATGGCAGCAACCGGGATGGGCCTGAGGGGATACACCGTGGTTGCCGGGCTCGGCGGTCGCGCCATCACCATGAAATCACTCACCGCCCTGTTCGACAAAGCCGGACGCGACGAACTGGAGCTGCTGTCTTTCCTGGACCTCGACTGGAAGGCGGTCAACAAGCAACTCGAACGCGAAAAGCAGGTTCGCCGCTCCGGCCCCGTCGCCGAGGCCATGCTCCGTGACTTGGGCGCCGTGGCCGCCCGCAATTACTGATCTGGGGACCACCATGACTGCGATCCAGACCGTCAAGTTTTATCAGACCGGTACCTTCACCGTTGGCAACCGTTTGCTCGCGCCGCATGAGCGCAGCGTGCAAGCGAACATGCAACGCACCAATTCACTCAACTCCGGCCACCGCGCCTGCCAGGGTTGCGGCGAAGCGCTGGGCGCGCGATACGCCATTGATGCGGCGATGAACGCAACCAACCGCCAGTTGATCGCGGCCAATGCCACGGGCTGCCTGGAGGTATTCTCGACACCCTACCCGGAAACCTCCTGGCAGATTCCCTGGATCCATTCACTGTTCGGCAATGCGGCGGCCGTTGCCACCGGCCTGGCAGCCGCCGTGAAGGTGAAACGGCGCAAGGGCGAACTCAAGGACGACGTGCGCGTCGTTGCGCAAGGCGGGGACGGCGGCACCACCGACATCGGGTTCGGTTGCCTGTCCGGAATGTTCGAGCGCAACGATGACGTGCTCTACATTTGTTACGACAACGAAGCCTACATGAACACCGGCGTGCAGCGCAGTTCGGCCACACCGGGAGGAGCTCGCACCGCCACCACCATGCCCTTGGGTCCCGAGCCGGGAAACGCCTTTGGCCAAGGCAAGTTCGTACCTGCGATTGCCATGGCCCACGAAATTCCTTACGTCGCCACGGCAACGGTCGCGGACCTGCGCGACCTGGAGTCCAAGGTCAGGAAGGCCATGTCAATTCGCGGCGCCCGATACATCCATATCCTGGTTCCGTGCCCACTTGGCTGGGGCAGCGCATCGCACGACACCATTCGACTCGCGCGCCTGGCCAGAGAAACCGGGCTGTTCCCCGTCTTCGAGGCCGAGTTCGGCGAACAAACCTCCGCGCTGGCCATACGACACCGGACGCCTGTGGAGGAGTACCTGCGCCCGCAAAAGCGGTTTGCCCACCTGTTCGGACAGCCCCCCGCGGCGGAGACCATTGCGCGAATTCAGGCGCAGGCCGACAAGAACATCCGCCGCTACCGCCTTCTCGAAGGGATGTGAATCATGGACAAGCCCTTTGCCATCACGCTCGACCCGGGCTCCTCGCTGGCGAACCACACCGGCTCATGGCGGACCAGCCGTCCCGTCTACCTCGACCGCCTGCCACCCTGCAACAACCAATGCCCGGCCGGTGAAGACATTCAGGGCTGGCTGTACCACGCCGAATCCGGAGACTACGAAACGGCATGGCGGCACCTGACCCGAGACAACCCGTTCCCCGCGATCATGGGTCGGGTCTGCTATCACACCTGCGAGACGGCGTGCAACCGGAGCAAGCTCGACGAGGCGGTGGGAATCAACGCCGTCGAGCGTTTCCTTGGCGATGAAGCGATCCGGCAGGACTGGAAATTCGCTGCGCCGGCCATCGAGACTGGCCGGCACGTGCTGGTTGTCGGTGCCGGTCCTTCCGGCATGTCGGCGGCCTACCATCTACGCCGCCTCGGGCATGCGGTCACGGTCACAGAGGCCGGCCCGCTGATGGGGGGCATGATGCGTTTCGGCATTCCCAAATACCGGCTGCCGCGTGCGGTGTTGGACGCCGAAATGCAGCGCATCGTCGAAATGGGCGTAACCGTAAAGCTCGACACAAAGGTCGACAACATTCTCGCCACAATGACCACAGGTGGATACGATGCCGCATTTCTTGCCGTCGGTGCGCACATCGGCAAGCGGGCGATGATCCCCTCCGGTGATGCCGCCCGAATCGTCGATGCGGTGTCCGTGCTGCGCTCGATGGAAGGCGCGGAAAAGCCTCTGCTTGGGCGCCGTGTGGTGGTGTATGGCGGTGGCAACACCGCAATCGACGTGGCCCGGTCGGTCAAGCGTATGGGCGCCGAGCCGATCATCGTCTACCGACGTACACGCGACAAGGCACCCGCGCACGATTTTGAAATCGAAGAAGCCCTGCAAGAAGGGGTCATGGTGAAATGGCTCTCGACCATCAAGCAGGCTGGCGAGACGTCAATCACGATCGAGAAGATGGCGCTTGATGACAAAGGCTTTCCGCAGCCTACCGGCGAACTGGAGACTCTTGAAGCGGACTCCGTAGTACTGGCGCTTGGACAGGAAGTTGACCTGGGGCTGCTCGACGGCGTCCCGGGCCTTGAAGTCACCGACGGCGTAGTCCGGGTCGGACCTGACCTGATGACCGGCCACCCCGGCTTGTTTGCTGGTGGCGACATGGTCCCTGCCGAGCGCAATGTCACGGTCGCGGTCGGTCACGGAAAAAAAGCAGCGCGCCACATTGACGCCTGGCTGCGTGGCGTGACGCTTACCCCGCCACCCAAACACGCGATCGCCGAGTTCGAAAAACTCAACCCCTGGTATTACCTGGACGCCCCCAAGACGGTGCGCCCCGTACTTGACATCATTCGCCGCCAGTCCTCTTTCGACGAAGTGCAGGGTGGACTCGACGAAGGCACCGCGCTGTTTGAAGCGCGCCGCTGTCTCAGTTGTGGCAACTGCTTCGAGTGCGACAACTGCTACGGCGTCTGTCCGGACAACGCAGTCATCAAGCTGGGTCCCGGCAAGCGCTTTCAGTTCAACTACGACTACTGCAAGGGCTGCGGCGTCTGTGTTTCCGAATGCCCTTGCGGTGCGATCGACATGATCCCCGAAGATCTGTAAACCCAACCCTAAAGACCATGACCGCTTCGAACCCTTTCGTCTATCTGTTCAGTGCCTCGCGAACCGATGGCGCAGCCGCCATGAAGAACCTGCTGGGGGGCAAGGGCGCCAACCTGGCCGAAATGTGTCGCCTGGGCATCCCCGTTCCACCGGGTTTCACCATCACCACCGAAGCCTGCACGGTCTATACCCGCGAAGGGACGGACGCTGTTCGTGCCCTGATTGAAACCGGTGTCCGCGACGGGGTTCGAGCCATTGAAGCAGAAATGGGAAAACGCTTTGCCGACAGCACTGACCCGCTACTGCTCTCGGTACGTTCCGGTGCCCGTGCATCGATGCCCGGCATGATGGATACCATTCTCAATCTGGGACTGAACGATGAAGCGGTTCTGGGACTTGCCCAACGCTCCGGCAACGAACGTTTTGCCTGGGACTCGTACCGACGCTTCGTGCAGATGTACGGCGACGTGGTGATGGGCCTGAAGCCTGCTTCCAAAGAGGACCATGATCCGTTTGAAGTGATCATCGACAACATCAAGGAACAGCGGGGCGTCAAGCTCGACACCGATCTGGATGCCAGTGACCTCAGGGAGCTGGTCGCCCGGTTCAAAGCCCTGATTCGGGCAAGGACCGGGCAGGAGTTCCCGTCGGACCCATGGCAACAGTTGTGGGGCTCGGTGCTGGCGGTATTCGAAAGCTGGAATAACGACCGTGCCCGTGTCTACCGGGAGCTCAACGACATTCCGGAATCCTGGGGCACGGCGGTCAACGTACAGGCCATGGTATTTGGAAATCTCGGCGAGACCAGCGCAACGGGCGTCGCGTTCACCCGCGATGCCGGCACTGGCGAGGATGTTTTCAATGGCGAATTCCTCGTCAACGCACAGGGCGAGGATGTTGTTGCCGGCATACGAACACCCCAACAGGTCACTTTGCTGGGCTCGCGCCGATGGGCGGAACTCGCCCGGGTTGACGAGCCCGAAAGACTGGCGCTCTACCCTTCGCTGGAAGAGCTGATGCCAGCCATCTACGCCCAGTTGCTGGATGCGGAAACCAAACTGGAGAATCACTTCACGGACATGCAGGACCTGGAGTTCACCATTCAGGAGGGCCGTTTGTGGATGCTGCAGACACGAAACGGCAAACGAACCGGAACGGCCATGGTACGCATTGCGATGGAGATGCTCCAGCAAGGCATGATTGATGAGCGAACGGCCTTGCTCAGGGTGGTACCCGACCGGCTGAATGACTTGTTGCATCCCGTGTTTGACCCGGAGGCAATACGCGCCGCGCGGGTCATTGCGCGCGGACTGCCCGCGTCACCTGGGGCTGCCAGTGGCCAGATCGTGTTTTTTGCCGATGAGGCCGACGCCTGGGCTTCCGAGGGCAAAGACGTGATCCTGGTGCGACAGGAAACGTCGCCGGAGGACCTGCGCGGCATGAACGCAGCACGCGGCATCCTGACAGCGCGTGGAGGCATGACGTCTCACGCGGCGGTCGTGGCGCGCGGCATGGGCAAGTGTTGCGTCTCGGGAGCGGGCAGTATCCACGTGGACTACCACGCACGCACGATGACAGTCGATGGCGAGCAATTCGCCGAAGGCGACTGGATTTCGATCAACGGCTCGACCGGAGAGGTCATGGCCGGCCCGATTGCAACCCGGGCCGCCGAGCTCACCGGCGATTTCGGGCGGCTGATGGCTTTGTCCGACCGCTATCGCCGCCTGGAAGTGCGCGCAAACGCTGACACTCCGGCTGACGCCGCTGTTGCACGGCGTTTTGGTGCCACAGGGATCGGACTGTGCCGCACGGAACATATGTTCTTCGAAGGCGACCGGATCGCTGCGGTACGCGAAATGATCCTGGCGGAGGACGAAACAGGCCGACGCAAGGCACTGGCCCGGCTATTGCCGATGCAGCGCGGGGATTTTCTTGGGCTGTTCCAGGCGATGGACGGGCTCCCCGTGATCATCCGCCTGCTGGATCCGCCGCTGCACGAGTTTCTTCCTCAGGATGAGGCCGGGCAACGTGCAATGGCCAGCCAGATGCGTGTTTCAGCCGGTCGCATCCGGATGCGAGTTGAAGAACTGCACGAAGTCAACCCGATGATGGGCCATCGAGGCTGCCGTTTGGGAATCACTTATCCCGAAATTACCGAGATGCAGATCCGGGCCATCCTCGAAGCAGCGCTTGATGCGCGTAGCCGGGGTCATGAGGTCAAGGCAGAAATCATGATCCCCCTGGTGGGCAGTGTTCGTGAGTTTCAAGCCCAAGCCACCGTTGTCAGGCGTGTCGCCCGTCAGGTTTTCAGCGAACGCGGTAGCGAGATCGGCTTCGCGCTGGGAACCATGATCGAAACTCCCCGAGGTGCACTAGTTGCCGACAGCATCGGGACCCAGGCGGCATTTTTCTCGTTCGGTACCAACGATCTGACCCAGATGACCATGGGATTTTCCCGCGACGACGCTGGCAAGTTTCTGCCCGACTACCTTCACCAGGGCATCTACGAACACGATCCGTTTCGCTCGATCGACCAGAAAGGCGTCGGGCAACTGGTCGAAATGGCGGTTCGAAAGGGCAAGGCTGCCAATCCGTCGCTGGAAATGGGCGTCTGCGGCGAACACGGCGGTGACCCGGAATCGATCGGCTTTTTCCATCAGGTCGGACTGGACTACGTCAGCTGTTCGCCCTATCGGGTTCCGATTGCCCGCCTGGCAGCGGCACAGGCAGCTTTGCAGCCGTAAGCATTTGCGGGCACGGACGGGACCGGGTGAATTCCCGCGCCAGGCGGGCCGCCCGGTCCTCGTTCGACACCGCAATTAATGCCGTTCTGAACACGGTCAATTGCCGCCCGCTTGCCTTTTGTTCGGGGCAGGGGCATAGTGAAGTTGTGGGTGTTGCCAGTAACCAGCACCTGCCACAAGCGGGCAGTGCGTCCTGTCATCCGATCGGTGCCTGCCTGTCCAAACTGTCCCGAGAGAGCAACAGGAGGCTACTCATGAACCTGACGATCAGCGGTCACCACCTCGAAGTCACCCCCGCCCTGCGAACCTACGTCACCGGAAAACTTGACCGGATAACGCGGCATTTCGATCAGGTGGTGGACGTCAAGGTGCTGCTGACGGTGGAAAAACAGAAGGAAAAGGAAAAGCGCCAACGTGCCGAGTGCAATATCCATGTGAAGGGCAGCGACCTCTTTGCCGAAAGCGCCCACGAGGACCTTTACGCCGCGGTGGACGAGTTGGTCGACAAACTCGACCGCCAGGTCGTCCGCTACAAAGACAAATTGCAGGCACACCACCATGATCCGGTCAAGCGCATGATGTAAGCCGCTCTGTTGATCGCAAACCGGCCGCATGTCTGACATGCGGCTTTTTTTCTCCTCTGCTGTGCAGGTGCATAATTCTTGTCGTGAACACCAACCGCCTTGCCTCAATCCTTCCTGCCACCCAGGTGCTGGTCCCTGTTGAGGCCACCAGCAAAAAGCGAGCTTTCGAGGAGGCCGGGCTCCTGTTCGAGGGTCTGCATGGCTTCTCGCGCGCGATGATCGCTGACAGCCTTTTTGCCCGGGAACGCCTCGGGTCGACCGGCTTGGGGCATGGCGTGGCCATTCCACACGGACGGATCAAGGGGCTGAAGGCGCCCATGGCCGCCGTTTTCCGCCTGGCCCAGCCGATCGGTTTTGATGCGCCCGACGAGCAACCGGTCAGTCTGCTGATTTTCCTTCTGGTTCCGGAGGCAGCGACCCAAAAACATCTGGAGATCCTGTCGGAGATCGCCGAATTGCTCAGCGATGCCCAACTGCGCGACCAGCTCAAAAACTGCCAGTCGTCCGACGAACTCCATGGCCTGATCCAGGGCTGGCGGTCATCACTGCCCGCCTGAATCCCGATTTCCCGGGGAACTTTACTACCCCGCTGTCTTCCTTGGCCGAGGACCCCCCACCATGAAACCGACCGTTGTCAGTGCCGATGTTCTCTTCGAGGAGCACCGGACTACGCTCAAATGGCAATGGATCGCGGGGCTCGGCGCATCGGAGCGGCGTTTTGACGAGGTCGCGGTTCGTGAGGCGCGCTCGGGAGCCGATCTGGTCGGGTATCTCAACTATATTCACCCCTACCGGGTTCAGATTCTGGGTGCCCGCGAGGTCAACTACCTTGCGACCGCATCGCGTGAGGACGGCGCCCGCCGCATCGCACGAATTGTCACGCTGGAACCTCCGGTGCTGGTCCTGTGCGACGGCCAGGCAGCGCCGGATGCGCTGGTTTCCATGTGTGAACGGGCACAGATCCCCTTGTTTGCGACCCATGAGTCGTCCGCGTTCGTCATCGATGTGCTTCGGGCCTACCTGTCCAAGCATTTCGCCGACCGCACGACCATGCATGGCGTATTCATGGATATTCTTGGCTTGGGAGTCCTGATCACCGGCGAATCCGGTCTCGGCAAGAGTGAATTGGGCCTGGAGTTGATTTCGCGCGGCAACGGACTCGTGGCCGACGACGCGGTCGACCTGTTCCGGATCAACCAGACCGCCATCGAAGGCCGATGCCCCGAATTGCTGCAGAACCTGCTGGAGGTGCGCGGGATCGGCCTGCTGGACATCCGGGCGATCTTCGGCGAAACCGCCGTACGGCGCAAAATGCGCCTGAAGCTGATTGTCCATTTGGTCCGCAAAGAGACCATGGAGCGGGAGTACGAGCGAATCCCCTACGAACCTCTGACCCAGGAGGTCCTGGGTGTTCCGGTCAAGAAAGTGGTAATTCAGGTGGTGGCAGGCCGCAACATCGCCGTGCTGGTCGAGGCCGCCGTGCGCAACACCATCTTGCAGTTGCGAGGCATCGATACCTTCCAGGAATTCGTTGAACGCCATCGCCGCGCCATGGCTGACGGCGGAGACGCCTGATCGGGCGCTTTCGTCGCCGCGGTCTAGCCCTTGGATCCGGCAGGCCGGTGGGGGCAGGCTTTCTTCGTGCAATGGGCGTACAGGCTCAGGGCATGGTCGGCGATGGCGAAACCTTTCGCCTGTGCCACGGAGTTCTGACGCTTTTCAATTTCAGCGTCGAAGAACTCCTCCACACGACCGCAGTCCAGGCACACCAAGTGGTCGTGGTGCTGCCCTTCGTTGAGTTCGTATACCGCCTTGCCGCTCTCAAAGTGACTGCGGCTGAGAATGCCGGCCTGCTCAAACTGCATGAGCACCCGGTAAACCGTTGCCAGTCCGATATCCGAGCGATCATCCAGCAAGACCCGGAAGACGTCTTCCGCCGTCATGTGCCGCTGCTGACCCCGCTGAAAGATTTCCAGAATCTTCAGTCGCGGCAGTGTAGCCTTCAGTCCGGTGCTTTTGAGTTCGTCGATGTTCGTCATGCTGGCGGTCCCTCGGCCTGCAGCAGGGTAGGCCAGCTTCGCACCGACCCTACCGCTACAATCGTCCGATCATAGCGTTTGCCCCTCCGTCATGGTTGCCGTTACCGACACTGTTTTCCCCCGACTGCTGACCGCCACCGCCGCCCTTCTGGTCTGCGCCGGCCTGGTGGCCTGTTCCTCGGTTCCGAACGTCGGTCAGATCGTGACGCCCTACAAAGCCGAAATCGTGCAGGGCACGGTGGTGGCGCGCGAGCAGGTCCAGGCCCTGCAGCCCGGTATGCCCCGCCAGCAGGTGCGGGATATCCTGGGCAGCCCGTCCGTCACCAGCCTTTTCCATGACAGCCGGTGGGAGTATGTGTTCCTCCTCAAGCGCCAGGGGACGGAGCCCGTTCGCTATCGTATCGCGGTCCATTTCACCGGCGATGCTTTTGTCCGGTGGGAGGGAGACACCTTGCCCACCGAAGCGGAGCTGGTCGCGCAATTGGGGTCGGGCCAGAAGCCGGCCAAGGTGCCGACTCTGGAAGCCACGGCTGAACAACTGGAACGGGCGCGAGGCCCGTCCCAACCCGTACAACCGGCACCGCCTGCGACCCGACCGGCGGCCAGCTACCCTCCGCTGGAAACTCCGGCCCGTTGATCCGCCCCTGCCACTCGCCATGACCGAAACCAGTCCACTGCGCGTTTGCGTTGCCGGAGCTTCCGGGCGCATGGGGCGGATGCTTGTCGAGCAGGTTCTGGCGTCGGCAGACTGCGTCCTGGCCAGCGCACTCGATGTCACCGGCAGTCCAGCCATCGGGCAGGACGCTGGCGCCGCGCTCGGCCGCACGACTGGCATCGTGATCACCGCCGATCGCCGCGCGGCTTTGGCCGTCGCCGATTGCCTGATTGATTTCACCCGCCCCGAGGGCACACTGGAGCATTTGCGCCTGTGCGCCGAACTGGGCGTGAAGGCCGTCGTCGGAACGACCGGCTTCACGACCGAGCAGAAAGCAGAAATTTCCACGCTCGCCGCTCGAATGGCCTTGGTGATGGCGCCCAATATGAGTGTCGGTGTCAACGTCACACTCAAGCTTTTGCAGATTGCCGCGCGGGCCCTTTCGACCGGCTACGACATCGAAATCATTGAAGCGCACCACCGCCACAAGGTGGATGCGCCGTCCGGTACCGCCCTGCGCATGGGTGAAGTGATTGCCGACGCACTCGGGCGTGATCTCCAGGCCTGTGCAGTCTACGGGCGCGAAGGTGTCACCGGCGAACGTGATCCGTCAACCATTGGTTTTGCCACCATCCGGGGCGGCGACATCGTCGGCGACCATACCGTGCTGTTTGCCGGCACGGGCGAACGTATCGAAATCACCCACAAATCGTCCAGCCGTGACACCTATGCCCAAGGCAGCCTGCGCGCGGCCCGCTTTCTGCGCAGCCGCCTGCACGGCCTGTACGACATGGCGGATGTCCTGGGCCTGAACGCTTTGCCATGAGCGCCTGGGATCTCCTGACCCAGGGAGATGCCGTCAGCCGTATCGTGGCGGCCATTCTGCTGGCCTCGTCGGTGGCAAGCTGGGTCATCATCCTGTGGAAAACCTGGTTGCTGCGACGGGCCTCACGCGATGTTGCGCGGGGCATCGCGGTGTTCTGGCAGGCACCCACACTCCAAACTGCGGGCGAGCGCCTGGCCGGCTTCGACGGACTGGGCCTGGTGCGGGCCTTGGTCGCTGCAGCGACCACCGTTCCGGCCACCTCCCTGGCAGCCGCCGCGCCCCGACTGGGGCAACTCACCAGAGGCTTGAGGCACGCCCTGCAAGCCAACATCCTGCGCCTTCAGTTCGGGCAAGTGCTACTGGCCACCATTGGCTCCACCGCACCCTTCGTCGGTTTGCTGGGCACGGTGTGGGGCATTCACCATGCGCTGGGATCCCTGGTCGGCAGCGGTCAGGTTTCGATCGATCAGGTAGCCGGGCCGGTGGGCGAGGCGCTCGTCATGACGGCCGCAGGCCTCGCCGTTGCGATACCGGCGGTGGTGGCCTACAACGTGTTTGGTCGCTGGATCGCGCAGATCGAAGTCCAGCTCGACGGCTTCGCCCACGATCTGCGAGAGCTGTTGTTGCCGGAGCCGGCGGCGCCATGAGCCTGGGTCGCTTCGGGGCGGACGATTCCGCACGACCGTTCGCCGACATCAACGTCACCCCGCTGGTCGACGTGATGCTGGTGCTGGTGGTGATTTTCATCATCACGGCGCCGCTCATGGTCAGCTCGGTACGGCTCGATCTGCCCCGCAGCGAAGCGGCCGTACCGGGCGCTCCCCCCCGGGCGGTCGAAGTGGTCATTGCCCCGCAGGGACAGGTATTCATCGGTACCGAGGCGGTGGCCAGGAATGACCTCGAAGGCCGCCTGCGCCGGATTGCCGTGACCCATCCCGACACCGAGGTGCAGTTGCGCGCCGATCGTGATGTGCCTTACGGCCGGGTCGTCGAAGTCATCGGCGCAGCCCAGTTGGCCGGTCTGGGCCGGATTGCCTTCGTAGCGCAGTCTGATGGCGCGCGCCAGGCCGTCGAAAAGCCCGTTTCACGCTGAAATCAGGCAATACCCAGCGCAAAAAGGTCACTTTCAGCTATCAAATTTGAAGTCAATGCAGCAACTGGCGCCGTCCGGTGCCGCGCAGCCCAACGCCTACAATTTGCCCCATGCAAGACAAGTACAGCCACCTCGACGTTGAAAAAGCCGCCCACAGCCACTGGACGGCGCGTGATGCCTACCGCGTGAGCGAAGACGCGGGCAAGAAGAAGTTCTACGCCTGCTCCATGCTGCCCTACCCCAGCGGCAAGCTGCACATGGGCCACGTGCGCAACTACACCATCAACGACATGCTCACGCGCTACCTGCGCATGAACGGCCACAACGTGCTGATGCCCATGGGCTGGGACGCCTTCGGCCTGCCGGCCGAAAACGCGGCGCTGAAAAACGGGGTGCCGCCGGCGAAGTGGACCTACGAAAACATCGCCTACATGAAAAAGCAGATGCAGGCGATGGGGCTGGCCATCGACTGGAGCCGCGAGGTGGCCACCTGTGACCCGACCTACTACAAATGGAACCAGTGGCTGTTCCTGAAGATGCTGGAAAAAGGCATCGCCTACCGCAAGACCCAGGTCGTCAACTGGGACCCGGTGGACCAGACGGTGCTGGCCAACGAGCAGGTGATCGACGGCAAGGGCTGGCGCACCGGTGCCGTGGTGGAAAAGCGCGAAATCCCCGGCTATTACCTCAAGATCACCGACTACGCCCAGGAATTGCTCGACCATGTGCAGATCGGCAACCCCAGGGCCACGCTCAACGGCTGGCCCGAGCGGGTGCGCCTGATGCAGGAAAACTGGATCGGCCGCAGCGAAGGCGTGCGTTTTGCCTTCCCCCACACCGTCCGCGGCGCCGATGGCCAGCTGATCGGTGACGGCAGGATGTACGTCTTCACCACCCGCGCCGACACCATCATGGGCGTGACGTTCTGCGCCGTGGCCCCCGAGCATCCGCTGGCGGCCCATGCCGCGGCGACCGACCCGGCGCTGGCCGCCTTCATCGACGAGTGCCGCCACGGCGGCACCACCGAGGCGGAACTCGCCACCCAAGAAAAGAAGGGCATGCCCACCGGCCTGTCCGTCACCCACCCGCTGACCGGCGAGCCGGTGGCGGTCTGGGTGGGCAACTACGTGCTGATGAGCTACGGCGACGGCGCCGTGATGGGTGTGCCCGCGCACGACGAGCGCGACTTCGCGTTTGCCAAGAAGTACGGCATCGACATCCTTCAGGTGGTGCAGGTCGATGGCGAAGAATACGACTACGACTGCTGGCAGGAGTGGTATGCCGACAAGAGCCGCGGCGTGACCATCAACTCCGACGCCTTCAGCGGCCTGTCGTACAAGGACGCGGTTGATGCCGTGGCGCGCGAACTCGGCCGCCTCGGCCTGGGCGAGAAAAAGACCACCTGGCGCCTGCGCGACTGGGGCGTCTCGCGCCAGCGCTACTGGGGCACCCCGATCCCGATCATCCATTGCGACGAGCACGGTGCGGTGCCGGTGCCCGAAAAAGACCTGCCGGTGGTGCTGCCGCAGGACTGCATTCCCGACGGCTCCGGCAATCCGCTGCACAAACACGAAGGTTTTCACGCCGGCGTCACCTGCCCGGTCTGCGGCAAACCCGCCCGGCGCGAAACCGACACCATGGACACCTTCGTCGATTCGTCCTGGTACTTCATGCGCTATTGCGACCCGACCAATGCCGACCAGATGGTCGCCGACGGCGCGGACTACTGGATGCCGATGGACCAATACATCGGCGGCATCGAGCATGCCATCCTGCACCTGCTGTACGCACGCTTCTGGACCAAGGTCATGCGCGATCTCGGGCTGGTGAAGGTGGACGAACCCTTCACCCGGCTGCTCACCCAGGGCATGGTGCTGAACCACATCTATTCGCGCAAGGGCGACAAGGGCGGCAAGGAGTATTTCTGGCCGCACGACGTGGAGCATGTGCTGGACGAGGGCGGCAAGATCACCGGCGCCCGCCTGAAGAACGCCGTGGGCGACCTGCCGGCCGGCACGCCGATCGACTACGAGGGCGTGGGCACCATGTCCAAGTCCAAGAACAACGGCGTCGACCCGCAGGACCTGATCGAAAAATACGGCGCCGACACCGCGCGCCTGTACACCATGTTCACCGCCCCGCCCGAAGCCACGCTGGAGTGGAACGACGCCGCGGTGGAGGGCAGCTACCGCTTCCTGCGCCGGGTATGGAATTTTGCGCACCGCCACGCCGGCGCGTTGCGCCGCGCCACCGCGACTGACCTCAGCGCGGCCCAAACCGGCGAAACCGCGCGCACCTTGCGCCGGGAACTGCATACAGTACTGCGGCAGGTCAGCTACGACTATGAGCGCATGCAATACAACACGGTGGTCTCCGGATGCATGAAGGCGCTCAATGCGCTGGAGGACTTCCGCCCCGAAGACTCCGACGGCGACCGGGCCGTGCTGTGCGAGGGTTTCTCGCTGCTGCTGCGCATGTTGTACCCGGCCTGCCCGCACATCACCCATGTGCTCTGGAGTGAGCTGGGTTACGCCGCTGCGGTTGGTGAGCTTCTGGATGCGCCCTGGCCGGCGGTCGACGAATCCGCCTTGCAGCGCGACGAGATCGAACTGGTGTTGCAGATCAACGGCAAGCTGCGCGGCGCCGTGCGGGTACCGGCCACCGCCGACAAGGAGACGATCGAACGGCTGACCCTGGCGAGTGCCGATTTCGCGCGGCACAGCCCCGGTGGCGCGGTCCGCAAGGTCGTGGTGGTGCCGGGCCGGCTGGTCAATGTTGTGGTGGCGTGATGGGCAGCGCCCGCCGGAACCTGCTTGTACTGGCCGCTGCCGCCGCCGTCGGCGGTGGTTGCGGTTTTCGGCTCCGTCAGGCACCGGATTTTGCGTTGCGCAGTCTTCGCCTTCCGGTGTCCAACACACCACTGATGCAGGAGCTCCGTCTGAACCTGGCCGGCGCCGGAATCCGGGTGGTCACTGACCCCACCGACTCCGCCACGGTGGACGGCGTCCTGGAAATCCTGGTCGATCAGCGGGAGAAGGTGGTGGTCGGGCTGAGCACGGCGGGCCAGGTGCGGGAGTTCCAGTTGCGGGTACGCCTGAAATTTCGGCTGCGCTCGACCCAGGGCCAGGACCTGATTGACGAGACCGAACTGCTGCAACAACGCGACATCAGCTTCAGCGAAACCGCGGCATTGGCCAAAGAGGCCGAAGAAATCCTGCTCTACCGCAGCATGCAGACCGACCTGGTCCAACAGGTCATGCGGCGCCTGGCCGCCGTGCGTCCCGGCTGAACCACGGGCCGCGTCGCCACCGCCATGCAGGTCGCCATCGCCCAACTTGATGCCCATCTGGCCAGGGGCTGCCGGTCGCTGTATGTCCTTCTGGGCGACGAACCCCTGCTCGCCCAGGAAGCCGCCGATGCCATCCGCCGGGCTGCGCGCCAGGACGGCGCCGTTGAACGTGTTGTGCACACCGTCTCCGGGCTGCGCTTCGACTGGGGCGCCGTGCTGGAGTCGGGCAGTTCCCTGAGCCTGTTTTCCGAGCGTCAACTGGTCGAGATCCGCATCCCGACCGGCAAACCCGGCAAAGACGGCGGCGCTGCCTTGCAGGAGATTGCCCGCCAGGCGCATGACAACACCGGCACCATCACCTTGGTCCTGCTGCCGCGACTGGACAAGCTGAGCCGGTCCAGCGCCTGGTGCGCGGCACTGGAGCAGGCCGGGGTGGTGGTCCCGATCGAGCCGGTCGAACGGCCCGCGCTGCCGACCTGGATCGCCCAGCGCCTGGCCCGCCAGGGGCAACGGGTTGTCGCCGGTGAGGAGGGCCAGCGGACGCTGCAGTTCTTCGCGGACCGGGTCGAAGGCAACCTGCTGGCGGCGCACCAGGAAATCCAGAAGCTCGCGCTGTTGCACCCGCCGGGCGAATTGGCCTTCGATGCCGTGCAGCAAGCGGTCCTGGATGTCGCCCGCTACGGTGTGCCCCAGCTGGCGGAGGCCGTCCTGGCCGGCCGGATGACACGGGTGCAGCGCATGCTCGACGGACTGGAGGCCGAAGGCGAGGCCGCCGTGCGGGTGCATTACAGCCTGGCCGAAGAAATCCGTGCGTTGCAGCGGGTGCATGACGCGATCCGCAGTGGCAAACCCTTGCCGTTGGCGTTGCGCGAGCAGCGGATCTGGGGACCGCGCGAGCGGGCTTTCGAGCGTCTGATACCCCGGCTGACCCGCGAGTGCCTGCACCAGCTGGTCCAGTCGGCGCAGATTGTCGACGGCATCGTCAAGGGACTGAAAGCACCGGACTGGCCGATTCAGCCCTGGCCGGCGCTGCATCGCCTGGCGATGCAGCTGGCACAGGTCGGCGCGGCAACCCACCCGCCCGGTTCGCGTACGCCGCGTTAGGGGCCGTTTGCCGCATCGGCAGCGTCGATTAATAATGAACGTCCTTTTGCGCAATCAGGGACAACACCATGTTTGACCGCCTCAAGAAGGTTTTTTCGCGTCCCGAAGCCGGGACAGACGTTGCGCGAGCGGCCGAAGCCGCCGCGCCGGCCGCACCAGCAGCGGTGGCGGCCTGGGCGCGTTCACGGGGCTGGCGCTGCGCAGCGTCGGCTGACGGATCCGCGACAGCGGTCGATGGACTGGTCCGCGACCACAAATGGCTGCTGGAGGTGGGCACCAGCACCCGTCGTTACATTCAGGGCCAGGAACTGCGCGCCCGGGCCGAGCTGGGCCTGCAAGAGGACTTGCGGGTCATCGTGGTCTCCAACACCCTGAAAAATGCGCTCGAAGAAAAGGCCTTCGCGGCCTACACCGACACACTCCAGACTTCCATGGATTCGAACATGCCGGAGGAAATGCGCTGGCTGATGATGTACGACGAGGTCCCGCTCGACGGTCTGCCCGAACATTTCCCTGCGCTTTTCAGCGTGCACGGCAGCGACGAAGCCACTCCGGCGCAGTGGGTCGATCCCGCCCTCGCCCGCGCCCTGGTGGCCGCCATGCCACCCCGCCCGGAAGACGCGCCGCCGTTTCTGATGATGCTATTGCGGGGAAAGCTGTATTTGCGCATGGCCTGTGACCCCGGCGACACAGCCACCTTGCAGGCGGCAAGCGGCCTGTTCCTGCAGGCCTGTGAAGCGGCGCTGGACCGACTGCCCAAAGCGGGCAGCCACTGACAACGGTCTGCCTCGGGACGCGGATCAGGCCGGCGCCGCAGCGGCGCCGCAGCACTTTTTGAATTTCTTGCCGCTGCCGCAGGAACATGGGTCGTTGCGGCCTGGCGTCACGGCCCGGCGAATCGATTCGACCCGTGGACCGATACTGCGCCAGACCTCCCGCAGGTCATACACCGCCCACAACGCCTCGCCATAGGCATTCAGGCGGTTCTCGCTCACACTCGCCGGGCCGTCTTCGCTGAGGGCGGACAGGGTCGGCTCGTCCTCGTCGTCTTCGGTCAGCGCCACGATGGCCTGCATGCAGGCGTCAAGCAGCTTCGCGGTGTCGCGGTCGCGTGGCGGCGCCCACTCCTCCGGCCAGGCTTCGACGGCATACATGAACCCCAGCGCCCAGACCTGGGCAAAGGCCGGCAGCAATTCGTCCTCCAACTCGGCCCGCTCGGCCTGCGGCAGGCTGGCAACGGCGCCGCGCACGTCCATCACCTCAGGGGCATAGGCACGTGCATCGTCCAGCGATTCCACCTCCGCATCGAGCGCCGCAGTGACTTCGGCTACGCGGCGGTGCCACAGCGCCATGAAACGGGCGTGCTGCCCGGCGTCCGCAAAGGCGGCGGTGATGTCGGCCCCTTCCAGGTCCAGAAGCACCGGCAGGTACTCGTCCACCGCAATGGTGCGGCGGCAGCAGGCCAGCGCGGCGATGAACCCTTCGCAGAACTCCCACTGCGGGGTTTCGTCGCTGCGGGTGCGCAGGTCGTCCAGTATGGCGTCCAGGGTGTCGAAATCGTCCGCGGAAAGCGCGGCGGGCACAAGGCGGTCGGGGAGAGTGGTCATGGTCGTTCGGGGCTGTGTTCGGGCTGGCGGCGGATGCAACACCTTTATGATGGGCGCCCGCCGGCGATACCGGTCCAGTGTAGCTCTGCCCATGTCCGCCGCAGCCCTCTCCGCCCCGCCTCCGAGCCCGGAAGAAGAACTCGACCGCCTGCTCGCCGTCCAGGCGCCTGGCGTAGCCCGCCACACCTTGGCCGATGGCCGGACGGTCTGGGTACGCAAGGCCGGACCGCGCCATGGGCGCTGGCGGTACTGGCTGATGGGCGTGGTATCGGACCTCCTGCGTCTGGATGTCCTGGCACCGATCCCCAACCTCGGAGGCCAGGCCGCCATTGCCACCGAGGCCCGCCGGCTACGGGCCCTCCATGGTGCGGGACTGGGTGTTCCGCACCTGCTGGCCGTGCGGGCCGACGGGTTGATGATGTCCGACCTGTCCGGCGGAGCGGCCACAGCGCGTTCGCTCGGTGACGCGCTGGCGAGCGCCAATTGCGCCGATGCGGCGCTGGTCCTGTGGCGCAGAGGGCTGGAGGCCATTTCCGCCGTTCACGCCCAGGGAACTTACCTGAGTCAGGCGTTCGCGCGCAACCTGGTGCTGCAGGCGGATGGTCGTGTCGGTTTCATCGATTTCGAGGACGATCCCGGCCAGAGTCTGGATCTGCCGCACTGCCAGGCCCGCGACTGGCTGGGCTATCTGCATTCCACGGCGCTGACCCTGCGCTCCGCCGGAGCCTTTGATGACGCGGCGGCACACTGGCGCGCCTGCATTGCCGCCCAGTCCGAACCCGTTCAAACCGTGGTGCGGCACAGCGCGCGCCGCATGGCCTGGCTGCAGCGTCTGCCGGAAGACCGGCGCTGGGGCCGGGACCTGCAACGCCTGCAGGCCGCCGCCGCACTGCTCAACCGGGCGGTGTGAGCCGGGGCAGCGACGCCAGCGAAGGCGCGGTCGCCACCCCCAGCGCCAGCAGGCGCTTTTTCAGGCACAGCACCGCATGGTCTTTGCTGAGCAGCATCGCGCGGTGGGCCACCGCCAGATCGACGAATTTCTGGTCGTCGGGGTCGCGGCAGGTCACGCCCGCCTTCGGCGCGATGGGGACCAGCCTGGCACGGGTATCAAACGCGGCCAGCACCTCGAACGCCGACCGGCCGTAGAAGGCCAGTCGCGGTGCCAGCTTCGGGTAGTGCAGCACCCGCGCCAGCTCTTCCCGCATCGGCACGGTGGCCAACCAGCACAAGGCGCCATCGGCCACCGCCGCACGCAGCGGCGCTGCGGCAGGGTCGGGAAACACCAGCAGGTCGAGCACCACGTTGGTGTCGACCACCACCGGGGGCCGCGCCGCGTCAGGCGTGCTCACGGCCGGGCGAGGCGCGGGGTTTGGCCGGACCGGCCACCAGGTCGAAGCGAAACAGCCGGCATTCGATCGGGCCGTTCCACATCGGTACGCGGCGGCTCTCCTTCAGCCGCATCTTGCCGGGCAGCTTCAGGTCGGGGGTGAGCATCCACGCAGTCCAGCCGTTGTAGTGCTTCTTCCAGTGTGCCGCCAGTTGCAGGAAAAAGTCAGCGCCGTCGTCCGGCCCGGGGACCTGGCCGCCGGGGGCGGTGGGCACGTGGGCGGCCGGCTCGCGCCGCTGCAGTGCCAGCGCCCCGGGCTGAAAGGCTTCACGCCCGCCGCGACGCACGGTCCCGGCCACACCGGCGGCGGCGATGCGCTCGCCGTACGGCGGGTTGAGCAGCATCACACCGGGCCGGTCGCAAGGGGGCATCCGCTGCAAGGCGTCGCCGCCGCGCAGCTCTACGGCATGGGCGACACCGGCGCGTTCGGCGTTGCGCCGGGCGAAGTCGACCATGCGGTGCGCCACATCACTGCCCGCGACCGGCGCCACGGGCGGATGCTCGGCGGCTCGGGCTTCGGACTTCAATGCCTGCCAGACATGGGCCTGGAAAGGCAGCAGCTTCTCGAAGGCAAATCGCCGCTGGATGCCCGGCGCGATACCGCAGGCGATCTGCGCCGCCTCGATGGCGATGGTGCCGCTGCCACAGCATGGGTCGTACAGCGGCACACCGTCGGCCGCCGCCGTGTCCCAGCCGCTGGCGGCGATCATCGCGGCGGCCAGCGTTTCCTTCAGCGGTGCATCCCCCTTGTCCTCGCGCCAGCCGCGCTTGAACAGCGGCTCGCCGGAGGTGTCGATGTAGAGCGTGGCGCGGTCGGTGGTCAGATGCACATAGACCCGAACGTCCGGCCACTGGGTGTTGACATCGGGGCGCGCGCCGCCTTTGGCACGAAAACGGTCGGCGATGGCGTCCTTGACCTTCAGCGCCGCAAAGTTCAGGCTGGTCAGCGGGCTGTGCTGGGCAGTGATTTCCACCTTGAAGCTCTGCTTCGTCGTGAACCAGATCTCCCAGGCGACGGCACTGGCGGCTTCGTACAGGTCTTTTTCATTGCGATAGAGGGTGTTGGACAGCTGCACCAGCACCCGCTGGGCCAGGCGGCTGTGCAAATTCAGGCGCAGCGCATCGCGCCAGCTGGCCAGCGCCACCACGCCACCGCGCAGGGTGAGGAGATCGCGCCCCTGCAGGCCGGTGAGGCGATGCACCTCGTCGGCCAGAAATTCCTCCACGCCGGCGGCACAGGGGAGAAAAAGCTGGAGCTGGTTCATGGTCATCTTCCAAGAGGGGGCAGGCGCATTGTCGGCGGCCGCGGCGGACCTGGCACCTGTCACGAAGCAGCAAGATCGCGCGGGGGCGGTGTCGCGGGGCCCGGGTTCAGAGTGCCTTGCGCAGATTGGTGGGGGCGATTCTCAGGGCCTCGCGATACTTGGCGACCGTACGGCGGGCGCATTCGATGCCTTGCTCCTTGAGCAGATCAGCGATCTGGTTGTCCGACAAGGGTTTTTTGGGATCTTCGGCGGCGACAAACTGTTTGATCAGGGCCCGCACGGCGGTACTGGAGGCGTTGCCGCCGGTTTCCGTGCCCAGCGCAGAACCGAAAAAATACTTCAGCTCGAAGGTCCCGAACGGTGTGGCCATGTACTTGGCGGTCGTCACCCGCGAGATCGTTGACTCGTGCAGGCCCAGCTCGTCGGCAATCTCGCGCAATACCAGGGGGCGCATTGCCAGTTCGCCATGGACGAAAAAGTTCTTCTGCCGTTCGACGATCGCCTTGGATACCCGCAAGATGGTGTCGAAACGCTGCTGGATGTTCTTGATGAACCAGCGCGCCTCCTGCAGGCGTTGCTGCAGCGCGCCATGGGCTTCGCCTTTGCCGCCACCGCGCAAGGCATTGGCATAGATGTCCTGCACCCGCAACCGGGGCATGACATCCGGATTGAGCTGTACCCGCAGCCGTGTTGCAGAGCCACGCCCGCTGGTCGAGACAATAACGTCGGGAACCACCACCTGACGCTCCAGATCCGCGAAGCGCCGGCCCGGTTTCGGGTCCAGACGCGCGATCAGCGTCATTGCCGCCCGAATCGCGGCATCATCCGCCCCCGTGAGCTGCGCCAGCCGGCGCGTGTCGCGCCGCGCCAGCAGGTCCATCGGTTGCCGGCACACACGCTCGGCCAGCTCGGCGGTTTCGTCGTCCGGCCGCTCCTGGCGCAAGGCACGCAACTGCAGCAGCAGACACTCCTGCAGCGAACGTGCACCGACACCGACCGGCTCCAGTGACTGCAACAGACGCAGCGCCACCGTGAAATGGTGGACCAGTTCGTCCAGGCGCTCCAGGTCGTCACGGCCGGCCAATCCCTCGGCCAGCGACTCCAGCGAATCTTCGAGCCAGCCGTCGTCATTGAGCGATTCGATGAGAAAACGCAGCACCTCCCGATCCAGCTCCGAGAGCCGCAGTCCCAGCGCCTGCCGGTGCAGAGAATCGGTCAGCGATTCGTGCCGGCCCAGCCGCTGGGTGGAGTCGGTGTCATCCTCGTCGCCGGCGCCACTGAGGCGTGCAGGCGCATCACCACCCCATTCGGAGTCATCGGGCGACAGGTCGACGCTGCCATCGCCCTCCCAGGAGGTCTCCAGGCCATTTTCCAAGCCATTTTGGTCACTACCCAGCGCAAAATGGTCACTTTCCGCTATGGATTCTGAATCGCTTTCGGCACTGCGATCCGACGCGCTGACCGGCTGATCGGCCATCTGCACGCCATGTTGTTCGCGCTCGATTTCGTCGTCCGCCCGCTCCAGAAAGGGGTTGTCGTCGAGCATCTGGTCGACTTCCTGGCCCAGCTCCAGGGTCGACAGCTGCAACAGCCGGATGGACTGCTGCAGCTGGGGCGTCAGCGCCAGATGCTGCGATACCCGCAGGGACAAGCCTTGTTTCATGGGTCGGTGTCCGAATCCGCGGCCCGCTACATGCGGAAGTGCTCGCCCAGGTACACCCGGCGGACTTCGCTGTTGGCAACAATCTCGTCCGGTGTGCCTTCTGCAAGCACCGAACCGTCGCTGATGATGAACGCATGGTCACAGATACCCAGCGTCTCGCGCACGTTGTGGTCGGTGATCAGCACGCCGATGCCACGTGCCTTCAGGAAAGAGATGATGCGCTGGATTTCGATCACCGCAATCGGGTCGATGCCGGCAAAAGGCTCGTCCAGCAGGATGAAACGTGGCGAGGTCGCGAGCGCCCGGGCGATCTCGACGCGGCGGCGCTCCCCACCCGACAGGGCCACCGCCGGCGAATCCCACAGGTGCTGCACCCGCAGGTCTTCCAGCAGTGCGCCCAGGCGATCGCGGATGGCCGATTCCGCCAGGGGCCGGCCGGCGGCGTCATGCTGCAGTTCCAGCACCGCCCGGACGTTCTCGGCGACCGTCAATTTGCGAAAAATCGACGCCTCCTGCGGCAGATAGGACAGCCCCAGCCGCGAGCGGCGATGGATGGGCATGTGCTCCACCCGCTGGCCGTCGATCAGGATTTCGCCGCCATCGGCGCGCAGCAACCCCACAATCAGGTAAAACGAGGTGGTTTTCCCGGCGCCGTTGGGGCCGAGCAGGCCGACCACCTCGCCTTTCTCGACCGTCAGCGAGACATCCTTCACCACCTTGCGACTGCCGTAGGCCTTGCGCAGATGCCGCGCCTGCAGGCGACTGCCCGCGTCATGGACCGAGGCGGCCGCTGGCGCCGCCTCCGGGACGCGCCCGGTCACTGCCGGTCCCCGCCCATGGAACCGGTCGGGCGCAGCGTGGCCGGTGCCGCAGCCGGCGCCGACGCGCTGGTGCGCGGCGCCAGTACCGCCCGGACCCGGCCTTTGCTCTCGCCAACACCGGCCACGGCGGCGAGTTGCCCGTCGACCGTGAAGCGGTCGGTCTGGTTTTCGTAAAGGATGACCGCCCCGCTGATTTCATCGGCCAGGGTCGCACCCCGCAGGCGCCGCATTTCCGCCCGGCGCTGGAAGCGCACCGTGTCCTGGCGACCGTCATATTCGACCAGCTCGGCCTCACCTTCGATGAATTCGTCCAGTCCTTCGCGCTTCTGCCGGAAGAACGCCCGCTGCCCCGGCGCCGCGGTCATCACACCGAACTGGTTGCCCTGAGGGTCCTGGCGCACTTCCAGGCGTGCGCCCCGCAAAACCAGCGTGCCCTTGCTGACCACCACGTTGCCGGTAAACACACTGATCTGGCTTTTTTCGTCGTGGCGCAGGTTGTCCGCCTCGACATTCATCGGCTTGTTGCGGTCGGCCCGTTCGGCTGCCGCCGGCATCGCCAGCAGGGCCAGCCCGCACAGGACCGCAAGGACAGAAAAGGAGGGTTTCATAAGGGCATGATTCTTGCTGCCCCATTGTACGGTCGCCCGGTCAAAGACCGGGCCGCAGGGGGCGAAATATCGCACCTGCCCCGCCCTCACGACCCCGGGGGCGCCGGGGGCCGACGACCGGCCCGGGCCTCAGCGGCTCTTGCGCACTTCGGCGATCAGCGCGTCGGCGACCAGCAAGGCACGGTCCATCGTCCCGGCCAGGTTGCCGTCGGTGTAGTAGCGGCCGGCGATTCCCAGCGCGGGCACACCTTCGACCCGGTAGGCGTCCTGCAACTGGTTGGCCTTGCGGACTTTGGTGCCGACAGCAAACGATTGGTAGGCCTCCGTGAAGCGGGCTTTGTCCAGCCCCTGGCGCTCAGCCCAGGCAAGGACCAGATCGTCGCGATTGAGCGTCTGCCGCTCGTTGTGAATCGCGTGGAACACTTTGCGGTGCATCGATTCCAGCCGCCCCAGCGCCTCCAGCGCATAAAAAAGGCGCTGCTGAGGCGCGAAGTCATCGCGAAAACCGACCGGCACACGCTGGACGACCAGGTCCTTGGGCGCCGCCTTGACCCAGGCTTCAAAGGCCGGCTCGAAGGCGTTGCAATGCGGACAGCTGTACCAGAAAAACTCCACCACCTCGATGCGGCCGGCGGCCGCCTCCACGGGGGCGCGCTTTTCCAGTTCGATGAAATCCTTGCCGGGCCGGAGTCTGAACGCGGGCGTCTGGGCCGCGGCGCCCAGGGACACGGCGCTTGCGCCGGCCAGCAGCGCGCCGGCACCGATTGCGGATGTGAACTGACGACGTAACATGGTCTTTCTCCTTCGCTTGGCTGGATAACGCAGGCGCGGCGAAGTTCCCGCCTTGCCCTTGCCACCGGCAGCCGAATTCAGCGTTGCACGCGCACCAGGGCCGCTTCGACCCCCAGGCCTTCCAGCTTTTCTTTCATCCGGTCTGCCGCGTCCTTGATGTCATAGGGACCGGCACGCACCCGATAGACCGTCCGGCCGGACTGTTCGCGCTCGGTGACCTTGGTTTCGATCCCCTGCAGACTGAGTTTGGCGCGTTGCGCTTCCGCCTCGTCGAGCGAGCGGAACGCGCCCGCCTGGACAAAATACGCGAACGGGTCAGCGGTCGCGGCGGGCGCGGCGGCTGCGGCCGGGGCCGAGGTGGCGGGCGGGGTGCCGGCTTTCGCCTTGGCCAGGTCACCCAGCGGGTCGGCCGATGCGGCGGGCTTGCTCGCGGCCGGCCTGGCCGGTTCCGTCGCGGCCGGTGCACTGGCCGGTGCGGCCTTGGGTACGGGGGCCGAGGCGGCAGGGGCTGACGGGGCAGCTTTGGCGGCCGGGGATGCCGAGGCCGGCGTGGCCGCCGGCGGGGGCGGCGGCACAAGGGTCGGGGCCGACGATGCCGGCCCGGCCGGTGCGGAGGCGGCCGACGCCGGGCGGACCGGATTCTTGCCAGCCAGTGGCGCGTTCGGGTCCCAGTCCTTGTTGCGGGCCGCTTCGGCGGCATCTTGCGCGGGTGTGCGCACGGGCACCTTGTTGCTGAAGGGCACCGGCACCTTGGTCACGTAGACCGCGACGGCCAGCGCCGCGGCCAATCCGATCACCACGCCGATGATGATTCCGAGGAAAGTCCCCCCACGCTGCTGCTTCATGCTGTTCCTCACATCCGCACCGGTGCCGTGACACCCAGCACCGCCAGACCATTGTGCAACACCTGGGCGGTGGCAGCCACCAGGGCCAGGCGGGCGCGTTTCACGGCTTCGTCGTCGACCAGGATACGTTCAGCGTCGTAGTAGCTGTGGTAGGCTGAGGCCAGCTCGCGCAGGTAGAAAGTGACGTCGTGCGGGGCGAAGTCCTGCGCGGCGGCGGTGAGCATGTCGGGGTACCGGGCCAGCTGCAGCATCAGCGCCTGCGCCTGCGGGCCCTCCAGCGCAGACAGGTCGACGTCCCGGAGCGCAGCCACGTCGCCCCCCCAGGCGGCCAGCACCGAGCAGATGCGGGCATGGGCGTACTGCACGTAATACACCGGGTTGTCGTTGTTCTTCTGCACCGCCAGGTCCACATCGAAGGTGTATTCGGTGTCGGGTTTGCGGCTGAGCAGGAAGAACCGCACCGCGTCGGCGCTGGTCCACTCGATCAGGTCGCGCAGCGTGACGTAGCTGCCGGCGCGTTTGCTGATCTTGACCTCTTCGCCGCCCTTCATCACCCGCACCATGGTGTGCAGCACGTAGTCGGGGTAGCCCTCGGGGATGCCGACACCGGCGGCCTGCAGGCCGGCGCGCACCCGCGCGATGGTGCCGTGGTGGTCGGTGCCCTGAATGTTGACGACCTTGGTGAAGCCGCGTTCCCACTTGGCGATGTGGTAGGCCACGTCGGGCACGAAGTAGGTGTAGGTGCCGTCCTGCTTGCGCATGACGCGGTCCTTGTCGTCACCGTAGTCGGTGGACTTGAGCCACAGCGCGCCGTCCTGCTCGTAGGTCTGGCCGTTGGCGACCAGCTTGCCCACCGTGGCCTCCACCCGGCCGCTGGTGTAGAGGCTGGACTCCAGGTAGTAGTGGTCGAACTTCAGGCGGAAGGCCTGCAGGTCCTTGTCCTGCTCGTGGCGGAGATAGGCCACGGCAAACTGGCGGATGCCGTCCAGATCGGCCACGTCGCCGCTGGCGGTGAAGGCGCGGTCGTCGGCGGTGACGGTTTTCTTTGCCAGGAAGTCGGCAGCGATGTCGGCGATGTAGTCGCCGTTGTAGGCGGCCTCGGGCCAGCCGGCGTCTCCGGGCCGCAGGCCTTGGGCGCGCAGCTGGGTGCTGTTGGCCAGCGTGGCGATCTGCACGCCCGCGTCGTTGTAATAGAACTCGCGCCAGACGTCCCAGCCCTGGGTGGCGAACAGGTTGCAGATCGCGTCGCCCAGCGCGGCCTGGCGGCCGTGGCCGACGTGCAGCGGGCCGGTGGGGTTGGCCGAGACAAATTCCACCAGCACCCGCTGGCCTCGCGCCGGCCGGGCACCGAACGCGGCGCCGGCGGCCAGCACCTCGGCCACGATGGCCTGTTTGGCCGCCGGCTTCAGGCGGATGTTGATGAAACCGGGGCCGGCCAGTTCGATGTCGGACACCCAGCGCTGGAACGCCGGGGTGGCCAGCAGGGCGGTGCGCAGGTTTTCGCCCACCTGGCGCGGGTTGAGTCTGAGCGGCTTGGCCAGCTGCATCGCGGCGGTGCAGGCGAAATCGCCGTGCGCCGCCACCTTGGGCGATTCGAACGCGGCCTTGTTGCCGGCACCGGGGGAGAGTTTTTCCAGCTCGTCCGCGAGCGCGGCGAGCAATTCCTGTTTGGCAGAGAGCATCGGTGGATTCTACGGGCCGGGTTCAGCGCGCGAGCCGGTGCGCGAGGAAGACCGCCACCGCCTTCATGACACGGCGCCGGTCTGCCAGAACGCGCTCTGGCTGTAGTGGTGTTTCAGCCAGTCGATCCACAGCCGCAGGCGAAGCGGCAGATGCTTGCGCTGCGGAAACACCACATAGATGCCGTTGGGCGGCGCGGCAAACTCTTCCAGCACCGCCACCAGGCGGCCGGCGGCGATTTCGGCCTCGACTTCCCAGGTGCTGCGCCAGGCAATGCCGTAGCCGGCCAGGCACCAGTCGTGCAGCACCTGCCCGTCCGAACAATCCAGCGGCCCGCCGGGGCGGAAATGCACCACCTCACGGCCACCGCCTTCGCGCGGCAGCGAAAACGCCCAGCCGCGGGTCTGGGATGCGTCGCTGGACAGCGTCAGGCAGTCAAAGCGCGCCAGCTCGTTCGGGTGCCGGGGCGTGCCGTGCTGCTGCAGGTAGCGCGGCGTGGCCACACACAGGCGCCGGTTGTCCGCCAGGCGCACGCTGACCAGCGACGAATCGGGCAGATCGCCCACCCGCACCGCGCAGTCGTAGCCTTCGCCCGCCAGATCGACCACCCGGTCGGACAGATTCAGCGAAATGGTCACCTCGGCATGGCGCTCGCGAAAACGCGGCACCAGCGGCGCGACATGGCGGCGGCCGAAACCGGCCGGCGCGGTGATGCGCAGGTGGCCGCTGGCCTTGACGCCGCCCGCCGACACGCTGGCTTCGGCGTTGGCCAGATCGGCCAGCACCCGCTGGCAGTCTTCCAGAAAGGCGCTGCCTTCGTGGGTGAGCGAGATGCGCCGGGTGGTGCGCACCAGCAGCTTCACCCCCAGGCGCTCTTCCAGCGCGTCCAGCCGCCGGCCCATGATGGCCGGCGCCACCCCTTCGGCGCGGGCCGCCGCCGTGAGGCTGCCCCGGGTGGCCACCGACGCGAAGGATTCAATCTGCTTGAGCTTGTCCATGGCCGCAGATTAGTGCAGTAAAAGTCACCGATCAAGCGGACTTACCCGCCATTCGCTACCTGCAGTCGACAGGAAAGACGCGCGATGACGTCAAAAATGATAGCAAAAAATGACCTTTTACGCTGGGTATCGCCCTGTTTCACCCAAAAAAGTCCCGGTCGGGCGGCCAAGGGTCCGTTTCAGGCCGGAGCCGAGCGCAGCGCGTAGGTCTTGCCGTCCAGCCACAGGAATTCGGCCCGCAGGATGGCGCCGCCTTTTTCGTCCTTGAAGGTGAACCCCAGCACCGCCAGGGTCTGGCCGGCCTTGATTTCGGGCACTTTCCACGCCTCCATGCGCGAGAGCGGCGCGCATTCGATCTCCCAGACCTTGTCTTTGCGGCGCGGCAGCGCGGCCTTTTTCAGCAGGGCCGGCGCGTCGACGCTGGCGGTCTGCGCCGGCACGGGGCGGCTGGCCAGATCCGCCGGCAGGGCCAGCGCGGCGGGGCGCTCCAGCCGCAGCTCCACATGCGGGTTCTGCCATTTCACCGAGACCGCTTTGCCCTCCAGGTAGATCGGGCGGTCGAGGTCGAAGCTGCTCCAGCCGTGGTGGGCGCGGGCGGCGAAGGCGGTGGGCAGGGCTGCGGCGGCAAGGCCCTGCAGGGCGCGGCGGCGGGTCAAAGCGGGCATGACGGTCTCCGGAAAAGTCGGTTGAAAACAAGTAAACGGTTTCAAAACAAGCACTTACAGATAGGCGATCCAGCGGCCGCAAGTAATCACGGCCAGCCAGACCAGCAGCGACAGCGCAGTTTGGAGTCGCGCCATGGCGTCGAGTTTCGTCAGCGAACCACGGGCATGGAACACGGCGGCGTTGGTGCCCGCGGCCATCAGCAGGCCCATCTTGATCACAAAGGCCCGGTTGGCCATCAGTTCGCCCGCCTGCGAGGCAAACATCAGCAGCCCCGAAGCCGCCGCCAGCGCAAAGCCGCCCAGCGCCAGCGCCAGCGTCAGCCGCGCGAGATCGGCGACCGGCAGGGCCCGCCCCCGGCCCCAGACCCGCAACTCCAGCAGCACCAGGTTGCCCAGCAGCAGGGCGATGCCGACGATGTGCACCACCTCCAGCGCCGGGTAGGCCCAGGTGTGGGTGCGCAGCGGCGCGAACGCCGCGGTCAGGGCGTCCAGCGCCGTCATGGCCGCGCCCCGAAGGTTTTGACGATCCCCAAAATTGTCCTCTTTTTATAGCGCAAAGTGACGATATGACGCTGGGTATCGACTGGTTTTGCCTGAAAAACGTCCTTCTCCCCCTTACAGCCGCGCCTTGAGGAAGCCGGTGGTGCCGTAGCGGGTGACGGCGCCGTAAAAGTCGGCCGCCAGGCCGCGCACCACCGCGGTGTAGGCGTCCAGCAGTTCGGGAGCGATGCCGAAATGGTCGTAATTGACCACCACGTCCACCCGCCGGCCGGTGGCGGTGGCAAACGGCGCCAGGCGCTCGCGCACGGCGGTGTCGATCTGGGCGATCAGCGACGGTGCGTTCACCTGCAGCCCGGCGAAGTCGATGTAGAGCACGGCGCGTTCGGTGTCCAGCACCAGGCGCTCGGCCAGCGGGCGGTCCAGCAGCTGCTCGCGCAGGCCCAGCGGCTGCGGGTCAAACAGCCGCGCGTCCATCGGCGCCAGCGCCGGGCTGATGCGCGGCGCAAACCCCATGTGCGCCAGCACGTCGCGCGCCAGGTCGACGCCGGGCGCGATCTCGATCAGTTCCAGCGCGCCGCCCTCGCCGTCCTCGGACGTCGGGTCCGCCACCAGGCGGAACACGGCCCGCTCGGTGATGTAGAGCACCCGCTGGCCGCGGCGCAGCGCTTCGGCGCCGCTGAAGGTGCGGTGCTCCACCGCCCGCACGAACTTGCGCGCGCCACCCTCGCGGGTGATGCGCAGGGCGCCGTCGGCCACCGCCAGCTCCAGCTGCCCGGCGGTGAAGGTGCCGACGAACACCACGGTCTTGGCGTTCTGGCTGATGTTGATGAAGCCGCCCGCGCCGGCCAGCCGGGGGCCGAACTTGCTGACGTTCAGGTTGCCATGGCGGTCGGCCTGGGCCAGGCCCAGAAAGGCGATGTCCAGCCCGCCGCCGTCGTAGAAGTCGAACTGGTTGGGCTGGTCCAGGATGGCCTGCGGGTTGACAGCGGCGCCAAAGTTCAGCCCGCCGGCCGGGATGCCGCCGATCACGCCCGGCTCGGCCGTCAGGGTGACCAGGTCGATGATGCGCTCCTCCGCCGCCACCGCGGCCACGCCTTCGGGCATGCCGATGCCCAGGTTCACCACCTGGTGCGGGCGCAGTTCCAGCGCGGCGCGGCGGGCAATGATCTTGCGCTCAGTCAGGCCCATGGGCGCCACGCTGTCCATCGGCACCCGGATTTCGCCGGCAAAGGCCGGGTTGTAGGGTTCGGCAAAGGTCTGCTGGTGGTGCGCCGGGTCCTGCGCCACCACCACCGCGTCCACCAGCACGCCCGGCACCTTGACCTGGCGCGGGTGCAGGCTGCCGCGCTCGGCGATGCGCTCCACCTGCGCAATCACCACCCCGCCGCTGTTGCGCGCGGCCATCGCAATGGCCAGCGCTTCGAGGGTGAGCGCCTCGCGCTCCATGGTCAGGTTGCCGTCGGGGTCGGCCGTGGTGGCGCGGATGATGCCGACCTGGATCGGAAAGGCCTTGTAGAACAAGTAGTCCTGCCCGTCGATGTTCAGGCGCCGCACCAGGTCTTCGGTGGTGCGGGCGTTGAGCTTGCCGCCGCCGTGTTTCGGGTCGACAAAGGTGTCCAGCCCCACGCGGGTGAGCGTGCCGGGCTTGCCGGCGGCGATGTCGCGGAACAGGTGGGTGATGACACCCTGGGGCAGGTTCCAGGCCTCGATCTGGCCTTCGACCGCGAGTTTTTGCACCGCGGGCACCAGGCCCCAGTGGCCGCCGATCACCCGCCTGAGCAGGCCGGCATGGCCCAGGTGGTTCAGGCCGCGGTGTTTGCCGTCGCCCTGGCCGGCGGCGTAGACCAGCGTCAGGTCACGCGGCGCATGCGTGGCGGCGAAACGCGCCTCCAGCGCCACGGCAATCGCTTCGGCAAAGCCGATGCCGACAAAGCCGCCGGTGGCCACGGTGTCGCCATCGTGGATCAGCAACACCGCCTCGGCGGCGCTGACGATCTTGTGGCGGTAGGGGCTGGGGCTGGCGTGGTGGGCGTCGATCGGGGCGGGCATGGGCAGGGGTTCCGGCGGTCGGGGTCGTGGCAGGGGTGGCGGTGAGCGCCCAGCGTAGGCCGGCGGGCGCCGGCGGGCAAGTCGCAACAACCCGGAGCACCACCGCCACGCCCTGCGGTGCCAGCGCATATTAGGTGGGTTTTTGTCATGGATAACCGGCCATGCAGTTCATTAATGACCGGTTCAGTTCGTAATACAGTGTCGGCATGGAATCCCAGCCGTCCGCCCTGCCCCCGTCCGCGCCGCGCGCGGTGCTGTTCGACGCCTACGGCACGCTGTTTGACGTCTACAGCGTGGCGCTGCTGGCCGAGCAGCTGTTTCCCGGCCAGGGCCAGCGCCTGGCGGTGCTGTGGCGCGACAAACAGATCGAATACACCCGGCTGGTGACCACCTGCAACGACGGCGCCCACTACCGCCCGTTCTGGGACCTGACCCGCGCCGCGCTGGTGTTTGCAATCAAATCCATAGCAACAAAAGACCTTTCCACGCTGGGTAATGGCCAATTCGATGCCCAGGTGGACCAGCTGATGAACCAGTACCGGCATCTGAGCGCCTTTCCGGAAAACCGCGACGTGCTGACGGCCCTCAAGGCCCGGGGCGTGGTCACCGGCATCCTGTCCAACGGCGACCCGGCGATGCTGGGCATCGCCTTGCGCTCCAGCGGGCTGGACGGCCTGCTGGACCATGTCATCAGCGTGGACCCGGTGCGCCGCTACAAGACCCACCCCGACGCCTACGCCCTGGGGCCCAAAGCCACCGGCGTCAAGGCCGCGCAGACCGTGTTTGTCAGCGCCAACGCCTGGGACGCGCTGGCCGCCACCTGGTACGGTTTTCGCACGCTGTGGGTGAACCGCAACGGCCAGCCGTTCGAGGAACTGGGCACCCCACCCACCCGCACCGGCACCGGCCTGCGCGACGTGCTGGCGTTTTTCCCTGACTGATCACCGCTTTTTTTCTTTTTAATCGTTCCAACCGAGGACCTTCCCATGACCGCACGCACCACCGTCCACCGCCTGCAAGTGGCCAACGAGCTGTTCACCTTTGTCAACGAACAGGTGCTGCCCGGCACCGGCGTCAGCGCCGACCAGTTCTGGAGCGGCTTTGACGCCCTGGTGGCCGACCTGGCGCCCAAAAACATCGCCCTGCTGGCCGAACGCGACCGCCTGCAGACCGAGCTGGACACCTGGCACCGCGCCAACCCCGGCCCGATCCGCGACATGGCCGGCTACCGCAGCTTTCTCGAAACCATCGGCTACCTGGTGCCCCAGCCCGCCGGCGCCAAGGCCACCACCGCCAACGTGGACGCCGAGCTCGCCACCCAGGCCGGCCCGCAGCTGGTGGTGCCGATCCTGAACGCCCGCTACGCGCTCAATGCCGCCAACGCCCGCTGGGGCAGCCTGTACGACGCGCTGTACGGCACCGACGCCATCCCCGAAGCCGACGGCTGCGAAAAAGGCCCGGGCTACAACGACAAGCGCGGCGCCAAAGTCATTGCCTTCGCCCGCCAGTTCCTGGACGACGCCGCCCCGCTGGCCGAAGGCAGCCATGCCGACGCCACCGTCTACCACGTGGTGGACGGCCAGCTGCTGGTGTCGCTGACCGGCGGCCGCCGCGTCGCGCTGAAAGACCCGGCCCAGTTCATCGGCTACCAGGGCGAGGCCGCCGGCCCGTCGTCGGTGCTGCTGCAGCACAACGGCCTGCACCTGGACATCATCATCAACCGCGCCACCGCCATCGGCCAGACCGACGTGGCCGGTGTGGCCGACGTGGTGCTGGAAGCCGCGCTGTCCACCATCCTCGACCTGGAAGACTCGGTGGCCGCCGTGGACGCCGCCGACAAGGTGCTGGGCTACCGCAACTGGCTGGGCATCCTCAAGGGCACGCTGACCGAAGACGTCGCCAAGGGCGGCAAGACGTTCAAGCGTGGCCTCAACCCCGACCGCCTCTACACCGCCCCCAACGGCAGCGGCCAGGTGCGCCTGCATGGCCGCAGCCTGATGTTCGTGCGCAACGTCGGCCACCTGATGACCAACCCCGCCATCCTGTGGACCGACGCCCAGGGCGCGGTGCGCGAGATCCCCGAGGGCATCATGGACGCGATGGTCACCACCACCATCGCCCTGCACGACCTGCAGGGCCACGGCAAGGACGGCATCCGCAACAGCCGCACCGGCAGCGTCTACATCGTCAAGCCCAAGATGCACGGCCCGGCCGAGGTGGGTTTTGCCGCCGAGCTGTTCTCGCGCGTGGAGCGCGTTCTGGGCCTGGCCGACAGCACCGTCAAGCTGGGCATCATGGACGAAGAGCGCCGCACCAGCGTCAACCTCAAGGCCTGCATCGCCGCCGCCGCCAGCCGTGTCGCCTTCATCAACACCGGCTTCCTGGACCGCACCGGCGACGAAATGCACACCGCCATGCTGGCCGGCCCGATGATCCGCAAGGGCGACATGAAGACCAGCGCCTGGATCACCGCCTATGAAAAGAGCAACGTGCTGGTGGGCCTGTCCTGCGGCCTGCGCGGGCGCGCCCAGATCGGCAAGGGCATGTGGGCCATGCCCGACCTGATGGCCGCCATGCTGCAGCAGAAGATCGCCCACCCCAAGGCCGGCGCCAACACCGCCTGGGTGCCCAGCCCCACCGGCGCCACGCTGCACGCGCTGCACTACCACCAGGTCAAGGTGGCCGACATCCAGGCCGAACTGGAAAAAACCGACGCCGACGCCGCCCGTGACGAACTGCTCACCGGCCTGCTGACCATTCCCGTGGCGGCCAGCGCAAACTGGAGCGACGCCGAAAAGCAGCAGGAGCTGGACAACAACGCCCAGGGCATCCTGGGCTATGTGGTGCGCTGGGTGGACCAGGGCGTGGGCTGCTCCAAGGTGCCCGACATCAACGACGTGGGCCTGATGGAAGACCGCGCCACGCTGCGCATCAGCAGCCAGCACATGGCCAACTGGCTGCACCACGGTGTCGTCACCGAAGCGCAGGTGCGCGCCACCTTCGCCCGCATGGCCGCCAAGGTGGACGCCCAGAACGCCGGCGACCCAGCCTACACCCCCATGGTCGGCAACGAATCCGGCGCCGCCTTCCAGGCCGCCTGCGACCTGGTCTTCAAAGGCAAGGAACAACCCAGCGGCTACACCGAACCCCTGCTGCACGCGTGGCGGCTGAAGGTGAAGGCGGGGGCCGCCTGAACGATTGCGGCCCCGGCGGCCGGATGGTCCTGATCCGATAGCAGACCATGACCGGTTGACGCTGGGTAGAGGCCAAAAAAGGCTGAAATCTGGCCACCACGGCGCCTGCGGGCGCCGTTTGACCTGACAGGCGGCGAAAGCGGGCGCTCAGGGCCGCACGCCGTGCTGGCGCATCAGCTCAGCCACCTGCTTCGCCTCGGGCAAACCCATGCCCGCCAAGGTAACGTGCGCCTCCCGCAACAGGCTTTCGGCCTCGTGCCGCCGCAAGGCCATTCGGAACAGCACCATGGCGATTTGGACTTGCGTGATGGCCCGCCCGCGCACGTCGCCCAGGCGCTCGAAGACGGGCAGTTGTTCTTCCTTGCGGACGCGCAGGGCCTCATCGAGTTGGCCGCGCGCCTGCAAGATGTCGGCGATCTTGCCCATGGTGACGGCCTTGGAGCGCACGTCGCCCAGCCGCTCGTAGACGGGAAGTTCCTCTTCCTTGCGGATGCGCAGGGCCTCATCGAGTTGGCCGCGCGCCTGCAGGATGTCGGCGATCTGGCCCATGGTGACGGCCTTGGAGCGCACGTCGCCCAGCCGCTCGTAGACGGGCAGTTCCTCTTCCTTGCGGATGCGCAGGGCCTCATCGAGTTGGCCGCGCGCCTGCAGGATGTCGGCGATCTTGCCCATGGTGACGGCCTTGGAGCGCACGTCGCCCAGGCACTCGAAGGCAGGCTGAACTTCTCGCTGAAGAATGCGCAGGGACTCATCGAGTTGGCCGCGCGCCTGCAGGATGTCGGCGATCTTGCCCATGGTGACGGCCTTGGAGCGCACGTCGCCCAGGCGCTCAAAGGCAGGCTGAACTTCTCGCTGAAGAATGCGCAGGGCCTCATCGAGTTGGCCGCGCGCCCGCAGGATTTCGGCGATCTTGCCCATGGTGACGGCCTTGGAGCGCACGTCGCCCAGGCGCTCGAAGACGGGCAGTTGTTCTTCCTTGCGGATGCGCAGGGCCTCATCGAGTTGGCCGCGCGCCTGCAGGATGTCGGCGATCTTGCCCATGGTGACGGCCTTCTCGCGCACGTCGCCCAGGGGCTCGTAGACGGGCAGTTCATCTTCCTTGCGGATGCGCAGGGCCTCTTCGAGTTGGCCGCGCGCCTGCAGGATGTCGGCGATCTTGCCCATGGTGACGGCCTTGGAGCGCACGTCGCCCAGCCGCTCGTAGACGGGAAGTTCATCTTCCTTGTGGATGCGCAGGGCCTCATCGAGTTGGCCGCGCGCCTGCAGGATGTCGGCGATCTTGCCCATGGTGACGGCCTTGGAGCGCACGTCGCCCAGGCGCTCGAAGGCAGGCTGAACTTCTCGCTGAAGAATGCGCAGGGCCTCAACGAGTTGGCCGCGCGCCTGCAGGATGTCGGCGATCTTGCCCATGGTGATGGCGACCTCTCGTTCGGCGCCACGCCGCCGGTGGAAAGGCAACTCCAGCTGCTGCCAATGCAACAGGGCACCGTCATAGTCCCCGAGGTCAAACAACAGGCGGCCCAGTTCATCCAGCGGCGCCACCATCAGATCGGCCGGGGCATGCGGGTGTGCCGCCAACCACCCCCGGATTTCGGCGATGCGCCGATGGCGTTCCGCCATGCTGCGTCCGTCCACGCCGGAGGGCGGGTGCGTGTGTGGGCCGCTTTGAAGGGTCAGAACCGGCTCCATGGAACCTGCCGCGCCGCCTTGGGAAAAAACATAGACCCCGCTGCGCCAGGCCCAGAGGTCGGGCGCCCCTCGGGACGCCAGCGCGATGGCTTCAGCATCCAGCCAGAACACCAGACGTGCCGGCGCGCGGGAGGCCAGACGCTCTCGGCGCACGTTGAATTCATCCCAGCGCTTCGCGTCAAACCAGCCGTGCGGACCGACGACATGCACCACGTCAGCTGTAGTGGCCTGCCGGATCAGCCGCTGCTCCAGCGTCGCGACGTCCACAATCCTTCGCCCCAACGGCAAACGGCTGGTCCGCAGCCCTGCCCCGATCAAGACCTTGTCGAGCGCCGCCAGGACCTGCTGGCGCAGCCGCTCGTCGGCGGCGTCGACCAGCAACCACTGGAACGCCGGGCCGTGAACCAGCGTACGGACGAGTCGTTGAAAGTCGTCGAAACACGAGGCCGGCAACGCATGCGCCTGCTCCAGCCGAAGACGCTCAAGTTCAAAACCGGCTTGGGCCATCGCGTCACGTGCCCGGCAACGCGTCAGGCCGTGGCGGGTGGTGCCGCCTTCGCTGGCAGCGCCGCTTTCGCCAGCGCGTAGCCTTCGAGCGTGCGAATCACCGGATGGCTGCGTCGCCAAGCGCCATCGTTGTATTGCAACAGCGCCAGCCGATGCAGCAGGTGCTGCGCGGCTTCATCATTGCCACCCTGTTCGGGCGTGCTGTCGATACCGGCCAGCAGCTCGTAGTCAGCCGGCTTGAGGAAATAGCGGTAATCGGCCGCCAGTTGTGCAATGGATCGGCGCACAACGGCCTCATCAATGCGGGCGTCGGCAAACTCGCAGCACAGCTTGAGCAGGCGCAGCAGCTCACGCGGATGACCGCCGGAGTGTTCGACCAGACTGGCGACGACCTCATCGGAGGAAAACAGGCTGCGATCGGCACGCAACAGCAGCAATTGGGTCAGCGCCGTCCAGCCCGCCTCGCACCGAGACCCATCCCGTTCATGGAGTTTGACCATCGGCAGCACAATGTCGGCGTCGAGTTTGCCCCCCATGCGCCCGTCGTATTTGAGTTCCAGCGGGGCGGTGTAGATCGCCAGCGTCTGGATCGCCAGCAGTTGCTCGGCGTCCTGCACAAAGAACTGCTGCGTGTCTTCTCCCCGCATCTTGTCGGTGCCATCCACCAGGAAGAGAACGCGCTCGGCCCGGCCTTGCTCTTTCAGCATCCCCTCGATCGAGCGAATGAACTGATTGAAGGCTGCGGCAAGCGTGGTGAAGTGGTTGCGGATGTCTTGTCGCCACTCGTTTTTCTGGCTGGAGCCCGTCTTGAAGGCAGCGGTGAATTTCGCGAACAGCCTGACCAGCCCCGGAAGACCACCGCCAGCTTCCATGCCGGTCTTGACTTCAGCGTTCGACTCACGGGATTCGGTCCGAGTGCGGGTGACTTTGGCAAACCAGTCCCGCATCGGCTGAAGGTCGCCGTCATTCAGCGCGTAGCGATCGCCCACCATGCGTTCCAGCAAGGACTCGGCCATGGCCATCAGGGCTTCGGTGTATTGCAGGTTGTTGCGATCGAGTTTGGCCAGAACGTCGACTTCCACCACGTAATAGCGGTTGGACTCGTTCAACCACTGGGCGTAGCGCCGCAGTTCGGTGGTCTTGCCACTGCCGATGTGGCCGAAAAAAAGCACGTGCTTTTCGTTGGGCGCAAAAAAAGCCTTGCTGGCGGGATCCCAGCCAAACTTGCGTGCCAGACGGGAAAAGGTCTGCTGGCTCCCGCGCGCCGAAGTGGTGTCGACAAACCGGGGGTCACCGGGGGGCAACGCCTCTTCGTACTCGATCTTCTGGAGAACTTCCAGAATATTGGACGATGCCTGGTATGTCATGGATTGCCTTTCGGAGCGCATTTTACGGGTGCCATCGTTATTGCGGGTTTTTGGGTACCCTCGCTTTGGATGACCTTTTGTGGGCCCAGGCTCGGACTGCGACAAAGCATGCGTGGCGGTTGAAGGTGAAGGCCGGGGCCGCCTGAACGGTTGCGACCCCGGCGACCGGATAGTCCTTTTCTGATAGCAAAATATGACCTTTTGACGCTGGGTAGGGGCTAGAAACAGTCCAGAATTCGAGAAAAGCGGCGCCTGCGGGCGCCGTGGTGCTTTCTGGGGCCCGCTCAGTCGCGGTTGTGCAGCAGGTCGGCCTGGCGTTCGGCGGCGCCGGCGCGGACCAGGTCGTCGAGCAGGCCGGTGGTCCAGGCGGGCAGCGGGGGGGCGTCGGGCAGGCGGCTGTGGATCAGGCGGAAATACGGCGTGGCGAGGGCCCAGGCCAGCACCTCGGCTTCGGGGCGGGTCTGCCACTCCAGCAGCTTGAATTTCAGCAGCACCTTGGCGGCGTGGCGGCTGTGGCGGGGCGGGTCGGCGCGGTAAGCGTGCAGGCGCTCGCGGGCAATGGCCAGCGCACCCGCCAGGTCGGTGAAGACCGCGCCATGGCCCGGCACGATGACGGCGGGGGCCAGGGTTTCGATCAGGTCCAGCGTCTGGCCGACCTCGTCGAAGGCCTGCTCGCCTTCCAGCTCCGGAAAGACCACGCCAAAGCCGCGCTCCCACAGCGCGTCGGCCGAGATCAGCGTGCGCGAGAGCGGCTCGAACAGCACCACCGCGTGCGGGTCGTGCCCCGGCGCGGCGTGAACCTGCCAGTCGCGCCCGGCCAGCAGCAGCGTCTGCCCCGGGGTGAGCACGTCGTCGATGGCAAAGCGCGGGCAGACCTGGCCGGTGGGTTCGTAGGTCAGCGCCACCGGGTCCCAGGCGCGCACCTGGGACGCCAGCCCGGGCGGAATGGCGGTGTGCAGCCCCGGCCAGGCGGCCTGCAGCGCGGCGTTGCCGCCGACATGGTCGCTGTGCAGGTGGGTGTTGATCAGGCGCCGCAGCGGCTGAGCGCCCAGCGCCTGGCGCACCAGGGCCACGGTCTGGCCGGCATGGCTGGCGTAGCCGCTGTCGACCAGCGCGGCGCCTTCCTGCCCCTGGAACAGGATGTTGTTGGACGACAGCCAGCCGCGCTGGAACACCGTCATGCCCGGCGGCAGCGGCGGGGTGGGAGCAACAGAAGTCATGCGGGCAAGTATCGCCGCGGCAGGCGCCGGCGGCTGTCACCGCTGTGGTGCCGAAAAGAGGCCGTGCCGAGCGCCGCGCGCGCGGTGTCGGGGCGCGTGCCCCAGCGGTTCAGTAGTTGGTGGCGACCGGGTCGAAAGGCCCGGTCTGCGATGCGAGATCCGCTGTGGTCTTGAGGATGCGGATGGCCTTGCGCTCCGGGTGGGCGTGCATGTAATCCAGTGCCTCGCCGGCACGGCGCAGCAACAGGGCGGTATCGGTTTCCGTGCCGGTCACCAGCGAGCCGGCCACCTGAAAACGCAGCAGTGAGCCGATGGTCATTTCGTTGCCGCGGCGCAGACCGTGGGCGATGACCCGGGTGGCGATCTCGATGAGCTTGTCTTCGTTGATCGGGCCTTCGATCAGCACCACAAAACGGGTGCCCGCCCAGCGCGCCGCCGTGTCGCAGGAATCGACAATGGATCGCACCCGCGACGCCGCCAGCAGCAGCGCGGTTTCGGCCACCTGCCGGCCGCGCTCGGCCTGGATGTCGTCCAGGTTGTGCAGGCTGATCATCAGCAGTCCACCCTGGTGATTGAAGCGTTTGCAGCGGCTGACCAGGCGATCCAGGCGCAGGCGGGCGACCCGCTCATGGACCAGGCCGGTCAGCGGGTCGGTCTGCTGGCCCCCGGCAGCCTGCATGGCGACGTCGCGCAGGTCGCGGGCGCGGCGGGCGATGACGGTCCACATCAGCGGCACGGTAACGATCGCGCCGATCTGGGTGGCATACGCCATGATCCAGTGGGCGTGGACGACCACACCACTTTCCCGCAGCACCTGGATGGTGCCGCCGACCAAGGCGGGCACCAGCGACCAGCCCACCGCCGCGCTGTGGCGGTTGCCGCGGCGGGCCGATGCCACCAGCGTCCAGATGGCCAGGGCCATAATCACGGCAAACAGGCCATCGCCGGTGCGACTGGCCGCTTCCGCGCCAAACAGATGGGCGACGCCCAGACCGATCACCGACGCCACCATCATCGCCCACAGCGCCAGCGAATTGGCCCGGCTGCGGGGGTGCTCATCCGTCACGGTCACCAGCAGCCACAGCAGCGCCAGATACAGCGCCGCGACCGACACGGTCTGCGCCAGGTCGGTCAGCCCCGGGTGTTGGGGCCACAGAAGTTCTTGGGCCAGGCCGAGGGTGACCAGCTGGAAACAGAACGCCGCCGAGGTCAACGCCAGGGCCGACGCCAGCACCCGATCCCAACGGATATCGCCGAGCAAGGCCACCAGCCACAAGGACAGCAGGCTGAGCCCGACCAGCAGGCCCATGGCGTACGCATCACTTTGCAGCCAGCGCTGGTAGTCCACCACCGGCTCCGCACGCCAGCGCAGCTCCAGCGGCAGTTTGGATTGGGCACTGAGAACCACCACGGTCGGGGTGGCCTCGGCAAATATCCGCACGACGGGAATGCGCCCGGGCAAATCCGTTGGTCGACGCGGATAGCTGGCGCCCGCCCGCTCGGTGGGCACCAGGCCCTGGGGTGACGCCTCCCACACCTGCAAGCGGGAAATCCCGGCGAAATCGAGACTGAAGGCGTAGTCAACGCCCGCGGCCGGCACGGGCGGAGCGCTCCAGCGCAGCCACAGCTGCCCCGGTGCCGTGGGCACCGGCACCATGACACCGGCCGTCTGCCATTGGGGCGAGTCGACCGCCGGGGGGCGGTCCATGGCGCCACGGCTGTCCACAATGAAATCCAGTCGGCCGTGCTGACCCATGGCGCCCGATCCGGCCATCATGGTCCAGCCCAGGCCTCCCAGCACCAGCGCGGCCGTGAACATGCCCAGCCACCGCAGCAGCGAGTTTCGACCGTGAAATTTCACCATGAATTATTTTTAGTACTTTGTACTTCTTTAATGAAGTATAGACCGATGATTGTGATTCGTTGCGTGACCCCAAACACAATCGCTACGCAATACGCAATCCCCTGTTCGTCCGGGTGGGGCGAAAGTCGACAAGCCGTTGCAGGAAAGCCACAGTCGCCGGGCCCTCGGAGGGCGGCAGGACGGGGCCGGCCATGGGGCGCACACGGCTTGACCTGCGTCTAGCCAGCGGTGTGTCACCGTTCTAAGATGGACTGATCCCCACGGAGTCAGGAGATTGCTGTCATGTTCGAATCCGCCGAAATCGGTCACACCATCGCGCGCAAGGAATACAAGGCCCGCGAACCCCTGCTGCGCGAGGCCCTGCTCAAGGCGCAGTACGCGCTGCTGGAAAACGCGAGCTTTCCGGTGATCATCCTGGTCAATGGCGTGGATGGCGCCGGCAAGGGCGAGACGGTCAACCTGCTCAATGAATGGATGGACCCCCGCCACATCCGCACCGAAGCGTTCGGCCCGATGGGGCCGGAAGAGCACCAGCGCCCGGACATGTGGCGCTTCTGGCAAGTGTTGCCGCCCAAAGGCAAGATCGGCATCCTGTTCGGGTCCTGGTATACCGACCCCATCCTGGCCCATGTGATGGGGACCGAAAAGAAGGCGACCTTCGATCGCCGCCTCGGCGCCATCCGCCAGTTCGAGCGCATGCTGGTGGCCGAAGGGGCGCTGGTCATCAAGCTGTGGTTTCACCTGTCCAAGAAGGCAGCGAAGCAACGCTTCAAGACGCTGGAGTCCGACCCCAAGACCGCCTGGCGGGTCACCCCTGGCGACTGGGAACGCCTCAAGCACTATGACGGCTTCGTCAAGGTGTGCGAGCAGGCGTTGCGCCGAACCAGCACCGGCGACGCGCCCTGGCTGGTGGTGGAAGGTGCGGACGCCGCCTACCGGTCGCTGACGGTGGGGCAATACATTCTGGACGGCATCACGCAGCGTCTGGGCGGACTGGCCCCGGCGCGTACCGGTGTGGCTGCGTTGTCGCCACCGCCACTGGACAACCGTTCGCTGCTGTCGTCCTTCGACTACAGCCGCGCGCTCAAGGAGAAGACCTATGACCGGCAGCTGGAGACACTGCAGGCGCGGCTGAACGGTCTGACCCGTGACCCGCGCATGCGCGACCGCTCGGTGGTGCTGGTGTTCGAAGGCATGGACGCGGCCGGCAAGGGCAGCACCATCCGCCGCATCACCCATGCACTCGACTCGCGCTTTTATCGGGTGGTGCCGGTGGCGGCGCCCAGCGAGGAAGAGCGCGCCCAACCCTACCTGTGGCGCTTCTGGCGGCACATTCCGCGTCACGGCCACGCGGTGATCTTCGACCGCTCCTGGTACGGCCGTGTGCTGGTCGAGCGGGTCGAGGGCTTTTGCGGTGAAGCCGACTGGATGCGCGCCTACGACGAGATCAACGCCTTCGAGGAACAGCTCGCCCAGGCCGGCGCGGTGGTGGTGAAGTTCTGGATGGCCATATCGCCGGAAGAGCAATTGCGCCGCTTCCAGGAACGCAAGGACACACCCCACAAGAACTTCAAGATCACCGACGAAGACTGGCGCAACCGCGAAAAATGGCCGCAATACGAACGCGCCGTGGGCGACATGGTGGACCGCACTTCCACCGACGTCGCTCCCTGGCACATTGTGGCCAGCAACGACAAGCTGTTCTCCCGCATCGAGGTGCTGACCCACCTGTGCGAGCGGCTGGAGGCCGCGCTGGAGGGTGTGGCTGCTCCGCCCCGCAAGGCCAAACGGTGAATCCGGCGGCCTCACTGCTGACGCTGCCGCTGGCGACGCTGGCCCACATCGCCCTGGCGCTGGCGGCGGTCGCGCTGGGCTTCCGGCTGGCGCGCCGAGGCCCGCGGCGGGTACTGGGCGTCGCCTGGGGCCTGCTGGTACTGGCGGTGCTGGCGCTCGCCGCACTCGCCTGGTGGGGCGAGGCCACCACCACGGCCCCGGCGCTGCGCACGGTTGCAACGCTGGCCTTGGGCATGGCGGCGGTGCAGATCGCCGGCACGGTGCTGTTCGGCGGCATATTGCCACTGCTGCGCTTGCCGGCGCCCCGCATTGCGCAGGACCTCACGGTGGCCGGGCTGTCCGTGCTGGTGCTGCTGCTGTGGCTGCGCGCGTCGGGGCTGGAGGCCTCGCAGCTGTTCACCACCTCGGCGCTGATCACCGCGGTGCTGGCTTTTGCGATGCAGGACACGCTGGGCAATGTGCTGGGCGGCGTGTCACTGCAGCTGGACAACTCGCTGCGGGTGGGCGACTGGGTGCGGGTGGACGATGGCGTGAGCGGACGTGTGGTGGACGTGCGCTGGCGGGTGACCGAGCTGGCCACGCCGCGCGGCGAGTCAATCATGGTACCCAACGCCTGGCTGATGAAGAACCGCTTTGCCATCGTGCGCCCGGCCGAAGACGGCCAGCCGGCCTGGCGGCGCTCGGTCGAGTTCGATCTGGAATTGCAGGCCGACCCGGCGGAGGTAATCGCCGTGCTGCAACAGGTGCTGGCGGACGCCGACATCGCCCATGTGCGCCGGCAGCCGGCGCCCACCGTGGTGCTGCTGGCGCTCGGCTACGGCTGGGCCCGATACAGCCTGCGCTACTGGCTGGACGACCCGGCCCGGGACGATCCCACCGATTCGGCGGTGCGCCAACATGCGCTGGCGGCACTGGCGCGTGCGGGCATCCGCCTGGGCGTGCCGCAGCAGGAGCAGCGCATGATCAAGGAGAACGAAAGCTGGCACGCCGCGCAGGAAGCGCGCGAGCTGCAGCGCCGCCTGGCCGCCATTGCCCAGACCGCGCTGTTTGCCGGCCTGTCGACCGCCGAGCAGCAGGCGCTGGCGGCCCATCTGGTGCACGCGCCGTTTGCCGCCGGCGACACCATGACGCGCCAGGGCGCGGTGGCCCACTGGCTGTACCTGATTGTCAAAGGTGAAGCGCAGGTTCTGCACGAATCCGCCGCCGGCCGCCAGCCGCTGGCGGTGCTGCGCGCCGGCGACTGTTTCGGCGAAATGGGCATGCTGACCGGCGAGCCCCGACAGGCCACGGTGGTGGCCACCACGGCGGTGGACTGCTACCGGCTGGACAAAGCGGGCTTTGCGATGGTGCTGCAAAGCCGCCCGGACATCGCGCAGGAGGTGTCGGACATCATGCGCCGGCGCCAGGCCGAATCCGCCACACCCTCTCCCGAAGCCGGCCACACCGGCGCCAGCGACCTGCTGCAACGCATCCGGCATTTCTTTTCGCTGGGGGCGTGAGGCGGGCCCGTCCGCCGGTCCGGATGCCGGGCCCGCGTGCAAGCAGGTCCGATTTCTGTCAGGCTACACAACCCTTCTTCAGGAGACCTTGCCGCCATGGACCTTTCCCGTTTTCCCCGCCGCCGCTACACCCCGTTTACCACGCCCATCGAACCGATGCCGCGCTTTTCGGCCGCGTTGGCGGCCAGCTGCCCCGGTGGCGTCGGGCCGGAGGTGTGGATCAAGCGTGACGACATGCTGGGGCTGTTCCCCGGCGGCAACAAGACCCGCAAGCTCGAATTCCTGGTGGCCGACGCGCTGGCGCAGGGCGCGGACACGCTGATCACCTGCGGCGCACCGCAGTCCAACCACTGCCGCATCACGCTGGCGGCGGCCGTGAAGGAAGGGCTGCAGTGCCGCTTTGTCATCGAAGAGCGCGTGGCCGGCAGCTATGACGAACACGGCAGCGGCAACCACTTCATGTTCCGACTGCTGGGGGTGGAGGCGATCACCGTGGTGCCGGGCGGCAGCCCGATGGCGCCCGCGATGCAGCAGGTGGCCGACGAACTGGCCGCGCAGGGCCGCAAGGGCTACATCATTCCGGGCGGCGGCTCGAACGCGGTGGGCGGGCTGGGCTATGTGGCCTGTGCGCAGGAGATGCAGCAGCAGTTTTTCGACCAGGGCCTGCGCTTCGACCGGCTGGTGGTGGGCAGCGGCAGCTCCGGCACCCACGGCGGGCTGGTGGCGGGTTTTCTGGGCAACCACATCGACGTGCCCATCGTGGGCATCGGCGTCAGCCGCGACCCGGCCGACCAGCAGCCGCTGGTGATCAAGGAAGCCCAGGCCGTGGCCGACCTGCTGGGGCTGGGCCTGAGCGTCACACCGGAAGACGTGACCTGTGTCGGCGGCTTCTGGCAGCCCAAATACTCGGTGCCGAACGCGAAGATGGTGGAGGCGGTGCAACTGCTGGCCCGCACCGAGGCCATTCCGCTGGACCCGGTCTACACCGGCAAGATCATGGCCGGCCTGATCGGCCTGGCGCGCCAGGGGCACTTCCAACCGGGCGAGAAGGTGCTGTTCCTGCACACCGGCGGCCTGCCGTCGCTGTTTGCGTATGCGCGGGAGGTGCTGGGGCAGGCGCCGGTGGCGGACTGAGGCGCCAAGCGCGCCGGAATCGTCCTGTTTTTATAGCAACAAACGACCTTTTTACGCTGGGTATTGGCGGTTTTTCCGCACAAAAGGTGAAAAGCCGGCCCTGCGGCAGTCGGGCCGCCGACTGCGGGCCGTCCGGGCTCAGCGGCTGCTCGGGAAGCTGAACACCGTCCCCTCGCGCACGCCGGCGCTGGGCCAGCGCTGGGTGATGGTCTTGCGTTTGGTGTAGAAGCGCACGGCGTCGGGGCCGTAGGCGTGCAGGTCGCCGAACAGGCTGCGTTTCCAGCCGCCGAACGAGTGGTAGGCCACCGGCACCGGCAGCGGCACGTTCACGCCCACCATGCCGACCTGGATGTGGTCGGTGAAGAAGCGGGCAGCCTCGCCGTCGCGGGTGAAGATGCAGGTGCCGTTGCCGTATTCGTGGGCGTCGATCAGCGCCATCGCGTCCTGCAGGCTGGCCACCCGCACCACCCCCAGCACCGGGCCGAAGATTTCCTCGCGGTAGATCACCATGCCGGGTTTGACCTGGTCGAACAGGCAGGGGCCGAGGAAGTAGCCGTTTTCATGGCCGGGCACCGTCAGGCCGCGTCCGTCCACCACCAGCGTGGCGCCCTCGGCCACGCCCTGGTCCACATAGGCTTTCACCTTCTCGAAATGCGGCTTCGTGACCAGCGGGCCCATGTCCATGCCGGGCGCGGTGCCGGGGCCGACCTTCATTTTCGCGATCTCGGCCTTCAGGCCGGCGATGACCGCGTCGGCGGTGGCGTCGCCCACCGCCACCACCAGCGGAATGGCCATGCAGCGCTCGCCGCACGAGCCATAGGCCGCGCCCATGAGCGCGCTGACCGCATTGCCGATGTCGGCGTCGGGCATGACGACCGCGTGGTTCTTGGCGCCGCCCAGCGCCTGCACCCGTTTGCCGTGCGCGCAGCCCACCGAATAGATGGTTTCGGCGATCGGCGTGGAGCCGACAAAGCTGACGGCCTTGACACGCGGGTCGGTCAGCAGCACATCCACCGCTTCCTTGTCGCCGTGGACCACGTTCAGCACCCCGGGCGGCAGGCCGGCCTGCAGCGCCAGCTCTGCGATCAGCAGCGCCGACGAGGGGTCACGCTCGGAGGGCTTGAGCACAAAGGTGTTGCCGCAGGCCACCGCCATGGGCCACATCCACAGCGGCACCATGGCCGGGAAGTTGAACGGCGTGATGCCGGCGGTGACGCCCAGCGCCTGCAGCTCGCTCCAGGAATCGACGCCGGGGCCGACGTTGCGGCTGTGTTCGCCCTTGAGCAGCTCCGGGGCGTAGCTGGCGTATTCGACGTTTTCGATGCCGCGTTGCAGCTCACCCAGCGCGTCCGCCAGCACCTTGCCGTGTTCTTCGGTGATCAGTGCGCAGATGCGATCGGCGTTCTGCTCCAGCAGCACCTTCAGCTGGCTCATCACCCGCGCGCGCTTGAGCGGCGGCGTGTTGCGCCAGGCGGGGAACGCGGCTTCGGCGCTGGCAATGGCGCGCTGCACCGTGGCGGTGTCGGCCAGCGACACCTCGTGGATGGCGGCGCCGGTGGCGGGGTTGTAGACCGGCTGGCTGCGGCTGCCGCCGGGCACCAGCTGGCCGTCGATGAGGTGGAGGATGGTGGTCATGAGGAATCAGAAAAATGTCAACGATCGGAATAGAAAGGGGGTGGCCGGGCCAAATCGTCAGCGTCAGTCCGGTGGCATCCAGTGCAGGGTGCTGGCGGCCAGTGGTTTTGCGCTGGCGGCCAGCCCGGCACGCACACCCTCGCGGTTGGCCGGCGGCTGGTTCTGGCTGAGCTTGAATTTGCCGCTGAGCTGCGTGACGCTGATTTCCAGCCCCACCACGGCACGCAACATCGCCGCCAGGTAGTCCGGTGGCGCGTCGGCCATGCGCCAGGGGCGGGGCTGGTCGGCTTCGTGATGGTCGGTCAGTGGTTCCAGCAGCGCACGCAGCCAGTCGGTATCGCCATCCACCACCCGCAAGCTGCCGCGGGCTTGCACCATCGCATAGTTCCAGGTGGGCACCGCCTTGCCGTGCTCGGCCTTGCCGGGGTACCAGTTGGGCGAGATGTAGGCGTCAGGCCCGTGGAACACGACCAGCACGTCGCGCTCGGCCGGGTGGACGCGCCACAGCGGATTGGCCCGCGCCACATGGGCGCGCAGGCGCACGGGCGCGCCCTCGGGGGTATCGAGCCAGAAGGGCACCCGATCCGCCACCGGCTCACCGTCGGCGCCGCGCGTGATCAGCGTGCCCAACGGACAGGCACGGATCAACGCATGCTGACGGACGGGGTCGGCTTCGACGAAGTGGGCAGGCTGGTACTGGGACATCGGGCAGGCGTCAGGCCGTGGCGTTCAAGGTTTCGCCCAGCGCGTCGAGCAGGCGGTCGATCTCCGCCTCGGTGCTGATGAAGGGCGGCGCCAGCTGGATGGTGTCGCCGCCGTAGCGCACGTAAAAGCCCTTGGCCAGCATGGCCATCGCGATCTCGTAGGGGCGCCGGGCCGGCTCGCCGGGCAGCGGTGCGATGGTGAAACCGGCCGCGAGGCCGTAGTTTCGGATGTCCAGCACGTGTTTCGCGCCCTGGAGGCCATGCACGGCGGCCTCGAAGCGGGGCGCCAGCGCACGCACGCGGCCGATGGCGTCTTCGCTGGCCAGCAGATCCAGCGCGGCAATGCCGGCGGCGCAGGCCACCGGATGGGCCGAGTAGGTGTAGCCGTGGGCAAATTCCAGCATGTAGTCCGGCCCGCCCGCGTCCATGAAGGTGTCGTAGATCTCCTGCTTCGCAATCACCGCGCCCAGCGGCTGGGCGCCGTTGGTCACCTGTTTGGCGATGTTCAGGATGTCGGGCGTGACACCGAAGGCCTCGGCGCCGGTCCAGGCGCCGGCGCGGCCGAAGCCGGTGATGACCTCGTCAAAAATCAGCAGGATGTTGTTCTGGGTGCAGATCTCGCGCAGGCGCTGCAGGTAGCCCAGCGGCGGAATCACCACCCCGGCCGAGCCGGAGAACGGCTCGACGATGACGGCGGCGATGTTTGACGCATCGTGCAGCATGATCAGGTCCAGCAGGCGGTCGGCCAGCGCGGCGCCGGGGTAGGCGCCCTGAGCCTCGGCCGGCGGCTGGCCGCGGAAGAAGCTGCCTGCCGGCGGCTGGGTGTGGGGCAGGTGATCGGCTTCGACCCCCTGGCCGAAGGTTTTGCGGTTGCCGACGATGCCGCCCACCGAGATGCCGCCGAAGTTCACGCCGTGGTAGCCCTTTTCGCGGCCGATCAGGCGGGTTTTGCTGGCCTGGCCCTTGGTGCGCCAGTAGGCACGCGCCATCTTCAGCGCGGTGTCGGCCGACTCGGAGCCCGAGCCGGTGAAGAACACCCGGTTCAGCCCGGCGGGCATGCGTTCAACGATGCGGTTGGCCAGCTCGAACGACAGCGGGTGGCCGAACTGGAAGGCGGGCGAGTAGTCCAGCTGCGCCGCCTGGCGGCCCACCGCCTCGGCGATTTCGCGCCGGCCGTGGCCCAGGCCGGTGCACCACAGGCCGGAGAGGCCGTCGAACAGGCGACGGCCATCGGCGTCGGTGTAGTAGGCGCCCTGGGCGCCCGTCATCAGGCGCGGCGCGGCCTTGAAGTTGCGGTTGCCGGTGAACGGCATCCAGTGCGCGGCCAGCCAGTCGGCATCGGTGCGGATGGCGCCGGCCTGCAGGCGCTGGGAATCGGTCAGGTCCATGGTGGAAGCCTTTCAGGAAAACAAACCGCCGGCGATCCGCTCGACGCGGCTCGAAAGCGCAGGGAATCGGGATTGTCAGCAGACTTGTTACTGGCACGAAGTGCGATTTATCCATGTAAAGTTGATAAACAATGCAAGTAAAAAATCGCGCCGTGCTGGGCCAGATCAGCGATATGGACATCCGCCTGCTGCGCGTGTTTCGTGCCGTGGTGGAGTGTGGCGGCATGGCCGCGGCAGAACTGGAGCTCAATATCGCCACCAGCACCATCAGCCGCCACATCAAGGACCTGGAAACCCGGCTGGGCCTGATCCTGTGCCGGCGCGGCAGAGGCGGCTTTGCGCTGACGCCAGAGGGCGAGCGTATCCACGCCGAAACGCTGCGCCTGCTGGCCGCCACCGACGGCTTTCGCGCCAGCGTGGACGACATCCACCGGCGCATGGGCGGTGAGCTGCATGTGGCGGTGTTCGACAAGACCGCCAGCAACCCGTCCGCCCGGATCGCACAGGCGGTGGCCCGCTTCCACGACGCGGCGCCGGAAGTCCAGCTCAATTTGCATGTTGCCACCCTCAACGCCATCGAACGCGGCGTCATGGACGGGCAGTTCCAGCTGGGCATCATCCCCGAGCACCGGCGCTCCGACAGCCTGGTCTATGACGAGCTTTTTGACGAAACCATGCTGCTGTACTGCGGCGCAGCCCACCCGCTGTTCAGCGCCGAGCGCCGAAGCCTGGGCTGGGCCGACCTGCAGGACCTGGCCTTTGCCGGCCTGGGCTACCACTCCCCCAATATGGAACTGACCCACCGCCAGCGCCTGCGCCGCGCAGCCACCGGATTCGACCAGGAGTCGGTGGCCACACTGATTCTGAGCGGGCGTTTTGTCGGCTTCCTGCCCGACCACTATGCCGACGCCTTCGTCCGTACCGGCCAGATACGGCCGCTGCAGCCCGATCTGCTGCGTTATCACTGCGGCTTTTCGGCCATCACCCGCCGTGCACCGGCCCCGTCGCGGGTGACGCAGTTGCTGCGCGAATGTCTGACCGCTGCCCACAGCGATGAACCGCCGCGCGATCGCGCATGACTGGCTTTTTTGCGTGGCAACAGGCAGACTCGCCGCACCGCATCCGACCTTGCACAACACCATGGCCCGGGAAACCGAACTCAAGCTGCTGCTGGCCCCAAGCGATCTGCCCGGACTGCTGGGGCATCCGCTGCTGGCAGCGGAAAAACCCGTTCGCCAGCGGCTGGTGAACACCTACTACGACACATCCGACCACCAGTTGCGCAAGAACCGCATGGCGGTTCGGGAGCGGCGCGCCGGCAGGCGTTTGCTGTTGACGGTAAAGACGGCGGGAACGACGGTCGGAGGCCTGTCCCGTCGGGGCGAATGGGAGGCGCCGACGCGGGCCGGGGAATTCGACTTTGCTGCCCTGGTCGATGACACCGAGCTGGCCGCCTGGCTCGCGCAGCGGCGAGCCGATCTGCGGCCCGTATTTCGCACCGACTTCCAACGCCATGCCTGGACTGTGCGCCACGGCGGCGCCACCGTCGAAATCGCACTGGACGAGGGTGAAATCTGCACCGGAACCGCCGGCCGGCCTGTGGCACACCCCTTGCTGGAACTGGAGCTCGAACTGCTCGATGGGCCGCCCGACGCATTGCACCAGACAGCCCGGGCCTTGCTGAGTGCGGCGCCCCTGTTCCCCTGCGCAACCAGCAAGGCCGAGCGGGCCTATGCGCTGGCCCAGAGTCCCGACCAGACAGCGACACCCGCCGGCGCAGTCGCCGCGCACGGTGACACGCCGGTGGCCGCTTTTGTCAGCGTGGCCCAGCCGTCGCTGGCCGCGCTGCAAAGCAACCTGCATGCACTGCATGCCGGTGTCCAGGACCCGGAACTGGTGCATCAGGCCCGGGTGGCACTGCGGCGGCTGCGGGCAGCCCTGCGCGTGTTCGCGCCGGCGCTGGACCCGGCATGGGTGCAGCACTGGACGGCCCAGTGGCGCACACTCGGCGCCTGGCTGGGACCGGTGCGGGATGCCGATGTCCAAGCGCTGGAGGTCTGGCCGCTGCTGGCGGAGTCCGGCGCCACCTGGCCCGCCCGCCTGGTGCGGGCCGATGCCGCCGCACGCCGCCTGTTGTTGCGCCGCCTCGCGGAACCCACTTCAGTTGCCGGCCCGTTGCTGGCATTCGGGCAGGCTTTGGGTGAACTGCCCGACAGCCGGCTGCCGGCGTCGGAGCGGCGGCTGCGCCGCTTCGCCCGCGAGCGCCTTGAGGGCCGGCGCCAGCGGCTGGTGCGCAGCCTGGCGGCGGTTCGCCCGCATGACGCGCCAAGCTTGCACGCGTTGCGTATCGAGGTCAAAAAGGCCCGTTACGCCCTCGACATGCTCGGTGCCCTGGTGAGTCCGCGCCGGGCCCGAGCGCTCGCCCGCTGGATGCCGGTGCTGGTGCGGGCGCAATCGGTGCTGGGCCACTTCAACGACCTGTGCCTGGCCCGCGAACGCCTCGCGCCCGCCGCCGGCTCGGGGCTGGACCGGGTGTTGGCGCGGCACGAAGACCGCGTCCACCGCCGCATGGGCCGCATGCTGCGGCAATTGCGCGAGGCACTGGGTGAGGCCCTCTGACGCGCACACCGCCGAAGGCACAGTAAGCTTGCACTCATGACGGATTCCCTGACCCAGGCGCGCGCCTGTTTTCTCGACGGCCTCGCCGCGTTCGAGAGCGGCAGGCTGCCGGAGGCCGCACGCCACTTCGAGGCCGCGCTCGAACTGGCACCCGGCCGGCCTTCGGTGATGCTGAATCTAGGGATCACCCGCATGCGCCTGGGCCAGCCCAGGCAGGCCATGAACCTGCTGGAACAGGTCACGGCACTGGAGCCCCAGGACCCTGCCGCCTGGTTCCACCGGGCCAGTGCCCATGGCCAGTTGGGTCAACTCGAGGCCTCGGTCTCGGCCTGGGACCGGCTTCTGGAACTGGACCCCCGGGCCGTCGACGCCTGGGTCCATCGCGGCAGCGCACTGCGCGAACTGGGCCGGCTGGATGCGGCCGCCGACAGTTTTCGCCGCGCCCGCGCCTTGGGTGGTGATGCCACACTGCTGGACTATTACCTGGCCGGCAGCGGCGCCACAGCCGATGGCGTTCCGCAGGCCGCCCCGCGCGACTACGTGGCCCAGCTGTTCAACGAGTACGCCGATGAATTTGGTGCCCACCTGGTACAGGCCTTGCGCTACGAGGCACCCGAACGCCTGGTGACCGCCTTGCCCGCGCCGGCAGCCGGGCACTGGAAGGCGGTGCTCGACCTGGGTTGCGGCACCGGACTGGTCGGCGCCCTGCTGCGTCCGTCCGCGAAGCACCTGGTGGGACTGGATCTGGCGGACGGCATGGTGCGCCGTGCGCAATCCAGCGGCCACTACGACGCGGTGGAGCACGCCGACCTGGTGCCCTGGCTGGACGCGACCGGGCAACGTTTTGACCTGGTCATGGCGGCCGATGTTTTCATCTACGTCGGCGCGCTGGAGCCGGTGTTCGCAGGCGTGCGGCGCGTGTTGGTCCCCGGCGGTGTGCTGGCGTTCAGTGTCGAGACGCCGGACCCATCGGAAGGCGGCGGACTGGTGTTGCGCCCCAGCCTGCGTTACGCCCACGCCGAGGCCTATGTGCGCGATCTGGCCGCCCGCCACGGCCTGCGGGTGCTGTCGGCGCAACGCGGCCCCCTGCGCGAAGACCAGAAACGCCCGGTGGCCGGGCAGTACTGGGTGCTGCAAGCCCCCTCGACCTGAGCCGGCTGCGCGGCCCGCCCGCGCGGGAAGGCCGCGTCAGCGGGTCACGATCGGGAAGGTGCCCGGCGCCTTGTCGATCAGGGTGAAAAAACGCACCAGATCGATCTTGCTGCCCGTCACCTTGAGGTCATCGCTCAAGAGGGTGTCCTTGGCGCCGGCCACACCGGCGATCATCTTGACCAGGATGGGACGGGTAAGCGACAGCGTCGCGTTGGCGTCTGCGGCCTGCGCGTCGCGCTTGAAATGCAGCACCGCGTTTTCGATCCACAGCAGGTATTTTTCCTGGGTGTCGGTGAGCACCAGGTTGATCTTCAGGTCTTTGCCCACGGCGTCCGGACCGTTCAGGCCGCCGGCCATGGCCTCCAGGAAACGCTCGGTCGGCACCTGGCCCAGCATGTCCAGCATGGTGGCCTTGGAGATGCCTTTGGTCGGGGGGCCTTCGCGCAGCTCCATGGCCCCGGTGAGGTAGGCATTGCGCCAGGTGGAGGCTTCACTCATGTAGCCCATCTGGTCGTAGGTTCTGGCCAGCAGTTCCTTGGCGGCCTTGTGGCTGCTGTCGGCCATGACAACGTGGTTGAGCAGTTCAGCCGCCCAGCGGTAGTCGCCCTTGTCGAAGGCCGCCTGGGCGGCGCCGACCGCCTTGTCGGCACCGATGAGTTCCATGTAGCGTTTGCCTGCCTCGCTGGGCGGCAGCGGGTCGAGGTTGGCCGGGTTGCCGTCGTAGAAGCCAAGGTAGAACTGGACCACCGCCTTGACGTTGTGGCGCAGGTCGCCGTAGTAACCGCGCGAATGCAGATGCTTCGCGATCGATTCGGGCAGCGTGATCCGGTCGGCGATTTCGCGCGCATTGAGCCCTTGGTTCATCAGGCGCACGGTCTGGTCATGGGTGTATTTGTACAGGTCGCGCTGCACGGTGACGAATTCCCGGATGCGCTGCTTGCCCCACATCGGGTGGTGGTGCTGGGCAATGAAGATTTCGGTGTCACCCAGATCGTCGAGTGTCTGCTGCAGGTACCGGGACCACAGCAACGCATCGCGCACTTTGGCACCCCGGATCGGCAGCAGGTTGTGCATGGTGCGGCTGAGGTTCTCGGCGCCGTTGTAGAGCTTCTTGTCGGGCAGGGTGAAGGTCATTTCCGCCGGACACTCGGCCCCGGGCTGGTTGTGAAAGACGAAATGGACGCCGTCGATGTCCATCGGCTGGCGCGATTTCACGATGATCCAGTTGGGCGGCAGGATGCCCAGCGAACCATAGACCACATCCTTGCCCAGCCCGGTGTCTACATTGCCCTTGGCATTGCGCGGCAGGTTCTTGCCGAACTGGTAGATCGAGCGTCGGGCCATGGCGGTGCCGGCCATGATGTTCTCGCTGGTGGCTTCCTCCATGAAGCCGTACGACGCCACCACCGGCACCTTGCGCGCCTGCACCTCCTCGGCCGCGATCACGCCCAGGATGCCGCCGAAATGGTCGGCATGGGCATGGGTGAGGATCACCCCCGTCACCGGCTTGTTGCCCAGGTGCTTGCGGGCAAACTCCAGGGCGAACGACGATGATTCCTTGGCCGTGAGGGGATCGACCAGGATCAGGCCGGTCTTGCCTTCGATGATGGTGAGGTTGGCGATATCGAATCCGCGCAGCTGGTAGACGCCGTCGGTGACCTTGTACAGCCCCACCTGCGCGTTGAGCTGGGCATGGCGCCACAGGCTGGGGTTGACGGTTGGCGGCGCGGCGCCATCCAGGAAGGCGTAGGCGTCAAAGTCTTTCAGCACCGTGCCGTCAGCCGCCTTGATCTGGCCGGTGGGCCTGGCGATGAAGCCGCGCTTGGCCTCCTCCATATCCAGGCCGTCCGCCAGGTTGAGGCTTTTCGCCATGGCGGCGTTGGCCTGCACCACCGTGGGGCTGGCGTCGGACGCCGTGCCGCCGACGCCGGCGCTGCCGCCACCGCGGGAGCAGCCGCCCAGGCCCACCGCGAGCGCCGCTGCCAGGCCACAAAGCGCAAACACATCGCGTGCGCGGCGCAAATCACTGGAAATTGTCATGGTGTCTCCTTTTCGGGTTGTCAGGGGATCAGGCGTCGGAACGCAGCAGGTCGGCCAGCTTTTCGCCGATCATGATGCTGGGTGCATTGGTGTTGCCGCCGATCAGGGTGGGCATGACGGACGCATCGGCCACCCGCAGGCCGTCGATGCCACGCACGCGCAGTTGTGCGTCCACCACCGCCATCGGGTCGCTGTCGGGCCCCATCTTGCAGGTGCCCACGGGGTGGTACTGGGTGTCGGCGCGGTTGCGGATGTCCTGCGCCATGGCGGCCGCGTCGTCGGCGCGCACCGGGTACAGCATCGGGCCGCGGATGGGGTCGAACGGTTTCGATTCCAGGATGCGCTGCTGCATCTGGCCGCCTTTGACGAGCACCGGCAGATCGCGCTCGTCGGTCAGGAATTTCGGGTCGATCAGCGGCGCGTCGTGCGGGTCGGGGCTGGCCAAGCTGACCGTGCCCCGGCTGTGTGGGCGCAGCAGGTCGACGTGGCAGGAGATGCCGTGGCCCAGGTGCAGCTTGCGCGCGTGGTCGTCGACGATGCCCAGCACAAAAACGAGCTGCAAGTCCGGCACCGCCACGTCGGGCGCGGAGCGGAAGAAGGCCCCGCAGGTGGCGATGGAACTGGTGACCATCCCGGTGCGCTGCTTCTTCCATTCCAGCATCGCGCCGGTGAGCCGGGCCGAACCGCGCAGCGACACGCCGAAGGTGTCGGTGTGGCTGGGCACGCGCCAGGTCTGCACATAGTCGATGTGGTCCTGCAGGTTCTTGCCCACGCCGGGCAGGTCGTGCATCACCGGAACGCCCACCTTCTGCAAGTCGGCGGCCGGGCCGATGCCCGAGAGCAGCAGCAACTGCGGCGACCCGAAGGCGCCGGCCGACAGGATCACCTCGCGCCGTGCCTTCACCGTCTGCAAGGCGCCGCCCTGGTGGTAGGCCACGCCCGTGGCGCGCCGGCCTTCCAGCGTCACTTTGGCCGACACGGCGTTGGTGATCACCTGGAGGTTGGGCCGCGACAGGTTGGGCGTGAGGAAGGCCTTGGCCGCGCTGCAACGCTCGCCGTTCTTGTGCGTGACCTGGTACTGGAAGGCGCCGGCCTGCTCCGCGCCGTTGTAGTCCGGGTTCAGCGGAATGCCGTTGACAGCGGACGCTTGCAGGAACAGGTCGTTCACCGGGCTCTGGTGCGCCTGGTAGGTCACGTTCAGCGGGCCGCCCTGGCCATGGAAGCCGTCGGCGAACTGCTCGTTGTGCTCGGAGCGCTTGAACAGCGGCAGCACGTCGTCATAACTCCAGCCGGGGTTGCCGAGCGCCGCCCAATGGTCGTAGTCCCAGCGGTTGCCGCGCACGTACAGCATCGCGTTGATCGAGCTGGAGCCGCCCAGTGTCTTGCCGCGCGGCTGGTAGCCCTTGCGGCCGTTGAGGCCGGGCTGCGGGACGGTCTCGTAAGCGTAGTTGTTGATCCTGGTGGGCACCATGGCCACGACGCCGGCGGGCGCATGGATCAGCACGCTCTTGTCGGGGCCGCCGGCTTCGAGCAGACAGACCGTCACGTTCGGGTCTTCGCTCAGCCGCGCGGCCAGCACGCAGCCGGCCGAGCCGGCGCCGACGATGACGTAATCAAATGTCTGGGGGGTCATGGAGTCTCCTGAATCACCCGACCTTCTGTGAGGGCGGTTGCCGGATGATCGAACCGGACGTAGTATTTGTCCAATGCATTCGAAGCATTGACTTAATGAACTTCACTCATTTATGGAACTGCGGCAATTGCGCCATCTCATTGCTTTGGTTGAACACGGCAGCTTCAGCCGGGCTGCCGAAGCGGTCCACCTGACCCAGCCAGCGCTATCGCGCAGCATCCAGGCGCTGGAGGCCAGCGTCGGTGCCGCAGTGGTGGAACGAAACCGGGGTGCCATCGTGCCGACCGACGTAGGGCAACTGTTGTTGTCCCACGGCCGCCGACTGGATACAGCCACCCGCGACCTGGAACGCGACATCGCGCTGGCGCAAGGGCTGGAGCTGGGCGAACTGCGTATCGGGGTCGGGCCATATGGCGGCTCGGCCCTGGCCGGGGCGCCCATCGGTCAGCTCAACCGGGCGCATCCGGGCTTGCGGGTCAAGGCGATCGTGGCGCCCTGGCAAGAGCTGGCCGACCGCGCCCGGGCGCGCGACGTCGATCTGATTGTGCTCGAGGTCAGCCAGGTGCAGCAGATGGAGGACTTTGCCGTCCTGCCAATGAGCGAACATCGACTGATGGTCGTTTGCCGGCCGGAGCATCCGCTCACCCGGCGGTTGGCTCCGGCGGTCGACGACGTCTTCCGGTATCCGCTGGTCGGCCCGAGCCTCACGGCCGCACAGAGGGACATGATCCGGTCGCTGCGACCGAATGCGTCGCCGGAGGAACGGGGTGGCCGAAGCGCGTTGGCGGTCGAATGTGACCTCTCCGGCATGCTCAAGGACGTGCTGCGCCACAGCGATGCGGTGTCGATGATGCCCGGCTTCATGGTCGCCCGGGAACTGGCCTCGAACCACCTGGTCTTGCTGCGCGACCTTGATCTGGGTCTGCGGGTGCGTTTTGCCTGCGCCTGGCTGAAGTCACGCACCGTTTCGCCAGTAGCCGCGCGCTTTCTGGCCCTGCAATCGGCCTACGACCAGGAAATCGCGGCATGCCCCCCGGATCGGCCTGCCCGCCCCGGCGCGACCGGACCAAGCGGGCGGCCCTGACCACCGCCTGCGTCGTGCCCCAAGGTCCCCGCGGGCGGGTTTTCAATAAGAACCGCCGATACCCAGCACAAAAAGGTCGCTTTTAGCTACTATATTTATAGTACGTGACGCTCACGCCCGTGCGCTGGGGCGCTCGGCCACGCGGTCACGCCAGGCCTGCAGCGCCGCAAAGCCTTGGTCGGCCGGTCTGAACTTCATCAGTCGGGCGAATTCGATGGCGCAGAACGCCGTGATGTCGGCCACCGTGAATCGCTCACCGGCGATCCACGGCTGCTGCTGCAGCACCTGGTCGAACCAGGCCGCGACGTCCTGCAGTTTGGCCGCCTGCGCGCGGCCGTAATCCGGAAACTGGGGCTGCTCCAGCGGCGCCAGGCCCGGGTGGGTGTGGCGAATGCAGTGGGCGATCGGGCCGAGCAGGTAGAACTCGACACGCCGGTCGGCCATTTCGATGAAGGCCCGCTCATCGCTGTCCACCCCCATCAGGTTGGGATGCGGGTAGCGACCTTCCAGCCAGGTGCAGATGGCGCGGGTCTCGGTGAGCACGCGGCCGTCGTCCAGTTCCAGCGCGGGCACCTTGGCCAGCGGACTCTTGGCTCGAAAGGCCTCGGCCCGATGTTCCTGGGCGTTGAGGTCGACTTCGACGATCTCGATGCCGGTGATGCCTTTTTCGACCAGGAACATCAATACACGGCGCGGGCTGGGCGCACGGGCGGAACTGTAGAGCTTCATCGAAATCCTTTGAGCTTATTGAGCGGCAGATGAATGCGCGAGCCCGCCGGTTGCGGCCCCGGCGACCCGCGCCGCCTCCAGCAGGTCGCGGGTGCGACGCGCCTCGCGCTGCGCCGCCTCGGCAAAGTCGTCGCCGGACGAGGCATACAGGATCGCACGCGAGGAGTTGACGATGATCGGCCCGTTGGCGCGCCAGCCGGCCTTCACCGTGGCAATGGCGTCACCGCCCTGGGCGCCGACACCCGGAATCAGCAGCGGCAGCGTGGGCGCCAGCGTGCGCACGCGCTCGATCTCCGCCGGGTAGGTGGCACCCACCACCAGCCCCAGCTGGCCATTGAGGTTCCACGGGCCCTGCGCCAGGCGGGCCACGTGTTCATACAGCAGCGGCTGGCCGTCGACGGACGCCAGCCTCTGGGCCTGCAGGTCATCACCGCCGGGGTTGGAGGTGCGACACAGCAGGAAGGCCCCTTTGCCCGCGTATTTGAGGTAGGGCGCCACCGAGTCGAAACCCATGAAGGGCGACAGCGTCACCGCGTCGGCGCCGTAGCGCTCGAACGCCTCGATGGCGTACTGCTCGGCGGTGGAGCCGATGTCGCCGCGTTTGGCGTCCAGGATGATGGGCACCTGCGGCGCGACCCGCCGCATGTGCTCCATCAGGCGTTCGAGCTGGCCTTCGGCACGATGGGCGGCAAAGTAGGCGATCTGCGGCTTGAAGGCGATCACCAGCTCGGCCGTGGCGTCAACGATGGCGGCGCAGAAGTCGTAGATTTTGTTGGAGTCGCCTCGCAGGCGGTGGGGGAACTTGCGTGGTTCGGGGTCCAGGCCCACGCAGAGCATGGAGGCATTGCGCGCGGCGGCCGCGCCCAGTTGGTCGAGAAAGGTCATGGCGCGATTCTAAGAACCCGGGCCGCCGCCGCGCCGGCGTGTGCGCCGCTACCATCGGCACCATGCCCACCCTCACCCGCCAGCAGCTGGTTCTGCTTGTCACCCTCACCCTGGTGTGGGGCATCAACTGGCCGGTGATGAAGCTGGGGGTCACCGGCTACCCGCCGCTGACCTTTCGCACGCTGTGCATGTGGCTGGGCCTGCCCCTGCTGGCGGGTGTACTCGTGGTCATGAAAGTGCCATTCACGATGGCCCGCGCCCACTGGCCGGAACTGCTGAAGCTGACCTTCTTCAACATGATCTGCTGGCACGCGCTGGCCATTGTGGCGGTCCAGTCCCTGTCCAGCGGACGGGCAGCCATTCTGGGCTACACCATGCCGATTTTTTCGGCGGTGCTGGGTGCCTGGCTCTGGGGTGACCGCCTGGCGCCACGCGGCTGGGCCGGAGTGGCCGCTGCGGCGCTGGGGGTTGCGTTGCTGCTGTGGCATGAACTGACCCAGCTGGCCGGGCGCCCGGTCGGGGTACTGATGATGCTGACGGCTGCGGCGACCTGGGCCATGGGCACCCGCATGCTGCGCCGCACCAGCCTGCCGGCGCCGACACTGGCCATTTCCTTCTGGATGACGGCGGTGACCACCGTGGTCATGACGGTTCTGGCGTTTGCGCTGGAGCGGGCCGAGTGGCGCTGGCCCGCTCCGGCGGGTTGGGGTGCGGTCTTCTATAACGCGGTGGGCGTTTTTGTCTTTGCCCAGGCCGCCTGGTTCAGCCTCGCCCGGGGCCTGCCACCGGTCGCGTCGACCCTCAGCGTGATGCTGATCCCGGTCGTTGGCGTATTCAGCGGCGCACTGGGTCTGGGTGAAATCCTGCACTGGCAGGACTGGGCGGCGGTCGGGCTGATGGTGCTGGCCATCGCCTCGGTCCTGTGGCCGGCGCGCAAAACCCGTCCCTCGTGAAGACGGCGCCGTTCACGGCCGTGACGGTGCGACCGGCCGTCCGCCAGGGGCGGGCAACGCCACCGGCGCAGGTGGCGGTTCAACCCCCACCAGGCGCCAGCTCAACCGCTGGCGCTGGAAACGCAAGACCATCAGGTCGTCGCCGGTCGCCGACACCAGCGTCGCTTTGGCCAGGGAGAAACTGATCCACTCCACCGCAACGCGTTGTGCCACAGGGCGGTCCGGGCTCAACCGGGGGCCGATCTGCCCGCTGGCCAGCGCCTCCAGACCTTCGGGCGCGATCAGCGTTCGCACCAGCGACTGGGTCATGGCACCCGCGACAACAAACTGTTTGAGCAGTTCCTTGTCCTTGGTCCTGTCGTCGGTCATCGCGCCGCCCATTTGCTGCAACACCATCCGGCCTAGACTATGGCCCAGGGCTTCTTCGTCGACCAGGCGGGCCAATGCCGCCGCGTCACGCCGGGCGCCTGCGTCACGGATGGCGCCCACGGTTTCGGCCGGCCCCCGTACCAGCCCGACGCCCAGCAACACCAGGCAGACCAGCAGCAGGGCCAGGCCATAGCGCGCCCATGGGTCGCGCAACGCCGACGATGCCGGCGGCTCGGAGGCTTCGTTGGTGCGGCTCACCCGGGCATCACCTCACGGAGAAACGCTTCCATGGCCGACGCCAGGGCAATCGGGGTTTCGTCCATCGGGTAGTGGCCGGCGTTGGCCATCACCTGCAGTCGGGCGTTGGGGTAGTGCTGCAGCCAGGTGGCCTTGCAGGTGTCCGCGCCCAGGGCCGGATCGTGCTCGCCGGCCACCACCAGCACCGGCACCGGGTGGCCCTGGATGCGCTCGGCGAACGGGGTTTTTGCCCAGGCGGTGAGGTAGGCGCCGAAGGCTTCCACGTCCGAATGGGCCAGCGACTGCGCCACCATGTGGTCCAGCCAGACGCCGGTGAGGCGGTTGCCGGTGGTCAGGTCCAGGATGGCGCGGCGGGTGCCGGCGTCCTGCGCGGCGGCGGAAAAGAAGGCCCAGCCGGCGTCGTCGAACGGCACGCCGCTGGCGGGCACCGGCGTCAGGCCCACCAGCGCCTGCACCCGCGCGGGGGCGTCGGCCAGCACCATCTGGATGGCGGCCCCGCCCATCGAATGCCCCACCAGCGCAAAACGCTCCCAGCCCAGCTGGTCGGCCAGCGCCAGCGCGTCGTGGGCGATCTGCTCGATGGTGTAGGGCCCGCCGCTGCCCTTGCGGTGGCCGTAGCCGCGCTGGTCCATGAAGGCGTAGCTGAAGGCCTGCTGGTCCAGGTGCTGCACCAGCGGCCCCCAGCCGCGCGCGTGGCCGAACCAGCCGTGCAGGCAGATGACCTTGCGTGGGCCGGCGCCGATGACCTGGGCGTCGTGTCGCATGTTCATGGGGTGGTTCTCCTTTTTTTTGCCGAGGGCTGCGGCGAAATCATGACACGCTGCGGGCTGCCTGGCCAGCCATTCTGCCGCCGGACGCCTCGCGCAGCGTCTTGAGCGCCAGACGCAGATCGGCCCAGGCCTTGGCCTTGTCGGGCAGATTGCGCAGCAAGTAGGCGGGGTGGTAGGTGACCACCACCGGGATGCCTTCATAGCGATGCACCTGCCCCCGCAGCCGCCCGATCGGTTCGGTCGAGTCGAGCAGGAACTGCACCGCAAAACGCCCCATGGCGAGGATCAGACGCGGCTGCACCAGGGCAATCTGCCGGCGCAGGTAAGGTGCGCAGTGCGCCATTTCATCGGGCTGCGGGTTGCGGTTGCCGGGTGGGCGGCACTTGAGCACGTTGGCAATGTAGACCCCCGCCGGCGAAAGGGGCGGCGCGACGCCACCCGCCGAAGGTGCGTCGGCCGGGCCGGCGGTCCGCGACAAGCCCACGGCGCGCAGCATGTTGTCGAGCAGTTGCCCGGCCGGGCCGACGAACGGCTCGCCGCGCAGGTCTTCCTGTTCCCCTGGCGCTTCACCGATGACCATCCAGTCGGCCTGCCGGTCGCCGACACCGAACACGGTTTGCCTGCGTCGCTCGCACAGGCCACAGGCACGGCACGCGGCGACGGCCGTCTCCAGCTCCGGCCAGTCCAGACCATTCACCACACCGACGTCGGGCCCCATCGGGGCCGCTGGCGCCGGCGGGGCGTCCGCCGGCGCAGAAATCAGGCTTTTTCTGCCAATACCCAGCGCAACAGGGTCTTTTTTAGCTATCTTTTTAATAGTTTCCGGCGAGTTTGGTCCTGCCTCGGCAATCGTCGCCGGCGCCTCCTGCGGCGGGGACGTTTGCGCCGGCCACCAGATCCGCACGCCCATCTCGGCCAGCATGGCGCGCTGGCGGTCGTCCAGTCCGACCGTCATGGCATCGACTCCCCGGCGGCGATGTGCAGGCTCATGACAACCGCATCTTCGCGGCGCCCCCCACCGGCCGGGTAGTAATCGCGCCGGAGACCCAGGCGCCGGTAACCCAGCGATTCGTACAAGGCCTGCGCCCGCAGGTTGCCGACCCGCACCTCCAGCCAGATCCAGCCAGCGCCTTGTTCGCGCGCCCAACGGGCCAGCGCATCATGCAACAGCCTCGCCCAGCCTTTTCCCTGATAGGCGGTCGCGACTGCAAGGTTGAGCAGATGCACCTCGTCGACGCCTTTCATGGCGACAAAGTAACCGGCCAATTCGTCATTCAGGATCAGGCACCGGGCTTCGTAGCCGCAAGCCAGGGCATCGACGAAATTTCCCAGAGTCCAAGGATGGCTGTAGACCGACTGTTCCATGCGCAAGACAGCGTCCAGGTTCGCCGCGTCCATGGTTTCCAGCACACCCCCGGTGACGGGCGGCGGAGCGGCCTGGACCAATGCGGTCTCGGGCCCGTTCATTTGGTGGTGGCTCCAGCAGCTTCGCGCTCGGCGGTGGTCCGGGCCACCTTGTCGCGAACATAGTGCGGCAGCGCCCGATCGGGAGGGACCGAATCGGTCGCCAGCAGCGCGGGCGCCAGTCGCAGCAGCGCACGGGCATCGGGCCGCAGTTCCAGTTCCGCCGGGGCGCAGGGCAGTCGGGCGCCATACACCGCCGCCGCGTTGCCGGCCATCAGCCATTCGCCATCGCAAGGAGGAACAACATTTTCCGGGCTTGTCAATGTAAGTTTGCGCTCACATTTCCATTGCCCGCCGTCAAACGTCCACACGGCGCTGTAGACCTCGTCCATGCGGGCGTCCAGCGCCACCAGGACGCGGCGCGCGCCGGTCCGCGCCCGGGCCGCCTCGGCAAGACCCAACAAAGTGTCGACCGGCAGCAGATTCAGGCCGGCCCCGAAGGCCAGTCCCTGCGCGACGGCGCAGGCGGTGCGCAAACCGGTAAAGGAGCCCGGGCCAGCGCCAAAGGCAATGGCCTGCAGGTCCTGCAGGCGCTGGCCACTGCGCTCCAGAAGATCGAGCACCGCCGGGATCAGGATCCGCGAGGCCTCGGGCCCTCCAGCCGCCTGATGAACCCAGCCCTCGGCCGGGCAGTCCGCGCCGCCGGACAAGGCGACGGACAGGCTGTCGGTGCTGGTTTCAAGGGCAAGAATGGGCATGGCAGTAGCAACTCGGAAACCGCATTGTCGCGAAAACGGCCGTCCGCGCGGTGGCGACCGCGCAACGCGCTTGCTGCGCGCGCGGCCACGCAGCGGTCAACGCCCGCTTGCGCCCCTGCGCCACCCTCCCACGCCAGCCACAATGCCCAAAGTCACCAGCCCAAGGCCCAGCAAGAGGTTCCAGTGCAGCGGCTCGTCCAGCAACCAGACCGCACCCAGTGCCGACAGGGCCGGCACCAGCGCAGTGATCATGGTGGAACGGACCGGTCCGTAGTGACGAATCATCTGCGTGAACGTGATCCCGGCGACCACCACCGACCCCACGCCCTGAAACAGCCCCTGAAAGATCCATTCCCTTGCCGGGGCCACACCCAACCCGCTGTTCACCAACCCGGTTGCCACCGCCACCAGGTAGGCCGGCACATAGGCCAGAAAGGCAAATACGGTGATCGCTACGGTCGCTCGGACGGGATCCAGCGCAAACTTCCGCGCCAGAACGCTGTAGGTCGCCCAGCAGCAAGCGGCGGTCATGAACAGCAGATCGCCGCGCCAGACCTGCCCGCCGTCAAACGCCTGCAGCAGACTGACCCCACCCACCATCAGATCCCCAAAGACAAGCAGGGCCAGCCCGGTCAGGCGGGCCGGACTCAGGTGTTCGCGCAACACCACTGCGGCCAGCAAGGCCGTCCACAATGGCAGGCTTCCGGGCATCAGCACGGCCGCATGGGTCGCGGGAGCATAGAAGAACCCCGCGTAAGCAAGCAAGGCATACAGCAAGCCGCCAAAGAAGCCGACCAGCACCGTGGTACGGGCCGGTAACGGCGACAGGCCGCCGAACGACGCGGTGGCCGGTTTGCGCCGGGCCAGCCACCACCCCAGAGGCAGCAGGACCAGTGAGGCGCCGACGATGCGCGCCAGCGCCATATCGAGGGCGGTCAGGCCGTGTTGGGCGGACTGGCGCGCGATGACGATGAATGACGACCAGATCAGGACCGTGACCACCGCGGCCACCGGTCCGACCACGCGGGCAGGCACATGCATGCGGCCATTATCCCGGGGTGCCAATGGCGGGCCGGTCACCGGCACGACCCGGGTGGGCGACAATGGGCCATGCGTCACCCTGTTCGATCTCGCCGCCGTCCCGGAATGCTGCTCCCTTGGGTCGGCAGTCTGATGGTGCTGGCTGCAACAGGCGCCGCAGCAGCGTTGCCGCCGGAGTTGCAGCAGTCGTTGGCACGCGCGGGGGTTCCGCCTGGCGCGGTGAGTGTGCTGGTTCGCGAATTGCCCACCGCAGCGGGCGCGAGCCCGCGTGGCCGCGACCGGATTCGACACCGTGCGGAGGTGGCCATGAACCCGGCGTCACTGATGAAGCTGGTCACCACCTACGCCGCGTTGGACATGCTGGGGCCGGATTTCACCTGGTCCAACCGGGTCTGGGTCGACGGACCTGTCGTAGACGGCGTGTTGCGGGGAAACCTGATCCTGCAAGGCAGTGGCGACCCCAAACTGGTGCTGGAGCGGCTCGACGCCCTGCTAAGGCAAATCCAGGTTGCAGGAATTCTGGCAATACAAGGCGACATCGTGTTGGACGCGAGCGTCTTCGCGTTGCCACCACACAACCCGGCGCGGTTCGATGATGAACCACTGCGCCCCTACAACACGGCGCCCGACGGGCTGCTGGTGAATTTCAAGTCCTTGATTTTTCGCTTTACGCCGACACCGGACGGCGCATTGGCCACCGTGGCACACGAACCGCCAATTGCCGGCGTTACGATTCCAGCAAACGTCCGGCTGGCGTCGGGACCTTGTGGGGACTGGCGCGGCCAGCTGCAGGCCGACTTCTCGGATCCGCGAGAGGTACGCTTCGGCGGCAGCTATCCGGCAACGTGCGGCGAGCGCAGCTGGCCTGTGGCCTGGGTCGAACCCCAGACCTACGCGTCCCGGGTGGTCCACGCCATGTGGAGCGCCATCGGCGGCCAGTTGTACGGACGGGTCCGCGAGGGGGCAACTCCTCCCTCGGCGCGTTTGCTGCTGAGCCAGCCGTCACTGCCCCTGTCGGAGATCGTGGCCGACGTGAACAAGTTTTCCAACAACGTCATGGCGCAGCAGGTGTTCCTGACCTTGTCGGCCCAGACCGGCGGGCGCGGCAGTTTCGATGGCTCGCGCCAGCGGCTGCGCGACTGGTGGCGCCAGCGGTTTGCCCCGGACGGCGAACCTCACATCGAAAACGGCTCTGGCCTGTCGCGGCTGGAACGCTCCAGCGCCGCGTCTTTGGGTGCGTTGCTGGAACGAGCCGCGGCTGGCCCCCACGGCGCGGTCTTCGAGGCTTCGTTGCCGCTCGCCGGCGTCGATGGCACCATGGCCCGTTTGCGCGACCGACAGCCCGAAGCCCTCGCCATCGGCAACGCCCGAATCAAGACCGGCAGTTTGCGCGATGTTGCTGCCGTTGCCGGGTTCGCCACCGGCCAGAGCGGCACCCGCTACAGCGTGGTGGCGATCATCAATCACCCGCAGGCGGCAGCCGCGCGCCCGACACTCGACCGATTGCTCGACTGGGTCATCCGCGACCGCTGAGCCCACCTGCCCGCCGGGCGTACGTGATCGTTCCTCGGTGTTTACCCCGTTGAAGACGGGCCGCAGTCTCACTAGGATAAGCATGGAAAAGTGAACGATCGTTCGAAAACAATCCCTTTTTGGTGGAAAGGCTTCTCATGAAATTCCTGAAGTACTCATTAGCCGCGCTGAGCACGGCGGTTTTCCTGGCCGCCTGCGGCGGCGGCGGTGCAGACACCACGCCGGCCGTCAAGGTCGGCAACGTCAAAGTCATGGGCGACAGCCTGCAGGACATTGGCACGTTTGGCGGCGTCAAAGCCACCGTACAAGGGGCGGATTCGCTGTTGTACGTAGAACGTGTGGCCCAGACCTACGGCATCAGTGGTCAATGCAATTTCTATGTCTTCACCGGAACGACGTTCGCCGCCAACTCCAAGGCGGGTTGCGTGAACTACGCCATCGGTGGTGGCGTCATCAACGGCAAAAGCTCCAACCTTACTGCCGCCGACCCGCGCACCATCTCCGTCCAGCTGCAGACCGCGGTCGCGGCTGGCAATCATTCGGCCTCCGATCTGTTGATCATCGACGGCGGTGGAAACGACGCGGCGGCGCTCGTCACGGCCTATCTGGGCGCAGCGTCGGGTGCCGCTGGTGTTGCCAACTATGCAGCCTTGCTCTCAAGCGTGCTGGATGGCGCCACGGTCAACAGCAATCTGGCGTCTGGCCCGGCGGGCTTCGTCAATGCCGGCGGACTCTACATGACGGCCCTGGCCGACACCTTCCATACCCAGATCAAGTCACTGGCGCTGGACAAGGGGGCGACCCGTGTGGCGGTGATCAACGTACCGGGGATCACCAAAACCCCCCGTTTCCAGGCGGTTCTCAACGGCATTGCGGCCGCAAACGGTGGCGGCACCGCAGGCGCGGCGGCACGTGCCCAGGCGGAGGCGGTGTTCGATGGCTGGGTGAAGGCGTTCAACGCTCGCCTGGCGTCCAAGTTCGCGGGCAACAGCAACGTGACCGTGGTTGACCTGTACACGGAGTTCAACAACCAGGTGGCCAATCCTGCCCAGTTCGGGCTGACCAATGTGAAAGATACGGCCTGTCCGGCGGTCGGCACCGGCGGCGACGGTCTTCCGACCTACTCGTTCCCGACCTGCACCGCAACCGCCCTGTCCGCCGCCACGCCGCCGGCCGGCGCTACGGGAGGTGCCAACTGGTGGAAGACCTATGCCTTCTCTGATGGCTTCCATCCCTCGCCCTACGGTCACCAGTTGGTGGCGCAGCTGATTTCCCGCTCGCTGGCCCAGGCGGGCTGGCTCTGAAGCCGATACGGAGAAACGAAACCATGAAAACTCTACAGAAACTGACCCTGTTGGCACTGGCCACGCTGGGCGCCGCAGCGGTGCATGCGCAGTCCGCAGGAACCCTGATGGGCCGTATCGGCGCCACCAACATTTCGCCCTCGGTGACCAGCGGCGACCTGAGCGCGCCTGCTTTCGCCGGCACCAAAGGCGACGTCGGTTCGGCCAGCCAGATCAGCGGCGGCGTCACGTACATGATGACCGACAACATCGCGGTAGACCTGCCGCTGGCATTGCCGTTCAAGCACAACATTGTCGGCGCGGGTGCGATCGGCGGAGTCGGCAAGCTGGCAGAAACCAAGGCCCTTCCGGTGACGTTGCTGGTGCAGTATCGTTTCGGTGACGCCAAGGCGGACATTCGCCCCTACCTGGGCGCCGGGCCCACCTACGCGCGATTCTTCAAGACCCGCACCACTGCTGCCCTGTCGGCGCTGACCGGCGGTACGCCCGCCACGCCCACAACGATGAGCATCGAATCCAAGCTGGTGCCCACCATCCAGGCCGGCGTCTCCTTTGCGCTGAAGGACGGCTGGTTCATTGACGCCATGGTCGCCAAGACCTTCCTGGAAACCCGCTCAACCTTGTCGACCGGTCAGACGCTGGACATGAAGCTGAACCCGACCTCGTTCAGCATCGGCGTCGGACGCCGGTTCTGACACCCACCAGGCAGTGCCTGAAAAAAGAAGCCGCCCCACGGGGCGGCTTTTTCATGGATTGTTCCGGGAGCGGACGAACTCACCAGCGGTCGCGCAGCTTGTCGTAGGCATAGTTGCCAAACTGGGCATTGGCGGAAGGTGTCAGGTAGACGCCGTCGGCAAACAGGGCTTTGGTGTAGTCGATGCCGGCGCCGATCGTGCTGACATTGCAACTCGTCGCCTCGGCCGTGGTGCAGGCCTTGTCGGTCACATTGGTCATGGAATAGGTCGTCGGATTGGCCTTGACCAGATTGAAAAACAGCCCGGCGTCGACGAACAAGACGTTGGCGCCAAGGTCCACCACGGCCACCAGCAAAGCTTCGTTGAAACGGTTGCACAGATCGGTGATCCCGCTGGCCTGCCCCAGCCCGACGGCCCATGGTGATATGCCCAGGTTGTACACCCCGGCCACCACAACGTACTTCGCTCCCGCTGTCACCAGGCGACGAACCTGCGCGCCCAAGGCGGCCCCGGCCGCGCGGACGTTCGTTGTCGTTTGCGCCGAGATTCCCAGCGCGGTGACCTCCGCCACCACATCGGTGATGCCCCCATCCACCAGCACCACGTCATTGGCACCGAGCGTGTTGCCCGCCAGAAGGCTGTCGATCTGGCTCTGAATGCTGGGCGCCCCGCCACTGACTCGGGCACCACCGCGGGCATACGACAGTCCGCCACTGGCGCTCGGCTTGAGCGCCACGCCATACCGTGTCGCCAGTTGATCGGACCAGATGTTGACGCTGGCATCGTTGACCGTATAGCGCACGCCGCCCTGCCCAAGGTCGCCGAACCCGTCGCCCACGGCCAGGAACCGGGCGGGCCTCAATGCCGATTCGATGGTGCTGGAGCCACAGCCCGCCAGCGCGGCGGCTGCGGCGCCGCTGGCAGACAGGAAGGCGCGGCGGGACCAGTTTGCAGTCATGAAGGGTTCTCCAGAGTAGTCGGTAGTGTATCGGTGAAGCCCGCCGGGCTCAGGCTGCGGCGGCAGCACGGCGCAGACGGTCGCGGACACCGTCCCAAGGTTCATCGGCGGGCGGGGTTTCCACCCAGATCAGGCGCACTCCCCGTTGATCGAATTCACGCAAGGTCGCAAACAATTGCTGGGCGGCCGCAGCGGCGTCCGACGGCATGCGGCGCCAGACGATGTGCTCCGAACGGCTGCGCAGCACCGTGCGGGCATACACCGCCAGATGCCGCGCATCGGCGCCGAGCAGGTCCAGCGCGGTCTGCAGCGCCTTGGCGTCCATCAGGCGCAGCGATGCAGACGGGGCGTAGTGGGCTTCCAGTGTGCCCGACGCGCGCGGCTGGGTGGGCGCGACCGACTCGGCCGGCACCAGGGCAACAGAGGCTGCCGCTTCAATTTCAGCCGGCAAGACATGGCCGGGGCGCAGCAGCACCGGCGCGCCCCGCGTGCAGTCGACAATGGTCGATTCAATCCCCACCGGGCAGGCGCCTCCGTCCAGAATCCGCAAGCTCGCGCCGAGCTCGGCCACCACATGGTCGGCGCAGGTCGGGCTGACCCGCCCGAAACGGTTGGCACTGGGCGCTGCCAGCCCCCAGACGCCCAGCGGCGCACAGGCGGCCAGCACCGCCTGGGCCACCGGGTGCGACGGGCAACGCAGACCAATCGATTCGTGACCACCGGCCGCCGCGTCGCCAACCCCGGGCCGCCGCGGCAGGATGAGCGTCAGGGGCCCGGGCCAGAAACGCGCCATGAGCTGCCGAGCGAACGGAGCGATGTCGACCGCAAAGTGCTCCGCCTGCTCCGGCCCGAGCACATGCACAATCAGTGGATGATCGGCGGGCCGGCCCTTGGCCGCAAAGATGGCCGCCACCGCAACGTCATCGTGCGCGTTGGCGGCCAGTCCGTAGACGGTTTCCGTGGGCAGGCCGACCAGCTCGCCGGCCGCCAGGGCACGAGCCGCTTCGCGCACCTCGCGGGGGTCGTTTCCATCAAGGATCATCGGACGCCTGCAGTCATCAGAACGGCGCAATGCCCAGCAAAGCGGCGGCGCGTGCCGCTGTCGCGCGCACGGCCGCGATATCGGCGCCGGTCATGGTCAGGTGGCCCATCTTGCGCCCGCGGCGGGCGTCGAGCTTTCCGTACAAGTGCAGATGGGTTCCCGGGAGGGCCAGGAGCTCTGCCCAGGGCGGAGTCACTGCGCCGCCGGCAGCGTCGAACCACAGCTCACCGAGGAGGTTGAGCAGGATGGCCGGGCTGTGCTGACGCGGCGGCGTGAGCGGCAAGCCGGCCAGGGTGCGCACCTGCAGATCAAACTGCGACTGGTCGCAGGCTTCCATGGTGTAGTGCCCACTGTTGTGGGGTCGTGGTGCCATTTCGTTGACCACCAGACTGCCGTCCGCCAGGACAAAGAACTCGACACACAATACCCCGACATAGTCCAGACCATTTGCTATCGAAATCGCAGCATCTATCGACCTTTTTGCGATGGGTAACGGCAGATTTCCTTCGAAAACCTCGGTCAGGGCCAGAATGCCGTCCCGGTGCACGTTCCGCTGCACCGGAAAATGCACGACCGCACCGTCCGCGCCGCGCGCAACGATGACCGAGCATTCGGCGGCCAGGGGCAGCATTTTTTCCAGCACACAGGGAACGTTCTTGAGGCCGTCCCAGGCAGCGGCCAGGTCAGCGCGGTTTTGTATCCGGATCTGGCCCTTGCCGTCATAGCCGAGGCGGGCGGTTTTCAGGATGCCCGGGAACAGGTCGGCCCCCACGCGGCTCACCTCGGGTACTGCTCCCGGCCCCTCGATGAGGGCAGCGAGTTGCTCCGGCGTCTCGATCACCACGTACGGCGCCACGGGCACACCGCAAGCGCGGAAATGGGCCTTCTCGGCCGCACGGTCCTGCGCGACGGCAACCGCGTCGGCTCCGGGGGCGACCGGACGATGGGCGCCCAAGGTGACCAGCGCCGGCGCCGGCACGTTTTCAAATTCGGTGGTAATGGCCGCTGAACGCTGCATCAGCTGCGCCAGGCCTTGCTCGTCCAGATAAGGCGTCTGGATATGGTGGTGACTGACCAGCCCGGCGGGGCTGGCAGGATCGGGATCAAGCACGACGGTAAAGTAGCCCATGCGCTGCGCCGCGTGCACGAACATGCGCCCCAGCTGGCCTCCGCCCATCACGCCCAGGGTCGCCGGCTGGCCGTTGACCAGTGTGCCCGGAAGGATCGGTTTGTTCATGTCGCCGCCGGTTCAGTGCCCGCCCATCGGCGGCAGGGTCATCGCCCGCGCGGCGGCGGTCTGCTCGGCGCGGAAGGCTTCGAGCCGGACGCGCAGCGCGGCATCTTCATTGGCCAGCAATGCCACAGCAAACAGCGCCGCATTGGCTGCGCCGGCAACACCGATGGCGAACGTGGCCACCGGGACGCCCTTGGGCATCTGCACGATGCTGTGCAACGAATCCACGCCCGACAAGGCCCTGGACTGCACCGGCACACCCAACACCGGAACGATGGTCTTGGCAGCGATCATGCCCGGAAGATGGGCTGCCCCACCCGCGCCGGCGATGATCGCTTTGAACCCCCGCCCCTGCGCCGACTCGGCATAGGCGAACATGTCGTCGGGCATACGGTGGGCGGAGACGACCCGCGCTTCGTGGGGAACGCCAAACTGTTGGAGAATCTGGACTGCGTGTTGCATGGTGTCCCAGTCGGAACTGGAGCCCATGACCACGCCGATGAGCGCTTGGGACATTGGGTGCTTTTCGCGAGCAAAGCACAATTTTAAGGTTTCACCCTCCATGATCGACGTCACCCTGCAGAACTTTGAAACCGAGGTCATCGCCGCCTCCATGACCGTGCCCGTGCTGGTGGATTTCTGGGCTCCGTGGTGCGGGCCGTGCAAATCGCTCGGGCCGGTGCTGGAACGACTGGAGGTCGCCTACGAGGGGCGATTCAAACTGGTCAAGATCAATTCCGACGATGAGCAGCAACTGGCCGGCGCCTTCGGCATCCGCAGCATCCCGACCTGTGTGCTGCTGATCGGAGGGCAACCGGTCGACGGCTTCATGGGGGCGGTCCCCGAAGGGCAGATCCGCCAGTTCCTGGACAAACACCTCCCGGCCGAACATGAACTGGCGGCCCAGGCCGAAGCCGAGCAGGCCCAGGCCATTCTGGAATCCGGCGACACCCAGGCCGCGCGCGAGCGTCTGGCCGAGGCGCTCGCCGCAGACCCCGCCAATGACGACATCCGCTACGACTATGTCAAGCTGCTGATCGGAACCGGTCAACTGGCCGAGGCTGCCGGTGTCCTGGCACCGGCGCTGTCTCGCATTCCGGTGGGGCTGCGCTTCGAAGCACTTTCCCAATGGTTGATGGCGTTGGAGTTCGAAGCCACCGATCCCCGAGGCACCTGGCCGATCGAGCGTTTCGACCAGTTGATTGCCGAGAACCGGCGTGACTTCGAAACCCGCTTTGCCAAGAGCCGGCTGCTGATGGCGCGCGGCGACTGGCCCGCGGCGATGGATGAACTGCTGGAAATCATCCTGCGGGACAAAAAATGGGCCGATGAGGCGCCCCGCAAGACAGTGGTTGCCATCCTCGAACTGCTCACCCCGCCGAAACCCAAGGGAAAGACGGCTGAAACGGGTGCAAAAACCGCCGGCGGGATCGAGCTGATGGGCAAAGGCGCCGTCGAAGAAGACCCCCAGGCCACCCTGGTGGCGGCCTACCGGCGCAAACTCAGCATGGGCCTGAACTGAGTCCGGACTTCGGCACGGACCACAAAACGTCTATGCCGGTCGTTATTGCACGAAATCGGCCGATACCCAGCGTGAAAAGGTCGACTGTCGCTATATATTAAATAGCAAACGAAGCATCGATCCCCGGACTGCCGATCAGGCTGTCAGCCGGGTCAGCGCTTCCTGGTATTTCGCGGCGGTCTTCTCGATCACTTCACGCGGCAGGTGTGGCGCGGGCGGGGTTTTGTCCCAGAGTTTGTCGCCTACACGCGCTTGCTCCAGCCAGTCGCGCAGGAATTGCTTGTCGAAGCTCGGCGGGTTGGCGCCCTCGGCGTAACTTTCTGCCGGCCAGTAGCGCGACGAATCGGGCGTGAGTACCTCGTCCATCAGCGTCAGCGTACCGTCCACATCCAGTCCGAATTCGAACTTCGTGTCCGCGATGATGATGCCCTTCTTCCGTGCAATTTCGGCTGCAGCCTTGTAAATGGCGATGCTGATGTCACGAATGCGGGTGGCGAGATCCAGACCAATCATCTCCACCGTGCGCTCGAAACTGATGTTTTCGTCATGTTCTCCCATTGCCGCCTTGGCGGCCGGGGTGTAGATCGGCTCGGGCAGCTGGCTCGCGTTCCTGAGGCCCGGTGGCAGTGCCACGCCACAGACGGCCTGACCCTGCTGATACTCCTTCCAGCCGCTGCCAGCCAGATAGCCGCGCACCACGGCCTCCACCGGGATGGGCTTGAGCCGCTTGACCAACATCGACCGATCGGTCACCTGGGCCACCTCCGCGGGCGCGACCACACTTTCGGGCGCCTCGCCGGTCAGGTGGATCGGGCACAGGTTCAGTCCCTTGGGGCCCAACTGGTCGAACCACCACAACGCCATCCGGGTCAGCAACGTACCCTTTCCCGGTATGGGCTGGCCCATGATCACGTCAAAAGCGCTGATGCGATCGGAGGCCACCATCAGGATGCGGTCGTCGCCCACAGCGTAGTTGTCGCGCACCTTGCCGCGCGCCAGTAGCGGCAAGGAAGTCAAGGCCGAGGTGTGGAGGACGTTTGGCATGGGCGGTCGCTTTGTCGGAAGATCGGGCGTCGGAAAAGGAAAAAGCCCGCCGAACCGTCAGCGGGCTTCGGGCCACGCGGCCGATTATCGCCGCTCGGGCTGGCCCGCCATCAGTGCACGACCTGGGCCAGTTCTCCGGCGGTGTAGCGGGCGGCCATTACCTGCAGCGTGTTGCCCTTGACCTTGCCGCCCTGACCTTCGCATCCGAACTCCAGATAGCGCTGCTTGCACACGGCCTTGGCCGCTTCGCGGGCGGGCTTGAGCCACTCGCGGGCATCGAACTTGTCGGGGTTCTCGGCCAGGAACTTGCGCACCGCGCCGGTCATGGCCAGGCGGATGTCGGTGTCAATGTTGATTTTTCGCACGCCATACTTGATGGCTTCCTGGATTTCAGCAATCGGCACGCCGTAGGTCTGCTTCATCTGGCCGCCGTACTGGTTGATGATGGCCAGCAACTCCTGCGGCACGCTCGACGAGCCGTGCATCACCAGGTGGGTGTTGGGAATGCGGGCATTGATTTCCTTCACCCGTGAAATCGCCAGCACGTCGCCGGTGGGCGGACGGGTGAACTTGTAGGCGCCGTGGCTGGTGCCGATGGCAATGGCCAGCGCGTCGAGCTGGGTGGCCTTGACGAACTGCGCGGCCTCTTCGGGATCGGTCAGCATCTGGCTGTGATCAAGTTTGCCGACGGCACCGATGCCGTCTTCCTCGCCGGCCTCACCGGTTTCCAGGCTGCCCAGGCAACCGAGTTCGCCTTCCACCGTCACCCCCACGGCGTGGGCCATGGCAACCACCTTGCGCGTCACGTCAACGTTGTAGGCGAAGTCCGCCGGGGTCTTGCCGTCTTCCCTCAGTGAGCCGTCCATCATGACCGAGCCGAATCCCAGGTCGATCGCACCTTGGCACACCGCAGGGCTGGTGCCGTGGTCCTGGTGCATGACCAAGGGAATGTGCGGGTAGGCTTCGGTAGCCGCCTGAATCAGGTGTTTGATGAAGCTCTCGCCGGCGTATTTGCGGGCGCCCGCGCTCGCCTGAAGGATCACGGGCGCGCCCACCTCGTCGGCGGCGGCCATGACGGCCTGTACCTGTTCCAGATTGTTGACGTTGAATGCCGGAATGCCGTAGCCGTGAGCGGCGGCGTGGTCCAGCAGCTCGCGCATGGAAACGAGTGCCATAGATATTCCCCAGAAGGTTTTCGGAGTCGGTAACCGTGATGTAACCCGAGATTTTACCGGTCACGGCGAACCGGACTTTGCGTCGGGACAAGGCATCACAGAAAGTTCACGGTTGATCGGTAGCGTAGAGGGGTACTCCGATACCGCTCCATGAACGACTGGGATGTTGCCCTTTTCCTCGCACTGAATGCCGGACCGGACGCTCCGCCAATGATCCTGGCCATCGCACGCTGGGTGTCGTCCGACTTGCCCACCCTGGCGGCCGTTGCCTCCTTGCTCCTGGTCAGCCGTTATCCCGACACGCGTCGGCGTCTGGCTGCGGTCGTGACCGCCATGGCGCTGGCCTGGCTGGCGACGCGGGCCATTCGCTGGGCGATACCGATGGAGCGTCCGTTTGTCACCGGGCTGGGTTTCCAGGGCATGGCCCATGCCGCGAGCGCCAGTTTTCCAAGCCTGCACGCGGCAGTTGCCTCCGCCTGGGCTGCCGCCTTGACGCTGCACCGCGGCGAACAGCCGGCATGGCTCGGCGGGGTCGCCTGCCTGGTCGCCGCGGGGATTGCCTGGAGCCGCTTGTATCTCGGGCTCCACTACCCGACGGACATTGCCGCCGGGCTGCTGCTCGGCTGGGGTTGTGCCGTCCTGACACACGGCCTGATCCGCCGTGAACCCTGGGCACGTCGGCGATGGTGGCGGCTGCGTACCGCCAGAGGCGCAGCGGTCAGGTCACGCGGCAGATCTTGAGCATGTTGGTACCGCCGGGTGAACCCATCGGCTCGCCGCAGGTGATGGCATAGATGTCGCCAGGCTGGACAATCCCCCGCTCACGCAGTCGCTGTTCGGCCTGATGCAACGCGGTATCGCGATCGGTACTCGATTCGAGCAGCAGGGCCCGCACGTTGCGGTATAGCGCCATCCGGCGTTGGGTGTCCTGGCGCGAGGTCAGGGCATAGATCGGAATTGCGATCCGGTGGCGACTCATCCACAGTGCCGTCGAACCCGATTCGGTCAGTGCGACCAGTGCTTTCGCGCCCAGATGGTGGGCGGTGAACAGCGCTCCCATGGCAATGGTGTAGTCGATCCGGGTAAACGTCTCACCGGCAAAGTCATCGTCGATCTCGGCTTCGGAAGCACTTTCGGCCGCCGCACAGATCTTGGCCACCTCCTGCACGGTTTCCAGCGGGTAGCGACCGGCGGCGGTTTCGGCGCTGAGCATGACGGCATCGGTGCCATCGAGCACCGCATTGGCCACGTCGCTGACCTCGGCGCGTGTGGGCACCGGGTTGGTGATCATGCTTTCCATCATCTGGGTGGCGGTGATCACAACCTTGTCCTGGCGCCGGGCCAGGCGAATCATGCGCTTTTGCAGCGCAGGAACCGCCGCATTGCCCACCTCGACCGCCAGATCCCCCCGGGCGACCATGATGCCGTCGCTGGCAGCCAGGATTTCTTCCAGGCGAGGAATGGCTTCAGCACGTTCGATCTTGGCGATCAACGCCGGTTTGTGGCGAAACTCCGCACCGGCTACAAGACACAACTGGCGGGCCATTTCCATGTCGGTGCCGGTCTTCGGAAAGCTGACGGCCACATAGTCCGCCTGAAACGCCATGGCCGTACGGATGTCTTCCATGTCCTTGGCGGTCAAGGCCGGCGCCGACAGGCCACCGCCCTGCTTGTTGATGCCCTTGTTGTTGGACAACTCCCCGCCGATGTGCACAACGGTGTGCACTGCCTCGCCCCGCACGGCCTCCACTTTGAGCACGATCAGACCGTCGTTGAGCAACAGCAGATCGCCCGGGCGTACATCGCGCGGAAGCTCCTTGTAGTCAAGCCCCACCCCATTCAAGTCCCCCGGCGCGGTACGCGAGGCATCCAGGACAAACGTCGCGCCCGTTTCCAGCATGACCTTGCCGTCGGCGAACTTGCCAACGCGGATTTTCGGGCCCTGCAGGTCCGCCATGATGGCCACTTCTCGGCCAGCGCGCTGCGCCGCCTGGCGAACCAGCCCGGCGCGGTCGATGTGGTCCTGCGCCTTGCCATGACTGAAGTTCAACCGCACGACATCGACACCACTGCGGATCATGGCCTCCAGCAAGGCTGGATCACTGGACGCCGGGCCCAGGGTGGCGACAATCTTAGTGGCGTGACGAGGCATGTACAAGACTCCGACGATGTAATCAAGTTTCAATTTTGACACACCGGCGGTTACAACGCGATTTCAGGGCCTCCGGCCCCGAAACTACCCCGGCGTCACCCCGCCGCCCGCGCCTGCAGGATCTCGAACGCCGGCAGCGTCTTGCCCTCCAGCACTTCCAGGAACGCGCCGCCGCCGGTGGAGATGTAGCCCACCTCCTTTTCGATGCCGTATTTGGCAATGGCCGCCAGCGTGTC
>JAEUOU010000029.1 GCA_016790575.1 Burkholderiaceae bacterium | reverse complement strand
TGGCCTTGGCCGTGGGCTGGACGGCGATGGTGCAGTTGACGGCCACCGAGCCGCGCAGTTCGAGCTTGGCGCTGTCGCTGGCGGTGGCTGCGTGGGCGCCGAAAGCGGCGGCAACGGCGGACAGGGCGATGAGGGTCTTGATAGCTTTCATGGGGTTCTCCGATTCGTAACAGGTCAGGGGTTGGGGGTTGACGCCACACCGTGTGGCAGACGGCTTTCTTTCTGCGAAGGCCGTGCCAGGCTGGCACGGGCGGAGAAAGTTCAATGGAATCAATTACTTAGCGAAATCCATCCGATCCACGGGATTTGCTGCCGACGCAAAATGCAAGAGAAACGCCTTGCAGGTGTTGCAATTCGCGCCCCGTTGACCGATGCTGGCGCCATGAGTAGCCCCAAGACCGACTTTTCCCGTTGCCGCGTGCTGATCGTCGAAGACGTGTTGCCGCTGGCGATCCAGTACCGCACCATGGCCAAGGCCCTGGGGGTGGAGACGGTTACCGCCGCCTCCGTGCGCGAGGCGCGCAACCAGATCGGACAAGGACCGTGGCATGCGGCGCTGGTCGATATCCACCTGCCTGATGGCAGCGGTTTTGAGGTGATGGAGGCGCTGGTGACGCGCTGGCCGCACTGCGCGGTGATTGTGGTCAGCGGCGAGGACTCTCTGGACAACGCGGTGCGGGCGGCCCACGCCGGCGCCATGGACTTCATCGAAAAGCCGGTCGAGCCCGACCGGCTGCAGATCACGCTGCGCAACGCCTTGCAGGCGGCCACCCTGTCGGCCCGGGTGGAACAACTGGAGCCGGTGCAACGCAGCCAGTTTCACGGCTTCATCGGCTCCAGCGCCCCCATGCGGGCGGTCTACAGCATGCTGGAGACCGTGGCCCAGAGCCGCGCGCCCGTATTCATACGGGGTGAATCAGGCACCGGCAAGGAGCTGGCCGCCGACGCGGTGCACCGCTGCAGCAACCGCGCCAAGGGGGCCTTTGTCGCGCTGAACTGCGCCGCCATTCCCAAGGAGCTGATCGAGTCGGAGCTGTTCGGCCATGTCAAGGGCGCCTTCACCGGTGCCACCGCCGACCGCTCCGGCGCGTTCCTGGAGGCGGACGGCGGCACCCTGTTTCTGGACGAAATCGCCGAGCTGGACATCAACGTGCAGGCCAAGCTGCTGCGCGCGCTGCAGACCGGTGAAGTGCGCCGCCTGGGCGAAACCCGGCACCGCACGGTGGATGTGCGCATCGTCAGCGCCACCCACCGCGACCTGCACGCCCAGGTGCAGGCGGGGCGTTTTCGCGAAGACCTGTTCTACCGGCTATACGTCATTCCGGTCGACCTGCCGCCGCTGCGCGAACGTGGTGACGATGTGATCGACATCGCCCAGGCCATGCTGGAGCGTTACAGCCGCGAAGACCACAAAGGCTTCACCCGCTTTTCGGAGGCCGCCCGCGCCGCCCTGCTGGCGCACCCCTGGCCGGGCAATGTGCGCGAGCTGATCAACGTGGTGCGGGCCGCCGTGGCCTTGCACGACGACACGGTGATGCAGGTCGAGATGCTGCCGCTGCATTACCGCGACAGCCACGAGGCACCCGCCGCGCCGGCCACATCCGGTACCCCGCACCGAGCCCCCGCCGCGGCAGAAACGCCCGCCCCGGCTGCGGGAGACGACGCCGTTGCCGCCATCCGCCCGCTCGCCACTGTCGAACGCGAAGCCATCGAACAGGCGCTGCGCCTGTGCGGCGGCAACATCACCCGCGCCGCCCGCGCCCTGCAGGTCAACCCGTCCACCATCCACCGCAAGCTGGCCAGCTGGTCGTGAGGCCCCGGCGGGCGGCAGGCGTTCAGCCCCGCCGCAGCAAGGCCTCCACCCGCGCCTGCAGCGCCGCCGGCTGGACGGCCTCGGGCGGAACCGGCTCGCCAACGTTCAGGCCCACCCGGTTGAACCAACCGCGCCGGAACGGCCGGACCATGGCGCCGCCCTGCTCGATGCGGCTGAAATAGCTGCCCCACAGATGGGTCAGCGCCAACGGAATCACCGGGGCGCGCACACCGTCGTCGGCGGCGCGCGCGAGGATTTTCATGATCCCGCCCTTGAAGGGCTGGAGCTGCCCATCGCGGGTGATGCCGCCTTCGGGAAAGATGCCCAGCAGGTCGCCGTCACGCAGCACGGCGGCGGCGCGGTCGAAGGCGGCCTGGTACACCGCCGGGTCTTCCTTCTGCGGCGCGATCGGGATCGCCCGGGCCAGTCTGAACAGCGCGCCCAGCACCGGGATGCGGAAAATGCGGTGGTCCATCACAAAGCGGATGGGCCGGGGGCTGGCCGCCATCAGCAGCACCGCGTCGACAAAACTCACGTGGTTGCACACCAGCACCGCCGCGCCCTGGGTGGGAATGTGCTCGTCGCCGCGCACCCGGAAGCGGTAGATCAGGCGCGAGGCGATCCAGGCCACAAAGCGCAGCAGGTACTCCGGCACCAGCAGGAAGATGTAGGCCGCTACCACGGCATTGAGCAGGCCAATGACCAGAAACAGTTCCGTGACTGTCAAGCCCGCGGCCAGCAAGGCACCCGCCATCAGCGAGCTGGCGATCATGAACAGCGCGTTGAGGATGTTGTTGGCCGCAACGATGCGCGCCCGGTGCGTGGGCTGGCTGCGCATCTGGATCAGTGCGTACATCGGCACGCTGTAGATGCCGGCCGACAGCGACAGCAGCGCCAGATCGGCCAGCACCCGCCAGTGCGCCGGACGGGCCAGAAACTCGGCTGCGCCCATGGCGCTGCTGGCGCCCAGTCCGCTGGCGGCGAAGTACAGGTCCACCGAAAACACCGTCATGCCGAAAGCGCCCAGCGGCACCAGGCCGATTTCGACATGGCGGCGGCTGAGCACTTCGCACAGCAGCGCGCCGGCGCCGATTCCGACCGAGAACACCACCAGCAGCAGCGACGCGACCTGTTCGTTGCCCGACAGCACATCCCGCGCAAAGGCCGGAAAGTTGGCCAGGAACACGGCGCCGAAGAACCACATCCAGCTGATACCCAGCAAGGAACGGAAGACGACAATGTTGCCGTGCGCCAGTTGGAGGTTGCGCCAGGTCTCGGTGAACGGGTTCCAGTTGATGCGCAGCGCCGGATCGGTGGCGGGCGACACCGGCACACCCTGGGCACACACCCGCCCGGCAAGGGCAATCAGCAGGCAGGCGCCAGCCACATAGCTGCCACCGACCAGCGGCATGGCAATCAGCAGCCCCCCGGCCACGTTGCCCAGCAAAATGGCGACAAAGGTGCCCATCTCGACCATGCCATTGCCGCCGGTGAGCTCGCGCTCACTCAGGTGCTGGGGCAGGTAGGCAAACTTGACGGGTCCGAACAGGGTGCTGTGCAAGCCCATCAGGAACACACAGCTGAGCAAAACCGGCACGTTCTGCTGCAGAAAACCGTAACCGGCCAGCAGCATGATGACAATTTCCAGATCCTTGACCAGGCGGATCAGCCGCTCCTTGGGGAATTTGTCGGCCAACTGGCCACTGGTGGCCGAGAACAGCAGAAACGGGAAGATGAACAAGGCCCCGATCACCAGCCCGGCCATGGCCGGCGGCAGCCAGCTGACCTGCAACTGGTAAGTCACCAGCACGGTAAAGGCAAACTTGAACACGTTGTCGTTGCCCGCCCCCAGAAACTGCACCCAGAAAAACGGCGCAAAGCGTCTCTGCGCGAGCAAGGCAAACTGGTTGCTGGCGGACGTTGAGGGCACATCGGCAGAGACAGCAGCAGCGTTCATGGGGGTGCTCCGGAAAACAGGGCAAAACGGGTGGGATCATAGGACCGCGTCGGTGGGCGGCGCGGTGCCTGGCCCGCACTGTCGCGCCTTTTGCGCCCGCGGGGGCGATATTCCGATACAGTCTCCGCAACGCCACCACACAGTATCGAATCACGATACCCGATCAATCATGAGCACCACCCTGGACCTGGTTCGCGCGATCAAGCAGGAACTCAAGACCGCCCAGATGACGTATGCCGACCTGGCGCAGGCCCTGGGCATGGCCGAGAGCAGCGTCAAACGCATGCTGGCCCGCGGTGACATGTCGCTGGCACGGGTGGACGCGATCTGCCGGGCGCTCAAGCTGGACTTTGCCGAACTGGCGCGGCGGGTCGCCGACACCCAGCCCTTGCTCAAGGAAATGACGGCCGAGCAGGAACGCGCGGTGGTCGCCGACAAGCGGCTGCTGCTGGTGGCGATCTGTGTGCTCAGCCAGTGGACGCTGGAGCAGATCACGGCCGCGTACCGTCTCAGCGAGGCCGAATGTGTGAGATATCTGGTCCAGCTCGATCGGATCGGCATCATCGAGTTGCGGCCGCTCAACCGCTACCGGCTCAAGCTGGCCAAGACCTTTCGCTGGCGCCCGCACGGGCCGGTGATGAACTACTTTCGAGAGCACGCACTGCTGGACTATTTCGCCGGCGGCTTCGATGGCGCCGGCGAGGGGGTGATGCTGGTGCATGGCTCGGTCAGCCGGGCGCTGGCGCCGGTGTTCCTCGAACGCCTGCAACGCGTCGCGCAGGATTTTGCCCAGCAGCACCAGACGGACCAGAAGCTCGCCGAAAAAGACCGTGAGGGCTACACCCTGGTACTGGCCATGCGCAGCTGGGAGTTCGAAGCCTTCACCGCGCTGCGGTGGTAACCGCGTCCGTTGGTCCTGATTTCATAGCAGCATTCGACCTTTTTACGCTGGGTATTGGCCAAAAACGCTTGAAACGGCTACCCCGACGCGGCCGCGAGGCACCCGGACCCTGTTTTCCCGTCACTCAGCCGCTGGTGAATACGGTCAGCACCCCGGTGTAGCCGTACAGGCGGTGGTGCGCGATCTCGCCGGACGCAAAAAAACCGGCCAGGGGTACATCACCGAGCACCTGGCGAACCAGTTGCAACTCGGCGCTGGGGCCGCCGAAATGGTCACCACCACGGCCTGTACAGCTGACGTAGACGGCGCCCAGAGCCTGCCGGGCCGCGCCCGGCGCACTGCCTGCCGCATCGCCACCGCGGCCTGCGCGCGCTGTGCCGCTTGGGTGCAGGGCCTCGGAGGGAGACTCCAGCTCTTCGCGGATTTCTGCGCAGATGCGGACCAGATCGGCCCGCGCGGCGCGGGCGTCACGGTGACAGAAGCTCAGCCCCTGTCCAACCGAAACCCGGTCGGAAACCACCACCGCTTTGCGGCCGACATCGATGCCGACCAGATGCCGGATGCGCACGTCTTCTCCGAAATGGCCGGTTCGGGGGCTGCGGTCGTCGGCATGGTCCTGCAGGCCCACGAGGGTGGCGCGCAGCGCATCGAGCGCGGCCGTCCGAAGATGCGGATCGTCGGCCAGCGACACCCCCAGCCTGCCCAGCAAGACCGCCAGCGCGGGCTGGCCATCCAGCGCCAGCACCACCGGCCCTTCCGCGGCGGTAACCCGGTGCGGCGGCCCCAGTGGCCGGCAACCCTGTGTCACCCGCGACAGGACCGACACCCCCGGGCCGAACGCCACACCACTGAGCCCGCCGGCAAACACCCCCCGCACACGCGCCTGCCCCGGTACGGTGCCCGCGCGCGACAGGGCCAGTTGCCGTCCGCCGTCCCGCCCCGACGACAGCCCGCCGAACAGGTAGCCGCTGGCGACCCGGCCGGCCATTTCGGCAACCAGGTCGGCGATGTCGGGGGTCGCCCCGTCGGCATGGACCAGGGCCGTTTCCGCATCGAAGCGGTGGCCCAGCGGAGCAACACCGGAGAACACCTGGTACTGGTCCGGCGGCAAGTCACACAACAGCACCACCAGAGCCGGTTCGTTCACGTACTCGACACCCGTCGCCGCAATGGCCTGGCCGGTCGCGCCGGCCCAGTCGATCACCTCGGGCAGCTGGGCCGACAATTCATCAAGTATGTCGGCCGCGTGTGGGCTCAGGGCGTCGGTCAGATACACCAGGCCCAGGTTCGGCGTGGACGAAACGCCCCGACGCGTCAGCGTCTGCCGCTGCGCCTGCAACTGCGCAAGCACCAACGCCACCGCCAGATCCCAGCGCGGATGGGTCGCGTGGCCACAGAGAAACGGATGGGGCACGGCAGGGGCCGCCGGCGAACCGTCAGCCCCGCGTGCGCGGCGCCGCCGGTTTGCCCGCCGCGCTCTTGCGGCTGGCGGGCGCCTTGGCGGCCACCTTGCGGGCGACTTTGGCCGGGGCCTTGGCCGCGCCGGTGGCCGCTTTCACCGCCGACTTGGTCAGCCCCTCGGCCACCGAGCGGGTGGTGTCCATGGCACTGTGCCGGGCCGCATCCTTCATGGCGTTGGCGGCAATCTGCTGGAACTGCTGCGACAGCGCACCCCACCATTGCATCGGGTCGATCACGCCTGCCACGGCCGATTTGCCCGAATCTGCCGATTTGTCCCGGCCAGCGGCCGGCCGCTTGCTGGCTTTGACCGCGTCGCTGGCCATCGACGCCATCCCCGAGGCCACCCCCGAGACCGTACCGGCCGCGCCGGCGGCCGTCTCGGTCACCTTCTGCACGCCGGAAACCACGGTGTCGGCCGCCTTGAGCTTGAAGGCGTTGGCCACATCACCCATGTTGAAGTTCATGCCCTGCAAGGTGGCCAGGGTCATTTTCTGCACTTCCAGCGCCTGGATGGTGGCCTTGAGGGCGTTGGCGTTCTGGTCCAGCCAGAACTGCACCGCCTTGAGTTCGGTGATGCGTTTGTCCAGCTCTTCAACGTTGATGGTCGGCGCCACCCAGTTGGACAGGTTGGGCAGTTGCGGGATCTGGGGCATGCCCTGGGCAGCGCCTTTCACGGCCGAATTGGCCAGGCCCTGCAGAAACTCGAAACCCGGCACGAACTTGCCGAAACCGAACGCTTGTGTGGGGTCGCTCATTCTGTGTCTCCGCGCGATGAAAGGTCTTTGAACGTTCCCAGCTTAACCCAAGACCGGGCAGTTGGCGAATCACCGCCGCTGCGATTGCAGTGTCAGTTCGTCGCGGGTGCGGGCGTGAAAGTCAGTGAACATCGCCTGCATCATCCGGCGGACCTTCGCCGGCGCGCGACGGGGATGCCCGGCCTGGAGATGCGGGCGGGGATCGTACTCCGCCAGCAACTGCACCGCCTGGGCATATTCGCGATCACGCAATTGCTCGACGATGGACAGGCCAAAATCCAGGCCCGCCGTCACGCCCGCACCGGTGATGCGGTTGCGGTCGCGTACGACCCGTGCATCCACCGCAGTGGCGCCCACCAGCGGCAACAGGTCGCGCGTCACCCAGTGCGACGTGGCCCGATAACCCCGCAAGAGACCACAGGCGCCCAGCAACAGGGAACCGGTACACACGCTGGTCACCAGTTTCGCCCGCGACCCGCGGTCAGCCACAAAGATGCGCGTGGCCTCGTCCCGAATGGCTGCCAGCGTGCCACGCGAGCCACCGGGCACAAACAGGACGTCCAACTCGGAGGGGCATTCGTCAAAAGTCATCGACGGCACAAACACCAGGCCGGTGTCGCTGCGCACGGGCTCGCGCGTGGCGCCGACCAAGTGCACCGTGGCCCCCATCAGGCTGGCAAACATGTACTGCGGGCCCACCAGGTCCAGCGCGGTGAACTCAGGGTAGACCAGCATCGCGATCTGCTCGCGGCCCATCCAGTGCGCGGGCATGCTGCTCATGTCGTGGTCGGGCTCCGCCGCAGGCGGGCGCGCGGCCGTTGCCGTCTGCGCAGGCGCGGAGGCGGTGGCGGCCGTCAGGGCAGCCGCGAGAGCCGCATGGAACTGGCGTCGTTGCATGGCCTGCCTCAGAACGAGAAGCTCGCACCCAGGGTGACCTGGCGGCGCGCCGACGGAATCACATGGTTGCCGCTGAAGTAGGCCGAAGGCTCCCAGGTTTTGCGGTCAGTCAGGTTGGAAATGGCCAGGGAGTACCGGGCCGGCCCGGCCAGCCAGGACAGCTGCGCGTCCCAGACCGTGGAAGCCGGGGTGAAGAACGTGTTGGCGCTGTTGCCCGGCAAGGCAGATCGGTACGTGGCACCCAGGCCAATACCCAGGCCACGCAGCGCCCCTTCGCGCCAGTCGTGTCGCACAGCCAGCCTGGCGGAAGTCTTGGGAACATTGAACAGCTGGTTGCCGACAGGGATGGTGGTGTCCTGTGTCACACGCGGGTTCTGCCGGGTGAAATGTCCCAGGAAGGTCAGCGACTTGCTGGCCTCGTACCGCCAGTCGGCGTCCAGGCCACTGGATCGCTGCTCGCCCGACTGGATGCTCTGGAACGGCATCAGCGGATCGGCGATGGGCACATTGCGGCGGCGCAGGTCGAACATCGCCACGCTCGCATACCAGCCGCCGAGATTCTTCAGGCGCAGGCCCACCTCGAACTGGCGCGATTGCTCCGGTTTGGGCGGTGTGGCGTAAATGCCGTTGGTCGGTACCGACATGCCTTCGCCGTACCCGGCAAAGGTGGATACCTGGGGAGACCAGTCGTACACAGCGCCCAGGCGCGGCGTGAATTTGCTGTTGGTGGTCAACGAACTGACGCCGAAGTCCGGCCATTGATTGTCGGCTCGAATCCGGGTGTAGCGCAGGGCGGCCAACAGGTGCAGCCGCTGACCGACGGTAAGACGGTCCTGCGCAAACAGGGCGGTAGAACGGTACCGGTTGTCCTGGGCACCCGGCAAGTTGGGCACCGGGGCGATCCACGCTGGCGCCACCGGGTTCGTGATGTCCCACAGCCCGAGCCCGCCCAGCGGGCCAGCCATGTAGCCGTAGTCGGTCGTGCGATCGAGATCGAGACCGAAAGTCAGCTTGTGGCGCACCCCCGCCGCATCGACTTCACCCCGGACCGTGGCACTGGCGCCGGTGGTGACGGCTTTCTGCGTCAGGTTCAGACCGGTGAGAAAGTAGAACGGGCCGGGATTGGGCGCAAAGAAATCGTCCGTGAAGACGCCGTTCTGGTCCAGCCGGGAGGACACCCGCGAGACCTGCACGTCGTAGGCCCAGCTTCCGGCAAGTTTCTGCGTCCACTTCACGTTGAGACTGTCCACCTCGCTCGTTGACGGCGGCTGCCCGGCGGCGGTCACATTGAAGCTGCGCGGCACCGTCCACAAGGTCGGCAAAAGGGTCCCCTCGGGTGGCAGGCCACTGTAATCCAGTGTCTCCAGACGGGACACGCGAGCTTTGACCAGCAGTTCGCTGTCCGCCGAAGGTTTGAGTCTGAGGCTGGGAAACAGCGCACGGCGCTTGAAGACAACCCCCGCCGTTTCACTGCCCACTTCATGCGATTCCGCCACCAGCCGCACCGCCAGTGCGTCGCTGACCGGCTGGTTCAGGTCGGCCCAGACACCGCGCTCGGAGTGGTTGCCGACACGCAGACCGACCTCCCGCCGTACCACCGGCTCGGGTGACTTGGTGGTGATGCCAATCGCGCCACCGACAAAGCCCTGCGCGCCCGCGGCCTGGCCGCCGCTGGCCAGCGCGGGCGCCGGTCCCTTGAGCACTTCGATGGACTCCACCGACACCGTGCTTTCGAGGTTGGAGAACAGGCTGGGCATGGCCACACCGTCGATCAGGTTCGCGGCGTTGAAGCCACGCACCTTGGTCTGAACGTTGTAGAAATCGCGGGCTTCGGGGGGCCGCACGCTGCTGGCGTTGCGCAAGGCCTCCAGCACGGTCTGTGCCTCCTGGTCCTCGATCAGCTTGCGCGGAATCGGCACCACGGATTGCGGAAGCTGCTCCAGCGGCACGGCGTCGCGTGTGGCGGCGCTCACGGCGGGTTGCCGGTAGGTCTCACGCGCGGCACGGATGTCGACCGGCGCCAGCGTGCTGTCCTGGGCGTAGGCTTGCGCCAGCGTGGCCACGGCAGCGGCGACCGCACAAAGGCGGGGAAAGTGTGTCATGGGTGTCTCCTGGTGGTGGTGTCAAAGCAATGGATGGACGGCCGCCGGGGGGCGGCGGGGGCTTTCAGCGGGTGGAAGCCTTTTCGAGGGTCAATACGGCACGCACGGCTGCAAAGCGGACGCGCTGGCCCGCAGCGGACTCGGTGCCCGCTTCCAGGCGGATGGCAACCTGCCGGTTCGGCACCCAGCCCAGCATCAGCGCAGCCCGGTTGGCGGGCCGGTAGGCGGTGAGGCCGGTCTCGGCGGCCAGCAGACTGGCGCCAGCGCCTTCGAGCCGCTGGCGGCTGCTCAGGCGCTCCAGGCGAAGACCGGCTTCCCAGGCCGCCTGAGGCGTCCAGACCAGGTCGAGCCAGCCCCCTGCGGTATCGCCGCGGTAGGCCGCCAGACCGTTGCGCGACTCCAGCGAACCGCGGTCACGGTGCCAAAGCAGCGCACCGGTCACTTCCAGCGGCCAGTCGTGGCTGAGCCAGCGGGCACTGGCACCGGCGACCTGCGCCTTGCCGGTAAAACAGGCCACCTGGACCAGCGCGGCGTCACACACCGGCGCGCTGTGGGTGTGACCGCCACCGGCGCCCGACGTGCGGGTGCCGCGGCCCTCGGGGCGCGTGTAGGCCCAGAAGGCGTCCAGCGTCCAGTCACCCCGTACCGCCCCAGCATGCACGGCCAGGGCCGCCGGCCCGTCGCCACCAGCCGGCCAGCTGCGTCCGCGCCAGACGCCCGCGTCCAGCCGGACATCGGCATCGGCCGCCATGCCCCGCCAGCCGGCTTCGACGCCATCGTCGATCCAGTCATGGCCCAGCGTACCCTGTTTGGCCAGGGGCAGCAGGCCGAAGCGGTCGAAGTGGCCCGCCGCGCCGATGACCGGGCCCAGCGACGGCCGTCGCCGCCCGGCCCCCAACGACCAGCGCGCGCCGTCCTGCCATTGCACCCAGGCAGCCTCGGTGTGGTGCGGGTCGGCGCCGTGTTTGCCCACCGCCACGTGGGCACCGAACGACGGGGTCAGGCGCCAGCCGGCGCTCAGTGTGCCGTGCTCAAGCCGTCCGTTACGACGGTCCATGCCGGCGTCGCCCTGCAGCAAAAAGCCGGCGAGCTTCTGCGACGGCAGCGCCTGGCCGGCGTCCAGCACGGACAGGGCGGCCGACGCCGCGACACGCCAGCCGGGTTCGGCCGGGATTTCGTCGGCCGTTTCGCCGTGGGCCCGGACCATGCCGGGCAACAGCGCCAGCGTTGCCAGGGCCACGGCCGCCGTCGCCCGCCCGCGCGAAGCAGCAATGCCTCTTGACCTCGTCTTATTTGAACGGGTCGGCGAACTTGGGGTTGGTGAGGAAGTCATGGTCGGTCAGGGTTTTGAGGAAGGCCACCAGGTCGGCTTTTTCCTGGGCATCGAGGGTGATGAGCGTGATCAGGTCGCTCTTGAGCGGGTTCTTGCGCCCGTCACCGGCGTGAGGTCCCGATGTGATGTTGCGGCCACCGGCGGCATAAAAGTCCAGCACGTCTTCCAGCGTGGCGATGCTGCCGTCGTGCATGTAGGGCGCCGTCACGGCAATGTTGCGCAGGCTCTGGGCGCGGAACATGCCCATGTCCTTGGGCAGTCCGGTCAGCTCGAACACGCCGCGATTCGGTTCCGGGAAAGCCCCGGTGCCGCCAATGTTGTACAGGCCGGTGTTGTGAAAGGGCGTCTCCAGCACCCGCGTGGTTGCGTGGACAAACTGGTCGTTGAAGTTCGGGCTGCCGTGGCAATGGAAGCATTCGGCCTTTTCCCCGAAGAACAGGTTCATGCCCCGCAGTTCGGTGGGCGTGAGCGTGCCTTTGCCGGCGATGAACTGGTCGTACTTGCTGTTGCCGGAAATCAGCGCACGCTGGAAGCTGGCAATGGCCTTGACCACATTGGCCCACTGGACCGGTGACGCTTCGCCCGGAAAGGCGGCGCTGAATTTGGTCTGGTACAGCGACTGGGTCGCGATGCGCTGCAACACCTCGGCCTTGTTGCCGTCGTTGATGCCCATCTCCACCGGGTTTTCCCCGAAGAGCGGCACCTCCATCTGCTTTTCCAGCGTCAGCAGCGAGGGGTTGGCCCAGGTCAGCATCGGGCTGTAGGCCACATTGGCCAGGGGCTGGGCGTTGCGATGGGTGAACTCACCGGTGGAGCCGCGCGAGGTGGCAAAGCCATCGGTGAAGGCTTTGTCCTGCTGGTGGCAGCTGGCGCACGACTGGGTGCCGTTGCCGGACAGGCGGCGGTCGAAAAACAGGAAGCGGCCCAGGTCGACCTTGGCCTCGGACATGGGGTTGTCGGCCGGAACCGCCGGGGTCGGGAAACCGGCCGGCAGTGACCAGGTCCAGGCGCCCGCGGCGCCACCGGACCCGGTTCCGCCACCAGCGCCGGCACCGGTTTCGATGATGGTGACGCCGCCACCGCCACCGCACCCGACACCGGCCAGCGCCCCGGCCAGGGCGCCGGCCACCGCCAGCTTCAGCATGAATCCGCGGTGGCGCCGGATCATTTCGCGACAGCCTTGAAGATCTGCTGTGCCGCGCCGCCCGCGATCGGCAAACCGGTGGAGCCGCTGCCGAAGCTGACCTGCAGTTGCGAGAACATGGTCGGGCATTCCGGATCGGTGGCGCCCGACATGCAACCCGCTGCGCCGCCGTTTTCCTTGGTGATGTCGGTGGTGGAGAACAGCTTGCCGATGTCCAGCGCGACCTTCTGGGTGTCCATGTTGAAGGACGCCAGCGAGAAGTCCATCACGTTCGGGTTGGTGCAGGTGTAGACCGTGTTGCCCGCCGCGTCTTTCACCACCGCGCCTGCAGCGTCGAGCTTGGCGGTACAGCCGGTCGAGCCGAGGTGGAAGTTGAAGGTGGTGATGGTGCTGGTCACCGCCGCCGTGCTGGAGGTGGCCGCCACCGTCTTCAGGATGCCGCCCACCGGGTCGAGTTCGATCTTCGCGAACTTGCGGCCCGACTGCCAGGACCAGGCCATGGCGGCATTGTCCAGCGGGGCCACACCGCCCGCGATGGCGCTGTGGTTCAGCGTCTCGGGCACACCCATGCTGGCCTTCAGGCCCACATAGTTGCCCGCCGGCACGGTGCCGGTGATGACGGCGTTGGTGGCCGTGGTGTTGCTGGCCGTGCTGCAGGTGCCGGTGGCGTTCTCCAGGTCAATCAGCGACACGGTTTCGCTGCCCTGCGTCAGCTGCCAGCTGTTGGCGTCCAGCTTCACGGCCACGGCTTCGCCCTTGTCGTTCACCAGCTTGAGGTTGGTGATGTAAAAGCGCAGGTCTTTGACGGCGGCCGTCACGGCCGTCGAGCCCATGCCGGTGACCGACGTGCCGCAGGCCACGGGCGTGGTGCCGTTGAGTGCCGCGAACGAGATGGAGACGGTTTTGTCGGGGTCCGAACCACCACCGCAGGCCACGAGAAGGCCGGCCGTCAGGGTGGTCAGAAGCGAAGAGATCAAAAGTTTGTATTTCATGTCTGTCTTTCGTAAAAGGACTGGGGGGCGCACCCGCGCATGGCGGCAACCCGCCGCCGCGTCCCGGATGCACAAAAAGTGGGGAAACGTGGATTCAGGCCGCCGGAGCCGGCGGGGCCCGCATCGGCGCCATCAGCAGCACGCGCGCGGGTCCGTCCTGACCGTGGGGGCGTGCCAATGCCAGGCCTGGCATGGCGCTGCGGTCGGCGGCCAGCGGCGTCCGCACCAGCCCCAGCCGCGGGATCGGTGGCAGGCTGACGTGGGCCAGTGCCCAGACGCAGGTCATTTCCGCGCCGGGCGCCCGGTTGTCGTCCGTACCCGTACCGGTCGTCGTGTCGGGCGTCTGAACCACCGCGTCCAGCCGGACCCACTGCAAACCCTGGGGCGTGCAGATTTCAGCCACCGGGGCGCCGCCCGCGATCCAGGACACCACCCAGGCGCCCAGCACCCCCTGCAACGCAGAGAACAGCATCGACAACACCAGCCAGCGGATGGTGCGGCCGCGCCCACGGCCCACGCGGGGCGCGTGCCGGGATATCCGGTGTGATGTTGTTCGGGTCATCGGGAGGTGGTCCGGCGATCAGTGCCGGTGCGTGGTTGCGTCGCGGGGTGTCTGCACCCAGACCTTCACCGCGCGCTCACCCGCCCGCTCGAAGCGCAGGGTCAGGTCGAAACGGTCGCCGTCTTTGAGCGGTTGCTTCAGGTCGATCAGCATCAGGTGGTATTCGCCGCCATGCCGAAGAGACGTCATGGCGCGCGGTGGTAACGGGACCGCGTCCACCGCACGCATCCGCATTACGTCGCCGTCCAGCACCATGCGATGCAACTCCACGCGGGTCGCCACCGTCGTGGCGGCGCCCAGCAGCCGGTCGGGCCGGTCGCCGGCATTGCGGATGCCACGAAGGTACGCCGCGCCGTTCGGCGCCCCGGCGATGCTGGGCACCGCGTATGGGTGGTCGATTTCAAGGTCACCGATCCGAAAGCCATGTGCGAAGGCCGCCGGGGTGGCCGTCAAGAGGGCTGCAGCGAGCCCCGCCGCCAGACGACGCGACGCGAGGTTCGATAGTCCGCTCATGCGGCCACCAACGTCCCGCCGAATCCGGCCGGTGCCGTCATCCAGGGCGCCGGCGATGCGATCCGCGGCGCCCGCGGGCGCGCAGGCACCAGACGATTGAGCTCGCGGCAGACCGTTTCCGGTGCCGAATTGACGATCTGGGCGATGTCACGCAAAGTGGGCAATTCCTTGCGATCCAGGAGGGTCTCGCGGCGCACGTGGGGCCGCGATAGCAAACGCAGCAGATGCTGTAGCCGTTCGACCACGGGGCCGCTGCGCAGCTCGGCCATCTCCAAGGACTGCCGCTGCTGTTGACGGACTGCGTGACCCAGGACGCCGGCCAGATCACTTTCGCCCGCCTGGTCGCAGGCACACAGGGCGGCGTCCAGCAGGGCGGTGGCACCAAACGCCGCCGCCTCACCCAGCAAGGATTCGACCCCGATCAGATCGCCCGGCAGGGCCAGGGCCACGACGTCACGCCCGTCGCGGGTCGGGCGTTCGATCAGGCAGACCCCGCGTTCCATGCGCCAGAGCCCGGCCCGCTGGCCGGTCTCGATGGCGGCCTCGCCTCGGAAAACGGTGCGCCGCGCGGTCGCAGGAGGACGACGAGATTGGGGGATGACGATCGGAGATTGAAGACTGGTCATAAGGGGTACCTCCTTTTCAGCGTACGTGCAGCACAATGCGTCCACCGGAGCCTTCGCTCCAGCCGCTGGGCGCATCCAGCGCGCGGCGTTCCTGAACCCAGGCGGGAACGGCCCCGGGATCCGGCCGATTGCTCAGCCTGGCCAGGCTGGTCGAAAGTGACTCCGGACGCGATGTCGACGGGGTTTGCGCATGCGCATAGTCGCTTGCGCGCAGGGGCAAGACCGGGGCCTCGGCACCGGCAATTGCGGCGGCAACGGCAATACCAAAAACCGCCGTCACGTGAACGCCCAAAAACACCAGAATGCGCCGGTTGGACAAGGCACCGTTGCGTGCCCGGTCAGGGTCGGAATAGCGCATGTCACCCTCCCGCTGCCGGCACGCGCGCAGCAAGCCATGCCACCAACGCGAGCGTGGCGCCCATATTGAGATGCGTGACCGCACGCACCAGAAATTCCAAAGTTTTCATTCAATACACTCCTGAAAAAACCTGAAGGAACCATTCCTTCAGATGCCGGCGCAAGGGCCGGCGAACACCGGGGGCGGTGCCGGAACGCGCCATCGACACGATGGCGCAGACACCGAACGGATCAGGAGAGGGTGAGAGGGGGGCCGCGTGCCCGCTGAAATGCGGGCGGCTCCGGAAGAAGGGGCGCTGCCCCGGTCAGACCGGGGACGACCGGGCGACCAAGGGCAAACGCCAGAGAAGGATGGGTCGGGGGCGGTGCCAGCCGCTCCGCCGCCAGCACGCAGTAGGGACAAGCATCGAGCAAAGGCTGGTTGGAGTCTCCTTGCGCCGGCGGTGCCTGCGATCGGATTTCCCCGGTTTGAAGCGACACCCACCGCATGCCTGCGGCAGAACACACCTCCAGCCAGGCTGCCTGGCCGGCTGCAGGCGCGGACAAGGCACGCGACAGCGTTGGCAGACAGGCTGCCAACGCAATCGCCAGGATGGCGAGCCACGTCAACGGGCGGTGTCGGCGCAGGGTGTTCACGGCGGATGTTGCAGCGTCCGGGGTCAGGGCAGCAGGCGTGTGGCGCTCAATGCTTCATGCCCGCGTGGCCGGCATGACCACCCTGGCTGGGGTCGGTCTTGGCCGCTGCGTTCAGCGGGCGGGCCGGGGCCTTGATCTCCACCGTCTGCTTCTTGCCGTCCTTGCCTTCGAAAACCAGGCTCACCGGCACGGTGTCGCCATCCTTGATCTGGCCTTTCAGGTCCATCAGCATGACGTGGTAGCCACCGGGCTTGAGATCCACCGCCTTGCCGGCGGGCAGCGCCAGGCCGCCGGCCACCTGGCGCATCTTCATCACGTTGTTGTCCATGGCCATTTCATGGATTTCCACCACACCGGCCACCGGTGAGCTGCCAGCGACCAGTTTGGCATCCTGGGCTGCCGTCAGCTGCATGAAGGCACCGGTGGCTTTCTGTTGCGGCACGGTGGCGCGCACCCAGGGTTCCTTGACGGTGACCTGGGCCTGGGCGGCGGCCGCCACAGCGAGGGTGGCGAGGGTGAGGGCAAAACGTTTCATGGGGGCTCCTTTTACAAAAAAAACACAGTGTGCATCCGCTCAGCCGTTCTGCGCAAGAAGCAGCCGGATGTCATGGGCGTAGTCGTCGGCGGTCTGCTCATGGCGCATGGCCAGTCGCAGGCGACCTTGCGGGTCGAACACGTAGGACAGCGCCGAGTGGTCCATGGTGTAGGAACTGCCGGTGGGCACTTTCTTGTAATACACCTTGAACTCGTCGGCGGTTTCCCGGGTGCGGGCCAGGTCGCCCGACAGGCCGAGGAACGACGGGTCGAACGCCGCGGTGTACTCGCGCAGCATGGGCGCGGTGTCGCGCTCCGGGTCCACGGTGATGAAGACCACCTGCAGCTTGTCTTTGTCGGCGCCCAGCAGCTTGCGCACCTCGGCGGCGCGGATCAGCGCGGTGGGGCAGACGTCCGGGCACTGGGTGAAGCCGAAATACAGCAGCACCGCGCGGCCGCGAAAGTCCGCCAGGGTGCGTTCGCGGCCATCGGGGTCGTTCAGGCGAAAGTCGCGCCCGTAGGCCGCCCCGGTCAGGTCCAGACCGCGAAACCGGACCGCCGGCGTGCTTGCCGAGCGGTCACAACCGACCAGGGGCAGCGCCAGCGCCGCGGCCAGCCAGCGAACCCGGGCCCGGGGGGTGAAAGCCATGCTTTCTCCTGAAAATTCAATGAAAAGTGGCAATACCCAGCGTCAGCTGGTCATTGTCTGCTATGAAAATTGAATCAGGAAAACACCGGCGGCGCGCGGGCCTGCCAGGCGGCGCCGATGCGCGCGGCGATGCGCGCGGCCTCGATCGGCACGAGGGCGTGTGACAGCGCATGCGGCGGCGCCACGGCGGCGACGAGTGCCGGCGGCGGGGCGCTGAGCGTGGCGCACAGCGGGCAGTCCAGCGTGCTGTGGCCCACCTCGGCCGCGCTGCCATCAGCGTCCAGCACCACCATTTTCACGCTGGCGCCGGAGCAGACCAGCAGGGTGGACTGGGGCGCCACCAGCGGCGAGGCCACTGCCACACCGAGCGACAACACAAACCACACCAGCACCAGGCGGATGATGTGGCGGGCGTGACGCAGGAAACTCATAGGCCTCAATTATCGTTGAATCCGGCTATCCGACCTGATCTATGTCAATCGCATGCCTGTCGGCACCGCGACTGCCGCCGCACCGCCACCCCGATACGATGCCTCTTTTGACCAGGAGACACCCCATGCTCACCCTCTGCGGATTTGCGGCCAGCAACTACTACAACAAGGTCAAGCTCGCCCTACTTGAAAAAGGCGTGCCGTTTGAAGAAGAGCTGGCCTGGGTCGGCCAAACCGACCTGGCCGCCAGCCCGCTGGGCAAGGTTCCCTACCTCAAGACCGACGAGGGCGCCCTGTCCGAATCGACCGTGCTGCTGGAATACATCGAGGCGAAATACCCCGCCCACCCGCTGTTGCCGGCCGACCCGTTTGCCGCCGCCAAGGTGCGCGAGCTGCTGCGCTACACCGAGCTGCACCTGGAGCTGGTGGCGCGCAACCTCTACCCCGAGGCCTTTTTCGGCGGCAAGGTCAGCGACGCGGCCAAGGAAAAAACCGGCCAGCAGTTGGAGAAGAACATCGCCGCCTTCGCCAAGCTCGCGAAATTCGCCCCCTATCTGGCCGGCGACACCTTCACCCTGGCCGACTGCGGCGGCGCCGTACACCTGCAGCTGGTGGCCAGCGCCACCAAGATCATCTACGGGCGCGACTACCTGGCCGAGCTGCCGGTGCGCGACTACCTCAAGCGCCTGGGCGAGCGCGCGACGGTGCAGAAGGTCAACGCCGACCGCAAGGCCAACACGGAGCTGATGATGGCCGCCGCCAAAGCGAAGGCCCAGGCGAAAACCTGACCCGGCTCCGTGGCGGCTTCCTGTTCGGCGGCGGCGTCCTGATCAATATCTCGGCGCGCGCCGCTCGCGCAAGGAGGCCACGCCTTCGCGCACGTCCGGGCCGGCGAAGCCCATGAATTCGAGCGCCAGCGAGGTGTCGAAGGTCGGCCCGGCCTGGCGCAGCCAGTTGTTCAGGCTGTATTTGGTCCAGCGGATGGCGGTGGCGCTACCGGCGGCCAGGCGGTCGGCCACCTCATAGGCCTTGGGCAGCAACTGGTCCTCGTCCACCGCCAGTGACACCAGGCCGATGCGCTCGGCCTCTTCGCCGCTCACCGCCTCGCACAGCATCAGGTAGTACTTGGCCTTGGCCATGCCGCACAGCAGCGGCCAGACGATGGCCGCATGGTCGCCCGCGGCCACGCCCAGGCGGGTGTGGCCGTCGACGATCTTTGCGGTTTTGGTGGCGATCGAGATGTCGGCCAGCAGGCCCGCCACCAGGCCGGCGCCCACGGCCGGGCCGTGCATGGCACTGACGATGGGTTTGTCGCAGTTGATGACGTTGTAGACCAGGTCACGCGCCTCTTTCCACACGCGGGTGCGCACGGCGAAGTCGCTGGCCATGTCCTGCACCAGGGCCAGGTCGCCGCCGCCGGAAAAGCCCAGGCCGTCGCCGCGCAGCACGGCGCAGCGCACGCTGTCGTCCTTGTCGATGTCGCGCCAGATCTCGCACAGCTCCCAGTGGCCATCGTGGCCGGCCGTGGGTAGCTTGCCGTTTTGCGCTTTCATCTGGATATCGAGCACGGCGTCGTTGGCACCCCGGCGGGTGATGGACAGGGTCTCGTAGCGGCTGTAGTCGGGTCGGGCAGGCGACATGGTGAGGGCTCCAGGTTGCGGAAGGAAAAAGGCGGCTGCCGTGTTGTGGCAGCCCAGTCCGCATTGTCGGGCGGCCGCCGCCCCGCCGCCGCAAATCGACGCGGCGCAAATCTTGACTTCAGTCAAAGACGAAGGGGCGCAGCGGGGCGCATGATGACCGCATCAATCAGGAGTAGCCATCATGAACAAGGAACAAGCCTCACCCTATGGTCAGGAGCTGCGCCGAATGCGCGCCGACCTGCTGTCCCGGATCGAGCTGCACCGCGGTGGGGACCGTAGCCGCGCGGAAGCGACCGCCGATCATTTCGGCCATCCCGAGGATTCGCCGGCACAGGTTGCCACCGAAAAGGATCTTGAGCTGGCAATCGGTGACCATGAGATGGTCGAACTGAACGCCATCAACGCAGCGCTGACACGCATCGACCTCGGAACCTACGGCGAATGCACGGACTGTGGCGTGGACATTCCGCCGGCACGCCTGGACGTTGCCCCGCAAACGCCCCGGTGCATCCATTGCCAGGAAGCGTTCGAAAAACACTGACCAGCCCGAGTCCAACCGATTTTTTTACCCTTCAGAAGGAAGTTTGTTCAATGAGTACGTTTCACGCCGTTGTCTGGATGGACCACAACGAAGCCCATGTGGTGATGTTTGATCGGGAGCACATGGAGGCCCAGCGCATCAAGTCGCGCAGCCACCACAAGCACCAGGGCAAATCCCATGACAACGCCGCCTTCTACCTGGATGTCGCCGGAGCGCTGGCCGGCGCCCATGAGGTGTTGCTGGCTGGCCCCGGCATGGCCCGCAATGAATTCCGCGACTGGGCTGTCAAGCACCACCATGCGGTTTCGAAAACCATCGTCGACTCGGTGTCGGCCGACCATCCCACCGACGGTCAGCTGGTCGCCATGGCCCGCCAGTACTTTCACAAGTACGACAACATGGCGGCCGATCCGTCGCTGAGCTGACCAAAAAAAAGCGACAGTGATCGGGCTGCGGCCCGATGCAGGCTGCGCTATCCTTGACCGGATGCGCAGCCTGTTTCATTTTGCTTTCCATGTGACCGACCTGGACGCCGCCCGGCGCTTCTACGGCGGCGTGCTGGGCTGCCGCGAAGGCCGCTCCACGGCCACCTGGGTGGATTTCGACTTTTTCGGGCACCAGCTTTCGCTGCACCTGGGCACCCCGTTCCCCACGGCCGACACCGGCCTGGTGGGTGACCTCCGCGTGCCGATGCCACATTTCGGGCTGGTGCTGGCGCTGCCGGACTGGCAGGCGATGGCGGCGCGGCTCGAAGCCGCCGGCACCGACTTTGTCCTCAGCCCCCAGCTGCGCTTTGCCGGGCAGCCGGGCGAGCAATGGACGATGTTCTTCCGCGACCCGTTCGGCAACCCGATCGAAGTCAAGGGCTTTGCGTCGCTGGACCAGGTGTACGCGGCATGACCTATACCTTCGCGTCCGCCACCATCCTGCTGCTGCTGATCACCGATCCGTTCGGCAACATCCCGATTTTTGCCAACGCGCTGCGGCCGGTGGCGCCCGAGCGGCGCGCGCGGGTGATCCTGCGCGAGGTGCTGATTGCCTTTGTGCTGCTGCTGACCTTCATGTTCGTGGGCGACCGCTTCCTGCGGCTGATGAACCTGTCGGACCTGTCGCTGCAGATTGCCGGCGGTGTGGTGCTGTTCCTGATCGCGCTGCGCATGATCTTTCCGCCGCCGCCGGTGGCCGGCGCGCTGCAGCAGGGCGAGCCGCTGATCGTGCCGCTGGCCATTCCGGCGCTGGCCGGGCCGTCGGCCATGGCCACCGTGATGCTGCTGGTCAGCCAGGCGCCGGAGCGGCGGCTGGAATGGGTGGCCGCGCTCAGCGTGACCATGCTGGTCTGCGCCGTGGTGCTGGTGCTGGCCGAGCGCATCCAGCGGGTGGTGGGTGACCGGGTGGTGGTGGCCTTCGAGCGGCTGATGGGCCTGATCCTGGTGGCGATTTCGGTCGAGATGCTGATTCGCGGCCTCAAGGCGCTCAAGACGCAGCTGTAGGGCGAGACCTCGCCCTCAGCCTGCCGTGCCTTCGACCAGCTGGCGCATCAGCACGGCCTTTTGCACCTTGCCCAGCGCGGTGCGCGGCAGGGCGTTCACCGCGATCCACCGGCGGGGAAGCTTGTAGCGTGCAATGCGTTGCTGCAACCAGTCCGACAGCTCGCGCTCCCAAAAAGAGAGCAATTCATCACCTTTTTCCGCTGGGTATTGGCAGTTTTCGCCCTTCAGAACCACCACAGCGGCCAGTACCTCGCCCCAACGGGCGTCCGGCAACCCGACGATCGCGCATTCGGCAACCATCGGATGGTTGGCCAGCAACTGCTCGATCTCGGCCGGATAGATGTTTTCGCCGCCGGAAATGATCATGTCCTTGGCGCGGCCGACGATGGTGTAGCTGCCGTCGGCCGCCCGGCGCGCCAGGTCGCCGCTGTGGAACCAGCCCTCGGCATCCACGGCGGGCCGATCTGGCCAGTAATGGCGGACCACCGCCGGCGAGCGCAGCAGAACTTCGCCGACACCGTCCGCGCTGGCCGCCAGACGGACCTCCACACCCAGCGCCGGCCAGCCGCATGAACCGGCGTGGCTGGCGGCCTGAGCGGGCGGCAGGGCGACAGAGAAAGGTCCGGTTTCCGTGGCGCCGTACACATTGCACACGGCAATGCCCCGTTGCAGGAACGCATCGACCAGCGCAGCCGGGAGGACACTGGAGCCAGCCCAGACCGCGCGCAGCGTGGTGAAGTCGGTCCCGGGCCAGTCGGGGTGGTCGATCATTGCCTTCATGGTTGCCGGCACCTGCAGGGTCAGGGTGGGACGGTGGTCCCGGATCGCGGCCAGCGTCGCGCCCGGCTCAAAGCGCGGATGCAACAGCACCGACGCCCCGGCCATCAGGGCCGGCAAGGTCTGGATACACAGTCCGCCGACATGAAACAGTGGCAATACCGTCAGTACCGTGTCGTCCCGCGACAGGGCCTGGGCAGAAACAGCGGCCAACATGTTGGCCAGCAGATTGGCATGGGTGTGGGCAGCGCCTTTGGGTTCACCGGTAGTCCCCGAGGTGTAGACCAGCAAGACCGGCGAATCCGGCCGGGCGACCGAAACCACCGGGCCAGGCGCCGGGGTAGCGATCAGGGATTCGACCGAATAAGCCGCCAGCGCCCGGGACCGCGCCAGTTCACCCGCCTGCGACTGCCAGGACTCATCAAACGCCAGGCAATGGGGATTGCAGTCAGCCAGGACCGCTTGCCATTCCGCCGGGGCCAGCCGGTAATTGAGTGGCACCAAAATTGCGCCGAGTCGGCCCAGTGCGAACAGCAGCACCAGCTGATCCACGTGGTTGAAACCCAGCCAGGCAACGCGGTCACCGGATCGGACGCCCCATTCATTCGCCAGGCGGGCCGCGGCCCGCTCAGTGCGCCGGGCCAGTTTGCCGTAGCTGTACCATGCGTCCGCGAATTGGACGGCGGGTGAGTCGGGGGCTTCCTGCGCTCGGGCGTGCAACAGATCGTCCAGCACGGCCGGGGCGTGATCCGAAAGGGATGGTGTCGACATTTACCCAACTTTACCCCGGCTTCAAGCGCCGGGCGGTTCATGCTGTCACCATGGACGGCAACATAACCCGCACACCGGCTGGCGCCATGCCCGCAGCCCGCACGAAACTGCCCCTACACTGATTCCATGAGCACCGACCTGCTGATGATCGAGGACGACCACCGACTGGCATCCATGGTCAGCGACTACCTGAGCCAGTCCGGCTTCTCGTGTCGTGTCGCCGATACCGGCCAGGCGGGCCTGGCCCAAGCCCAGGCGCGGCCCCCGGCACTGATCATTCTGGATCTCATGCTGCCCGACAGCGACGGCCTGGACCTGTGTCGCCGTATCCGCGCCATGCCGCCCCCCCTGGGTTCGACCGCGATCCTGATGCTGACCGCCAAGGGCGACCCCATGGACCGTGTCATCGGACTGGAAGTCGGTGCGGACGACTACCTGCCCAAACCCTTCGAACCCCGGGAACTGCTGGCTCGCATCCGGGCCGTGCTGCGGCGTCGCGAAGGATCGCCGAACACGGAACCGGCGGGGACGCTGCGATTCGGCTCGCTCGAAATCGACCGCAACGCCAGGACCGTGGCTGTCGGCGGCGAGCCCAGGGAAATGACGTCCTACCAGTTCGACCTGCTGATGACCCTGGCGGAGCGGGCCGGGCGGGTGCTGACCCGCGACCAGATCATGGAAGCTGTCCGCGGCCGGGAGCTTGAAGCCTTCGACCGCTCGATCGATGTGCATGTGGGCAGAATTCGCGCCGCCATAGAAGCGGACGCCAAGAACCCCAAACGGATCCTGACGGTTCGGGGGGTGGGCTACGTGTTTGCCCGTCAGCAGGATTAGCGCCGTGGCCTTTTTCCCCGCGCTGGCACGGCGCCTGTACCTGCGCATCTGGCTGGCCGTCATTGTTGCGGTGGCCGTGGTGATACTGGCGGCCGGTTGGGCCTGGCGCGAGACGGTCCGATTCAACCGGCTGCAAACCCCACCGCCCCGCGAGGTGACGGTGCGCAATCCGGCCGGCGAGCTGATCGGTTCCGCGCTGGCCCAGCCGGCCCGGATGCCCGGCGGCGGGATCGAATTCCGGGTTCAGCTGTCCGACGGGCAGACGCTGTGGCTGCAAATGCCCCCGCGAGGGAGCGGAGGCGCTCGTCCGCCGGCGCCCCTGGCGCCACCCTGGTACCGGCCACCCTATGGCTATTTCTGGTTGCTGGGTCTGGTCGCCGTAGCGGTCGCTGCGGGGCTGTATCCGGTCGCGCGTCGTCTGACCCACCGTCTGGAAACACTACAGCAGGGTGTACAGCGCTGGGGTAACGGCGATCTTGCCGAACGGGTTCCCGAGGGCGGGCAGGACGAGGTCGCCGATCTGGCCCGGCATTTCAACGCCGCCGCCGAAAAAGTTGAGGCGCTCATGCAAACGCAAAAGGCCCTTTTGGGCGCCCAGAAGACCTTGCTCGCCAACGCGTCTCATGAATTGCGTTCACCGCTGGCCCGTATCCGCATGGCACTGGAATTGCAGCGCCAGAACCCCACGCCGGCGATCCGCGACGAAATCAGCCGAAACATCGGCGAGCTGGACCAACTCATTGACGAAATCCTGATGGCCAGCCGGCTCGACAGCCCCGACCCCGGGCTGGGACCGGTGGAGTCGGTTGATCTGGTCGGTCTCGCGGCCGAGGAGGCGGCACGCGTCGACGCCCAGCTGGAGCTGCCGCAAGGCCATACGATTGTGCTGCGGGGTGAGACGCGGCTGCTTCGTCGCCTGTTGCGCAATCTGCTGGAGAACGCGCGCCGCCACGGGGGCGCCGATCGCCGCGAAGACATTCGCGTCGAGCTCGGCACCGACCCCGGCGGGGTCACGATCCGGGTCGGCGACCGCGGCCCGGGTGTCCCGCCGGACCAACGCGAGCGGATCTTCGAGCCCTTTTACCGACTGCCCGGCAGCAGCGAGCGCGAAGGTGGCGTGGGACTGGGACTGGCACTGGTGAAATCGATCGCTCAACGGCATGGTGGCTCGGTGTCCTGCCTGGACCGCGTCGGCGGTGGCGCCGAATTCGTGGTTCGACTTCCGCACGAGCGTTCGTGAACAAATGCGCAGCTTCGCCGCTTTACTGCCGGCGCCCGTCGCAAGCCCCCCACGTTCATGGGGGGTAATCCACATTCCGTGCCCCTATAGTCCACCTGACGCTGTCACACCCAACGGGGAATCGGAAAACCGGTTCATTCCTTCCTGAGGAAATCGTCTCCCGACGTCGTCCCTTCGGGGACTTGAATGCCACCTTCGGGTGGCATTTTTTTCTGCGCCTCAAGGTATCTAGAATCGCCCGATGTTTCGCACGCACCTGGTCTCCTGGATGGCATTCGCGTGGGGCGCTTTGCTGTTTCTTCCCATCGGGGTGAACTACCTGACGTTCCTGGCACTGCTGGCTGCGCTGCTGGCTGGCGGCCGGTGGGCTGAGCGGGGCCGACGCATCCGGCACAGTCCGTACTGGTGGCCCGTGGCCGGTTTCGTCGGCTGGACAGTTTTCTGTCTCGCTGCGCAGCCGGCCTATTTCGCGGAAACACCCAGCAACCTGTTTCATGGCCTTCGTATAGCCCTCACCTTCCTGGTTGTCGCCGCGCTGGATGAGCGAGAGCTGTCGTCAGGGCTGCGGGGCCTGGTCATCGGCGGTCTTGCCGGGCTGGCAATTGCTGCTGTGAATGGGGTAATCGGTCTTCCGCCGTCCGATCTGTGGCGCAGCCTGATCAGCCACCATGGCAACAAGTCGATTTCGAACGCGCTGATCTATGCCCTTCTGGCCGTGCTCGCCGTGCGAGTGGCGTTCGAGCAAGCCCCATGGAAGCAGAGTGCGCTTTTGCTGATCGGAGCGATGGCCTGCATCGCGCAGATAGTGGTTGTCCTGCCGTCTCGCACCTCCATGATTGCAGCTGTTTTCGCGATGGCCTTGCTGGCCGTGCACCGCTGGCGAAACGCCTGGCGACCGCTGATCTCCGCCGTGGCGGCGACAACCGCGCTGGCTGGCGCAGTGCTGACACTGCAGCCGGACATTTCCCGCGAATTCGAGAGGGGCCTCAATCAGCTGCGGGCGGCCGATAGCGAACGGGTGGAAATGACCAACAGTTGGGGCGTGCGCTACCACCTCTATGACAAGACGGCTGCGATGGTGGCGGATCGGCCTGTGCTGGGTTGGGGTATCGGCAGCTGGAATGGGCAGTGGCGCGCGCGTGCCGACGCCGCCATCGGTGACATCAACATGCCCCACAACGACTACCTCTGGATGGGCGCCCAGGCCGGAATCCCGGGCCTGATTGCCATGCTGGCACTGGTACTGGCCGGAGCGGGCCGGTGCTGGAGCCGGCGTGACGCCATCGGGGCCATGGGTCTGGCCGCCATCGTCATTCTGGCCCTGGGGGCATCCTTCAATTCCGCACTGCGGGACGCCGCAATCGGTCTTTCGTTGCCGTTCGTCACTGCCCTGTTGGTCAGCCGTGCCGTGCTGGCACCATCGTCTGATCCGCCGTCCGGACCAGACGGCCGCAAGCCCTCGATGGCCTGAGTTTTCGCCATAGAGGCCGCCTGCTGCGGCTCCGCTGGCGCTGACCGGCAAAGACTCCGGCGGAGTCGCTGGAGTTCAGTGGCCGTGTCCCACCGTTTCCCCCGCCTTGAGCCGGTAGACGGTTCCGCAATAGGGGCATTTCGCTTCACCGGTTCGGGCCACGTCCAGATAAACCTTCGGGTGGCTGTTCCAGAGTTTCATGTCGGCCTTCGGACTGGGGCAGTAAACACCGCCCTGGGCGTTCAGGTCGCTGGCCAGAAGTTCGATTGCAGCTTGGGTCATGGTGTATCTCCCTTTCAGACCTTGGTCAGCCAGTGGGCGTATTTCGGGTTGCGGCCGTTGACGATGTCGAAGAACGCGCTCTGGATCTTCTCCGTCACCGGGCCGCGGCTGCCGGCACCGATTTCCACACGGTCCAGCTCGCGGATGGGCGTCACCTCGGCCGCGGTACCGGTGAAAAACGCTTCGTCGGCGATATAAATCTCATCGCGCGTGATGCGCTTTTGCACCACCTCGATGCCCAAGTCCTTGCAGATGTGGAACACGGTGTTGCGCGTGATGCCGTTGAGCGCGCCCGCCGACAGGTCCGGCGTGTAGACCACGCCGTTCTTGATGACAAACACGTTCTCGCCGGCGCCTTCGGAGACAAAACCCGCGCTGTCCAGCAGCAGGGCTTCGTCGTAACCGTCGTCCAGGGCTTCCATGTTGGCCAGGATGGAGTTGCTGTAGTTGCTCACCGCCTTGGCCTGCGTCATGGTGATGTTGACATGGTGGCGGGTGTAGCTGCTGGTCTTGACGCGGATGCCCCGCGCCATGCCCTCTTCGCCGAGGTAGGCGCCCCAGGCCCAGGCCGCCACCATCAGGTGGATGGTGTTGCCCCTGGGCGAGACGCCCAACTTCTTGTCGCCGATCCAGGTCAGCGGCCGCAGGTAGCAGCTTGCCAGATTGTTCTCGCGGACAACGGCGACTTGGGCCTCGTTCACCTGTTCCTGAGTGAACGGGATCTTCATGCGCAGGATCTTGGCGCTGTTGAACAGGCGCTCGGTGTGCTCCTGCAACCGGAAGATGGCCGTGCCATTGACGGTGTTGTACGCGCGCACGCCCTCGAAGGCGCCACAGCCGTAGTGCAGGGTGTGGGTCAGCACATGGATTTTGGCATCGCGCCAGTCGACCATCTGGCCGTCCATCCAGATTTTGCCGTCGCGGTCGGACATCGAGGGAATTACGGGGCTCATGGTTGATCCTTTGAAGGAAATTCGGGTCGCGTCGCAATGCTGCGCCGACCGGATTTTACGATCCGGACTGAACCATGCTTGTGGTGGCATCGGCTGGCGCCTCAGCCTCCGGCGGGGGGCGCACCAGGGTCCACTGCACCAGTTTGCCCTCGCGGAACTCGCAAGTCACATGGGAGTCGCCGCTGTCAGTCCAGCGGAAAAACTCCGGCTGTTCGTCCTTGGGCGAGCGCAATGCGCCCAGGGACCGGGTCATGGCGATGACATGCATCAGCGTCACCCCGGTCTTGAGCTTGGCGTTGAGCATGACGGCACTGTCCACGTACCCGATCGGGCGGTCGGCGGCCCTTTTCAGGATGGTCATCAATCGGGTGAAATGAAGCAGTATCCACATCAGGATGGCACCGGCCACTACTGCCACACCGGCCCACCCGTACTGAAGAAAGGCCACAACAATCGCTACCAGACCGAAAACTGCGAACAAGTACTTCACCGGAACCCACCTCAGGATTTCACACCACCAACACCATCCGGCCCGAGAGACTGGCGTTCGACGACTACGTCGGCGCGCTGCCGGGTCGGGCGAACAGCCACTCGCCGATGATCTTGCGGCCCTCCGAGAGCAGCACCGCGCGATCAAGGTCATGCCAGGCCGTCAACTCGTTGAGCGGGGACCAGTCACGGGCGCGGTCGCGAACCACCTCGACCGTCCAGTTCGCGGACAGGCTGTCGACAAGCCGCTGGCGGGCCGAAGCATCCACCCGACCATACCGGTCATGCAGTTCCACCGCGATGAAGGCACCCTTCAACTGATGCAATGCCGAGGCATTCAGGAGTTGAAACTCAGCCCCTTCCACGTCCATGAGCACTACGGTCCGCGCACCGTCAAGTCCGAGTGATTGCAGCTGGGCGGCGAAATCACCCTCCGCTGCACCCAGAGCACGCAATGCCTTGGAAACCTGGTTGAGTTCGGCGTTCCGCGCGATGGCCATGCGCCCGGTCTCGGTGGCTTCAAAAGCCACCGCTTGCTCGCAAAAACCCTTGGCCAGCAGCGAAACGGGGTAATAACCATCCCCCGCACCCACATCGACGAAGGTGCGCGGCCCATCGCCTGTCATTGATGTCAGCGCGGCAAGAAGCCAGTCGCAGACCGGTTCTTCGTAAAGGCCGTAGATTTTCAGACCATGCGCGGACTGGCTGATATTGGCATCTCCATTGAACCGAATACCGGCAAAGGGCCCGCGCTGTATGACGCCGGCATGCCTGCTGAATACTTCACGAGCCAGCGCCTTGCGATGGCTTTTGATGATCGCCCTGCGGAGAGAATGAAGAAAGCTGTTCAAGAGAAATCCAAGCTGTTAACCGGTCAACAGGCGCCCCGCCTTTCACCGCGAAGAGGCAAGCACTATACCTGCCGCATCAGCCTATTTCTCGCACCAGCGCCATCGCCTCTTCGATCCGGTCCACCGGGTGAATGGTCAGGCCCTCGAAGGCCTTGTCGTGCTTCTTCGGTGCATTGGACTTGGGCACCACCGCCACCGAAAACCCGAGCTTGGCCGCTTCCTTCAGCCGCTCCTGCCCGCGCGGCGCGGGCCGCACCTCGCCAGCCAGGCCAACCTCGCCGAAGGCTAGAAAGCCTTTGGGCAGCGCCTTGCCACGCAAGCTGGACGTGATGGCCAGCATCACCGCCAGATCGGCCGCCGGCTCGCTGATGCGCACACCGCCCACGGCGTTGACGAACACGTCCTGATCCATGCAGGCGACACCGGCGTGGCGGTGCAACACGGCCAGCAGCATCGCCAGGCGATCGCGATCCAGCCCCACACTGAGGCGACGCGGGCTGGGCCCACCGCTGTCCACCAGCGCCTGGATTTCGACCAGTAGCGGGCGGGTGCCCTCCAGCGTGACCAGCACACAGCTGCCCGGCACCGGCTCGGCATGCTGGCTCAGGAAGATGGCGCTGGGGTTGGCCACTCCTTTGAGGCCGCGTTCGGTCATCGCGAACACACCGATCTCGTTCACGGCGCCGAAGCGGTTCTTGATCGCCCGGATCAGGCGGAAACTGCTGTGGGTGTCGCCTTCGAAATACAGCACCGTGTCCACCATGTGCTCCAGCACCCGCGGACCGGCGAGCGCGCCTTCTTTGGTGACATGGCCCACCAGCACGATGGCCGTGCCGCTGGCCTTGGCCGCGCGCGTCAGGTGCGCCGCGCACTCGCGTACCTGCGCCACCGAGCCCGGTGCGCTGGTGAGCTGATCCGAATACACCGTCTGGATCGAGTCGATCACCGCGATGGCCGGTTTGCGGGACTCCAGCGTGGCGAGGATTTTTTCGAGCTGGATTTCGGCCAGCACCTGCACCTGCGAGCCGTCCAGGCCCAGCCGCCGTGCGCGCAGCGCGACCTGCGCGCCGCTTTCCTCACCGGTGACGTAGAGCGTGGGATGCGCGCTTCGCTGCAGCGAATCCAGCGCCTGCAACAGCAGCGTGGACTTGCCGATGCCGGGGTCGCCGCCGATCAGCACCACGCCGCCCTCGACGATGCCGCCGCCCAGCACGCGGTCCAGCTCGTCATGCCCGGTTGGGGTGCGCGCGAAATCGCTGGCCTCGATCTCGCCCAGCGTCGCCACTTCGGCGGTCCGGGCCAGCGAGGCAAAGCGGTTTTTTGCCGGTGCGGCCGCCTCGGCCACCGACTCGACCAGCGTGTTCCACGCACCGCAAGCCGGGCATTTGCCCAGCCAGCGCGCGCTGGTGCCGCCGCATTCGTTGCAGACGAAGTACGTTTTCTCTTTGGCCATCGGGCGAGACTACCACCCCGAAGCGACCGCTACCGACGGTTGCTGTGAACCGTGTCGCGTTGATAACGGCGTCTGACCTCGGCAATCTCCACCCGGTAGTCGCTGTACCAGCGCTCACGGCCGAGCCGCTGGGCCATCAGGTGGTCGGCCTGCTGCTTCCAGGCGCGGATGCTGGCCTCGTCCGGCCAGTAGGACAGCGCAATTTCCTGCTCGCCTTCCGTGACGGCGAGAAACTCCAGGCAGCCGAAGTCGCGCAGCGCCAGTTCGCGCAGGTGCGCGGCGGTGGCGGCGTAGTCGGCATCGAGGGCACGCGCCGTGGCGCGGAAGATGACCACAAACATCAGTGAACCCCTTCAAAACCCGCCGCCAGCGCCCGCGTCAGCTCCGCCGCGGGCACGGCGCAACAGCCGCGGGTGTTCTGGCCCGCCCACAGCGGCGAAAAGTCGGCGCTGCCGCGCGCCTCAAACCCAGCCCGCAGGGGCGCCATGGCGGCGGTGGCCAGCGGAAATTCGGGCGCTGCGGCGCTGAGGCTGCCCAGCTCGCGCATCACCCGGTTGACGATGCCGCGGGCCGGCCGGCCGGTGAACACGTTGGTCAGCGCGGTGTGGCGGGCCGCGTCGCTGTGCAGCGCGGCGCGGTGCAGGGCGGTGGTGGTCGCCTCGGGGCAACACAGGTAGGCCGTGCCCACCTGCACCCCGGCGGCGCCCAGCGCCCGCGCGGCGCGCACAGCGGCGGCGTCGGCGATGCCGCCGGCGGCGATCACCGGCACCGACACCGCGCGCACCACCTGCGGCAGCAGCGCAAATGTGCCCATCTGCTCGCTCAGGTCGTGCCGCAGGAAGTGGCCACGGTGGCCGCCGGCCTCCAGGCCCTGGGCAATCACTGCATCCGCGCCGTGGGCCTGCAGCCAGACGGCTTCATCCACCGTGGTGGCGGATGACAGCACCGTGGCGCCCCAGGCCTTGACGCGCGCCAGCAGGGCCGGTGCGGGCAGGCCGAAATGGAAGCTCACCACCGGCGGGCGAAACGGCGCGATCAGATCGGCCAGGTCGGCGCTGAACGGCGCCCGTCCCGCGCCGGCCGGCACGGCCGCGATGTCGAGTCCGAGCTCGGCGTAGTAGGGCGCCAGCGTGGCACGCCAGGCCGCTTCGCGGGCGGCGTCGGGCTCGGGCGGTGTATGGCAGAAGAAATTGACGTTGCAGGGCCGCCCGCTGGCCGCCAGCACCGCCAGCTCGGCGCGCAGCGCATAGGGCGTCAGCATGGCCGCCGGCAACGAGCCCAGCGCCCCGGCGCCCGACACGGCCAGCGCCAGCGCGCTGCCCTGCGCGCCAGCCATGGGCGCCTGAATCAACGGAAATTCGGTGCCCAGCAGGGCCTGCAGCGTGCGCATGGGGTTCTCCGGACGTTCGCGCATTCTCACCCGAAGGCGCGCCAAGGGTTTACCCGCAGATTCACCGCCCTGAAATCATTTAATATATTAAATAAATGCCGCACCCGACCCCGTTCACCCATCGCAACCTGCCCCGCCTGCTGCTGCAGGCGCGCGAGGCCGTGATGCTGCACACCCGCCCCAGCCTGCGCGGCCATGGCCTGTCGGACCAGCAGTGGCGGGTGCTGCGGGTGCTGGGCGAACATGCGGCCGACCCTGGTGGCGTGGAAACCGGCCGGGTCGCACGCGAAGCCTTCATCCTCGGCCCCAGCCTCACCGGCGTGCTGGCGCGCATGGAGCGCGACGGCCTGCTGACCCGCAGCCGCTGCCCCGAAGACGCCCGCCGCAGCGTGGTGCGTGCCACCGCCCAGGGCCTGGCGCTGGTGGATGCGCTGTCGCACACCATCGAGGCGCACTACGCCTGGCTGGAAAGCCAGCTCGGCGCCCCCAAGCTGGCCCAGCTGTATGCGCTGCTGGACGACCTGATCGCGCTGGAAGTACCGCCCGACACCGAAACCCCTACCCCGGACACCGACGAATGACCGCTCCGCCCCCGTTCCAGCCCGACGGCACCGTCTACGGCACGCTGCTGAACTTCCGCCGCGAAGCTGCGCTGTGGGCCGACCGCGCCGGCGAGCCGCCTTACAAAGGGGCGCCCCGCGCCCCGGTGCTCTACATCAAGACCGCCAACACCTTCACCGCAGCCGGCGCAGCCATTCCGCTGCCCGCCAGTGCGCCCGAGGTCGAGGTGGGGGCCTCGGTGGGCCTGGTTTTCGGAGATTTCAAGGATTTTTGGCCGTTACCCAGCGTGGATCGGTCATTGTTTGCTATGAATTCAGGACCAACCGACACCCTTGCGGGTGTGGCCGGCCTCGTGCTGCTGAACGACCTGACCCTGCCGCACACCAGCTACTACCGCCCGCCGGTGAAATTCCGCAACCTGGACGGCTTCCTGGGCGTGGGCCCGCGCGTGGTGCCGCTGGCCACCGTGGGCGATCTGGCCGCGCTGACGCTGACGGTGCGCATCAACGGCGAGCTGCGGCAGACCGTCGATCTCTCCACCCTGGCGCGCGACGCCGCCACGCTGCTGGCCGACGTGCGCGACTTCCAGACGCTGCAGCCGGGCGACATCCTGATGCTGGGCACCGACTGCCTGGACGACGGCACCCGCCCGCGCGCCCGGGTCGGCGACCGCATCGAAATTGCCGCGCCAGGCTTCCAGCCGCTTGTGAATACGATCGTGAGGGAGGTGAGCGCCGACGGGCCGCCCCTAGGCGCGAAGGCCCCCTTGGGGGGCAGCGAGGACACGGCCGTGCCGAGCGTGGGGGTCCCATGAAACATGCCCGCATCGCCTGGGCCGGCGGGATTCACGATGCCATCGAGGCCGACGGCCAGCTGGAGCTGCTCACCCCTGCGTTCAAAGGGCGCCGCGTCGGCTTCGACGACGTGATCTGGCTGCCCCCGCTGGCCCCCATGCCGGCGCACCGCCCGCGCACGGTGCTGGCGCTGGGCCTGAACTATGCCGACCATGCGAAGGAACTGGCCTTCAAGGCGCCCGACGAGCCGCTGGCCTTCCTCAAAAGTGCGGCCTCGCTCACCGGCCACCGCGGTTTCACCGTGCGCCCGGCCGGGGTGGCGTTCATGCACTACGAATGCGAGCTGGCGGTGGTGATCGGGCGCGAGGCGCGCCGCGTGGCCAAAGCCGACGCGCTGGATTTTGTGGCCGGCTACACCGTGGCCAACGACTACGCCATCCGCGACTACCTGGAAAACTGGTACCGCCCCAACCTGAAGGTCAAGAACCGCGACACCTGCACGCCCATCGGGCCCTGGCTGGTGGACGCCGCCGACATCCCCGACCCGATGGCCCTGGCGCTGCGCACCACGGTCAATGGCACCGTGACCCAGCAGGGCCACACACGCGACATGATTTTCGACGTGCCCACGCTGATCGAGTATTTCAGCGCCTTCATGACGCTCTACCCTGGCGACCTGATCCTCACCGGCACACCCGACGGCGTGGTGGACTGCCGGCCCGGGGACGTGATCGTCACCGAAATCGAGGGCGTCGGCGCCCTTGTCAACACCATCACCGCCCAAGGATGACCATGCGCATCGACCACCTGATCAACGGCCAGCCCGTCGCCGGCAGCGCCTACTTCGAAACCCTCAACCCCGCGACCCAGGAGGTGCTGGCCGAGGTGGCCGCCGGTGGCGAGGCGGAAGTCCACGCCGCTGTCGCCGCCGCCAAGGCCGCGTTCCCGAAATGGGCCGGCACCCCGGCGACCGAGCGCGCACGCCTGATGCGCAAGCTCGGCGAGCTGATCGCGAAGCACGTGCCCGAGATCGCCCAGCTGGAGACCAACGACTGCGGCCAGGTGATCAGCCAGACCGGCAAGCAGCTGATTCCGCGCGCGGCGGACAACTTCACCTACTTTGCCGAGATGTGCACCCGCGTGGACGGCCACACCTACCCCACGCCCACACACCTGAACTACACGCTGTTCCACCCGGTGGGGGTGTGCGCGCTGATCTCGCCGTGGAACGTGCCCTTCATGACCGCGACCTGGAAGGTCGCGCCGTGTCTGGCGTTTGGCAACACGGCCGTGCTGAAGATGAGCGAGCTCTCGCCGATGACGGCCGCGCGTCTGGGCGAGCTGGCGCTGGAGGCCGGCATTCCCGCCGGCGTGCTGAACATCGTGCACGGCTACGGCAAAGACGCGGGCGAGCCGCTGTGCGCGCATCCGGACGTGCGCGCCATCAGCTTCACCGGGTCCACCGCCACCGGCAACCGCATCGTCCAGGCGGCGGGCCTGAAGAAGTTCAGCATGGAACTGGGCGGCAAAAGCCCGTTCGTGATCTTTGACGACGCCGATCTGGACCGCGCGCTCGACGCCGCCGTGTTCATGATTTTTTCCAACAACGGCGAGCGCTGCACCGCGGGCAGCCGCATCCTGGTGCAGCAGTCGATCTACGCCCACTTCGTGGACAAGTTCGTGGACCGCGCCCGGCGCATCACGGTGGGCGACCCGCTGGACGAGAAAACCATCGTCGGCCCGATGATCAGCCAGGGCCACCTGGCCAAGGTGCGCAGCTACATCGAGCTCGGCCCCAAGGAAGGCGCCACGCTGCTGTGCGGCGGACTGGAGCAGCCGCGCTATGCCACCGAACTGCCCGAGCGCGTGAAACACGGCAACTTCGTCTGGCCCACGGTTTTTGCCGACGTGGACAACCGCATGCGCATCGCGCAGGAGGAAATCTTCGGCCCCGTGGCCTGCCTGATCCCGTTCCGCGACGAGGCCCACGCGATTGAACTCGCCAACGACATCCAGTACGGCCTGTCCAGCTACGTCTGGACCGAGAACCTCGGCCGCGCGCACCGGGTCGCCGCCGCGGTGGAGGCCGGCATGTGCTTCGTCAACAGCCAGAACGTGCGCGACCTGCGCCAGCCCTTCGGCGGCACCAAGGCCAGCGGCACCGGGCGTGAAGGCGGCACCTGGAGCTACGAAGTCTTCTGCGAACCCAAGAACGTGGCCGTGTCGCTGGGGTCGCACCATATTCCGCACTGGGGCGTATGACAGGCTGTATGACAACCCGCAATGCGTCATACAATGAATCACCTGCTGTATGACAAGGAGAATGTCCATGCTCTCGGTGCGACTCCCCCAGAACCTTGAACGAGACCTCGGCGCCCTGTGCGAGCGCCGTGGCGTCACCAAGACGCAGGTGGTGCAGGAGGCCCTGGCCGAATACCTGGTGGCGGCCAAAGCGACCGACGCCACACCGCCGCCCGGCGAGCCGGACCTGTCGTTTCTGGCCCCGGATGACCCGATCCGCCCGTTCATCGGCATTGCCAAAGGCGGCATGAGCACGGACGAACTGATGCGACTCACGCGCGGCGACGACTGGAACCAGCCATGACCCTGGTGGATACCAATGTGTTTGTCGACGTGATCCACCAGGATCCGGTCTGGCTGGATTGGTCCCTGCGCGAACTGGGAAAGGCGCGCGCCCGCTCCACCGTGCTGACCAACTACGTGGTCTACGCCGAACTGCATACCCATGACACCGCCGGCCCGCACATCGACACCCTGCTGGACCGACTGGGCGTTCAGGTGCTCGACCTGGATCGGGACGCCGCCCGAATGGCGGCACATGCCTTTCGCACCTATCGCCAGCGCGGCGGCACGCGGACCGGCGTGCTCCCCGACTTCTTCATTGGCGCCCATGCGGTGTCGATGGGCTGGGCGCTGCTCACCCGCGACGCCGGACGCTACCGGACCTATTTCCCCGACATCGACCTGATCTGTCCCTGACAGCACGCCGAATGCCGACAGCCCATTCCACCACCACCCCAGGAGCCTGACCATGGGAACCGTCGCCCTCGTCGGCAAGATCACCCACGTCCCGTCCATGTACCTCAGCGAGCTGGACGGCCCGCGCAAAGGCACGCGCCAGGACGCCATTGAAGGCCACCGGGCCATCGCGCGCCGCTGCCGCGAAGCGGGCGTGGACACCATCGTGGTGTTCGACACCCACTGGCTGGTCAACGCCACCTACCACCTGAATTGCGCGCCGCACTGGCAGGGCACCTACACCAGCAACGAGCTGCCGCACTTCATCAGCAACATGCCCTACGCCATCCCGGGCAACCCGGCGCTGGGCCAGCTGCTGGCCAAGGTGGCCAACGAACACGGCGTGGAAACGCTGGCGCACCACGCCACGACCCTGCAGCCGGAATACGGCACGCTGGTGCCCATGCGCTACATGAACGAAGACCAGCACTTCAAGGCGGTGTCGGTCTCGGCGCTGTGCACCTCGCACTACCTGAACGACAGCGCGCGCCTGGGCTGGGCAATGCGCCGGGCGGTGGAAGACCACTACGACGGCACCGTGGCCTTTCTGGCCAGCGGCTCCCTGAGTCACCGGTTTGCCCAGAACGGCCTGGCGCCCGAGTTCGCCTTCAGGATCTGGAGCCCTTTCCTGGAGCATCTGGACCAGGAGGTGATCCGCATGTGGAAAGCCGGCGAGTGGAAGGACTTCTGCGACATGCTGCCCGAGTACGCGGCCAAAGGCCACGGCGAAGGCTTCATGCACGACACCGCCATGATGCTGGGCGTGCTGGGCTGGAGCGAATACACCGGCGCGGCCGAGATCATCACCCCGTACTTCGGCGCCAGCGGCACCGGCCAGATGAACGCGCTGTTCCCGGTGCTGCCCGTCACGGGCGCCGCCGTGCCGCCGCCGGTGGCCTCGCGCGCCGACGGGTACACGTCTGTCGCCACCCGTCTTTGATCACCATCCGGCCATGCCCCACCTCGTCATCCTCTACACCGCCAACCTCGACACCGAGACGGACATGACGGCGCTGTGCCGCAGCCTGGCCGACACCATGCTCGCGGCACACGACGACGTCGGCCAGCCGGTGTTCCCGCCCGGCGGCACCCGCGTGCTGGCCTATCCCGCGCCGCACTACGCCGTGTCGGACGGCGGCGCCGCGGGCCGTGCGGCCGGCGGCACCGGCGACTATGCCTTCGTGTACCTCAACCTGCGCATGGCCCAGGGCCGCAGCCCCGCCACACACAAGCGCGTGGGCGACGCGCTGCTGATGGCCACCAAGGCGCACTTCCAGCCGGTGTTCCACGCCCGCCACATCGGCGTGACGCTGCAGATCGACGAAGGCCATGAAGTCTTCGACGCCAAACACAGCAACCTGCATCCGCTCTTCAAGAAATGAGGAAACACCCCCGAAGCGCCTGGGGTGCCTTCCCCTCAAGGGGGCGCCATCAGCGGCCCGGCAAAGCCGGCTCCGCGATGGCCCTGGCCTGGGCCGGCAGCCCATCACAGCAACGCGCGCCACACAACCGCGAGAAATTTGCTTATGTTTGACGACACCCTGATCCGCCAGCTCGCTGCCGAGCTGCACCAGTCTGAACAATCCCGCGCTCAGGTGGAGCATTTCTCGAAACGCTACCCCGGCATGACCATCGAAGACGGCTACCGCATCAGCCGCGCCTGGATGGACCTCAAGCGCGCCGACGGCCGCACCGTGATCGGCCACAAGATCGGCCTGACCTCGCGCGCCATGCAGCAGGCCAGCCAGATCACCGAGCCCGACTACGGCACGCTGCTGGACGACATGCTCTACACCTGCACACCCGGCCAGGTGCTGGACATCCCCGCCACGCGGTTCATCGCGCCGCGGGTGGAGGTGGAGCTGGCCTTCGTGCTCAAGGCGCCTTTGAAGGGCCCGGACGTGACGGTGGAGCAGGTGCTGGCCGCCACCGACCACGTGACGCCGGCCATCGAGATCATCGACGCGCGCATCGAGCAGTTCGACCGCCACAGCAAGGTGATGCGCAAGGTGTACGACACCATCAGCGACAACGCGGCCAATGCCGGCATCGTCGTCGGTGGGGTGAAGGCCGATCCGCACACCACCGACCTGCCCTGGTGCGGCGCCATCCTGCGCCAGAACGGCGTGGTGGAAGAAACGGGCCTCGCTGCCGGGGTGCAGGGCCACCCGGCCATCGGCATTGCCTGGCTGGCCAACAAGCTCGCGCCCTGGGGCGAGTCGCTGCTGGCCGGGCAGATCGTGCTGGCGGGTTCATTCACGCGGCCGGTGCCGGCGCAGGCCGGCGACACCTTTGACGCCGACTACGGGCCGCTCGGCCGGCTGTTGTTCAGTTTTGTCTGATTGCAAAGGACGCTCATGCACACCCCCGTCAACACCTTCAAACACGCCCTGGCCGCCGGCCAGACCCAGCTCGGTCTGTGGGTGGCGCTGGCCAGCCCCTACAGCACCGAACTGGTGGCCGGCATCGGCTACGACTGGCTGCTGCTGGACGGCGAGCACGCGCCCAATGACGTGCGCTCCACGCTGACGCAGCTGCAGGCCGTGGCCAGCGCGCAGCAGGCCTTCGGCGACCGGCGCTCCCACCCCATCGTGCGCGTGCCGGTGGGCACCGGCGACGTGGGTGTGGCGCTGATCAAGCAGTACCTGGACATCGGCGCCCAGACCCTGCTGGTGCCGATGATCGACACCCCCGAGCAGGCGGCGCTGGTGGTGGCGGCCAGCCGCTACGCGCCCGACGGCATCCGCGGCATGGGCAGCGCGCTGGCGCGCGCCTCGCGCTGGCAGGCGCACCCGCGCTACGTGCACGAGGCCAACGACCAGGTCTGTGTGCTGGTGCAGGCCGAAACCGAGCTGGCCATGCAGAACCTGGACGCCATCGCCGCCACGCCCGGGGTGGACGGGGTATTCATCGGCCCGGCGGACCTGAGCGCCTCGATGGGCCACCCGGGCAACGCCGCACATCCGGAGGTGCAGGCCGTCATCGAAGACGGCATTGCCCGCATCCTCAAAGCCGGCAAGGCGGCCGGCATTCTGGCCACCAGCGAGGCGCAGGCGCGCAAATGGCTGGCCGCCGGCGCGCGCTTCGTCGCCGTGGGCGCCGACACCCTGCTGCTGGCCGCGGGCGCCAGCCAGCTGCTGGCCACCTACCGCACCCCGCCGGCCCCGGCCGGCGCCAACAGCTACTGAAGACCTGCCCGGAGCACGCCATGAATGCCCTCAGTCCCTCAAGCCTCTCCAGCCCCGCCGCACCCGCCCCCGCCGGCATGCACCCCGACGAGTGGGCCGCGCGCGTGCGCCTGGCCGCCGCCTATCGCGTCTTTGCCATGCTGGGCTGGACGGAAATGATCTACAACCACATCACGCTGCGCCTGCCCGACAGCGTGAGCGGCGCGGAAAAACAGTTCCTGATCAACCCCTTCGGCCTGCACTACACCGAGGTCACCGCCAGCAACCTGGTCAAGATCAACCTGGCCGGCGACGTGCTGGACGGCTCGCCCTGGCCCATCAACCCGGCCGGTTACACGCTGCACAGCACCATCCACGGCGGCATCGACGGCGCGCATTGCGTCATGCACACCCACACCACCGCCGGCGTGGCTGTGGCCTCGCTGCAAGGCGGCCTGAGCCAGAGCAACTTCTACAGCGCCCAGCTGCACGACATGGTGGCCTACCACCCGTTCGAGGGCATCACCATCCACGCCGAGGAAGGCCCGCGTGTGCTGGCCAGCATGGGCAACAAGCAGGCCATCATCCTGCGCAACCACGGCCTGCTGAGCTGGGGCCAGACGCTGGAGCAGGCCTTTGCCATCCTGTGGACGCTGCAGCGCGCCTGCGAGATCCAGCTGGCCACGCTGAGCATGGGCGCCGCCATCCCGGTGCCCGAGGCCATCGCCGCCAAGTGCACCCACGACGCGCTGCAGTTCAACCCCGCCCACGGCGCCGGCCGCGACGTGTTCGACGCGCTGGTGCGGCAGGTCGACCGGCTGGACGACAGCTACAAAAAATAGAGCAAACCATCACCTTCTGACGCTGGGTAAAGGCCAAAAATGATCCAAAAAGTCGCGATTTACGGCGCCGGCGCCATCGGAGGCTGGCTGGGGGCCAGGCTGGCGGGCGTCGGCTGCACCGTGGGCGTGGTGGCGCGCACCGCCACACTGGACGCGCTGCAGCGGGACGGACTGCAACTGGTGGAAGCCGATGGCCGCAGGGCCCAACCCGTGACCGCGGTGGCCGAGCCGGCCGCGCTGGGCCCGCAGGACCTGGTCATCGTCGCCGTCAAGGCGCCGGCGCTGGCCGACGTCGCCCGCCACATCGCCCCGCTGATCGGGCCCGACACCATCGTGCTGACGGCCATGAACGGCGTGCCCTGGTGGTTTTTTGAAGGCTTTGGCGGCCCGCTGGCCGGCACGACGCTGCAGGCGGTGGACCCCACCGGCGCCATCGGCCGGGCCATTCCGGCACGCCAGGTGATCGGCTGCGTGGTGCACGCCAGCTGCTCGGTGCAGGCGCCGGGCGTGATCCGCCACCACTTCGGCAACGGGCTGATCGTGGGCGAGCCCTCGGGCCAGGAAACGCCGCGCGTGTTGGCGCTGGCCGCGTTGCTGCAGCGCGCCGGCTTCTCCGCCACCGTGTCACCGCAGATCCAGAAAGACATCTGGTTCAAGCTCTGGGGCAACATGACCGTCAACCCCATCAGCGCCTTCACCGGCGCCACCACCGACCGCATCCTGAACGACGACCTGGTGCGCGGGTTCGTCAGCGCCGTGATGCTGGAGGCCAAGGAGATCGGCGCGCGCATCGGCATCCCCATCGACCAGCAGCCCGAAGACCGCCACGCCGTCACGCGCAAGCTCGGCGCCTTCAAGACCTCGATGCTGCAGGACGTGGAAGCCGGCAAGCCGGTGGAGCTGGACGCATTGGTCACCGTGGTGCGCGAGCTGGGCCAGAAGACGGGCGTGCCCACCCCCTTCACCGACGCGCTGCTGGGCCTGGCGCGGGTGCATGCGCAGGTGCACGGGTTGTATTGAGCCCGGGTGCGCGACCGCAGCGCGCTTGATCAGCCTGCAGATCGGCTCCATAATGGCTCCACAGATTCATTTTGGAGCCATTTCATGCCCAACCTCTCCATCAAAGATGTGCCCGAAGCCTGGGCCGAGGCGCTGCGCCAGCGCGCCGCGCGCCACCACCGCTCGCTGCAGGGCGAGCTGATGGCCCTGGTCGAACAGGCGGTGAAGCAGGAAACGGAAGTGCCCACTTCGCCTGTTGATCCCGCCAACCCTGGCGCGCCACGCATCGTCGGGTACGACAAACGGGGCTGGCCCATCGTGCGGCAGGGCTGGAAAACGGTGGAGCAGGTGGTGGCGGAGCTGAAGGCCAAGTACCCCGAGCCGATCCGCGACCAGGTCTCCAGCATCGACCTCATCCGCGAAGACCGGGACAGTCGATGAACCCGGCGCCGGTCTTTCACATCGCCGAGCCGCCAGCCATCTATCTGGAGCGCCCACCGCTGGTGGTGGACTGCAGCATGATCGCCGGGTTGGTGTTCCGCGAGGAATGGTTCGAAACGGCAAAAGGCCACATCCACGGCCGCGCCTTGCATGCGCCCCACCTGTTGCATTGCGAAATCGCCAATGTCGCACTGAAGAAACACCGCCGCGGCGAAACCCACGCCTTGTCCGGCCTGGCCGAAGCCGCAGGCATGGTGATCGAACTGCACCCCATCGACCCACTGGCCACCACCGACCTCGCCCAGCGCTACCAGCTCTCCGCCTATGACGCCGCCTACCTCTGGCTCGCGGCCGACCTGATGTGCCCGCTGGCCACCTTCGACGAGCGCCTGGCCGCCGCCGCGCAAACCCATCTCTCGGGCCTGGCCTGATTCCCACACCCGGCCCGCCCGCATGACCCCACCCACCCGCCCCCTCTCCGCCACCGCCTTCGCCACGCTGCTGCTCATCGCGCTGATGATGGGCGCCAACCACGTGGCCGCGCGCCTGGCCTTCAACCACGGGGTGGACGTGGCCACGGCGGTGACCTTCCGCAGCGCCATCACCGCGCTGGTGGTGGCCTCCATCGTGGCGTGGCACCGCGTGCCCATCCGCCTGACGGCACGGCACAAGAAAGCCTTGCCCGCCATCGGGCTGCTGATCGGTGTGCAGAGCCTGTGCCTGTACTCGGCCGTGGCGCGGCTGCCGGTGGCGCTGGCCCTGCTGGCCTTCAACACCTACCCGCTGTGGACCGCGCTGTGGGCCCGGCTGTTCTACCGCCACCGCCCCGAGCGCGCGGTGCTGCTGGCCATGCCGGTGATGCTGGCGGGCCTGGCGCTGGCGCTGGACGTGTTCGGCGCCGCCTCGGGCCTGGGCGCGGCCGGGCAATGGGGCCGCATTGGCGCCGGTGTGGCCTTTGCGCTGACGGCCGCCGCCACCTTCGGTGTGGCGCTGGTGATCACCCAGCACGAGGCCAGCGACGTGGACGGCCGCGTGCGCACCGCCTCCACCATGGGCATCGTCGGCCTGCTGGCGCTGGCCGCCGTCACCGCACAGGGTGGCCCGCACCTGCCCACCGCCCCGCTGGGCTGGGTGGGCCTGGGCGCGCTGACCTTTCTCTACGGCACCGCCTTCACCATCATGTTCACCGTGCTGCCCAAGCTGGGCGTGGTGGGCAACTCGGCCATCATGAACGTGGAGCCCGTCTTCGCCCTGCTGCTGGCCTGGGCCATCCTGGGCCAGTCCATTGCACCGGTGCAGGTGGCCGGGGCGCTGGTGGTGGTGGGGACGGTGGTGTGGCTGGGGATGCGGAAAAGGTGAGCTGGCGGCGGGCACGCGGGGAGCCGGCACGATTTGTGCTGCCATCGAAATGGGGTCGATCTGACCGACCCAACCGCCTGAGCGGCCGCTTGCAACAGGCGGTTCACTGACCAGTGTTAGTCTCGGACCGATGGGTCATCCCGTTTTACAACCAACCGACATATCAAATTCATTGACTCCGGACGCCAACAAAATGGAAAACGTTCTCGCCAAGGTAGGGGCCCTGCTGTATGGCATGCGGTTCACCATGCTCTTCTTCTACGTGGGGCTGGTAGCGATCATCATCGGCATACTGGGCAAGTTCCTGCTCGAAAGCTACAAGCTCATGCAAACCTTGCTGTTCGGTGACCTGGAGAAAATTGCACTCATCATCAAGGTCCTGGAATTGGTGGACATGACGATGGTGGCCCAGTTGGTGTGGGTGGTGGCGCTGGCGGGAGTTTCGCTGTTCGTCACCACCGGACACTTTGACAAGACCGAGATGAAAAAGCCGGACTGGCTGGATCATGTCAACACCTACAACCTCAAACTGAAACTGGCTTTTGCCATCATTTCCATTTCGGGCGTCCATGCGCTCAAAACCTATCTGAGCAGCGACCTGAGCCTGCCAAGCATTCAGACCGTGACCCTGGTGGCCGTCATCCACTTCACCTTCGTGCTGTCCGCGATGGGCATCTCTTTTGCCGAGCGGATGACCCGAGAGCACTAGGGCACCACAGCACTGGCGCGCCCTGCCCTGGCAAAGCCCCGGTCTGACAGCCCGGGGCGGGGGGTTGCAATCAGTTTGTGGCCCAGGCCAACAGGTTGCCGGCCGCCAGGGCGCCACCCCACCAAAGCAGCATGACCGAGGCCACCGCGGCGATGGCAACCCCGTAGCCCGCCAGCAGCATCAGGCCGTCGCGCAGCCGCAGGCCCCAGGCGATCAGAACAATGGCCATGGCGGGCAACACGTTGTCAAATGTGATCATCGGGACAGGGACCACCATGGCGAGCCCGGAAGTGCCCAGCATCAGCCCGTTGAAGAAGCGGGCCGGCTGGTTGCTCAAGGCCAGCATGCGGGGCCGTCCCAGGCGGGCAATGATGCGAACCGCGCGATGGAGCATGCTGGCCAGCAGGCCCTTGACGCGGGCACTCAGCTCGCGCCTGGCAAGCCACCCGGGCAAAGGAACCGATTGACCCAGGCACAGTCCGAGCGCCACCAGCAGGCACAAAGTGCCCACCCCCGAGGCCATGCCGGGCAAAGCAATCGGAAACAACAGCGGCATGGCCAGCAAACCCAGCCAGACCAGCCGCTGCCGGGCCCCCTGACCTACGGTATCGGCCACCGTGTCGCCCATCGCAGCCAGGTGAGCCGCCGCAATCCGGTCCACCGAAGATCGGCGCCTGATCCTCGCTTCTGCCGGACCGCGAGCGTTTCGGATCAATTTTTCTGACGGCGATTGAGGCAACCTGCGACCCCCCATTTCAAGCAATGATGCAAACCCTGCGAACGAGAATTGTCAAACAATTCTGAAATGGACGCTTATTCAGGCTTCGGCCACCGGAATTAGCTGAACCGTTGCCCCCGCTTTACCCGAACACCCTCATGATCGCGGCAATCGGGCGGTTCCATCCAATGCGCTGCCCCCGGCCGCGCCGGTGGCGCTGGACCGTGCCGGGAAACCACGCCGAACCCGAGGGCCGGGATGGCGACCGCACCACTTTCGACGACCAGTTGGAGCACGACCGATGGCCTTCAGCCTTCGCATCCCCACGCAAAGCAGCTCGCCGCAGGCCGTCGCGCCGGGTCCGCGCTTTGACCCCGCGGCGACACTGCTGTTCGTTGTCAACGCATCCTCGGGAGCCCAGGACATCGAGGCCAAATGCGCCGTGATCGAATCGGCCCTTTCAGCCGGGGGGCGTCGTGGCGAGCTGCTGATTTGCGGGCCCGCGGATCTTCCGCGGGTAGCCACCGAAGCAGCCGCCAGGGCGATGGCACGCGGCTCCGCCGTGGTGGCGGTGGGCGGCGATGGGAGCCTCAGCACCGTGGCCCAGGCCGCCCACGCGGCCGGTTGTGCGATGGGAGTGATTCCGTACGGCACCTTCAACTACTTTGCTCGCACACACGGCATTCCCACCGACCCGGCCGCCGCTGCACGGCTGCTGCTGACTGCCCATCCCGGCCCGGTTCAGGTGGCCGCGATCAACGACAGAATGTTCCTGGTCAACGCCAGCCTGGGCGTTTACCCCGAGTTGCTGCAAGACCGCGAGGCCTTCAAGGCCCGGTTTGGTCGAAGCCGCTGGGTGGCCTTTGTGGCCGCCGCAGCCACCTTGCTGCGCGCCCAGCGTCGGTTGCGGCTGCACATCGAAACGGGAAACACAACACGCGACGTGCAAACCTTGACGCTTTTTGTGGGCAACAACCGCCTGCAACTGGAGCAGGTGGGTGCCGAGCCCGCCGACACCCTGGCCGGCACACCGGGCCACGGCAGCATGGCCGCGCTGATGCTGCGGCCCATCGGGACCCTGGCCATGATCCGGCTCATGCTGCATGGTGCCATGGGCCGGCTGGGGGAGGCCGCCGGGGTGGAAAGCTTCGAGTTCCACCACATGGTGGTGCGGCCCAGGCTGGCACCCGGACGCAAAGAGGTGGTGGTGGCGTTCGACGGCGAAGTGGCCCGCATGCGCTCACCGATCGACATCCGTGTGCTCGACAGGCCTTTGTACCTGCTCCAGGCTTCTGACGACGACCCCATGGCCGGCGCGCCAGGGGAGGTCGCATGAGTGTGCTGCTGCACCTGTCCGACACCCACTTTGGCACCGAGCGGCCGCAAGTGGTCGAGGCCTTGCTGGCCCTGGCGGCGCAGCAGCGCCCCGATGGAGTGGTGCTGTCGGGCGACATCACACAACGCGCGCGGCCCGCGCAGTTCCGCGCAGCCAAGGCCTTTGTGGACCAACTGGGTGCGCCTGTTCTCGCCATCCCGGGCAACCACGACATTGCGCTGTTCGACCTGTGGGCACGGCTGACCCGCCCCTATGCGCGTTTCGCCCGGGTCTTCGGAGCCGATCTGGAGCCCGTCGCGATCTCGCCCGACTGGCTCATCGTGGGGGTGAACACCACCCGTGCGCGGCGTCACACTCAGGGGGAGGTATCGGAGGCGCAAGTTGCCCGGGTGGCCAGCCTGCTGGCCGCAGCCGGGCCGCAGCAACTGCGCGTGGTGGTGGTACACCAGCCGCTGGCAGTACCCGAGGCGGGCGAAGCGTCCAACCTGCTGCGTGGCCATGCGCGGGCCGCCCGGGCCTGGGCACAGGCCGGGGCCGACCTGGTGCTGGGCGGCCACATCCACCTGCCCTACACGCTGCCACTGCAGGGCCTGGCGCGGCGGCTGTGGGTGGTGCAAGCGGGCACCGCCGTCTCCGCGCGCACACGCCCCGGGGTGCCCAACTCGGTCAACCTGCTGCGATGGGGCGATACGGCGGCCACGCTGGACGCCGACCCGCCCGGCGGGCCCCCGCCAGGCAAATGCTGCCTGATCGAGCGGTGGGACTTTTCCGAGCGTCAGCAGGCGTTTGAACGCAGACAGGTCACGGCCTTGCAGCCGGAACGTGCCACCCGACTCCGTTGATCCGCCATGACGGCCGGCCCGCGCAACAGCCGCGCGTTCACTGGCCTTCCTGCGCGACCGCCTGGTTTGCGGGCGACAAGGCGCGCCAGGTGTCTCTAAAAACCGCCTGTTCCACTTTGGCGCGCTGTCCGACCGGACAGGCCACACGGACTACCAGCACCAGGTGTTCAGGGTCTGAAAAATCCCACGACACTTTGGTTTTCCCCGAGGGGAGTGCGATGAAGTTCTCTTCAGAGGCCTTGCGAAAATGGTTCATTGCCTCTTCGCTCCAGACGGCGGTCGCGCGGTCGGCAGCAGCCAGAGCCGCGGCCTCGATGTGGTCCAGGTCATGCGAGAGGCGTTCAGGGATGGGAATCTGGATGGCGTGCAGCACGTAGGCGCCGTTGGGAGACGCATTGATCAGCGGGTGGGTGAGCAACAGCCCGTTGGGAAATTCGGCCACTTTTCCGGTACGCTGGCCGGCCTTGTCAAGCTCCACCAGCGTGGTGGCAAACATGTCGATATCGACCACACGGCCGTGCAAATGGTTGAACTCGATCACGTCGCCTATCTTGAAAGGCTGCACCAGGGTCACATACAGGTAGCCGTGAACGCACATGACGAGCTCCTTGCTGACGATCAGCAGCGCGCCCGCCACCGCCGCGACAGACAGCGCGAAACCCGCGATCGTGGAAGCCCAGACTGACACAATGACCAGCAGCGCCGCAAACCAGATGATGTTGCGCGCCCAGACCAGGTGGAGGCGGCGCTTCTCCGCCGAAATCGAGCCGCGCGAGAGATAGCGCGCCCACAGGTGCGACGCAAGCAAGGCCATGCCAACCAGCAAGGCCGTGACAATGACCTTTTCCCACTGCCCGGGAATCAGGGCGGCCAGGCGTTCAAACAAGGACATGGGGCACCTTCAGAGGGGTCGAGCCATTGGGGGATGGCGAAAGCCGGAAATCGGAAATCGGTCTCGCCCGAAGGCGGTTCGGGCAGGGCACTTGGGGTCAGAACAGCAAAGCCGCGGCAAACACGCCCACCATGATGAAGGCGAGCACCACTTTGGCAAGCAGCCCCAGCATGATGCCAACCCAGGTCGCAAAGCCGACCTTGACCGCACGGGTTTCGTCCTTGCGCGCCAGATACTCACCCAGAGCAGCGCCCACCAGAGGCATGAACAGCACACCCACCAGCCCCATAAAGAGTCCCAGCACCGTGCCCACCGCAGCGCCCAGCAGGGCCAGTTTGCTGGCACCGGCCTTTTTCGCGCCCAGCAGCCCGGCGGCATAGTCCAGGCCCCAAGCCAGCACCCCCAGCACGCTGATGAACACCACGGTGGTGACGCTGACCCGGGCAAAGTCGTCAATCCAGGCGCCCAACACGATGCCCGCCCAGACCAGCAAGGTGCCCGGTAGCACGGGCAGCACCGTGCCCGCCAACCCCAAAAGAATCAGGGCGATGCACAAACCCCACAACAAGATCATTTCCATGGCCTGCTTTCAAGATCAAAACTCATCTGGCCCCCAGACAGGTGAAGCCTCCGTGCCGTTCTTCAAGGCCCGAAACCCGCCATCAAGAGGGGGACAGTCGAAGCGCCTGCTCACCCCGTAGGCCCGATCCGGCGTGTACCGGGTGCGGGTACGCGCCCAGCACCGCTGTGGCGGCCACCAGACGAACCGAAACCCTTGCCACGACACGATTTGACACCAAACAGGCCAATACCCAGCATAAAAAGGTCATTTGATGCTACACAATCAGGACTTATCAGGAGGCCCGATGGCGACGCCATCGCCGCGGTTCCGGGAGCTTTTCTTCACGCTGTACGAAGGCCTGCCGCGGCAGGGGCCGGGCACCGGCCCTGGCGGTTTGCTTCGGGCTGCTGCGCCCGGGCGGCTGCCTGGCCTTACCGACGCGGTGTGGAGCATCGCATTGCCACGCTACGCCTGCAGCACGGGGGCGATGCCGAGGCCGAAGTGATCCTCGATCAGCTGGCGCAGGAGCCCGAGATGCACCGCTGCTTTGGCCGCCGCCACGCCTGCAAATTTTTCGTGGCCCGCAACCCCCCCGGTGAAGAACGTCCCGGCGATTGACGCGCCCGGCGGCGCCACGCCGGGTGTGGTGGGTACGCGCTCACCAGCCGTTCAGCGCATGGCGCACCATCAGCAGTGCCAGCACGGCCATCGTCACCCCGATCAACCCGTCCAGCACGCGCCAGGCGGCGGGCCGGGCGAACCACGGTGCCAGCCAGCGCGCGCCCACGCCCAGCACGCTGAACCAGGCCAGGCTGGCCGTGCTGGCGCCGGCCGCAAACCAGGCTTGCAGCGGCGCCGGCTGCTGCGCGCCCAGGCCGCCCACCAGCAGCACCGTGTCCAGGTAGACATGCGGGTTGAGCAGGGTGAAGGCGGCGGCTTGGGCCAGCGCGGCGCGACGGCTCAAGGCCTCGCCGCCCGTGGCGGCCTGCAGACCGCCGGCGTGGCGCATGCGCTGCAAGGCTTTCCAGCCGTACCAGGCCAGGAACACCGCGCCCGCCAGCGCCAGCGCGCGGGCCAGCTGCGGGCGATCACCCAGGGCGCGGGCCATGCCGAAGACGCCGGCGGTGATCAGCGCCGCATCCATCAGCGCGCAGAACCCCACCACCGCGCCCACATGCTCGCGCCGCAGGCCCTGGCGCAGCACAAAGGCGTTCTGCGCACCGATGGCCACGATCAGGCCCAGCCCCAGGGCGAAGCCTTGGGTGAACACCGGGGCGCCAACCGTGCTTTCAACACTCATGGCGCCAGCTTGCCGGGTCTGGCGCGTGAAGCCAAGCTACATTTCCTAAACACACTTTAGCAACACTGCATCCATGCTGGACTACCCCTCACTGTTTGCGCTGGCCGCCGTGGTGCGTGAAGGCAGTTTCGAGCGCGCCGCGCGGGCGCTGCACGTCACGCCGTCGGCCGTGTCGCAGCGGGTGCGGCTGCTGGAAGAACGGGTGGGCTGCGCGCTGGTGGTGCGCGGCCAGCCCTGTGTGGCCACCGAGGCCGGACGCCGCCTGTGCCAGCACGCCGACCAGGTGCGCCTGCTGGAGGGTGAGCTGCGAGAAGCGCTGCCCGCCGCGACGCCGGTGGACGACCCGACCGGCGCGCGGCGCGTCACCCTGCCGGTGGCGGTGAACGCCGACAGCCTGGCCACCTGGTTCCTGCCGGCCGTCACCGCGTTTGCCGCCAGCGCACCGGTGCTGGTGCAGCTGGCGGTGGATGACGAGGGCCACACCGCCGACTGGCTGCGTCAGGGCACGGTGCTGGCCGCCGTGACCGCCCAGGCCCAGCCCGCGGCCGGCTGCAGCAGCCGCGCGCTCGGTGCGATGCGCTACATCGCCGCGGCCAGTCCGGCCTTTGTCGCGCGGCATTTTGCCGACGGGGTGTCCGCCGCCCGCCTGGCCGCCGCGCCCAGCCTGGTCTTCAACGCCAAAGACACCCTGCAGCAGCGCTGGGTGCAACGCACCGTGGGCGCGCCCGTTCCCCTGCCCGGCCACACCCTGCCGTCGTCACACGCGTTTGTGGCGGCATCCCTGGCCGGCATGGGCTGGGCCTTGCACCCGCTGGCCCTGGTGGAGCCGCACCTGGCCCGGGGTGAACTGGTGGCGCTGCTGCCCGGCACGCCGCTGGACGTTCCCCTGTACTGGCACCAGGCCCGGCTGGCCTCGACCGGGCTGCGCGCCCTGTCTGACGCGGTGGCGCGCGCGGCCGCCGCCGGGCTGGTGGCGGTGCCGTGACGGTCTTGCCGGGCCGCCAGCCGCCGCTTCGCAGCACGCGGCCCGGCGGGCGCGACACAATCCGGGCATGACCGCCTTCAAACCCTACCTGAGCGCCATCGAGGCGCCGACGCGCGCCGACGTGGACGCGCTGCCCGGCCTGACCGTGCTGGAGTTCGGCACCACCTGGTGCGGTCATTGCCGCGCCGCCCAGCCCGCGGTGGCCGAGGCGCTGGCGCAACACCCGCAGTGGCAGCACCTGCGGGTGGAGGACGGGCCGGGTCAGCCGCTGGGGCGCAGCTACCGCGTCAAGCTCTGGCCCACGCTGGTGCTGCTGAAGGACGGGCAGGAAGTGGCCCGCGTGGTGCGCCCCAGGCAAACCGCCGACCTTGCCGACGCCCTGAACGGCGCCTGATCAGCCCCCGATCAGCCCCGGACCGGTGCGCCGGCGGTGTGGCGGCGCTTTTTGAGTCAAAAGTGCCATTACCCAGCGTGGAATGGTGATTGTTTGCTCTCTTTTCAGGACTCTGCAGGCGCCACCGCCTCGATGCGCGCCGGCACCCATTTGTGGCACGGCGTGCCGGCAAAGGCGTCGCGGTCGTCCAGGTGCGTGAGTTCGTTCGGCGCGGTGCCGGTGAGGGCGGCCTCGCCGTCGGCGCCAGGAAAGTCCACGCCCTGGCCGTTGGGCAGCGACACGTGGCCGGGCCTCATGCGATCGCTCAACGCCACCGTGACCTCGGCCTGCCCGCTGCGGGTGACCAGACGCGCGCGGTCGCCGTCCGCCAGGCCCAGGCGGGCCGCGTCGGCGGGATTCAGCGCCAAGGCGCCGGCACGGTCCTTGCGGCGCCAGTCGGGGTTGCGGACGATGGTGTTGGCGGTGTAGCTGCGGCGCTCGCCGGCCGAGAGCACGAAGGGAAATGCCGCCGGCGGCTGCGGCGCGGGCTCGGCCGCCAGCGCAAGGATTTCGTCATAGAACTCCGGCAGCGCCAGCTGGATGCGGCCGTTGGGCGTGGACACACGGCGCAGGGATTCGTCCCAGTCGTCCACCGAAAACACCCGGCCCGAAGGCGACGCCAGGATGGCGTCGAACAGCGCGTCGGCCAGCTCGGCATTGTCTTTGGCTTCGGCGCCGATGCCTGCGCGGCGGATCGGCTCGCGCTGGTGTTTCACCGCCAGCTGGCACACGCCCCACAGGCCCGCGCCCTCGGCCAGACCGGTCGGCAGCAGGTCACCGATGGCGCGGTACAGCAGCACCGGCAGCAAGGCCAGCACCTGCGGTGTGGCGGCGGTCAGCTCGGCAAACGCACGGCGGAAGGCCGGGCGGCCGGCCTGCCAGGCGGTGCGCAACGCCGCCACGGCGTCGGCCGGCAGCACGCCGGCGGTCTCCAGCAGGCGGGCGTGCAGCTCGGCCTCGGAGAACAGGCCATCCGGCGGCGGCAGCAAGGCGCGGCGCAGGTGGAACACGTTGTGCGGAAACTCGAAATTGAAGAAGGTGGCCTCGGCCTTTTCCAGCTGGCTGGCCACCGGCAGCACGTAGTGCGCCAGGCGCGCGGTTTCGGTCATGGCCACATCAACCACCACCAGCAGGTCGAGTGCGGCCAGCGCCTCGCGCATGCGCGGCCCGTCCGCCAGCGAATGCGCCGGGTTCGCCGACTCCACCCACAGGCCGCGAAAGCGCTGCGGATGGTCGGTGAGGATTTCCTCGGGGATGCTGTTGCACGGCATCAGCCCGCCGATGATGGGCGCGCCGGTGACCGGTGTGCGCTTGTAGCTGCCCGGGCCCGACGCGGTGCCGACGATGGGCACCAGCGCGGTGGGGCGGTACAGCGTGCCCGGCTTGCCGAAGTGGCCGGTGAGCAGCACCAGCAGCAGGTGCAGGTAGGACACCAGCGTGCTGTGCCGGTTCATCTGCACGCCCAGGTCTTCAAAGCTGGCCACGCTGCGCGCGCGGGCGATGCGGCGCGCCACGTCGCGCACCACCGCTTCGTCGATGCCGGCTTTGCGCGCGTGCGCCGCCACGTCCAGATAGGCGAACAGGGCGGTCACCTCGGCGGCGCCGTCGGCATGGGCCTGCAGCCAGGCATCGGCGAGCAGGCCTTCCTGCACCACGGTGCCGATCAGTGCGGCCAACAGGAAGGCGTCGGCGCCGGGGCGCACCGCGAGGTGGATGTCGGCGATGTCCGCCGTCTCGCTGCGGCGCGGGTCGATGACGATCAGCGTGCGCGCCGGGTCGCGCGCGATCTCGCGCAGCGTGACCCGCGCTTTGGGAATGCCGTGCGAATGCCAGGGGTTCTTGCCGATCAGCAGCGCCACCTCGGCGTGCTCGAAGTCGGCCCGCGCCACGCCGCCGAGCATGCAGCCGGCCACGTAGAAGGCGCCGGTTTTTTCCTGCGCGATGGCGCTGCTCTGGTAGCGCATGCCCAGCGCCGCCCGCATCGCGCGGCTGTACAGGCCCGGCAGGTGGTTGCCCTGGCCGCCGCCACCGTAATACAGCAGGCTGGCGCCGCCGTGGCGGCCGGCCAGCGCCATCGCGCGCTGCGTGACTTCGCGCAGCGCGGTGTCCCAGTCGATGGCCTCGAAGCTGCCGTCGGGGCGGCGGCGCATCGGGCGGGTCAGGCGCTGGGGGCCGTTCTGGTAGTAGTCCATGCGCGAGGCCTTTTCGCAGGCGTAGCCGCGCGAGGCGGGGTGGGCGTCGTCGCCGCGCACCCGCACCAGGTGGCGGCCGCCCTCGCCGCCCAGCTCCACCTCCAGGCCGCAGTTGTTCTCGCACAGGATGCAGGCGGTGTGCTGCCAGGGGGCGTGGCGGTGCGCGCCGTCGTCGGCGTCGGCCTGGGGTGCGGTGGCGGACGGGCTGTCGGGGGACGGGCTGTGCATGCGCTTTCTCCGGATTTCGACGAAACAGGATGTGGACTATACTTTTTATATGGCAATGCGCAAGCGGGATCACGATGAAACGCAGTGAGCTGGCCGACCGGGCGTGCCCCGTGTCGCGCGCAGCCGCGCAGCTGGCGGACGCCTGGACCTTTGTGGTGCTGCGCGAGTTGTTCCTGGGCAACCGGCGCTTCGAAGGCCTGCGGCTGCACACCGGCATGTCGCCGCGTTCGCTGGCCCTGCGCCTGGCGCAGCTGGTGGCGCAGGATGTGATCGTGCGCGTGACGCCCGATGCGGCGTCGACGCAAAGTGAGTACAGGCTCACCGAGAAGGGCCTGGACCTGTGGCCGGTGCTGGTGACGCTGCGCCAATGGGGCGAACGCTGGGCCGGCCCCTGGTCCGGCGACAGCACACCCCTGGCGCTGGAGCACCGCGGCCACGGCCATGCGCTGCGGGTCGAGTTGCGCTGCGCCGAATGCGGCGAGCCGGTGCAGGCGCGCTCCGCCCGGGTCGTGCCCACCGAGCAGGCCTTGCGCGAGCGCGCCGCGTTCGCCGACGCCGAGCGCGCCCGCACGCCCCGGCGAGCGCGCCGCGCCACCCAGGACCCCGCCCGGGAACCCCGCCGCCCGAAGCCGCCTGCGGCCGTCTGAGCGCCCCGGGAGCCGGCGCAAAAGGCCCCTGGAGCGCCGTTTTCAGGGCCGAATCAACCTGTTCCCAGCGCCAACCAGCCACCAGCAGCTATCTTTTCAGGAGTGATCACCCCCCTTGCGGCCGGCACGAACCCGCCCCACTATGATGACCCCATACTGCTGAACCTGATCTGGCTGGGCTTCTTCGTCAGTGCGTTCGCGGTGGCGCTGGGCCGCCTGGCGATGGGGGACATGGAGGTATTTCCGAAGCTGCTGGCGGTGTACTTCGGTAGCGTGGGCGTGAAGGACACGCGCCACGCGCTGGGCTGCGCGCTGTTCGCCGACGCGGTGGGCATCGTGGCGGCGATCGGCGTGGCCTACGGGTTCTACCGCTGAACGTCAGAGCCGCGCCAGACCGGCGACATGTTCGCCGATCGCCAGTGACGAGGTCAGGCCCGGACTTTCGATGCCGAACAAGGCGATCACCCCCGGTTGGCTGTCGTCGATGACAAAGTCCCGCTGTGGCTGGCCAGGCCCGTGCAGTTTGGGACGGATGCCGGCGTAGTCCGGGTAAACGGCGCCGTCAGGCAGCCCCGGCCAGAAGCGGCGCACATAGTCCTCGAAATACCTCACCCGAGCCGGATCGACGACATAGTCCGGCGCATCGACAAACTCCAGGTCCGGCCCGAAGCGGGCCTGCCCCCCCAGGTCGCGCCGGTAATGAATGCCCAGCGCGCCCGGAATGGGCGGCGGATAGATCAGGCGCTGGAACGGCGCGTGGCCGGTCAGCGCGAAATAGCTGCCTTTGCCGTAATGCAAGGCGGGGATGCGTTCTTCAGGAAAACCTTGCACCCAGGTCGCCGTTTCCTGCGATTGCAGGCCGCCCGCCAGGATCAGGCGGCGGGTGGTGACGGTGCTGGGGTCGTCCCCGCCGATGCGCACCTCGACCTGTCCGGCCGATGGCGTCGCCCCCAGAAAAGGGGAGTTCAGCACTACCACGCCGCCATGCGCCTCAATCGCACCAACCAGCGCGTCCATGTAGCCATGCGCATCGAAGACCCCGCTTTCGGCCGAGTGCAACGCGCCCACCGTGCGCAAGGCCGGCTCCAGGGCCAGGGCCTGCGCGGCGTCCAGGCGGGTCACGCCTTCGACCCCATTGGCCTCGCCGCGCGCGGCCAGTGCGTCCAGCGCCGCGAGTTCATCGTCCTGCGTGGCCACGATGAGCTTGCCACATTTGTTGTAGGCAACGTGGTGGCGATCGAGGAAGTGGTACAGCAGGCGCCGGCCCTCGACACAGAAACGGGCCTTCAGCGAACCTGGCGGGTAGTGCAGGCCGGCGTGGATCACCTCCGAATTGCGCGAGGAGATGCCCGCACCCACACGGCGCTCACGCTCCAGCACCGCCACGCTGTGGCCCTGGCGGGCCAGCGCATACCCGCAGGCCAGGCCCACTGCACCGGCCCCCACCACGATTGCGTCAAAGTCGATGGTCATGGCCCGAGGATAGCCGAGCGCCGCCCGCACCGGTAGCCGAACAGCGCACTGCGGCAGAATGAATGGTCAGGCCCGCGACCGCCACGCGGCGACGGTTCCTTCTTCAACCCCTCTGAAGCACCACGATGGACATCCCCAGCCAGCAGATCGGCCCCGTGACCGTATTTTTCGGCGACCGCAACGGCAAGTACCCCGACGGCAACCAGGTGGTCGTGGCCGGTTCGGACCTGCGCGTGGCCTTCGATACGCCGCTCGTGGCCAACCGCATCGGGGCGGCGCTGGATGGCGTCGATGCCGTCATGCTGGGTCATGTGCACGAAGACCACATGGCCGGCCTGCACCGCCTGCCGCGCGCCGCGGTGTGGGCACACGAGGCTGATGTCGAGGCCGCCCGCAGCTGGCCCGGGCTGGCGCGCCACTACGGCTACCCGGCCGACACCAGCGCGCGCCTGCGCACCATGATCGAGGCCAAGTTCCACTACCACCCCCGGCCGGACGCGCAAGCCTATGCCGACGGCCAGCGCTGGGACCTGGGTGGCGGCGTGAGCGTGACCGCCTTTCACCTGCCCGGCCACACCCGTGGCCACTGCGCGCTGCTGGTGGAGCCCGAAGGCGTGGCCTTCATCGGCGACATCGACCTCACCGGCTTCGGCCCCTACTACGGCGACGCGACCTCCAGCCTGACGGCGTTCCGGCGCTCGCTGCGGGCGGTGCAGGACATTCCGGCCCGCGTGTGGGTCACCTCCCACCACCGTGGCGTGGTCAACGACCGCGCGGCCTTTCTGGCGCACCTGGCCGCGTTCACCGCCCGCATCGACGAGCGCGCCGAACGGCTGCTGCAGATGCTGGCCGACGGACCCTCCACCCTGGAGGCGCTGGTGCAGCGCCGGCTGACCTACCCGGTGGGCTACGACGAGGTCTGGGTGAACGACGCGGAGCGCCGCACCATCACCCAGCACCTGGACGAGCTGGTGGCCGAAGGCCGCGCGCGGGTGCTGGAAGACGGGCGGTTTGCACGCGCCTGCGCACCGGCGGGCAGGCCGCAAACAGTTCACGCGCCGGGGGACGCGGGTTTTTGACCGGTTTCAGAACAAATATGGCCGATACCCAGCGTGAAAAGGTCACTGTTTGCTATATTTTCAGCACTCCTGGTCATCCCGACCGGCTTTTCGCAGCGCCAGCGCCGCGTCGTACAGGGTGTTTTTGGGGCGACCGGTAATCTCCGCCGCCAGTTTCACAGCGGTTTTCAGCGGCAGTTCGGCCAGCAGAAGCCTGAGCACGCGCTGGTCGTCACCCGCATCCGCCGCTACGGGGGCGCCGTGCACCACCACCACGAATTCGCCACGCGTACGGTTCGCATCGGCCGCCAGCCAGGCCGGGCCGTCGCGGGCGGGCACGGTAGCGACTTCCTCGAACTGCTTGGTCAGTTCGCGTCCGAAGGTCACTGGTCGCTCGCCGAGGGTTGCCAGCGCGCCGGCCAGGGCCTCGATGCGGTGGGGCGCTTCCAGCAGCACCACGGCGCGCGGCTCACCGGCCAGCTGCAGCACGGCGCGTTCACGCTCGGCGGCCTTGGACGACAAAAAGCCCGCGAACACGAAACCGCCCTCCTGCGTCATGCCGGCGGCGCAGAGCAGTGTGGTGATGCTGCTGGCACCGGGCAGCGGCACCACCGGCAGTCCGGCGGCGCGTACGGCGGCCACCAGGCGCGCGCCGGGGTCGCTGACGGCGGGTGTGCCGGCATCTGACACATAGGCGATGCGTTGGCCGTGGCGCAGGTGGTCGATCACCGTGTGCGCCGCCTCGGCTTCATTGTGCTGGTGCACGGCCAGCAACTGTGCGCCGGGGCGCTCGATGCCGTAGGCGCGCAGCAGCTGCTGGGTGTGGCGCGTGTCTTCGCAGGCCACGGCATCGACGAGGGCCAGCACATGCAGCGCGCGCAGCGTGATGTCGGCCAGGTTGCCGATGGGTGTGGCCACGACGAACAGCGCGCCCTGCGGATAATGCTGGTGCGCCGCTGCCTCGCGGGCCGCGCTCAGGGCCGGGGCAAAGGAAGCGCTCAAGGAGTGGGTCAATGGATTTCCTGACGAAACGGTCCGCGGCGCAGGCGGGGGCAGCCCGGCCGCCCACCACCAAGCAGAAGGGCGACGCCGCCGAAGATGCCGCGCTGCGCCATCTGCAAGCCGCCGGCCTGCGGCTGCTGGCGCGCAATTATCGGACGCCAGGACGCGGCGGCGGCGAAATTGACCTGATTCTGCGCGCGCCGGATGGCACCCTGGTGTTTGCCGAGGTGCGTCAGCGCAGTGCCACGACCCATGGCGGTGCGGCGGCCAGCATCGGCCACGTGAAACGGCAACGCATCATTTTTGCCGCGCGCCACTATCTGATGCGGCTGCCGTCACCCCCGCCATGCCGCTTCGACGTGATCGTCGTGGAACCTGCGGGGCTGCAATGGCTCCAAGGGGCATTCGACGCCGGGTAACACCCCAAGAGCGTCGGCAATCCACAGGTATCATGGCCTCCCATGCTTGAGCCGCGCATACAACAGCAATTCATCGACAGCGCCGACCTGAACTACAAGCTGGCCCCGACCCTTTCGGGCGCTGTCGACGCCGCAGTGCAGGCGCTGCTGGCCTGCGTGACCGGTGGCCATACCCTGCTGGTCGGCGCGACCGGTCGGAGCGCCATGCTGGCGCAGTATTTCGCGGACGCATTCGTCGGGCCGTTCGAACGGGAGCGACCCGAACTGAGGGCGCTGGCCCTGACCACCCGTTCTGGTCCCAGCGGGACCCCCGACCTGGCCCGGCAGGTGCGTGCCTTGGGAGCCCCGGGGGATGTGCTCCTGCTGATTTCCACCACCGGTCAGGGGCCCTTGCTGCAGGAGGCCGCATCCGCAGCCCACGCGCGCGAGATGACCGTCATTGCGCTCACCGGCGCCGACGGCGGGGAACTGCGCCGCAGACTGAATGAAACCGATGTGCTGGTGTGTGTGCCCCATGAACGCGCGGCGCGCATCCGCGAAGTACATCTGCTGGTCCTGAACTGTCTGTGTGACGGTGTCGACAGCCATCTGCTTGGAGAACAGGAGAACCTGACATGAAATTTGCCCCGGGCCGCAGTGCGGCATGGATTCTTGTGGCCGCGCTGGCCGGTGGCGCTGTGCTCAGTGGCTGCGCGCCGCTGGCTGTGGGCGGCGCGGTGCTGGTCGCGACCGACCGGCGCACTTCAGGCGCTCAGCTGGAGGACGAAGGCATCGAGCTGCGGTCGGCCAATCGCCTGCGTGAGGCGCTGGGCGACCGCGCCCACATCAATGTGACCAGCTACAACCGGCAGGTTCTGCTGACCGGCGAGGTGCCCGGCGCAGCCGAGCGGCAGCAGGTGGAACAGATCGTTTCGCGGGTCGAGAACGTGCGCGCCATCATCAACGATCTGGCGGTGCTGGGGAATTCGACGCTCGGCCAGCGCTCCAATGACGTGCTGATCACCGGCAAGGTGAAAGCATCCCTGGTCGACGCGCGCGACTTGTTTGCCAACGCCTTCAAGGTGGTCACCGAACGCGGCACGGTGTACCTGATGGGACGCGTCACCCAGCGCGAAGCCGATCGCGCGACGGAAATCACCCGTTCCGTCGGCGGCGTTCAGAAGGTCGTCCGGGTGATGGAGATCATCAGCGAAGAGGAGTTGCAGCGCATGCTGCCCAAGCCCGCGCCAGAGCCTGGCGGCAGCACCCCGCCCGCCGCGAACCGGACCTGACCGGGAAGCTCATGCGAAACGCCCCTGGAGTCAGTGGGGGGGCAGCTCAGCGCAGGCGGCGGATCAGACTGGAAGTATCCCAGCGGTTGCCGCCCATCTGCTGCACGTCGGCATAGAACTGGTCCACCAGCGCGGTCACCGGCAACCGTGCGCCGTTGCGCCTGGCCTCTTCCAGGACCAGGCCGAGATCCTTGCGCATCCAGTCGACAGCGAAACCGAAATCGAACCGATCGGCCACCATGGTCTTGCCGCGGTTGTCCAGTTGCCAGCTCTGGGCCGCGCCTTTGCCGATCACATCCAGGACCTGGTTCATGTCCAGGCCGGCTTTCTGGCCAAATGCGACGGCTTCACTCAAGCCCTGCACCAGTCCGGCGATGCAGATCTGGTTGACCATTTTGGTCAGTTGCCCGGCGCCGCTGGAGCCCATGCGGGTAAAGGCGCGCGAGAACGCCAGGGCAACCGGTCGTGCGGCATCGAAGGGCGCCTGGTCACCACCACACATGACCGTCAGCTGCCCATTTTGCGCCCCCGCCTGTCCCCCGGAGACGGGTGCGTCGACAAAATGCAGATCCGCCGCGCGCGCGACGGCGTAGAGCTCTCTTGCCACGTCAGCGGAAGCGGTGGTGTGGTCGACGAAGACCGACCCCGGCGTCATGCCGGCGAAAGCCCCGTCTGCCCCCAGGGTCACCGAGCGCAGATCGTCGTCGTTGCCGACGCAACAGAACACCAGGTCCGCGCCTTGGGCCGCCTGGCAGGGAGTTAGGGCATGTTTATGGCCATTACCCGGCGCAAATTCGTCACACCATGCTATCGCTTTTGGTTCGGTGCGATTGAACACGGTGACGGTGTGCCCCGCTTGGGCCAAATGGGCGGCCATAGGGTAGCCCATCACACCCAGACCGAGAAAGGCAACGCGGCGCGCAGGGGTGGTTTCGTAGGAACGTGGATTGATACTGGGCATGAAAGGGATCAGACGATGGACAGATGTTCGGTTCCGGCGGATAGATCAGCCGACTTGGCGCGCTGGCTCTGCAGCTTGATCTGCAACCGAAGGTCGTTGACGGAATCGGCGTTCCGCAGTGCGTCTTCATAGGAAATGGTTTCGGCCTCGAACAGGTCAAACAAGGCCTGGTCAAAGGTCTGCATGCCCAGATTGCGGCTCTTCTTCATGATCTCCTTGACCTCTCCGACCTCGCCTTTGAAGATCAGGTCGGCAATGAGTGGCGTGTTGATCATGATTTCAACTGCAGCGGTACGGCCTTTGCCGTTCTGCCGGGGCACCAGCCGCTGGGAGATCATGGACTTGAGGTTGAGCGACAGGTCCATGAGCAGCTGGGTACGTCGCTCTTCGGGGAAGAAGTTGATGATGCGGTCCAGCGCCTGGTTGGCACTGTTGGCATGCAATGTCGCCAGGCACAGGTGGCCGGTTTCGGCAAACGCGACCGCGTGCTCCATGGTTTCACGATCGCGAATCTCGCCCATCAGGATGACGTCGGGCGCCTGACGCAAGGTGTTCTTCAGCGCCGCTTCCCAGGAGTCGGTGTCCAACCCCACCTCGCGCTGGGTGACCACGCAGTTCTTGTGCGGGTGCACAAATTCCACCGGGTCTTCGACCGTGATGATGTGTCCGTAGGAATTCTCGTTGCGCCAGTCGACCATCGCGGCCAATGTCGTCGACTTGCCCGAGCCGGTGGCGCCCACCAGGATACACAGGCCACGCTTGGCCAGCACCAGTTCCTTGAGCACCTTGGGCATGCCCAGCCCGTCCAGGGTCGGCAAGGTTTGCGGAATCAGGCGAAGAACCATGCCGATCTTGCCCTGCTGCACGAAGGCATTGACACGGAATCGCCCCACCTGGGCCGGTGCAATGGCGAAATTGCACTCTTTCGTGCGCTCGAAATCGGCCGACTGCTTGTCGTTCATGATCGAGCGCGCCAGCGCCTGGGTGTGTGCCCCTGTCAGAGGCTGCGGCGAGAGTTTGGTCACCTTGCCGTCGACCTTGATGGCTGGCGGAAAATCGGCCGTGATGAACAGGTCGCTGCCGTTGCGGCTGATCATCAGCTTCAGCAGGTCGTTGATGAATTTGCTTGCCTGGTCGCGCTCCATTCCTGTCTCCGGTTTAGCGCGAGCCTCAGCCGCGTTGCTGATAGCTCAACTTGGCTCCCATCGCACGCAGGCGCAGGGACAGCTTGCGAGCCAGCAGACCGATAAGCGCAGCCGACAGATGGGGCGCCTGCACAATCATTTCATCCAGTGCCTGCGCACTGAGAACTGCCATGTGGCATTCGTCGATGGTGGTGCAGTCGGAGAACCGCTTGCCGCCATCCAGCAGCGACATCTCCCCCAGGACCTCACCGGGTTTGGCCTCGCTCAATCGCAGGCGTTCGCCCCACGGCTGGTTGCGTTCCACCGCCATCGAGCCGTTGAGCAGGACGACCATAAAGCTGCCATATTCGTCCTGGCGCATCACGTCGCGCTGCGAAGGGACCACCGCAAAATCGAAAAAATGCACCAGATGGTCCATCGCCTGACCCTGCAGGTGTTTCATGTGATGGTCTTTGACCCACAGGCTTCGCATCAGCGCACCCCCTTTTTCCGAGGGGAAGCGCTTGGCACCGATTTCGACAGCCCGCGCCTCCCAGGGAATGGCTTCCTCCGCGGAAATGCCGTGGTCGGCGAACGCCGTGGCAAAGAACACCGACTCCGGTGCGTCGTCGTTCTCCTGGTTGGCCGACTTGCCACGCAGGACATCGAGCAGATTTTTCATGGAACCCCCTAATTTCCCTGGTGTGGTCAGGCGACTCAGCCGGGGAAGTTTTCTGGAATCTTGGCTTTGGAGCGCGCTTCACCCGGCGTGATCATGTTGCGTTTGACCAGGTCGGAGAGGTTTTGGTCCAGCGTCTGCATGCCCACACTGTTGCCCGTCTGGATGGCCGAATACATCTGCGCGACCTTGGCCTCGCGAATCAGGTTGCGGATGGCGCTGGTGCCGATCATGATCTCGTGGGCCGCCACCCGACCGGAACCGTCCTTGGTTTTGCACAGGGTCTGCGAGATCACCGCCACCAGCGATTCGGACAACATGGCCCGCACCATGTCCTTCTCTTCGGCCGGAAAAACGTCAATAACCCGGTCGATGGTCTTGGCAGCACTGGAGGTATGCAAGGTGCCAAACACCAGATGCCCTGTTTCGGCTGCGGTCATGGCCAGGCGAATGGTTTCCAGATCGCGCAATTCGCCCACCAGGATGGCGTCCGGGTCTTCCCGCAGGGCGGACCGCAAGGCGGCGTTGAAGCTCAGAGTGTGCGGGCCAACTTCACGCTGGTTGACCAGGCACTTTTTGGATTCGTGCACGAACTCGATCGGGTCTTCAATGGTCAGCACATGGCCATACTCATTCTCGTTGAGGTGATTCACCATGCCCGCCAGTGTGGTCGACTTGCCCGAGCCGGTCGGTCCGGTGACCAGCACCAGCCCACGGGGTTTGAGCGCCAGATCGGCGAAGATGCGGGGCGCGTTGAGCTGCTCCAGCGTCAGGATCTTGGACGGAATGGTCCGGAACACCGCGCCGGCACCCCGGTTCTGGTTGAAGGCATTGACCCGGAAGCGGGCAAGTCCTTCGATCTCGAACGAAAAGTCCACCTCCAGGAATTCTTCATAGGTCTTTCGCTGGCTGTCGTTCATGATGTCGTAGACCATGGCGTACACGGTCTTGTGACTGAGCGCCTCGACGTTGATGCGACGCACATCACCATGGACCCGGATCATCGGGGGCAGACCCGCCGACAGGTGCAGATCGGAAGCCTTGTTCTTGACGCTGAATGCCAGCAGCTGGGTGATGTCCACGAATCCCTCGGTCGGTTTGCTACGCTCGGGCCCATTATGACGACGATTGCCGACAAGCTCCAGACCGTTCGGGCCCGCATCGATGCCGCATGTCGGCAGTGTGGGCGCGACCCCGCCTCCATAAGGCTACTGGCGGTTTCAAAGACCTTTGGGCCGGAGGCTGTTCGCGAGGCCTGGGCCGCGGGGCAACCCGCCTTTGGCGAAAACTACGTGCAAGAGGCCGTGGAGAAGATTCAGGCCCTGCAGGATCTCCCCATCGAGTGGCACTGTATCGGACCCCTGCAGAGCAACAAGACCCGGCTGGTGGCTGCCCACTTTCACTGGGTGCACTCGGTCGACCGACTGGCCATTGCCCAGCGACTGAGCCTCCAGCGTCCCGCGACCCTGCCGCCGCTGCAGATTTGCCTGCAAGTCAACGTGGACGGCGGCCAGACGAAGTCCGGCGTCGCGCCGGAATCGGCCGCTCAACTGGCACACGCAATCAAGAGCCTGAGCGGCATCCGCCTGCGCGGATTGATGACCATTCCCGAGCCATCCGACGACTTCACCCGCATGCTGGCCGTCCACCAGCGTACCCGGGCCTTGTTCGACCAGCTCAACGCGCAGGGCTTCGCGTTGGATACCCTGTCCATGGGCATGTCGGCCGACCTGGAAGCTGCGGTGCAGGCCGGCAGCACCCTGGTGCGGGTCGGCACGGCCCTCTTTGGCGTGCGCGCTGACCCGGCCTGAGAGCCCACCGCCGATCAGGCGGCGACCGCTTCCCGTGCGGCTTCCGGTGCCGGCATGGGGGCCGGCGTGCGGATCAGGTGATCGAAAGCGCTCAAGGCGGCCGTGGCGCCGGCGCCGGCCGCGATCACGATCTGCTTGAACGGCACGGTGGTGCAGTCACCGGCGGCGAACACGCCCGGTACGCTGGTCTGGCCCTTGGCATCGATCACGATCTCGCCGAACTTCGTCAGCTCCAGCGTGCCCTTGAGCCATTCGGTGTTCGGCACCAGGCCGATCTGCACGAACACGCCGGCCAGGGGGACGAGATGCTCCTCGCCGGTGGCGCGGTCCTTGTAGCGCAGGCCGTTGACCTTGCCGTCGGCACCCGTGATCTCGGTGGTCTGGGCATTGGTGTGCACCGTCACGTTGGGCAGGCTGTGGAGCTTCTTCACCAGCACGGCGTCGGCCTTGAGCTCGGGCATGAACTCGATCACCGTGACGTGCTTCACCACACCGGCCAGGTCGATGGCGGCCTCGATGCCGGAGTTGCCGCCGCCGATGACGCCCACGTCCTTGCCCTTGAACAGCGGGCCGTCGCAGTGCGGGCAGTAGGCCACGCCCTTGTTCCTGTACTCCGCTTCGCCCGGTACGTTGACGTTGCGCCAACGCGCGCCGGTGGACAGGATCACGGTTTTCGCCTTCAGCGAGCCGCCGTTGGCCAGCTTCAGCTCGGCCAGACCGCCAGGCTCGCCGGCGGGGATGAGCTGGTCGGCGCGCTGCAGGTTCATGATGTCCACGTCGTAGGCGCGGGCGTGGGCTTCGAGCGCGGCGGCAAATTTGGGGCCGTCGGTCTCCAGCACCGAGATGTAGTTCTCGATCGCCAGCGTGTCGTTGACCTGGCCGCCGAAACGCTCGGCCGCCACGCCCACCCGGATGCCTTTTCGCGCCGCATACACCGCTGCGGCCGCGCCGGCCGGGCCGCCGCCGACGATCAGCACGTCATACGGCGCCTTGGCGCTGAGTTTGGCGGCGTCACGGGCGGCGGCGCCGGTGTCGAGTTTGGCCACGATCTCTTCCACGCTCATGCGGCCCGAGGCGAACACCGTGCCGTTCAGGAACACCATGGGCACGGCCATGATCTCGCGCTCGGTCACTTCCTGCTGAAAGGCGCCGCCTTCGATCACCGTGGTCTGAATCGCCGGGTTCAGGATGGCCATGAGGCTGAGCGCCTGCACCACGTCGGGGCAGTTGTGGCAGGACAGGCTCATGTAGACCTCGAAGCGGAAGTCGCCCTGAAGCGCCCGGATCTGCTCGATCACCTCGGGTTCCACCTTGGGCGGATGGCCACCGGTCCACAGTAGCGCCAGCACCAGGGAGGTGAACTCATGGCCCAGCGGCAGACCGGCAAAGCGCAGCTGCGTGGCGCTGCCGGTGCGTTGCAGGGCAAACGAGGGCTTGCGGGCGTCCTGCCCGTCTGTGCGCAGCGTGATCTTGTCGGCACGCAAGCTGGCGATGGTTTCGAGCAGCTCGCGCATCTGGCGCGAGGTGTCGTCGTCGCCCAGGGAGGCCACCAGCTCGAACGGTTGCGTCACGCGCTCCAGGTAGGCGGCGAGTTGGGACTTGAGGGTGTCGTCGAGCATGGATTTACTCCTTGTTTCATAGCGTCAAATGACCATTTGACGCTGGGTATTGGCAAATTTTGGCGAAAAAAAGCCGGACGGCAGGACTCCAGCCCTGTCGCCGTCCGGCTTGGCTATTCCCTCACGGGTGCAGGACCTGTTTCGCCGCCGGGCCGCCCCAAGGCGAACGGCGACCCCCTTGGGGGACAGGACGCTACACGACGTGAGCGACCGTGGGGGCCAGTGCTTTCAGATCTTGCCGACCAGGTCCAGCGACGGAGCCAGGGTCTTGGCGCCTTCGTTCCACTTGGCCGGGCAGACCTGGCCCGGGTTGGCGGCGGTGTACTGGGCGGCCTTGAGCTTGCGCACCGTTTCCTTGACGTCACGGGCGATTTCGTTGGAATGCACTTCCATCGTCTTGATGATGCCTTCGGGGTTGACCACGAAGGTGCCGCGCAGCGCCAGGCCTTCTTCGGGGATGTGCACACCGAAGGCGTTGGTCAGCTGGTGCGTGGGGTCGCCCACCAGCGGGAACTTGGCCTTGCCCACGGCGGGGCTGGTCTCGTGCCACACCTTGTGAGAAAAATGGGTGTCGGTGGTGACGATGTAGACCTCGGCGCCGGCCTTCTGGAACTCGGCATAGTTGTCAGCCGCGTCTTCGATCTCGGTCGGGCAGTTGAAGGTGAAGGCAGCCGGCATGAAGATCAGCACGGACCACTTGCCGTGCAGGCTCTTTTCGGTGACTTCGATGAACTCGCCCTTGCCGCCGCGGTTGACGAAGGCGGTGGTCTTGAAGGGCTGGACTTGGGTGTTGATCAGGGACATGGAAAACTCCTTGGGTTGGTTGATCTGAAAGCGGTCGGTCCGTGGATCCGATGGGCTAAATCATAGCGGCGATCTATCGATTAATGAATTCAGTTTTTTCTAAGCTATTGATAGGCGTTCTATATTGCATTGCAGCAAATTGCCGTTACGCCCGCCGTGCATCGGTCGCGCTAAGCTCGCGATCTCGTCGCATCAGAAGACATTGCCATGAGCGCACCCCGCTTCGACACCATCATCATCGGCGCCGGCACCGCCGGCTGCCTGCTGGCCAACCGCCTCTCGGCCGACGCTGGCCGGCGCGTGCTGCTGATCGAGGCCGGCCGCAAGGACGACTACCACTGGATCCACATTCCCGTCGGGTACCTGCACTGCATCGGCAACCCGCGCACCGACTGGCTCTACCAGACCGAGCCGGCCGCAGGCCTGAACGGCCGCACCCTGCGCTACCCGCGCGGCAAGACCCTCGGCGGCTGCAGCAGCATCAACGGCATGATCTACATGCGCGGCCAGGCCCGCGACTACGACCGGTGGGCCCAGCTGACCGGCGACGACAGCTGGACCTGGCAGAACGCGCTGCCGTACTTTCGCCTGCATGAAGACCACTACAAAGGGGCCAATGCCGCACACGGCGCCCGCGGCACCCCGTCAGAGCTGCTGGACACCGCGGACGGCGCGCCCGAAGAGCTGTGGCGCACCGTGCTGCGCCACCACAAGGCGGGTGGGGAGTGGCGCATCGACAAGCAGCGCCTGCGCTGGGATGTGCTGGACGCGTTCGCGCAGGCGGCGCAGCAGGCCGGCATCGCCGCCACCGACGACTTCAACACCGGCGACAACGAAGGTGTGGGCTACTTCGAAGTCAACCAGAAAGCCGGCTGGCGCTGGAACACCGCCAAGGCGTTCCTGCGGCCCACCTGCTATGGCCGGCCCAATTTCGAGCTCTGGACGTCGGCCCAGGTCGAGAAACTGGTCATCGAAACCCAGCCCGACGGCCGCCAGCGCTGCACCGGCGTGCAGGTCTGGGACGGCAAACAGATGGTGAAGATCACCGCAGCCAGGGAGGTGGTCCTGTCGGCCGGCAGCATCGGCTCGCCGCAGATCCTGCAACTGTCCGGCATCGGGCCAGGCGCACTGCTGCAGCAGCATGGCATCGGTGTCACCCACGACCTGCCCGGGGTCGGCGCCAACCTGCAGGACCATCTTCAGATCCGCGCGGTGTTCAAGGTCAAGGGTGTGCAGACCCTCAACACCCTGGCGAACTCGTTCTGGGGCAAGGCCCGGATCGGGCTGGAATATGCGCTCAAGCAAAGCGGCCCCATGAGCATGGCCCCGAGCCAGCTGGGGGCCTTCACCCGCAGCGACCCGTCGCAGCCGCATCCGAACATCGAGTACCACGTGCAGCCGCTGTCGCTGGACGCGTTCGGTGAGCCGCTGCACACCTTTCCGGCGTTCACCGCCAGCGTCTGCAACCTCAACCCGACCAGCCGCGGCACGGTCGCCATCCGCAGTCCGCGCTTCGAGGACGCGCCGGCCATTGCGCCCAACTACCTGTCCACCGACGAGGACCGCAAGGTGGCCGCCGACAGCCTGCGGGTCACCCGCCGGATCGTGGCGCAACCGGCGCTGGCACCGTTCCAGCCGGAGGAATTCCGCCCCGGGCCGCAGTACCAGAGCGACGACGAACTGGCGCGACTGGCCGGCGACATCGCCAGCACCATCTTCCACCCGGTCGGCACCACCCGGATGGGCCGCGACGACGACCCCATGGCCGTGGTCGACAGCCGCCTGCGCGTGCGCGGCATCGACGGCCTGCGGGTGGTGGACGCGGGCGTGATGCCCACCATCACCAGTGGCAACACGAACAGCCCTACGCTGATGATTGCCGAAAAAGCCGCGCGCTGGATCATGGCCGGCGGAGGCTGAAGCTGCGGCCGTGTCACGCCTAGCGCAATCCGCCGATATAGCGGCTTTGCGGCGGCGCCGTTGGCGATAGCTCGGAAGCGGCGGTCGGCGGGAGAGAAGCCGGCGGCGACGCGGCGGTTGCGCCTCGCCCGGGTCCTGGCGCGTGGCAGGCTTCCAGTTTGTCCGCCCAGGACGCCAGCTCCGGGGCTGTGCCGTCCGCAGCATTGATCCGGCAGAAGCGGGCAATTTCCGCGGCATACTCTTTGTTGACTGCCATCCATTCGGTGTCCGTCACCCGACCGGTCTTTCGACGCAGCAAGACATGCAAATGCGCCGCAATGGCAAAACGTTCCGAAGGTGACACCACGGGCTCCGTTCTTGCTGCTGTTGGTCGTTCAGATCAGGCCGCCCACACTATGGCCCCACTCGTTCGCGGTGCTGGGCAATGTCCAGGCCGGTCTGCTCAGACTGTTCGTCGACACGAAGGCCAACCATCATGTGGCTGAAGCCGAGCAGAAGGCCGGTCATGACCGCGCTGTAAACACCAACCGCCAGCACACCAATGGCCTGCACCCAGACATCCCCGCGCACGCCCGCGATGGCGGGATCAGCCAGCAGCCCGGTCATCAGCGCACCGACCATGCCGCCTACGGCATGGACGCCAAAGACATCAAGGGCATCATCAGCCATCAGCAGACGCTTCAGTCCGGTCGCGCCCCAATAACACGCGACCCCGGCAACGACCCCGATCAGGATGGCGGACTTCGGAGTGACGTATCCGGCGGCTGGCGTGATGGCGACAAGCCCCGCAACGACACCGGAGCACAGCCCCAAAAGCGACGGCCGACGGCGAACCACCCACTCCACCGCCATCCATGCGAGCGCGCCTGCACAGGCGGCCAGATGAGTGACCAACATCGCCAGGCCGGCTTTGGAGTCCGCGGCCAAAGCGGAGCCCGCATTGAACCCAAACCATCCCATCCAAAGCAGCGCGGCGCCCGTCATGGTCAGACCGAGATTCACCGGCTCAAAGGGCTCGCGTCCGTACCCCTGCCGGCGGCCCAGGGCGTAAGCACACACCAGCGCAGCAACTCCCGCATTGACATGAACAACGGCACCTCCGGCGAAATCAAGCACACCCAAGCGCGCCAACCAGCCCCCGGGCTCCCAGACCCAGTGTGCGATGGGCGCATATACCAGCAGACACCAGGGCGTGATAAACCACAACAAGGCGGAAAACCGCATGCGCTCCACCACCGCGCCAACGACAAGCGCTGCCGTAATCACGGCAAACGACAGCTGGAACATCGCATACACGCTCTCTGGCACTTTCGGCGCCAGGGGGCTGACGGAGACCACTTCTCCCACAAGTTGCATGCCGGCAAAACCCCAGCGGTCCAGACCACCGATCCAGGCCGAACCGGGAGTGAACGCCAGGCTGTAGGCCGCCACAAACCACAGCAGACTGACCAGGGCAACGATTCCGACCACACTCGCCATGGTGTTGAGCATGTTTTTGCGACGAACCATGCCACCGTAGAACAAGGCAATCCCCGGCAGGCTCATGAGCAGGACCAGGATGGTCGAAACCATCAGCCAGGCGGTATCGGCGGAACTCAATGCGGCAGCCGATTGCAAGGCCGGAAAGTGGGATGTCGTCATGGATACCGTTGCCAGGGCGGCCTGCGCTGTCGCCTGCGCCGTCGACAAGGTGATCGTCGAAGCGGCTCCGGGGAGACTCTCCGGGCTTTGCGCTGCCACCGGCGCGATGAACGCGACCAGCAAGGCCGCTGCCACTGCATATTGTCGAATGGTCATGTGCATGCTCCAGGGCCTGACTGACCACAACCACGCAAGCGCCATGCCAGGCAACAGAACCGCTTTTCGCGTGCGTGCCGATCACGACGGTGCACACGCGGAACGATTTCGTACCGGTTTCGCGCGGGATAACCCGAATGCACAGCTTTGGTGCTGCCCGTTACAGTTGCGCCGCTGACCGGCCGACCCGAAGGCGGCGGTACATCACAGGGGCCGAGGAGACACCAGACCCAGAATTATCCCGATCGACATCCAACCAAGATGCTTTGGCGCCGCACCTGTTGCGGCGTTTTTTTTGCCCCGCCTTCCACGCCCCACACCCTTTTCGGCGCACTCTGCACTGCTGAGAAAATCTGTCCCATGGAACTTGTCGCCGTCGCCCTGGCATCGCTCTTTGCCGGCCTGATCGACTCCATTGTCGGCGGCGGTGGACTGATCCTGGTCCCGGCATTGTTCGCACTGTTCCCACAAACCCACCCGGCAACCTTGTTCGGCACGAACAAAAGTGCCTCCATCTGGGGAACCGCTGTCGCGACCTGGCAATACAGCCGACGAGTCCAGATTCAGTGGCAGGCCATCGTGCCTGCGGCCGGCGCCGGCTTTCTGGGTTCATTGGCTGGTGCCTGGGTCGTCACCCAGATCGATCCGGGGTTTCTGCGACGACTCCTGCCCTTCATCCTGCTGGCGGTCTTGCTCTACACCCTCGCCCGCAAAGAGATGGGGCGCAGTCATCAGCCCCGGTTCACTGGACGCGACGAAGCCTTTGTCGCCAGTGCGATCGGCCTGGTCATCGGGTTTTACGATGGCTTTTTCGGACCGGGAACGGGCAGTTTTCTGGTGTTCCTGTTCGTCCGTGCGCTCGGCTATGACTTTCTCAACGCATCGGCATCGGCCAAGCTGGTCAATACGGCCACCAATCTTTCAGCGCTGACCCTCTTCGCGTTGAAAGGACACGTCTGGTGGCACTTCGCGCTGGTCATGGCGGCTGCCAACATCGCAGGCAGCCTCCTGGGAACCCGCCTCGCGCTGCGGCATGGCGCAGGCTTTGTGCGGGGTGTCTTCATCGTTGTCGTGACCGCGCTCATCCTCAAGACCGCCTACGACGCGTTTCTCCGGGGTTAGCAGCCGTGGGCGTCGGTTTCCGAATCCACTTCGACGGGAACGCGCGGCGCCAGCGCGCAAAGCAACTCGTAGCCGACCGTCCCCGCCAAGCGCGCCACTTCGTCGACGGCAAGGACCGCCCCGTTTCCCGCTTTGCCCCACAAAGTGACTTCGCTGTCGAACCCGGAATCCGGGCAGTCGGTCAGATCAACCGTCAACATGTCCATGCTGACCCTGCCGATCGTGCGAGTGCGCCTTCCATCCACAAGCACAGGTGTCCCGGTGGGCGCGATGCGGGGATAGCCGTCCGCATACCCACAGGCGACGACGCCGATCCGCATCGGCCGGTCGGCGACATAGGTGCGGCCATACCCAACCGATTCACCCGGACTGATCGACTGCACCGCAATGACGCGGGCCGTCAGGGTCATGGCCGGCGCCAGGTTCCAATGCGCGATATCGTGCTCGGGAAAATCGGGAGAGCTTCCATAAACCGCAATCCCCGGGCGGACCCAGTCGCCGAGGAGGCCGGGAATCCCGCTGTGACGCAAAGTCGCGGCACTGTTGCAGACGGAACGCTCCCCCGGAAGATCCCGGGTGACGGACTGAAAGACAGCCCATTGATCCGTGACACCCGACGGGCCATCCGCATCGGCAAAATGGGTCATCAAGGTGATTTCATCCACCTGCGACAACGCCGAAAGCCGGGTCCACGCAGAGCGGTAGGCCTGCGGCGAAAACCCGAGCCGGTTCATGCCACTGTTCAACTTGAGGAATACCCGATGTGGTTGATGGGTCTTGTGCAAGGCCAGCATGTCGATCTGGGATTCGCTGTGAACCGTGTGCCAGAGATTCAGTCGTGAACACAACTCCAGGTCTCTTGCCTCGAATACGCCTTCGAGCAGCAGGACCGGGCCGCGCCAACCAAGCGCACGAACCCTCTCGGCTTCGGACAGATCCAGCAGCGCAAAACCGTCGGCCCCACGCAGGCCGTCGAAAACGTTTTCAATTCCGTGCCCATAGCCGTTCGCCTTGACCACGGCCCAGACTCTGGCGTCGGCCGCAGCATGGCGCAGGGCTGTCAGGTTGTCGCGCAGGGCGCGGGGGTGAATTCGTGCGGCGATCGGACGGGGCATGATCTGGCAACCGAGCTGTCAAGGTTCGAGATTGTGGCACTTCGGTCGATTGCCGGGGCCATGCTATAAACCCCGATCCGTCGGAGACATCGCCTTTACAGAACAAGCGGAGCCTTCCCCGAAGAGGCCCGGATTCACTCATGAAACGTGGCTTCTACACCATCATGTCAGCGCAGTTTTTCAGCTCGCTGGCCGACAATGCCCTGTTTGTCTGCGCCGTGCAGCTGTTGCGGACGGAGGGCGCGCCGGAATGGCAACAGGCCGCGCTGGTTCCGATGTTCGCGCTGTTCTACGTCGCCCTTGCTCCGTATGTAGGTGCCTTCGCGGACTCGCGTCCGAAGGGCGATGTGATGTTGGTCAGCAACTCGATCAAGGTCGTCGGCTGCCTGATGATGTTGTTCGGCAGCCATCCACTGGCTGCCTATGCGATTGTCGGCTTGGGTGCAGCGGCCTATTCGCCGGCGAAGTACGGCATCCTGACCGAGTTGCTGCCTCCGTCCCAGTTGGTCAAGGCCAATGGCTGGATCGAGGGCCTGACCATCGCCTCCATCATCTTGGGCGTACTGCTGGGCGGACAACTGGTCGGTCCTGCCGTCGCCTCACATCTGCTGGCGATTGACATTCCAGGCTTCGAGACGGGAATCGACACCGCTCCCGAAGCGGCCATTGCCCTCCTGATCACGGTCTACGCGCTGGCGGCCTGGTTCAACACCCGCATTCCGCTGACCGGGGTCCCGATGCGGCCCATGCGGGCCGACCCTTCGCGGAGCCTGGGCGCCAACCTGATCGCCTTGCTGCCCGATTTCTGGACCTGCAATACACGGCTGTGGCGCGACCGGTTGGGGCAGATCTCGCTGGCGACGACCACCCTCTTCTGGGGCGTATCCGGCAATCTGCGCTACATCGTGCTTGCCTGGGCAGCTGCCGCTTTGGGTTACAGCGTGACCCAGGCGTCCAGCCTTGTCGGGGTCGTGGCAATCGGAACAGCGGTCGGCGCGGTCGTTGCGTCGGTACGGATGAAACTGGATCAGGCGACCCGTGTCATTCCACTCGGAATCGGCATGGGTCTACTGGTCATTGTTCTTAACTTCATCGACAACGTCTGGGTCGCAGCGCCTTTCCTCATCCTTCTGGGGGGGCTAGGCGGCTTTCTGGTGGTGCCGATGAATGCACTGCTGCAGCACCGGGGCCACAACCTGATGGGTGCGGGCCGTTCGATCGCGGTTCAGAACTTCAATGAACAAGCCTGCATTCTCGGACTGGGCGCTTTGTACGCCTTTTCTACGGGTATGGGGCTGTCCGCCTTCGGCGCCATTACCGGTTTCGGCCTGATCGTCGCGGGATTCATGTGGCTGATCCAGCGCTGGCACCGGAACAACCTGATCCACCATCGGGCCGATGTCGAACGTCTCCTGGAACACGCGCGGCACGACCATTCGCACTGATCCGGATCGCTTGCGCTTTGCGGCTTGATCCGCCGTACCCGGGTTGTGCGCCGACACGGCGCAAATTCACAGCGAACAGCCTCTACGCTTCCTGACCGGATCGGGCAGGCAAACCCAAGGTTTCCATCAGTTCGTGTTTGCGCAGCGGCACCGCCAGCCAGGCGTCACAGCCGGCGAATCGGGCGCGAATCCGGTCGATCCAGCCCGCCGGTGGCGACAAAATGATGATCCGTCCGGGAATTCTGGACGATGATGCCTGCGCGTGACGCACGCCGGTACAGATACCAAACGTGTCGTCACCCAGGTAAAGGCGATCAAGGATGACCGCACGGTAGGTTCGTTCGATCAGAAACTTGCGGGCGAGGGAGTGCTCGGCAACCAGGTCCAGTTCGCATCCCCGATCCCGCAATGCCTTTCGCATCGGCGCCCAATCGGCCTTCTTGTCACAGATCAGGAGAACCCGGACCACGGATTCATCAACACCGGGCAACGTCTCCTGAACCGGCACGGTTTCGGGTGCATCGGAGCCAGCAGAGGGCACCTCCGCTTCCGGTCCAGAAGATGAGACGGACGAGAAAAACGTCGGGTGAGAATCGGCAGGGGCGCGTTCAGGCGCCTGCGGGCCAGGCGCCGCAGTCGCCGCACCGACGAGGGGTCGCGCCGGTTCCTGGATCACCGACTCGGTATCGACGACCCGCCGCATCGGAAGCGTTGCTTCCATCGGATTGCCGGCGTTCGGCGATGAGACATCCAGCGTCGCATACACCGGACCCTGCGCAGGCTTGCGGGCCTGTGGTGAGGGGCCGCCAGCGAGCGACTGCAATTCTTCCCGCGACATCGGCACGGTCGCCTGCGGATCGAACGCCGGTGGCGATGTTGCCTGTACAACGGGTTGCAGAAACTCGGAGGGGGAAAACGGTCGGGTCGCGGCAAACCCGGTGGCCTGCTGGGCGGGGTCATCCCACTCATCGAACAACGACGCTCTGGCCGATTCTTTACTCGCATCCTTATCGGGCGGCGCGGTCGCTTGCCGAACGGTATCCTGGGCGCGCAGGGCCTCCAGCAGAGAGGGCAAACGCACGGGGCGCGGTACAACAGGCCAACCGGTTCCAGGCAAATCTTTGCCGATGAGGACGACGCCCCGCCCGTTGGCCATCGTTCGAATCGATTCGGGCGACACCATCCCCAGTGGGTCAACGATCAGGATGTCAGCGAGCGACTCGCTCAAGGCGATCCCATACCCGTGCCCACCCCCGGAGCCCAGTGCTATCAGGGCTTGCAGAAGTGTTCGATCAGCGGCAGGCAGCCCAACCAGAGCAACGGAGCGCGTTTTTGCCAAAAGTCCCTACTCCCAAAGAAAGCCGACAAAACGCCAGTATTTACCGCTTTGACCATACTATCCACCGAAACGCGGGTTTTCTGTTCGAGACTGTGGCTATTGAGCATCGTAACCGCGCCGGGTCATCGCCGTGGCTGGCGAAACCGGACCCCATCTGCCACCGTTTACCGCCCATACCCCCTTTCCAGGTACCACCATGCACCCGCTCGACCAGATTTCCGTGATGCGAATCGACGGCACCCCGCTGCCCCTTGCCCAGTTGCAGGGCAAAGTCCTTCTGGTTGTGAACACCGCAAGTGCCTGCGGCTTCACGCCTCAGTTTGAAGCGCTGCAGACGCTGCATGAGGAATACGGACCGCAAGGACTGGCCGTTCTCGGATTTCCCTGCAACCAGTTTGGCGCACAGGACCCTGGCAGCAACGAGGAGATTGCCGATTTCTGCCAGGTGAACTACGGCGTGAGCTTTCCGATGATGGCCAAGGTCGATGTGAACGGTCCCCAGGCCCATCCTCTGTTCCAGTGGTTGTGCACACAGGCGCCCGGCTTGCTCGGAAGCACCGGCATCAAGTGGAACTTTACGAAGTTTCTGGTTTCCCGAGACCGCGAAACCGTCAGCCGTCACGCACCTCAGGTTGCGCCAGACAGCTTGCGTGATGCCATCGAGTCGGCACTGGCCGAACCTTAAGTCTCCTGTCGCGCGACGGGGGCGCTTACCTGCGGATAGCCGGTCAGGCGAGCAGCTCGTCCAGTACTTCCACCCAGTGGCGCACCGGCGTCGCGGTGCCACTTTGCAGATGGGTGATGCAGCCGATGTTGGCGCTGACGATCTGGTCACACCCCAAAGGCGCCAGTTGCTGCAGTTTCCGGTCGCGCAGTTGCTCGCTCAGTGCGGGCTGTAGCACGCTGTAGGTTCCGGCGGAGCCGCAACAGAGATGGGACTCCACGGGCGCCAGGCGGACCCCGATACCCAACTCGGTGAGGCCGGCCTCGACCAGCCCTTTGAGCTGCTGACCATGTTGCAGCGTGCAGGGTGGATGAAAACCGACTGAAGTCTGCTTTTCCTGGTTGCTTGCGATCCATTCGGGCCGGTTGGCCTTCAAGACGGACACCACATCGGGCAACAGCTCCGAGAGGTCTTTCGCCAGCCCACTGACAACTTCCGCTTTGCTTGCCCACACCGGGTCGTCCTTGAGGATATGGCCGTACTCCTTGACCGTGACACCACAACCGGATGCATTCACGACAATGGCCTCAACAGCGCCCGATTGAATGTGAGGCCACCAGGCGTCGATGTTGGCACGCATCTCGGCCTTGCCGCCGTCCTGGTCATTGAGGTGGAACTTGACGGCACCACAGCAGCCCGCCTTGGAGACAAGGATGGTCTGTATGCCGGCACAGTCGAGCACGCGCGCTGTCGCGGCATTGATATTGGGCATCATGGCCGGCTGGACACAACCCGCCAACATCAGGACTTTTCGGGGGTGTTGGGCCGTGGGCCAGACCCCTGCGGCCTGAGCAGCGGGCACTTTGGCCTTCAGAGTCGCCGGCAACATGCCGCGCACCGCCTGACCCACTTTCATGGCTGGCCCAAACAGCGGTGAAGTCAGGCCTTCTTTCAGAGCCCAGCGCAGCACCTTTTCACCGGCCGGGCGGGGAACCCGCTCATCCACCAGTTTGCGACCGATGTCGACCAGATGACCGTACTGCACACCACTGGGACAGGTGCTTTCACAGTTGCGACACGTCAGGCAGCGGTCCAGGTGAAGTTGCGTCTTGCGGGTGGGTGCGTGGCCTTCGAGCACCTGCTTGATCAGATAGATGCGACCGCGCGGGCCGTCAAGCTCGTCGCCAAGCAACTGGTATGTGGGGCAGGTGGCGGTACAAAAACCACAGTGCACGCATTTGCGCAGAATGGCCTCGGCCTCGCGACCCTCGGAGGTGTCCCGGAATTCGGGTGCCAGTTGGGTTTGCATGGAATCCGCCGCTTCGAGATCAAAGGCCCGCGACCAGGCGGCCGGGGTTGAGGATGCCGGCGGGGTCGAACTCCGCCTTCAAACGCCGGTGGATACGGTCCAACGGCGGCTTCAAAGGTTCAAAACGCGACATAGCCAGCACGGAAAGGTCGTTTTCAGCTATGAATAGTGAAGCACTCCCGCCGGCTGCGGCTGCCGCTCGCCGGAGCGCTTGGCCGTGGGCTGCAGCCGCGATCACCCAGCGCTGGGCCCCATGCCACTCTACCAGCGGCGGCGCGACACCCGGGGGCAGTTCCAGCACCGGTGCCGTCTTCGGCACCGACAGACGCCACAGCGACAGGGTCGGATCCCGACCGGTGAACCAGGGCATGCGCTGGTCGCGGCAGGCACTCCAGTCGACGGACGGGGCATTGCCGGGCTGGCGCTCCCCGCCCATGGTGCGGCAGGCCGCGTCCACGGCAGCCACGGCACCACGCAGGCGCACCGAGAGGGTGCCATGGCCTGCGGGCTCATCGACCCAGTAGCTGGCATTCAGCGGCAGCGGCTGGCCGCCCCAGGCGGCAAGGCGCCTCAAAGCCTCCGCCTGGCTCGCCTCGAACCGCAGCGTCGCCTCCGCGGGTGCGACTGGCAGCACCTTGAGGCTGACCTCGACCACCACACCCAAGGTGCCCATGGCACCGGCCATCAGACGGGATAGGTCGTAACCGGCCACATTTTTCATGACCTGGCCGCCGAACGTCAGCAGCTCGCCACGGCCATTGACCAGTGTCACGCCCAGCACATAGTCCCGCACCGCGCCGACACTCGCCCGCGCCGGCCCCGACAGGCCGGACGCCACCATCCCCCCCACGGTGCCGTCAGCGCCAAAGCGCGGCGGCTCGAACGCAAGGCACTGGCCCTGCGCCGCCAGTGTGGCTTCCAGTTCTGACAAGGGTGTGCCGGCGCGCACCGTCACCACCAGTTCGCTGGGTTCATAGGACACGATGCCGGCCAGCGCACCCATGTGCAGCAGCTCGCCCACCGGGAGTTGGCCCAGAAAGTCCTTGGTGCCACCGCCACGGATGCGCAACGGCGTCCCGCGTCCGGCGGCTGCGCGGACGGTGTCAATCAATTGGAGTAGGACAGCATCGTGCATGGGGCGCATCGTAAACCGCCACTGCATTTCCGATACTGAATTTTTTGCAGGCCCGGTATGCGGGTTTTTTCGCCCATGCCCGGGTCGGTCGGCAATCGGCGGTGATCGGTGCGGCGCGACATCGTTTGAAAACAATAGCAGAAAGTGACCTTTTAACGCTGGGTATCGTCACTTTTTGTTCAAATTTCCACCGCGCTGCAGGTCTGCCGCGGTGATGGCGAAAAAAATGGCCCACCGAGGTGGGCCAAAGATCCAAGGAAAAGACACGCAATGAAAAGAAGCAGGTCGCGGCGGTGCTCGCCGCGACCGGTGGGTCAACGACCGTAGGCCGTTTCGCCGTGCGAAGTGATGTCCAGGCCTTCGCGCTCGTCTTCTTCCGAGACACGCAGGCCGATGGTCAGGTCGACGATCTTGTAGGCCACGAAGGACACGACGCCAGACCACACGATGGTGATCAGCACGCCCTTGAACTGGACCCAGACCTGGTTGGCGATCGAATAGTCGGCCGCACTCACCATGGAGGCGGTGACCCAGTCGCCCACCAGGCTCGGACCACCCAGCGCCGGGCTGTTGAACACGCCAGTCAGCAGCGCGCCGACGATGCCGCCGACACCGTGGACGCCAAACACGTCGAGCGAGTCGTCCGCGCCCAGCATCTTCTTGAGCCCATTCACACCCCAGAGGCAGGCGAAGCCGGCGATGAAACCGATCACCAATGCGCCGCCGATGCCGACGTTGCCGGCGGCCGGCGTAATGGCCACCAGGCCCGCCACCGCACCGGAAGCCGCACCCAGCATCGAGGCCTTGCCCCGCATCAGCGCTTCGCCGATACACCAGGCCAGCACGGCGGCAGCGGTAGCGCCAAAGGTGTTGACAAAAGCCAGGGCGGCAAAACCGTTCGCTTCGAGCGCTGAGCCGGCATTGAAACCGAACCAGCCCACCCACAGCAGTGAGGCGCCCACCATGGTCAGGGTCAGGCTGTGCGGCGCCATGGCTTCGCGGCCGTAACCGATGCGTTTGCCCACCATGAAGGCACCCACCAGACCGGCGACTGCCGCGTTGATGTGCACCACGGTTCCACCGGCGAAGTCCAGCGCGCCGTGCTGCCAGATCAGGCCGGCCTTGGCGTTCATGGCGTCAACCACTTCCTTGCCCGTGTAGGCATCCGGGCCCATCCAGAACCAGACCATGTGCGCCATCGGCAGGTAGCTGAAGGTGAACCAGATCACCATGAAGAGAAGCACGGCGGAGAACTTGATGCGCTCGGCGAAAGCCCCGACGATCAGCGCGCAAGTGATACCGGCAAACGTGGCCTGGAAGGCGGCGAAGACGATCTCGGGAATCACTACGCCTTTGCTGAAAGTTGCCGCGTTGGCAAAGGTGCCCGCCGCGTTGTCCCAGATGCCGTTCATGAACAGCCGGTCAAAACCGCCGATGAACTGATTGCCTTCGGTAAACGCCAGGCTGTAGCCATAAATGAACCACAGCACAACGATCAGCGAGAAGGTCACCATCACCTGCATCAGCACCGACAGCATGTTCTTGCTGCGGACCAGACCGCCATAGAACAGCGCCAGTCCGGGGACGGTCATCAAGATCACCAACAATGTGGCGACCATCATCCAGGCGGTATCGCCCTTGTTCGGCACCGGTGCGGGGGCCGCTGCAGCAGCCGGGGCAGGAGCTGCGGCTGCGGCAGCGGCGGGCGCCGCAGCGACCGCAGCCGCCGGGGCAGCAGCGTCAGCCGGTTTGGCCTCGGCAGGCGCGGCGGCGGCGGCTGGCGCGGAGGCCGGTGTCTGGGCCATGACGGCGTGAGCGCCCATCAAGAGACCCAGTCCCAGCGCAAAGGAAGCAAGTAGTTTTTTCATTTCGGTTTCCTCTTACGGGTTGCGGGCGCTCACAGCGCCTCCTTGCCGGTCTCGCCGGTACGGATGCGAACAACCTGCTCGACGTCGTAAACAAAGATCTTTCCGTCACCGATCTTGCCGGTACGAGCGGCCCCTTCGATGGCTTCGATCACCCGTTCGACGAGGTCGTCGGCAATGGCCGCTTCGATCTTGACCTTGGGCAAGAAGTCGACAACATACTCGGCTCCTCGGTAGAGCTCGGTGTGGCCTTTCTGGCGACCGAAACCCTTGACCTCAGTGACCGTGATGCCCTGCACGCCGATCGCCGACAATGCCTCGCGGACCTCGTCGAGCTTGAACGGCTTGATGATGGCTGTTACCAGTTTCATGATTTCTCCTCAGGAGCATCCGGTCTTCAGAAGCTGTACTTCACGCCGAGAACCAGGCCCGCTTTGCCAGTGAATTTGCCGGCCGGCGTGACATACAGGGTCTTGGAGGCGTCGGTCCCAACCACCATGGCACTGGCGGACAGGCCATTACCCAGGTCTTTGCCCACCGTTACCGAGTAGTCGGTGTAGGAGAAGGCGCCGTTGTTCTTGACTTTCTGGTGCCCGATATGGGGCGTCACCGTCCAACCGTCGCCCATGTCGAAGGTCGCGCTCAGGTCAAGATAGGAGCTGTTCTTGCTGTTGGCAAAACCGAACAGGTTGGTTGTAGCATGCGAATACTTCAGCGTCGCGGGACCGAAAGTCACGGCGCCATACAGTTCGGTGGTATTGGGGCTCACCGCCAGCTTGTGGCTGGGGTACTGGTAGCGCAGCAAACCCACGTCATAGCCGATGTCACCCACCGAGCCTTTGTATCCGCCGTAGAGATCCAGTTCCAGGTTGGCGTCGCCACCACCGTCCTTGATCCACTTGATCGTGGAGCCCCACGCACCGAGGTAGACGCCGCTCTTGTGCGAGAAATCCACGCCACCCTGCAAGGCCGGCTTGAGACGGGACTGGGAAATGCCGCGATACCGGTAGTCGGTGACTGCACCGGCGTTGAAAGAAACCGTGTAGTCCGGCTCGGGTGCTTTCGCCTGGGCGAATGCCGACGTGCCGAACGCTGCGGCAACAAGGATCAATGCAGATTGCGCGAATGGTTTCATGATGAACTCCGGTCTGGTGAAAAGGACACCCGCTTCAAGCACAGACCGTGCCAAGAAGTTCACCCTGCTTTCACCCCGCGCGGGCAACATGCCCTTGCCTTCCCTGCGGAAGATCCGCTACGATATCTGTATGAAAAACCAGTATGCACCTGAGTGGTGCACGCCAGAAGGAATACGCTACCCCCGTGTGCACCACAACGGGAGGATCCTTCGATGAGCATTGCATTGGTGCAAAGCCGTGCCATGGTCGGCCTGGAGGCGGTTGCCGTCACGGTGGAGGTGCATCTGGCCAACGGACTTCCCAGTTTCACCCTGGTCGGGTTGGCCGACATCGAAGTTCGTGAGGCCCGTGAGAGGGTGCGATCGGCGGTTCTGAACAGCGGACTGGAGTTTCCGAGCAATCGACGGATCACGGTCAACCTGGCGCCGGCCGACCTGCCCAAAGATTCCGGTCGCTTTGACTTGCCCATCGCCCTCGGGATACTCGCGGCATCGGGCCAGATTGATGTGTCGCGCCTGCCTGGCCTGGAGTTCGCAGGCGAGCTTTCCCTGACTGGGGCCTTGCGGCCCATCCGCGGTGCGCTGGCCATGAGTCTGGACCTGGCACGGCGCCAATGCCCGTCAAAACTCGTCTTGCCGCCGATCAGCGCCGAGGAGGCCGCCATCGCGCCCGGCGCAACGGTCTTTCGCGCCAACCACCTGCTGGATGTGGTCGCCAGCCTCAGCCCTGTTGCCACGACAGATTCGGCTGCGATGACGTCGTCGACCGGATGGTCTGCCGTCACCGCGCCTGCCGCTGCCTCGGAGCCGCAATACCCCGACATGGCCGACGTCAAAGGCCAGGCGGCCGCCAAACGTGCGCTGGAGATCGCTGCGGCGGGCGGACACAGTGTGCTGCTGGTCGGCCCGCCCGGTTCGGGAAAATCGATGTTGGCCCAGCGCTTCAATGGCCTGCTCCCGCCGATGACCACGGACGAAGCCATGGAGTGTGCCGCCATCGCCAGTGTCAGCGGGCGCTTTGATGTCCGCCGATGGGCCCACCGACCACTGGCCGCACCCCATCACACGGCCAGCGCAGTCGCCCTGGTCGGTGGTGGCTCACCCCCGAGGCCCGGGGAAATCTCGATGGCCCATCAGGGCGTACTTTTTCTGGACGAACTGCCGGAGTTCCCGCGATCGGCATTGGAGGCACTTCGCGAACCCCTGGAGACCGGCGTCATTTCCATCTCCCGGGCTGCCCGCCGCAGCGAGTTTCCCGCGCGTTTCCAGCTGATCGCCGCGATGAATCCCTGTCCATGCGGCTATCTGGGGTCGAACCTTCGGGTTTGCCGCTGCACACCGGATCAGGTGGTCCGATACCAGGGTCGCCTTTCTGGTCCGTTGATGGATCGCATCGATCTCCATGTCGAAGTCCCCTCCGTCGCAGCTGCCGACCTGCTGCACACCGCCAGTGGTGATGGCACCGCGGCGCTCAGGGCCCGCTGTGCGCAAGCCCGATCCCATGCGATCGAGCGCCAGGGAAAACCCAACCAGGCGTTGCAGGGGCTCGAAATCGACCACCAGGTCAAGCTGGCCGCCCCGGCCGCAGATTTCCTTCGCGCAGCAGCCGACCGACTGGGCTGGAGCAGCCGCGGAACCCATCGAGCGCTCAAAGTCGCGCGCACCATTGCCGATCTGGCCGGCAGCAACACCACTGAAGTGGTTCACCTTGCTGAAGCCATTCAATACCGGCGCGCGCTGAAACAAGTCAACTGAGCCGCTCCGTTTGCCGCTTTTGCTCGTTCACAGGCTCGGCGCCAACTTTCGCCGCAGGTCATCCGCAGAGAGCCCCTGACGCTTTGCCAGATCGTCCACCTGATCGTCCCCGATCTTGCCCACATTGAAGTAGGTACTCTGCGGGTGGCTCAGCATGAAACCGCTGACGCTTGCAGCAGGCGTCATGGCCAGGCTTTCGGTCAGCCCCATGCCGATGTCGCCGCACTGCAGCAATTCGAACATCGCGCGTTTCACGCTGTGGTCCGGGCAGGCGGGGTAGCCCGGCGCCGGGCGGATGCCGGTGTACTTTTCCGCAATCATCTCGGTGTTCGAGAGTGCCTCCTGTGGCGCATAGCCCCACAGATCCGTGCGAACGCGGTGGTGCAGGCATTCGGCAAAGGCCTCGGCCAGCCGGTCGGCCAGCGCCTTGAGCATGATCGCGGAGTAGTCGTCGTGCGCATCAATGAAGGCCTGCTCCCTCTTCTCCACGCCCAGCCCCGCCGTCACGGCGAACACGCCGACGTAGTCGTCGGCGACGCCCTTCGGCGCCACAAAGTCGGCCAGGCAGCGGCTCGGGCGCATCACGCCGTCGATCTCGTGCTTTTCGGTCTGCTGGCGCAGGCCGTGCCAGGTCAGCGCTACCTGGCTGCGTGTCTCGTCGGTGTACAACTCGATGTCGTCGTCGCTTACCGTGTTGGCCGGATACAGGCCGATCACCGCGCTGGCGCTGAGCCACCGGCCGTCGATCAGGCGCTGCAGCATCGCCTGACCGTCGGCAAACACCCGGCGTGCCTGTTCGCCGACCACCTCATCCTGCAGGATCTCCGGGTAGGGGCCGGCCAGGTCCCAGGTCTGGAAGAACGGGCTCCAGTCGATGTATTTCGCCAGTTCCGCCAGATCGAAGTTCCTGAAAACGCGTTTGCCGGTGAACTTCGGCTTCGGCGGCTGGTAACCGGTCCAGTCGATCGGCGTCTTGTTGGCACGGGCTTTCTCCAGCGGCCACAACACGACCGGTTTCTTGCTGGCATGCTGGGTGCGCACACGTTCGTAATCGGCGTTGAGCTCGGCGATGTAGCTTGCCGCCTGCTCGGACAACAGCCCCTGCGCCACACCCACGCTGCGCGAGGCGTCCGGGACGTAAACCACCGGGCCATCGTAGTGCGGCGCGATCTTGACGGCGGTATGTACGCGGCTGGTGGTGGCGCCACCGATCAGCAGCGGCATCTGGCGGGCGCGGAAATACTCGTCTTTCTGCATTTCGCCGGCCACATATTGCATCTCCTCCAGGCTGGGCGTGATCAGGCCGGACAGGCCGATGATGTCCGCACCTTCTTCTTTCGCCTTGGCCAGGATCTCATGGGCCGGCACCATGACCCCCATGTTCACCACCTCGAAGTTGTTGCACTGCAACACCACGGTGACAATGTTCTTGCCGATGTCGTGTACGTCGCCCTTGACGGTGGCCATCACGATCTTGCCCTTGGCCTTGACGTCTTCTCCGGCGCTGGCTTGCTGGCGCTTTTCTTCTTCGATGTAGGGCAGCAGGTGCGCCACGGCCTGCTTCATCACGCGGGCCGACTTGACGACCTGTGGCAGGAACATCTTGCCTTGGCCGAACAGGTCACCGACGACGTTCATGCCGTCCATCAGCGGGCCTTCGATGACGTGCAGCGGTCGCCCGCCTTTCGCCAGAATGGCGCGGTAAGCCTCTTCGGTGTCGTCGTTGATGAAGTCCGTGATGCCATGCACCAGGGCATGGGAAAGTCGCTCGGCCACGGTCCGGGGAGATTCGGGCGTGCCACGCCACTCGAGCTTCTTGCTCTCATCCTTGGCGCCACTGCGGGCGGTTTCGGCAATCTCGACCAGACGTTCGCCCGCATCCGGGCGGCGGTTCAGCACCACGTCTTCGACGCGCTCGCGCAGTGTCGGCTCCAGATCGTCATACACACCGACCATGCCCGCGTTGACGATGCCCATGTCCATGCCGGCCTGGATCGCGTGGTACAGGAACACCGTGTGGATCGCCTCGCGAACCGGGTCGTTGCCGCGGAAGGAAAAGCTCACGTTGGACACGCCGCCCGACACCTTGGCACCCGGCAGGTGCTGCTTGATCCAGCGCGTGGCCTCGATGAAGTCCACCGCGTAGTTGTTGTGTTCTTCGATGCCGGTGGCGATGGCGAAGATGTTGGGGTCGAAGATGATGTCCTCGGGCGGGAAGTTCACCTCGTCGACCAGGATGCGGTAGGCGCGCTCGCAGATTTCGATCTTGCGGGCAAAGGTGTCGGCCTGCCCTTTTTCGTCGAAGGCCATCACCACAGCGGCGGCCCCGTAGCGTTTGACCAGCCGGGCCTGGCGCTTGAACTCCGCCACCCCCTCTTTCATGCTGATCGAGTTGACGATGCCCTTGCCCTGGATGCAGCGCAGGCCGGCTTCAATGACGCTCCACTTGGAGCTGTCCACCATGATCGGTACGCGGGCCACGTCGGGCTCACCGGCGATCAGGTTCAGGAATCGCACCATGGCCGCCTGGCTGTCGAGCATGGCCTCGTCCATGTTGATGTCGATCACCTGCGCGCCGTTCTCCACTTGCTGGCGTGCCACGGCCAGCGCCTGCTCGAACTCGCCGTTGAGGATCATGCGGGCAAAAGCCTTGGAGCCGGTGACATTGGTGCGTTCGCCGACGTTGACGAACAGGCTACCGTCGCCGATGCGCACCGGCTCCAGGCCGGACAGTTTCATGGGCGGGATGGCCGGCGTGGCAACAGCCGCGCCAAGGGCAAAGGGATCGGGCATGGGTCTCACCTGGGAAAAGGCCGAACAGGTGAGCGTCGTTGCATCCCGGAAACGGGGTCCAAGCCTGACACCGTCCCGGGGCCGGGCTGGTGCTGCAACGCTCCTTGGAAACGCGAAATTTTAGCTGACCCCGCGTTGGCTGGCAGCCAGTCGGGCCGGTTTCCGTTCTGTTGCGATTTTGAACCGAAGAGTAACGCATTGACCGCTTCGGATTTTGCCGTCAGAATAAAGGACCACTTTTTTATCTATTTCGCTTCAGGTCGCCCGCGACGCCATGGAACGAGCACAATCCGACGTCGGAAACGATAGCCGCATGGAGCTGCGCCGCCGCATTGACGCCGAGCTGGCTGAAATGAGTGACATCCCGGTCAGCTCCTACCTGATGGCTGAGAAGCCCGCCGAAGAAATTTCGGTGCCTCACGGGCCTGTCGCGTCGGAGATTGAAGTGGATTCGGCGATCGGACGGCTGCTGTGGCACGCTGGCGAGCGTCTGGATCAATCGCCTTGCTTTCACGTCAACGGTCCCGATAGCACTCTGATCGCTGTGGCCTGTGTGCCCACGGGACGCCTCAGTGTGCGCCCGGGCTGTGCCTGGGAGCATCTGGAACACCTCAAGCTCACACCCCGCCCCGCCGCCGCCGCGGCCGCACCGCCGGGCTACCGCACCATTCACCGCGATGTGGCTTTGTGGCGGTTCGCCCTGTTCGGACGCCAGGGTGCCGAAACCTTGCCGCGTCACTACCGGCTGCTGCCACTGCGCTTGCGGGCCAAGCCCGAACTTGACCGTGCCCATGTGGCCGGCCGGCATGGCAAGCTGATGCGCCTGCTGACGGGTCAGTCACGCACCTTCCGGGAGCTGCGTGAGCTGACCGGGCTGAGCGATGCGCAGCTCAGTCGCGATCTCGGCGCGCTCGCGCTGTTGCGCTGCATCGGTCCCGCCTGATCCGCAGCCTTCACCGTGATGGCATTCCCAGCCGCCAGGGCCTCAGGGCTCCGCGCTCAGGCTGCGGTCGCCTCCCTGTAGAAAACCCCTGACCCCAGGCCCCGGGCGGCCAATGGCCGCACCGCGTCATGAATCGCCCCGATGTGCGCCGGCGTGGTGCCGCAGCAGCCGCCCACGATGTTCACCAGCCCCTCGGCGGCGAATTCGCGGATCAGCCGGCTGGTGACGTCCGGCGTTTCGTCAAAGCCGGTGTCGCTCATCGGGTTGGGCAGCCCGGCGTTGGGGTAGCAGCTGATGAAGGTGTCGGGCGCCGCCTTGGCCAGCTCCTGGATGTAGGGGCGCATCAGCGTGGCGCCCAGGGCGCAGTTCAGCCCCACCGCCAGCGGGCGGGCGTGGCGCACGCTGTGCCAGAACGCCGTCACGGTCTGGCCGCTGAGGATGCGGCCCGACGCGTCGGTCACGGTGCCGCTGATCAGGATGGGCAGGCATTCGCCGGACTGCTCGAAGTATTCGTCGATGGCAAACAGGGCCGCCTTGGCGTTGAGCGTGTCGAAAATCGTCTCCACCAGCAGCACATCGGCGCCGCCTTCCACCAGCGCCTGCACCTGTTCATAATAGGCGGCGCGCAGCTCTTCGAAGCTCACGTTGCGCGCGCCGGGGTCGTTCACGTCCGGGCTGATGCTGGCGGTCTTGGGCGTCGGGCCCAGCGCCCCGGCCACAAAGCGCGGGTGATCCGGGGTGCTGAACTTGTCGCAGGCCTGGCGCGCCAGCCGGGCGGACGCCAGGTTCATCTCGCGCGCCAGGTGCGCCATGTCGTAGTCGGCCTGGGCGATGGTGGTGGCGCCGAAGGTGTTGGTCTCGATCAGGTCGGCGCCCGCCGCCAGATAGGCCTCGTGGATGTCGCGGATCACGTCCGGGCGCGTCAGCGACAGCAGCTCGTTGTTGCCCTTGACATCTTTCGGGAAGTCCCTGAACCGGTCACCGGCGCCGTCCGGGCCGTGGTAGCCCTCGCCCCGGTACTGGGCTTCATTGAGTTTGAAGCGCTGGATCATCGTGCCCATGGCGCCGTCCAGGATGACGATGCGGCGTTGCAGGAGGTCGGGCAGCGCCCGGGCGCGGGTGTAGACAAGCGGCTTCATGGGCTCCGATTGTAGGAAGCGGCGCCCGGCGGGCACCGGCCCGGGTCTTTGCCGCGCCGCTTTGGCCGGACAATAGCCCCCCATGAAGAACCTGCTCCCCCAAGAAGCCTGGGACCTGCTGCAGCGCCAGCCCGATACCCTGTTTGTCGACGTGCGCATGGAAATCGAGTCGCTGTACGTCGGCCGCCCGCCCGGGGTCGAAAACGTTCCCTGGTACGAATACCCGGACCTCACCCCCAACCCGCAGGCCTTCGCCGCCGCCGTGCTGCGCGAGGCCGGCACCCCCACGCGCCCGGTCTTGCTGATCTGCCGCAGCGGCAAACGCACCGTGGACGCGGGCCTGGCGCTGGAGGCCGCCGGGTTCACCGACGTGGCCCATGTGGTGCATGGCTTTGAGGGCGACCTGGACGACCGGTTTCAGCGCTCCACGCTCAACGGCTGGCGCCACGACGGCCTGCCGTGGGAGCAGATGTAGGCGGCGACGGATTTTTCATGCCTTTTTTGGCCGTTACCCAGCGCCAAAAGGTGATTGTCTGCTCTTTTTTTCGTAGTGTCCGACCTGATGCCCCTGTCCATCCTGCGTGACGTTTTCGGCTACGCCGCCTTTCGCGGCCCGCAGGAAGCCATCATCGACCATGTCACCGGCGGCGGCGACGCGCTGGTGCTGATGCCCACCGGCGGCGGCAAGAGCCTGTGCTACCAGATCCCGGCCATTGCCCGCCAGCGGGCGGGGCACGGCGTCACCGTGGTGGTTTCGCCGCTGATCGCGCTGATGCACGACCAGGTCGGCGCGCTGCACGAGGCCGGTGTGGACGCCGCCTTCCTCAACTCCACCCTGGACGCCGAGGCCGCCGCGCAGGTGGAGCGCCGCCTGCTGCAGGGCAGTGTCACGCTGCTGTACGCCGCCCCCGAGCGGGTGACCACGCCGCGCTTCCTGGCCCAGCTCGATTCGCTGCACGAACGTGGCCTGCTGTCGCTGTTCGCCATCGACGAGGCGCATTGCGTCAGCCAGTGGGGCCACGACTTCCGGCCCGAATACCGCGGCCTGACGGTGCTGCACGAGCGCTACGCCGGTGTGCCCCGCATCGCGCTCACGGCCACGGCGGACGCGCTCACGCGGGCCGACATCGTCGAGCGCCTGCAGCTGGAGGACGCCCGCCCCTTTGTCAGCAGCTTCGACCGGCCCAACATCCGCTACGCCATCGTCGAGAAAAGAGACGCCACCACCCAGCTGCTGCGCTTCATCCAGCGCGAGCACCCGGGCGAGGCCGGCATCGTCTACTGCCAGTCGCGCCGCAAGGTGGAAGACCTGGCGCAGGCGCTGTGCGAGGCCGGCGTGCCCGCGCTGCCCTACCACGCCGGGCTGGACGCCGCGGTGCGCCAGACCCACCAGGACCGCTTCCTGCGCGAAGACGGCCTGGTGATGGTGGCCACCATCGCTTTCGGCATGGGCATCGACAAGCCCGACGTGCGTTTTGTCGCCCACGTGGACATGCCCAAGAACATCGAGGGCTATTACCAGGAGACCGGCCGCGCCGGCCGCGACGGCCTTCCTGCCGACGCCTGGATGGCCTACGGCCTGCAGGACGTGGTAAACCAGCGCCGCATGATCGACGAAAGCCCGGCCGCCGACGAATTCAAGCAGGTGATGCGCGGCAAGCTCGAAGCCCTGCTGGCACTGGCCGAAGCCACCGACTGCCGGCGGGTGCGGCTGCTGGGCTACTTCGGCGAAGCCTATCGGGAGCCGTCGGGCGCCACCGGACCCGGCCGGGACGCGGGCACCCCGGCGCGGGACCACGACGACACGCCCCTGCCGGGCCTGGCGACCCGCTGCCACAACTGCGACAACTGCCTCTCGCCACCCCAGACCTGGGACGGCACCGAGGCCGCGCGCATGCTGCTGTCCACCATCTACCGGGTGCAGCAGGCCAGCGGCATCAGCTTCGGCGCCGGCCACATCATGGACATCCTGCGCGGCAAGACGACCGAGAAAGTGACGCAGTTCGGCCACGACAGCCTGTCCACTTTCGGCATCGGCGCGGCGTTCAGCGAAACCCAGCTGCGCGCCGTGCTGCGCCAGCTGCTGGCCACCGGCGCGCTGGGCCTGCACAAGGTGCTGCTGTCCAGCGGCCAGGGCTTCGACACCCTGGTGCTGACCGACGCCTCCCGCGCCGTGCTGCGCGGCGAGCAGCCGGTGCGGCTGCGCGAATCGGTGTCGGCCCCGGCACCGGCCGCCGGTGCGGCGCGCGGTCGCACCAGCCGCGGCAGCCGCGCCGCCCCGGTGGCCGCCGCCGAGCTCGACGCCGCCGGCCAGGCCCGCTTTGCCGCGCTGAAAGACTGGCGCGCCGCCGTGGCCCGCGAACACAACCTGCCCGCCTACGTGATCTTCCACGACGCCACCCTGGCCGCCGTCGCCGCCCGGCAGCCCGCCACGCTGGACGACCTGCAGGGCATCAGCGGCATCGGCACCGCCAAGCTCGAACGCTATGGCAGCGACGTGCTGCGGGTGTGCGGGGCGGGAAGCGGTCTTGTGCCGGCCGTCGAAGAACTTCCAGATTCATAGCAAATAATGACCATTTCACGATGGGTAATGGCCATTTTCATTGCAAAAAGCCGATCGAACGCTCTTCCCGCACCTCGGGTTTGATGCGGTGCTCGGCTTCGAGCTGCTCCAGGAACTCTTCGGGGCTGAAATCGACGGCCAGGATGTCGGTCTGGCGTTTCACGGCGGCGAAGTCGCCCGGGCAGAGTTGCTCCAGCCGGGCCAGGCGCGCCTGCCAGGCGGCCGTGAGGGCCGTTGCCTCACCGCCAAGGGCCTCGGTGACGAACATCCGCTCGCGCTGAACTGCCGTCAGCGGCCGGAACCTGATCTTGAACGCAAAGCGCCGCAACGCCGCCTGGTCGATACGGTCAAGCAGGTTGGTGGTGCAGATGAAGATACCGGCAAAGCGCTCCATCTGCTGCAGCATTTCATTGACCTCGGTGACTTCATAGGTCCGCTGGGCGCCCCGGCGGTCCTGCAGGTAACTGTCGGCTTCGTCGAGCAACAGCACCGCTTTTTCAGCTTCTGCGTCGCGGAACATTGCGGCCAGATTCTGTTCGGTCTCCCCGACAAACTTGCTGACCAGATCGCTGGCCTTGCGCACCATCAGCGGTCGCCCCAGCGCGCGGGCAATGTGCTCACCCAGCGCGGTCTTGCCCGTGCCAGGCGGCCCGTAGAAACACAGGGTTCCGTGACCCCGCGCCCGCAAAGCTTCCACGACCCGTGGCAACTCGAAACGGGTTTCCACGTTCAGCATGGATAGGTCCCAGGTGGTCACGGTGGGGCGGCCGGCGGCTTGCTCCACGGCCGTACCCAGCGCCGCGTCGGCGTTGCGCAGTTGCCGCTCGATCAGCGACTCGAATGCTTCGCCGTCCGGTTCGGCCGCTGCCGTGGCCAGCCCCGCGAAGCGCACCGCAGTGCGAATCTGGGCCGGGGTCAACCCCTTGCGTGCCGTCAGGCGGGCGACAAAGGGCTCGCTGACGACGACGCCCTCCAGCGTTCGGCGCACCAGGGCCTCCCGAGCGCCCGGTGGCGGCGAGCGCAGTTCCAGGTGATAGGCAAAGCGGCGGCGGAAAGCCGGGTCAATCTGTTCGATGCGGTTGGTGACCCACAGGGTGGGCACCGGATTGTTCTCCAGGATCTGGTTGACCCAGGCTTTGCCGTTGACCGAATGGCTGACCGCCGCGGCCAGCGCCTGCTGTTCGTGGCGTGCCATCAGGCCGGCGGCATCCACGCTGACCGGCGGAAACACGTCTTCGACTTCGTCGAAAAGCAGTGCGGCCTGATGGGTGCCGCGCAGAAACACCTGTGCGATCTGCATGGACCGATAGCGGTCACGGCCCGAGAGGCTGTTGCCGTCCCGGTCGGCATACTCGACCTCGAACAGCGCCACCCCCGCCGCCTGGGCAAGCACCTTGGCCAACTCGGTCTTGCCGGTTCCCGGCGGACCGTAGAGCAACACGTTGACGCCCTGCGCCTGTTCGGCGATGGCCCGGCGCAACAGGGTCACCAGCACCGCGACGTCCTCGCCGATGAAATCGAAGTCGGTGGTTGACAGATGGGTGGTCGCTGCGGGCCGGGTAAACACGGCCATCAGTTCGCTGCGGTCCCGGTATTCGCGCATCAGCACCGGCGGCAGCTTTTCGCTCACCTTCATCAGGTCAGCCAGATCGGTGATGTTGTGCTCGGAAATCAGGTTTTCGACCAGCCCGATCCGTTCCAGTCGTGAGCCCGCCCGCAGCGCATCGCCGACTTCGTCGGCGCTGACCCCAGCCACTTCGGCCAGCGCGGCGTAGGCTTCGGGGGCGTTGCTGACCTTGAACTCGACCAGCATGCTGCGCAGATCGCGCTGGTAACGTGCCAGCGTGCCGTACAGCAACAAGGCACGTTCGGCCTTGTTCAGCTGCAGCAGTTTGGCCAGTTCGTCGATGTTCTTTTCCACCAGGGTGGAGTGCTTTTTCAGGTTGTGTGTCAGCCAGCGTCCCGTGGCGGTCAACACCGCCAGCAGGTCCCGGGGACTGTCCTTGGCGTATTCGTCCAGATAAAAGAACAGCGTGCCCTCTTCGTAGGGACCGCGCCAGGCGCCATAACGGTCAAGAAACTCCCCCATGGGCATCTGTTCATGATGGCGCCAGAAGTCGTTGTCGCGGCAGCGCCGGCCCAGGAAGTCGCGCAGCCGTTGCAATACCGGTTCCGGCCAGACGAGGTGCCGGGCGGTGAGCGCCATCAGGCTGTTGAGGTCGCGGCGAACGTTGAATTTCGAGCCCTGTTTGCCGGCCAGGGTCAGCACAAATTGCGAACACATGAGGTCCATGACCGGGGCTTGTGCCAGACCCGGCGATAGCCAGACGGCGCCACCGAGCTCTCGCGAGACGACGGGCGCTGAAACGGATACCGAGCGCTTGACCATTGTGAAGCCTCCAGCTGCAACATTTGCGGCTTCACCATAACGCAGACTTGCGGTCGATGGAATACGGTGATGCGGGAAAAACACAGGCCGTTCAGGGGATTTCCTCACGACAATCAGCTCATGATTGATCTTCAAACCATTCGCGCTGCGGCGCAGCGCTTGAGCGGCCAGGTTCTGGAGACACCGTTCGTCGAATCACGAACGCTGTCCGAAATCACCGGCGCACAGGTCTTCCTCAAATTCGAGAACCTGCAATTCACCGCATCCTTCAAGGAACGCGGTGCCTGCAACCGGCTTGCCCAGCTGACGGCGGCAGAGCGCACTGCCGGGGTGATTGCCATGTCGGCCGGCAACCACGCGCAAGGGGTTGCCTATCATGCCCAGAAGCTGGGTGTACGCGCGGTCATTGTGATGCCACAGTTCACGCCCGCCGTAAAAGTGGAGCGGACCCGGGGTTTCGGCGCCGAAGTGGTGCTGACCGGCGAAACCCTGGAAGACGCGCGCTCCCACGCGTTGGCCATGGCCCGGGAGCAAGGCCTGACCTTCGTTCACCCCTACGACGACCCCGATGTGATCTCCGGGCAAGGCACGATAGGGCTGGAAATGCTGCAGGCGGTCCCCGATCTGGACTGTCTGGTCATTGCGGTCGGTGGCGGTGGCTTGTTGGCGGGCGTGGCTACGGTGGCGCGCGCGCTGCGACCGGATATCGACATCGTCGGGGTGCAGACCCGGCGCTACCCGGCCATGTTCGATGCTTTCAAGGGTACCCATCATGACGGTGGCGGCAGCACCATTGCCGAGGGTATCGCGGTGGGCACTCCGGGCACCCTGACCGAGGCAATCATCCGCCGTACCGTCAACGACATGTTGCTGGTCGACGAAGGCGATATCGAGCAGGCCATCGTCATGTTGCTCGAAATCGAAAAGACCCTGGTGGAAGGTGCCGGGGCGGCTTCGCTGGCTGCGGTCTTGCGCGAGCCTGCCCGGTTTCAGGGCCGCAAATTGGGCCTCGTGCTGTGTGGTGGCAACATTGATCCTTTGCTACTGGCTTCGATCATCGAACGGGGGATGGTTCGGGCCGGGCGGCTGGCCCGGGTTCGGGTCAGCGCCCGTGACGTCCCGGGCGTGCTGGCGACCATCACCCGGGTGGTTGCCGATGCCGGGGCCAACATCGATGAGGTGCATCACCAACGGGCGTTCACCACCTTGGCCGCGCAGAATGTCGAGATCCAGCTCGTGCTGCAGACCCGCGGGCGCGCGCACATCGAAACCGTGCTGTCGGCGCTGCGGGCCGCCGGCCTCCATGCCGAGGAACAGAAGTGAACACCCCATCAGCACACTCGCCCGAATTGATCAGTCGGGAGGCACTGCAGCAGGCCCTGGCCGAGCTGTTTGCACCGTGGGTTCAGGCACTGGAGCTTCGTGTCGACGCGGTCGCGCCCGCGTCGGTCTCGGTGGTCCTGCCGGTGGGCGAACATCTCGCCCGGGTCGGCGGCACACTGTGCGGACAGGCCATGATGGCAGCGGCCGACACCGCGATGGTGCTGGCCCTGATGGCGCACTTCGGCGCCTTCCGGCCATGCACGACGGTGCAGATGAATACCAGCTTTCTGCGCCCTCTGGTGGGCCAACCGGCGCGGGTGACGGCCACCGTGATTCGTGCCGGCAAGTCTCTGGCCTTTGGCGAAATCGACATCTGCGGTGCCAGCGACGGCAAGAGCGTGTGCCGTGCCAGCGTGACCTACGCCCTGCTGTAGATGGCCGAGTGCATCGGTGCGGGAAGACCATTAGAATCGCGCCGATTCACTTGTGAGGTTATCCCCATGTCCGCACCCGCGTCCCACTCCGATCACACCACCGAACAGGACCCCGTTGAGGCGGTGGTCAAACATATCCCGGTGGTTCTGCCGGTACTGGGCGGGGTGCTGATTTTCCTGCTGGCTTTCATTGCCGTTTTCATGGGCTGATACCGGCTACGGGATCGTCTTCGGCGATCTCGCCGACGCCGGCCTGGCACCTTCCCTTGAGTTCGTTTTCACCTGGCTCCGGCAGGACTTTGGCCGTCCTGCGGCTGCGGTGGACCCGCCGGCCCCCTCCCTGACAGACTTCCTGATTGCGCGCCGCCCCGGTTTCCGGAGGCCGGGCGCTCCTTGTCGTCTTCCATCCGGGAATGGCAGGTGCGCCGTCACGGCCGTGTTGCACCGGTTCAACACGCGCTGCGTCTGAAGCAGGGGTTTTGCGACCGATGGGAACGAACCGGCGCCTGCTCCTTCGCGCATAACCCTATGCACCTTTTGCATAAGTTTCGGCGATTTCACCCGGATTTCGTCAGGCGCGTCGGCGCGGTACTTCATAAAATCGGCATCCCGCTGAGTCCAGCTACCGGCCGGTTACGAGCTGGTTACGACGTGGTTCGGTTCAGGGCGCATCGGTTGACGTCGCCCGGTGAGTCGTCATTCCCCAAGTTCTTGCCTCAGGCGTGGCTTGCGGAACGACGATTTTTTTACTTAGGAGCTGTTCATGAATTCTCCCGTCCTGCAAGGCCTCGGTACCGGTGCGCCGGCCTACGTCAAGCATGCGCGTCTGATTGCCTGGGTTGCCGACATGGTGGCGCTGTGCAAGCCCGCTGCCGTGGTCTGGTGCGATGGCAGCCAGGAAGAGTACGACCGGCTGTGTCGGCAGCTGGTGGACGCGGGTACCTTCCGCAAACTCGATGAGGCCAAGCGCCCGGGCAGCTTTCTGGCCTGGTCCGACCCGTCGGACGTGGCCCGGGTGGAAGACCGCACCTACATCTGTTCGGAAAAGAAGGAAGACGCCGGCCCCACCAACAACTGGATGGCGCCGGCAGACATGCGCGCCACGCTGCAGCCGCTGTTCGACGGCTGCATGGCCGGACGCACCATGTATGTGGTGCCGTTCTCCATGGGTCCGCTGGGCAGCCACATCGCCCATATTGGTGTCGAACTGACGGACAGCGCCTATGTGGTCGTCAACCAGAAGCTCATGACCCGCATGGGCAAGGCCGTCTACGACGTGCTGGGCGACGACGGTGATTTTGTGCCGTGCATGCACACCGTGGGGGCGCCCCTGGCCGCAGGCCAGAAAGACACCACCAGCTGGCCGTGCAATCCCAAGGTCAAGTACATCGTCCATTACCCTGAGACCCGCGAGATCTGGTCTTACGGTTCCGGCTACGGCGGAAACGCCTTGCTGGGCAAAAAGTGCCTGGCGTTACGCATCGCCTCCACCATGGGCCGCGACCAGGGCTGGCTGGCCGAGCACATGCTGATCCTCGGCGTGACCAACCCCGCTGGCAAGAAATACCACGTGGCCGCGGCCTTCCCGAGCGCCTGCGGCAAGACCAATTTCTCCATGCTGGTACCACCGGCCGGCTTTGAAGGATGGAAGGTCACCACCATCGGTGACGACATCGCCTGGATCAAGCCCCATGCCGACGGCAAGATGTACGCCATCAACCCCGAGGCCGGCTACTTCGGCGTGGCCCCGGGCACCAACACACTCACCAATCCCAACTGCATGGCGAGTCTGGACAAGAACGTGATCTTCACCAATGTCGCGCTGACCGACGACGGCGACGTATGGTGGGAGGGCATGGAAAAGGACCAGGGAAAACTCCCCGAGCACCTGATCGACTGGCAGGGCAAGGACTGGACTCCGGAGATCGCCAAGGCAACCGGCGCCAAGGCCGCGCACCCCAATGCCCGTTTCACCGTGGCCGCCACCAACAACCCGGCGCTGGATGCCCAGTGGGACGACCCCAATGGCGTGGCCATCGACGCCTTCATCTTCGGCGGCCGGCGCTCCACCACCGTGCCGCTGGTGACCGAGGCGCGCAGCTGGATGGAGGGCGTCTACATGGCCGCCACCATGGGCTCGGAGACCACGGCTGCCGCCTTCGGCGCGCAAGGCGTGGTGCGGCGCGATCCGTTCGCCATGCTGCCGTTCTGTGGCTACAACATGAGCGACTATTTCCAGCATTGGCTGGACATGGAACACAAGCTGGAGGAGATGGGCCACACGCTGCCCAAGATCTTCTGTGTGAACTGGTTCCGCAAGGATGAAGCGGGAAAGTTTGTCTGGCCCGGCTACGGCGAAAACATGCGCGTGCTCAAGTGGATGATCGACCGCATCGAAGGCCAGGCCACCGGTGAAGAGACCCTGTTCGGCGTCGCCCCGGCGTATGGCGAACTGAACTGGACCGGCCTGGCCTTCAGCGCCGAACAGTTCAAAACGGTGACCACCATCGACAAGGCCGCCTGGATCGAAGAACTGAAGCTGCATACCGCGCATTTCGAGCAGCTGGCCTACCACCTGCCCCAGGAGTTGGTCGAGACCAAATCGGCACTTGAACAACGCCTGGCGGAACTGGCCTGAGTCTCCGAGCCCCGTCTGCGGCGGGCGCAGCGGTCCTGTCCTCAGGGCTGCCGTCCCGGCTGCTTGCCCGCCCTGCGCCCTGGCCAGGGCTTTGTTTTTTGGGGAGTTTGGAATGAAATGTGGCAATACCCGGCGTAATAAGGTCGTTTTCTGCTATTGTTTTTGACATGACCGGCCCAATTCGGACTCGCGCCAATGCCTGGCCGGGGGGTGCGCTGGTGTTGCTCTGGCTGACGCCCGCCCTGTGGGCGGTGAACTACATCGTGGCCCGCAAGGCGCCCGGGGTGATCGAACCGCACTTGCTGGCTGCCGGACGCTGGGCCTTGGCGGCGCTGGTATTGACCGCCGTGGCGCACCGCGAACTGTGGAATCACAGGCGACTGGTCGCCGCGGCGTGGCGGGAACATCTGGTCCTGGGCGCGCTGGGCATGCTGATTTGCGGCGCCTGGGTCTATCTGGGTGCACGGACGACCTCGGCGATGAACATCGCGCTGATCTACGCGGCGTCGCCGGTGCTGATCGCGCTGGGCGCCGTGCTTTGGCTGGGTGAGCGCTTCAGCCTCCGGCAGGCCTGCGGCGTCGTGCTGGCCCTCGCGGGCGTGATCCATGTCATCGTCCAAGGCCGTTGGACCGCCTTGGGCGAGGTGCAGTGGGTCGCCGGCGACGGCTGGATTGTGGCCTGCATGGTCTCCTGGGCCGCCTATGCGCTGCTGCTCAAACACTGGCCCAGTCCCTTGTCGTCAACCGCCAGGCTGGCAGTTACCGCCTGGGGTGGCGTCGTCACCTTGCTCCCCGGCGCATTCTGGGAACTGAGCTCACGAGCCGGTGGCGCCTGGTCCATCGATGCGCTGGCATTGGTGGTCGCCGCGGCGCTGATTCCGGGGGTCGGTGCTTATTGGGCCTACAGCCATGTGCAAAAGGCTCTGGGCGCCAGTCGCGTCGCGGCCACGCTCTACATGGGACCGTTATGGGGTGCGCTTGCGGCCTGGGGGGTCTTGGGCGAAGCCCTGGGCTGGCATCATGCGATGGGTGCCGCGCTGATCATTCCCGGCATCGCCCTGGTGACGCGACGCCCGCGCTGACCGGCCGCCACGCCGGCCGGTCACCTCACAAGACGGGTTGACCCTTGACCGATACCCCTTCGGTGGGGCGGTGACTGGCCACAAAAACCGTTGCATCGTCGCGGCGCAGTGCCGCCTGCAGTTCCGACATGACCCGCGCGTCGGCACGGGCAATGGCCCACAGCCGCTCGCTGGCCCGACGCTCGGCACGCCGGGCCGCCCAGGCGTCCATCTCGGCCATCAGCTTTTCGGAGAACCGGCGGACCGTACCCGCCAGCAATGCCAGGCCGGCAAAAGCCACAATCCACAGCGAGACCCAGGCGAGCAGCAGGTGTCCATCTGCCCAGGCGTCAACCAGCATGTCGGCCACGACCAGGACCGAGGACACGATGGCAGCCAGCAACAAAGCGGCCAGCGCACGCACCGATGCCGTTTCGCGGCGGACCGATGCGCCGACCGACGGCGCGGCGCCAGGACCGGCCGTCGCAACGGCAGGTCGGGATACCAGACGAGGCAGGTTCATGGTTTTCCTCCTTGCGGGACTGTGGGGATCACGAAGACTTGTCCACACCGCCATCCTAGGGTAAACCCGTATTTCGGTCTACTTTTGATCTATGATGATTCATATTCACAACGTGAATGACTAGACCCGTGGTTTCGACGCCCAACTTTCGCACCCTGGACCTGAACCTGCTGCGGGTTTTTGATGAAATCATGGCCGAACGCAGCCTCACCCGGGCGGCACGCAACCTCGCATTGACCCAGCCTGCGGTGAGCAATGCGTTGCGGCGGCTGAGGGAAAGTCTGGGCGACGATCTGGTACGACGGCATGGACAGGGCCTGGAGCCCACGCCGCGGGCGCTGGCCATGTGGCCGGGGGTGCGCGACGCCCTGGCGCAACTGCAGGCCGTGGTCGCGCCGCATCAGGAGTCGCCAGCGCAACTGCAGACAACATTCGTGCTGGCGATGGCCGATGCCACGGCCGCCGAGCTGATTCCCGATCTGGTCGAAACCATGGAGGCGGTCGCGCCGGGCGTTGCCTTGCGGGTCCTCCCGCTCACCACCCGTGACCCGCGGTCCTGGCTTGAGGAGGGCCATGCAGACCTGGCGATCGGCTACTTTCCTGCCGTCCTGGCGGACCTGACCGCACGGGAGCAAGGGGGTGAAGCCGTGGCGTTCGAACACCAGCGTCTGTATGAGGGCGAGTATGTCTGTGTCATGCGCGAAGACCATCCGCTGGCCCGCGAACCATTGACGCTGGACGCCTATTGCGAGGCGCGGCACCTGCTGGTCAGTTTCTCGGGCCGGCCCTGGGGGTTTGTCGACGAAGCGCTGGCGGCCATCGACCGCCGGCGTCGGGTGGTCCTCACGGTCAACCAGTTTTTTACCGCCGGGCAGGTGGTTGCCCGGACCCGTCTGCTGACCGTGTTGCCCCGACACTTCGTGCAGACCCTGGCCGCGTCATCCCGGCTGTGCCTGCGGGAATTGCCCCTGAACGTGCCCCCGGTTCATGTCGAAGCCCTGTGGCACCGGCGGGTCCGCCATGCGGCCGGCCACGCCTGGCTGCATCAGATGATTCTGGAGTCGGGGCGCCGCGCTTTCAAAAACAATAGCAATTAAGTACTAAATCTGACGAATTACCGCACAGTCAAGACGGTGAACATCGGGTTCATTTGTCTATCTGATGACGAAAAATCCCTAGAATCGGGAGCATGCATATCCTGCTCGCCGTTGACGGTAGTTCCTTCACCCGCAAGATGCTGGCTTATGTGTCGTCCAACGAGTTGTGGTTCCGCCATGACTTCAATTACACCTTGCTGCATGTGACTGCCAAGGTCACCGGCCCCATGTACACCGAGGCAGGCCGTGTCATCAACGAAGCCGCCAACGACCTCGCCCGCCACTTCGGAACTTCGCCGGTACGGGCCATGCGGGTGGGCAAGCCGGCCGAAGTCATCACCGACTTTGCCCGCCGTGAACAATGCAATGTGATTGTCATGGGTACCCATGGCTACAACAGCCTGCAATCGGTGATGCTGGGCTCGGTCACGCAGGCGGTACTCTCATCCAGCCATGTGCCGGTACTGGTCGTTCGCTGACCGGCCGTTGCGCCCGTGGCGCTGACGATCCAGCTGCTGTCGGATCTGCACCTGGAGTGTCAGCCCGACTGGAAACCCGAGCCGGCACCCGGCGCCGATCTGCTGGTGCTCGCCGGTGACATCGGCTCCTACCAGCAAGGGTCGGCTCTGGCCACCCTCGGCGATCCCCATTTCGGACTGGGCCGTTTTTCACCCGCCGAGGGCTGGCCGTGCCCCGTGCTGTTTGTTCCCGGCAACCATGAGTACGATGGACTGGATTTCGACGAGGCACACCAGCGGCTTCAGGACAGCTGCCACACCCTGGGAATCCATTGGCTGGAGCAGCAAACCCTGTATTTCGGCGGGGTGCGTTTCATCGGCACCACGCTATGGAGCAACTTCGACGCGCTCGACAATCGTCCGGACCACGGCCGCGCCCCCGGCAAGAGCGGGCGCGACAAAGCCATGCGCGCCGCCAACTACTACCTGCAAACGACGGGAACGCACCGCCAGGGCAAACCCTTTCTGGCCGAGCAGGTCCGCGAACAGGCACTGCGCAGCCAGTCCTGGCTGCGGCACGCACTGGCTGTCCCGGCTGCGGAACCTGTAGTAGTTGTCACTCACTTCGCGCCCAGCCTCCACAGCGCAGACCCGCGTTATGGCATGACTCCAGGAACGGCGGGCTTCTGCAACAGCCTGGACGCCCTGACACAGTACGCCGACCTGTGGCTGCATGGCCACCTCCATTGCACGTCGGACTATCGGCTCGGCCGGTGCCGGGTCGTCGCCAATCCGCTCGGTTACGCCGAAAAAGGCGAGCAGGCTGCCTTTCGCCCTCAGCGGACGGTACAGATCGGTTGAGGCTCAGGCGTCCGCCTGCCAGGCGGTGCGGGCGCCCGGCGTTGGCGGCCCGTTTCGCCGCGCCAGGCAATTCCCCATGCGGTCTGTACGTATCGCAATTCGGGTCAAGCCGGATAGACTAGGCTGGAAATCTCTTTTCACACACGGAGCATGCGATGAAGATTCTTCTGGCTGTCGATGGCAGCAAGTACTCCAAGAAGATGCTGGCCTATCTGACCACCCACGAGGCCTTGATGAGCCCTGGCAATGAATACACCGCGCTGTCGGTGCAATTGCCACTGCCCCCCCGCGCCCGGGCGGCGGTCGGCAAGGATATTGCCGACGGCTACCACGCCGAAGAAGCAGAAAAGGTCCTCGGCCCGGTCTGCAAGTTTCTTGCCCGCCATGACATGACGGTCAAGAGCCAATGGAAGGTTGGTCATGCCGGCGAGACCATCGCCAAGGTGGCCGACAGTGGTGGCTATGACCTGGTCGTGATGGGCTCCCATGGACACAGCGCCCTGGGCAACCTCGTCATGGGTTCCGTGGCAACGCAGGTTCTGGCCCACTGCCAAGTCCCTGTCCTGCTGGTACGCTGACCACAGAGCCTGGCGGCGCCCGCGCAGTGCGCCCACCCTGGGCGTGGACACCGGCCATTGGCCGGTTTTTTTTCCTCAGCCTCCGGCAGCCTTCACCTCCGGACTCACGGGCCGGCCGCGCAACCGCCGCAGCAGCCGCAGGCAGAGTTGGGCGAAATCATCGACATAGGTGAACACCGCCGGTATCACCAGCAGACTCAGGAATGTCGAAGTTATCAGGCCGCCGATGACCGCCACCGCCATCGGCGAGCGGAAGCTGGCGTCGGCCGCCCCCCAACCGATGGCAATCGGCAGCATGCCCGCACCCATGGCCAGTGTGGTCATGATGATGGGACGGGCGCGCTTGTGGCAGGCGTCCAGCAGCGCGTCGCGCCGGCTCATCGGCGCCACGGCGGGCTGGCCATCGTGGCCGTCGTGCCCGCGCCGGGCGACGATCGCGTATTCCACCAGCAAGATCGAATTCTTGGTGGCCACCCCCATCAGCATGATCAGACCGATCAACGAAGGCATGGAGAAGCTCTTGCCCGCGAGCAGCAGTCCCACAAAAGCGCCGCCCAGTGACAATGGCAGCGCCATCAGGATGGTGACCGGTTGCAGGAAAGCCTTGAACAGCAGCACCAGCACGATGTAGATACACAGCACCCCGGTCAGCATGGCCAGGCCGAAACTGGCAAACAGCTCGCCCATCACCTCGGCATCGCCCACTTCGACCACCTTTACGCCGGGCGGCAGGTTGCGGATCGAGGGCAATTCCTGGGTGGCCTTGACCACATCGCCCAGCGGCAAACCGGACAATTCGATCTCGAAGTTGATGTTGCGCGAGCGGTCGTAGCGGTCGATGACGGCCGGCCCGCCGGTCATCTCCAGTGTCGCCACCTGGCCCAGCATCACCGGGCCACGCGCGCCGGGCACGGCCAGGCGCTCCAGTACCGACAAATCCTTGCGGGCGGAGTCCTCCAGTCGCACCACCACCGGCACCTGCCGCTGCGACAGGTTCAGTTTTGCCAGGGCCACGTCATAGTCACCCAGCGTAGCCACACGCAGCGTCTCGCCGATGGCGGCACTGGTCACCCCCAGGTCGGCGGCGCGGGCAAAGTCGGGGCGCACGGCGATTTCCGGCCGGATCAGACTGGCCGTGGAGGCCAAACTGCCCAGGCCGGGAATGGTGCGCAGGTCTTTTTCCACCGCCAGCGCGGCGGTCTGCAGCGCCTGGGGGTCTTCGCCGGTCAGCACCAGAACGTATTTTTCGCCCGAACCCCCCAGGCCCACCTTGCTGCGCACTCCGGCCAGCGGCTCCAGCGCGGTGCGGATCTGGTTTTCGATGCCTTGCTTGCGCGGCCGTTCACCCCGCGCATCCAGCAGGATGGTCAGCGTCGCCTTGCGCACCTCGGCGGCGCCGGACATCGCAAACGGATCGCCCCCGGCGCTGCCGCCTCCGACGGTGGTGTACACGCTTCGGACATGCGGCACCTTCACGATCAACTGGCGGGCCTGTTCGGCCGTGTCCACCGTCTGGCGCAGCGAGCTGCCCGGCGGCAATTCCAGATAGACCTGGGTCTGCGAGTTGTCGTCCGGCGGGATGAAGCCGGTGGGCAGCAGCGGAATCAGCGCCAACGAGCCGACAAAGAACGCCAGCGACAGCACAATGGTTGCGAGCCGGTGGCGGGTGCACCAGCCCGCCATGCGCATGTACCAGCGCATCCAGCGCGGATCGGCATGCTGGCCGACGATGGGCTTGAGCAGATAGGCAGCCATCATGGGTGTCAGCATGCGGGCGACGACCAGCGACGCAAACACCGCCAGCGACGCGGTCCAGCCGAACTGCTTGAAAAACTTGCCCGCCACTCCGCTCATGAAGGCCGTGGGCAGAAACACGGCAATCAGGGTAAAGGTGGTCGCAATCACCGCCAGGCCGATCTCGTCTGCCGCCTCCATGGCCGCCTGGTAGGGCGTCTTGCCCATGCGCAGGTGCCGCACGATGTTTTCCACCTCGACGATGGCGTCGTCCACCAGAATGCCGACCACCAGCGACAGCGCCAGCAGCGTGACCACGTTGACGGAGAACCCGAGCAGATACATGCCGATGAAGGCCGGAATCACGGACATCGGCAGCGCCACCGCCGACACCAGGGTGGCACGCCAGTCGCGCAGGAACAGCCACACCACCAGGACGGCCAAAATGGCGCCTTCGTAGAGCATCAGCAAGGAACCGTCGTACTCTTCCTGCACGGGCGTGACAAAGTCGAACGCCTGGGTCAGTTCGATGTCCGGATAGCGGGCCTTGAGCTCTTCGAGCGCTGCCCGGACCGCCGCCCCCACCGCGACTTCGCTCTCGCCGCGGCTGCGCGCGACTTCAAAGCCAACGACCGATCGGCCATCCAGATAGGCGGCAGCGCGGGCTTCGGCCACCGTATCACTGACGGTCGCCACCTGATCCAGCCGGACCCGGCGCCCCTGTCCCTCGGCGCCTGCGCCGGAAAGGGCCAGTTCGAGTCCCGCGATTTCGTCCGCCGTCCCCACGGTACCCAGGGTGCGCACCGCCTGCTCGCTCCCCCCGAGGTCGGTGCGCCCGCCGGCAGCCTCCTGCTGCACTTGACGCAGCTGACGCGACACTTCCGCCGCGGTCACGCCCAGCGCCTGCAAGCGCTGCGGGTCAAGCGCCACCCGGATCTCGCGGTTGACGCCGCCGACGCGGTTGACCGCACCGACGCCTTTGACCGCCAGCAGACGGCGCGCCACCTCGTTGTCGACGAACCAGGACAAGGCCTCGTCATCCATGCGGGCCGAGCGCACGGTATAGGCCAGCACCGGTTGTCCGGCCAGATCCATCTTCTGCACGATCGGGTCGCGCAAATCGGAGGGCAGATCGGCCCGGATGCGCTGCACGGCCGAGCGGACATCATCGACCGCTTCCTGCACCGGCTTTTCCAGGCGGAACTCGGCGGTCACCGTGACCACGCCGTCCTGCACTTTGGTGTAGATGTGTTTGAGCCCCTGCAGGCTGGCAACGGTGTTCTCCAGCTTGCGGGCGACATCGTTTTCAAGCTGCGCCGGTGCAGCGCCGGGCAAAGCCGCCGACACCGTGACGGTGGGCAGATCGATGTCGGGAAAGTTCTGTACCTTCATGGCCTTGAAGGACAGCAAGCCGGCAAAGGTCAGCATGACAAACACCATCACCGCCGGGATGGGGTTGCGGATCGACCAGGACGAGACGTTGATCATGGCGCGTCTTTCAACGGTTCGCAGCGGACGCCGGCGCGGCCGGCGCCACGGTGCTGATACGCACCAGGTCACCGTCGTTGAGGAATCCGGCGCCGACCACCACCACCCGGGTGTCGGCCGCCAGCCCGCTGTGGATTTCCACCCGGTCCCCTTCGATCCGTCCGGTACGCACCTTGGTCATGGCGACCCGGTTGCCCTCGATCATCCGGAGTACATAAGAAAAGCCATCGCGCACCACCACGGCCGCCTGCGGCAGCGTCAGCGCCGCGCCCTCGCCGAGCAGGAATTCGCCGCGCGCGAACATGCCCGGCAACGCCGGCAACGGCGCCGAGCCCGGCGCGCGGTTCAGGTCCACATAGACCAGCGCCTGCCGGGTCTGGGCATCGACCGTCGGCGCCACCTGCCGCACCCGGCCCACAAGTACGGCACCACTGGCCGCCGTGACCGTGGCAGCGGTTCCCGGGGCGAGTCGGCCGAGTTCGGCCGCGGTGACTTCGGCCCGCCATTCCAGACGGCCCTTGCGGATCAGGCGAAACAGCTCGGCACCGGGATTGACCACGGCACCCAGTGTGGCGCTGCGGGCGGAGATGATGCCGTCGTCCGGGGCACGGACCTGCGCCTGCGCCAGGCGGGTCTGCTGCACCTCCAGCAGGGCCTGCGCCGCCTGCACCCGGGCTTGACTGGTCTGCTCGGCGGTCAGGTACTGGGCAATCTGGGCCTCGCTGAGCGCGCCGGTGCCACGCAGCTCACGCGCTCGCACGGCATTGGCCTGCGCTTCGGCGGCCATCGCCTGCGCCTCGGCCAGACTGGCACGTGTTTGCGCCAGCTCGGCCCGCAAGGTGTCGGCATTGAGCTCCGCGAGGATCTGCCCGCGGGTCACCCGATCGCCCACCTGCGCGCGCACTTCAATCAGGCGCAGTCCCGCTGTTTCCGCGCCAATACTCGCTTCCTGCCACGCGGCCAGGCTGCCGTTGGCGCTGAGTCGGCGGGGCCACTGGCGGCTCTGCGGCGTATCGACCGCCACCGTCAGGGCCGGGCGTGCCTTGGCCGCAGACGCGGCCGGAGCCGGGGTCGGTGCGGCAGTCGGGGTGGCGTTCTGCGCCTGCGCAACAAATGCCGCCAGCGACAACAGGGCGGTCAGGGCGAGGGAAATCCGGGTGAACGGTGCAATCGGTTTCATGGCGGTGGTGGAGTTCGGGGTCAACGGGAACAGTCGGTTACGGGCGCACTGGCAGCGCGGGGCTGGGCTCGGCGGGCGTCCAGCCGCCACCCATGGCGCGATAGAGCGCGATCCAGGCCAGCTTTTGCTCCAGTTCCCATGTCAGGACACTTTGTTGGGCGGCGAGCGCGGCGCGGCGCGCCTCTTCGAGTTCCTGGGCACTGGCCAGGCCGGCACGGTGGCGTGATTCGGTGGCGGCCAATGCCCGGCGAAAGCCATCGGCGGCCTCGCGGACATCGGCCTGCCGGGCACTTGCGCCGTCATGGGCAAGCAAGGCTTGTTCGACTTCCCGCACAGCCTGTCGGGCGGTCGCCTCATACCGCGCGGCCGCCGCCGCGAGTCGAACCCGCGCCGCCTGCGCTTCGGCGTCACGTCGGCCACCATCGACCAGTGGCAAGCTCAGTTGCAGCGGCCCCAGTGACCAGGTTGTGGCATCGCCGCCGGTGCCGCGTTGGCCCACCCGGCCGATCTGGCCACTGAGCGTCAGGCGGGGGTAACGGGCAGCGTCGGCGACACCGACATCGGCACGGGCGGCCAGCCATTCCCTGTCGGCGGCGCGCAGATCCGGGCGCTGCTGCAGCTGTTCTGCCGGTAGCCGTTGCGGAATCGGAGGACCGGCCGGTTGCGGCGCGTCTTCCTGCCCCGCAAGGCGCTGGTCAAGGCGGGCCAGACTCCAGCCCGTCAGGGCCGCCAGACCCTGGCGTTCACTCGCGCAGCGGGTCTGCTGGTCGCGCTGCTCGGCGCGGCCCTGGGCGGCGCTGGCCGTCAGCAAGGCGGTGGCCGCCGGTGCCTCCAGCCCAGCTTGCGCGCGCAGCGTCGAAAGGCGTGCCAGCGCGCCCCGTGCTTCGACATCCGCACGGGTAAGCGCCAGACTGCGCTCGCAGTGGCGCAGGCTGACCCGCGCCCGCGCGACCTCGGCCGCCACGGCAACCCGGGCATCATGCCAGCGCGCCGCACTGGCATCGACGCGTGCGTCGGCCGCATCGCGGCCGGCCTGCTGCCCGCCCCAGAGGTCCAGTTCCCAGTTCATGAGCAGGCTCGCCGCCGCCTGGGTTGCCGGCGGACCGCCGGGGCCGGCGGGTCCCGAGGTGGTGGCGCGGGCTGCCTGCAAACTGCCATCGACCTGGGGCCGACCGGCCGCGGTGGCAGCAATCTGCGCCGCCTGGGCCTGGGCCAGCCGGGCCCGCGCTTCGGTCAGGTCGGCGCTGACGGCCTGGGCATCGACGATCAGCTCCAGCAGAACCGGGTCGTTCCATTGGCGCCACCAGTCCTGCAGGCGGGCAGGGTCGCCGTTGTGGGGCAAGGGTGCGGACCAGGCGGCCGGGACCACCGTTGGCGGCGCCGGGGGCGGGGGCGGCGCACTGGCGCAGGCGGACAGCACTGCGCCCACCAGCAGGGGGAGCAGCATTCGGTGCGGAAGGGGCGGTTTGCAGTTCATGGGGTGTCGGTAGGCAGGGGCAGGCCACGGCGGCGGGCCTCGGCCTGCACCATGGCCAGGGCATGCTCGGCCATGCGCTCGGCCCAGCGATGGATTGCGGGGGCGTCGGCCATCAGGGACGGGCACAGGTCGTCGATCAAGTCCTGGCCCACGTACAGGTAGACCCCGAGGCTGACGATGGCAAAGGCCAATCGATACAGGTCGTCATCGGGTCGGGGCAGCCCCAGGTGCCGGCGCAGGACCTCGGTCAACGCCTGGTGATAGGGACGCAGGTCCATCTGAATATGGGTCTGCCAGGCGCCGGTCGGCTCGACCATTTCGCGCAGATGCAGCCGGGTGCACAGGCGCGGCAGCTCTCCCTGTTCGAAGGGTTCGGCGAAGCCGCGATAGACGGCCAGCAGCGCCTGGTGCAGGTTCAGCGCCGGGTCGGCAAATGCGGCGATGTCGTCGCGGGGATTGCCGGTGACCTCGGTGAAGGCGGCGCGGTACAGCCCCTGCTTGTCGCCGAAATAGTAGGCAATGGCGCCCACGTTGGCATGGGCGGACTGGGCAATCTCGCGCGTGGACGTGCGCTCGTAGCCTTTTTCGGCAAACAGGCGCAGGGCACTCAGCAGCAAGCGTTCACGGGTCTGGGCACCGTCGCTGCGCCGCATGCGATCAGCAGGTTCGCCGGGGAGTTCGGAAGGTGCCATCGCTGGGATTCTACAGTTAAATCAAACGTTTGATCTAAGTATGACCGGAAGCAAGGTCACCCCTATTTTCGGGAATTGAAACACTGATTTTTGCTTTGTTTTCGATAGCATCGGCAGACCCTTTTACGCTGGGTATCGATGCTTTTCTTCCCTTTTTCAGGGATTGGCCGAGATCTTGGCGCCGGCGACGCTAGCGGGCGCGCAATCCGTCAAAACAGGTGCTCATCACCAGATCGACAATGGCTTCGTCACTGTGCTGACCGCCCATTTTGAGGAACTCCACCACCGGATCGCACGCGCGGGCGAACAGGGTGTAGAGGATGGCGATCGCAGGCAGGCCGGGGTTGAGTTGGCCACTGGCCTGCGCGGCTTCGATCCAGACACCCAGGGTGTCGCTGATCTCCACCAGGCCGTCCATGTATTCGCGACTGGACATGAGCGCCGCACGCAGGCTGGAGTTCTGGCTGGGAAGGGATGGCATTTCGCCGCTGAGCAGCACCTGCAGTGTCCAGCGGGTCACCGCCTGAATGTTCGCCAGGGGATCGCCGGAGGCTGGTATGGAGCGGACAAAGTCCTGGGCCCGCTTCATCACCCGGACCATGGCGGCGCAGGCCAGATCTTCCTTGCTGGGGAAGTGTTTGTACAAGCTGGCCTTGGCGATGCCGACGTCGGCCGCGACTTCATCGACGGTCATGGCGTCGAAGCCTTTTTCGGCCAGCAGCCGGTTCACCGAGCGGATGATGGCATCTTCCCGGGCCAGCAGCATGCGCGCCTTGAACGACAGCCGGGCGGTAGGCGCAACAGGGGTGTCAAGTGTCTCCATCGCTCGATTGTAGATGCGGGAGATTTTTTTTGCACGCCGCGTATGAAAGCTTACTGATGAGTATGCGTTCGCACAGCCTCGCGTCGGTGGGGTGCCGCGAAATCCTAACCGCGCTCGACCTGCGGCCGGCCGCGCTGCACGACAAAGCTGGCCTGTCGCTGCAGCCGACTGTCGGGCAGGACGGGGTGGGCGGTGGTGCGAAACTGCGCTTCCAGCCGCTCGGCGCGCAGGTCCAGCAGGGTGTAACCGCGTTCATCGGCCCGCGCATGATGGATGTCGGCGTTGGACTGTCGGATGCCGTCCACCACGGTGTCGGACAGCCCCCGCGAGCTGATGGAGGTGGTGACCAGCTCGCTGGCAATGACCGGCGAGGCGGTATCGCCCGCGTGGCGGCGCAGATCGGCGGCGACGGCCATGTGAACGTCGCCCCCCAGGGTGACCACGTTGGCCCCTGCAGCGGCGGCCAGCGCGGTCATCAACCGTTCGCGCGCCTGTGGATAACCATCCCAGCCGTCGCTGTAGGCGCTGCGGCCCAGCGGGGTCACCACGCCCCACGGATTGATCAGGGTCGACTGCGCGACAAATTTCCAGCCTCGGGCGGACCGGGCCAGGCCGTCGGCCAGCCATTGCTCCTGCTCGGCGCCCAGCAGGGTGCGCGCCGGGTCGGCCAATTCGGCACAGCCAAGCAGGATGCGCCCGCCGCCGCGCAGCGGGTCGGGGCAGGCGTGGGGACTGCGGTACTGCCGACAGTCGAGCATCCACAGGTCCGCCAGTTGCCCCCAGGACAGTTGCTGGTGAATGCGCATCGGCACGCCCGGCTGCTGGCCCGCCGGCAGCTCGACGGGCATGTGTTCGAACCACGCCCGATAGGCTGCCACCCGGCGCTGCAGGAAAAGCTGGGGGTCGCCGCCTTTGGGGTCCAGCCCGCCCGCGTAGTCGTTGACCACCTCGTGGTCGTCCCAGGTGACCAGCCAGGGATGGGCGGCGTGGGCAGCCTGCAAGTCGGGATCGCGCCGGTACAGCGCGTAGCGCGCCCGGTACTCGGCCAGGCTGCGCGGAATGCCCCCGGTATGCCGCCGCTGCGCCGGCGCGACCATGCGGCGCGGGTTGCTGCCTTCGTAGATGTAGTCACCGACAAAAAGCACCAGGTCGATGTCCTGTGCGGCCAGATCCCGGTGCGCGGTGAACCAGCCCTGCTCGTAGTGCTGGCAGGAGGCCAGCGCCAGCCGCAGCCGACCGACCGCGGCCTGTGGCGCCGGGGCGGTGCGCGTGCGCCCGGTGGCGCTGACCGCGTCACCGCTGGTAAAGCGGTACCAGTAGGGCCGATCCGGCGCCAGCCCGCTCAGGGGAACATGGACGCTGTAGCCGCGCTGTGCGTCGGTCAGCACCTCGCCACGGGTCACCGGCCGGCGCAGGGCATCATCGCTATACACTTCATAGCTGACCGCGACCGTTTTGCGCTGGGTATCGGTAAAAAAGTCTTCATCGTCGGGTGCCAGCCGGGTCCAGAGCACGGCGCCATCGGGTCGGGGTTGTCCGCTGGCCACCCCCAGGGTGAAGGGCTGCGATCGCCACGGCGCAGCCGCCACTCCGGCGGCAAGCGGCGTGCGCAGCCAGGGCATCAGCGCCATCGAAACGGCCAGCCGGCCCAGCGCACGGCGGTGCATCATGGTGTGGGTACTCCCGGCAGAGTGAAGGTGAAGGTGGCGCCTTCACCCACCGCAGCGTCGGCCCAGATCCGCCCGCCGTGGCGGGCCACCACCCGCTGCACGGTGGCCAGACCGATACCGGTGCCGGGAAAGTCGTCTTCGGCATGGAAGCGCTCGAATGGCTCAAAAAGGCGGGCGGCAAACTTCATGTCGAAGCCCGCGCCGTTGTCGGCGACAAAGAATTCGGCCAGCCCGGGCTCGGTGCCGGCATGGGTGCCGAAGTGAATATGGGCGTCGGCTTTGCGCAAGGTGAACTTCCATGCATTGCCCAGCAGGTTGACCAGCAGCTGGCGCACCAGCGCCCGGTCACCCTCGCAGGCCAGGCCTGGCTCGATCAGGATCTGGGGACTGCGGCCGGGCTCGGCCGCCCGCAGTTCGTCAACCACCTCGGCCGCCAAGGCGCTCAGATCGATCGGTTCCGGCTGCAAGGTCACCCGGGAAACCCGGGCCAGCGCCATGATCTGGTCAATCAGCTCCTGCATGGAGCCCAGGCCCTGCTCCATCCGCATCAGGCATTGCGCCACGTCCGGGTCCGCGGTCACCGGCGCCGGCAGTTGTTCCTGCAGCATCTGGCGGAACATGTCGACCGCGCGCAGCGGATTGCGCAGGTCGTGCGACACCGACCAGGCGAAGGCTTCAAGTTCGCGGTTGGACAGCTCCAAATCCCTGGTGCGTTCGGCCACCCGTTGCTCCAGGCGTTCGGTGGCCAAGCGGGCGCGTTCTTCGGCCAGCAGGCGCGCGGTGATGTCGGTCACCATCACCAACTGGGCCGGCTGCCCGTTGAAGTCCACCGGGTGGGTGGCGATTTCGACCTGACGCAGTTCGCCCGAGCGCAGACGGTGGGTCCAGTTGGCCGAGTCGGGGTCGGGTTTGCCGGAAATCAGGTCGGAGAGCAGCCGGGCGTGCTCCGACGCCGGGCGGATATCGAGCAAGTTGCGCTGCAGGAACTCGCCTTCGGCATAACCGTAGAAGCGCACCGCCGCCTGATTGACCGCCAGAAAGCGCAGGGTACGGCGGTCAAACACATACATGATCTGCGGACTGCCTTCGAATAGTTCGCGGTAGCGGTTTTCCCGCTCCTGCAGCGCTGCCAGGGCTTCGTCGCGCTCGAAGCGCTGGTTTTCGAGACTGAGAACCAGACTGTTGACGGAGCGTTGCAGGCCGGCGAGTTCGGCAATGCGGGGTTCCGTGGCATCGAGCGCCTTGGCATGTTCGCCGCGCTCGATCTGGATCAGGCTGCGACGCAAGCGGCGCACCGGCGCCGCCAGCAGGCGCAAGCCGGCCACCCAGATCAGCAGCGCCATGGCCAGTGCGCCGGCGGCCGTCAATGCGGTGGCGGTCAGCGTTTCACCGACCGGTCTGCGGGTGGCGCCGTCCGACACAGACCGCAGCACCAGCAGACGGTTGCCGTCACCGAGGTCGGCGCTGGCCAGCGCCTTCAGCAGCCCGCCCGGGGACGGTTCAGGGACCGGGACACCGGCCCGGTAGGCCTGCACGGCTGCATTCCAGTCCGGGTCCGCCAGTCGCTGGCCGGGGGGGTCGGACAAGCGGGGGCGGGAGAAGACCACCCGCTGATCACTGTCCAGGACAATCAGCGCCTCGGCGGGACTGGGCTCTCCCGGGCCGCGGTGCGGCACGACGACGTCCAGGTCCAAGGTGACTACCAGGGCGGCCGGGCCAGCCTGTGAGGTGGCCGGAACCGCCCGAGCCAGCACCAGCGCGGTTCTGTCACTGAGGGTGCCCGCCGGGAACACGGTCAGCACCAGTTCGCCGGGCCGGGCCTGGGCCTGGCGCACGAGGCTGGCTGCCATCGGGCGGGTCGAGTATTCCGTGGCTTCGCACAGGCGTCGTCCGTCGGCTTGCAAGATGGCAAAGCGGACGCCAGGTACGGACTGCGCGGGAAGGGGTTTCATCCAGGCGTTGCAGGCCCGGGCGTCCCGGTAGGCTACGAACGCGGCCTGGGCAGCGGCGACCAGCATCTTGTCCAGGGTGCGCAATTGCGCCTCCAGCGCGCCCGCAGCCAGACGGGTTTCAGCGTCCAGGGTCTGAACGGTCCGGGCGCGCTCGAACTGGCGCTCCTGACGCGCGCGCAACAACTCGGAGACGGTCCACGGCAAAGTGGCCAGGGCGGCAAACAGCAACAACAAGGTCCCCAGACGGGTGCCGCGCCGCCTGGCGGTCCCTGGACGCGCCTGCAGCGGCTGGGCCACGGTGGGTTCGAACTGCGCCTCTGTCATGCCCGGTCAGTTCAGGTGGCGCTCTGCGGCCTGCGTGAGTGCGTCGGTCAAGGCCTCCAGCACGTCGGACTGGAGATTCCAGCAATGCCAGAACAACTGGATGGACAGCTGGTGTCCGGGCGCCACATTGACGAGCGCGCCCGATCGCAGATCCTCGCGGGCGATCTGCTCGGGCACCACGGCAATTCCCCAACCCGCCCGGATGGCACGCACCTGCCCCTCGCTGGACGGAACGTACAGCTGGGTCAGGCTGACCTGCTTGAGGCCGAAACATTGCGACACGAACTCGGTCTGCATGTCGTCCTTGCGGTTGAAGGCGACGAAAGGGAAATGGCGAAAGTTGTAGGGCGTCAGCCCGTCCGGCAGATGTTCGGCGGCCCAGGCGGGACTGGCCACCGCCACATAGTGCATGGCGCCGAGGGTTACCAGCTTGCAGCCGCGCAGGGGCTGATGCTGGGTGGTGACACAGCCCAGCACCTGGCCCGATCGCAGCCATTCGTGGGTGAAGTCCTGGTCGTCGGTAATGACCTCCAGCGGCACGCCGCGGCGGGCCAGGTCGCCCAGCGCATCCAGCGCCCAGCTGGCAATGCTGTCGGCGTTGATGGCGATGCTGATCCGTTCGTCTTCGCGACTGCCTCCCCCCAGTCGGGGCGCAAACTCGCGCAGGTCACGCTCCAAGTCAGCCCGCAACAGGCGCAGCTGCTGGGTGTGTTTGAGCAGCAGTTGCCCGGCGGGCGTCACTTTCAGCGGCCGGCTGCGCACCACCAGCACGGTACCCACCTGGGCCTCCAGCCCGCGCAGGCGCTGCGATACCGCCGACTGCGTGATGTGAAGACGCCGGGCCGCCCGCTCGAAGCCGCCCTCTTCGACAATGGCAGCAAGACACTCCAGAGCTTCGGGATCAAAGGGGTTCATGGCGAAATCACAGGATGGGGTTGTCGTTAAATTAGTCTAACTGATGATTTTCGCTTTTAGTTAATTCGTCTTTTAATTTGACCGGGTTTGCCGGACACTGCGGCCCATCGATTGTTCACCGAGTACACATCATGCACATCATCGTTCTGGGAGCCGGCATCATCGGCGTGAGCACTGCCTGGCATCTGGCCGAGCGCGGCCACACCGTGACCGTGGTCGACCGGCAGGCCGATGCTGCCCTGGAAACCAGTTTTGCCAACGCCGCCCAGATTTCCGTGAGCTATTGTGAACCCTGGGCCAACCGCGAAGCGCCGCTGAAAGCGCTGAAATGGATGTTCAGCAAGGAGGCGCCCCTGCTGTTCCGCCCCACCTTCGACATCCAGCAGTGGCTGTGGGGCCTGCGCTTTCTCGGCCAGTGCCATGACGCCGCCTTCGAGCGCAACGTGCGCCAGCTGGTGGCCCTGGGCGCCTACAGCCACGCGGCGCTCAAGGACGTGGTGGCCAGCACCGGCATCGAATACCAGCGCCTGACCCGCGGCATTGCCCACTACTACACCGACCAGAAGTCGTTTGACGGCGCGGCCGACGCCGCCGCGCTGATGCGCCGCCATGGCGTGCAGCGCCGCGTGGTGGACCGCGACGAGCTGCTGCGCATCGAGCCGGCGCTGGCGGCCTACGGCGAGCGCATCGTCGGCGGCACCTACACCCCGTCGGACGAATCGGGCGACGCCCGCGTCTTCACCCAGGAACTGGCCCGTCGCTGCGCGGCGCGCGGCGTGCGTTTCCTGTGGAACCACGACGTGCTGCGGCTGATCCGCACCGGCGGCCAGGTCACCGCCACCGCACTGCGCGACCGAGCCAGCGGCGAGGTGGTGACCGAGCGCGCCGACGCCACCGTGGTGGCCTGCGGCAGCTACAGCGCGCCACTGCTGCGCACCGTGGGCGTGAACCTGCCGATCTACCCCGGCAAGGGCTACAGCGCCACGCTGCGCCTGCGCCGGCCCGAGGCCGCGCCCAGCGTCAGCCTGCTGGACGACAGCGTCAAATGCGCCATGAGCCGCCTGGGCGACACGCTGCGCATCGCCGGCACCATCGAAGTCGGCGGCTGGGACCTGACCCTGGACACGCCGCTGGCGCGCGCCCGCTGCGCCATGCTGGTGCGCCGGGTGGAAGAAGTCTTCCCCGGCGTCTGCGAACTGGACGAACCCAACTTCTGGGCCGGCCTGCGCCCCGCCACCCCCACCAACATTCCGTTCATCGGCGCGACCCGCGTCGGGCGGCTGTGGGTGAACGCCGGCCACGGCACGCTGGGCTGGACGCACGGCGCCGGCTCCGGCAAGGCGCTGGCCGAGCTGATCAGCGGCACACAGCCCGCGCTGGACTTCGGCTTCACCGGGCCGCGCGCGCCCGGCCTGCGTGCCGCCACGCCGCTACCATCGGCGGCATGAGTACCACGCCCACCCGACACGTCCTGTTCCTGGTCGCCTCCGCCCGCGAAGACGGCCACCCCGGCAACACCGAATGGCTGGCCCGCCAGGCCGCGGCCGCCCTGCCACCCGGCACCCCCCAGACCTGGCTGCACCTGGCGCGGCTGGATCTGCCGCCGTTTGTGGACCAGCGCCACACCACCGGCCAGTACCCGATGCCCGAGGGCGATCTGCGCCGCCTGCTGGACGCCACTCTGGCGGCCACCGACCTGGTTTTTGTGGCACCGGTGTACTGGTTCAGCATTCCCGCGCACCTGAAAACCTATCTGGACCACTGGAGCGCCTGGCTGCGGGTGCCCGGCCTGGGCTTCAAGGAGGCGATGGGCGCCAAGACGCTGCGCCTGATCACCACCAGCGGCGACCGCACCAAGGCCCAGCCGATGATCGACAGCGTCAAGCTGTGTGGCGCCTTTCTGGCCATGCCCTGGGGCGGTGAACTCTGGGGCAAAGGCGGCGCACCCGGTGCGGTGGCGGCCGATGCGGCGGCGGTGGCGGCGGCAGCGGAGTTTCTGCGGAATCCCGTTTAGCTATCTTAACAATAGCTGAAAACGACCTTTTCACGCTGGGTATCGGCACTTTTCATGCCAAAACGGTCGTTCCGACGCCACCCGGCCGGCCCGGGCCTCACTTGCCGATACAAAAGCGGCTGAAGATCACCCCCAGCAGGTCGTCCGGGGTGAATTCGCCGGTGATGTCGTTCAGCGCGTTCTGCGCCAGCCGCAGCTCTTCGGCCAGCAGATCCAGCAGCGGCACCCGGGCCGACAGCTGCGCCTGCGCCTGATCCAGGTGCGCGCGCACCCGGCGCAGCGCCTGCACGTGGCGCTCGCGGGCGATGTACAGCCCCTCGGTCGCGCCCTGCCAGCCGGCCAGTTCCAGCAGACGGCGGCGCAGCGCCTCCAGCCCGGTGCCGGCTTTGGCCGACAGCACCAGCCCATCGGCGGGCGCTGGTGCGGCGCCGGCGGCATCACATTTGTTCCAGACATGGACCACCGGCACGTTTTTGGCCACTTTTTCGGCCAGACCCAGTGTGATCCGGTCATCTTCTGCTCTGTAATCAGGAGCAATCAGACGCGTCAGGTCGTGCAGGAACAGCACCGCATCGGCCGATTCGATCTGGCCCCAGGCCCGTTCGATGCCGATCTGCTCGACCGCGTCCACGCCGGGCAGGTGGCTTTCGCGCAGCCCGGCGGTGTCCACCACATGCAGCGGCACACCGTCGATCTGGATCGTCTGCTGCACCACGTCGCGGGTGGTGCCGGCGATCGGCGTGACGATGGCCAGCTCGGCACCGGCCAAGGCATTGAGCAGCGAGCTTTTCCCGGCGTTGGGCTGGCCAGCGATCACCACCTTGATGCCTTCGCGCAGCAGCGCGCCCTGGCGCGCGTGGCCCAGCACCGCGCCCAGCGTGGCCTGCAGGCGGTCCAGCTGGCCCTGCGCGTCGGCCTGGCGCAGGAAGTCGATCTCTTCTTCCGGAAAGTCCAGCGTGGCTTCGACCAGCATGCGCAGGTGGATCAGGGCGTCGCGCAGGCCGTGGATCTCGGCGGAAAAGGCCCCTGACAGCGAGCGGCTGGCGCTGCGCGCCGCCGCTTCGGTGCTGGCGTCGATCAGGTCGGCAATGGCTTCGGCCTGGGCCAGGTCGATCTTGTCGTTCAGAAAGGCGCGCTCGGAGAACTCGCCCGGCTGCGCCACCCGCAGCCCCGGCAGGCGCGGGGCACTGCGGGTCGGGTCGGTTTCGGCGGCGGCGGCCAGGCAGCGCGCCAGCAGCAGCTGCAGCACCACCGGCCCGCCGTGGGCCTGCAGTTCCAGCACGTCTTCGCCGGTGAATGAATGCGGCGCCGGAAAGTACAGCGCCAGGCCGTGGTCGATGGCCGAGCCGTCGGCATCGCGAAACGGCAGGTAGGTGGCCTCCCGGGGCTTCAGGTCACGCCCGCACAGGGCCTGCACCAGCGCGCCCAGGCCCCGTCCGGACACCCGCACGATGCCCACCGCACCCCGGCCGGGGGCGGTGGCGATGGCGGCAATCGGGTCCTGGTGGCGGGCAAGCATGTGCGGCAATGGTTGGGGTGAGCGCGCCGACAACTGGCACGGCCCGCACGCGAGACACCGCGCAAGGGCCGCCCCGCCGCGTTCGCGTGGTCCCCCTTGTCGGCGAAGCCGGGCGAAGGGGGAAGCGGCGGCGCAGCCGCTCCGGGCCTCAGTTGAATTTCGGCAGGTTGAACTGTGGTGGCACGCCCATGCGGGTATTGATCACCCACTGCTGTGCAATCGACAGGATGTTGTTGGTAATCCAGTACAGCACCAGACCGGCCGGGAAGAAGAAGAACATCACGCTGAAGATCAGCGGCATGAACCACATCAGCTTGGCCTGCAGGGGATCCGGCGGCGCGGGGTTCAAGGCCGTCTGCAGCAGCGTGGTCAGTGTCATCACGACCGGCAAGATGAAATACGGGTCCGGCGTGGAAAGATCCTTGATCCAGAGTATCCAGGGCGCGTTGCGCATCTCCACGCTGGACAGCAGCACCCAGTACAGCGCGATGAATACCGGAATCTGGATGAGGATCGGGAAACACCCGCCCATGGGGTTGACCTTTTCCTCGCGGTAGATGCGCATCATTTCCTGCTGCATCTGCTGCGGGTTGTCTTTCAGCCGCTCGCGCATCTCCATGATGCGGGGGTTGATGGCCTTCATCTTGGCCATGCTGGCATAGGCTTTGGCGTTGAGCCAGTAGAAGGCAATCTTCAGCAGCAGCACCAGCGCCACAATCGACCAGCCCCAGTTGGCGAGTACCTTGTGCAGCTGGTCCAGCAGCCAGTACAGCGGCTTGGCCAGCATGGTCAGCCAGCCGTAGTCCTTGATCAGGTCCAGTCCCGGTGCCAGGGCCTCCAGGCGCTTTTCTTCCTGGGGACCGACAAACAGCGTCACGTCGGCCGACACGCTGGCCCCCGGGGCGACCGGCTTGAGCGGGGTAATCACGCCAACCGAATACAGGTTGTTGTCGACCTTGCGCATGAAAAATTCACGCGCCATGCCCTGCGGCAGCAGCCAGGCCGAAGCGAAATAGTGCTGCACCATGGCAACGTAGCCATCGCTGGCGGTCTTCTGGAAGCTGGCTTTGCCTTTGTCGATGTCGCTGAATTCGACTTTCTGGAACTTGGCCGCGTCGGTATAGACCGCCGGACCGGTGAACGTCATGTAGAACGCCGATTCGCCTTTGGGCTTGCTGCCGTCGCGCAGCAGCTGCAGGTACAACTGCGGAGTCACGGCTGCGGTGCCGGAGTTGATGACCTCATGCCGCACGGCGATGGCGTAGTCCCCCCGTTTGACCGTGTAGGTCTTGACCAGTTTCACGCCACCGATGTCCGCCGACTCGAAGCGTGCCACCAGCTGGTTGGCGCCATCCGGGAGGGTCTTGTCGCCACTGAAGGTCATGGCCGTTTTGTGGGTCGGGAAGTTCCCGCCAATCAGACCGGTCTGCGCCAGATAGACGCGATCCGGGCTTTCTTCGAGCAACACGAACGGACGATTCTTGTCGTCCATGTCCACGTGCTTGAGGAACTCGCTGCGCACCAGCGATCCGCCCTCGCTGTCGAAGGTCAGCCGCAGCACATCGGTGGTGACCGTCACCCGCTCGCGGGCGACCGGCACCCGGGCACTGTCTGCCGGTACCTGGGCCGAGCCCGCCGGCGCGGCAGCGGTCGCGGGCAGCGAAGACGGTGCCGGCGTGCTGGCCGCACCCGAGGCAGCGGTACCGGTTGCGGCGGGGGCCGTAGCCGCCGGTTTGGCCGGCGTCGGGAAGAAAGTGGCCTGGCGACCGTTGTGCAGTTGCCATTGGTCCCACAACAGGACCAGCGAGAACCCAAAGATCACCCACAGGATGGTGCGGCGGATATCGTTCATGAAGACTTCTTCGAAGATGCGGAATGCAACAGGTCGGTGAACAGGCGGGGTCGTTCGACCGGTACCGGGTCATGGCCCCCGTCGCACCACGGGTGGCAACGGCCAATCCGGCGCACGGTCAGGATGCTGCCAACGAGCGCGCCGTGGCGGCGCAAGGCTTCGATGGAGTAGGACGAACAGGACGGTGTGAACCGGCACGACGAGCCCAGCATGGGGCTGAGCAGCAGCTGATAGCCGCGAACCAGCGCGGCAAGGAAAGACGCAATCATGGCGCAGCCTCCGCCGCCGCACCGGCGATGCGTGCAAACAGCTGGTCCAGCTCCTTTCGGACAGCGCGCTTGAGCGCATCCGAGCTGGCGCTGACGAATTGCCGGCGGTCGAACGCAGCGCGCAGGCGCACCACATGGGCTGACGCGGGCAGGCGCAGCGTTACCCCGGCGGCCGCAGCATAAATCTGCCGGCGGATGCCGTTGCGGGTCACAGCGCGGCGCGCCCAGCGTTTGGGAATGAGCGCACCCAGCCAGTGCCCGTCGACCCCGGCGCCAGCCGGCGAGGGCCCGGGCGGCAGACAGGCCAGATCGGCCCGGTGCAGCACAAAATGCGCCGTGCGGGAAACCACCGGCGCTGCGAGAACAGCCTGGAATTGGGCGCGCGTTTTCAGCCGCTGCATGGACATTTGCCCGTAGCCGCTGGCGGCAGCCGCTGCAAAAGTCCGCTCAGACGGCCAGGCGCTTGCGACCCTTGGCGCGGCGGGCGTTGATGACCGCGCGGCCGCCGCGGGTTTTCATGCGGACCAGAAAGCCGTGGGTACGGGCGCGGCGGGTCTTGGAGGGCTGATAAGTGCGTTTCATGATTGGCAGTCCTTGAGGGTTCGGTGGGCCCGATGGCTTGCGCCGGCCAAGCCGTGCAATGCAACCGAAACATGCCCGTCAACCTCTGTTGTCGGCGCACGCGATCGACCGGACCCGGTCAGATCACCCTGATTGGTTTCAGGGAAACCTCTGATTGTCGCAAAATCCGCGCCCCTCGGCAACCTAAGCCCTTAGAAGGCGTCCCGGCATCCCCGGATGGTCGTATCGGCCGCATTTGTGGATAAGCCCTGAACAATCTAGAATCGCGCCCTTCGCGCCGCATCGGCTATCCACAATAAGAAACCACCCGAATGACCGAGGGACACCCCCCCACCGCCGCCCTGGACGCCGGCCCCGACATGGGCCACAGCCTCTGGCAGGCCTGCCTCGAACAGCTCGCCCAGGAGATCCCGGAGCAGCAATTCAACACCTGGATCCGGCCCCTCGGTGCCCGGGTCGCGCCCGATTTGTCCAAGGCCACCATCGAGGTGGCCAACCGCTTCAAACTCGACTGGGTGCGCAGCCAATATGGTGCGCGTCTGAGCCAGTTGCTGGAGCATCTGTCCGGCGCACCAGTACTCATTGAGTTAGTGCTTGCTCCGCGAGAAGCCTCCGTAAAGCCTTCGTTTTCCCCATCTGCTCCATCCACCGCCAGCCCCCAAGCGGTGGCAACAACCGGGGCCACCGCCGAGGAAACCGCCGCCACGCTGCCCCGAACCCGGCTCAACACCGCGCTGACGTTCGAAACCCTGGTGGAGGGTTCTGCCAACCGCATGGCGCGCGCAGCAGCCATGCATGTGGCGGGCACACCGGGGCACCTGTACAACCCGCTTTTCATTTACGGCGGTGTCGGTCTGGGCAAGACCCATCTGGTCCATGCCGTGGGCAACCGCCTGCTGGCGGACCGGCCGGACGCCAAAGTTCTCTACATCCATGCGGAACAATTTGTTTCGGATGTGGTCAAGGCGTATCAACGCAAGACTTTCGACGAGTTCAAGGCCCGCTATCACAGCCTGGATCTGCTGCTGATCGACGACGTGCAGTTCTTCGCCAACAAGGAACGCACCCAGGAAGAGTTCTTCAACGCCTTCGAAGCCCTGCTGGCCAAGAAGAGCCACATCGTGATGACCTCGGACACCTACCCCAAGGGTCTGGCCGACATCCACGAGCGGCTGGTGTCGCGATTCGATTCGGGCCTGACGGTGGCCATCGAGCCGCCCGAGCTGGAAATGCGTGTGGCCATTCTGATCAACAAGGCGCTGGCCGAAGGCTCATCGATGCCGGAGGAGGTGGCATTTTTCGTCGCCAAGAACGTGCGTTCGAACGTGCGTGAACTCGAAGGCGCGCTGCGCAAGGTTCTGGCCTACAGCCGCTTCAACCAGCGCGAGGTTTCCATCCAGCTCGCGCGCGAGGCGCTGCGCGACCTGCTGACCATACAGAACCGGCAGATCGGCGTCGAGAACATCCAGAAAACGGTGGCCGATTACTACAAGATCAAGGTGTCGGACATGTACAGCAAAAAACGCCCGGCCAGCATTGCGCGGCCGCGCCAGATTGCCATGTACCTGGCCAAGGAGCTGACACAAAAGAGCCTGCCCGAGATCGGCGAGCTGTTCGGCGGGCGCGACCACACCACGGTGCTGCACGCCGTGCGCAAGATCAGTGCCGAGCGCCAGCAGTTGACCGAGCTGAACCAGCAACTGCATGTTCTGGAGCAGACCCTGAAAGGCTGATCACGCGTTTTACCCGTCCAAAGCACGAAAAACGTCATCAAAAACGGCGAAAATGCGCCATTGCGTCCCACTTGGCAAGCCGGCGGCGCCGGGCGCACACAGACCAACCACAAGAGGTAGACATGATTGTTCTCAAGGCCACCCAGGAAAAGCTGCTCGCCGTGCTGCAGTCCGTCGCCGGCATCGTGGAGCGGCGGCACACCTTGCCCATCCTGGCCAATGTGTTGATCCGCAAGACCGGCTCCAGCCTGCAGCTGACCACCAGTGACCTCGAAATCCAGATCCGCACCGCCGCCGATCTGGGCGGTGACGAGGGCAGCTTCACCACCACCGTCGGCGCGCGCAAGCTGATCGACATCCTGCGCACCATGCCCGCCGAGCAGACGGTCAGCCTCGAATCGTCGCAGTCCAAGCTGATTCTCAAGGGCGGCAAGAGCAAGTTCACCCTGCAGACCCTGCCGGCGGAAGACTTTCCCCTGGTGCAGGAAGCGGCGGCATTCGGTCCGGTATTCAGCGTACCGCAGAAAACGCTCAAGAACCTGCTCTCCCAGGTGTCGTTTGCGATGGCGGTGCACGACATCCGCTACTACCTCAACGGCATCCTCTTTGTGGCCGAGGGCAAACAGCTCAGCCTGGTGGCCACCGACGGCCACCGCCTGGCCTTCGCCAGCGCCACGCTGGACGTGGACGTGCCCAAGCAGGAGGTCATCCTGCCGCGCAAGACCGTGATCGAGCTGCAACGCCTGCTCAGTGACGTGGGCGGTGACAACCAGCCCCATATCGAGATGCAGTTCGCCAACAACCAGGCCAAGTTCAGTTTCGGCGGCATGGAGTTCGTCACCAAGCTGGTCGAGGGCAAATTCCCCGACTACAACCGCGTCATCCCCCGCAACCACCGCAACGGTGTCACACTGGGGCGCGCGCCGCTGCTGGCCAGCCTGCAACGTACCGCCATCCTGACCAGCGACAAATTCAAGGGTGTGCGCCTGAACATTGACCCGGGCACGCTGCGCGTCGCCAGCAACAACGCCGAGCAGGAAGAAGCCGTGGACGAGCTCGACATCGACTACGGTGGCGACAGCATTGAAATCGGCTTCAACGTCACCTATCTGATCGACGTGCTCAGCAACATGGGCCAGGAGATGGTCAAACTGGAGCTGCAGGACGCCAACAGCTCGGCGCTGATCACCATTCCCGACGACACCGCTTTCAAGTATGTGGTGATGCCAATGCGCATCTGATGCAACAAAAACCGTAGCAGACCACGACCGGAACCCGCAGGCCCCTGCGGGTTCTGGCCATTCAAGCGACAGAGAATCCGACCATGACCGAAGAAAACAAGCCCGCCGGCGAAGCCTTCACCACCGCCCAGCCCGCCATTGACGCGCACCAGGCCGGCGCCAGCGACGGCTACGGCGAAGGCGCCATCCAGATCCTGGAGGGGCTGGAAGCGGTGCGCAAGCGCCCTGGCATGTACATCGGCGACACGTCCGACGGCACCGGCTTGCACCACCTGGTGTTCGAGGTGGTCGACAACTCCATTGACGAGGCGCTGGCCGGCCATTGCGACGACATCGTCGTCACCATCCATTCCGACAACTCGATTTCCGTCACCGACAACGGGCGCGGCATTCCCACCGGCGTGAAGATGGACGACAAGCACGAGCCCAAGCGCTCGGCCGCCGAAATCGCCCTGACCGAGCTGCACGCTGGCGGCAAGTTCAACCAGAACAGCTACAAGGTCTCGGGCGGCCTGCACGGCGTGGGCGTCTCCTGCGTGAACGCGCTGTCCAAATGGCTGCGCCTGACGGTGCGCCGCGACGGCAAGGTGCACCAGCTGGAATTTGCGCGCGGCTTTGTGCAGAACCGCATCAGCGACACCGTGGACGGCTTTGACACCAGCCCCATGAAAGTCACCGGCGCCACCGACAAGCGCGGCACCGAAGTGCACTTCCTGCCCGACACCGACATCTTCCAGCAGAACAACGACTTCCACTATGAGATCCTGGCCAAGCGCCTGCGCGAGCTCTCGTTCCTGAACAACGGCGTGCGCATCCGCCTCAAGGACGAGCGCACCGGCAAGGAAGACGACTTCTCCGGCGCCGGCGGCGTCAAGGGCTTTGTCGATTTCATCAACGCCAACAAGAAGGTGCTGCACCCCAACGCCTTCCACGCCCTCGGCGTGCGCCCGGCAGACAGCTATGGCGGCATTCCCGGCACCGAGATCGGCGTCGAGGTGGCCATGCAGTGGAACGAGGGCTACAACGAGCAAGTGCTGTGCTTCACCAACAACATTCCGCAGCGCGACGGCGGCACCCACCTGACCGGCCTGCGCGCGGCCATGACCCGCGTCATCAGCAAATACATCGAAGCGAATGAACTGGCCAAGAAGGCCAAAGTGGATGTCGGTGGCGATGACATGCGCGAAGGCCTGTGCTGTGTGCTCAGCGTCAAGGTGCCCGAGCCCAAGTTCAGCAGCCAGACCAAGGACAAGCTGGTCAGCTCCGAGGTGCGCGCGCCGGTGGAAGACATCGTCGCCCGCGCGCTGACCGAGTTCCTGGAAGAGCGCCCCAACGACGCCAAGATCATCTGCGGCAAGATCGTCGAAGCCGCCCGCGCCCGCGAGGCCGCGCGCAAGGCCAGAGAGATGACGCGCCGCAAGGGCGTGCTCGACGGCATGGGCCTGCCCGGCAAGCTGGCCGACTGCCAGGAAAAAGACCCCGCCCTGTGCGAGATCTACATCGTCGAGGGCGACTCCGCCGGCGGCAGCGCCAAGCAGGGTCGCGACCGCAAGTTCCAGGCCATCCTGCCGCTGCGCGGCAAGATCCTGAACGTCGAAAAAGCCCGCTACGAAAAACTGCTCACCAGCAACGAGATCGTCACGCTGATCACCGCCCTGGGCACCGGCATCGGCAAGGCCGCGGTCGAAAGCGGCAAGAGCGGGGCCGACGACTTCAACGTCGACAAGCTGCGCTACCACCGCATCATCATCATGACCGACGCCGACGTCGACGGCGCCCACATCCGCACGCTGCTGCTGACCTTTTTCTACCGCCAGATGCCTGAACTGGTCGAGCGCGGCCACATCTACATCGCCCAGCCGCCGCTGTACAAGGTCAAGAACGGCAAGGAAGAGCTGTACCTGAAGGACGGCCCCGCGCTCGACAGCTTCCTGCTGCGCGTGGCGCTGAAAGACGCCAGCGTCTTCACCGGCGGCGACACTCCGCAGACCCTCACCGACGCCACCCTGGCCGAGCTGGCGCGCAAGCACCAGGTGGCCGAGGCCGTCATCGCGCGCCTGTCCGCCTTCATGGACGCCGAGGCCCTGCGCGCCGTGGCCGACGGCGTGGCCATCCACCTCGACAGCGTGGAGCAGGCCGAGGCCAGCGCCGTGGCCCTGCAGGCCCGCCTGCGCGACCTGGCCACCACCGGCGTGCCCGCCGAGGTCGCCGGCGAATTCGACGCGCGCACCGACAAACCCATCCTGCGCATCAGCCGCCGCCACCACGGCAACATCAAGAGCAGCGTCATCACGCAGGACTTCGTGCATGGCGCCGACTACGCCGCGCTGGCCGAGGCGGCCGACACCTTCCGCGGCCTGCTCGGCGAAGGCGCCAAGGTCATGCGCGGCGAGGGCGAGCGCCGCAAGGAAGAAAAAGTCACCGACTTCCGACAGGCCATGGCCTGGCTGATCAGCGAGGCCGAACGCACCACCGCGCGCCAGCGCTACAAGGGCCTGGGCGAAATGAACCCCGAGCAGCTGTGGGAAACCACCATGGACCCGGCCGTGCGCCGCCTGCTGCGCGTGCAGATCGACGACGCCATCGAGGCCGATCGCGTCTTCACGATGCTGATGGGCGACGAGGTCGAGCCGCGCCGGGACTTCATCGAGACCAACGCGCTGCGCGCAGGCAACATCGACGTCTGATCCATGGCAGCTCCGTCGCCTGCCGCTGCAGCCGTCACCCCCAACGGCCGGGTCGCCCTGGTCACCGGCGCCAACTCCGGCATCGGGCGGGTCACGGCCGTCGAACTGGCGCTGCAGGGCTGGCACGTCTTTCTGGCCTGCCGCGATGCGCGCAAGACCGACGAAGTGCTGCGCGAGATTGCGCAGCGCAGCGCCGGCACCGCGCGGGCGGAATTCATCGCGCTGGACCTGGGCGACCTGGCCAGCGTGCGCCAGTGCGCGCAGGCCTTCAACGCCCGCGATTTGCCGCTGCACCTGCTGGTCAACAACGCGGGGCTGGCGGGCCGCAAAGGGTTCACGCCATCCGGTTTCGAGCTGGCCTTCGGCGTCTGCCATGTCGGCCACTTCCTGCTGACGCAGTTGCTGCTGGATCGCCTGAAAGCAGCCGCGCCGTCGCGCGTGGTGGTGGTGGCCAGCCGGGCGCACCGCCATGCCAGGGGCATCGACTTTGCGGCCGTGCGCCAGCCCAGCCGCAGCGCGGGCGGGCTGATGGACTACAGCGTGGCCAAGCTGGCCAACATCCTGTTCGCGGCTGAGCTGGGGCGGCGTCTGGCGGGCACCGGCGTCACCACCTACGCGCTGCACCCCGGCGTGGTGGCCACGGGCATCTGGCGCGTGCTGCCCCGGCCGCTGGATGCCCTGGTCAAGCTGTTCATGATCGACTCGGAAGAAGGCGCGAAGACCACGCTGTACTGCGCCACGTCCGATGCGGTGGCCCAGCAGACCGGCCTGTACTACGTGAAAAGCGCCGTGGCGCGGCCCACGCCGGTGGCCCAGGATGCCGCGCTGGCGCAGGCGCTGTGGACGGCCAGCGAAGGCTGGGTGCAAGGCTGAAGCACCTGCGGGCCCTGGCGCAGGCGCGGGTCGCGCCCGGGCAGTCCTGAAACCATAGCAAAAGACGACCTTTTTACGCTGGGTATCGGGCATTTTGGCCCTGATTCCGGTTGTTGGGGGCCCCACAGCCGCCCGTGACCCTTCCCGGCGCGTCAGACCCGGCCCGCTACACCGTCTCGCGCTGCTCGAAGCCGGCCAAGGCGGGCTCCGGCTCGGCCGGCGTGACCTGCACCGCCTCCACCCGCGCCCGCTCCGGCCCGCGATGCGCCCAGTCGATCAGCGCCTGCACCGCCGCCGCCGGGCCCTGGGCCAGCGCCTCCACGCTGCCGTCGCGCCGGTTGCGCACCCAGCCGCTCACGCCCAGCGCGCGCGCCTGCTGCGCCATGCTGGCGCGGTAATACACGCCCTGCACGCGGCCGGTGATGCGCAGGTGGCGGGTGAGCGTGGGCGGCGGTGGGGTGGGCATGGGCGGATGGTAAACGGGCGGTCGGCTGCAAGCGCTGGCCAACATGCGGATTCACCCGTCATCCAGCTATTGCCAATTTATCCGCTTCGCAGATAAGATGCAAGTATCTGTAATTCAGATTTTCTACCATGTCCGCCGTCCTGCCCTCGCAACCCCTGATCACCGCCCTGCAGCTCGGCCACGTGCTGAAGTCGGCGCGCAAGCACCGCAAGCTCACGCAGGCCCAGGTCGCCGCTCGCCTGGGGCTGAGCCAGAACCGCGTTTCCTATCTGGAACAGCACCCGGACGAACTGAGTTTCAAGCAGTTGCTGGGCTGGTGCGCCGCCGTCGGGCTGGAATTGCGGCTGGGCCCGCGCGACAACACCGCGCCAACCGAGCCGGTGGAGTGGTGACATGGGGCGCCGCTCGCACAGCCGGACCCTGACCCTGTGGGCCAACGGCGAGCTCGTCGGCCGCTGGACCCTCACGGCCCGTGGCGACATGGAGCTGCACTACGACGCCGGCTGGATGGCCTCGCCACGCGGGCGGCCCATTTCCTTGTCGCTGCCGTTCAGCCTGCACAACGAGCCTTTGACAGGCCCCCACGTCGCCCACTACTTTGAAGGCCTGCTGCCCGACAGCGACACCCTCCGCCGTCGCGTGGCCGAGCGCTTCAGGACCGGCTCCACCGCCGCCTTCGACCTGCTGGCCGCCATCGGGCGCGATTGCGCCGGGGCGCTGCAACTCTTGCCCGAAGGCGAGCTGCCGGTGGGCGTGGACCGCATCGAGGGCGTGGTGGTGGACGAAGCCGCCATCGAGCGCCATCTGCTCGACGTGGTGACGCCCGAGCGCTTCGCCGCCGCCCGCGACCCCGACGACGACTTCCGCATCTCGCTGGCCGGCGCCCAGGAGAAAGACGCCTTCCTGTGGTGGAACGGCCAATGGATGAAGCCGCGCGGCGCGACGCCCACCACGCACATCTTCAAGATGCCGCTCGGCCTGGTCGGCGGGCGGCGGGCCGACTTCAGCACCTCGGTGGACAACGAATGGCTGTGCCTTCGCCTGCTCACCGCCTACGGTCTGCCCACCGCGCAGGCCCATATCGCCACGTTTGGCCGACAGCGTGTGCTGGTGGTGGAGCGCTTCGACCGGGTGAAGTCGTCCGATGGCACCCGGTTGCTGCGCCTGATGCAGGAAGACTTCTGCCAGGCCACGGGCACATCGCCGCACATCAAGTACGAGAACGAAGGCGGACCCGGGCTGGCGCACCTGTTCACGCTGGTGCAGCAGTCGCTGGACGCCGAGCGCGACCTGCGCACCCTGATGGCATCGCAAATCCTGTTCTGGATGCTGCGCGCGCCGGACGGTCACGCCAAGAACTTCAGCATCCAGCTCCAGGCCGGTGCTGCCGGGCGCTTTCGGCTTGCGCCGTTGTACGACGTGATGTCCGCCCACCCGGTGATCGGCGACGGGCCCAACCAGTGGGCCGCGCGCGAACTCAAGCTGGCCATGGCGCTGCTGGGCAAGAACCGGCACTACCTGATGCACACCATCCAGCGCCGGCACTTCAACCGCACCGCCAAAAAAGTGGGCTACGGAGAAACCGCCGAACCCCTGCTGCAGGAACTGGTCGGGCGCACGCCGGCCGTGGTGGCACAGGTGCAAAACGAGCTGCCAGAAGGCTTCTCGCAACAGGTCGCCGACCAGATTCTGGACGGCCTGCTCAGCGCCGCCCGGGCGCTGGAGGCCATGCCAGCCGCCTGACCGATGCGGCGCAGCCGCGCTCAAGCACATCAATAATTCCCAAAACAATAGCTGCTCATGACCATTTGACGCTGGGAAAGGCCAGTCTTGATCAGAAAAAGACGCTTCGCCGCCGCCGGGCCCTGGGCCAGCGCCTCCACGCTGCCGTCGCGCCGGTTGCGCACCCAGCCGCTCACGCCCAGCGCACGCGCCTGCTGCGCCACAGCCGCCAAGCCGACCAGGCGATCACCAGCACGCACGCGCTGCCCACCGCGATCACCGGCGTCAGCGCCGCAGCGTGCACCTCGGTCAGGAGCTTGTGCGGCCCCACCGACGGCAGGTACGACAGGCCCGCCAGCAGCGACACCCACGGCGCGGCGCGATGGCGGCCGCGCACCACCACCAGGGCCGCCACCGCCAGGGCGATGTTGGCCGCCACGAAGGGCAGCTTGTCGTGCGGCGGGCTGGGCACGATGCCGGTGAACGCCGCCACCGCCATGAACAGGCTCAAGGCCAGCAAGGCGGCCAGCGCGGCCGTCAGCGGGACCTGCGCATCCGCACGCCCCGGCACATGGTTTTCGTTCGGATGGTTCATTGCGCCCTCCCGGCCGTTTCGAACACCACCTCGTCGATGACCTCACGAACCTGCTCGAACTCACCGCCCCCCAGCACCCAGCGTATCGACATGGTGGTGGGCAGGCGCAGGCCCGCCATCTCGCGGTAGTTGCCGCGGGTCATCACCCATCGGGCGGGCACCCAGCGTTCGGCCACATCGCCGGAGAAGCGCAGCTTGCGGTCGTTGCTTTCGCATTCGGTCAGCGCGCCCTGGGCGTCGAAGCGGCACAGCATGCTGGCGCTGATCGCGCCGTCGCGCACATGGGCGCGCGCGCTGCCGGCGTCCACCGCCTCCCAGCGCAGGTGCGGCCCGGGCATCAGCATGGCCGGGGCCTGGGTGGCCTCGGCGAAGAAGCGGATCAGGTAGGTGGCTGCCATCGCCTCGTCGCCCTCGTCGATCAGCACCGTTCCGTCGTCGCGCACCGCCCAGATGTGGGTCTGGCCGTTGACGTAGCGGTCGCGCACATCCACCGCGAAGCGCGGGTTGGTCCAGCGGGTGTCCCAGACATAGCCCAGGCCGGCTTTGGACAGCGCCATGGTCTGGCTGCCGGTCATGGCCATCCAGGGCGTGGCGGCGTCCACCCGCTCGCGCCCGCCGGTCTGCGGCAGGCGGACCTCGCCGGTGAAGCGGATCCGCGCGTAGCGGGCCAGCGGCTGGCGGTCGAGCCCGGTGTAGGCCACGTACCGGCGCACCGGCTCGGGCAGGCGGTTCAGGTCCAGCGGGTCCACGTCAGGGGGCTGGGCGGCCATGGCCGCCAGCTGGCGCAACTCGCCGTCGACGCGATCGCGCATGTGCGGCTGCGCCACCTGGGCCAGCGCAGCGCCTGCCGCCCACAGACACGACAGGGCCACGGTGGTACGGCGCATAAGGATCAAGCTTCGGGTCATGAGAACACCTCGCAAAGTCAGGGTGTTCACAGACTAGGGACGCCGCGCCGCTTTGCCCTTAACAGATGTTCAGAACTCAGCGCGCCACCGCGCGGGCCTTGTCGGCCCGGCGCAGCCGCGAGAGCGACACGTCGGTCATCCCCAGAAAACTCGCCAGGTGCTTGAGGGGCACCCGCCCCGCCAGGCCCGGAAACCGCTGGCCAAACGCCTGGTAGCGCTGCCGCCCGTCAAGCGCCATCAGATCGTGCTCGCGCTGCAGCTTGCCGGTGAGCAAACGGGCCAGCAGCTCGGCTTGCAGCTCGCGCCAGAGCCCGTGCTCGTCCAGGCCGGTGCGCCAGGCCGCGGCGTCGGCCACCCAGCAGCGCGTGGCCTCGATCGTGTGGATGCCGAACAGCGATGGCTGCGACCACATGGCCGGCGCAATCGGGCAGATCAGGCTGCCCTCGGCGTAGAAGTTCTTGTTGAACTCATGGCCCTCGCGGTCCACAAAGTGCATGCGGATCAGGCCGGACTGAATGAGAAACGCACGCTGCCAGACCTCCCCCTGGCGCAGCAGCGCCGCCTTGGGCGGCACCTGCAGCGGGCGGAAGCGCGGCGCCAGGTGCTGCGCGGCGGCCGCGATGCGGTCCACCGGCAGGTGCGGCAGCAAGCTGGCCAGCAGGGCCGCCAGCTGCTGCGGCGCCAGGGCGCCATCGCCCGGCGGGGCGGCGGCCAGCGGCGTGGACGGATCGGACATGCGCAAATTATTGATCCGGATGCCCCCGCCGAATCACCGGCTTCGACATCGGCTCCACGCCGCCCAGACGATGCCGCACCTTGTTTCGGAAAAGCCCAAAGAATTTCAACACCGGGAACCACGTCCCCAATGTTTCTGATTTGCCGAAATTTCGGTTGATGCAGGGCCAAAAAGCCCCTATCATTTCGGATTATCAGTAACCAACCCCAACTGGGCACACTTCGTGGGGCCTGCAACTGAAACTCCGAAATGTCCGACGCACCTGTCCGCCGACCAACCCTTCTGACGACAGCCTCCGGGCTGGGCCCGGTGGTGCGCGAGCGCCGAAAGTCACAGTCGTTGCGCATCGACGATGCCGCCGGGCTGCTCGGCGTGTCGGTGGACCTCATGTCGCGGCTTGAAAACGGCCAAGGCACGGTGCGCCTGGACAAAGCCTTGGCCGTGCTCGATGGCTTGGGCCTCACGCTGATGGTGTTGCCCAAGGAACACCCATGGGCACGAGAAGTGGCCCTCGGCAACCCGCCGACGCCCGCGGGCAACACCAACCCGTGAGACGGCACGCATGACCCACGCGCTGCAGGTCTGGGCCGACGAGGCCCACGTCGCCGCGATCGAACACGAGGGGCGCGACGACCGCTGGGGCCTGCACTACGCCCAGCCCTGGATGGCCGATGCGCAGTCTTACCCGCTGTCACCGGCGCTGCCGCTGGTGCGCCCGGCGAGCGACTACGCCTCGGCGTCGATCAAGCGCTTCATCGAGCATCTGCTGCCCGAGGGCCGGGCGCTGGACGTGGCCATCGCCTACAACGGCCTGGCCAGGACCAATGTCTTCGGCCTCATCTGGGCGCTGGGCGCCGAAACGGCGGGCGCCCTGCGCTTCGCGGGCGACGCCGTGGCGGCCCAGCCGGCCGGCGAGCCGACTTGGCGAGAAATCCCCCTTCAGGAGCTGGACCAGCGCATCGCCGAGCGCGAGCACATGCCATTGACCGTGTGGGACGGCAAGGTGCGCATGTCGGTGGCCGGCTTGCAAGACAAGCTGCTTGTGTACCTTGACCGGGCACTGGCCGATGGCGGGCGGCTGTTTCTGGTCGACGGCCCGCGTCTGGCGTCGACCCACATCCTGAAGCCCGATACCGGCAACCCGAATACCCCGCATCTGGCCGTCAACGAGCACTTCTGCATGTCGCTGGCACGGCGCATGGGCCTGCCGGTGGCCGAGGTGGATCTGCTGCGCACGCCCCGGCCCGTGCTGGTGGTGCGGCGCTTTGATCGGGAGCTGCAACCCGGCGGCGGCGAGCTGCAGGTTCGCCGCCGGCACATCATCGACGCCTGCCAGGCCTGCGACCTGCCGGTGGCCTACAAGTACGAGCGCAACCTGGGCAGCGCACCGGCGGTCCGCCACATCCGCGACGGCATGAGCTTTGAGCGCCTGTTCCACTGCGCGGACCTCACGGCCAACAAGGCGGCCGCGCGGCTGGCCCTGCTGCGCTGGGCGCTGTTCCAGTTCCTCATCGGCAACAGCGACGCGCACGGCAAGAACTTTTCGTTCTTTGTCCGCCCGGGCGGCCTGCTGGAGCCCACGCCCTGGTACGACCTGGTGAGCGTGCTGCAGTACGACCGATTCGACACCGAGCTGGCCATGGCCTACGGCGACGTGTTCAGCCACGCCGACGTATCACCTTTTGCCCTGGCGGACTTCGCCGCGCGCTGCGGCGTGAGCCGCACCCTGATGCGGCGAGAGGGCCAGCGGCTGGCGAAGCTAGCCGCCGCCGCGGCCGCCGAACAGGCCCAGGCCGCCGACTACCAGGATGACGCCGAGCGCGCCTTTGTGCAGGGCATCGCCACCTTCGTGGCCGCGCAGGCCAAACGGCTGACCCAACTGGTGGCCGACGCCGAGCGCTGGAAAGACGAATCCCTCTGACACCATGCCAACCCCACCCTGCCCCTTCTGCCACCTGCCGCCCGAGCGCATCGCCGGCGGCAACGCGCTGGGCCTGATCGTGCGCGACGCGTACCCCGTCTCGCCCGGGCACACGCTCATCATCCCGCGCCGGCATGTGGGCAGCTTTTTCGAGATCACGCCCGACGAACGCGCCGCCCTGCTGGCCCTGCTGGACGAAGCCCGCGAGGGCCTGGCGCGCAGCCACCAGCCCGCAGCCTGGAACATCGGCATCAACGACGGCCCGGCCGCCGGCCAGACCGTGCCGCACCTGCACATCCACCTGATCCCGCGCTATGCGGGCGATGTGGAGGACCCGCGGGGCGGGGTACGGTGGGTGGTGGCGGGGAAGGCGCGATACTGGTGAGCTATGAATGCCTACTACTCGACCAGCCTCGCCGAGTTCCTGAACACACCAGACGAGGCTGTCCTAGGAAAGCTGGTGGAAAACTCGCTGTTTCCCATCGAACTCGATCAGCGAAATGCCTGGTCTCAGCAAATTGAATTGCTGAAAGAGCCGCTCAAGCCTTGGTCGGGCCAAGGACATGTTTTCTTCGAGTTCGTCGTCCCCCGGATGGGCCGGCGAATTGATGTCCTGGTGATCGTTCGAAACGCGATCTTTGTCATCGAATTCAAAGTCGGCGAATCCCATTTCACTCGCCACGCATTGGATCAAGCCTGGGACTATGCCCTTGATCTAAAGAATTTTCACGAACCCAGTCATAGCGCGACGATCGTTCCGGTTCTGGTTGCAACTGAGGCCAGACAGGCGGATTTTCAGGTCACTACCAGCCATCACAACGATGGCGTGCTTTTCCCCGTGAAAGCCACCCCGGCCCAAATTGCAGACTGCATTCAGCAGGCGTTGATATTCGCAGACGGCGCTGCAATCAATGCGAGTGAATGGTTGTCGGGTCGGTACAAACCAACCCCGACCATCGTCGAGGCAGCTACAGCGCTCTATGGTCGGCACTCAGTTGCAGATTTGTCGCGAAGCGACGCCGACGCAAAGAACCTTTCGCTGACTGCAACCGCCGTTGATCAGTTGATACAAAAGGCAAGGTTGAATCGGGAAAAGGCTATTTGTTTCATTACTGGCGTACCGGGTGCCGGAAAGACATTGGTCGGCCTCGACATTGCTACAAAGCACATGGACGCCAAGAATGAACTACACAGCGTCTATTTGTCCGGAAACGGCCCCCTTGTAAAGATTCTCTGCGAAGCGCTTACCAGGGACGAAGTTGCTCGCGGCAGGTCCAGAAATCTCAAACTCAGAGTAGGGGAAGTCCGTAAGGCCGTGGAAGCGTTTATTCAAAACGTTCATCACTTCCGAGATGCTTACCTTTCCGACCCACGCGCGCCGTCGGATCACGTTGTGATTTTTGACGAGGCTCAGCGCGCATGGACGATGGAGCAAACGACGACGTTTATGGCACGAAAGAAAGGGCGGCCAAACTTCAATCGTTCTGAGCCCGAGTTTCTAGTTTCTTGCATGGATCGCCACAACGATTGGGCCGTCATCGTTTGTCTGGTCGGAGGCGGCCAAGAAATCAACACCGGCGAAGCCGGAATCGGTGAATGGTTAGCTGCCATCGAACGACACTTCCCGAATTGGGAGGTGCACATTTCCCCGAACCTCACTGACAGTGAATACGCTGCCGCCGATGCAATTCATTCGCTGCAGAATCGCGTCAAAGTGGTACTTAACGAAGACCTGCATCTTGCGGTATCGATGCGGTCTTTCCGAGCTGAGCACGTCTCCGCTTTTGTGAAGCATTTACTTGATCGGGAAATTGCTTCGGCCAAGAAGAGCCTTGCATCTATTTGCGCTCGATACCCCATCGCAGTGACTCGCGATCTGTCAGCCGCAAAACGCTGGCTTATGGAAAAGGCGCGCGGTTCGGAGCGATACGGCATTGTTGTTTCGTCGCAGGCGGAACGCCTCAAGCCTCACGCCATCAATGTGCGCTCGCCCATGGACCCGGTTCACTGGTTTCTCGACAACAAAGACGATGTACGGTCCTCCTATTACTTGGAGGATGTTGCGACGGAGTTCCACGTCCAAGGACTGGAATTGGATTGGGCATGCGTCGTTTGGGATGCGGACTTGCGCTCGGGACCTTCGGACTGGAGCCATCACCAATTTGTCGGCAACAAGTGGCAAAAGATAAACAAGGCTGAACGTCAAACCTATTTGAAGAATGCTTATCGAGTCCTCTTGACCAGAGCGCGGCAAGGAATGGTGATCGTCGTTCCCGCAGGGGATCAGAACGATCCAACGCGAGACCCTGCTTTTTACGATCCGATTTTTGAATACCTGTGTCAGATTGGCTTGCCCGAAATCTGATTCAAAGCTTCGAGAGTTAAAGAAGAACCCAACCCGTCGCCATGTCGGCCCTCGCCACCTACCAGCAAGCCCTCACCCGCCTGGTCGTTGCCCAGCGCGCCGGGCGGGCCAGCCCGCACAAGATTTGTTTGCTGTTGGCGGTGTTGGATCTGGCGCGGGCAGGTGGCTTGCCGGTGAACCGCATCGTCTTCGGCCCGCCACTGCTGGAGCGTTATCACGGCTTTTTCAACGCGGTGAAGCAGCCGGGCGACCACGCCAACCCCTACTTTCCGTTTTTTCACCTCGCCGGCAAGCTGCGCGGCGGGGGCGCCAGCTTCTGGCATCTGGTGCCTCAGCCGGGGCGCGAGACCGTGCTGGCCGCCATGAGCACCGCGCGCAGCCTGCGCGACATCACCGACAACATTGCCTGGGCTGAGCTGGATGCGGACCTGTTCGCCCTGCTGCAGCAGCCCGAGGCGCTGGATGCGTTGGGCCAGACGCTGGCTGGTCACTGGTTTGACCGGGGCTTGCAAGAGTTGGGCACCATTGCGGCGCAAAGCGAGGCCAGCAGCCGATACGAATACCGCTTGCGCCATGGCGAACCGTTGACCGCCACCGAGCCGCCGCCCGCCTGGGTGCGCGACCCGGCGTTTCGCCGGGTGGTGACCGAGGCCTACGACTGGCGCTGCGCCGCCACCGGGCTGCGCATCTTGCTGCCGACGGGCGAGTCGCTGGTTGAGGCCGCGCACATCCACCCGTTCAGCGCAGCGGGTGACGACGATCCGCGCAACGGGCTGGCACTCACCCCCGACATGCACTGGGCGCTGGACAGGCACCTGATTGCCCCAGGCGAGGACTTGTTATGGCACGTCAGCCCGCTGCTGGACCGCCGCATTCCCGACTATGCCCCGCTGGTGCGACTGGACAGCCAGCCACTGATCCTGCCCACGGAACGCCGCTACGCCCCCAAACGCGACGCCCTGGCCTGGCGCATGGCCCACCTGCGCCGCCCCGCCCCCTGACCGCCACCCCGGCTGGCGAAAACGGCTCTCGCAAGCCGTTTTCAAGCGAAAACTGCCCATACCCAGCGTAAAAAGGTCATAGTTTGCTATGGTGTCAGGACTGCTTCGCAGCCCGTTGCAGCCCCGCCAGGCGCCCCGCGGTGATTTCCCGGGCGCTTTGGCTGCCGGTTTGGGGCCACAATGGCCGCAGCCAGTCCGCGCCCCCTGCCCCACCACCCCGCTGCCAACCCCCATGCCCTCCACCCCCTGGTTTGATGGTTTTGAAGCGCGCCGCATCGCCACCACCGGCGCCGAGATTTTTGTGCGCACCGGGGGTGACCCGGCGGCGCCGGCGCTGCTGCTGTTGCACGGGTTTCCGCAGACGCATGTGATGTGGCGGCGGGTGGCGCAGCGGCTGCAGCGCGACTTTTTTCTGGTGCTGCCGGATTTGCGCGGCTACGGTGATTCGTCGCACGCGCCGGGCCTGCCGGACCACAGCAACTACAGCAAGCGCGCGCTGGCGCAAGACCTGGTGGAGGTGATGGATGCGCTGGGCGTGGCGCACTTTGGCCTGTGCGGGCACGACCGCGGCGGGCGGGTGGCGCACCGGCTGGCGCTGGACCACGCGGCGCGGGTGCGCCGGCTGTGTGTGATCGACATCGCGCCCACGCTGGACATGTATGCCCGCACCGACTTTGACTTCGCCCGGGCCTACTACCACTGGTTCCACCTGATCCAGCCCGCGCCGCTGCCCGAGCGGATGATTGGCGGCAACCCGCGCGATTACCTGCACGCCAAGCTGGGCGGCTGGGGCAGCGGCGGGCTGGGCCACATCGAGCCGGCGGCGCTGGCCGATTACGAGCGCTGCTTTTGCGCCCCCGCGCCGGACGACGGCGCTCTGCCGCCCGCCATCCACACCGCGTGTGAAGACTACCGCGCCAGCGCCGGCATCGATCTGGAGCACGACCGCGCCAGCCGCGCACGCGGCGAGCAGATCGCCTGCGACACGCTGGTGCTGTGGGGCGCGCACGGCGTGGTGCAGCGCCTGTTTGACCCGCTGTCGCTGTGGCAGGCCCAGTGCAGCGGCGCCGTCACCGGCTGGGCCATGCCGGCGGGGCATTTCATCCCCGAGCAGCTGCCGGAGGAGACGGCCACGGCGCTGCGGGCGTTTATGGGGTGAGGCGGGGGCGGGCGCGCGCAAGCGTGCGCGGCGGGCCTACCAGATGCGCGCGCGCTGGGCGGGCGCCAGCCACATGGGGTCGCCCGGTTGGGTGCCGAAGGCCTTATGGAAGGCGTCCAGGTTGCGCAGGGGGCCAAAGCCGCGCAGAAAGCCCAGGGCGTGGAAGTCGTTGGCGGCCAGGTAGCGGATGCGCTCGGTGCGGGCCTTGAATGTCCACAGCTGGGCCCAGGCGACGAAGCAGCGCTGGTCGGTGGTCAGGCCGTCCACGGCGGGGGTTTGCTGGCCTTTCAGGGCGCGGTTGAGCGCGGCGTGGGCCAGGGCGATGCCGCCCAGGTCGGCGGTGTTTTCGGTCAGGGTGAGGGTGCCGCTCTGTTTCAGGCCGGGCAGCACGGAGTAGGTGTTGTACTGGTCCACCAGCAGCTGGGTGCGTTTGGCGAACTCGGCCGCGGCGGTGGGCGTCCACCAGTCGCGCACGTTGCCGATGGCGTCGTACAGGCGGCCGTTGCTGTCAAACCCGTGGGTCAGCTCGTGGCCGATGACGGCGCCGATGGTGCAGTAGTTGACGGCCTGGTCGCCGCCGGGGGTGTAGAACGGCGGCTGCAGGATGGCCGCGGTGATGTCGATGCTGTTGTTGGCAGGGACGTAGGCCGCGTTCACCGAGACCGGTGTGGTGTAGGGCGGGGTGCTGAAGCGGTCGGGCCGCACGGGCTGGTTCAGGCGGTCGCGGTCGCGCTCGAACATGAACCGCGCCACGCGCTGGTTGTTGCCCAGGTGGTCGTCGGGGCGGATGTCGATGCTGCTGAAGTCGATCCAGTCCGCCTCTTTGGGATAACCCACCTGAATGTCGATGCGGGCGAGCTTTTCGAGTGCCTGCTGGCGGGTGGGCTCATCCAGCCAGGGGTTGGTGCGCAGCCGGGTTTCGAATTCCTGACGGATGCGTGCGACCATGGTGGTGATGTCCCGCCGCGTGGCATCGGTGAAGTAGGTCTTGACGTACATGCGCGACAGCGGGTGGAACAGCTTCATGGAAATGGCGTTGACCGCCTGCTCTTCCCGCGGCTCGGCCCGGACCAGCTGGTCGCGCTGGCGCTCGTATTCTTCCGTCATGCCGTACCAGGGCTGGCCCAGGAATCGGGCATTGGCCGACAAGGTGAACCACCGCAAGAACGCCTGTATGTCTTCCCTGGAGCGGGTCTGAAGGACGGTGTTCAGCGCGCGCAGGCCTTCGATGTCGGTGACCTGCATTCGGTCGACCTGCGCGTAGCCCAGCGCACCCAGCAGCCGGGCGAGGTCGATCGACGGTATCAGGGCCTGGGCTTGCGCGACCGTCATGATGTTGTAGGTGCGCTGCGGATCGCGGGCTTGTAGGGGTGTGAGCCTGGCGGCGCTGAGCTCGGCCTCCATGGCCAGGATGGTGCGGGCGTGGGCGGCGGCGCGCTCGGCGCTGTCGCCGGCCTGCTGCAGCATGCGGGTGATGTAGCTCACATAGAGGTCGCGGATGCGCTGGCTGGGGGCATCGGTGTACTGGTTCTGCTCCAGTTGCGCACCGCCAGCCGCCAGCAGCAGCACGCGGCGGGTGTTGTCCCGGGCGTCGGTGATCGGCCAGGCGATCAGCAGCGGACCTCCGCCATCGATCAACTGCTGGGCGCTGTGGCGGGCCAGGTCGACCGGCGTGGTGGCGGCGGCAGCAGCCGCCAAAGCGGGCTTCAGGGGCTCCAGGCCCAGTTGGTCCAGGCGCGCGGTGTTCATGGCAGCGCGGTAGAAGTCGCCCACCTGCTGCTCGGGGCTGCCTTTGGCGGCGGCAGCGGTGCTGGCGTTCAAGGTCAGGCTGAGCAACTGGTGCTTGATGGTGGTCTTGAGCATCGAGAAGCCGCTGATGTCGGTCTCGGCGTCGGGGATGGTCAGGCTGTTGAGCCAGTTGCCGGTGGCATAGGCATAGAAATCCGCGCGCGGGCTGACGCTGCGGTCCATGTGGCGGGGCGAGTAGCCCAGGGGACCGACGGGCAACACCGCGCCGGCGCGGGTGGGCCGCTCGATCACACTGGCGTGGCCAGCCGGGGCGCCCGAGGCTGCCCCCACCGTCTGGGCACCGAGCGGCAGCGCGGCCGCCAGCAGCGCCGGCAACAGCGCGGGTTTGAGCGCGGGGCGAAGTGCCGTGCGCCAAGTGGCGCGCAGGGTGGCCAGGGTCGGGCGGGCGGGCGTCGGGGTGCGAGGCGGCATGGTTGTCTCCGGAGGTTTCCGTGCCATTGTGGGGCAGGTGCGCGCTCAGTGTCTTGTGACGGCGCCAGCCACCTTCGGCCGGCAAACCGGCGGGGGGGTCAGCCGCGTACCTGCGCGTCGTAGCCGGCTTCGGCCAGCGCGGCGGCGATGTCTTCGGCGGCGATCATGGTGCTGTGGCTCACCCAGGCGGTGCGCTCGGGCAGGTTGACGTCGGCCTGGTGCACGCAGGGCAGATCCTGCAGCTCGAACATGACGGCGTCGGCGGCGTCCTGGTCGGCCATGGCGGGGATGTGGAAGGTGGTTTCGGGCATGGGGCGATCATCGCTGCGGGGGTTTGACCTCGTTGGCGGTGGGGAAGTCCTCCCCCACCGGCAGCGCCGACGCCGGCAGCCCGAAGACGCGGTCGAACACCCAGTTGAAGACGAAGGTGTAGACCAGAAAGAACAGCAGCAGGCCCAGGTCCAGCACAAAGGCCTGCCACAGGCTGATGTCCAGCCACCACGCGAAGAAGGGCACCAGCGTGACGACCAGCCCGCCTTCGAAGCCGATGGCGTGCGCCGCGCGCCGGGCCAGGCTGCGCCCGCGCACCGTCTGGCGCGCCTCCCAGCGCTCGAACAGGGTGTTGAACACCACGTTCCACACCACCGCGATCGCCGACGACACCACCGCCGCCACGCCGGCGCGCTCCACGCTGCTGTCGGAGAAGACGGACAGGCCGATGCTGGTGGCCACGATGGCGATCAGCTCGTAGAGCGTGACATAGACGATTCGGCGGCGGGGGCCTTGCATGGGGTCGGTGGGATGAGTCGGAACGCTGATTGTGGGCGAGGAGCGGGTGGGTATATTATTGTTCGCCGGTAGCTAAAATATTGACCAGAGGTATGACTCCATGAAGCTTTCGGTATCCCTGGAACCCCCACTGGTCGCCTTCATGACCACCTACCAGCAGCGCCACGGACTGAAAACCCGCTCGTCCGTGCTGGAAGCCGCGCTGCGACTGCTGGCCGAGCGCGAAGCCGAGGCCGAGCTGGCGGCCGCCTACGCCGCCAGTGCCGCGCAGGACGCCGCCCTCGCTAGCGAGGCGCAGGCCACCGGTTACGACGGGCTGGCCCATGAGGCGTGGTGAGATCTATTTCGCCGCGCTCGACCCGACCATCGGCGCCGAGGTGCAGAAAACCCGCCCGGTGGTGGTGGTGAGCAACAACGCGGCCAATCGCGCGTCGTCGGTGGTCACGGTGGTGCCGCTGACGTCCAACGTGGCGCGGGTGTTTCCGTTCGAGGTGCTGCTGCCCGCGGCCCACACCGGACTTGCCAAAGACAGCAAGGCCATGGCCCAGCAGGTGCGCACGCTCGACAAGGCGCGGCTGAACGCCCGCCCCGCCGGGCAGCTGCAGGCCGCCGATACGCTTGCGCTGGACGCCGCGCTGCGCCTGCACCTGGCGCTCTGAATCGTTCCGCCCCGCCCCATGCGCTCCTCCATCCGCATCGTCGACTGCGACAACCCCGGCACCTGGACACGGTACCGCGCCGGGCTGTGCGACAGCTGCCAGGCCAACTGCTGCACCATGCCGCTGGAGGTGCGCCTGCCGGATCTGGTGCGGCTGGGCCTGGTGGATGCGTTCGAGGCCGAGCATGAGGAGGCGGGGCGGATTGCCAAACGCTTGATGAAGGCGCGGCTGATCGAACATTTCAACCACAAGCAGGCCGTCTTCACCATTGCCCGCCGCGCGGGGGGCGACTGCCACTTTCTGGATGCCGCCACGCGCCGCTGCACGGTGTACGAACAGCGGCCCGACACCTGCCGCCAACACCCGCAGACCAGAAGCCCGCGGCCGGGCTGGTGCGCCTACGGGGCGCGCGGACGGGGATAGCGGGGTGCGGCGCCCGGAGCACTTGCGCGGTCTGCCGCGGTGCCCATAATGGGGCTGGAGCGCGGTGCCGCCGCAGATTCATCCCCGACATGCTGTCGCACAACCAACCGAAAGGAAACCGCCATGAGCCGCCATGTTTTGCTTCCCCTCTTTCTTGCCACCGCTGCGATAGGCCTGACCGCCTGCGGCGGGGGTGACGACGACACCACGGTGGCTGCGACGCCCGCCCCGGCGCCCGCACCCGCACCCGCCCCGGCGCCAGCGCCATCGACGTCTCCGGCGCCGGCGCCCGCTCCCGGTTCGGGCACCGGCAGCTCGGCCGAGTGCTTCAATGTGGCCTGGTACCGCCCCGGTACAACCTGGGTGCTGGACTACGTCATTTCCGGCAACGCCACGGGCACCACGCGGTCCAACGGTACCGTCACCGGTGGCAAGACGTTCAACGGTCAGGCGGGCCTGGTCGAGCAGGACAACGATCAGACGACGACCTACACCAGCCCGGGCACCCTGGCCGCCGCTGGGGTGATACCGACCCGCTCGCGCTTCTATTTCACTGAGAACGGTTCGGTGATCAACAGCTTCGGTGGCACGGTGGCGGCCGGCGCCACGGTGTCGGGAATCACCGTCACCACGACCACGACCACCACCTACACCCCGCCGCGGGTAGACCGCCGCTTCACGCTGGCGGCGGCCACCAGCGACAGTTTCTCGTCCACGTCCGCCAGCAGTGTCACAACCAATTTCGGCGGAGCGCCCACCAATACGAGCACGGCCCAGAACATCACCATCAACTTTGCGGGGCAGGAGACGGTGACGGTTCCGGCGGGCACCTTCGTCGCCTGCAAGTTCCTGGAAACGATCAACAGCGACACCAACGAGCAGTGGTACGCCAAGGGCAGCGGCGCGCCCATCAAGTACACCAGCCGCACGTCGGAAGGGCAGGCCATTACGCTGTCGATGACCTCGGCCAGCCGGCTCAACGGTGCGGCCATCGCGCCCTGAGGGCAGGGGCTTGTCCGGTGTTCGTGCAATCGCCCCGTCTTGGGGCGATTTTTCTTCCGGGGATCACGGCGCTGCGATGGGGGCTTGGGGTGATGCGCTACGCTCGCCGGTTTCGTTGAAACGACCGATCGAATAACGGAGGAGTGTCGATGTCCAAACTGATGCGCTGGCTGGCAGGAGGCGTGGTGGCGATTGCAGGCCTGGGGGCGGTCGGGGTGGGGGTGACCACCTGGCAGTTTGCCAACTACGCGCCCAAAGACGCGCCCCAGGCGCCGGACCCGGGGGCACTGGCCTATTTTGTGGATGACTACCAGGGCGCCCGCAAGGCGTTTCTGGCTCAGGGAGAGGCACTGGCGACGCAGTATCGCGGCGTCGAGCGGTTCGAGGTGCCCATCGTCAGCAGCAAGGCCGAGCGGGACCAGTTTGTCGATGGCCTGTATATCCCGGCGCAAAGCGCGCCCAAGCGCTTGCTGCTGGTGACCTCGGGCGTGCATGGCGTCGAAGGCCCGACGGGCAGCGCCGTCCAGCGCATGTTCATGAAGGAGTTCCTGAAGCCCGAGGCTCTGGCCGAGACCGGTGTGCTGTTTGTGCACGCCGTCAACCCCTGGGGCTTCAGCAACTACCGCCGGGTGACCGAAAACAATGTGGACCTGAACCGCAACGCGGCGACCACCGGCGCGCTGTACCGCACGGTCAATGCCGGGTATCCCACCGTCAGCCCGGTGATCAACCCGGCGGGGCCGGCCAACACCGGTGCGCTGGGCAATGTGTTGTTTCCGCTGCGGGCGGTCGGTCTGATCGCCCAGCATGGTATGCCCACGCTGCGACAGGCGGTGCTGCAGGGGCAGTATCAGGAGCCGCAGGGCATCTATTTCGGCGGGCAGGCAATGGAGCCGTCACTGCGACGGCTGGCCCCGTACCTGCTGCCGATTCTGGCCAAGTACCCGCTGGCCATGACGGTGGACCTGCACACCGGCTATGGCGAGCGCGGCACCTTGCACCTCTTTTTTGACCCGCCCAAGGACGCGGCGCGCCGCGCGATGCTGGAGCAGGTGTTTGCCGGTCAGCGCATCGACTGGGCCACCGGCAGCGATTTTTATACGGTCACCGGCGACTTTGTCTCGTGGGTGGGCGCACTGAAGGAATCCGCCGGGGGGGTGCATCTGCCGGCCGTGTGGGAGTACGGAACCATGGACAGCCAGACCACCATGGGCTCGATCAAGTCCTTGCATGTGTCGCTGCTGGAGAATCAGGGCTTCCACCACGGCTACTTCACCTCGGCTGACGAAGCCCGCATCAAGCGTGACTACCGCGAAATGTTCTACCCCTCGTCACCCGACTGGCGGCTGAAAGTGATGCGCGACAGCCGCTCCATGTTCACCACCGTGCTGGCGAACTGGCCCAAAGTGGGTGCGCCGGGATCCTGAAAGGAGTCACCATGCCTGAGAATGCAATGTCCCGAAACCAGTTCTCGCAGGCGGATGCGGCCCGGTTGCTGGTGACGGAGTCGGCGCTGGGCGAGCTGTCCCTGAAGGATGCGATGCGCATCGTGGCCTACATGCGGCCCAAACGCCTTCGCGCCGGCCAGGCGCTGGTGCAAGAGGGCGAAAAAGTCCACACCAATTACATGATGCTCATCCTCTCGGGGGATGTGCAGGTGGAAAGTGAAACGCCCGGTACCGGTGAGTCGCTGGTCGTCTCGGTGGTCGGGGCCGGCAGCCTGATCGGCGAAATGGGCTTGCTCAATGGCTCGGCGCGGACGGCAACCTGCGTCGCTGGCACCGATCTGGTGGTGGCGGTGCTGACCCGGGAGGGCTTGCGGCGCATGCTTTCGGCAGAGCCGGACCTGGCCGCGCGCTTTCTGCTGGCGATGTCGAGCCGGCTGGCCGAACGATTGCGTGAGACCACCGACAAGCTCAAGCGCTTTGTGCAGCTCACCGGCATGTTGCAGCGCGAGGTGTTCATGCTGATGGATGCCCGACCCGCGACCACCCAACCACCCCCGGACGCGGCGCTGCTACCCACCCGGCCCGCGCCCCTGGACGAGCCCGGGAGGCGCGGCGGGGGACGCCCGGGCCGCTGAATTCGACCCGGTCCGGTTTTCGCAGATCCGCCTTGCTGCCACCGCGCCATGCCGTCGCCACCCGCTGCGCTACCGGTGATCAACCCGGCGCGCTGCACCGGCTGCGGTTGGTGTGTGGCCGCTTGCCCGCCCCATGTGCTGTCGCTGCAGGTGCAGCAGTGGCGCAAGACCTCGGTCCTGGACGACCCGGCCGGCTGCACCGGTTGTGCCCGCTGCGCAGTGCGCTGCCCGTTCGGCGCCATCCGCATGCGCCGCGAGGCCCTCTGAGGCGGCTTTCAGGCCAAATCGACCGGTACCCATCGTAAAAAGGTCATCTTGCGCTACTATTTTTACATGTTCAGCCGCCGCCGGCAGCCGGTGATACCGGCGCAGGCGGAGCCGGTGGTGGCGCCGCCCGTGGCGCGGACGGGCTGCCGCCCGGGGTGAACTCGGGCACCGCCGACATTTCACCGGCCGCGGGCATGGGGGGTGGACCGGCCGGGGCGGCGGGCTCCGCAGGGGCTTCGACACCGGACGCCGACCCCTCCGGCGCCGAGGCAGCCGGTGCGGCGGCCGCCGGAGGCGGCAAGCCGGCAAAACGGGCGCCGGTGTCGATGGCGCGCACCCGCAGCGCCTGCTGGAAGAACGCGCCCACGATGGGCAGCGCCGCGCGCGCGCCCTGGCCCCAGCCGTCCTGCATGGTGATGCGGTTGTCGTTGAAGCCCACGCGCGCGCCGGCCACCAGTTGCGGGTGCATCAGGATGAACCAGGCGTCGGTGTTGTCCTGCGTGGTGCCGGTCTTGCCGGCCACGTCGGCGCTGATGCCCCAGCGCCCGCGGATCGCGGCGCCGGTGCCGCGGTCGATGGCGCCGCGCAGCACGTCCACCAGGGTTTGCGCGGCGGCTTCGCGCATGACGGGTTCGGGCTCCGGGTCGGCAAAGGCTTCCAGCACCTTGCCGTGGCGGTCTTCGATGCGCGTGACGATCAGCGGCTCCCGCCGGCGCCCGCCGTCGGCGATGGACGCGTAGGCACTGACCATTTCACGCAGCGTCACCGGGCTGGTGCCCAGCGCCAGCGAGGGCACCAGATCCATCCGGCTCTGGCGCACGCCCAGGTCCCGCGCGAGTTTGCCCACGGCCGCGGGGCCCACTTTCTGCATCAGCTGCGCGGTGATGGTGTTTTTGGAGAACGCCAGCCCGTCGCGCAGCGTCATGGGGCCCAGCGTGGGCTCGCCGCTGTCCGACGGGCGCCACACCGCGCCGCCACCCAGCGCAATTTCCACCGGGCCGTCGAAGAAGGTCTCGAACGGGCTGATGCCCTGCTCGAACGCGGCGCCGTACACAAACGGCTTGAAGGTGGAGCCCGGCTGGCGCCGCGCCTGGCTGACGTGGTCGAACTGGTCGTCGCGAAAGCCGCGGCTGCCCACCCAGGCGCGCACCTGGCCGCTGCGCGGGTCGATGGCCACAAAACCCGCCTGCAGCCGCGTCTTGTCGCGGCGCAGGGCTTCGACCAGCGCGGTGTCGGCCATCAGGCGGGCCAGCGCCTGGCGCTCGTCCAGCCCGGCTTCGCGGGCGGCGGCGTATTGCGGTGTCTCGCGCAGCAGCGCCTGCACCAGCGCGGGGTTGCCGCGCCACTGCGCGCGCGGGCCCCAGGCGGCATCGGCCAGGGTCTGCAGATAGTTCATGTGCTGCGCCACGGCCTGGTTGGCGGCCGCCTGCAGGCGCGAATCGATGCCGGTGCGCACCACCAGGCCGTCGGCGTGGATGCTGTAGTTGTTGCGGTCGGCCCAGTCGATCAGCCAGCGGCGCAGCTGCTGCGTCAGGTGGGGCGCCGGGCCCGGCGGCTCGGTCTGGCGCTCGAAATCCAGCTTCAGCGGGCGCTTTTGCAGTGCGGCCAGCCGGCCTTTGGGCAGCTTGCCGGCCTTGTCCATCTGCGCCAGCACCAGGTTGCGCCGCTGCAGGGCGCGCTCGGGGTTGAGCACGGGGTTGTAGTAGCTGGTGCCCTTGAGCATGCCCACCAGCGTGGCGGCCTCCAGCACGTCCAGCTGGTCGGCGGTTTTGTCGAAATAGGTGCGCGCCGCCATCTCGATGCCGTAGGCGTTGTAGAGAAACGGCACGGTGTTCAGGTAGGTCTCCAGGATTTCATCCTTGGTGTAGACCCACTCGATCTTCAGCGCGGTGATGGCTTCCTTGATCTTGCGCGTGAGGGTGGGCGCGCGGCCGATGTCGTCCGGGTAGAGGTTGCGCGCCAGCTGCTGTGTCAGCGTGCTGCCGCCCTGGCGGTCGCCCCCGAGCGTGGCCAGCACCGCGCCGCCGGTGCGCCGCCAGTCCAGCCCGCCGTGTTCGTAGAAGCGGCGGTCTTCGGTGGCGATCAGCGCGTCCACCACGGCGGGCGCCACCTCGGGCAGCTTCACCCAGCTGCGGTTGGCGCGGCGAAACACCGCCAGCTCCTTGCCGTCGGCCGACAGCACCACGGCGGGCGCTTCCTGCTTGGCCTTGCGCAGGTCGCTGATGCCGGGGGTGAACGGAATCAGCACCAGCACATACAGCACCAGCAGCGAGGGCAGCACCGCCAGCGCCCGCAGGGTGTCCCGGCGCGAGGGGTGGCGAAGGCGCTGCAGCACCGGCGTCAGCCGTTCACGCAAGGGCGGGGGAATTCGGTCGATCAGGGCCATGAAAAAACAGGATAAGCAGGCTTGGGATTGTCGGGCAGGCGGCGTCGGACCGTTGCAAAGTCTCACGCACGCCCGCGTCCACGCTTGTTACCATCCGAGACGTCCTTTCCCGTGTCACCGCGAGGCCCCCATGCGTGCACATTTTGGTTTTTTACCCGTCTGGCTGGTGAGTCTGTCGGGGCTGACCGTGGCGACGCCCCTGTGGGCAGCTCACGGCCCCTCAGGGGATGTCGAACGGCTGATGCAGCTGTCCCTCAACGATCTGATCCGGACCCCGATCGTCACGGCTTCGCGGCGCAGCGAGTCACGCGACGAGACCGCCTCGCACATTGTGGTGGTATCGCAGGAGCAAATCCGCGAACGGCGCTACCGCAATCTGGCCGATCTGCTGGAGGACATGCCGGGCGTGGATTTCCAGGGGGGCACCAAATCGTCTCAGTACAACCAGTTTGTGGTGCAGGGCTACGTGGGCCCGAACAAGCTGCTGGTGATGCTGGACGGGGTTCGCATCGGACATCCCGCCGGCGGCAATTTTCCGGTGGCGGAGAACCTGGCCCTGCACGGCGCACGCCAGGTGGAGTTCGTGTATGGACCGGCGGCAGCGCTGTATGGCGCTGACGCGGTCGCCGGTGTGATCAACATCATTACCGATGCTCATGGGCTGCCGGATGGCGGGCAGCTGGAGCTGTCCGCTGGCCGTTTCGGCCAGCAGGAATTGCGCTTCTCCGGTCGATGGAGCCTGCCGGGCGAACTGCGCCTGAGTGCCGCAGGCCATCTGCAGTCGGCCGATCGGGCACCTCTGGACCACTTTTATCCGGCCGATTTCGCCCGCGTCGATGCGCGAACCACCAGCGGCACACTGGTGCGGGCGGCAAACGACCGCGAACCCTATGCCGGCCCCATCGCCAGTCACAGCCTGCTGGTGCGGGCCGACTGGGGGCAGGACCTGAGTGTGGCCTACCTGCGCCATGCCTTTCGCAGCCTCACCAGCACGGGCGATCCACCGGCAACGGCGCTGTATGACCCCGGTGCGCGCTGGCTCACGACCACCGACACGGTGTATGGCAAGGCACGCTACGCCTTGTCGCCCCGACTGGAGGGAGAGCTGGTACTGGACTACTCCCGCGCCGAGGTCGATCCGCGTTCCCGTTACGTGAACATTTACAACCATTTCACCGACGGTTATTCCTACACCTACGGGGAGCGTCTGGGCATCGAGCAGAACCTGCGCTGGCGATTGGGCGAGCGCCACGAAATGGTTGCCGGGGTCGGCTGGAGCCGCCATTCGGCGATTGAGGCCGCCTCTCTGCCGGCACCCTACAACACGGCTGCGGCACCGGGCGCCCAGGGCTTCGTCTATCCGAATACCTCACTTCCGATGGCGGTGCACCACCAGCGCTTCGAGAACTGGTCCGCGTACGGGCAGATGCAGTCGCGCTGGTCGGACCGGTGGTCGACAACGGCCGGCGTGCGGGTCGATCGTCACTCCATCTACGGGGAATCGGTCAACCCCCGTGTGGGCGCCATCTGGCGATTGACCGACGACAACCTGCTCAAACTGGCCTACGGAAAGGCGTTTCGCGCCCCGTCCCCGGAGGAGAGCCTGGGCAGTTTCGGCAATTTCGACGGCTCCCGGGACGCCAGCGGCCGCTTTGTCGGAACCGGTTTTCGTATTCCTAACCTCGATCTGCAGCCGGAAAAGGCCCGAACCCTGGGGCTCACCTGGGACTGGCGGCCGGGACCGCAGTGGCACCTGGTAGCCAACTGGTACGCAAGCCGGATCGACCACCTGGTCGTCACGCAGGCATCGGCCAACCTGTCGGCCATCCCCGGGGCCATTCTGGTGAACCCGGAAACCAAAGGCAACGCCGGGCATCAACGCCAGCGCGGGCTGGACCTGGCCGCCCAGTGGCGCTTCTCCCTGGGCGAGTCCTGGCGCGGTGAACTGTGGGGCAGCGCGAGCTGGATTCGCGGGCGTCTGGCCGAAGCGGACGCCATGGAGTGGGACATCCCGCTGGTGGCCGAGCACAAGCTGAAGGCGGGCCTGACCCTGCGCTGGCGCGACCGCTTCAGCGTCACACCCAAACTGGTCCGAACCGGCGATGTCACCAACGGACGCAAACGCCCGAGCAGCGTGCTTGCCCAGCAATGCACCACCACACCGACCATGCCGACACGTTGCACCACGGCCGGCGCCACGGTGGTCAACCTGCACCTGGGCTGGCACAAACTGTTCGACGGCCATGCGTCCCTGTGGCTGGACATCTACAACCTGTTCGACCGCCGCCATGACGCCGCTCATGGCTCGGCGAGCCGTACTTTCTATGACATGCCACAGCAGCCCCGCACCTGGGTGGCCACGCTGGAGTACCGATTCTGATGGCGCAGCCGCCGGTGGGAACCGCATGCGCATTGTCATGGGCTGGCCTCAGGCGGCTGCTCGCCCTGGCGCTGGCACTGGGAATGGGCTGCGGTGCGACGGTGGCGTCGGCCAATTCCCCTGTGGCCGAATACACGCTCAAGGCGGCGCTGTTGTTCCGGCTGCCCGATTTCGTCTGGGGCGCCGAAGCCAGTTCGCCGGGCAGCCAACCGTATTGCCTGTGCCTGCTGGGCACCGACCCCTTTGGCGCCATTGCGGATCAGCTGGCACGCACGACGCTGCCGGCCGGACGCAGCATGAAGTTCATGCGCATGGAGCCTTCCGCGCCCCTGACCGATTGCGACATGGTGTTCGTGGCCCGCAGTGAAAGTCGCCAGCTCGCCACGGTGTTGCGCCGGCTGGCAGGCACCAGGGCAGTCACGGTTTCCGATATCGATGGCTTCGCGCGCGCGGGTGGCATGGTGGAATTGGCGCTGGCCCCTGAAGGCCAGCATGTCAACCTGTTGATCAATCGGGGCGCGGCGGCGGACAAAGGGCTTAGCTTTCACGCTCAACTGCTGCGTCTGGCCCGGGTGGTGGGCCCATGACCGCGCGCTGGTTCGCCGAGATGTGGCAAGCCCCCAGCATCCGGTCGCGGCTGCGCCTGCTGTCACTGTCCGTGCTGCTGATCACCGTGATGCTGGTGTTTGTCGTGATGCAGGAGCAGCAACGACGGCTGCTGCAGCAGGAGACCACCGAGTCGGTGACGGCACAAGCCCGGCTGATGGCCATCAACAGCCAGGCGGCGCTCGCGTTTCGCGACCGGCGCGAGGCCGGGCGCTTGCTGGCTGCGGTGGAAAGCAATCCGGCGGTGCTGCGTGCACGTCTGCTGGTGGGCTCCAGTGACCGGGTGTTCGCCCAGTATGTTCGCGGCAGCCATGTCGCCGTGAGCAACTGGCCGATCCCACCGCTGGGCGACGGATGGCGCGTGGACAACCGCCTGCTGACCGTGTGGGCCCCGGTGCCGGGCCAGGAAATCGAGCCGGCCACGGTGGAGCTGACCGTGTCTCTGGACGGCATGCGCCGTTCGCTGGAGCGGTCCGCCTTCGAGAGTGCGTTGGTCGTTCTGCTCGGTTTGCTCGTGACCCTGGGTCTGTCCAACTGGCTGGCGCGGCGGCTGACCGCGCCGTTGGAAAAGCTGGGCAATCTGGTGACCCGGGTCGCTGCCAATCCGGGCTTGACCGACCGGGTCGCGGTCGACGGTTTCGACGAAATTGCCCAACTCGCCCACGGCGTGAACGGGATGCTCGACACCTTGCGAACCCGCGACCAGGAGCTGGCGCAATATCGCGAGAACCTGGAGCAGCTGGTTCTGCAGCGCACGCGCGAACTGGAACGGGCCGTGGAAGCGGCGCGTTCGGCCGACCGGGCCAAAGGCGATTTCCTCGCCCGCATGAGCCATGAGATCCGCACGCCCATGAACGCCGTGGTCGGCCTCAGTCGCTACCTGCTGGATACGCCGCTGACGCCAAGTCAGCGTGACTACCAGGAAAAGGTGATCGGCGCGGCCGAGACGCTACTGCGCCTGATCGACGACATACTCGATTTCGCCCGCATCGAGGCCGGCAAACTGAGTATCGAATCGATCGCCTTCGATCTCAAGCGCCTGACGGAGAACGTGAAGGCCCAGCTGGAAGTTCGCGCCCGAGAGAAGGGACTGCGGTTTACCGTGGATATGGAGGCAAGTGTTCCGCAAATGCTGGTCGGCGATCCCCTGCGGCTGTCCCAGATATTGCTGAACCTGGCCGGCAACGCCGTCAAATTCACAACCCAGGGTGAGGTGTCGGTACGATTCATGTTGGGTACACAACCCCCGGAGGACAGCGATTCGAACGGCGTGTTGCCACTGCGGGTCGAAGTGTCAGATACCGGCCCGGGCATGTCGGCGGAAACCCTGGCCCACCTGTTCAGCCCGTTCGAACAGTTCGACGGCAGCATCACCCGGCAGCACGGCGGCAGTGGTCTGGGCCTGGCCATTTGCAAGCAGTTGGTCGAGCTGATGGGGGGTGTCATCGGCGTTGACAGCGCCCCGGGCCGGGGCAGCCGCTTCTGGCTGGAGCTGCCGCTGCGGCGCACGCCGCCAGAGGCAGCAGCGGCGGTGGGGCCATCCGAGATTCCGGATTTTGGCGCCATCGCCGGAGCGCGGGTATTGCTGGTGGACGACGTTCGCCTCAACCGTGAAGTCGCGCTGGCCTTCCTGCGGCGCACCGGCGTCGACGTTGAGGTTGCAGCCAGCGGCTCGGAGGCGTTGGCGAAACTGCAGGAAATGCCTTTCGACCTGGTGCTGATGGACGTGCAAATGCCCGATCAGGACGGCTGGAGCGTTACCCGGCAGATTCGTGCCGACCCGCGCTTGCACGACCTGCCGGTCATTGCCATGACGGCGCATGCGATGCCGGCCGACCGCGTGCGCAGCCGCGAAGCCGGCATGAATGACCATTTGAACAAACCCATCGTTCCGGCCCAGCTGTATGACGCCCTGCTGCGATGGATACCGCCCCGTCAAGGGGGGTCGGACGCCGAGGCCACCCCCCAGCGGGCGGTCCGCAACGAACCGGACACAGCCGCCGCCCCGGGGGACAGTTGGATCAACGTGTTGCAGGAGTCGGGCATCGACCCGGCCGTCGGCATGGGCTATCACATGAACGATGCCTTGTTCTACCAGGAGAACCTGCACGCCTTTGTCGAGGAGTTCGCAAACGCGATGGACACGGTACGCAATGCGCTGCGGGTCGGTGACCGCGATTCGGCCGCGCGCATGGCGCATTCGCTCAAATCCGCGGCGGCGACCATCGGGGCCATGGAAGTGGCAACGCTCAGCGCCCAGCTGGAGCAGGACCTTGTCGCCGGCCGGGATGGCGAGCCCGCCGCCGCGGAATGCGAACAGCGACTGCAACGGCTGGCACAAGGCATCACCCCGGTGATGTCGCGTTTGCCGGCCGGGCACTGACGCGGGTATGCGGCTGTTTGCCGACGCTGAACGGGTGCACCCGGCCGATGTGCGGATTTGCACGGCGGAGCAGCGCCACGCCGGCTTCGTTTCTATGATGAACCCCTGAACAAACTCAAAGGCGCCCCATGAGCATCCTGTTGCTGGGATTGATTGTGTTTCTTGGTGTCCATTCGGTTCGCATCGTCGCGGAAGACTGGCGCACCCGGACGATCGCGTCCCGAGGGGTTGGCGCGTGGAAAGGCATGTATTCCGCGCTGTCGGTCGTGGGCCTGGGGTTGGTGGTCTGGGGATACGGCCTGGCTCGCCAGGAACCGGTGATCCTGTGGTCACCTCCGATGGGCATGCGGCATGCGGCATCCTTGCTGACCCTGGTTGCATTTGTGCTGCTGACCGCCGCGTACGTACCGCGCAACGCGCTGCGCTTGCGGCTGCGCCATCCCATGGTGCTCGGCGTCAAGGCCTGGGCGCTGGCGCACTTGCTGTCAAACGGCTCCTTGGCCGATCTTCTGCTGTTCGGTTCGTTCCTGGTCTGGGCAGTTCTGAGCTTCCGGGCGGCCCGCCAGCGGGACCGTCAGGCCTCGCCGGCGGTGGTCAGCACCTCGGCACTGGCCACCGGTCTGACGCTAGTTGTCGGCATTGGCGCCTGGGTTGTGTTTGCGCTGTGGTTGCACGGGCCGTTGATGGGTGTGCGACCGTTCGGCTGACCTCGGGGACACCCCGCAGCCGACCCTTCACGAACCTGCCCGGATCAGGTCGGCGGCTTTCTCGCCGATCACCATGGACGGTGCGTTGGTGTTGCCGCTGGTCAGCGCCGGCATGATGGACGCGTCCACCACGCGCAAGCCCTGCACGCCCTTGACGCGCAACTCCGCATCGACCACCGCCATCGGATCGGAGTCCGGGCCCATCTTGCAGGTGCCCACCGGGTGGTATTCGGTGTCGCAGGTGGCGCGCAGAAAGGCCTCCATGGCCTTGTCGTCGTTCACGTCGACCGGGTGCAGGCGCTTGCCCCGGTAAGGCGCCATGGCCTTGGCCTCCAGGATCTCGAATCCCATGCGCGCGCCCTTGATGGCGACGGCCATGTCGTCGGGATGGGTGTAGAAGCCGGGGTCGATGGCGGGTGCCTGGTGGGGGTCGGCGCTCTGCAAGGTGACGCTGCCGCGGCTCTTGGGACGCATCAGCGTGGTGTGCAGCGTGTAGCCGTGGCCCAGATGCGTCTTGCGGGTGTGGTCGTCGACGATGCTGGGCAGGAAGGCCAGCTGGATGTCGGGATGGTCAGGGTTGCCGCAGGTGGAAATGAAACCGTTGGATTCGGACACACAGGTGGTGATCCAGCCCTTGCGCTCTCTGCGCCACTGAAAGATCGCCTTGATGATTTCCCAGGCGCCGCGCACCGAAATGCCCACCGTGTCTTTCCAGCGCGGCGTGCGGTAGATCAGGTTGGAGGTGACGTGGTCCTGCAGGTTCTGGCCCACACCGGGCAGGTCGTGCAACACCGCGATGCCGTGTTGTTGCAGGTGCGCTGCGGGGCCGATGCCCGACAGCATGAGCAACTGGGGCGAGCCGAAGGCCCCGGCGCTCAGGATCACCTCCTTGCGGGCCCGGACCTGTTCGACCTGGCCGTCCCGGCGCAGCTCCACGCCGGTGGCGGTCTTGCCGTCGAAGACGACCTTGCGGGCGTGGCAACCCTTGAGCACCGTGAGGTTCTTGCGATCGGCATTGGCGTGCAGATAGGCCCGCGCGGCGTTCCAGCGCTCGCCGTTGTATTGCGTGGCTTGGGTGGGCGAGATGCCGAACTGCGAGGCGCCGTTGTAGTCGGGGTTGAGCGGAATGCCTTTTTCGACGCAGGCGGCCCGGAAGGCCTCGTTGGCCGGCGACGGGCTGCGCAGGTAGCTCACGTGCAGCGGGCCGCTGTTGCCGTGGTACTCGTTGTTGGAAAAACAATGGCTGTTCTCGGCGCGCTTGAACAGGGGCAGCAGGTCGGCGTAGCTCCAGCCGGGGTTGCCCTGAGCCGCCCAACCGTCGTAGTCGTTGCGGTTGCAGCGGGTGTACACCATCGCGTTGATCGAGCTGGAGCCGCCCAGTACCTTGCCGCGTGGCTGGAAGCCCTTGCGGCCGTTGAGCCCCTTCTGCGGCGTGGTGAAGTAGTGCCAGCTGTTCATCAGGCCGAACGGCACCATGACGATGATGCCCAGCGGGGCGCGAACGAACACCGAGTGATCCTCGCCGCCGGCCTCCAGCACGCAGACGGTGGTGCCGGGGTCTTCGCTCAGCCGCCCGGCCAGGGCGCAACCGGCGGAGCCGCCGCCGACGATCACGTAGTCGAATTCCATCATCACAGCTCCTGAGGAAAAGGGGACGTCGCCAACGAACTAGCGGGTCAGGAAATCGAGGTAACGGGTCGCGAACTTCCCGTAAGGGGGCCAGAGAAACTTCACGGCACTGAAGGGCGCCTGGTAGAAAACCGGGCGCAGCTTTGAGAACGTGACGAAGCCCTCATGTCCATGATAGTGGCCCATCCCGCTTTCACCGACGCCGCCGAACGGCATGTCGTGTTGTCCGGTGTGCAGCACGATGTCATTGACGGTGACGCCGCCGGACATGACGCGGTGGATCAGGTCATGGACCAGCGCTTTGTCGTGGCTGAACGGATAAAACGCCAGGGGCCTGGGGCCGGCATTGATGCTGTCAACCACCTGATTGATATCGCTGTAGCCGATGAGCGGCAGCACCGGCCCGAAAATCTCGCGGGTGCGCAAAGCACAATCGGCGGGCGCATCCAGCACGATATGGGGCGCAATCTTTCGGCTGGCTGCATCCCATGCCGGACCGGGAATCAGCTGAATCAGCGTGGCGCCCCGGTCACGTGCTTCCTCCAGCGCCTGCGTGATGCGCTGGAACGCCCGGTCATCGATGACCGAGGTGTAGTCCGGGGAATGCAATGCGGGGTACCGGGCCGAAACCACAGTTCGAGCGATCTCCACGAACTCGGCAATCCGGCCCTGCGGCACGAAGGCGTGATCGGCAGTGGTGCATATCTGGCCTGCATTGAAGTACTTGAAAAAAGTAATGCGCTCGACGGCGGTGCGCAGCGGAAAGTCGTCACAGACCAAGGCCGGGGCCTTGCCGCCGAGTTCCAGCGTGACCGGACACAGGTTCTGAGAGGCGGCCGCCATGACCGCCCGACCCGTCTGGCCGGAACCGGTAAACAGCAAGTGGTCGAACTTGAGCTGCGAGAACGCAATGCCAACGCCGCCGGTCTCGTCAAAAAACGCCAGCTTGTCGGCGGGAAAATACTTCGGCGCCAACTCGATCAGCAATCGGGCCAGGCCCCGCGAGTTTTCGGACATTTTGACCATGCAGCGGTTGCCGGCGGCGAACGCCGAAGTCAGGCCACCGAAACACAGGAAGATGGGAAAGTTCCAGGGCACGATGTGTCCCACAACCCCCAGCGGTTGCGGAATGACCCGATTGCGCGCGCCGAAAAAGTTCTTCAGGTCGATGCTGCGCCGTTGCGGTTTCATCCACTTGCGCAGGTTGCCGATCGCATGGTCGATGCCGTCGAGCACCCCATAGATCTCGGCAAACAGGGTTTCATGGCGCGAACGGTTGCCGTAGTCGGCGCTGATGGCATCCAGGATGGCGTCGCGGTTGTCGCGAACGAAGGCCTTGAGCCGCAACAGATCATCCTTGCGCTGCGCACGGCTCGGATAGGGATTGGCAAGGTAGGCTTTGCGCTGCAGCGCCAGCGTCTGCTCGAGCGTTTCGCGCTGGGCCTCGGCGGACGCCGGGGTCGGGCTCACTGAATCTGTCATGTTCTCAACTCCGATGGATGCACGGGCGCGTGGGGGGATCCGGTTCGGAATGCCCACGCGCCACAGAATCGGCGGAGATTAGCGGTTGGCCGGGCGCTTGGCTATCGTTTTGCGTCACACTGGAGTCAGATTCCCAAATCTGACCCGGGTTTACCCGGCAGTCGGCGCCCGAACTGGCCGGGCGAACGACCTCAGGTGCGGCGCACGACCACGCTGCCGATCGAGTAGCCCGCGCCGAACGAGCAGATCACACCCATGTCGCCGGCCCGGAAATCAGCGCTGTGGCGGTGGAAGGCGATGATGGAACCGGCCGAGGCGGTATTGGCGAACTCGTCCAGGATCACCGGCGCTTCTTCGGGCGTGGCGTCGCGGCCCAGCAGCTTGCGGGCGATGAGCTGGTTCATCGACAGGTTGGCCTGATGCAGCCAGAAGCGGCGGACCTGTGCAGGCGTGAAACCCAGGTCGGCCAGGTGGCTGGTCATGTGCTGCGCGGCCAGCGGGCAAACCTCTTTGAACACGCGGCGGCCCTCCTGATAGAAGAGCTGGTCGCGGTCGTCGGGGTCGCGGTCTTCGGCGCGCGACATGAAGCCGGCGTTGTTGCGTATGGCATTGGAGAAACTGGTGAGCAGCCGGGTGCCCAGCACCTCCCAGGCACCGGCGGGCGCGTTGTCCAGGCGCTCGACCAGGATGGCGGTGCAGACGTCACCGAAGATGAAGTGGCAGTCGCGGTCTTTCCAGGCCAGGTGGGCGGAGGTAATCTCGGGGTCCACCACCAGCACCGCGCGGGCGGCGCCGGATTTGACGGCGTTGACCGCCATCTCGATACCAAAGGTGGCCGACGAACAGGCCACGTTCATGTCGAAACCGAAGCCCTGGATCCCCAGCGCGGTCTGGATCTCGACCGCCATCGCGGGGTAGGCGCGCTGCATGTTGGCCGCGGCGCAGATCACGCCATCGACATCGGCGGCGGTCTTGCCGGCGCGCTCCAGTGCCTGCCTGGCAGCGGCGACGGCGATCTCGGCCATCATGGAGATCTCGGTGTCGGGGCGGGCCTTGAAGCGCGGGCGCATGCGCCGGGGGTCGAGCACGCCGTCTTTTTCCATCACATAGCGGCGCTTGATCCCCGAGGCTTTTTCGATGAACTCGACGCTGGACAGCGGCACCGGCTGGCGCGTGCCGGCAGCGATCTCGGCGGCGTGGGCGGCATTTTCCTGTTCGGCAAAGGCGTTGAATGCGACCACCAGTTCTTCGTTGGTGATGACGTGCGGCGGGACAAACAGCCCGGTGCTGCTGATGGCGACTGGAAACATGGCGTCGGTTCCGGCTGGGAAATGGTGACTCCACGGCAAACCGTGGATGCCGGATTGTCGGTCAGTTTGGCACGATCATGCGATCACGGCGCTTTCGGCCGGCTGGTCGGCCGGCGGGACTTCGGCGCCGCCGGTGCGGCGCTGCCCGGTGAAGCCGCCGCCCGGCGCTGGCGCGGTGCAGCCACTTTCCCTGCCGCGGCAGGCTTGCCTGACCCCTTGGCGGTGCCTTGCGGAAGGCGCCGGGCCCGCTCGGCCAGCGCGCGTTCGCGCACCTGCGCGATGTCTTCGTCGCTGAACGGCCCGTTGACACCCGAGATGGCCGCCAGCTTCATGCCATGTTTGAGGCCGAGCTTGTAGATTTCTCGCACCTTCTCCCACTCGATGGCGCGGCCGACGGTGAAGTTCTCGAATCGGCCCTCCAGCGCCAGAACAATGGTTTCCGCCAGGCAGGCGTAGGCTACCCCTTTGGGCAAACCGATGTTTTTCATGTGCACGTCACCGGGCATCTCGATTTCGCCGGATTCAATGACCAGCACATCCGGTCGTTTGGCCACCTCTTCCGGCGGCAGGTCCAGCGGCCGGGCCACATCGGTGATCACGCAGCCGGGTTTGACCTTCATGATGTCCAGCACTTTCTTGCCGGCACCGGAGGTGGCTGTGACGATCATGTCCATCTCCGCGATGTCCTTGTCGGCACGGGCCGACAGGAACAGATTCACACCCGGGGATTCCTTCAGGATCGATTCTTTCAGCGCCAGCAACTTGGCGGTCTCGGGCGAGACCAGGTAGACGTCCTGAGCAGCCCGGGCGAGGAGGCGGGCGCAGACCGAACCAATGGCACCGGTGGCACCGACCACCATGGCCTTGAACGGCACGCGCCCTTTCCCCTTGGGCGGCGGCAGCAGTCGCATGCGCAACATCGCATCGTGCGCGGCCCACAGCGCGCCGGACGCGCTGTAGCTGTTGCCGGTGGTGATGGGCAAGGGCGCGCGTTTGGCCACAGTGAGCCCGGCGTCGCCGACCACCTTGGTGAAAGCGCCCAGCCCCATGATCTGCGCGCCCAGGCGTTTGGCCATGGCGGCTGCGTCCAGCAGGCGCTTGTAGGTGAACTCGGGGCTATGGGCCATGATCTCGCGGGGCGTGCCGCCGACGGAAATCAGCCAGCCTTCGGCTTCCACCCCAGTCGGCGACTTCACGCCGGTGACCCGCGAATAGACGAAGGGCGGCGCATAGGCCATGATTTTTTCCAGCGAGTTCATCATCACCGGTGGCGACACCTGCGACAACATCTCGATCGGTTTGACCTTCTTGAAGTACTCCTGCGACAGCGGGTGAATCACAAACGCAAACCGGTTGATCCGCTTGAAGCCGTTGGGGTAGAGCAGGCGAGGCTCGATGCCCAAGCCATTGATGATCTCCAGGTAATCGTCTTCCAGCAGGTCGGCCGGCTGCTTTTCGGTGGCCGCAACAATCATGGCGTCCATCAGAGCCGGGTCGAGCACGTGGCCTTCGAGCTCCGGGGCGCCGTCAATGATCAGGTGCACTCCCTTGTCCCGAAACGCCTCAAACCGCTGGGCATTGACCGTGGTCGTGATGATGGTCTTTCCGGCCAGTTCCTCGAGACCGAAATCGTCCAGTTCATGAACCGGCGCGACCACCACGGTGGCCTTCTGCAAGGCTTTGCGCAGCACAAAACGGGTCCATTCCTTGACCGGGCCGGAGGCGATCACCTCCGGCGGCGTCCAGTCGGTGACGTAGTGCGCGCCGCTGGCGTACAGCTGCAGACCGTCCAGCGAAGTGAGCATCTTGGGCACCGCCAGTTGCTGCAGGGCATCGGCAAACTGGAGGTTTTCGGTCCACTCCGACAGGGTTACCGCCAGCTTGTAGTGGGTCAGCCCCGAGAAAAACAGCACCCGCTGGTTGTTGAAATAGTTGCCCAGATGAATCTGCGCATGTCGCACGGCCCATTCCTGGTAAATGTCGGCCAGACGCGCGCCGATGCTGCAGGGAGCCTTGCGCACCAGCGCGACCAGTTCGGCGCTTTCCTTTTCGATCAGGCGCGTTGTCCCGACCTTGTATTTGTCCTTGACGACACCCAGACCAATCGCGTCGGCCTTTTTGTCCCACTCGCGCAATAACTTGGCGGCACGGGTCTTGGAGCCATCGGTTCCGATGCGCTGCACCCGCATGCGCACACCCAGGAAGGTGGTGGTGAAGGAAAAATCCTGCTGGCTGGAGCCCAGACTGATGCCGATGACGTGTTTCATGGTGGGGGGTCTCTTGCGACAAGGTGTATGCCGATTTCATTGTCACACGGGTGCGCTGGATGCAAGGCCGATTGGCGCAAACGAATCGCATTTCGCCGCCATCGGCGAAGCAACGGAATCGGTCCGGGGTTCCGCCAAGAGGTTAAAAAACAATAGCACAAGATGACCTTATTTCGCTGGGTATGGCAATTTTTGGCTGATAATCTGGCCATGACCACCCATGTACACCCCGCCCGGGCCGTCGCGACCCTGGACCACACCCGAATTGACGACACGCGCATCGGCGCCGTACGCCCCCTGATCACCCCGGCCCTGCTGCAGGAATGGCTTCCCGCGCCAGAGGCCGCGCAGGCGCTGGTTGAACACAGCCGGCAGGCCATTTCGAAGATTCTGCACGGGCAGGACGACCGCCTGATTGTGGTGGTGGGACCCTGCTCGATCCACGACCATGACCAGGCCATGGACTACGCCCGGCGCCTGAAGGCGGAGGCGGACCGGCTGCGCGACGACCTGCTGGTCGTGATGCGGGTGTATTTCGAAAAGCCCCGCACCACGGTGGGCTGGAAGGGCTACATCAACGACCCGCACCTGGACGGGAGCTTTGCCATCAACGAAGGGCTGGAGCTGGCGCGCCAGCTGCTGCTGGACGTGCTGGCGCTGGGCCTGCCGGTGGGCACCGAGTTCCTCGACCTGTTGTCGCCACAGTTCATCAGCGACCTGGTGAGCTGGGGCGCGATCGGTGCGCGCACGACGGAGAGCCAGAGCCACCGCCAGCTGGCCAGCGGTCTGTCCTGCCCGGTGGGCTTCAAGAACGGCACCGACGGCGGCATCAAGGTGGCGTCCGACGCCATCCAGGCCGCGCTGGCCAGTCACGCCTTTATGGGTATGACGAAGATGGGCCAGGCCGCTATTTTCGAAACCCGTGGCAACAACGACTGCCACGTCATCCTGCGCGGCGGCAAGACCACCAACTACGCCAAGGCGGACGTCGACGCGGCCTGCAGCCTGCTCAAGGCCGCCGGCCTGCGAGAGCAGGTGATGATCGACGTCTCGCACGCCAACAGCAGCAAGCAGCACCAGCGGCAGATTGCCGTGGCGGCCGAGGTGGCCGCGCAGGTTTCCGCCGGCGACACCCGCATTACCGGCGTGATGATCGAAAGCCACCTCAAAGAAGGCCGCCAGGACATCGTGCCCGGCCAGCCGCTGCAGCACGGCGTGTCGGTCACCGACGCCTGCATCAGCTTCGACCAGACCGTTCCGGTCCTCGACGGCCTGGCTGCGGCTGTACAACTTCGCCGCAACCACGCCAACCCCCACACTGGCGGCTGATGTCCAGGCCGTGCGGCGCCGGGCTGCGCGGTCTTGTGGTGGCCGGTCAGGCCAGCGGCGTGCAGCGCAGCGTGCGCCGGGCGGCCTCGACCGCCACACGCTCGGCGGCGTAGTCACCCACCAGCACCCGCATCAGCAGCAGGCCGCGTCCGCCCGGCGCCGTGACCCGCCGTATGCCCGCGGGGAGGGCAGCCGGCTCCGGGGTGTCCGGGCCCATCAGCAGAAGATCGACCGGCGCGCCGGCTGCCTGCCGATCATTGAGCACAAAGAAGTTGTCGGAATTGGCCGCGTAAAGCGCAATCGACCAGTAACCGGGCAGTTTCGGGTCCGCCTGGATACGCAGTGCCTGCCGGCGCACGTCGAAACTGCAAGTGGCGTACAGCAGGTCGGGGCTGGGCAACACCACGCGGCGCTGGGTGTGGTCGGTCATGGGCGGGAAATACACCACACCGGGCCCCCGCCCCTCGGCGGGTGCCGCCCGCGACAGCGCCGCCATGATGGCGTAGGGGATCGCCCAGACCACCAGCAGGTGCGCAAGCAGGGCCACCACCGCCAGCACCTCGATGCGGACGTACCAGGGGCTGCGCAGGCTCAGGTATCGAAGCGGGCTCACTTGGCAAGCTCCATGCTTTTCATGGCGGTGCGAGCTTGCTTGCGGCGGTCCGGCGTGGCGCTCATTCGCAGGCTCCCAGGCGTTCAATGCCCGGAGCGGCCAGCGAGGCCGGATCGGCCGCCACGCCGGGTTCGGGGTTGTACAGACGCAGCGCAAAACTCAAGCCGCGATCGCCCGGCGTGGGCAGCCAGGCCACCGCCGATGCGGCATCCGGTGCGTTCGGACCACTCTCGAAAGCAAACTGGCCCTGGGCGCCCAGCGGTACGGTTCGCCCGTTGACGCTGTAGCGGCCACCGGGCGCATCGAACAGGAAACGGTCCTCCGCATAGGCCGTGATGCTCCACCATCGCGCCGGCGGTGGTGTGCCGCTGATCCGGTAGCGGCAACGCGAAAGCAGAGCCCGCCCGTCGCTGTCGGTGCTGGCCAGGAAATACAAGGTTTCGTTGCGATTGAGTGCCAGGAGTGCGCCCAGCGCCACCACGGCCCGGGTGTAAGGGTCGGCGTCGGCGCTACCCGCCAGTGTGCTGGTCCGCCACGGGCCGGCACCGACACCCCCACGGTCGAGCTGGCTGCGCACCACCAGCCAGGCCGATCCGGCACCGACGACAAGCGCCAGAAAGTACAGCAGGACAACGACACCCCAGTGGGGCCGTTCGGGCGTGACAGACGCGGAATGGACGGCCATCAAGAGGCGTTCGCGTGCTGCCGCAGGCGACGTGCCAGCGCCGACAGCCAGGGCGCGGCGCGGGTCGGCCAGAGACGATAGATCACGTCACCGAGGCGGGCGTCGGCACCGATCAGCAGCCGCGTGCGCCGGTCTTGCATGGCGCGCACGATGGCCTGCGCCGCTTGCGGCGCGGTGGTGCGCGCGGCCTGGTCGAACTGGGCATGCAGCGCCTGCGGCGTGTCGGCGACCGCTGAGATATCGCCCAGGCGGGCTTCCTGGCAAATGCGGGTCTGGATGCCGCCAGGGTGCACACACAACACACGCACGCCGCTGTCGCGCAACTCTTCGCGCAGCGCGTCCGAGAAGCCGCGCACCGCCGCCTTGCTGGCGTTGTAGATCGACTGGGTAGGCATCGACACCATGGCGAAGATGCTGGAGATATTGACGATCACCGTGTCTTCCTGGCGCCGCGCGCGGGCCTGCAACTGCGGCATAAACGCCTGACAGCCGTGGACCACCCCCCAGAAGTTGATGTTCATGAGCCAATGGGCATCGGGCATCGACAGGTTGTGCACCGGCGCCACCAGGCCGACACCGGCGTTGTTGACCACCCCATGGGCACCGCCCCAGGCCTGTTGCGCCGTGTCGGCCAGCGCCAGCACCGAGGCCCGGTCGGCGACATCACAGACCTGCGCCCGGCAGTCGGCGCCGGTGGCGCGCAGGGCGGCGACCACGGCGTCGAGTCGCTCGGCATGTACGTCGGCAAGCAGCAGCCGTGCACCCTGCGCCGCCAGTGTGTGTGCCAGCGCCTCACCGATGCCGGAGGCCGCGCCGGTGATCACAATGCCCTGACCATGGAAGGATCGCATGGCAAGCATTGTGGCACCGCCCGCGCCACAGTGCGCAGCGACGGAGAGCCCTCTGCGCGTCGCGCGCGGACACGGCAGTTCAGGAACCGGACCATCGCCCCAGTGGGGCGGCGATCGGGACGCGTTCAGCGATTGGTGGGTCGACGCGCCGCCGGCGCGGGCCCGCGTGATTCGAGATGGCGGAAGCTGATGCGGCCCTTGGTCAGGTCGTAGGGCGACAGTTCCAGAGAAACCCGGTCACCCGCCAGGATGCGGATGTGGTTTTTTTTCATTTTCCCGGCGGAGTAGGCGATGAGCTGGTGACCGTTGTCCAGCGTCACTCGAAATCGGGTGTCGGGCAGGACCTCGTTGACGACACCCATCATTTCGATCAGTTCTTCTTTGGCCATGGAGCAGATTCCTTTTCCGAGTTCTGCGCGATGGGGCAAGCCGCGATGCCACCGGGTGCGCCACACACCGCCGTCGAACAGCCAGTCGAAGGCGGCGGTCATACGTTTCTGCTCCGGCCTGCAGCGGCAGCGCAAAGCAAATCATCCCCAAACTACGGGAAAACCCGAAACTTTATCAGGGACTTGAATTTTCTGCCAGTCCCCGCCGGGGTGGTCGGGTCGAATTTCAGCGGCTGTCGGGCAGCTCGATCTTCACTTCCAGCACTTCCAGGTTGTCCTGGCGTTCGAGCTGGACCTTGATGTCGTCGGGATTGATCTTGATGTACTTGCCGATCACCGCCACCAGATCACGCTGCAGTGCGGGCAGGTAATCGGGCTCGGCGGCGCTGCGGCCCGCGCGTTCGTGCGCCAGGATGATCTGAAGCCGTTCCTTGGCGACGCTGGCGGTCTTCTTCTTCTCGCCCAGCAGGAAGGACAGAAAGGACATGCTCACTTCACTTTCTGCCGAACAGGCGCTTGAGCAGGCCGGGTTTGGCCGCGTCGATGAAGCGCAACGGCTTGTCGGCACCGAGGAAGCGGTCGACCACGTCGCCATAGGCTTCGGCGACATCGGTGCCCTTGAGGTGAATGGCCGGTGTGCCCTGGTTGGATGCCGTGAGCACGTTCTCACTCTCGGGAATCACACCGATGAGCGGGATGCGCAGGATGTCCTGAATGTCTTCCAAGCTCAGCATCTGGCCTTCGGCGACCCGGCCGGGGTTGTAGCGGGTGATCAGCAGATGCTCCTTGATCGGTTCCTTGCCCTCGATGGCGCGCCGGGTCTTGCTGCCCAGCATGCCCAGGATGCGGTCGGAGTCGCGCACGCTGGAGACCTCGGGGTTAGTCACCACCAGCGCCTCGTCGGCGTAGTGCATGGCCATCAGCGCGCCGGTTTCGATGCCGGCGGGCGAGTCGCAGACGATGTACTCGAAGCCCATGCCGGCCAGGTCGGCCAGCACTTTTTCCACGCCGTCCTGGGTCAGGGCGTCCTTGTCGCGCGTCTGGCTGGCGGCCAGCACAAACAGGTTTTCGCACTGCTTGTCCTTGATCAGCGCCTGGTTGAGGTTGGCCTCGCCATGGATGACGTTGATCAGGTCGTAGACCACCCGCCGCTCGCAGCCCATGATCAGGTCCAGGTTGCGCAGGCCCACGTCGAAGTCGATCACGGCCGTCTTGTGGCCGCGCAGGGCCAGGCCGGCGGCAAAGCTGGCGCTGGTGGTGGTTTTGCCCACCCCGCCTTTGCCGGAGGTCACAACAACAATTCGGGTCATTTCGAGTCCATCTTTCCAAAGGGCGCCGGGAGAAAGCCTCGGCTTCAGGGGTTGAGTGTTTCGAGGATCAGCCGGTCCCCGTCGGGGCCGCTGCGCAAGCGGATCTGGGCCGCTTTGCCCCGCACGTTGTCGGGCCAGGGGGTTTCGCTGGTGCGGTAGACACCGGCAATCGAGACCAGTTCGGGCTCCAGGCCCAGGGTAAAGATGCGGGCCTCGGCATCGCCCCGCACCCCCGCCATGGCTTTGCCTCGCAATGGTGCGTAGACATGGATGCTGCCATCGGCAATGACTTCGGCGCCCGCATTGACCATGGCCAGCACCACCAGGTCCCGGCCCCGGGCATAAACCTGCTGACCGGAGCGCAAAGGCCGGTCGATGACCAGCGCCGACGACGGCACCGCCGGCGCTGGCGCGACGGGGGCCACACTCAGCACCGACGGGGCCGGTGGCGGCGGCAAATCGCGGGCATCGGTGGCAGCAACCAGACCGGCTGCGCGGGCCTGCTGCATCTGCGCCGCAGTTGCGCCGCGTACCGCAAGCGGTTCAAGCCGCCATTGCCGCAGCAGCGCCATCAGGGCAGCAAAGTCGATGGGGGGGGCGGCCGTACCGTCTGCCGGCGGCGGCAGGTGGGACAGATCCAGCACCACCGGATCACCGTCAAAAAAATCCGGCGTGTCCGCCCAACGTTGCGACAGTTCCGCCGCAAGCGCGGCCAGATCGGCTGATTTGAGCAAGACGGCCACCAGCGGCAAAACGGCGCTCTTGATTTCGAAGGTGGCCGGCGTGGTTGCGGAGGCAGCGTGGGACATCAGCGGTTGGGGGAAAAGCGCGGCAGTGTAGCAGTGGGACGGGTACCGGCAGCCCGGGGCGGCCTTCCCCGGGCCGGTTTCAGCGCGTTTATGCCGATACCCATCGTAAAAAGGTGACTTTCAGCTATGAATATCAGAGTGAATGGGTGACCAGACGGAAGTCCGGGTCTTCCGCGAAGGACTTGATGGTGTAACCCAGGCTGGCCATCAGCTTGAGCATGGGGGCGTTGTTGGTCAGCACCAGACCTTCGATTTCGGACAGCCCTTTGTCACGGGCGACGTCCATGATGCTGAGCATCAGGCGTGAACCCAGACCTTTGCCGCCGAAATCGTCGGCCACCACCAGAGAGAACTCGCAACTGGATTTGTCCGGGTTGGTCACGTAGCGCGACACACCAACGATCCGTTCGGTTTCGGTGATTTCGCCATCCTCGGCGATCTTGCGCTCGCGCACCACGGCGACCAGGGCCATTTCGCGGTCGTAGTCGATCAGGGTGAAGCGCGACAACATCGCCGGCGGCAGTTCGCTGATGGAAGAGACAAAGCGGAAATAGCGGCTTTCCGGTGACAGGTGGTGCATCAGGTCCTGCAGCATCTGCGCATCATCCGGGTGGATCGGGCGGATGGTGTATTCGCCGCCACCGCGCAGGGGCCATACCTGTTCATAACGCGCCGGGTAGGGCAGGATGGCCAGGTGGTTGTAATCACGCCCGCGGCCGTCGGTGGGCTGGGGCGCAGAGTCGATCAGGATGCGGGCGTCCACGGCCACGGCACCGGATTCGTCGACGATGATGGGGTTGATGTCCATCTCGCGCAGCTGGGGCAGTTCACAGACCATTTCCGAAACCCGCAGCAGCACCTGTTCCAGCGTGTCCATGTCGACGGCGCTGGCACCGCGCCACTCGCCCAGGGTTTCGGACACCCGGGCGCGGTCGATCAGCCGGCGCGCCAGGAACTGGTTCAGTGGCGGCAGTTCCATGGCCCGGTCGTTGATCAGCTCGATCATGGTGCCGCCGGCCCCGAAGGCAATGACCGGACCGAACGGATCGTCGGTCACCAGACCGATGTAGATTTCACGTCCGCGGCGCTGGCGCGCCATTTTCTGCACCGTCACGCCGTTGATGCGGGCGCCCGGCTGCAGGCGGGAGACCTGCTGCATCATGTCGTTGAAGGTATCCCGCACGGCCACCGCATTGGCGACATTGAGCGCCACGCCGTTGACGTCGGACTTGTGGCTGATATCGGGCGAATCGATCTTCAGCGCCACCGGGAAACCCAGTTGCGCAGCAATCATCATCGCCTCATTGGCGCTGCGGGCCAGGATGGTCTGGGTTACCGGGATATGGAAAGCCGACAGCAGCGCTTTCGATTCCATTTCGGTCAGTACCTTGCGGCGTTCGGCCAGCACACTTTCGATCAGCAGCCGGGCCCCTTCGATATCAGGCTGCGCCAGCGACGACAGCGGCGGCGGCGTCTGCTGCAGCAACTGCTGGTTCTGGTAGAAGCTGGCAATGTTGCCGAACGCCCCGACGGCAGCCTCCGGGGTGCGAAAAGTCGGGATCAGCGCGGTGGCGAGCACCGCACGGGCTTCACCGACCGACGCATCACCCATCCAGCAACTGATCAGCGGTTTGCTCAGCCGTTTTCTCAACTCGGCCATCGCCTGGGCGACCGCCGTGCCATCGATCCCGGCCTTGGGCGAGAACACCACCAGAATGCCGTCGATCTGCGGGTCGCTGCCGGCGGCATCAATGGCGGCGCGGTAGTGGTCCGCACCCGCTTCTTCGGACAGATCGATCAGGTCAGTCAGCGAGGCCAGTGGTGGCAGTTTCTCGCGCAGGGCGCCCGCCACCTGGGGTGACAGACGTCCCAGTTGCAGGTGGATTTCACTGACCCAGTCGGCCGCCAGGACACCAGGACCACCACCGTTGGTGATGATGGCCAGCCGTTTGCCGACCGGGCGATAACGCGACGCCAGGCATTTTGCGGCGGAGAACAACTGCACGAAGCTGCGCACCCGCACGGCGCCAGCTCGTCGCAATGCCGCGTCAAACACCTCGTCACTGCCCACGATGGCTCCGCTGTGGGTTCTGGCCGCTTCATTGCCGGCCTGTTTGCGGCCCGCCTTGAGAATCACCACGGGTTTGGCATTGGCGGCCGCGCGCAGCGCGCTCATGAATCGGCGTGCGCTGGAAATCCCTTCCAGATAGACCACGATGCTGTGGGTCTGGGCGTCCGAGGCTAGGAAATCCAGCACCTGGGCGATGTCCACATCGGTATTCGGCCCCAGGGAAACCACGGTGGAAAAGCCCACCCCGTTCTGGCGCGCCCAGTCCAGGATCGAAGAAGTCAGTGCCCCCGACTGCGACACCAGCGCCAGGGGACCGACCGCTGCCAGCGCGCCCGCAACACTAGCGTTGAGCAGGGCACGCGGCCGCTGGATACCTACACAATTGGGGCCCAGCAGCTGGATGTCATAGCGCCGGGCGAGTTGCTGTAGATCAGCGGCCTGGGCCGCCGAAATGCCTGAGCTGATGATCAGCGCAGCGCGGCAGCGGATGCGACCGGCCACTTCCAGCGCGGCCATCACCTCGTCGCCGGACAAGGCGATGATGGCCAGGTCGGCCCGGGTCTGGGCCAGATCGGCCAAGGTGCCGCTGGTGTGGATGTCCAGGAAAACCAGCGTACCGGAAAAGCGCTGGGCGGTGAGGGACTGGACCAGCGCCCGGGCATGGGCGGTCTGGGTTTCCGGTTCGTCGATCCGGCCGGCAAAAACAGCGATGGTTTCGGGGGAAAAAAGCGGTGTGAGGTAATGCTTGTCCATTCACATACCCGTCCGGACTCTGCAGCCTGGCGGGCACCAGTTGTCCGTCAGTCGGCGCCAATCAGCACCTTGACGTGGGCCGCGACGCTGCGCGCCAGCGGGCTGAGTACATAACCACCTTCAAGGCACGATACCACGCGACCGTGACTGTGGCGGGCGGCCAGGGAAACCAGTTCCCGGGTGACCCATTCATAGTCGGCTTCCACCAGTCCGAGGTTGCCCATGTCGTCTTCCCGGTGGGCGTCGAAACCGGCGGAAATGACCACAAGTTGTGGTTTGAAAGCCTCCAGGGCCGGCAGCCATTCGCGCACCACGGCTTCGCGGAACTTGTCCCCCCCGGAGCGGCTGGGCAGGCCGACGTTGACCATGTTCGGGCCCTTGGCCTCTTCGCCGTTGAAGGGGTACAGGCCTTTTTCGAAGATCGAGCACATCAGCACCCGTTCGTCGCCCTTGAAGATGTCTTCACTGCCGTTGCCATGGTGGACATCGAAGTCGATCAGTGCCACCCGCTGCAGACCGTGCACATCCAGCGCATGGCGTATGCCGACGGCCGCGTTGTTGAAAAAGCAAAAGCCCATCGCCGCATCATGTTCGGCATGGTGGCCCGGGGGGCGCACATTGCAGAACGCGGTGGATGCCTTGCCGGCGATGACCAGATCGACCGCATGGACCGCCGCACCAGCGGCCCGGCGAGCCGCTTGCAGGGTGTGGGGGTTCATGTTGGTGTCCGGATCCACATGGTGATAGCCCTCCGCCGGGGAGGCTTCAAAGATCTCACGGACGTATAGCGACGAATGGGCCCGACCGAGCTGCTCTTCAGTGGCCAGTGGCGCGTCGTACGGAATCATGTAGTCGAGCAAGCCTTTGATCAGCAGGTGATCGGTGATGGCGCCCAGGCGTTCCGGGCATTCGGGGTGATGGGGGCCCATTTCGTGGCGGGCACAGTCGGGATGGCTGATGAATGCGGCTAACACGGTTTGTCTCCGATTGTAGGAATTCAGGGGAAACCCTGATTCTGGTTCCGGGAACCCCTCATTTTCTTGATCTGAAGCAAATCCGGGCCAGTGGGTCTGAGGCCGGCGGACTGCCGCGCGACCGGAATTTTTCCCTGGCTGTTGTTCTTACAGGTTTCTATCACTGAATAGTCGTAGTAGTAGAGCGCCCGCATGGGTGGGGACAAGCCTTCATTTCCGTTTCGTGACAAGGTGTTGCCAACGGGGTAAGGCTGTGTTGCAGGCGTCCGGGAGGTGCACGGCCTTTCTGGATAAGTCGGCGGCGGCATGGCAGTCTGTGGACAAGTGGTCATTTGTCCGGCTTTTATCCACAAGTTTGTGCTTTGACGGCCGGCCCTTGGTGGCCTAGAGTCGCGCGCATGAAACTGTTGTGGAAATCGTTGGCCCTGGTATTGGGGGCGGTGGTGTTTTTTTCCGGAGCCGCGGTGGTGGCCACCTGGGCTCCAGACCAAACGGTTCAGGCGCTCAGTGTTCGCTGGGCGAATGCGCCGTCCCGGTTTGTGCCGGTGGGACCGTTGTCGGTGCATCTGCGCGACGAGGGGCCGCGCAGCCCGCCCGGCGCCGAGGCGCCCTTGCCACTGGTTTTGTTGCACGGAACGTCGGCCAGCCTGCACACCTGGGACGGGTGGGTTGCGGCGCTGGGCCGGGAGCGCCGGGTGATCCGCTTTGATCTGCCGGGTTTTGGCCTCACCGGGCCTGATCCGGCGCATGACTACCGCATTGACCGATATGCGCAGTTTGTGCTCGCGACGCTGGATCAACTCGGTGTGCGGCGCTTTGCGCTGGCCGGCAATTCGCTGGGTGGACAGATCGCCTGGACCACGGCATTGGCGGCGCCGGATCGGGTGGCGGCGCTTGTGCTGGTCGATGCCAGCGGCTATCCGCTGGAGCTGGATCGGTCTTCCGACAACGTGCCCATCGGTTTTCGCATCGCTGCGACACCGGGGCTCAACCGGGTCATGGAATGGACTTTGCCCCGTGGCCTGGTGGAGTCCAGCGTGCGCAATGTGTATGGCGACCCGACCAAGGTGACGCCGCAGCTGGTCGACCGATATTTCGAGCTGACCTTGCGCGAGGGCAACCGGGCGGCCCTGGCGCACCGTTTGCAGCAAGGCTATACCGGCCCGGTGGAACGTCTGCCCGAGATTCGCCAGCCGACGCTGATCCTCTGGGGGGGCCGCGATCGCCTGATCCCGGTGGCGATGGCCCATCGTTTTGCCCGGGATATCCCTGGCAGCCGCCTGGTGGTGTTCGATGATCTGGGCCATGTGCCCCATGAGGAAGACCCGCCGCGCACGGCAGAGGCGGTGCGCGGCTTCCTCGCGGGTCGCTGAGGGGATTTTTTGGTGTTTTTGGCCAATAGCCAGCGAAAAATGGTCGTTTTTCGCTATGTTTTTTGATTGATCACAGGAGTTCGCATGGAGCTTCATCCCATGGATCGGTGGCATGCGGTTGTGCGCGGCCGCGACAGCGCCGGTCTTGACGCGCTGTTGGCCGACGACGCGGTGTTTCTTTCCCCGGTGGTGCATACCCCGCAACGGGGCAAACGACTGACCGCGGCCTATCTGGCGGCGGCGTTTCAGGTACTGGGCCAGCCGTCGTTCCGTTATGTGCGCGAGATACGGGGGCCTTCGGACGCGATGCTCGAGTTCGAAACCGAGCTGGACGGCGTGGTGGTCAATGGGGTCGACATCATCCGCTGGAATACCCAGGGCCAGATCACCGAGTTCAAGGTCATGATCCGTCCGCTCAAGGCGATCGAGCGGGTGCATCAACAGATGGCGGCGATGCTGGCAGCCCGCCAGAGCGCGGGCGGGTGACGTCGGACGGACAGGCGCCGGCGAGCGCAGCGGTGCTCAGTGCGCGCCGGTCAGGGAGGCCGCGACCGCCCGTTTGAAGGGGGTGAAACGTTCACCCAGGCGCAAGGCGGCACTGCGCAGCAGACGCGCCGGCGGTGTCTCGTCGGTGTACAGCCGGGTGATGAACTGGGTGGCCAGGTACAAGGGACGCGTGGCGCGGCGGTGGGTCTGTTCGTAGCGGGCCAGATCCGCAGGGTTGGCAATGTCGCGGCCGCTGGCATGGGCGGCGCGTACCAGTCCGGCCAGATTGTCCAGGCCCAGCAGGCCGAAGTTGAAACCGTGGGCCGTGACCGGGTGCATGCCCACGGCGGCATCGCCCACACACGCAAACCGGGTGGCGACCAGCTGGCGCGGGTACACCGCCACCAGCGGATAGACATGGCGGGTGCTGAGCAATTGCATGGCACCCAGACGCTGGTGGAAACGTTCGGCCATGGCGCGATTGAAATCGGCGGCGGGCTGCGTCAGCATCGGGTCGATCTCCTGGCTGGGCAGTGTCAGAACCACGGAAGACCGGTGTTGGCCGCTGGCCGGATCGGGGTTCATGGGCAGCAGCGCCAGGGTCTGGCCGTGATCGAACCATTCCCAGGCGGCATGGTCATGGGGCGCGTCATGGGTCATCACACACACCAGCATGCTGCGCCCGAAATCATGCAGATCGGCGGCGATTCCCATGGCGCGTCGGGTCGCAGAGAAGCGGCTGTCGGCCGCCACCAGCAAGCGCGCGCGCAGCTCGCGGCCGCTGGCCAGGCGGACCTGGGCCAGGTCGCGGTCGGTGTGAACGCCGTTGACACTGTCGCCGGTGATCAGGGTGATGTCCCCGTGGGTGCTGCGGGCTTCAGCGACAGCAGCGTAGGCGGCGCGGCGGATCAGGTGGTTCGATACCAGCCAGCCCAGCTCGGCATGGCGTGACAACTGATGTCCGATCACCATCGCAAACGGGGAGGCGCCATTGAGCACCCGGGCATCGCGCAAGGGCGACAGATCGGCCGGATCGAAACGTTCCCATACGCCCAGCCGGCGCAGCAACTGGGCCGAGTGCTGGGTCAGCGCAATTTCCCGGCCGTCAAAGGCGGGGTCCTGGAGCGCCGGTTCAGGCTGCGGCTCGATCAGCGCGATTGACAGACCAGAGCCGGACAGGGCCCGCGCAAGACACAACCCGGCCGGGCCGGCGCCGGAGATGAGAATGTCGTAGTCCATGACCGTCATTTTTCCAGATACCACTGAATCAGGTATTTGGCGACAAAACCAAGCATGCCGAAAGCAAGGGCAAGGAACAGCACAAACGTGCCGAACTTGCCCGCCTTGGACTCCCACGCCAGTTGCCCGATGATGAAAATCATGTAGAGCATGAAGGCGCCGACCCCGAAGGTCAGGCCAAACGTGGCAATCTGCTCCTCGGTGAAGCCGAACATCAGGGCGCCACCTCCGGGGGCAGCCGCTCAGGCAGGCGCGTGGTGTCGAGCAGGTCGCGGTAGGCATGCCAGCTGGCGTGACCCAGCACCGGCAGAATCACGATCAGGCCCAGCATGGCGGTTGCCATGCCCACGGCCGTGAGCACCATGATCAGTGCCGCCCACAGCGCCAGCGGAACCGGATTGGTCAGCACCGCCTGCCAGCTGGCCAGCACGGCCTGCAGCACATTGACCCGCCGGTCGAGCAGCAAAGGCATGGCAACGACGCTGGAGGCAAACAGCGGCGCGGCCATCAGTCCGCCCATGGTCAGCCACAGTTCGAACAGGTAGTGTCCGGGCGCCAGCACCACATGGCGCAGGAAGTCGGCGGGTGTCTGGACCGGGGCTGGGGCCAGCAGCGTGATCAGTGCGGCCGATGTCAGCACCCAGCCGGTGGCGGCCAGACCCAGCAGCAGTCCGAAACGTACCAGTGACCAATAGCCGCCGTTGACGGCGTAGCGCGAATACTGCCAGCGCATCCAGGTCTTGAGGATGAGGTCCAGATCGGCCGGTTCACCCCGTTCAATGGCCCGGCTGAGCGCGTAGAAGCTGGTGGCCAGCACCGGCGCGACGACCAGGAAACCCGAAATGGAGCCGGCCAGCAACCAGAAGCGGTTGTGGGCCAGGGCAACCAGCGCCAGGCCGATCAGTGCGAGGACCAGGCCGTGCAAGAGACTCAGGCCGGCGCAGCGGCGCAGGTCGGCAAAACCGCGCACCAGCCAGCCGAGCGGCTGCAAGACCCCGATGACCCGCGCCGCCGGCAAGGCCAGCGGCTCGTCAGGCGGAGGAGGTTCGTAGGGCGGAAGGGGCGGGAGTGCGGTAGCCATGGCAAACAATAGCACGCGCAAGCATAGTCAGCCCGCCCCCGCCGGGGATTGACCTGGGTCAATCCCGAACCTGTCCGGTTTGCTTGCCGCCGCTGCTCAGCCGCGAGGGCCGTGGTGGTTGCCATGGTGGCCGCCACCGTGCGGACGGGCGTGTCCTTGCATGGCGTGCCGGGCGGACTCATCAAAAGTCTTTTTCTGATCGGCGCTCAGTGTGGCGTAGAAGGATTTCACCACCTCGGTGCGCTTTTTCAGTTCGGCCTGGCGATCGGCCAGCTGGGCCTGCATGCGATCCATGCGCTCCGGGGTGCTCAGCGTGGCCATGTCGCCGGGTCTGAGTGGCATCCGGGGGGCTGGCTTCATGCCGTCTTCGAAGCTTTTCCAGGCCGCTTCCTGCTCGGGGCTGAGTTTCAGGCGGGACTTGAGCACGGCCATGCGGGCAATGTGGCGCTCGGCCCGGTGCTGCTGCATCGCCGCCGGGTTGTGGTGTTCGGCCATCATGCCCGGGCCCATGCCGTGCATGCGAGCCGGGCCGGGAGGCGTCGTCTGCGGCCCGGGCGGGGACCCCGCTGGCGACTGGGCGAAGGCGCCCAGAGCCGCGACGGTCAGTGCGGTGGCGGCGAGGCCGCGCTGGATCAAGGTCAGTTTCATACAGGTCCTTTCTGTCAGTGAGATCGGTTCAGATCAATCCGGGTGTCCGGATGCTGGCAGTGTGTGCCGTCCTCGCAAAGGGGTTATGTCGCCTTGGCAAGGGTTTGTAAAGAGGGCCCGTTCACGGCTGTGCAGAATAGGCGCCCTTTCATCTCTTCCCGGATCGGTCTTCTTCTGTGTTCAAGAATCTCATCGTCTACCGTATTGCCCCGTCGTGGGACGCCTCATTGACTGCGCTGGAGCAGGCGCTGGCCACACGCCGTTTTGTGCCCTGTGGACCCGGACAGGAGCAGGCCCTGGGCTGGGTGGAGCCGCGCGGCGAGGCCCATGGCCCGCTGGCGGAGTCGGTCGGGGGTCAGTGGGTGCTGCGGCTGATGTCCGAAACGCGGGTCCTGCCGGCTTCGGTGGTGAACCGCGCCGCCCAGGAGCAGGCGGCGCAGATCGAGGCGACGACCGGTCGCAAGGTCGGTCGCAAGGAGTTGCGTGACCTCAAGGAGCAGGCCCGGCAGGCCTTGCTGCCGCAGGCGTTCACCCGCCAGAGCTCGGCTTGGGTCTGGATCGACCCCCTGGCGCGGCGGCTGGTGATCGACAGCGCCAGCCAAAGCCGGGCCGATGGCGTGGTGACCGAGCTGGTGCGGGCGATCGACGGGATGGGGCTGGAACTGCTGCCGACCGCGCAGACCCCGGCGGGTTGCATGGCCGCCTGGCTGGCCGACGGGGAACCCCCGGCGGGGTTTGCCATCGACCGCGAGTGTGAACTCAAGGCCACCGATGGCAGCCAGGCCGTGGTGCGGTATGCCCGCCACCCGCTGGACACCGATGAGGTTCGACAGCACATCGCCCAGGGCAAACAGCCGACGCGACTGGCGCTGACCTGGGGTGGCCGGGTCAGTCTGGTGCTGACCGAAGGCCTGCAGATCAAGAAGCTGGCTTTTCTGGAAGGTGTGTTTGCCGGGCGGGAGGCCCAGGCCGAAGAAGGTTTCGACACCGACGTGGCGATTGCCACCGGCGAGCTGCGTCAGCTCCTTCCCCAGCTGCTGGAAGCGCTGGGTGGCGAAAACCTTCCGGTTTGACGCGATTAATGCAAAAAACACCCGATACCCAGCGTAAAAACGTCGCTGATTGCTATGGTATCGGGAGCTTTATGGGCCGGCCGGACCCGGGCTTGCCCCGTCCGGCGCAGACCCTTTACTGCGACTGTTTGACCGAGCAGGTGTTCCAGCCAAAGAGGGCGTAGGGCGGGCACCAGCCGACCAGACCGGTGGCCAGCGGCACCACGCCGATCCAGCCCCAGACACCCACGGTACCGGTGGCAGCCAGAGCAATCAGTGCCAGGCCGGCAACGATGCGCACAGTGCGGTCGATGCCGCCAACGTTCTGTTTCATGGAAATCTCCTGATAAGGGGTTGTTGATGGAACGGATTACACCGGTCCGACCCCTTGCCCGTCTGTGACTTCGGTCACCGAGCGCTTTGGGTCCGATCAGCCGGGCAGATGCGCGGCCAGCACGCGCAGCGCGGCGCTGTCGCGGATATGGATATGTTCGCGCGCCAGTGCGACCCAGCCTTCGCGTTCAAAGCGGCGCAGCAAACGGGTGATGATTTCGCGCACCGTGCCCAGTTCATCGGCCAGTTGCTGATGGGTGATGGCCAGGTCCTGCCCGCGGCCGAGCAGGGCGGCCGCCAGACGCTGGTCCAGCCGGTGAAAGGCCACCGCGTCGATCAGGCCCGTCAGGTCGGCCATGCGTTCGGCAAACAGGCCCAGCACGTCGTTGCGAAAGGCGGGGCTTTCCAGCCAGCGGTCGAAAACCGGCGGTGGGATCAGCAGCAAGGTGGTCAACCGGGTCGCGACGCCGTGGGCCGACAAGGGCTGGCTGCGAAACAGACAGGCCGACGACACCAGGCACAGCTCGCCAGGCACCACCCGGTACAGCTCCAGCGAGCGGCCGTCACTGGAGTGGCGCGAGACCTTGACCTCGCCCTCCAGCACCAGCGGAAAACCCTGACAGGGCTGGGCCTCGTCGAACAGCACAGTGCCGGCGGGCACGGTCAAGGGACCGGCGGCCGGCCCCAGTGCCGTTACCGGCGGCTGTACGGTGGCCAGCGCGGGGTAAAGAGCCAGCGGGTCGGACATGGGCGCAGTGTACGGCCCGCCGGGTGTTTGCGCCGGTGGCAGCCGCCCGAGGGGCTCAGTGACAGCTGCCGCCGGCCAGGTCGTCCAGGATGGGGCAGTCCGGCCGGTGGTCGCCGTGGCAGTGTGTCAGCAGGTCCTGCAAGCTGCGCTGCATTCCCTGCAGCGCAGCAATGCGGTTTTCCAGATCGTCCAGGTGCTGCTGCGCGATGCGCTTGACGGCGGCGCTGGCGCGGCTGCGGTCGCGCCACAGTCCGACCAGTTCGGCAATTTCCGCCATGGAAAAGCCCAGATCGCGGCTGCGGCGGATGAAGCGCAGCGTGTGGATGTCGGCGGCGGTGTATTGGCGGTAGCCGCTGTCGGTGCGGCGCACCGGCCCCAGCAGCCCCAGCGACTCGTAGTGGCGCAGCATCTTGGCCGATACGCCGCTGCGCCGCGCCGCCTCGCTGATGGCCACCGGCGCGTCGGGCCGTGGTTCAGTCGGCGACGGCATAACCTTCTTCGGCGATCGCGCCGGCCAGCGCCTGGCGCGGCTGAGTGGATTCGACCACGACCCGGTTGGCGGTGCGGTCAATCTGGACCTGGGCCTGGGGGTCGACGGTGAGCAGCGCGCGGCGGACCGCCATTTCGCAATGGCCGCAGGTCATGCCGGTGACGGTAAAGGTCTGGTTCATGGGGAATCCTTTGACGTTTTGATGAGAAAAGCATAGCCTGAACCTTGCCATCATGGGAAAGTCAAGTGGCCGTGGGGGCTCCTGGTCGGCGCCGACTGGCGCTTGACCTTCCCCCCGGGGCAAGCCCGACACTGCGCACCATGAACCCGCTTGGGACCGCTGACCCTTCTGATCCTGCGAGCCAGACCGATATCGGCATCGGCGGCATGACCTGCGCCGCGTGTTCTGCGCGGGTCGAGCGCGCGCTGCGCAAAGTGCCCGGTGTGGTGGATGCCCAGGTCAACCTGGCGACCGAATCGGCCCGTGTCACGTTTGCGCCGGGCGATCAGATGCCGGCGCGTTTGCGCCGGGCGGTACGGGACGCGGGCTACGAGCCCCGCGCGGCCGACGCCGCCCTGACCGCACCGGACGAGGCACCCTGGGCCGGTTTTGGCCCGGTGGCCTTGGGCCTGCTGTTGTCGGCGCCCCTGGTGTTGCCCATGGTGGGCGACCTGTTCGGTCGGCACTGGATGCTGCCGGCCTGGCTGCAGTTTCTGCTGGCGACGCCGGTGCAGTTCGGGCTGGGCGCGCGTTTCTACCGGGCCGGCTGGGCGGCATTGCGGGCGGGCAGCGGCAATATGGATCTGCTGGTTTCGGTCGGTACCACCGCCGGCTGGCTGCTGTCGATGTGGCTGTGGCTGTCGGCCCCGCCCGACACCATGGTGCACCTGTATTTCGAAGGTTCCGCCGTGGTGATCACGCTGGTGCTGCTGGGCAAATGGCTGGAAGCGCGCGCCAGGCGCCAGACCACAGCGGCGATCCGGGCGCTGCATGCCTTGCGCCCGGAGTTGGCCCATCTGGTGCGCGGGCGTTGGAGCGCTGCGCAGGGGGCTGCCGCCAGCGGGGGTGCCGGTCAGACCGAGGCCTTTGCCGCCGAAACCACCGATGTGCCGGTATCCGAAGTGCTGGTGGGCGACCACTTGCTCGTACGCCCCGGCGAGCGCTTTCCGGTCGATGGCACGGTGCTGGACGGGCAGACGCAGGTGGACGAATCGCTGTTGACCGGCGAGCCCTTGCCCGTGCCGCGCGGACCGGGCGAGCGGGTGACCGGCGGCGCGATCAATGGCGATGGCCGGGTGCTGATGACGGTCACCGCGGTGGGCAGCGAGACGGTGCTGGCGCGCATCATCCGGCTGGTGGAGGACGCGCAGGCGGCCAAGGCGCCGATCCAGCGCCTGGTGGACCAGGTGGCGGCGGTGTTTGTGCCGGTGGTGCTGGTCGTGGCGGCGCTGACATGGGGCGGCTGGCTGTGGAGCGGCGCCGCCGTCGAGACGGCCGTGATCCACGCGGTGGCGGTGCTGGTGATCGCCTGTCCTTGCGCGCTGGGACTGGCCACGCCGACCGCCATCATGGCCGGCACCGGGGTGGCGGCGCGCCACGGCATCCTGATTCGCGATGTGCAGGCGCTGGAGTTGGCGCACCGGGTGGACACGGTGGCTTTTGACAAGACCGGCACGCTGACCGAGGGCCGACCGGTGCTCGGTGACCTGCGCGCCACCTCGGAGGGTGATGAAGCCGGCATGTTGGCCCGGGCGGCCGCCATCGGCCAAGGCAGCGAGCACCCGCTGGCGCGCGCGGTGGTGGCGGCGGCCGTTGCGCGCGGACTGGCGCCGCTGGCGGCCGATGGGGTGCGCGCCGTGCCCGGTTGTGGCACCGAGGGGCAGGTGGCCGGGCGGATGCTGCGGGTGGGCAGCCTGCGCTGGATGAACGCGCTCGGCGCGGCGCCCGGCCCCTGGTCCGACTGGGCGGCCGCCTGGCAAGAGCAGGGTGCCACGGTGGCGCTGGTGGCCGAGCAACAAGCCCAGGGCCTGGTCGTGCAGGGGGTGCTGGCCTTCGGTGACGAACCCAAACCCCATGCGGCAGCGGCACTGGGGTTGCTGCGCAAACGGGGCTTGCGGCTGGTGATGGTCTCGGGCGACAACCGCGGCGCCGCAGAGGCCATGGGACGCCGACTGGGCTTGCGGCCCGAAAACGGCGAAGTCGTGGCCGGCGTTTTGCCGGGCGACAAGGTGGCCACCGTGGCGGCCCTGCGGGCGGGCTCACACATCGTCGCCATGGTGGGTGACGGGGTCAATGACGCCCCGGCGCTGGCGGCGGCCGATGTGGGCATGGCGATGGGCAACGGCACCGACGTGGCCATGCAGGCGGCCGGCATCACGCTGATGCGGGGAGATCCGGCCCTGGTGGCCGCTGCGCTGGACATTTCGGCCCGCACGGTGGCCAAGATCCGCCAGAACCTGTTCTGGGCGTTTTTCTACAACGTCGCGGGTATTCCTCTGGCGGCGCTGGGTTACCTGAATCCGGTGCTGGCGGGCGCGGCCATGGCGCTGAGCTCGGTCAGTGTCGTGAGCAATGCGCTGTTGCTGCGGCGTTGGCGACCGGCGGCATCGGCGTCCTGACGATTTCTTGACTTGCGTCATGGCGCCAGGCGGCCGGCCCCGGCATGCTTGCGGCTGTGATCGCCCCTGCGGGGCGACTGGAAAAGAACCGGAGTCCGCCATGAATGCCCCCCACACCAGCTTGCAGATCATTCGCGATGAGCATTCGTCGCTGGCTGCCATGCTCCAGTCGATGCGCATGATGGTTGCCCGCGGGCCGGTCGATGACGCGCGCAATTTCTTCGACGTTTTGCGGGCGATGCTTTTCTACATTGACGAGTTTCCCGAGCGGCTGCACCACCCCAAAGAGTCCAATCTGTTGTTCCCCCGGGTTGCCAAGGCGGTGCCGTCGGTCATGGGCGCCATCGACCGTCTGGAACGCGACCACATGAGCGGCGAAAAAATGGTGCGGGAGGTCCAGCATCTGCTGCTCGCCTGGGAGTTGCTGGGTGAGAGCCGCCGGCAGGTGTTTGTGGACACCTTCAATCGCTACATCGACTTCTATCTGGAGCACATGCGGCTGGAAGAGACGGTCATCCTGCCGGAAGCGCAAAAACACTTCAGCGAACAGGACTGGCAGGAACTGGATGCGGCGTTCGAGAAAAACTGTGATCCTTTGACCGGCAAATATCCGCCTGACCCGGTCTACGACAAGCTGTTTACCCGCATCGTGATGAAAGCGCCTGCGCCGATCGGCCTGGGCGAGTGAATCGGGCGGGCCGCGGGGGGCTGCCCCCGGGGGGGGCTGCCGGGGTTTCGGGCGGGCGGCGCAAATGACCGCCACCTAGAATCGGGGATTGTCATGAGCCGTCCATGGCGTCCAAAGAAAAAAACATCGATATCGAGTTCCTGCGCGCTGCGGCGCTGCTGATGATCCTGTTCCAGCATGCCGAGGTGCTGGTATCCGGCAGTCACCAGCTGTACTGGAACATCCGTGACCATCTGAACCTGTGGGGCAGCGTCGACCTGTTCTTCTGTGTGTCGGGGTTCATCATCACGCGGGGGCTGATCCAGACCTTCCCGCCGGGTCCCGGTGAAGAACGCTACCTGATTTCCCGCCGCCTGGGCTGGAAACACACCGCGTTCGCGTTCTGGGTGCGGCGCGCCTGGCGCCTGTGGCCAGCGGCCTGGCTGTGGATCGTGCTGTCTCTGGCATGTGCGCTGTGGCTCAACCGCTCCGGGGTGTTCGGGGATGTCGGGCGCATGGCCCGTGACGGCCTGGCCGCGTTTGTCCACCTGGCCAATTTTCATTGGGCCGGTTGTTATCTGCAGGACCTGGCGACCTGCAACATGATGCCCGCGACACGGTTCGAGGCCCATTTGCCCACCGGCTGGAACCTGGCGGTCTACTGGTCCTTGTCGCTGGAGGAGCAGTTCTACTTCCTCGTACCGCTGGTGCTGTTTTTCCTTCCCAAGCGGTGGGTGGCGGCGGCCATCGGCCTGAGTCTGGTGGGGCTGGGGCTGCTCAGCCGCGATCCGATGGGGGTGCTCTGGTTTGTTCGGGTGGACGCGATCCTGGTGGGGGTCGCCATAGGCTGGTACACCCACGAGCGGGATCGGCGCGCGGTGGTTTCCGGTCCGCCGGCGTGGTTGCGTCACCGGTGGCTGATTCACCTGCTGACCATCGCCTTGCTGCTGGCGATCGGCTGGCTGGGTGCGGGGGATCGGGGGGGGCGCCCAGGCACCATCAGCGCCATCGCCTTGTGCAGCGGCGCCCTGGTGTGGATCGCCAGCTTTGACCGCGATGCACTGGTTCCCTCCCAGGCGCTGGCCCGTGCCTTTTTTGTCTGGGTGGGCAAACGCTCGTACTGCATCTATCTGGTGCACATGGTGGTTTTTTTCGTCACCATCGAGCTGTGGTACCGGGCCGGTGGAGTCCATTCGACCGGGCAGTGGGTGGCCTTTTTTCTCACCCCTGTGGTGATGCTGCCATTGCTGGCGGAAGCAACGGCCCGCTGGGTGGAGACTCCGCTGCGCCGGCACGGGCACGAGCGGGCCAAGGTCTGGCTGCTGCCCCCTGCGCCGGACATGGGAGTCAAGCGCTAGGGATCAGCCCCGCACCGGGTAGTCGGTGTAGCCGGCGGCGCCGCCGCCGTAGAAGGTCTTGCGGTCCGGGGTGTTGAAGGGGCCGCCGGCGCGCAGGCGGGCCACCAGATCCGGGTTGGCGATGAAGGGGCGGCCGAAGGCGACCAGGTCGGCGCCGCCGTCCAGCGCCTGCTGGGCCAGGTCGCGGTCCAGCCCGTTGTTGACCATCCAGGCGCCGGTGCCGCCCGCGGCGCGCCAGGCGCTGCGCAGCGCGGTGTAGTCAAACGGCGCCGGGCCTTGCTGGAAGTCGCGCGCGGCGCCGGTGGAGCCTTCGATCACGTGCACATAGGCCAGGCCCAGCGGGCCGAGCCCGCGGACCACGTGTTCGAACAGCGGCTGCGGGTCGGCGTCGGCCGCGTCGTTGGCGGGGGTGACGGGCGAGAGGCGGATGCCGGTGCGCCCGCCGCCGATCTCGTCCACCACGGCGCGGGTCACCTCCAGCAGGAAGCGGGCGCGGTTTTCGATGCTGCCGCCCCAGGCGTCGGTGCGCTGGTTGCTGCCGCTGCGCAGGAACTGGTCGGGCAGGTAGCCGTTGGCGCCGTGGATCTCCACCCCGTCAAAGCCGGCGCGCAGGGCGTTGGCCGCGGCGCGGCGGTAGTCGGCGACGATGCCCGGGATTTCGGCACTGTCCAGCGCGCGCGGGGCCGAGGTGTCGACAAAGGTGGGCAGACCGTCGCGGATCAGCACGGTTTTGGTCCGCGCCGTGAGGGCGGACGGGGCGACCGGCGCCTGGCCGCCGGGCTGCAGGTCCACATGCGAGACCCGCCCCACATGCCACAGCTGCACCACGATGCGCCCGCCCGCGGCGTGGACGGCGTCGGTGACGGTTTTCCAGGCGGTCACCTGCTCCTCGCTCCACAGGCCGGGCACGTCGGCGTAGCCCTGGGCGGTGGGGCTGATGGCGGTGGCCTCGGTGATCAGCAGGCCGGCGCTGGCGCGCTGGGCGTAATAGGTGGCCATCAGCGCGGTGGGCAGCGCGCCCGGGGCGCGGTTGCGGGTGAGCGGGGCCATGACGATGCGGTTGGCCAGGTGCAGGTCGCCGGCTTGGGCGGGGTCGAACAGGGTGGGCATGGAGGATCCAGGTCAGGGGTTGCGGGCGTGACGCACGCCGCGGGGGCGTGCGGTGACAATGAGCCTGTCATGTTGGCGCCCGATTCCCGTTCTCAAGTCTCCCCGCTGTCGCTTCTGGGACTGGCGGCAGCCTTGTCGCTGGGAGCGGCGGTGTCGCTGGGCATCACCCGGTTTGCCTACGGCTTGCTGCTGCCGCCGATGCGCACCGACCTGGGCTGGAGCTACACGCTGGCCGGCGCCATGAACACCGCCAACGCCGCCGGTTACCTGCTGGGTGCGCTGGCCACGCCGGCGCTGCTGCGGCGCTGGGGCGCGGCGCGGGTGCTGCTGGCCGGCTCGGCGGCGGCGACGCTGTTCATGGCGGCCAGCGGGTTTTTCACCGCGGCGGCGCCGCTGCTGGTGCAGCGGCTGCTGGCGGGTGTGGCCAGTGCGGGGGTGTTTGTGGCCGGCGGGCTGCTGGCGGCGCGGCTGGGGGCGCTGGCGCCGGGGCGCTCGGGCCTGCTGCTGGGCTTGTATTACGGCGGCACCGGCTGGGGCATTGTGCTGTCGGCGCTGGGGGTGCCGGCGACGCTGCAGGCGGCCCACGGGGTGGCGCATGGCTGGAGCTGGGCCTGGTGGGGGCTGGCGGCGGCTTGCGCGCTGGCCACGGCCGCCATGGCCTGGCCGGTGCTGCGGCTGGAGCGGCTGACGTCGGGCCCGTCCGGCGCCACCGGTCCGGCTGCGGCCGCACCGGCCCCGACACCGCTGCGCTGGCGGCCGATGGCGGCGGCGCTGGCGGGCTACACCCTGTTTGGCGTGGGCTACATCGGCTACATGACGTTTGTGATCGCGCTGCTGCGCGAACAAGGCGTCGGCACGGCGGCGGTGACCGGCTTTTATGCGCTGCTGGGGCTGGCGGTGGTGGCGTCGTCGCGGCTGTGGGCCGGGCTGCTCGACCGGGCGCGGGGCGGGCAGGCGCTGGCGCGGCTCAACGGTCTGCTGGGCCTGGCCACGGTGCTGCCGGCGCTGACCGGATCGGCGCCGGTGGTGCTGGCCTCGGGCCTGCTGTTCGGCGCGGTGTTTTTGTCGGTGGTGGCGTCGACCACCGCGTTTGTACGGCACCACCTGCCGGCGGCGCAGTGGCCGGCCGGCATCAGCGCGTTCACCATCGTGTTCGCCGCCGGGCAGATCGTCGGGCCCACCGTGGTGGGCTGGATTGCCGACGGCCCGGGCGGACTGGCCCGGGGACTGGTGTTTTCAGCCGCAGCGCTGTGGCTGGGGGCGTTGGTGGCGGGGCGACAGAAGCCGCTGTGAGCTCCGCAGCCTCCTGATGGGCGCTTCTGCCTCGATTTTCAATGTTTTAGGCCGAAACCCAGCGATTTTCCGTCATTGTTTGCTATGGAAAGTGATGGCTCGGGTGATCTGGCGTCGCGGCGGTACCGACAGCTATCGGGGCTGGGTCAGGAGTTCGAGTTGCGCCAGATAGTGCAGCGCATGGCGGCCGCCATCGCCGGCGGGGCCACACATCAGCGGCGAGGGTTGCAGCCCGGCGCAGAACGCCGGCCGCTCGGGTCGGCCGAACAGGCGGCAGCGGTGCGCATCGTCGAGCTGCACACAGCGCACCCCGGCCGGTTTGCCACCGGGCATGCCGGGGATGGGGCTGGTGATTGACGGCGCAATGCAGCAGGCGCCGCAACCGGGGTGGCAAGAGGCGCCTGTAACTTCAATAAGCATAGCAAAAAGGGACCATTTGATGCTGGGTAAGGTCAGTTTTTGCCCAAAAAGCGCAGGTCCGGACGGTTTTGCGCCGGTCAGGGCGCGGCGTGGGGTTCGCCGATGCGGCGCGCTGCCCACAGCACCTGGTCGACCACAGCGCGCAATCCCGCGCGGTTGGCCTCGTTGCCCAGCTGGCCGTCCGGGTCAAAGCCTTCTTCGGCCTTGATCAGTGCGAACTGCCGGGGTGCGACCCAGGCTCCCAGGTTCATCAGCAGGGGCAGCAGGTGGCTTTGGGCGCGGATGCCCCCCAGCGCGCCAGGCGATGCGCTGACGATGCCGGCCACCTTGCCGGCGAAGGGCTTGCGGCCGTCTTTCCACTCGGGGTGGTGGGCGATGGGGCGCGAGGCCCAGTCGATGGCGTTCTTGAGCACCGGCGGGTAGCTGCCGTTGTACTCGGGGGTGGCGATGATCCAGGCTTCGTGGGTGTAGAGCAGTTCCTTGAGGCGCACGACGGCTACCGGCACGGCCTGGGCTTCCAGGTCGCCGTCGTACAGCGGCAGCGCCAGGTCGGCCAGGTGGAGTTCGGTAACCTCGGCGCCGTCGGCCCGCGCGATGCGGGCGGCGGCGGCGGCGAGTTTGCGGTTCCAGGAGCCGGCGCGGGTGCTGCCGGCGAATACGAGGGCTTTGACAGGGGCTTTCATGGCCCCATTGTGCCCCCTCGCGGTTTCAGGGATACAGGCCGCGCATTTCGCGGGCGTGCAGGATCCGGGTGCAGGCGACGATGAAGGTGGCCGTACGCAGGCTGACCCCTTTGTCCTGCGCGACCTGCCAGACGGCGGTGAACGCTTCTTTCATGACCCGGACCAGACGCTGGTTGATTTCGTCTTCGGTCCAGAAGAAGCTGGAGAAATCCTGCACCCACTCGAAATAGCTCACGGTGACGCCGCCGGCATTGGCAATGACGTCGGGCAGGACCAGGATGTTGCGTTCCTGCAGGATGTCGTCGGCCTCCGGGGTGGTCGGGCCGTTGGCGCCTTCGATCACCATGCGGGCCTGGATTTTGGGTGCGTTGGCGGCGGTGATCTGGCCTTCCAGCGCCGCAGGAATCAGGATGTCGCAGGGAATGGACCAGAACTCGCCGGCGTCCAGCACCTCCGCGCCGGCAAAACCGGCAACGCTGCCGGTGCGGGCGACATGGTCGAGCAGCGCGGGCACGTCCATGCCGCGGTCGTTGACCAGGCTGCCGCCGTGGTCCTGAACCGCGACCACCCGGGCCCCGGCCTCGGCAAACAGCTTGCCGGCGATGCCGCCGACATTGCCGAAGCCCTGGACGGCGATGCGGGCGCCCTCAATGGGCATGCCGATGCGCTGCGCCGCTTCGACACCGACGGTGAACACGCCCCGGCCGGTGGCTTCGCGCCGGCCCAGTGAGCCGCCCAGGTCGACCGGCTTGCCGGTGACGACGCCGGTGGCGGTTTCGCCGACGTTCATGGAATAGGTGTCCATCATCCAGGCCATCACCTGGGCGTTGGTGTTGACGTCGGGTGCGGGGATGTCTTTGGTCGGGCCGATGATCAGACCGATTTCGCTGGTGTAGCGGCGTGTCAGGCGCTCCAGTTCGCCCAGGGACAAGGTTTTCGGGTTGACACGAATGCCGCCTTTGGCGCCGCCGTAGGGGACGTTGACCGCCGCGTTCTTGATCGACATCCAGGCCGACAGCGCCATCACTTCGGACAGCGTGACGTCCTGGTGGAAGCGCACGCCGCCTTTGCCCGGGCCGCGGCTGGTGTTGTGCTGCACCCGGTACCCTTCGAAATGGGCGACGGTGCCGTCGTCCAGGTGGATGGGTACGTCGACGATCAGCGCGCGTTTGGGTCGCTTGAGGGTTTCAACCCAGCGCGACAGGTGGCCCAGGTACGGCGTGACGCGGTCAACCTGCTGCAGGTAGATGCCCCAGGGGCCAAGGTGGTGGGGGTCCAGGTAGGAAGGCAGCGCGTGGTTGATGAGGGGGGTTGCAGCTTGTGGCATGCGGAATTCCGGGTCGGAGTGGATGACGGGCGAACTGTAGGCCGCGGCGGGCGATCTTGTCCAAGGCCGGAAGTTTCATCACCCATGCAAAAAGCGCATGACGTAGCCGCCGCGCGATCGCGGCCGTGCGGGTGCGGACGATCAGGTCTCGTTGTCCTGACGCAAGCCGTGCCGGTCGAGCATGCGGTAGGCGGTCCGCTCGGACACCCCCAGTGCTTCGGCGACCTTGCGGCGGTTGCCGGCGTATTTGCGCAGCAGGCGTTGCAGGTATTCGCGTTCAATGGTGTCTAGCGTCGGCTCGCCGGTCAGCACCAGGGCTTCGGCCCGGGCCCTTTGCTCGCGGGCACGCTGCAGCGCCTGCGCGACCACACGCTCCAGCGCTTCCAGGTCGACCGGCTTGACCAGGTAGTCGGCCGCGCCCAGGCGCATGGCTTCGACGGCCTGGGCGACATTGCCGTAGGCGGTGAGCATGACCACCGGGCGGTCGGCGGCGGTCTCGGTCAGCGGCACCCAGCCGGCACTGTCGGGCAGCTTCATGTCCAGCAGCACCAGATCGGGCTGCAGGCGGGGCAGCCGCTCGCGGGCTTCGGCCCAGGAATGCGCGCTGCCGACGTCGTAGCCGGCTTTGGCGAGCTGGCGTACCAGCAGGCGGTTGAGGACCGGGTCGTCTTCCACCACCAGGACGGTGGCGCGCTCGGGGGCAGCGGTGGACAGCGGGGCGGACTCGCTCATGGTTCGGGCGCGGTGGCGGTGGGCGGGGCGGTGCGCAGGGTCAGCGTGAAGGTGGTGCCGGCGCCGGCCTCGCTGCGCACGCTGATGTCGCCGCCGAAGTGATCCATCAGACTCTTGCAGATGGCCAGCCCCAGGCCCATGCCAGACTGGCCGTCGGCGCGGCGGCTGAAGAAGGGCAGAAATATGCGCGGCAGGTCCGCATCGGGGATGCCGGTGCCGGTGTCGCGCACGCTGAGCACCTGATGACGCCCGTCAGCCGACTCCACTCGTCGGATATGGATTTCACCACCTTCGGGCATGGCGTGCAGCGCGTTGTGTACCAGGTTGACCAGCACCTGGCGCAGACCCGCGTGGTCGGCCAGCACCTGCACGGTGGCAGGTGCCAACTCGACATGGGTTGTCACTCGCCGCTGGCGGCATTCTTCCCGCAGCAGGGCCAGCACATCGTCGACCGCGGGGGCCAGAGGGACCGGGCTGGGCTGGTCGCCCGGCGGGTGGCTCATCCGCATCAGGCGATCGGTGGCCAGGACGGCGCGGTCGATCTGGTCGTCAACCAGTTCGAGGTAGTCGACCAGTTCTTCTCGGGTGATGGTGTCGGTCTGCAGCCCGCGCAAGCTCGCTTGCAGTGCCAGGCGAATCGAGGCCAGCGGGTTGTGAATTTCGTGGGCCACGCCGTTGGCCAACAGGCCGATGGTGGCCAGGCGCTGTTCCTGCGAGAAACGGATCGAGCGGTCCAGGGGACGCATGACTTCGACGACGCCGGGCAGGCCATCCACCGGCAGGGGCGCCGCCTCGATTTCAACGGGGATGTCGGTGCCGTCGGCGTGGCGCAAGGTCATGACCGTGCGCAGGGACCGGGGCGGGTTGGCGCCGGTGAGTTCGGCCAGGGGGCAGTGCACCAGCGTGGCGGGGCAGGGCTGGTCCAGCGCCCGGCCGATCCGATGGCAGCAAGCGCCGGCAACCCGATCACGCGGCTGCCCGATGATCTGGCGGTAGGCGTGGTTGGCCAGGCGGATGCGGTGATCGGCCCCGATGACCAGCACCGGATCGGGCAGGGCATCGATCAGTTGTTGCAGGAAAGCCTGCTGGGACCGCAGACGGCCCATGCTGTGGTCCAGCCGTTCGGCCATCGTATCGAAATGGCGGCCGACCCGGGCAAACTCGTCCTGCCCGCTCAGGGCGGCGCGGGCCTGGGTGTCGCCGGCAGCAAGGCGGTCGGCGGCCCCGGTCAGCGCGGCCAGGGGCCGGGTGATCAGGCGCGTCAGGGTCCAGGCCATCAGCAGACCGAAAAGCGTCAGGGCGCCGAGCCCGACCAGCAGCAGGGCGGGCGTCTGACCCTGTGGTGGGCTCAGGGTGTGCTCGGGCTGGAATTCGATGAGCAGCACCCCGTTGAAGGGCTGCGCACTGGCCGGGCCGTGGCATGCGGCACACCGCGCCTGATTGGCGATCGGGTAGGCCAGTTGCAATGCCGGGCCGCTCGTGCCGGGCCGCCACTGAATCTGGGCCGTGGCCTGGCCAGGACAGGCTGCGGAAAGGCACAGGCCGGCCAGTCGATCGGTGTGGGTGGTGGCGAGCCAGGCCGGATCGGACGCAAACCGGACCTCGCTACGGATGTCGAGCAGGCCGGCCCGGGCGACTCCGGGAGCGTCCCCCAGCGTTTGCAGCAGGTGGCCCAGACCGGCAAGGTCGCGCTGCAGCATGGCGTTGTGCAGGCTGGCTTCAAACAGGGTGGCCAGACGGCGCGCGTCGTTTTCCTGGGCGTGGCGCACCGACTGCCGGCCGATGCTCACCGCCGTCAGGGTCAGGAGCGCGCCCGACACCAGCAGAGCGACCAGCAGGCCGGCCAGCAGGCGGTTGCGGGTGCTGCCAAGCAGCCAGGCCAGGCCCGGTCCGGGCCCGGGCGGGTTAGGGGCGGTTGGTCCCGGGCGGTTCATGGGTAGGGCCGGGTTTGCACCACGCGGTCAGCCCGGGGCAGCCTGCCGCGCTGACAGGCGGGGCAACGCCCCGCGACTTCAGTGGGTGAGTGCGGCGTGGTTCGATGGGGTGTCAGGAAGCGGACGCGGCACGACGGGCAGTCGCGACTGTGCAGCCGCACGCGCTGGGGCGGGCCCGGCCGGGGGGTGCCCGGGCCGTGCAGCGTCAGGGCGTGGCTGTCGCACAGGTCGATGCACAGGCCGCAACCGGTGCAGCGGTTCATTTCCATTGTCCAGTCCTGGTCTGCGCTGTTCGTCGTTCCGTCGGTGTGCTGCGGGGGGTGCAGGCAAAAAGCCTCGGCGGGGCAGATGGCCTGGCATGCCATGCAGGCGGTACAGCGGTTCGGGTCGACGGCGACCCACCACAGGGGGGCTGGCGCTTGCGTCGATTCCGCGGGCTGCAACTGGCGCACCAGCCGGGTGCGGCCGCTGGTGTGTGGGGTCGGGCCGGCGACGAGGCTTGGACCGCCAGGGGAGGAGGATGGCACCACAGCGCCGAAGAAGCGGCGGCGCCCGGGGTCCGGCTGGTCGGTCTGGCGGGCCAGAGCCTGCCACTGGGTGGCGGTGGTGGCCTGCCAGCGGGGGAGCTGTTGCCCGTGCAAGGCGGCGTGCCCGGACAGCTGCTGCCAGCGATGCGCGAGGTCGGCCTGCGTGTCGCGCGGACCACGTTCGCATCGGGTGCAGTCGCCGGTGGCGACGCGCAGGACCTCGGCGCGGTGGTGGGTGCTCCATTCCATCAGCAGGTCGGGGCTGAGGCCGTGCACGCAGCGGACCCGGCCGGCAGTCTGCGATGCGCCGGGTGCACGGTCAGGCAGGCCTGCGTGCTCACAGGCCAGGAGCAGGGCGCGCGGGCGGGTGTCCGCCACGGCCGGCAAAGGGGCGGGCAGGGCAAGGGCTTCCAACGGGCAGGCGGCGACACATTGGCCACAGTCGTCACAGGCGTCGGTGTCGAAGCCCAGGCCGTCCGGGTGCAGCTGCCAGGCGTTGTGCGGGCAGGCATCGACGCAGGCGCGGCAACGCGAGTCGGCGATACGCTGGTGGGCGCATCGTTCGGCGTCAACGGTCAATTGCGGCATGGATTTTTCAGCGCTCACGCAGGAAATACGGGCTCACGGATCGTAGCCGGCGCGGGCACGGCGGTCGAGGGTGCCGCCCGGTCCGAAGGAGGGTCAGCGCCCGCAACCGGGCGTGCTGCTGGCGGCCGGCTCGGTCGTGACGCCCGGCATCGGGGCCACCCTCGGCAGCCACTGGCGGCATTGCTCGCAGCAAGCGAGTGTGAGCATCGCCAGCGCGGCGTAGAAGGGGGTGGCGGCACGCTGGCCGACACGCTGCGCAAAGTCCGGCAACCAGGCCATCAGGTGCTGGGCAAGGAAACGGGCGGCTTCGCGTTGTTCGCCGCGTTCGAGCAACAAGGCGACAAACTGGAGCTCGTGCGAGATATGGTCGTCGGCGAGCTTGCGCCAGTCGAGTACCTGCATGCCGTGGCGCCGGTAGAACTCGCGCACTGCAAAGGTAGGCCCTTGCATGACCAGGTGGTCTTCGTCGAGCCAGACGGACTCGAACGGCGCGGCCCGCAGGCCATGGGTGAGGTAGATTGCGGCGAAGTCGGCGGCCAGTTCATCACCGCTGGACGCTGGCAAGCTGCCGTCGCCGCGCCCGGCCAGCGCCGCGAGAGCGGCATCCATGGCCTGGCGCGCCGGCTGCTCTGGCGGCGAAAGGCACAGGGTGTCGGGGAAGCCATGCTCGTACAAGGCCACCAGCATGGCCGGGCTGCGTTCGGCTTCGTGCAGCCAGGCCAGGGCCCGCAGGTCTTCGGCCGCCAGCGCGGTCCAGCCTTCGGGGGGGGCGCCGGAGTTGCCGTGCGTCGGCTCGTCCGGGGCGTCGGACAGGACCCCGGCGCTCATGACTGGACCTTGCCTTTCGGATGGGCAATGAACACGATGGACGGATTGGTCAGTTCGGGGTTGGCCATATGCTGGACCTGGCGCACCGGCTGGTCTCCTTTGACCATGGCCTTGGTCGGGTACGTGCCTTTGCGCAACTGGTCGATCGGGCCGATGTCGAGCACGCGCATCATGCAGGCCGACACGCAGTAGGGCTTGCGACCGGCTTCCAGCTCGTCGATGCACAGGTTGCATTTCTTGACCGTGTTGTCGACCGGATCGTACTGGGGTGCGCCGTACGGGCAGGTGCCCTCACAGCGACGGCAACCAATGCACAGCGTCGAGTCGATATCCACGACGCCGTTGTCGGTGCGTTTCCAGATCGCGCCGGTCGGACAGGCCGGCAGGCAGGCCGGTTCCGCGCAATGGTTGCACGACATGTTCACCTTGTAGGCGAACACATCGGGGTAGCTGCCGCCTTCGACGTACATCACGCGGCGAAAGCGTGGACCGGGGCCGAGCCCGTTTTTGTCCTTGCAGGCGATTTCGCAGGCCCGGCAGCCGATGCAATCCATGTTGTTGTGGATGAAACCGAGCTGTTTCTCCGGCACCACGGGTTCGTAGGTCGTGGCATCGCGCACCTTCTGGGCGTCGCGGACACGGACTTTCTCGGCATTGCCGAGCTTCCTGATCACGATTTTTTCGGTCATGGCAAGCCTCTGTCCTTACATGTCACGCCGGAAGACGTGGGAGCGTGCAATTGCCAGCTGATCCCAGCCGGGCCGATGGGTCAGGGTGCTCTTGGCCATCTGGACCATCGCGTTGTTGTACGCAAAGGCGCCGGCCGGACTGGGTTCGTCCAGGGTCAGGAAGTCGGGGTTGCCGCCCCGGTCAACGCCGTCCTTGTCCAGATCCATCCAGGCGCCTTCGTGCAGAACGAGTACGCCGGGCATCAGCCGCTCGGTGACATAGGCCGGGATCACACATTTGCCGCGGTCGTTCCAGACCTCCACCGTGTCGCCGGTCTTGATGCCCAGTTTGGCGGCGTCAGAGGCATTGATGGTGACCTCTTGTTCGTAGGTCTCGCGCAGCCACGGAATATTGTTGAAGATCGAATGGGTGCGCCAGCGGGGATGCGGGCTGATCAGGTGGAACGGATACTTTTTCGCAATCGGGTGATTCAGCGATTCGAACGGTTCGATCCATTTCGGCAGGTAGGGTATTGCGTAGCCGAACTGGGTTTTTGTCCAGTCTTTGATGTTGGCGAGGTAGGTCGAGAGGATTTCGATCTTGCCCGATGCGGTTTCGAACGGCACACCTTGGGTCACCTGTTCGCGGAAGGCGACATGGGGCTCTTTCAGGACGAACTTGTAGGTGCCGTGCTTCTTGAATGCCTCCCATGACATCGTGACGTGCTGGTGCTTTTTGACGCTGTTGTTCCACCAGTGGGAGAGGTAGGCCTCATCGACGGCATCCGGATTCTGGAAGTAGCTGCGGTCGGCGCGCGGGTTGTAGCGCTTGCCCAGATCCTTCAGGGTCGGATCCAGCGCTTCCAGGCGGTAGCACAACTCGGTGAAGACCTGGAAATCGGTCTTGGATTCGCCCAGGGGTTCGATCACCTTGGGACGGTGAATGTAATAGTGGCCCTTGTACCAGGGCAGGGCGACATCGTGCCGCTCGAAATGGGTGGCGATCGGCAGCAGCACGTCGGCCCAGATGCCCGAGGGCGTGATGGTGGAATCCATGCACACCACCAGCTCCAGCTTCTCGATGGCCTTGATTTCCTTGTTGATGTTCGTGAGCTGGTTGAACCAGTCCGAGCCCTGCCAGAAGATGCCCTTGATGTTGGGGATGGTGCCGTCGAGGGCGTCATTGCGCGGCCACAGGCCGATTTCCTCGCGCTTGACGTTGGGGTAGTTCAGAACACAGTGCGCCCAGCGGTCGGACTTGATCGAGCCCCACCAGAGGTTGGCGTTTTCGTCGTAGGGGTAGGCCACACTTTCGGCATGCCAGGCTTTGCCCACGCCCTCGGCGCAGCCACCGAGCACGCCGATGTTGCCGGTCATGGCTTGCAAGGCGGCGGCCATGCGGTTGTACTGTTCGCCGTAGGATGCCCGACCGGGCGCCCAGGACGCCTTCAGTGCGGCCGGCTTGGTTCGGGCGTATTGGTCGGCCAGCTTGCGGATGTCCGCGGCCTTGACGCCACAGATCGGCTCGGCCCACTCGGGCGTCTTGGGCGTCTTGTCGTAGGTGCCCAGGATGTAGTCCTTGAAGTTCTCCTTGTCGGCCAGTTCCTGGGGCATCGTGCCCTTGTCCATGCCGAGGCAGAACTTGTCGATGAACTTCTGGTCCTGCAGGTTGTTGGAGAAGATGTGGTGCGCCATCGCGGCCATCATGGCCGCGTCGGTATTGGGCTTGATCGGAATCCACCAGGCGTCGTAGACCGCCGCCGAGTCGGTGTACTGCGGATCGACCAGCACGAACTTGCAGCCCCGCTGCTTGGCCATCCGCATGTAGTAGAAGGTGTTGCCGCCGTGGAAGGTGTAGGCGGGGTTCCAGCCCCACATGATGATCAGCTTGCTGTGGGCGAAGGTGTCGTCCTCGTTGCCGTCCTGGATGGTGCCGAAGGTCATGCGGCTGGAGAAGGTCGTGGCCTGGTAGCTGGGCACTGACCAGGAATTGGTGCGGCAACCGAACATGCCGAGGAAACGGCCCTGCAGGCCCTCGATCTGGTCGGACTTGTGCAGCACGCCGTAGGAGGCGCCGGCGTAGCTCTGGTCGAGCAGGGCGGTCGGGCCGTATTGCTTCTTGAGTTCGACCATCTTCTTCGCGACGGTGTCCAAGGCCTCGTCCCAGGAAACGCGCTTGAATTTGCCTTCGCCCCGTTTGCCCACGCGCACCATCGGGTACAGCAGCCGCTCGGGCGAATACAGGCGTGCGCGGTAGGAGCGTCCGCGCAGGCAGGCGCGCAACTGTGGTTCCTCGAAGGTGTCCTTGCCATACGCGCCAGCGGCCTGGTACTCGCCGTTGTCGGTGGACAGGCGAACGATCACGTCACCTTTCTTGTGGGCCACCAGCACATGGCGCGAACCGCAGTTGTGGGCGCAGGACGTGACGACCGTGGTCAATTGGTCGTCGGTGTAGTAGGGTTCGTAGGCAAAGGCCGTGGCTTCGCGGACCGGAACCGATACGCCGGCCGTCACCAGTCCGGCCGCGCCGGCGGTGGCCCCCACAATCTTCAGGAAATCGCGGCGCCGGTAGGCCGCACCGTGGGGTGAAGCCGTGTCGTTGACGCCGGGAAAGCGCGGGTCGGTGGCGGGGTCGATGAGGGGAAGATCGCGGTTCATGGCTTGGATCCTTTGCTCATGGTGTCGGCGATAAAGCGGACATCCGAGGCTGTCGGGCGCCCCTTGGCCCAGTCCGGAATTTCTGCGGGCATGCCCTGCCAGGCGTGACGCGGATAGGGGAAATGGGTGCGATACCACGCGCGTCCACCGTGGCAGCCGAAACAGATGTCACCGTTTTTTGCGCCGGCCTCTTCGATCGCGCGGGCGTTCAGGTAGTTGACTTCATGCCGCGTGGTCCGGATGGCGGCGTGGCAGGTCAGGCAGTTGTTCTGAAAAACGGTCCTGGATTTCTCCCACGGCTCGGGCAGGCCCATGACCTGCCAGTTCAGCTTGCCATGGCAGCTCAGGCAGACCGCCTCGGGGTCGACCATCTTGCGCAGCGTCAGCTTGTCTTTCTGGTTGGTCGCCGAGGTCCCGGGGGCTTCATCGCGGGGGTCATTGCCCTGGTGGCAGGTGGTGCAGCGCATGGTCATGAGCTGCCTGGCCATTGCCGTGTCCAGGTGCCGCCGGTGCAAGGTGTCCTGCTCGCCTTGATAGGTGCTGGTCTGCTGGTACCAGGCCTTGGCTTCGGCCGAAGGCACGCCGGCGGGTGACTGTTTGGCGACGGACGGTTTCAGAACCTCCTGATGGCAAGCCAGGCACTGGGCGTCGGTGGCCTTGTCAATCGCCGGTTTGAAGTGAATCGGGTCGTAGCGGGCCGCCTGGTAGTCGGGTGTTTTCTGGCCTGAGGCGGCAGCGGCCTGATCGGGTTCTTTCCCGGAGTCACAGGCAATGAGTCCAAAGGCTGCTGCGCATATCAGCAAGGCCATGGGGATGGTTTTCAACCATGATTGCCAGCGGGTCTGCATGACCGATCTCCCGGTGAGTGGACGTGGAGTTTCAGGGGCGCGGTGGAGGACCGCGAAGAAAAAGGGCCGACCGGAGGTCGGCCCTTCGGGCTGGGAGAAATTACTTCTTGCCTTCCATGCCGGACATGCCTTTCTGGCCTTGCATGCCAGACATACCGGACATGCCGGACATACCCTTCTGGTCACCGGACATGCCGCTCATGCCCTTCTGGCCCTGCATGCCGGACATACCGGACATGCCGGACATGCCGGACATGCCGGACATGCCGGACATGCCCTTCTGGTCACCGGACATGCCGCTCATGCCTTCTTGCTTGGCCTTCTTCTCTTTTTTGGCCTTCTCTTTCTTGCCTTCCATGCCGCTCATGCCGGACATGCCCTTCTGGCCTTGCATACCGGACATGCCGGACATACCGCTCATGCCTTTCTGGCCTTGCATGCCGGACATGCCGGACATACCGCTCATGCCTTTCTGGCCTTGCATGCCGGACATGCCGCTCATGCCAGACATGCCTTTCTGGTCACCGGACATGCCACTCATGCCCGCTTGCTGGGCGTGTGCGGTTGCGGCCAGAGCGGCAGCAATGATGGTGAGGCCGAGTGCTTTGCGAATGGATTTCATAGCTTTTCCTTGATCAAGTTTGGTTTGCAAAAGTAATGGGGCAAATGCCCCCTGCTCGTCAGCAGTTCGTACCACCAGCGTTGTGCGCTGGTGGTTCGACGCGGTGGGGCCGGGCGGCGATGTTTTCCGCCTTGGGCCGAATGGGATAAGGTGTGTCATCGGGTGGCTGGTGTGGCTGCAGCGGGTGCGCTGCTGTGCCATCCACGCGGGTCATAGGGTGGGGTCATGCCGGGGTGACGCATAGGCACCCACCAGTTGCCGGTTCCGACGATGTGGGTCACGTTGCCGGGTGGAGTGCCTTCGACACCTTTCAGATACCGTGCCATCTGTTCGCTGGTGGGTGGCGAGTCGGCCTTGACCGGTGCGCCAGCCGGGCGTTGGTCCGGAACCAGTCCGGCAACGAACCCGGGCGCTGCGAACGCCACCGTGGACCCCAGCAGGACGGCTGCGATGGATGCCCGGGTGGCCGGTAGTCGGAACATGTCTTAATCCTTTTGGTGATATGGTTATTCTGTGTATGGGCCGGCGTGTCTTCGCGCCGGAGATCGCATCCTTTTGATCTGGGTCAACCTGAATGGGCGTTTGCCCCGGTAGCCGGGGGGCGGTCGGGACAAGGCCCTGACAAGTTGGCAGTGGTCGCCCGGATCACCACGGTGATCGAAGGCGCGCATGCTGCTGCCGGGACGGGGGAGTCGGTCCTTGATGGGACAATGCCGACTTTGCGGGGTGTCGGAAGAGATCTGACATGCGGTTCCACGTGGAACCGTGACTGCTTGGCATGGCGGGGCGCTGGATCAGGGCGGGAGTTGTAGCGAATGTTGTACCCACAGGAATTTGATGTCATCGTCGTCGGCGGCGGCCATGCCGGCACGGAAGCCGCGCTGGCCGCGGCCCGCATGGGCTGCAAGACGCTGCTGCTGTCGCACAACATCGAGACGCTGGGGCAGATGAGCTGCAACCCGTCCATCGGCGGCATCGGCAAGGGGCATCTGGTCAAGGAGGTGGACGCACTCGGCGGCGCGATGGCCCTGGCCACCGACGAGGGCGGCATCCAGTTCCGCATCCTCAACAGCTCCAAGGGTCCGGCGGTGCGCGCCACCCGTGCGCAGGCCGACCGCATCCTGTACAAGGCCGCCATCCGCCGCATGCTGGAAAACCAGCCGAACCTGTGGCTGTTCCAGCAGGCGGTGGACGACCTGATGGTGGAGGGTGATGGCGACGGGGCGCGGGTGGTGGGTGCGGTGACGCAGGTGGGCATCCGCTTTCGTTGCCGCACGGTGGTGCTGACGGCGGGCACCTTCCTGGACGGCAAGATCCACGTGGGTCTCAACAACTACGCGGCCGGCCGCGCGGGTGATCCGCCCGCCGTGTCGCTCTCGGCCCGGCTCAAGGAACTGAAGCTGCCGCAGGGGCGCCTCAAGACCGGCACCCCGCCGCGCATCGACGGGCGCAGCATCGATTTCAGCCAGTGCACCGAGCAGCCCGGCGACGGCATGCCCGGTGGCGTGAACGAGGGCGCGGTGCCGGTGTTCAGCTTCATGGGCCGTGTGGCCATGCACCCGCAGCAGGTGCCGTGTTGGATCACGCACACCAATGCGCGTACGCACGAGATCATCCGCAGTGGCTTTGACCGCAGCCCGATGTTCACCGGCAAGATCGAAGGGGTGGGGCCGCGCTACTGCCCGAGTGTGGAAGACAAGATCAACCGCTTTGCCGACAAGGACAGCCACCAGATCTTTCTGGAGCCCGAGGGCCTGACGACCAACGAGTTCTACCCCAACGGCATCTCCACCAGCCTGCCGTTCGACATCCAGTACGACCTGGTGCGCAGCATGAAGGGGCTGGAAAATGCCCACATCCTGCGGCCGGGCTATGCCATCGAGTACGACTATTTCGACCCGCGCTCGCTGAAATCCAGCTTCGAGACGAAACAGATCGGCGGCCTGTTCTTTGCGGGCCAGATCAACGGCACCACCGGGTATGAAGAGGCGGCGGCGCAGGGCCTGTTTGCCGGCATCAACGCGGCGCTGCAGTGCCGCGGTGACGGGCCATGGCTGCCCGCGCGGGACGAGGCCTATCTGGGTGTGCTGGTGGACGACCTGGTCACCCAGGGGGTCACGGAGCCCTATCGCATGTTCACCAGCCGGGCCGAATTCCGGCTGCAGCTGCGCGAAGACAACGCCGACATGCGCCTGACCGAGACCGGGCGGCGCCTGGGCTTGGTCGACGATGCGCGCTGGGACGCCTTCAGCCGCAAGCGCGACGCGGTTTCACGTGAAACCGAACGGCTGAAATCCACCTGGGTGAACCCGCGAAGCCTTCCGGCCGCCGAGTCCGAGCGGGTGCTGGGCAAGGCCATCGAACATGAATACAACCTGTTTGACCTGCTGCGCCGCCCGGACGTGAGTTACCCGGGTCTGATGAGCCTGGACGAAGGCCGCTACCGCGGCGCGGTGGTTTCACGTGAAACACTGGGCGATCTGGTGGCGCCGGTGGTGGAACAGGTGGAGATTGCCGCCAAGTACGCCGGCTATATTGATCGCCAGCGCGACGAGGTGCAGCGCGCCGCCAACTACGAAGGCCTGAAGCTGCCAGCCGACATGGACTACCTGCAGGTAACGGCGCTGTCGATCGAGGCGCGCCAGAAGCTGCAGAAACACCGGCCGGAAACGCTGGGCCAGGCCTCGCGGATCTCGGGCATCACGCCGGCCAGTATTTCCTTGCTCCTGATTCACCTGAAAAAAGGAGGTTTCAGAGGATTTTCCGCAACCCGGGGTGACGAGCGGGGTGGTGTGGCATGACAGCGGCGTTGCGACCCGAGCTGGAAGCCGGCGCGGCGGCGCTGGGCGTGCAACTGACCAGCCGCCAGGTCGACCAGTTGCTGGACTATCTGGAACTGATGCGCAAATGGAACCAGGTCTACAACCTCACCGCGGTCCGCGAGCCGCACGCTATGCTGACCCATCATCTGCTCGACAGCCTGGCGGTAGTGCAGCCTTTGCGTCGACACACCGGAACACGGGCAGCCCGTTTGCTTGACGTGGGTGCCGGGGCTGGTCTGCCAGGGGTGGTCATCGCAATCGGTTGTCCGGAAGTCGCGGTCACCTGTGTCGACGCGGTCGCAAAGAAAGCGGCGTTCGTACAGCAGGTTGCGGCCAGCCTGACTCTGCCGAATTTGCGGGGTCTGCATGCGCGGGTCGAAACCTTGGGTGCGCGCGGCATCGCACCGTTTGATGTCATCTCCTCACGGGCCTTTGCCACACTCGCCGATTTTGTGAGCGGCTCCGAGGCGGCACTCGCCGAAGGGGGTTGCTGGTTGGCCATGAAGGGGCGACACCCCGGAGAAGAAATCGCGGCACTGCCCGCGGGTATTGAGGTGTTTCACGTGGAACCGCTACAGGTGCCAGACCTTCATGCCGAGCGCTGTGTGATCTGGATGCGCAAAGCGCCAGTGTCCGGTTAGCCGGTAACGTAAACTCCTCGCTCCCACCAATCCAGGATTTGTGATGTTCGGCATCTCGGACTACGGCGCATTCGTTGCCGCCATGATTGTGTTTCTGCTGATCCCCGGCCCGGGCAATCTGGCGCTCATCACCTCCACCAGCAAAGGCGGTGTGGCCGGTGGCATGGGCGCCACCCTGGGGGTGATCGCCGGTGACCAGGTCCTGATGTGGATGGCGGTGGCGGGCGTCGCAGCCTTGCTGGCCGCCTATCCCGCGGCCTTTGCCGCAGTGCAGTGGCTGGGCGCAGCCTACCTGGCCTGGCTGGGGTTCAAGATGCTGGTTGCCAAACCCGGCAGTGCACCCGTGCTGCATATCAGGCCCAGCCACTATTTCCAGCAGGCCTTTGCCATCACCTTGCTGAACCCCAAGGCCATCGTCTTTTACATGGCGTTCTTTCCGCTGTTCATCGATCCGGCGCGTCACCAGGGTCTGCTGACCTTCGGTGTCCTGGCCGCCACCATTGCGGTCCTGGCCTTCCTCTACGGGCTGGTCGTCGTGTTGCTCACGCATTTCCTGGCCGAGCGACTGCGCGCCAGTCCGGTCATCGGCCGAGTGCTCGAAAAAATCGCCGGCGTGTTCCTGATCGGCTTTGGCATCAGGCTGGTCTGGTCCAAATAGCCGGCACAAGCCCTTTTTCTCTTTCACCCGAGAGGACCCATGGCCAAGATATTCTGCGTTGCCAACCAGAAGGGCGGTGTCGGCAAGACCACCACCACCGTCAACCTTGCCGCCGGACTGGCCACGGTGGGGCAGCGCGTGCTGATGATCGACCTCGACCCGCAGGGCAATGCCACCATGGGCTCGGGGGTGGACAAGCGCAAGATGCCGCTGAGCGTGTATGACGTGCTGCTGGAGTCGGCCTCGATCCGCGAAGCTGCAGTGCTGTCGGAGAAATGTGGCTATCACGTGCTCGGCGCCAATCGCGAGCTGGCGGGCGCCGAGGTCGAGCTGGTGGCGCTGGACCATCGCGAAAAACGCCTGAAGACCGCCTTGTCCGAGGTGGCGGACGACTACGACTTCGTGCTCATCGACTGCCCGCCGTCCCTGAGCCTGCTGACCCTGAACGGGCTGTGCTCGGCCCATGGGGTCGTCGTGCCGATGCAGTGCGAGTACTTCGCCCTCGAAGGCTTGACCGATCTGGTCAACACCATCAAGCAGGTCCATGCCAACCTCAACCGCCAATTGCAGATCATCGGCCTGTTGCGGGTGATGTTTGATCCGCGCATTACCTTGCAGCAGCAGGTCAGTGACCAGCTCAAGGCCCACTTTGGCGACAAGGTGTTCGATACCGTGATCCCGCGCAACGTCCGCCTGGCCGAAGCGCCCAGCTACGGCTTGCCCGGCGTGGTGTTCGATCCGGCCGCCAAAGGCAGCCAGGCCTTTGTGGAATTCGCCCGCGAAATGGTCGAACGGGTCCGGCGGGGGTGACTTTGACCCATTATTTGCCAGTACCCAGCGCAAAACAGTCTTGCTTTGCTATGATTTTCAAACCCCCAGGAGCCGCCGATGGTCGCGGTTGATCCCGGCGCGGCCACGGTGTTGCTGCTGCCCGGCTGGCAGGACAGTGGCCCTGGTCACTGGCAGACCCGGTGGGAGCAGTCGTTCGGCTACACGCGGGTGCAACAGCACGACTGGATGCGGCCGCTGCGCGGCGACTGGACGGTGCGGCTGGAGGACGTCGTGCTGCAGACGCCGGGCCCGCTGGTGCTGGTCGCGCACAGCCTGGGCTGTCTGCTGACGGCCTGGTGGGCGGCGCACAGCCGCAACCACCACCGGGTGCGCGGAGCCTTGCTGGTCGCGCCACCGGAAATCGGCCGCGCCGATCTCGCCGCATTGATTCCGGGCTGGAGCCCGATTGCCCGCCAGCGCCTGCCGTTTGCCAGCGTGCTGGTCGCCAGCAGTGACGACCCCTACGGTTCCCTGGCCCATGCCGGCGGACTGGCGGCCGACTGGGGCAGCACCTTCTACCATCTTGGCCCCTGCGGCCATATCAACGCCGATTCCGGGTTGGGCGACTGGCCGGATGGCCAGGCCCTGCTGGCCGATCTGCTGACGAACTGAGGAGACACCATGGTCACCAAGAAACCCAAAGGCCTCGGCCGCGGCCTCGACGCCCTGTTGGGCCCGCGCGTCGAGCCGAACACCGACCCGCAAGGAGGCGACGTCCCGGCGGAGCGTACCAGTGAACTGTCGCTGGACGATCTGGTGCCGGGTGCCTACCAGCCGCGCACCCGCATGGACGAAGGGGCCTTGTACGAACTGGCCGAGTCGATTCGTGCCCAGGGCATCATGCAGCCCATTCTTGTTCGCCGTCTGGCCGGCGGCGACAACGCCGGGCGCTACGAAATCATTGCCGGCGAGCGGCGTTTCCGTGCCGCCCGCCTGGCCGGGCTGGAGCGGGTGCCGGTACTGGTGCGCGACGTGCCCGACGAAGCCGCCGCCGCGATGGCGCTGATCGAGAACATCCAGCGGGAAGACCTCAACCCCCTGGAGGAAGCGCAGGGCCTGCAGCGCCTGGTCAAGGAATTCGGACTGACCCATGAACAGGCAGCGCAGGCGGTGGGCCGCTCGCGCAGCGCGGCCAGCAACCTGCTTCGCCTGCTCAATCTGGCCGAGCCGGTGCAGACCATGCTGATGGCCGGCGATATCGACATGGGCCACGCCCGGGCCCTGCTGGCGCTGGACAAAGCGGCACAGATCACGGCAGCCAACCAGATCGCAGCACGCAAGCTCTCCGTGCGCGAAGCCGAAAGCCTGGTGAAAAAGCTGGGTGCCGAATTCAACCTGATGCCGCAAAAACCCAAGAAAGAAAAGTCCCGGGACCTGCGCCGTCTGGAGGAAGAACTCTCGGACCTGCTGACCGCCGAAGTCGAAATCCGGGTCAAGAAGCGGGTCAAGCGCCACGGCCGGATCGAAGAAATGGGCGAACTGGCGGTGCAGTTCGGTTCCCTGGAGGCCCTGAACGGCCTGATCGACCAGTTGCGCGCCGGGCGGGGCTGATCGGGCGGGCCCCCCAATCCGGGGAGTGACGCCCGGCGGTCGAACCGCTAGGCTCGTCCGGGTTCCATCTTCAGAAAGTCCGACCGTGAAACATGTCTCCCTCCTTCTCTTGCTCCTGTCCGCCAGTGCCGCGGTGTCCGCCCAGACCCCGATCGAGCGGGTCAAGCTGACCGACAACGACCTCAGCTGCCAGCAGGTCTACGGTGAAATCACCCAGATGGATGCCGTGATCGGCCGCGCGAACCAGCCTGTGGCGGCCGCGCCGGTGGCCGACCCCAGCGCCGGCCAGGGTGCTGCCGTTGCCGGTGCCGTCGCCGGGGCGGTGGCCCAGCAGGCCATGGTCAACGCGGCAGCACGCAGTGGCTTCGGCTTCGGCGGTTTCGGCAGCGGCGCCGGTGCCATCGGCGGCCTCTTCGGCGGTCTGGCACAACAGGCCGTTGCGCAGCAGGCCGCCGGCCAGCAGGCGGCGGCCGCCGCCGGGGCGCAGCTGGCCGCTCAGCAGGCGCAGCAGGCCCAGGGCCGCAAGGACCACCTGACCGGGCTGTTCCTGTCCAAAGGTTGCAAGATGAGCGACATCCAGAAACAGGGATGAACCCGCGCTGCGCTGCACTGTGGCGCGGCAGCCCATCGGTCAGCAAAAAGCCCGGCAGTGCCGGGCTTTTTTTCGGGATGACGTGCCGCCGGCGGCGCTCAGAGGCTGAAGATCTTGCCGGGGTTGAGAATGTTCTTCGGGTCCAGCGCCTGCTTGATGGCCCGCATCAGGTCAATGGTGCCGACACCGGCCTCATCGCGCAGAAACCCCATCTTGTGCAGGCCCACCCCGTGCTCGCCGGTGCAGGTGCCACCCAGCGCCAGTGCGTGGTTGACCAGCCGGTGGTTGAGGTCTTCGGCCAACTGCCGTTCGGCGGCGCTGTCGGGGTCAATCAGGTAGCCCATATGGAAGTTGCCGTCGCCGACATGGCCGACAAGAAAGTAGGGCAGGCCGCTGGCTTCGGCCTCGTGCACGCTGGTGACCACGGCCTCGGCCAGCTGCGAAATGGGCACACAGGCGTCGGTGGTGATGGCCTTGCAGCCGGGCTTGCTCTGCAGCGCGGCAAAAAAAGCGTTGTGCCGGGCGGTCCACAGCCGGGTGCGCTCTTCCGGCGTGCTGGCCCATTCGAAGGATTCCCCGCCGTGACTGGCGGCAATTTCCTGCACCGTCTCGGCCTGTTCGCGCACACCGGCGGGGGAGCCGTGAAACTCCATCAGCAGCAGCGGCTCCTCGCGCAGTCCCAGGCGGGAATGGGCGTTGACCGCACGCACCGTGTTGGCGTCGATCAGTTCCACCCGCGCGATCGGCACACCCATCTGTATCGTCTCGATGGTGGTGTTGACGGCGTCGGCGACCGACGGGAAGGAACAGATCGCTGCCGACACCGCCTCGGGCAGCGGATACAGGCGCAGCGTCACCTCGGTGATGATGCCCAGCGTGCCCTCGCTGCCCACGAACAGCCGCGTCAGGTCGTATCCGGCCGATGACTTGCGCGCCCGGGTGCCGGTGCGCACCACGTCGCCACCGGCGGTGACCACCTCCAGCGACAGCACGTTTTCGCGCATCGTGCCGTAGCGCACGGCGTTGGTACCGCTGGCCCGGGTGGCCGACATGCCACCCAGCGTGGCGTCCGCGCCCGGATCGATCGGGAAAAAGAGGCCGGTGGATTTGATTTCGTCATTGAGCTGCTTGCGGGTCACGCCCGCCTGCACGGTCACGGTCAGGTCCTGCGGGTGAACGGCCAGCACCCGGTTCATGCGCCCCAGGTCGATGCTGATGCCCCCTTGCACCGCCAGCAGGTGCCCTTCGAGGGACGAGCCCACACCGAAAGGAATCACCGGCACCTCATGGGCGGCGGCCAGGCGCACCGCGTCGGCCACATCCTGCGTCGACTCGGCAAACACCACGGCGGCCGGCGGCGGCACCGTGGTGAAGGCCGATTCGTCCCGCCCGTGCTGCTCGCGCACCGCCAGGGCGGTCGAGCACCGGGCGCCAAACCGTTGCGCCAGGGCGTCGAGCAGGGCCGGCGGAATCGGGCGGGTTGCAATCTGGGGGCTCAGCGCGGACAGGTCGGCAGGGGCGTTCACGGGCAGGTCTCCGGTCGGTACGGGTCAGGTCGCAGTGTACGTCGGTTGGGCGGACAAGTCGACGCTATTGAAATAATAGCTATGAACGACTGAAATACGCTGGGTATGGGCAGAAATCGTTCCAAAAACCTGCCGAAAACCCCGATCCGGCCCCCGGGCGCCGCCCCGGCGGACAATAGAGGCATTGCAAGGAGCGCAGCCATGGCCAATCGCCTGACCCAGATCGCAACCCGCACCGGTGACGACGGCACCACCGGGCTGGGTGACAACACCCGTGTTTCCAAGAACAGCCTTCGTGTCCACGCCATGGGCGATGTCGACGAACTCAACTCCCATATTGGCGTGCTGTTGTGTGAGCCCCTGCCGGAGCCGGTGCGCGAACTGCTGGTCGAGATCCAGCACCAGTTGTTCAATCTGGGCGGCGAGCTGTCCATTCCAGGCTTCGAGCTGCTCCAGCCGCAGGCGCTGGCCACGCTGGACGACGCCCTGGCGCACTACAACGCGCAACTGCCGCGCCTGCAGGAATTCATCCTTCCCGCCGGCACCCGTGCCGCCGCGCAAGCCCATGTCTGCCGCACGGTGGCCCGCCGTGCCGAGCGGGCCGTGGTCGCGCTGGGCGCGCAGGACGCGCTCAAAGACACCCCGCGCCAGTACCTCAACCGCCTGAGCGACCTGATGTTCGTGCTCGCCCGGGTGCTCAATCGCCACCGCAGCGACGGCCTGCCGGGTGACGACGTCTACTGGCGCAGCGCCCGCCTGGCGCGCGCGGCGCAGGAGCCCGACGCCGGCTGAGCGCCACCCGCCCGCCCGGCGAATTCACTCGCCGGTGGCGGTGACGGTGCAGCCCAGCGAGAAACTGACCGAACTGGATGCCGGCAGTGTCGGCACCAGGTAACCGGCGCCTTGCAACGTCGGCACATCCAGCGGGCCCGCCGGACAGACGGCGCCGCCGCTGGCGCTGCAACTCAGGGTGGTGCAGTCCAGACCGCTGGCCGCCGGGTCCACCACGGTGGTGCCGGCCCCGGACGCCGGCCCCAGGTTGGTGACGGTGATGACGTAGGTGGTGGACTGGCCGGCGGTCAGCGTGGTTTCGCTGTTGGTTTTGGTCACTTCCAGGTGCGCCGACGGCGTCACGGTCAGCGAGGCAGTCGCCGCGGGCGCCGAACCGGCGTTGACGGTGTCCAGCACCGAGGTGGTGTTGAGGTACAGGCCGGGCGTGGGGGCCAGCACCACCACGCTGAACGCACAGGTGCCGGAGGCCGCAAGGCTGCCGCCGGTAAGCCGGATGCCGACATCCGCTGCCGCCAGCGCGCCCCCGCCGCTGTCCTGCAAGGTCCCGCCACAGGTATTGCTGGTGGTCAGCGGGCTGGCCACCGTCATGGTGCCGGGGCTGCCGGGAAAGGCATCGGTCACCGCGGGCGACGCCAGGTTGACCACGGTGGTGTTGGGGTTGCTGAGGGTGATCGTCAGCACGGCCGTTCCCGTGCCACCACTGAGAATCGTGGCGGGACTGATGGATTTGCTCTGGCTCGGCGCCGCCAGCACGGTCAGCGTGGCGGTGTTGGACGGCGCGCTCGCGGTGGGCAGCAGTGTGGTGATGACCCCGGAGCTCTGGTTCGGATAGACCCCGACGGCACCGGCATTGACCAGCAGTGCCACCGTGCACGAGCCGGCCGCCGGAATGGTCAACCCGGTGATCGCCAGGCTGGTCGCGCCCGCGGTGAGCAGATTGCCCGATGCGCCGACACAACTGCCCGCGGCCGGGCCGCTGAGCGTGACGGTCAGGCCGGCGGGCAGGCTGTCGGTGAACTGCGCGCCGGTCAGGCCGCCGGGCAGCAGCGCCGCCGAATTCGGGTTGCCCAGGGTGAAGGTCAATGTGGACGGCTGCGCCGAGGCCAGCGAGGTCGGGTTGAAGGACTTCGCAATCGTCGGTGGTGCCAGCACGCGCAACCGGGCGGTGGCCGGATCGGGGTTGGTGCTGCCCTCCAGGGTGGTCACCGAGCCGGGCGGGATGACGTTGTCCACCGTGCCGGCGGTGACACTGGTCACCACCACCGACAGGGTACAGACACTGCCTGCGGGAAAGTTGCCGCCGTTCAGGCGCACGCTGGTGTCCCCGGCGTTCAGCGCGCCGCCGGCGCCGTCGGTCAGGCTGCTGGCCGCGCAGCTGTTGGTCGACACGCCGGAGGCCAGCGTCACACCGGCGGGCAGGTTGTCGGTGAAGGTATTGGTCGGGGTGCCGGTACGCGCCACGTCGTTGGTGTTGAGCACCGCAATCACCAGCGTCGCCGTGCCGCCCTGCACGATGGTGTCCGGCTGGAAGTATTTGCTGATGCCGACGTTGCGCAGCACCGTCAGGGTTGCCGAGGGCGCGTTGTCATTGGTGACACCCTGGGCGCTGGTCAGCTGACTGACGGGGATGTTGTTGGTCAGGTTGCCATCCTGCAGGCCGGTGACCACCACGGTGACATTGCAGACCGAGTTCGCCGCGATGCTGGCCCCGGAAAAACTCACCGAGCCGGCCAGCGGCACCGCGACAAAGGTGGCGCTGGTGCACCCGGCGCCGGTGAAACTCGGGTTGGGGGTGGCGGCCAGCGCCATGCCGGTCGGCATCACGTCGGTCAGTGCCACACCGCTGAGGGCCAGCGCGCCCGGATTGTTGTTGGCGATGGTGATCTGCAAGGTCGATGTGGCTCCCCCGTTGATGCTGGTCGGCAGGAAGGATTTGTTGAGCGTGACCGGTGCGCCGCTGGAAACGCGCGTCAGCGTCGCCGACGCCGCGGCCCGGCTGCGCACCCCTTCGGCCGTTGTGACACTGCCGGAAATGATGGTGTTGGTGGCGGCACCGGTGCCCGCCGGCGCCTGAATCGTCACGGCCACCACACAGCTGCTGGTGCCGGCCGGCAGGAAACCCCCGCCCAGGTTGAAGGTGGCCGAGCCGGCGTTGGCGGTCACCGTGCCGCCGCAGGTGCTGAAGACATCGGGCGGCGCCGCGACCGTGTGCCCGGCGGGCAGGTTGTCGATGAACGACAGGTTGGTAAAAGGCGGCGCGCCGTTGGCGTGGTTGATGGTGACCGTCAGCCGCGACGTGCCCGACGGCGTGATCGTTGCCGGCGAAAACGCCTTGGCCGCCGTCAGGGCCGCGTTGATGGTCAGCGCCGCGGTCGCGGTGTTTTCATTGTTGCCCAACGAGGTCACCAGGCTGTCCGGAGGCAGCGTATTGGTGCGGTTGCCGCCCAGGCCGTTCGGTTCCGCCTGGACGGGCACGGTGATCTGGCAGTTGCCGGAGGCCGGAATGGTGCCACCGGTCAGACTGATGGTGGTGGTACCCGCCGTCGCCGTGAGCGTACCGCCGCAGTTGGTGGTGGGGGTCGGTGTGGCGGCGATCCGCACCGCCAGGTTGCCCATGGTCAGCAGGTTGTCAGTGAAACTGGTGATGGCCGCTGGCACCCCGCCGGCATTGTTGAGGGTGATGGTCAACAGGCTGGTGCCGGTGTGCACCACCGTGGCCGGTGCGAAAGCCTTGCTCACCGACACCGGCGAGGGCGGTATGACCCGCAGCGTGGCCGAGGCTGCTCCGTGGCTGAGCGGGAAGGCACCGAAGCTGCCGGCGGCAATGGTGTTGGGATAGTTGCCCGCCGTGGGCGCGGTCACCTGCACCACAATGGCGCAACTGGCCGAGCCGCTGGAATTGGGGTCGGTGACAGCGGGAATCGTTCCCCCGGTCAAGGTCACGGTACCGGACGGAAAGCTGTTGAGGCTGCCGCCGCAACTGTTGCTCAGCAGGTTTTGCACCGTGACACCGGCCGGCATGGCGTCGGTGAAGTCCACGGCGGTCGCGGTAAAGAGGTTGCGGTTGGTCAGGGTCAGCGTCAGGGTCGAAAGGCCGCCCTCGGTGATGGTGGAGGGCGAAAACCCCTTGCCCACCGCACCGCCGGTGCGCAGGTTGACGGTGCCGCTGATGGCGGCGCTGTTGGTCACGCCTTCCGCCGTGCTCACTCCCCCGGCGGGAATGCTGTTGGTGTTGGCGCCGCCGCCGCCGTTGCTGATCGCGCCGTTGTTGGCTGGCCGAAAGACGAAACTGATCGAGCAGCTGCCACTGACCGGAATGGTGCCGCCGGTCAGCCGCAGGCCGGTGTCACCATCGTCGAGCGCGCCGCCGCCGAGGTCCAGCACCGAACCGCCGCAGCTGTTGGTCACCAGGCCGCCGGTGCCAATACGCAGCGACGCCGGCAAGGTGTCGGTGAAGCCCACATTGGTCAGTGCGATCGCGTTGCTGTTGGACAGGGTGATGACAAAAGCCCGGGTGCCGCCGCCGTGCAGGTCGGTGTCCACCGCCACCGCCTTGGTGCCGGTCGGCCGCGCCAGCGGGTTGACCGTCATGGTGGCGAGCGCGTCCGCTTCGGCGTTGATCGGCCCGGGCGCGTTGGCCGTCACGTCGGTGCGCACCAGGGTGTTGACATGGGTTCCCGGCGACAGCGCGGTCACCACCGCCGCCACCGAACAGGCGCCACTGACCGAGCCGCTGGCATTGGGCACGGTGCCACCGGTCAGCGTCAGCTGGGTTCCGGTGGCGGTGGCCGTGCCGCCGCAGGAGTTGGACAACACGGCGCTGACTGACATGCCTGCCGGCATGGTGTCGGTGAAGCTGGCGGCGGTGGCCGAGTTGACCGGGTCGCTGTTGAAAATCGAAATGATCAGCGTGGCGGTCTGGCCGACATTGCGGTTGATCGGGTTGTAGGACTTGTTGGTATCGATCACCGCGTGGGCCGACCACGAAGCCATCAGCAGCCAGGCCAGAGCCAGCCAGCGCAGCAGTCGGGCAAAAGCGTTCATGATGTCCTTGTCGGATGGGCGGGCAAGCGGCCGCACCGGCCCAGGCGGCGGCGGTTTGTGCTCGCGCGATGCTATCCAGATTGCACCGCGCCTGTTGCGGTGAACGAACGCGAAGTGCAACCAAACGTGAACTTTTGCCGTTCTGGCCGATGGTGTGGCGCCGGTGTTCGCGCAGGGCAGGGGGACGGCGTGCCCTGCCCCGTCGGAAAAGCGCTTTTTTCAGCGGGCTGACGGTGTCATGAGCCGCTCGCTCATCCAGCGCAGCAAGTCCACCCACATCTGGCGCATTTCGGCGTCCAGCGGCGTGCGCTGGGCATGGGGCAGTTCCACCGTGACCACCGGGATGCCCTTGTGTACCCCGCCGAAGTTGCCCAGACTGCCCGGGTAGATGCCCACCTGGTCCAGATACAGCCGGCCCAGGCGCTGCGGTGGCGCCATCGGGCCGTCAAAGTCCAGCACCCCGAACGGCGCGTGAATGCTAACGATCAGGTGCGGCGCAAACCGGGTCATTTCCTCGTGCAGGTAGCGGCTTTCCGGTTCCGACAAGGGTTTCGGGCCGGGCCAGCGGCGCGGGTCCTTGCCGGTACGGCGCTCCCAGTACTGCGGCGCCTCGCGTTCCCAGCGGGGGGTAGGGAAGTTGCGGTTCAGGTCCACGCCGTTGGCATTGACCCGGCGCGGCGGCTGGCGGATCAGTCCATCGGGGTTCAGCGCCGGAATGAAGCGCCAGTGCACCGCCTGCGGCAGCGCGAAGCCGCCGCTCTCGGCCAGACGCAACCAGTGCAGCGCGACCGAACTCGACGACAGCTCATCGCCGTGAATGCCGCCCACCACCAGCACGCGTAGCCGCGCGTCCGGCGTCGGCAGATCGCGCACCAGCAATGCCCGGCCCTGGACCGAGCGCGCCGGGCCCGGCGTCAGCGCGGCGTCGCGGCACAAGGCGGCGTTCACATTGGGCAAACGGCGCACCAGATCGTGGCACTGGGCGGCCACCGGGTCCGGTAGCGCCGGTTTGGGGTCTTTCTGGGGCATACCCAGCGCAAAAAGGTGCGTTGTTGCTACAAAAAAAATAGCAACGACGCGGCCGATCCGGCCCCCGGGGTGGCGCTGCAGGACGTGTGAGCTCATGCCTCCACTGTAAACCGCAGCCCGGCGTGCTCCTGCAAACGGGCCACCAGCGCGGTGCCCAATGCCGACGCGGGCGTCCAGATGCCGCCGGGCGTGGCCGATTCGAGCAGGCAGATGGCGGCCTCGGCGATCATCTTCGAGGTCGAGCCATAGCCGGGGTCGCGGTCGCCGGTGACGCCCACGCGCACCTGGTGGCCGGCGGTGTCTTCGCCCAGGAACAGCACGTCGTAGTGGCCGGCCTCGCGCTCGGCGCGTGAGGGCCCTTCGCCGGGTTTCGGGCCGCCCTCGGCACCCAGCGACTTGTCGGCCGCCACGGCGTGGGCGAATGCCTCGCCTTTTTCGCCCGCGCCGGTGATGAGCATCTCGTCGTAGACCAGGTCGGCGCCCCAGGCATGGCCGAGCAGGAAGTTGGAGCGGTGCACGTTGCGGGTGTTGATGGCCGCCATCACAAACGGTGCCACCCACAGGCCCAGCGCCTCGTCCAGCATGGGCTTGGCGCCCGAGGGCTGGCGCGGCCCTTCGAACCCGGGCGTCAGCGCGAACGGGTTGCGCAGCAGGTCCAGCACGCCGGGTTTCGTGGCGGCGGCGGCCATCGTCGCCTTCAGGCTGGCGGCGGTGCCGCCCGAGAAAGTGCCTTTCATCTTGCGCACCCGTCCGCGCACCCGGCTGGCCGGGTGGCCGTGGCGCGCTTTCATCTCGTTTTGCAGCACCAGCACACCCAGATCGAACGGAATCGAGTCGAAGCCGCAGGAGAACACGATGCGCGCTCCGCAGGCCCGGGCCTGGGCTTCGTGCGCGTCGATCATGGCGCGCATCCAGGCCGGCTCGCCACACAGGTCCACATAGTCCACGCCGCTGGCCGCGCAGGCGGCGACCAGCTCGTTGCCATACAGCTGGTAGGGGCCCACGGTGGTCAGCACCAGCCGGGTCTGGGCCATCAGCGCCGCCAGGCTGGCCGGGGCGGCGCTGTCGGTCACCACCAGTGGCGTGTCGGCCGGTGCGCCCACCTCGTCACGCACGGCGGCCAGCTTGTCGGCGCTGCGCCCGCCCATGGCCCAGCGCAGGCCGCTGCCGGCCGGGTAGCGCTGCAGCAGATATTCCACCACCAGCCGGCCGGTGAAACCGGTGGCGCCGTGGACAACAAGATCAAAGGGTTTGGACATGGCGGGCCTTGTAGAGCAGTAAAGCGCCGCAGTGTGCCCGGGCGGCGCCGGCCCCGTCAGTCGTGTGGGTGTCAGGCGGCGCGCGCCACGCCGCCTACCTGCGTTCGCCGGGCCGCTTTGTACACTCGACCAGTCGCCGGCGCCTTGGCAGTGACCCGTGCCGGAGACGCCACCCACCGCCGGCGCGGCCGCCTGGCCGCGCCGGCACCCGAGCCCAGCCACCCGTTTGTCCCGGAGGCATCCGCCCGCATGACGCCACAGGAATTCATCGCCAAATGGGGCGCCCCGGACGGCACCCCGGGCCCGGCCTACTTCCTCAACGAAGAGCAAGGCGCACAAAGCCACTTTCTGGACCTGTGCGAGCTGCTGGACGTGCCCAAACCCGGCAGCGCCGAGGGTTACCGGTTCGAGGAAAAGAGCCGGATCATCGGCGGGCGCACCGGCTACGCCGACGTCTGCCTGCCCGGTGTGTTCGCCTGGGAGAACAAGGCGCCGGGCAAAAATCTGGACGCCGCGCTGCAGCAGCTGCTCACCTACAGTCTGGCGCTGAACAACCCGCCGCTGCTGGTGGTGTCCGACCGGCTCACCACCCGCATCCACACCCGCTTCACCGGGCACCCCAGCGAAACGCACGAGGTGCGCATCGGCGAGCTGGACCAGCCCGAGAAGCGCGCCCTGCTGCGCCGGGTGTGGACCGACCCGAACAGCTTTCGCCCGCGCAAGACCAGCCGCGACATCACCGAAGCCGCCGCGCGCAGCTTCGCCACGCTGGCCGAGCAGCTGCGCGGGCGCGGCCACCACCCCGACACGGTGGCGCACTTCCTCACGCAGTGCCTGTTCTGCTTCTTCGCTGAAGACGTGGGCCTGCTGCCCGGGCGGATGTTCGAGCGCCTGGTGGGCAACCGACAGCTCACCAGCGAGCGGCTCACCGCCGGGCTGGGCAGCCTGTTCACCACCATGCGCGACGGCGGCCTGTACGGCCCCGACGACATCCCTTGGTTCAACGGCGGGCTGTTCAAGCGCGTCGAGGTGCCGAAACTGGAAATCCTCGACATCACCGAGCTGCGCAACGCCGCCGGCCTGAACTGGAGCGCCATCGACGTCTCCATCTTCGGCACCCTGTTTGAACGCGGGCTGGACCCGGCCAAACGCAGCCAGCTCGGCGCCCACTACACCGACCCGGCCACCATCCAGCGGCTGATCGAGCCCGTCGTCGAGCGCCCGCTGCGGGCCGACTGGCAACAGGAGGCGCAAGCCATGGCCGGGCTGCTGGCCAAAAGCACCCGCAAGGGCGACAAGCAGCACCGCGCCGCGCGCGAGCGCTTCGTGCGCTGGCTGGAGCGCCTGAAGGCCTACCGCGTGCTCGACCCGGCCTGCGGCAGCGGCAACTTTTTGTTCATGGGGCTGAAGGCGCTCAAGGACATCGAGCACCGCAGCCACCTCGACGCGGCCGCCCTGGGCCTGGACCGCGAGGCCGACCTCGTCACCGGCCCGCACAACGTGCTGGGCATCGAGCTCAACGAGTACGCCGCCGAACTGGCGCGGGTGACGGTCTGGATCGGCGAGCTGCAATGGCGCCTGGCCCACGGCTACCCCTTCAAGACCAACCCGGTGCTGGAGCCGCTGGACCACATCGAGTGCCGCGATGCGCTGCTGGCGTTTCCGGCGCCTGCGGAGCCGGGCCCGGATGGCCAGGCACGGACGGAGCAGGAAATGGGGTCGGATCCCGATTTTGCGCAGCAAAACTCGGGCTCTGACCCCATTTCCAGCGGACCATCGGAAGCACCCTGGCCCCAGGCGGACGTCGTGATCGGCAACCCGCCGTTTCTGGGCGACAAGAAAATGCGCGCCGAACTCGGCGGCACCTACACCGAGGCCCTGCGCAAGACCTTTGAGGGCCGCGTGCCCGGCGGCGCCGACCTGGTCTGCTACTGGTTCGAGAAGGCGCGGGCCCAGATCGAAACGGGTGCTTTGGGCGCGGCTGGGCTGGTCGCGACCAACTCGATCCGGGGCGGCAAGAACCGCGTGGTGCTGGATGCGATCTGCCGGACCACGCGGATTTTTGAGGCCTGGAGCGACGAGGCCTGGGTGAACGAGGGCGCGGCGGTGCGGGTGTCGCTGGTGGCGTTTGGCAACGCTTCGCAGGATGCGGCGCTGGATGACCGGGCGGTCGCTTCGATTCATGCCGATTTGACGGCAGGTGGAGTCGTGGCGGATTTGACAGCGGCTGGTCGTTTGCTCGCGAACGCCGGGGCCGCCTTTGTAGGAATTCAAAAGACCGGGCCATTCGAAATACCGGGAGAGTTGGCGCGCAAATGGTTGGAGCTACCCAACCCTCATGGCCAATCGAACAGTCTGGTGGTGCGTCCATGGTTCAACGGACTCGATGTGACACGCGGAAACCGCGATATGTGGATCGTGGACTTCGGTGCCGATATGCCGATGGTCGAGGCAGCACTGTTTGAGATTCCGTTCACCTACGTTACCGAGCATGTCAAACCAACTCGAGTAGGCAAGCGGGAGGCGCGAACCAACGAGTGTTACTGGCTTTTCCAGTGGTCGCGGCCGGTCATGCGAGCTGCGATCCTGGGCTTGCCGCGGTTCATCGTTACGCCGGAAGTATCGAAGCATCGGATCATGGCGTGGCTGCCAGCTTCTACGGTTGCGGACAAGAATCTCAGCGTCATCGCCCGCGCCGACGACACCACCTTCGGCATCCTGCACAGCCGCTTCCACGAACTCTGGTCGCTGCGCATGGGCACCTCGCTGGAAGACCGGCCGCGCTACACCCCCACCACCTGCTTCGAAACCTTCCCCTTCCCCGCCGGCCTGACGCCCCGGGACACCGCGCACCAGCGCACCGAGTTGCTGGAAGGCGGCGCGGTGATCCCGGCGGGGCTGCCGGACGCCGTTTCTGATCAAAATGTGCTCCTTCCCATCGCCGATGGGTCATCTCCCGCTATCAAACCAGGATCGATTCGCGCCGCGGCGGCGGCGATTGCGCAGGCGGCGCGGCGTCTGGACACCCTGCGCGAGGCTTGGCTCAACCCGCCCGAGTGGACCCAGCGCGTGCCCGAGGTGGTGCCGCTGGGCCTGGACACCAGCCCCTACCCCGACCGCATCGAGCCCAAACCCGGCCTGAGCGAGGCCGACCTGCAGGCGCTGAAAAAGCGCACCCTCACCAACCTCTACAACCAGCGCCCGGCCTGGCTGGCCATGGCGCACGAGCAGCTCGACGCCGCCGTGGCCGCCGCCTACGGCTGGGCCGACTACACCCCCGCGATGCCCGACGACGAAATCCTTCGCCGCCTGCTGGCGCTGAACCGGGCGCGGGCGGGGGCGACCTGATTTCGGCCGGTCCGAATGGACGATCTGTAAACCATGAATTACACTTGGCCATGATCGACATCATCAAGACCGAGTCGTTTGAACGCTGGCTGCTTGGATTGAAAGACCGGCTGGCGCGTTTCAGGATTCAGGCTCGCATCGATCGGCTGGCCCTTGGCAATGCCGGTGACTTCAAGGTCTTGCGGGATGGCATTTCAGAGATACGGGTTGATCACGGACCCGGCTACCGGGTGTATTTCACGCGGCGCGGCCCGGTGTTGATCGTGATCCTGGCGGGCGGCGACAAGCGGACGCAGGAAGCCGACATTGAACGGGCGATTGCGATTGCCAACGAATGGAAGGAATGACGCATGGCTGAAAAGTTTTCCCGTTGGGACAGCGCGGACTACCTCAAGAGCGAAGAGGACTTTGATCTGTACTTTGAAGCCTGCCTCGCGGAGGACCCCGGCGACGGCAGCCTGATTCGCGCCGCGCTGGGCACCATCGCCCGCGCCCGCGGCATGAGTCAGCTGGCGCGCGACACCGGGCTGGCGCGCGAGGGGCTGTACAAGGCGCTGTCGCCCGAAGGCAACCCCGAGTTCGCCACGGTGATGAAAGTCATCAAGGCACTGGGGCTGAAGCTGGGCGGGCAGACGACGCGCGCCTGAGGCGCGCCGCCACGCCCTTCACTCGTCGCGCTCGCCTGCCTCGTACAGGGTTTCGCGGCCCATGCGGTCGACGATGAGTTCGGCGGTCCAGGGCAGCATCAGGGCGCCGCAGCGGCTGTCGCGGTACAGGCGTTCCAGCGGCAGGTGGCGCATCATGCTGGTGCCGCCACAGGTGCGGATGGCCAGGCGGGCGATGTCGTTGGCGCCTTCCATCACGCTGTAGTGCGCGGCGTACAGGCGCAGCTTCTCGTCCTTGCTGGGGTTGGGCTTGGCCTCCTGCACCGCGCGCAGAAAGAGTGAGCGCATGCTCTCCAGCTGGATGCGCATCTGCGCGACCGCCATCTGCTTGGTGGGGAACTGGCGGCGCTTGACCGGGGGTTCGCCCGGCACCTCGCCGCGCAGGTATTGCACCGTAAAGTCATACGCCCCCGCCGCCAGGCCCATGTAGGTGGCGGCGATGGTGAAGAACATGGCCGGCCAGGTCTGCGCGCCCTTGAAGTACACGCCGCGCGGCATGAGCTGCTCGTCGTCGCTGACGAACACGTCCTGGAAGGTGAGCGTGCGGCTGACGGTGCCGCGCATGCCCAGCACGTCCCAGTCGCCGCTCACGGCCACACCCGGCGCGTCGGCGGGCACCGCCATGTAGAGGGTGTCGCGCGCGTCGGGCTTGTCGTCGCCCTTGTCTTCGGTGCACAGCACGCCGTAGTAGTTGGCCGCGCCCGAGAGCGAGGCAAAAATCTTGCGGCCGTTGATCAGCCAGCCGCCGTCGACCTTTTTCGCGGTGGTGCCGAAGGGCGCACGGCCGGCCGCCGCGGCGCTGCCCTCGCTGAAGGGCTGGGCATAGACGGCGCCGTCCTTGACCACGCGGTGGAAGTGGATCTGCCGGCGGCGCAGGTGCTCGCTGCGCTCGGCGTCGCTCATCGGGATGCCGTCGGCCAGCACGCCGGTCCACATGGTGGAGCAGATGTGCATGTTGTAGGTCAGCGCGGTGGTGCCGCAGAAGCGCCCCAGCTCGGCGGCCACGAACATGTAGGTGGCGTAGTCGGCGCCCAGGCCGCCGTCGGCCTCGGGCACACACAGGCGCAGCAGGCCGGCCTCGCGCAGGTCGTCGTAGTTGGCGAACGGGAAGCTCGCCTCCCTGTCCCACTGGTCGGCGCGGGCGGCAAACTTGTCGCGACCCAGTTCATGCGCCAGGCGGACCAGGCGGGCCTGTTTGTCGGTCATCGGCGTGTCGCCGACGGCGGGGGTGAAGTCGAGGGTGCTCATGGGTGTCTCCAGGGGAATGGGATGGCTCGGGCCGACCGGGCGTCAGTGGTCCAGCGGGCGAATGTGGTGGTGGTGGCGGGCCAGGAAGTCGAGCACGGTGGCGTCAAACGCCTCCGGCGCTTCCAGATTCATCAGGTGGCCCAGTCCGGCCAGGCTCACGAACTCGGCACCGGTGATCTTGTCGGCCATCTTGCGCATCACCTCCGGCGGTGCGTTGCGGTCAAACTCGCCGGCCACCAGCAGCGTGGGCACGCGGATCGCGGCCAGGCTGGCGCGGCGGTCAAAGCCCACCAGGCATTGCACGGCACGGCGGTAGGTGGCGGCCGGGACCAGGCCCATGCAGTGCTCGGCCAGCCTCAGGCCCTCGGGCAACGCGCCGGGGCCGGTCATCTGCGGCACCAGGGTGGCGGCCAGCTCGGCCATGCTCTGGCCGGCGTCCAGCGGCGCGGTGCGGCTGGCGACAAACTCGCGCTGCCAGTCGCCGTCCGGCTTGCCGAACGAGGGCGAGGTGCCACACAGCACCAGCCGGCGCACCAGCCCGGGCCGACGCGCCACCACTTCCTGCGCCACCATGCCGCCCATGCTGTGGCCGATCAGGATGACCGGCGGCGTGCCCTCACGGTCGGGCCCGGCCAGCGCCTCGATCAGCGCGATGGCGCTTTCCGCCAGGCCCTTGAAGGTGTAGGGCTCGATTGGGGCGCTGCTGCCATAACCCGGCATGTCCCAGGACACCGCCCGGTAGCCCGCGGCGGCGAAACTCTCCACCTGCGGCGCGAAGGCCAGATGCCCGCCGCCCACGCCGTGCAGCATGACGACGGTCGGGCCGTCACCCAGCATCATGAAGTGGGGCAGGGCGGTCATGGCGAGACTCTGGTGCGTGGCGCGGCGCTCATCAATCCACCACACGGCCGTTGTCAACCACGGTGGCGCCGTCGAGCATCACGGTGCAGTGGCGCATCGGCAGGTCGAAGTGGCCCAGCGTGTAGCGGCCGGCCACCTCGTTGGCGCCGGTGCTGTAGAGGAAATTGCCGGCAAAGGCGCGCAGCTCGGTGCCGTTGAAGTCGCGCTTGTCGTACAGCGCCATGCTGTCCCAGCGGGCGGCGTCGCACAGGCCGTAGCCGACGTGGCTCACGGCATAGGCTTCCCGACCACGGGCCCCCACGCTCGCCGCTGCGCGTGTGTCGCTGCCCCCCGAGGGGGCTGGCGGCGCTAGGGGCGGCCCGTCGCCGCCGCCGTCGCCCCAGGCCTCGATGTAGCTGCGCATCAGCTGCGCGTCGAGCCCCGCGCCGTCGATCGTGGTGACATAGTCGTTCTCGATCGTCAGCGTGATGGACGATTCGATGTAGCGCTTGAAGGTCAGGTTCACGTCGCCGGGCGCCAGCACCAGGCGGCCGTTCACGCTGCCCGCCGCCGGAAAGGCCAGCGCGATGCCGCCCGGCCAGTGGGTCAGGGTGCCGGGCCGGGTGGTGAAGCCCCAGTTGCCGCCGGCCACCGCACCGTCGAGCGAGATGCGCAGCTCGGTGCCGGCCGGCGAGGTCACCGTCATCGCCCGGGCCGCGCGCAGGCGCTTGATGTGGTCCTTCACGCGCGCCTCGGTGGCGTCGTCGGGCATCAGCCGCACCAGCGCCTCGGGGTGTTCGTTGCTGATGTAGACCACGCGCGCGCCGCCTTTCAGGATGGCGGGCAGCTCGGGCGCGTGCATCAGCCCCTCCACCGTGCAGTCCACCACCAGCGTGCTGGCCGCCAGCGCATGCACCACCGGCTTGATCTGCTGGATCGCGTCCGAGGCGCCGGTCGACCGCGCCGGGGGGCCGGCCCGCCCTACCACGCTGGGCAGCGTGAGCATGAACACCTGCGCGCCCAGGCGCTGGGCCGCCAGCCGGGCGAGCAGCGGCAGCACCGGGCGGCTTTGGGTCTCGGCCAGAATGGCGACCGTGTCGCCTTTTTGCAGCGCGCAGCGGCGCAGCACCTGCTCGAAGGCGTCTATCCAGCCCGGTTCGATGATTTCCTGCAACATGAGGGACCTTTCGAATCGCCGTGGTGCCAGCGCGGGATTTGCGCCAAACCCGGTTTACAGCCATTATTCATGAAATTTCATATAAATTTCAAGCCATGATGTCCCCCGCCCGCAAAGCCACGCCGCCCGCGTTCTCGCCGCGCGAGTTCCGCGCGAGCCTGGGCATGTTTGCCACCGGGGTCACCATCGTCACCGCGCGCACCGCCGAGGGCGATCTTGTCGGGCTGACCGCCAATTCCTTCAATTCGGTCTCGCTGGAGCCGCCGCTGGTGCTCTGGAGTCTGGCCCGCGCTGCCGGCTCGCTGCCGGCCTTCAGCGCCGGCTCGCACTACGCCATCAGTATCCTGGCGGCCGACCAGAAAACCCTGGCCGAGCGTTTCGCCCGCCGGGGCGGCGATCGCTGGAGCAACGTGGCCTGGCGCGAAGGCGCCGGTGGGGCGCCCCTGCTGGACGGAGCGGCTGCGCATTTCGAGTGTTTCAACCGCAGCCGCTACGAAGAAGGCGACCATGTCATCTTCGTGGGCGAGGTGGAGCGCTGCAGCCACCGGGCCAGCGCCTCGCCTTTGCTGTTTCACGGCGGCAAGTTCTACACCGAACACCCCTTGCAGGCTGACGAATCGGCGCCCGCACCGGCCGACCCCCGTTTTGTGCGGGGTTACCTGGGCTACCTGCTGGGTCAGGCCAGCCACGCGGTGTACCGCGACTTCGAATCGGCAGTGGCCGCTCAAGGCCTGTCGCATATTGCCTGGCGCGTCCTGGCCCTGCTGCACGATGCGCATTCCGCCGCCGTCCGTGCCCTGGCCGAAAGCACCACGCCACCGGCCGCGGCCGACCTCGCCGATCCGGCCAAGGTGCCCGACGGGGCAGTCCCCGTGGGCCAGCTGGCCCGCGACGTGCTGGCCAAACAGCCCACCGTGACCAAGCTGGTGCAGCGCATGGCCGACGACGGCCTGGTCGCCTTGCGCACCGACCCGGCCGACCAGCGCCGTACCCTGGTGGCGCCCACCGCCGCGGGCCTGGCCACCGCCCGGCTCCTGATTGCCGACGCCCTGGGCCAGGAGCAAACCCAGCTCGCCCACTGGTCCGCCGCCGAGGTGGACACCCTCAAACGCATGCTGCAGCGACTGGCCTCGGGCGGGTGAGCCCTGGCCGGCCCGATTTCAGGCCGTTTTGCCCCATACCCATCATAAAACGGTCATCTCGCGCTATTGAAAGCGGAGCGTATCGCCGGCCGGCTGCCGCCGCCCGTGGCACGGCTGTCACGGCGCTGACCCGCCACCACGGCGGGGCGCCCGTACCATGCAGCCATGATTGCCCGCAAAGACCATCTCGATTCCACCGCCGTTTCGCTGCTGCTGGCCTGCTGCCTCTTCTGGGGCATGCAGCAGGTGCTGGTCAAAGCCACCTTGCCGCACCTGCCGCCGGTGTTCCAGGCGGCGGTGCGTTTTGCCGGTGCCACCGTGCTGCTGATGCTGTGGTGCCGCTGGCGCGGGGTGGCGCTGTTCGCGCGGGACGGCTCCCTGCGCGCGGGCCTGCTGGCCGGGGGCCTGTTCGCGGCGGAATTTGCCTGCATCTACATCGGCCTGCAGCACACCACCGCCTCGCGGCTGACGGTGTTTTTGTACACCTCGCCGTTCTGGGTGGCGGCGCTGGTGCCGCTGTTTGTGCCGACCGAGCGCCTGCGCCCCCAGCAATGGGCAGGCCTGGCCTGCGCCTTTGTGGCTGTGGTGTTTGCGCTGCGCGAAGGCTTTGCCGCCGGCGGCCCCGCCACCGGCCTGGGCGACCTGATGGGCCTGGCGGCCGGCGCCTTGTGGGGCCTGACCACAGTCGCCATCCGCGCCACCGGCCTGGCGCGGGTATCGGCCGAAAAGCTGCTGATGTACCAGGTGGCCGTCAGCGCGGTGGCTTTGCCGCCGCTGTCGCTGGCGCTGGGCGAGTCCTGGACGACCCCGTGGAGCACCTTTGCCGCCACCTCCATGGCGGTGCAGACCCTGGTGGGCGCCTTTGCCAGCTACCTGGCCTGGATGTGGATGCTGGGCCGCTACCCGGCCACCAAAATCTCGGTGTTTGTGTTCCTCACCCCCCTGTTTGCCCTGCTGTTCGGCGCGCTGTGGCTGCGCGAACCCGTCACCCCCAGCCTGCTCGCCGCCCTGGCCCTGGTGGCGGTCGGCATCGTGCTGGTGAACCGCAGGCCAGCCTGACGGCCCGCCGGGCGGAGGCCTGGGGGCCTTTTGCGGTCGTTTGACCGTTAAAAGTGCCGATACCCGGCGTAAAAAGGTCGTTTGTTACTACAAAAACGAGAGTGCTTCGAACGCCGGGTCACCCCAATACACCCGCCCCGGGTTGTCCACCAGCACCGCGTGGCGCTCGGCCGGGTCGGGCAGCCAGGTGTCAAGCGTGGCGCGCAGGCGGGGGATGTCGGCTTCGGCTTCATGGTTGGTGCAGGGCCAGTCGCTGCCCCACAGCAGCGCGCCGGGTCCGAGTTCGTCCCGCCACAGGCGCGCCAGGGCGCCGGCGTCCAGCCCGCCCAGGCGGTAGGCGCCGCTCAGCGTGACGTGTACCGGGGTGTGCTGCGCCCGCTGGGCCAGCGCGCGCACGGTGGGGTCGTGCGGGTGGGCGGCGTCCGGTTTGCCCATGTGGTCGATCACCAGCGGCAGGTCAGCGGGCAGCTGGGCCAGCGCGGCGGGCAGGGCGCCGCGGTCGGTGTGCAGCTCCACATGCCAGCCCAGCGCGGCCAGGTGCGGCCACGGCGCGTGCGGGCCCTGCCAGGCGGCCAGGTTGTGGTCGGTGCCGACCAGGTTCAGGCGGATGGCGCGCACGCCGGCGGTGTGCAGCGCGGCCAGTTCGGCGGCGCTCACGGTGGGCGCCACCACGGCCACGCCGCGCAGGGTGTCCGGATGGGCGGCCAGCTCGGTCCGCAGGCGGCGGTGGTCGCTGCCCAGAAAACTCGGTTGCACCAGCACCCCGCGGGTGATGCCCAGCGGCGCCGCCGCCGCCTGCCAGGTGGCCAAAGGCGCGTCGTAGCCGGGCACATAGCGGGCGCCGGGCTGGGCGATGTGGGCGTCGAAGACATGAAAGTGCACGTCCACCGCACCGGGTTTTGACAGATCGGAAAGCATGCCGTATATTCTAGTCCTCTAGATGACTAGATCAATGCCCGAGGTCATGGAAATTTCCCCGCCGGCGCCGGCACCGGCGCCCCCCGATGCCGCGCCGCAGCCCTTGCCCGGCCAGAGCCGCTACGGCTGGCTGGCGGCCGGGCTGCGCGCGCGCATCACGCAGGGCGAATGGCCGCCGGGCGCGGCGCTGCCGGCCGAGGCGGCACTGGCCAAAGAGCACGGCGTGGCGCTGGGCACGCTGCGCCAGGCGTTGGCGCTGCTGGTGGACCAGGGCCTGCTGGAGCGCCGCCATGGCCGTGGCACCTTTGTGCGCGGCGGGCTGGACGGCGCGTCGATGTTGCGATTCTTTCGCTTCCGTCACGCCGGCGATCTGCAGGCGGCGCCACGCTCCGCCATCCGCGCCCGCGCGGTGGTGCCCGCGAGTGCAGCCGCCGCCGAGGCGTTGGGCCTGCCCGCGGGCGCGCCGGTGCTCACGCTGGAGCGGCTGCGCAGCCTGGACGGCCGCCCGGTGCTGCTGGAGCGCATCACGCTGCCGCTGCCGCTGTTTGCGCCGCTCGCCGAGTCCGACCCGGCCGGCTGGGACGATCTGCTCTACCCCATGTTCCAGCGGGTGTGCGGCGTGACCGTACACCGCGCGGAAGACCAGCTCGGCTTTGCGCTGCTCAGCGCCGCCGACGCCGCCCTGCTGGGCCTGCCGGCCGGCCACCCGGGGGCGCAGGTGCAGCGCCGGGCTTTCGATCTGGCCGGCCGCTGCGTCGAGCTGCGCCACACCCAGGGCGACGCCCTGGCCTTTGCCTACACCGCCCAGGTGCGTTAACCCTTACCAGGAGACCCCCATGAACCACAAATACGAACGAAAACTGCCCATACCCAGCGTGAAAAGGTCACTGTTCGCTATTGCAGCAATAGCGTTTTGGGGCCTGGCCGCCGCCCAGAGCCCGGCCCCCGGCCCTGTGTTCCCCAGCCCCGGCAAGCCGGTGACGCTGGTCGTCACCTACCCGCCCGGTGGCGGCGCCGACGCCATGGCCCGCCTGTTGGCCCCGCGCCTGGGGGAAGCCCTGGGGGCCAACGTGGTGGTGGAAAACAAGCCCGGAGCCGGCGGCCAGATCGGCGCCGCCGCCGTGGCCAAGGCCGCGCCGGACGGCCACACGCTGATGCTGGACGCCTCGTCCTTTGCGGTGAATCCGGCCCTGTACAGCAAGCTGCCCTATGACAGCCAGAAGGCCTTCCGCACCATCGGCGTGGTGGCGCAGTTCCCGAACGTGGTGCTGGTGAACGCGCAGTTCCCCGCCAGGAACGTCGCCGAACTCACCGCCGCCGCTCGGGCGAAGAAAGACGCGGTGTCGTTTGCGTCGTCGGGCAACGGCTCGGCCCAGCACCTGGCCGGGGCGCTGTTCGAATCCGCCGCCAAAGTGGACATGGTGCATGTGCCCTACAAAGGTGGCGGCCCGGCGCTGAACGATGTGATCGGCGGTCAGGTGCCGCTGTTCTTCGGCAACCTGGCCTCCACACTGCAACACATCCAGAGCGGCAAGCTGCGCGCGCTGGCGGTGACGGCCGGCAAACGCTCGCCCATCCTGCCCGACGTGCCCACCCTGGCCGAAGCCGGCGTGCCCGGCGCCGAGGTTTACGAGTGGAACGCCGTGTTCACGCCCACCGGAACCCCCGAACCGGTGGTAGCCCGACTCGCCGCTGCCTTCCAGAAAGCGCTGGAAGCACCGGACGTGAAGGCGCGTGTGGCGCAACTGGGCGGCGAGCTGTTCAAAGGCGACGCCGACGCCGCGCAGCAGTTCGTGCACGGCCAGATGGCGTTGTGGGCGCGGGTGGTCAAGGCCCGCCAGATCACCGTGGAATAGTCGCCGCGCAACCGCGCGGGTGAGTCTCGTCAGACCGGACGCGCCGCATGCGCCGCGGCAAAGGCCACGTACCAGTCCAGGCACCCCGGGTTGGCCATGGCTTCCTTGTTCAGAACTTTGTCCAGCGGGTGCCCGAGCAGCAGCTTCTTGATCGGCAGCTCCTGCTTCTTGCCGGAGAGCGTGCGCGGGATCTCCGCCACCTGGAAGATGGCGTTGGGCAGGAAGCGCGGGCTCAAGGACACCTTGATCGCGTCGTTGATGCGCTCGCGCATCGCCTCGTCCAGCGACTGCCCCTCGCGCAGCACCACGAACAGCGGCATGTAGCTTTCGCGGCCCAGGTATTCGAGGTCCACCACCATCGAATCCATCACCTCGGGCAGGGCCTCGACCGCACTGTAGAGCTCGCTGGTGCCCATGCGCAGGCCGTGGCGGTTGATGGTGGCGTCGCTGCGGCCGAAGATCACGCAGCCGGTGCTGCCGGTGGCCGGGTTGCCGATGCGCAGCCAGTCGCCGTGGCGCCAGACGCCGCCGGCTTCCGGCCCCAGGTCACCGCCGCCCGGCTTGCGGCCGTGGCCGGGGGGGTACATCTCGAAGTAGCTGGCCAGCAGCCGCGCGTTGTTCGTGTCGCCCACAAAGTACAGCGGCATCGACGGAATCGGTTGCGCACAGACCAGCTCGCCCACCTCGCCCAGCACCGGCTCGCCGGCGTCGTTCCAGGCCTCCACCGCGCAGCCCATCAGGCGGCACTGCATCTCTCCGGGCACCTGCGGCAGCTCGCGGTGGCCGCCAATGAAGGCGCCTGCGAAATCCGTCCCGCCGCTGATGTTGCACCACCAGATGTCGCCCCCACGCTCCCCCACTTCGTGTGGGTCGCTGCCCCCCGAGGGGGCCTTCGCGCCTTGGGGCGGCCCGGCGGCGCTCAAGTCGCTGGAAGCTTGCGCGGTTCGCAGGCGACGGAACTGCGCCGTCCCCCACTGCTGCGCCTCGGGCGACAGCGGCGATCCGGTGGTGCCCAGCGCACGCACGTTCGACAGGTCGCCGCAGGTCGACAGGTCCACGCCGGCTTTCAGGCAGTTGGCGTAAAACGCCGCGCCGGCGCCAAAGAAGGTCACGCCCAGCTCGGCGGCGAAGCGCCACAGCGTGGTCCAGTCGGGCCGCTCCTTGCTCCCGCCGGGGTTGCCGTCGTAGATCACGCAGGTGGTGCCCGACAGCAGGCCGCTCATCTGCGCGTTCCACATCACCCAGCCGGTGGAGCTGTACCAGTGGTAGCGCTCGCCGAACGAGTTGGGGTGGTAGCTGCAGCCCACGTCGTTGTGCAGGATCTTGAGCGCCAGCGCCACGATCACCGTGCCGCCGTGCCCGTGCACGATGGGTTTGGGCAGGCCGGTGGTGCCGCTGGAATAGACGATCCACAGCGGATGGTCGAACGGCAGCCAGAGCGGCTCGAAAGCCGCGACTTTGGCATCATTTCGGGCCATACCCAGCGCCATCGGGTAATAGTCTGCTATCAAATCGGAAGCATGATCCTCTCCGGCTGCGCCCAGGTTGCGGTGCAGGATGACGTGGCGCAGGGTGGGCAGCGCGGCGCGCATCTCGGCCACCACGCCCAGGCGGTCAAAGTCGCGCCCGCCGTAGGTCACGCCGTCGCAGGCAATCAGCACCACCGGGTCGATCTGGCGGAAGCGGTCGAGCACGGCGTTGGTGCCCATGTCGGGTGCGCAGACGCTCCAGACCGCGCCGATGCTCACCGTGGCCAGGAAGGCGACCATGGCCTCGGGGATGTTGGGCAGGTAGGCGGCCACACGGTCGCCGGGCTGGACGCCCACTTCCTGCAGGTGCAGCGCCAGAGACGCCACCTGGCGGCGCAGCTCGGGCCAGGACAGCTCGTGCTGCTGCCCTTTCTCGTTGCGGCTGAGGATGGCGGGGAAACCCGCCGCGTGCGCCGGAGCCACATGGCGAAACACCTGCTGCGCGTAGTTGACCTGTGCGCCGGGAAACCATTTCGCACCCGGCATCACGTTCTTCTCCAGCACGGCCGTGTGCCGGGTGGGGGACTGCAGGTCGAAGTAATCCCAGATGCTTTGCCAGAACGCGTCCAGCTCGGTGACGGACCAGCGCCACAGGTCGTCGTAGTGCTCGAACGTCAGCCCGCGCGTGTCGCGCAGCCAGTTCTGGTACAGGCGGATCTGGGGGACATAAGCCGGCGCGGGCAGCGTCGGTCGGGCGGCATTGCTCATGCCGACAAGCGTAGCAGCGGCGGCGATGGTGTGCACGCGGGATCGGGCCGCGCGGCGAGTGCAGAGACACGGTGGCGACAGGCTGTCACCCTCGCGGCAGAGGCAACTTCGCCCGCTGCCCTACAGTGACGTTGAGAAGCAACCCATGACCGAAGACCTGACTTCGCTGGTTCGCCAGATCAATGAGAGCGCCCGGTTCAACCGCTGGTGCGGCTTTGAAGTACTGTCCTGCGCGCCCGGCGCGGTGGAGTTGGCCATGCCTTGGCGCGACGAGGCTGGCCAGTATGCCGGCTTCCTGCACGCCGGTGTCGTCGCCGGCCTGATCGATACGGCCTGCGGTTTTGCGGCCGCCACACTGGCCGGCCCCCGATTGCTCGCCGCGCATTTTTCCGTCAACTGCCTGCGGCCCGCGCTGGGTGAGCGCTTCGTCGCGCGGGCGCGCGTGGTCAAGCCCGGCAAGCAGCAGATGTTCACCGCGTGTGAGCTGTACGCCCTGCATCAAGGCACCGAAAAACTGGTGGCAACCGGTGAGACGCTGCTGACGGTCCTGTCAGGCGGCGACAAGGACTGATCGCATCCGCATCCAAGCTCCTGCGCCATGACCCTGCCCGCCCCCACGCTCGAACCCGCCATCGACCTCACCGTATTTGTGGCCGCTCCTGTCGAGGCGGGCCAGGTGACCGGCCTGAACAGCCGTGGCCGGCGCCGCATCATCCCCATCACCGGCGGAAATGTGGCTGGAAAACTCACCGGCACCGTGCTGCCCGGCGGTGCGGACTTCCAGATCGTCGTGTCGGACACCTGCGCCGACCTGGATGCGCGCTACCTGCTGCAACTGGACAACGGCGAGCACGTTTTCGTGATGAACCGCGCGCTGCGCCGCGGCTCAGTCGAAAACATCGCTCGGCTGGTGCGCGGCGAGGCCGTGGACCCCGCGGCGATCTATTTCCGCTGCGTGCCCACCTTCGAGGTGTCGCATCCCTCGCTGGCCTGGCTGACGGAAAACGTGTTCGTCGGCACCGGCGCGCGCTATCCGGACCGGGTGGAGATCCGCTTCTTCCGCGTGGCGTAAACCGGCCGGCCGAAGGGCTACCGGATCATCTTCCAGACCATTTCGATACCGGCCGCCCACAGGTCGCCGTGGGTGAAGGCGGTGTCATCACGGCCGGTCGTGAACCGCTCGGCCTGGGCCTGGCGCCGGGCGCGTTCGCGGTCGCGCTCGATCATGATCAGCGCATCCGCCACACCCAGCGGCGAGACGGTGCCCGCCTGCTGCGCGGCCCGCCCGTAACCGGCCAACGCTTTCTCTACCGCCTGCGGGTCCAGCAGCGCCAGCGGCGAGCGGCAGTGCGGGCAGGCGTCGTCGCGGCGCACATCCACCGGGGCGCCGCAGCCGGTGCACTGGATGGTGCCCACCCGCGCGGCGATGTCCTCGATCTCGGGCTTGGTCAGGTGGCGCACAAAGCCCTTCTCCACCATGAACGACGAAAACGTCGCCATCCGCCCATGCCGCTGCGGGCAGCGGTGGGTGACGTAACGGCCGCTGCGCACCACGTCGAAGCCCTCCTGCAACGGGGTTCGGCAGCGCGGGCAGGCCAGCCGAGCCGCCAGCGGATTGCGGGCGTCGTCCCGGTGTTGGTGCAGCAGACCGAGCAATTCCACCACGGCGGCCGGCGTCAGTTGCAGGTTCTCCTGCGGGTCGAACCAGATCAGCTGGCAGGCAAAACACAGGTCCAGCAGCACCTCGCCGCGCTGGCCGGGCAGGCGGTGCTTTTCCATCGGGGCGCCACAGGAGGGGCAGGGCAGCGGGTGGGGCATGGGGCGGTGGATGCAGGCGGGAGGGACGAAACCGGGGGTGGAAGGGAGGAATCTCGCGACGATGCTACCCGGCTGCGGCGCCGGTGTCGATGCTCACGCGGCCCACGTCCGCATCCAGGGCCCGGTCAGTGCTCCCACCACCGCACAGCCCAGCACCACCCGCCAGGCGCTTTGCCGTCCGGCCGTCAAGGCCAGCAGGGCGCCCATGCCCAGTGCCAGGTCCCCCAGGCCCGACAGGGCGCCGCCGTGCAGCATGGCGACCAGGGCGGCCAGCAGCAGCCCCACCACCGCAGCATTCACCCCGGCGAGCGCGGCCTGTGCCCGGGGCCGGGTGCGCAGGCGCTCCCAGAAGGGCAGGGCGCCGACCGCCAGCAGAAAGGCCGGGGTGAAAATGGCCACGAGGGCCAGCAGTCCGCCGACCCAGCCGCCCAGCGGCGCTGGCAGCGCCGCGCCGACAAAGGCGGCAAAGGTGAACAGTGGGCCGGGTACGGCCTGCGCCGCGCCATAACCGGCCAGAAAGGTGTCGGCGCTCAGCCAGCCGCGGGGGACCACTTCAGCCTGCAGCAAGGGCAACACCACATGGCCACCGCCGAAGACCAGCGCGCCGGCCCGGTAGAACAGGTCCAGCGTGACCAGGATCGGGTCGCCCGTGACACGCGCCAGCAGCGCCAGTCCGACCAGCAGAGCGGCAAACAGCACCAGTGCGGCGATGCCGCTGCGCCAGCCGGGTGTCCGGCCCGCAGTATCGGCGCCCGGTGTCGCCGTCGCCGCAGGGTGGGCCGGCGGCGAGGGGGTGGCCAGTCCGGCCAGGCCCGCGGCCGCGCCCACCAGCAGCGCCGCCAGTTGCCCGGCCACACCCGACAGCGTCACGGCCAGAGTGGCCGCCACCAGCATCAGCAGGCGCCGTGGCGAATCCGGACACAGGCTGCGCGCCATGGCCCACACCGCCTGCATCACCACCGCCACCGCCGCCACCTTCAGGCCCGCCAGCGCGCCGGCTGCCAGCGCGCCGCCGCTGTGGGCCAGGCCCAGCGCCAGGGCGATCAGCGCCAGGGCCGATGGCAGCGTAAACCCCGCCCACGCGGCCAGCGCCCCGGCGTAGCCTGCGCGGCGCAGCCCCAGTGCCATGCCCACCTGGCTGCTGGCCGGCCCGGGCAGGAACTGGCACAGCGCCACCAGGTCGGCATAGTCCCGCTCGGGCAACCAGCGGCGCCGCACGACCAATTCGTCATGAAAAAAGGCAATGTGCGCTACCGGCCCGCCAAACGAGGTCAGACCCAGCCGCAGGAAGATGCGGAACACCGCGCCCGGGCCGCGGTCGTCGCCCGGCGCCGTCACCGGTGTCATGGCGCAGGCGTCTCCGCCGGCCCGGCGCCCGCCACCACGCGCCCGTCCACCAGCTCGATCTGGCGGTCGCAGCGCGCGGCCAGGCGCGGGTCGTGCGTGACGATCAGGCAGGCGCTGCCGTGGTCCCGGTTGAACTCCCGCAGCAGGCCGAACACCTCGTCGGCCGACACGGTGTCGAGGTTGCCCGTGGGCTCGTCGGCCAGGATCAGCCGGGGCTTGAGCGACAGCGCCCGTGCAATCGCCACGCGCTGCTGCATGCCGCCCGATAGCTCGCCGGGGCGCTTGGACTCGGCGCCCTTCAGCCCCACCCGCGCCAGCAGCTCGCGCGCCAGGGCCTCGGCCTCGGGCGTGGCCGTGCCGTGGCCGATGATGGACGGCAGCAGCACGTTCTCCAGCGCGGTGAAGGCCGGCAACAGGTGGTGAAACTGGAACACGAAGCCGATGGTGGCGCCGCGCAGCCTTGTCAGGCCCGCATCGTCCAGCGACCGGGTGGGCTGGTCTGCGATCACCAGCGTGCCGTCGGACGGGCGCTCCAGCAGGCCGATGATGTTGAGCAGCGTGCTCTTGCCCGAGCCCGACGGCCCCTTGAGCGCGACGAACTCCGCCTCGCGCAGCGCCAGCGTGATGCCGTGCAGCACCTCGGTCTGCACCGGCGTGCCGACGTTGTAGCTCTTTCGGATGTCGGTGAGCTGAAGGATGGGGGGGGGCGGGGGGGTCATAGGTGGGGGATTGTGGACCGCAGCGGAAATCGTCGGGGGTTTGTGGTTGCCAGTTGACCATGCGCAGAGCAACTCGGCAGGACGACCGGCCTGCCCGACGTTCGGTCGAGAACTCCGGCATCCGGCCCTGCGGACTGTCTGGCCCTCACCATGGCTTCGGGCTTGAGCGCGGCTTTGCTCGGCTAGACTGCGGGTGCCCCCTCCGGCCCTTGCCCACGGTCGCACCATGCATCCAACATCCGCCGACCTGATCCTCTATGGCACCCTGGCAACCCTTCTGGTCGTGGTTGTCCTGATGAGCCTATGGGGCATCCGTTCGCGTGCCGCCCTGGAAGACGAGGGCCTGACGCTGACCGCAGCCGGGGTACACCAGCGCGTTGGCAGCCAGCTTCTGGGCCCGGGTTTTGTCTGGGGGGTGTGGCAGAAGCTGTTGTCTTCGTCCGAGCTTCGTCTGGTCTTGCGCGATGAAACCGATGCCTTGGTCACCGAAGTCGCGTTCTTTCATGTGCCGCTTGATGGCGTGCGGCACCGTTTCACCTTGGATGGCCGCGAGATCCTCGGCATCGGCGCGGGCGTGCGTTCCGGCCGCAGCCTTCTCCTGGACGCTGCTTCCGGCGCTGTCCTGCTGTCGAGCGATAACGGCACGTTTCGTGTGACGGTGTATCGCGGCGACAGCGATGACGCGATGTTCACGATCCGGCGCGGCTTTGTCGGGGGCAAACCCACACGCATCGAGGAAAACGACAAGGAAACGGGTGTGCTGTTGTCACTGGACCCGACGAGCAGCTATCCACCGGTACTGACGATGAGCCACCGGGACTTTCCGGTGCTGGCGCAAGTTTTCGTGTACCTGTGCGTGCATTAGCCGGATCCCCGCACAGGCCGGTCCGTCACGCCCGGATCGCCTGCACCGGGTCCATGCGCGCGGCGCTGCGCGCCGGAATCGCTGCCGCCGCCAGCCCCACGCCGCAGGCCACCACCGACGCCAGCAACACCAGCATGGGGTCCAGCTGCGCGGCGAACATGGCGCTTCCGTCGGGGCTTTTGAACACGTAGGAGAACACCACCAGCAGGCCGTAAGCCAGCGCCGAGCCCAGCGCCGAGCCCACCAGCCCGACCAGCCCGCCCTGCAGCAGAAAGATGGCCATGATGCGCCGCCGCCCCGCGCCCATGGCACGCAGAATGCCGATCTCGCGCTGTTTCTGCACCACGCTGACCACCAGCACGCTGGAGATGCCCAGGGCCACGATGATGACCACGAAGCTGCGGATCAGGTTGTTGGACACACTCTGGTTGGACAGCGCATTGAGCAGGCCGGAGTTGGTCTGCATCCAGCTGTCCACCGTCAGGCCGGTCTGCGCGCGCAGGGTGTCGGCCACGGCATCGGCGCCGAAAAGGTCGCGCACTGTGAGGTCGATGTTGGAGACGCCACCCGGCAGGTCCAGCAGCGATTGCGCCAGCTTCAGGGTGACGAAAACCCAGCGCCGGTTCAGGTCGCGGTTGCCCATGTCGAACAGGCCGGTGATGTCCAGCGTTTCGCTGCGGCCGGTGGCGCTGGTCACGCGCAGCTTGTCGCCCACCGTAACGCCCAGGTCGCTGGCCAGGTCGGTGCCGATCAGGGCCCCGGTGCCGGCCACGTCGAAGCGCCCGCGGGTCATGAAGTCGTCCATGCGCACCACCCGCCGGTATTGCTCGGGCACCACACCCAGCAGCGCCACACTCTTGTTGCTGCCGCCGCGGGCGGCAAAGGCCGGCCCGCTGACCACCGGCGACACGGCCAGCACGCCGGGCGTGCCCGCGGCCAGCGCGGCGATGCGCTCCCACTGGTCCACCGAGCGCAGGCGTTGTGTGCGCGGCTGCACGACCGCCGCGACCGCCTGGTCGGCACGGGGGGTCACGACGCGCTGCGTCGCTTCTTCCAGCGGCCGGATCACCACATGGGCCTGCGAGCCCAGCACGCGATCGATGATGGTGCCCTGCAGCTGGTTGATGAGCTGCGTCAGGAAGATGATCACGGCCACGCCGCCGGTCACGCCGGCGAGGATGAGCGCGCTTTGCATGCGGCCTTCGCGCAGGAAGCGCAGTGCCACCAGCAGCTCGAACGGCATCCAGCGGGCCTGCGGGCTCAGGGCGGGGCGGGTGCGGCGGAAACGGATGGCCATGCGGATGTGCCGGGACGGGTCAGCGTGCAATGAATGAAGGAACTTCCATGCCCTTTTCCGGCGCCAGGGTGGCGCCGCGGCGCACGCGCTCGCCTGGCAGGGCTTTTTCGGTCTGGGGAATGGCCTCGTCGCCTTCTTTCAGGCCGTCCAGGATTTCCACCGAACCGATGCCACGCAGGCCCAGGCGCACCGGCACCCGCACCGCGCGGCCGTCCTGCAGCGCCAGCACCCAGGGTTTCTCGCGGTCGGCGTCGCGCACCGCGCTGGAGGGCAACACCAGCGCGTCTTTCTTCGACCCGGCCAGCAGTTCGACCGACACGGTCATGTCCGGCTTCAGGAAGGCGGGGGGCTGGAGCACCTCCAGGCGCACGTCCACCGTGCCACGTTGCGGGTCCACCGCCGGGGCGACGAAAAAGAGCCTGGCGTCAAAGCGCTGGCCGGGAAAGGCGTCAGCCACCGCCTGCGCCGCCATGCCGGGGGTGAGCAGGCGCAGGTGTTTTTCGTCCACGGCGGCGTCGATGCGGGTGTTGCCCTGCGCGGCCAGTGCGAGCAACGTGCGGCCGGGCTGCGCCATCGTGCCGGGCTCCACATGGCGGGCCAGCACCACCGCATCGACCGGGCTGGTGATCTGCAGTCGCGCCAGCCGGGCGGTGGCCACCTCCACCGCGGCCGCGGCCTGCGCCACGCGCGAGGCGGCCATGGCGGGCTCGATGCCGCGGGCCTGGTTGGCGACCGACTGCACACGGGCGGATTCGCGCGCGCTGCGCGCGGTGTCGAGCAGGCGCTGGGCGTCGTCGAGCTTTTGCTGCGAGAAAAAGCCTTTCGCGACGAGGTCACGGGTGCGCTCGTAGTCGCGTTCGGCGGCCTTGAAGGTGGCTTCGGCCTGCACCACGGCCTGGCTGGCCACCGGCGCCGACACCGTGGCCTGCTGGGTGGCGCGGCCGCGGGCCTCCACCAGCGCGGCGCGGGCCTGCTGCAGGGCGGCGCGCGCTTCGGCGTCGGACAGGCGCAGCAGCAGCTCGCCCGCCTTCACCCGGTCGCCCTCGCGCACTTTCACCTCCAGCACGGTGGCGGTGACTTCGCTGCCGATATCCAGCCGAGCCGGCGCGTTCAGGCGCCCGGTGGCCACCACCGATTGCACGATGCCGGTGCGAACCACCGGGGCCACCTGGACTTTTGTGCCGCGCTGGCTGGTCAGCGCCACGGCAGCGGCGACGGACAGCGCCGCCACCCCGAAGGTGCCCCATAGGACAAGAGGTTTCATGGCGCAAGGGTAGCAGGCGCAGCGGATCGGCACGGTGCACGGGTTATGGGCTCGCGGGGCGGACCTGCCCGGGATTGCAGGGTCTCCGGTCAAAACGGTTGCGACCCTTACGCATAAATGCGTACTAGGGTTAACCCGGCCCGGGGTTTACAATCCGCTCCCCCTTCACAACAACAGGCCGCTGCCGCGGAACACGCGGGGAACGCAGGTGGCCGAGGAGACGACCATGCCCCACAGCACCCAGGCTGAGGAAAAGCGCGCCATGCTTCGCCAGGCGGCGCTTGACTACCACGAGAAACCGACGCCGGGCAAAATCGCCATCGCCGCGACCAAACAGCTGGTCAACCAGCACGATCTGGCCCTGGCCTATTCGCCCGGTGTGGCCGCGCCCTGTGAAGAGATCGTCAAAGACCCCAATGCAGCCTTCCGCTACACCAGCCGGGGCAATCTGGTCGGGGTGGTGACCAATGGCACGGCGGTGCTTGGTCTGGGCGACATCGGTCCGCTCGCCGGCAAGCCGGTCATGGAAGGCAAGGGGGTCCTGTTCAAGAAGTTTGCCGGCATCGACGTGTTCGATATCGAGATCAACGAGAAAGACCCCGACAAGCTGGTCGAAATCATTGCCGCACTCGAACCGACCTTCGGCGGCATCAACCTCGAAGACATCAAGGCTCCGGACTGCTTCTACGTCGAACGCAAGCTCAGCGAGCGCATGAAAATCCCGGTCTTTCACGACGACCAGCACGGCACCGCCATTGTCGTGGGTGCCGCCATCCTCAACGGATTGAAGGTGGTGGGCAAGAACCCGGCCGACGTCAAGCTGGTGACCTCCGGCGCGGGTGCTGCCGCGCTGGCCTGCCTGGGCTTGCTGGTCAAACTGGGCATTCGGCGCGAAAACATCTGGGTGACCGATCTGGCCGGGGTGGTGTATCAGGGTCGCACCGAGCTGATGGATGAGGACAAGGTCCAGTTTGCCCAGCCGACCGATCAGCGCCGCCTGGCCGAAGTCATTGACGGCGCGGATGTTTTCCTGGGCCTGTCGGCCGGGGGCGTGCTCAAGCCCGACATGGTGGCGAAGATGGCGGCGCGTCCGCTGATCTTCGCGCTGGCCAACCCCACCCCCGAGATCCTGCCTGAGGAGGTCAAAGCGGTTCGGGACGACGCCGTCATGGCCACCGGCCGCACCGACTACCCCAACCAGGTCAACAATGTCCTGTGTTTCCCGTACATCTTCCGTGGCGCGCTCGACAGCGGGGCGACCACCATCACCGATGAAATGAAGGTGGCGGCGGTCCATGCGATTGCCGACCTGGCCCACGCCGAACAAAGCGAGGTGGTGGCGGCAGCCTATGTTGGCGAACAGCTGGCGTTTGGTCCGGAGTACCTGATTCCCAAACCCTTCGATCCGCGCCTGATGATGAAGATCGCTCCGGCCGTGGCCGAAGCCGCCATCTCCAGTGGCGTGGCGACCCGCCCCATCGGGGATATCCAGGCCTACCGCGAGAAGCTGCAGACCTTCGTTTATGCCTCCGGCACCACCATGAAGCCGATCTTTGCTGCCGCCAAAAGGGCGCTCAAGCGCCGGGTGGGTTACTCGGAAGGGGAAGAAGAACGGGTGCTGCGGGCGGCGCAGATTGTGGTGGACGAACGCATCGCCCGCCCGACCCTGATTGGCCGGCCCGCGGTGATTGCCAAGCGGATCGAGAAATTCGGCCTGCGGCTCCGCGAGGGCGTGGATTACGACGTGGTCAATGTCGAGAAAGACGACCGTTACCGCGACTTCTGGCAGACCTACCACCGCATGACCGAGCGCAAAGGCGTCACCGAGCAGATGGCCAAGATCGAAATGCGCCGCCGTCTGTCGCTGATCGGCGCGATGCTGTTGCACAAAGGCGATGTGGACGGCCTGATCTGCGGCACCTGGGGCAGCACGACCCACCATCTGCAGTACATGGATCAGGTGCTGGGCAAGCGCGCCGGGGTGAAAACCTATGCCGCGATGAACGGGCTGATGTTGCCGGGTCGCCAGGTGTTCCTGGTCGACACCCACATCAATTACGACCCGACGGCCGAGCAACTGGCCGAGATCACCATGCTCGCGGCCGAGGAAATGATGCGCTTCGGCTTCAAGCCCAAAGCCGCACTGTTGTCGCACTCGAACTTCGGCTCGTCCGACAGCCCGAGCGCCATCAAGATGCGCGAGGTACTGGCCTTGCTGCAGCAGCGTGCGCCCTGGCTGGAAGTCGACGGCGAAATGCACGGCGATGTGGCGCTCGATGGCGCGGCCCGCCATGCGCTCATGCCCAACAGCACCCTGGCTGGCGATGCCAACCTGCTGGTGCTGCCCAATATCGACGCCGCCAATATTTCGTACAACCTGCTCAAGACCGCGGCCGGCGGCAACATTGCCATCGGCCCGGTGCTGCTCGGCGCGGCAAAACCCGTCCATATCCTGACAGCCAGCACCACGGTCCGCCGGATTGTGAACATGACGGCGTTGACCGTCGCCGACGCCAACGCGCATCGGTAAGAATTAGAGAATAAGCAAGCGCTAACTTTTTCCTCGCAAGTACCCGGGCGGCGCGGACCTTTACGCTGGGGGGCGCTTGCGTTTTCGGTCACGTTAGGGCACACTACGGCCCCGCGATTTCCGGGTTAACCCGGAGACGATTTGAGGCGAAATTTCATCATGCGAAGGGTCATCGTGCCATCAAAGCAGGTGTTGTCGGCTTGTCTGGTGGCCTTGGTGGCGTGGGCTGGTGTGTCATCGGTGATGGCGCGCAGCCCCCAGGCAACGGAAATTCAGGCCACGATCCGGCTGGGTGAACTCCCCCGGCAAGGCCAGGAAACCTATCGGCTGATCCATGAGGGGGGTCCGTTCCCCTACGACAAGGACGGCACGGTTTTTGGCAACCGTGAACGGCTTTTGCCGCAGCAGCCACGGGGCTTTTACCGGGAATACACGGTAAAGACGCCGGGCAGCCGCGACCGGGGGGCCCGGCGGATTGTCTGTGGCGGGCGTCAACCGGCGGCGCCGCAGGCCTGTTACTACACCGCTGACCATTACGCGAGTTTTCGTCAGATAGTTCAGTGAGCCGGGATTGCCGGGTTGCCAAGGGGGCAGCGCGGTCAAGCCGGGCCAGGCGATCGATTTTTGGGACTTTAGGAAAGAGCAGTGGAGATGGATACGCCACTTCGTCAGGATCAGGAGGCCCCCCTGAAAGGGGTCAGAAACAACATCGTGCAGTCGATTCGCGCATTCCGCGTCAACGACCTGCAGCAGGCCGCCCAGCGTCTGGGCCATCACTTCCTGTATGCCAACCTGGCCTCGGCTCAGAGCAAACAGGACGTGCTGGACCTGATCGCGCAGCAGTTCACCTTTCCGTCGCATTTCGGCAAGAACTTCGACGCGTTGTACGACTGCATGACCGACCCGCTGCACAAGTCCGGCCCGCAGCCGGGCTTCATTGTCGTGCTGGAGCAGATTCCGGCCAACGCCAAGTTCGACAAGGAAGCACGCGAGCAGCTGCTCGACATCTTCCGCGACGCGTCCGACTACTGGGGAGACCGGAAAATTCCGTTCCGGTGTTTCTATTCTTTTCTGTAGCCCGTTCTGCACAAACCAGCCAGGCAGAACGGGCGAACGAGGCTAACAGCACCGGCGCCGTCCCCCCTACCGGGGTGGAGTCGACGGCCGAAAGCGGCGAGAAGATGCCCACCGACAAACTGGTGGATGTGTCGCCACTGGCGCTGCGCATGAGCAGCCCCTTCAATGCGGGGTATTGGCTGGCAGCGGCCTGAAGCGTCCTCCGACAGCTGCTGCCACGGCACAAGGCCCATCGTCCGATGGGCTTTTTTCGTTCACATACGGCCAGCCGGCGACGGACTGACCCGGCGGAGCCGCGCGGGCTCGATGTCAGGTGGCTGTGGCCTGGGCCAGCGCGAGATATTGGTCCACGGGAACCTCCTCGGCGCGCCGCTGCAGGTCAAAGGTCCCGGCAAAGGCGCGCTCGTCAAGCCAGCGCCCCAGACTGTGGCGCAACAGCTTGCGCCGCTGGCTGAAGGCAACCTGCACCAGCAGCGACAGGTGCGCCGCGTCGACCGACGCCGCATCGCTGCGGGGAATCATCCGGACCACGGCACTGTCCACCCGCGGCGGTGGATCGAAACTCTCGGGTGGCACAAACAGCACGTTCTCCATCGCGTAGCGCCACTGCAGCATCACGGACAGGCGGCCGTAGTCGGCGGTGGCAGGTTCGGCCACCATCCGGTCAATGACTTCTTTTTGCAGCATGAAATGCTGGTCGACTACCCGCTCGACGTACCCGAGCAAATGAAACAGGATGGGTGTCGAGATGTTGTAGGGCAGGTTGCCGACGACACGGATGCCCGCAGGCGCCAGGGTGTCGGCCACCTGCGCGAAGTCCACCGTCAGGACATCGGCTTCAATCACGTCAAGCTGCGGGTGGCTGCGCAACCGTTTGGCCAGATCCCGGTCCAGCTCGATTACCGACAGCCGCCCCAGGCGCTCGACCAGCGGTTGGGTCAAGGCGGCCAGACCCGGGCCGATCTCCACCATGGCCTGCCCCGGACGGGGGTCGATGGCCCGGACAATGGCGTCAATGACCGCCTGGTCGGCCAGGAAATGCTGGCCGAAGCGCTTGCGGGGGATGTGGGGGTTTATCAATGCATGGCCCTGGCCGGTGATCGAGGCAGGATCACTGGGGCGCTTCGCGCAGCTCGACCCAGGCACGGCCGCGGATGTCGCGCGCCCAATCGGCGTAGGCTTCTTCCAGCTTCTGTTCACGGACGACACCACGGGCCATTTCGCGCTGTTCACGGTCGGTGAGGGTGGCCTGCCGGCGCTCCAGCAATTGAATCAGGTGGACTCCGAAACGCGAAACCACCGGTTCGCTGATCTGGCCGGGCGCAAGCTGGTTAAGCACTTCCTCGAACTCCGGCACGAATTGGCCGGGGCTGGCCCAGCCCAGGTCACCGCCTTCTCGCGCACTGCCGTCCTGTGACTGGGCGCGGGCCAGTGCCGCAAATTCCGCCTGGCCGGACGTGATCTGGCGGCGCAGCGCGGCCAACTGGTCCCGCGCCTGCGACTCGCTGAGGGAGGCGCCGGGGCGCAGCAGGATATGCCGCGCCCGATGCTGGGTGACCTGCATTGCCGGCAGCGCGCCCTGCCGCTTTTCCACGACCTTGAGGATGTGAAATCCCGCCCCCGAACGCAACGGACCGGTCACGGCGCCTGCCGCCAGCCCGTCGATCGCCTGCACAAACAGCTCAGGGTAGCGGTTGAGACTGCGCAGGCCAAACTCCCCGCGGGTCTGCGCGGCGTTGGGCGCGTCGGACGCCTCGGCAGCGAGCTTGGCAAAATCTTCTCCCGCCCGCGCCCGGCCCGCAAGGCGCTCGGCGCGGGCCTGCAGCACACTCACCTGTGCCGCCGCCGCATCTTCAGGCACGGCGACCAGAATCTGGGCGAGGTTGACTTCGACGGCGGCCGGATCGACCTCTTCGAGTTGTTTGCGGATGAACTGGTCAATATCCGCCTCACTCACGCGCACCCGTGGCTCGACGTCGCGTTCACGCAGACGCGTCATGGTCAACTGGGTACGAAGATCCTCACGGAACTGCGCGACCGAAATTTCCTCCTGGATCAGCCGCTGGCGCAACTGGGCGACGTCCAGCTGATTCTGGCGGGCAACATTGATCTCCGCCTGGTCAACCGCCGCGTCGTCCACCTTGATACCGGTCTCGCGGGCGTGCTGGATCTGCGCCCGCTCGTTGATCAGGCGCTCGAGGACCTGCCCGGCCAGCACCTCGCGACTGGGCAAAGCTGCGCCTTCGCGTACCAGCTGTTGCTCCAGCCGCACCAGCCGGGATTTGACCTCGTTGTTGGTGATCGGTTCACTGTTGACCACCGCAACAATGAAATCCGCCGCGCGCTGCGCCGGCACCGCCGTCGCCGGGCGGACCACGCTCTCGCCCAGGCGGATCGACGGGCGAAGGCCCTGGGCCTGCACCAGGGCGGGCAGGCCCATCAGCAGGGCCACAGCCAGGGAAACAGGGCGCAGGCCGCTGTGCAGGGGTGCGAGGTATCTAGTCATAGTTGCTGAACCGGTTGGGCGGACGGGTTTGCTCGCGCAGGTACTGGTATCGGGGGATATTCTCCCGCAGAGTCCTGAGCGGGTTGGAGCCAATGCGAGACAGGCCCACCAGCTCCAGCTGCAGCAGGACCCGCGTGGACGAGGTGGTGACCCCACTTTGCAGGCGCTCGAACACCACGCGGCCCAGCCAGCAGCCGGCGTCGTATTCGAAGCCGAGGATGGCGTCGACCAGTTTGCTGTCGCGCAGACTGTAGTTGAGGCGGCCCACGCTGTACCAGCGACCCGGCCCCTGGCCCTGGCCGGCCCCCAGCGCCAGGCCGCGGTCACCCCACAAGTCGTTCAGTGGCCACTGCCAGCCCAGGTCCAGCTGCTCGCTTTGTCCGCGCTGCAGGCGGTAGGCGGCGCTGACCGTGCGATAGGGACCGGGGTTGAAGCGCCCGCCCAGTGTGGTTCGGATCGATCGTCGGGTCTTGGGGTTGAACTGCACGGTGGCGTCGGCCAGCCACTGCGGGTTCCAGTTCAGGCTGCCGCCCAGCAGCATGTCGCTCAGCCGTTCGCTGACGACTGCTTCGCCGGGCAGAGTCACCCGCTGGTCGCGCAGCCGAATTCGCTGCGCGAGGCCGAAACGGGCCAGCTCGGCACCTGTCGCAGGCTCCAGAAAACGCGAGGTCACCCCCAGGGTCAGCAGATGGTTGTCGGCAATCCGGTCGTTGCCGACGTAGCTGTTGTCCGAATAGATGGTCGCCAGATTGAAGTCCAGCGCGCCGGAGTCGTAGTTGGGCAGAAAGCTCTGGTCGCGGTACGGCGTATGGACGTAGAACGCCCGCGGCTCCAGCGTCTGTGTCAGCTTGCGGCCGCCATATTCCGTGTTTCGCTCGAATACCAGGCCACTGTCGAGGCTGACACTGGGGACGATGCGGCTGGCGTCCCGGTGGCCATTGGTCAAGGCGCGGTCAAAGGCGTAACGGGTCGCATGCAGCTGGATTCGGGGTGTCACAAAGCCCGCCGGCCACACCCAGGGCCGGCTCAGGCGGGCGATCACCAGGCCACGTTGCGCATTCGCCTGCCCGGTGCGGGAAGCGTCTCCGACGAAACGGGTGTAGTCCATTTCGACCGATGCGTCGAACCCGGCCAGATTGGTACGGACATAGCTGGCGTTGAGCTGCGGCGCGCGGTCATACGGCGGCACGATGGGGGCGCTCACATCCTGCAAAGTCTGCCATTGCAGCCAGCGACCCACGGTGCTGAACGGCCCGACGGCGCCGATGAGGGTCAGCTCGGTGGGCAGCAGCCGTTCGGTCAGCGAGGTGCCATTGCGCGTGAAATCGCGCCAGTAGTTGTCGTCGCTGACCCGCGCCGCCCGCAGGTTGAGCCCCACAGACGGTGTCAGCTGGCCGCTGTGCTGCGCCGTGAGGCCCCAGCGGGTGCGATCGCGCAGACGGTCGGAGGGCATGACATTGAGTCGCGCCTCGCCGCGGTACGCCGACTCCAGGTAGCGAAACTCTGCCCCCAGATCGATACCACGCCGGGCCATCAGGGTGGAGTACAGCGTCGCATCGCGGTTGGGCGCGATGTTCCAGTAATACGGCAGCGAAAGCTCCAGGCCGTTGACGCTGTCCAGTCCGAACGAGGGCGACAACCAGCCGGACTTGCGCCGGTCGCCCAACGGAAAACTCAGTGTCGGCACCGGCAGGATCGGCACGTCCTTGAATCGCACCACCACACCCTCGGCCCGACCGGTCTCTTCCTCGTTGTCGAGCGCGATGCGCGACGCGTTGAGCACCCAGTCCGGCATCCAGCCGGGACGGCCATCGCGTCGGCAGGTGCTGTAACTGGCGTTGTGGATCACGGCCCGTTTGTCGTCCAGAAAATCGATGCGATCGGCCTCGCCCTGGCCTCCGGTGCGCAGGAACTCGTAGCGCGGCTGGCGAAAGCTTCCTTCGAATGACTCCACCCGCAGCTCCAGCTCCGGGCCTTCGAACACGTCGCCGGCGCGGTTGATGCGGACCTGCCCGCGCGCGCGCAGCCGGTCGTCGGGCGCGTAGTATTCGATCCGCTCGGCCCGCACGGCGGTGTCCCCGCGGCGCAGGCGGGCGTCGCCTTCGATGACCGATTCGAGATCGGTGCGTCCGGACAGGCGATCGCCGAAAAGAAACACCGGCAGGCCCTGGCTGGCGTTGCCGGGTTTTTCGGTGAGCGCGGGTGTACCGGTGAGTCGCAACGGGGCCGCGACGTCTGCCGCCTGCGCCCAGACGAGTCCCTGCAACATGGCCACCATGGCCAGGACCACCGGGCGAACGGCACGCCGGGTGGGCATGGGGCATGGGGCGGGGTCGCGGGCGGGGATCAACATCCGGTCAGGGCAGCGGGGCGCGGAAAACGGCGGGTCGGCGGGCGGGCCGGCCGGCCAGGGACAGCCGGTCGGGTTTGTAGAATCGATTATCCATGGTGCGACAACCCCACTCCGATCCGGCCGACTTGGCCACGCCCCCGATGCAACCCGCAGCGGTCCCCTGGACCGATCCCGCGCGCGCCGCGGCTTTTGACCGGTGGCTGCAGGCGCTGGCACCGCAACACGGCCTGCATCCGGCCAGCGTGCGTCTGGCGTCGGCGGACGCGAGCTTTCGCCGCTACCTGCGGGTGGACTGCGCAGGCGGCGGCAGCCTGATCATCATGGACGCGCCGCCCACCCAGGAAAACTGCGAGCCCTTCGTGCGCATCGCCGCGCTGATGGCCGGCGCCGGGCTTCGGGTGCCCCAGGTGCTGGAGTGGGACGCCGCGGAGGGCTTCCTGCTGCTGACCGATCTCGGCAGCCGCACGATGATGGACGTCATCGACCGCGAACAGCCCGAAGCCAACCGCCCCCTGTATGTTGCGGCGCTGGATGCGCTGCTGGCGTGGCAGCAGGCGTCGGCACCGGCGGTGCTGCCGGCGTATGACGAGGCCTTGCTGCGCCGGGAACTGGCCCTGTTTCCGGACTGGTACCTGGCGCGGCACCGCAACGTTCCGCTGGCCGGCAAGGTGGCCGAGACCCTGGAGCGAACCTTTGCCCTGATCGTGCAGCGCAACCTGGCCGCGCCCCAGGTCTATGTGCACCGGGATTTCATGCCCAGGAACCTGATGGCCCCCACGCTCCCCGCCCAAGGACGGCCCGGCGGCGGCTCGGGGATGGCCTCCCCGGCGGGCGATGCCCGTCTCGGCGTGCTCGATTTCCAGGACGCCGTCTACGGCCCGCTGACTTACGACATCGCCAGCCTGATGCGCGACGCTTTCCTCAGCTGGGAAGAGGATTTCGTGCTCGACATCACCATCCGCTACTGGGAAAAAGCGCGCAAGGCGGGATTGATGGACTTCGAGGACTGGCACAGCGATTTCGGCGCGTTCTGGCGCGCGGTGGAATGGATGGGCCTGCAGCGGCACCTGAAGGTGGCCGGCATCTTTGCCCGGCTGACGCTGCGCGACGGCAAGCCCAGATACCTGGCCGATGCGCCGCGTTTCATCGGGTACATCCGCGCCACGGCAGCCCGCTACCGCGAGCTCACCCCGCTGCTGCGCCTGGTGGACGAGGTCGAGGGCCTGCAGGGCGCCTCCGGGTGGGCTTTTGGCCGGGTTTGAGGCGAAATTGGCCAATACCCAGCGTAAAAAGGTCTTCTTGTGCTACTGATATGTGAGTAACAGGTGCCCCGCTTTTTTTGCCCTGTCCCGCTGCACACCGGCCTGAACCTGGATCTGCCGGCGGGCGCCGCACGGCATGTGCAGGTGCTGCGGCTGCAGCCGGGCGCCACGGTGACGCTGTTCAATGGCGAAGGCGGGGAGTGGGACGCCAACGTCACCCGCATGGGCCGCGCGGACGTGGCCGTCGCGGTGGAGGGGCACCGCGCGGTGGAGCGCGAGGCCGCACGGGCCGTGCACCTGGTGGCCGGCATCACTGCCAATGAACGCATGGACTGGCTGGTCGAAAAAGCCGTCGAACTGGGCGCCGCCAGCCTCACCCCCCTGGAGGCCGCCCGCAGTGTGCTCAAGCTGCGCGGCGAACGTGCCGACAAGAAGCTGGCCCATTGGCAGGGTGTGGCGGTGGCCGCGTGCGAGCAGTGTGGCCGCAACCGTGTGCCGCCAGTGCATGCGGCGCAGACACTGGCCGCGTGGCTGGCCTCGCCCCAGGCCATGCAGGCGGCAGCCGGCGCGCGCCTGGTGCTGTCCCTGCACCCGCACGCGCGGCCACTGGCGGACGCGGTGGCCGGCGCGACCACGGTCACGCTGCTGTCCGGCCCCGAAGGTGGCCTCACGCCCGAGGAGGAAGCCGCCGCGCTGGGCGCCGGCTTCGTGCCGGTGACCCTGGGCCCGCGGGTGCTGCGGGCGGAAACCGCGCCGCTGGCGGTGTTGGCGGCGCTGACGCTGGGTTGAGCGCGCGCGCGGCGCGCCGGCCAGGCGGGACAGCGCCCATCGCCAACGGGACACGCCGCTCGGGGCGCTCTCTATAAACTGCGGCTGATGAATCGCCATCTGCTGCTGCTCACCCTCTGCCAGGGCCTGTTCCTGACCAACAACGTCACTTTCATCGCCATCAACGGCCTGGTGGGGCTGAGCCTGGCGCCGCTGGGCTGGATGGCCACGCTGCCGGTGATGGGCTATGTGGTGGGGGGCGCCCTGTCCACCGGACTGGTGGCGAAAACGCAGTCACGCTACGGGCGGCGCGGTTCGTTCCTGATCGGGCTGGCGGTCGCGGCGCTGTCGGCCCTGCTGGCGGCCTATGCCGTCGGGAGCCGCAACTTCCCGCTGCTGGTGGCGGCGACGGTGATTGCCGGCTACTACAGCGCCAACGGACAGCTGTACCGGTTTGCCGCCGCCGAACTGGCTGCGCCCGCCTTCCGCGAAAAGGCGGTGTCGCTGGTGCTGGCGGGCGGTTTGCTCGGCGCCGTGGTGGGCCCCAATCTGGCCTCACGCACCCGCGCCCTGGCAGAGACGCCGTTTGTCGGCGCCTATCTGGCCCTGGCGGTGGTGGCGGTGCTGGGCATGGCGGTGATGGCCTTCATCCGGTTCCCCGAGGTGGCCCGCAAAGCCGCCAGTGCCGATGCCGGCCGGCCGCTGGGAGAGATCATGCGCCAGCCGGTTTTCGTCGTGGCGGCCGCAGCGGCCGCGCTGGGGTATGGGGTGATGAACCTGCTGATGGCGGCCACCCCGCTGGCCATGCAGGTCTGTGGGTTTCCGTTCGACGACGCGGCGCTGGTGCTGGAGTGGCATGTCATCGGCATGTTTGCACCGGGGTTTTTCACCGGCCACCTGATCAAGCGCTTTGGCGTCCTGCCGGTCATGGGGGTGGGAGTGCTGCTCAATCTGGCGTGTATTGCCGTGGCGCTGTCGGGCGTGGACCTGCACCAGTTCCTGATCGCGCTGTTCCTGCTGGGGGTGGGGTGGAACTTCCTGTTTACGGGCAGCACCACGCTGTCGCTGCGCGCCTACAGGCCTGAGGAAAAAGACCGTGCGCAGGCGGCCATCAATTTCTGTGTGTTCGCGACCATGGCGGTGACGTCATTTGCCTCCGGGGCCCTGGTGACCACGCAGGGCTGGGCCTTGCTGAACTGGGGATCGCTGGTGCCCGTTTTGTTGACGGGATTTGCCCTGGCCTGGCTTGCCGCCCGCGAGCGGGGGACCCACAATCGGGCCGGTTCGTAAACTTTCTTCTACAGGAGATCGCAATGGGATTGCTGGATTCACTGGTAGGTGCTGCGGCACAGGCGATGAGCGGGCAACAGGGCAGCCAGGCGGCGGCCGGCGGGCTGGACCCGCAGATGATCGTGGGCGCCCTGGGCGCGCTGATGAACAACGCCGGCGGCCTGTCGGGCATTCTGGACAAGCTGCAGCAAGGGGGCCTGGCCGAAGCGGCGGCGTCGTGGGTCGGCACAGGCGAGAACCAGCCGGTTTCGGCCGAGGCGCTGGGCGGCGCGCTGGGCCCGGACCTGATGGGCATGATCGCCAGTCAGCTGGGCGGCAACAGCCAGCAGGCGGCCGGCACCCTGGCCGACGTGTTGCCGGGCCTGATCGACAAACTCACGCCGCAAGGCCAGTTGCCCGCCGACAACGGTCTGGGCGGGCTGGGCGCGTTGCTGGGCGGTGCTCAGGGTGGCCAGGGCCCGGACCTGGGCGCGCTGGCCGGCATGTTGGGCGGATTGCTCCGGAAATAAGAGCTGAAAACGACCTTTTTACGCTGGGTATTGCCAGTTTTCGCGGAAAAGCGGTCAGAACCGGGCGTCCAGCCAGGCTTGGAGTGCGTCCAGCACGGCTTCGCGCCCGGTTTCGTTGAATATCTCGTGGTAGTAGCCCTCGAAGCACTGGCTGCTGACCACCTGCGCCGGGGCGGCCTCGGCAAAGCGGCGGCTGCCTTCGGGGTTGACCAGCCGGTCGTCGCCCGCCCACAGCAACAGCGTCGGTACCGTCCAGTGGCTGGCGTGCGCAACCACCGCCGGGCCTTGCGTCGCAATGAAACGCGCCAGGCGGGCGCTGATGCGGTCATGCACCAGCGGATCGTTGCGGTAGGCCTGCACGACGACCGGATCGTGGGAAAGGTAAGTGGCGTCCAGGCCATTGCCGACGCGCAAGTCCGGTGCAATGCGCGGCAGCACCGCGACCAGCAGCTTCTGCACCGCGCTGAGCCCGGCGTCCAGTGCCGGAGAGGACAACACCAGCGCGTCGACCCGGCGCATCGCCAGCGAAACCAGCCGCGACGCCACCAGTCCGCCCATGCTGTGACCGAGCAGGATCAGCGGCACGCCCGCGGGCAGGTGCACACGGGTGTGGTCGATCAGGTCGGCCAGATCGTCGAGCAGCTGGGTGTCGGTCGGCAGCGAACCCGGCTTGCCGCTGGATTCGCCATGGCCGTGCTGGTCGTAGGAGCGCACGGCAAATCCCCATTGCACCAGACGGGCGGCCAGCGCGTCATAGCGGCCGGCATGCTCTCCCAGGCCGTGCACGATGATCACCAGGCCCCGCAGCGGCTGGTGGTCTTCCAGCGGCCAGTCCATCAGCGCCAGGTTGAAACCCTGGGCGTCGGTATAGGTCACCAGGGTGGAATCGGTCACGCCGGTCTCCTCAGGCGCCGTGGCCGGCCTGGGGCATGCGTGAGATCACTTGCGCCACGGCGGCCGTCAGCCGCCGGGCGTACGGCACATGCAGAAACTCATTGGGGCCGTGGGCGTTGCTGCGGGGCCCCAGGACGCCGCAGACCATCATCTGCGCGTTGGGGAAACCCCGGCTGAGCATGTTCATCAGCGGAATCGTGCCGCCCTGCCCGATGGTGCCGCAGGGCGCGCCGAAGTAGGCCTGGCTCGCCTCGTGCAGCGCCGCTTCGTACCATGGCACGGTGGACGGCGCGTTCCAGCCCGTGGCGGCACTGGCGCCCTCAAAGGTCACCTTGGCCTGGTAGGGGGCGTTGTCTTCCAGCAGCGCCTTGAGCTCCTGCACGGCGGCAGACGCATCCACCAGCGGTGGCAGGCGCAGGCTGAGCTTGAAGGCGGTGTAAGGCCGCAGCACGTTGCCGGCATCGCGAATCGGCGGAAAACCCTCGGCGCCGGTCACCGACAGGGTGGGCGCCCAGGTCCGGTTGAGCAGCGCCTGCACCGGATCGGTGGTGGTGGGCAGCGCAAAGCTCGTCGAGCCGCCGCAGTCGCTGTGCGCCCAGGGGAAGCGCTTGAAAATTTCATCACCCAGAATGGCCGCCGTGGCGCGCGCCTGCGCCAGCCGCTCGGCCGGCACTTCGCAATGGAAGCGGGCCGGCAGCAGGCGGCCGGTGGCGCTGTCTTCGAGCCGGTCGAGCACCATGCGCATGATGCGAAAGCTTGACGGAACCAGACCGGACGCATCACCCGAATGGATGCCTTCGGTGAGGATCTCGACTTTCAGTGTGCCGCTGACCATGCCGCGCAGGCTGGTGGTGAGCCACAACTGGTCGTAGTTGCCCGCACCCGAATCGAGGCAGACCACCAGACCGACCGGGCCCAGCCGGGGCCGCAACGCATCGATGTACGGCAGCAGGTCGGCCGAACCCGATTCTTCGGAAGTTTCGATCAGTCCGACGATGCGGGGATGGGGCGTGTTCTGGCTTTTGAGTGCCTGGACGGCCGCGATGGCGGCGTACACCGCGTAGCCGTCATCGGCACCGCCGCGTCCGTAGAGCTTGCCCTCTTCATAAACCGGTGTCCACGGGCCCAGACCGGCCCGCCAGCCATTGAACTCGGGTTGCTTGTCCAGGTGCCCGTACATCAGCACGGTGTCCCCGCCGGCGGCGGCGGTGCCTGCCACCTCGAAGAACAGTACCGGCGTGCGTCCGGGCAAACGCACGATCTCCAGGCTCAGGCCGTCCACGTTCTGGGCCTTCACCCAGTCGGCCGCCTGACGCACCACCGCATCCAGCAGACCGTGGGTTTCCCAGTCGGTGTCGAACATCGGCGACTTGGCCGGAATGGCGATGTAGTCCGCCAGGCGGCGCACGATGTCGTTGTCCCAGCGGGCGCTGACTTCCTGCAGGGCCTGGGCCGGATCGAACAGCGGCTCGGCGATGCCGCGCGGCAAAGGGGCGTTCATGAGGAACCTCCGTAGGCGGGTGGGGCGATGGTCGTTGACTGTATAGCAGTGGCAGCCGAACTGTCGAACAGCGGCGCTACCCGCCAGATGGTGTCGGCGTACTCGTTGATCGTGCGGTCCGACGAAAAGCTGCCCATGCCGGCGATGTTCAGGATGGCCTGGCGGGTCCATTCCGACGGACGGCGGAACAGCTCGTCCACGCGGCGCTGGGTGGCCACGTAGTCGCCGAAGTCGGCGCACAGCTGGTAATGATCCGACTCCACCAGCGCGCGCACCAGGTCGGCGTAGCGATGCGGCTCCTGCGGGCTGAAGGCCCCGTCGCCGATGCGGTCCACCACGGCCTTGAGGGCGAAGTCCCGGGCCAGGTAGTCCCCCGGGCGGTACCCCTGCGCCCGCCGGGTCGCCACCTCGTCGGCCCGGCTGCCGAAGATGAAGATGTTGTCCAGGCCGACCTGCTGGGCGATTTCGATGTTGGCGCCGTCCCAGGTGCCGATGGTCAACGCACCGTTCAGGGCCAGTTTCATGTTGCCGGTGCCCGATGCTTCGGTGCCGGCCGTGGAAATCTGCTCGGACAGTTCGGCCGCCGGAATGATGCGCTCGGCCAGGCTGACCCGGTAGTTCGGCAGGAAAACCAGCTTGAGCCGGTCACCGACATGGGGGTCGTGGTTGATGACCCGGGCCACGTCGTTGATGAGGCGGATCACCTGTTTGGCCATGTGGTAGGCCGACGCCGCCTTGCCGGCGAAAATCACGGTCCGTGGCACCCAGTTGGCCTGTGGGCGGGCCAGGATTTCGTGGTAGCGGGCGATCACATGCAGCAGGTTGAGCAACTGCCGTTTGTATTCGTGCACCCGCTTGACCTGCACGTCGAACAGGCTGTCGGGGTCGACGGCGACACCGGTTTCGCGCAGGATCAGGTCTGCCAGACGGCGCTTGTTCTGGTGTTTGGCAAGCCGCACGGCATTGTTGAACGCCGGTTCACTGGCCAGTTCGCGCAGCGCTGCGAGCTCGCCGAGGTTGCGGCGCCATCCCGGCCCGATGCGGTCGTCGATCAGGGCCGCCAGGGGCTGGTTGGCCTGCGCGAGCCAGCGCCGGGGGGTGATGCCGTTGGTTTTGTTGCAAAAGCGCTCGGGGAACAGCCGCGCCAGGTCGGCGAAGATGGTCTGGACCATCAGGTCGCTGTGCAGCGCCGAGACGCCGTTGACCTTGTGGCTGGCCAGCACACACAGGTAGGCCATGCGAACCCGCCGGCCGCCGTTTTCTTCGATCAGCGACACGCGGCGCAGCAGATCCTGGTCACCCGGATGCTTTTCGTTCAGCTCGGCCAGAAACCTGGCGTTCAGGTCATAGATGATGCGCAGGTGCCGCGGCAGCAGCCGCCCCAGCAGGTCGACCGACCAGGTCTCCAGGGCCTCCTGCATCAGGGTATGGTTGGTGTAGCTGAAGATGCGGGTGCACAGCGACCAGGCCTGGTCCCAGTCGATGCGGTGCTCGTCCACCAGCAGCCGCATCAGCTCGGGCACTGCCAGCGCGGGATGGGTGTCGTTGAGGTGGATCGCCACCTTGTCGGCCAGCTGGTCGAAGCTGCCGTGGTCCTTGAGGTAGCGGCGGATCAGGTCCTGCAGCGAGGCACTGACGAAGAAGAACTCCTGACGCAGTCGCAGCTCCCTGCCGTGGTCGGTACTGTCGTCCGGGTACAGCACCCGGGAGACGTTCTCCGACTGGTTCTTTTCTTCGACCGCGCGGAAATAGTCGCCCTTGTTGAAGGCGTCGAGGTTGATCGCCGCGCCGTCACGCGCCGACCAAAGGCGCAGGGTGGCCACCGAGGTCATGCCATAGCCTGGCACCGCGCTGTCGTAGGCCGTGGCCACCACGTCGTCGGTGTCCACCCAGGCGACGGAAGGCCCGTCGGCGATCAGTCGCCCGCCGAAGCGGACGGTGTAGCCGAATTCCGGACGCATGAACTCCCAGGGGTTGCCGCCGACCAGCCAGCCGTCGGGTTCTTCGACCTGGCGGCCGTCGACGATCCGCTGGGCAAACATGCCGTAGTCGTAACGAATGCCGTAACCCATGGCCGGCAGGCCGACCGTGGCGATCGAGTCCAGGAAACAGGCCGCCAGCCGACCCAGGCCACCATTGCCCAGTCCGGGGTCGGCTTCCAGGTCGAGCAGGGTGTCGAAATCCGCGCCCAGCTGGCTGCAGGCGGTGCGCGTATCGTCGTAGATGCCCAGCGCCATCAGTGCGTTGGTCAGCAGCCGGCCGGGCAGGTATTCCATGGACAGGTAATAGACCCGCTTGACGTCCTGGTCCTGCGCCTCGTTGAGCGAATCGCGCCAGCGGTCCATGACCCGGTCCCTCACCGCGTGAAAGATCGCAAACAGCCAGTCACGCCGGGTGGCCGAACGCACATCCTTGCCGACGGCGTAGACCAGGCGGTTGGCGATGGAACGCCGCAGCGCGTCGACCGAGTTGGTCGGGTGGTCGAAATAGAAAGACTGGACGGAGTTCATGGCGATCGGACGGGTGATGCCCCGGCTCGGGGCGTGGAAGCGGTGTCAGGATGGCGGTTCAGCAGGGTTTCGAAAAGATCCCGGTATGACCGGGCGGCCCGTGACCAGTCGAAACGCGCCGCCATGGCAGTGCGGCGGACCTGAGCCCAGTCGTCCGGGCGTTGCCGCAGCGCGAAGGCCCGGCGTACCGCCGCGGCGAGCGCCTGCGAAGTGAAGTCGCCAAAGCTGAAGCCGGTTGCGCTCGCGTCGGCGAGGTTTTCCAGCGCGCAGTCGGTGACGGTGTCGGCCAGCCCGCCGACGGCGTGGACCAGTGGCAGGGTGCCATAGCGCATCGCATACATCTGCGTCAGTCCGCAGGGCTCGAAGCGGGAGGGCATCAACAGCACATCGCTGGCCGCCATGATCTGGTGGGCGAGCGGTTCGTCGTGCCCGGTGCACAGCACACAGTCGCCAGGGTGCCGGTCCATGGCCGCCCGCAAGGCCGCTTCCTGCGCCGTGTCGCCGCTGCCCAGCACCACCAGTTGCCCCCCCTGGGCGACCAGGGCGTCCAGCACCGGCGGCAGCAGCTGCAAGCCCTTCTGTTCGCTCAGGCGGGTGACCGCGCCGAACAGCAGCGCCTGCGGACGCTCGCGCAGGCCCAGGGCCTGACCCAGGCGCTGGCGGATCGCCAGTTTTCCCTGGGGGGAGTCGGCGTCATAGCGCAGCGGCAGCAGGGCGTCGGTAGCCGGATTCCAGATGTCGTAGTCGACACCGTTGAGAATGCCGGTCAGCTGGGCCTGGCGGGCCCGAAGCAGTCCATCCAGGCCACAGCCCTGCTCGGGCGAGGTGATCTCGCGCGCGTACCGGGGGCTGACGGTGGTCAGGGCATCGCTGTAGACCAGCGCGGCCTTCATGAACGACATCTGACCGTGAAACTCCACACCCTCCATATGGAACAGCGAACCGGGCAAGCCCAGCGCCGCCATCGCCGAGGCCGGAAACACGCCCTGAAACGCCAGGTTGTGGATGGTGAAAACCGACGCTGGCGGGCGCCGACCGGCCGCCAGCAAACGCAGGTACAGCGGCGTCAGGCCCGCGTGCCAGTCGTGGGCGTGCAGCAGTTGCGGTCGCCACGACGAATCCAGGCCCAGGCCGAGCAGGGCGGCCACCCGCCCCAACGCGCCGAAACGCAGGGCGTTGTCCGGCCAGGGGGTGCCGTCAGCGGCCAGGTACGGCCCGCCGTCACGGCGAAACCAGGCCGGTGACTCCAGCACATAGACCTTGTGCCCGGTGGCCCGCAGGGTTGCCGGAATCACCCGTACCGCTGGCTGGCGGTCGGGGCCGGCGGGGCAGTCGATGGCGGTGCCGCTGACCTGCACGCCCTCGCGCACCGCGTCATAGCCCGGCAGCAGCGTGCGGACCTCACAACCCACCGACTGCAATGCCGCCGGCAAGGCGCCACAGACGTCGGCAAGTCCCCCGGTCTTGAGCAGGGGGACCATTTCCGCGCAGACCTGCAGCACTCTCAAGCCGTTTTCTCCTCGCCGAGGCGTTCAAGCATGTCCCGGGTCACCAGCACGATCCCGCCCGGGGTGCGGAAGAAGCGACGGGCATCGGCGTGGGCATCCTCGCCGATCACCGTACCGTCCGGGATGTGGCAGTCGGTGTCAACCACCACCCGTCGCAGCCGGCAGTGGCGTCCGACGTGGACGTCGGGCAGCAGCACACACTCGTCGACCCGGCTGTAGGAATTCAGCCGGACGCGGGAGAACAGCACCGAGCGGCGGGCATGCGAGCCCGAAATGATGCATCCCCCGGAAACCAGCGAATCCACCGCCATGCCGCGGCGCCCGTCGTCGTCGAAGACGAACTTGGCCGGCGCCAGTTGCTCCTGATAGGTCCAGATCGGCCAGCGCCGGTCGTACATGTCCAGCTCGGGGGTGGGGCTGGTGAGGTCGATGTTGGCGGCCCAGTAGGCGTCCACCGTGCCCACGTCACGCCAGTAGGCCGGCGCATCGGGGCTGCTGCTGACGCAGGACCGGCTGAACGGGTGGGCTTGCGCCTCGCCGCGCGCCACGGCGGCGGGAATCAGGTCCTTGCCGAAATCCCGGCTGGAGCCGGGCGCGCTGGCGTCGGCATCCAGCATCTGGTGCAGGTACTCGGCGTCAAACACGTACACGCCCATGCTGGCCAGCGCGGTGTCGGGTCGGCCGGGCATCGCGGCGGGCTGAGCCGGCTTTTCGTCGAAACGAACAATCCGCCCCTGCGCGTCCGTGGCCATCACCCCGAACGCACTGGCTTCGGCCAAGGGTACTTCGATGCAGGCGACGGTGCAGCGGGCGCCGCAGGCCACATGGTCGGCAATCAGGTTCGCGTAGTCCATCTTGTAGATGTGGTCGCCGGCCAGGATCAGGTAATACGACGGGCCATGGGCACGCAGGATGTCCAGGTTCTGGTAGACCGCGTCCGCCGTGCCCTGGTACCAGGAGTGTTCGTCGATCCGTTGCTGTGCCGGCAGCAGGTCGATGAATTCGTTGAACTCGTTGCGCAGGAAGGACCAGCCTCGCTGCAGATGGCGCAGCAGGCTGTGGGATTTGTACTGCGTGATCACACCAATGCGCCGCACGCCGGAATTGAGGCAGTTGGACAGCGCGAAATCGACGATGCGGAACTTGCCGCCGAAATACACCGCCGGTTTGGCCCGACGGTTCGTCAGCGCGTGCAGACGGGAGCCGCGGCCGCCGGCCAGCACCAAGGCGATGGTCTGGCGGGCAAGCTGGTGGGGATCGGGCGAAGGCGTCATGGGGTTTCCTTGAGGCGGGGAAAAATCGGGCGAGTGGGGGGTGTCAACCCCGCCCGTGGGCGCGGGTGAGCGCTCCCAGCCGGTTCGCGGGTGTGCCATCGACCTGGGACCAGTCAAAGCGCCAGGCCCAGCAACCCGTCGGCTGGCTGGGGGTGTTCATGCGGTGGCTGCCGTCCAGGCCCAGCACGTCCTGGAAGGGCACGATCAGGGTGTTGGCCACCGACTGCGACAGGGACTGGATCATGGCCCAGTGAATCTCCGCGCCCGCCATCGGGCCCAGATAGTCCAGCGCGGCATGCCGTTCGGTTTCGCCCGCCTGGTCCCACCAGCCGCAACTGGTGTTGTTGTCATGGGTGCCCGTATACGCCACCGTGGCCGGCTCGAAGTTGTGGGGCAGGTAGGGATTGCGGGCATCGTCGCCGAACGCGAACTGCATGATCCGCATGCCCGGAAACCCGCAGCGACGGCGCAAGTCGCGCACCGCATCGGTGATGATGCCCAGGTCTTCGGCAATGATCGGCAGCGAGCCGAAAGTCTGCGCCAGCGACTCGAAAAACGCCATGCCCGGCCCCGGGCGCCATTGGCCGGCGACCGCTGTCGGTTCGCTGGCCGCGATCTCCCAGTACGCCTCGAAACCGCGGAAATGGTCGACCCGCACCAGATCGACCAGTGACAGCAGATGGGCGAGCCGCCGTTTCCACCAGCGGTATCCGTTGCCGGCCATCACATCCCAGCGGTACAGCGGATTGCCCCAGCGCTGGCCGGTTTCGCTGAAATAGTCGGGCGGCACCCCCGCGACGACCAGCGGTTCGCCCGCCGCGTCCAGCTGGAACAGATCGGTATGCGCCCAGACGTCGGCGCTGTGGTGTGCGACAAAAATCGGCAGATCGCCGACCAGACGGATGCCGCGGCCATGCGCCTGCTGCCGCAGCCGCTGCCACTGGGCATGAAAGCGCCATTGAACAAACTGCCAGAAGCCGATTTCCGCGGCGTGGGATTGCCGCAGCCGGGCCAGGGCGAGCGGATCACGGCGGGCATAGGCCGTCGGCCATGCGGTCCAGGGCCCGCCATGCAGGCTTTCCAGCGTCATGAACAGGCAGTAGTCATCCAGCCAGTCGGCATGTTCGCCCGCAAAGGCCGCAAGCGCGCGGCGGTCGGCGTCCGCCCCCCGGACCTGGAAGCCCGACCAGGCCCGACGCAGATTGGCCATCCGCCAGGGCAGCACGCGGGCGAAGTCGGCATGGTCGCGGGGAAACCAGGGCAGATCGTCCCACTCCAGCCAGCCACAACGCGCCAGATCGTCCAGGTCCACCAGCCAGGGGCTGCCGGCGAACGCCGACACGCTCTGGTAAGGCGAGTCGCCGGCGCCCGGTGGCGTAACCGGCAGGATCTGCCACAGCGACTGCCGGGCGGTCACGAGCCAGTCAAGAAAATGCCGCGCCTCGTCGCCCAGGCTCCCTGACCCGTAGCGGCCGGGCAGGCTGGTCAGGTGCAGCAGCACACCACTGCTGCGCCGCGACAGGATCGGGTGGGGCGCCAGGGAGGTCACAGGGTTTCCCCGCCGGCCAGTTGCCGCACCAGCAATGCGGTGGTGATGGGGCCGACCGTCCAGCGACCGGTGGTCACGGCGACCTCGGGCTCATCGTCGGCGGCGACGAAACCGCTGGCACTGTCCAGCGCCAGACGCCATTGCCCTTCCGGAAGACTGATCTCGGTGTCGTTTTCGCCGGCGTGCAGGACCAACATCAGCCGCTCCCGGGGGGGTTTGTGGCAGTGGCCCACCGTGATGACGCAGACCAGCAGGCGGCCATCGGGTTGTTCCCAGTCGGCGACCACGGGGGCGCCGCCCGAAGCCGTGCGCCATTCGATGTCGGGCCAGCCGCTGCTGCCCGGCGTGCCCCGGAACCATTGCGGGTGCCGCAGGCCCGGATACCTCTGGCGCAGCCGCACCAGGGCGGCGACGAACCCGGTGAGCGCCCGATCCGCGCCCGCCCAGTCCAGCCAGGTGATGGGGTTGTCCTGGCAGTAGGCGTTGTTGTTGCCCTGTTGGCTGTGGCCCAGTTCATCGCCGGCCAGCAACTGCGGGCTTCCCTGGGCGCACAGCAAGGTCGCCAGCAGCGCACGCCGCCACCGGCCCCGGCGCTCCAGGATCGCGGCCTCGGCGGTCGGGCCTTCATGGCCCCCGTTGGCGCTGAGGTTGTGGTTGTGGCCGTCGCGGTTGCCCTCGCCGTTGGCCTGGTTGTGTTTGTTGCGGTAGGACGTCAGGTCCGCCAGCGTGAAGCCGTCGTGTGCGGTAATCAGGTTGATACCGGCGGTCGGGCCCCTCCCGCCGGGCTGGAACACATCGCTGGAGCCGGCCAGCCGGCGGGCGATCAGGCCCCGGGTGCAGCCGTGCCCGAGCCACCAGGCGCGCGCCGTGTCGCGGAACTGGTCGTTCCATTCCTGCCAGCGGGGCCCGAAGGCGCCCAGACGGTAGCCGTCGGTGCCCAGATCCCAGGGTTCCGCGATCAGACGCACCCCGGCCAGGACCGGGTCCTGCGCGATCGCGGCGAACAGGGGCGCGCGGCTCTGGAAGCCGCCGCCAGCGGCCGGATCCCGGCCCAGGGCTACGGCCAGGTCGAAGCGGAAGCCATCGACCCCGTAGGCCTGTACCCACCACCGCAGGCTGTCCATGATCAGTTGCACCACGGCCGGATCGCCCATGTTGAAGGTATTGCCACAGCCGCTGGGGTTGAGGTGGCGCCCTTGCGAATCCAGGCTGTACCAGGCGGCATTCGACAGGCCGCGCCAGCACAAGGTCGGCCCCAGCGCATCGCCCTCGGCGGTGTGGTTGAACACTACGTCCAGCACCACTTCGAAGCCCTCGCGATGCAGCCGGTCGACCATCTGCCGGAACTCGGCGCGAACACCGTCATCGCCCGGCCCCGCTTCGCGGGCGCTGCGCGTGGCAAAACGTGGCTCGGGGACAAAGTACGACAGCGTGTTGTAGCCCCAATGGTTGTGCAGGCCCTTGTCCAGCAGATGCCGCTCGTCGATGGCCCGGAACACCGGCAGCAGGCACAGCGTGGTGACGCCCAGCCGGCGCAGGTGACCGGTGACTGCCGCACTGGCCAGGCCGGCGTAGGTTCCGCGCAAATCCTCCGGCACGTCCGGGTGCAGCGCGGTGAGCGATTTGACATGCGCTTCGTACAGCACCATGCGGCCGGGGGCGACATGGGGTGCGCGGGCCACTGCCGCGCCAGCGCGGCGTTCGGCATCGCGGTCGATGAGGCGGGATTTCGGCACCCGTGACGCGTTGTCCGTGGTGTCCGCCTGCAGAGGGGAGCCCCAGCGGTAGCCCACTTCCCGGGCCAGGTGGGATACATCGCCCGGCAGGGAGCAGGTCCAGGGGTCGATCAGCAGCCGGGCCGGGTTGAAATGCTGTCCGCTCAAGGGCCGCCAGGGCCCTTCGGCGCGCAATCCGTAGCGTTGCCCCAGCGGCACGCCCGCCACAAAACCATGCCAGACACCATCGGTGTGGCCCGGCAGCCGCAGGCGCGCCGTTTCGGTCAGACCGTCCTCGCTGAACAGGCACAGATCCACCGCGGTGGCATCGCGGGCGTGGACGGCGACATTGACGCCGGCTTCGCCGTCGACAAGCTCGGCGGTCAGCCCCGGCGGCCACGGGCGGCCGGGCCCGCGCAGGCAGACGGGCGGGCCGGGCTCAGTCGCTTCCATGGCCGGCTGCCTCAAGAATCAACACCGCCAGGGGCGGCAACGTCAGCCGCAGCGAGCAGGGCTGCCCCTGCGCGGCCACGGCCTCGGACAGGACACCACCGGCATTGCCGACGTTGCTGCCGCCGTAGTGGGTCGAATCGGTATTGAGCCGCTCGATCCAGCGGCCGGCGGCTGGCACGCCAACGCGCCAGTCGTGTCGCGGTACCGGGGTGAGGTTGGCGACCACCACCACCTGCGCCTGTGCCGCGCGGTCGCGGCGCAGAAAGCTGTAGACCGAGTGCTGCTCATCGTCGGCGTCCAGCCACTGGAAGCCCGACGGTTCATGGTCGGCATCGTGCAGGGCGGGGCGTGAGCGGTACAGGTGGTTGAGGTCGCCCACCAGGCGCTGCATGCCGGCATGCTGACCGTCGCCCAGCAGCCCCCAGTCGAGTTCGCCGTCGTGGTTCCACTCCCAGGGCGTGGCCAGCTCTGCGCCCATGAACAGCAGCTTGCCGCCGGGCAGGGCGTACATCAGGGCCAGCAGGCACCGCAGGTTGGCATGTTGTTGCCAGCGGTCGCCAGGCATCTTGCGCAGCAGCGAGCCTTTGCCGTGAACCACCTCGTCATGCGACAGCGGCAGCAGGAAACGTTCGCTCCAGGCATAGACCAGGCCAAAGGTGATGCGGTGATGGTGCCAGCGGCGATGCACCGGCTCCTGGGCAAAGTAGGCCAGCGTATCGGCCATCCAGCCCATGTTCCATTTGCCGTCGAAACCCAGCCCGCCCACCGCCGTGGGGTGCGAAATCCGCGGGAAGGCGGTCGACTCCTCGGCCAGCATCAGCACCCCGGGGGCCTCCTGGTGCACGGTGTCGTTGAGTTCACGCAGGAAGGCAATGGCTTCGTAGTTCTCCCGGCCGCCGTCGCAGTTGGGAACCCATTGCCCCGGCGGGCGACTGTAGTCGCGGTAGAGCATGGAGGCCACCGCATCGACCCGCAGCCCGTCGACGCCGAACTGCTCGATCCAGTACAGCGCGTTGCCGATCAGGAAGTTGCGCACCTCATGGCGACCGAAGTTGTAGATCAGCGTGTTCCAGTCGTGGTGAAAGCCTTCACGCGGGTCCGCGTGTTCATACAGTGCCGTGCCGTCGAAACGGGCCAGGCCGTGCACATCGGCCGGAAAATGGCCGGGCACCCAGTCGAGAATCACCCCCAGACCCGCCGCATGGGCCGCCGTGATGAAAGCGCGCAGCGACTCGGGTGAGCCGTAGCGTGCCGCCGGCGCGAACAGGCCGGTGGGCTGGTAGCCCCACGAGCCGTAGAACGGGTGCTCGGCGACCGGCAGCAGTTCCAGATGGGTGAAACCCATGTCCCGCACATACGGCACCAGCTCGCGCTTCAGATAGTCCCAGTCCGGGCAAAACCCACCCGGGCGGCGCCAGGAGCCGGCGTGCACCTCATAGATGCACATGGGGGACTGCGGCGAGTGCGGGGGAAGGCGCGGCTGCACATCCACCTGTGCGCAGACCCGCGAGGCGTTCCCGGGCGGGCCTTCGCTGGCGCGGGCGCAAGGATCGGCCTTCAGAACCCGCTCGCCGTGACCATCGGTGAGGTCGAACTTGTAGAGCGCGCCGGCCGTTGCACCCGGCACAAAGCGCTCCCAGACGCCACATTCGGGGCGCAGCCGCAACGGGTCACGGCGAGCGTCCCAGTCGTTGAAGTCGCCCACCACCGAAACCGCCCGGGCATGGGGCGCCCAGACCGCAAACGCGGTGCCGTCGACCCCGTTCCAGCACACCGGGTGGGCGCCCAGCTTCTGCCAGGGGCGGCGGTGGCGGCCTTCGGCCAGCAACCAGGCGTCCAGCTCGCCGATCCAGTCGGTCCCCGTGGCGGGTCCCGTCGCGGTGGACGGCAAATCGGCAGACGGCGAAGCAGTGGCAAAAGACATGGGACTCGGCAACGGACGGCAAGGCGCGGCAGACCCCATTCTGGCACCGAGTGGTGTCGCTACACTGCGCTGCATCATGATCGCCGCATCTGCACCGACCGCCGGGGCCCGCCTGCTGGCCGATATCGGCGGCACCAACGCCCGCTTTGCCCTGTCCGCCGGGCCGGGCCTGCCCCTGCGGGAGCTGGGCCGGGTGCCCACCGGCGCGTTCAGCTCGCCGGAGGCGGCGATCCGCGCCATGCTGGCCGCGCACCCGGCCGAACCGGTCACCGAGGCGGCGCTGGCAGTGGCCGGACCGGTACTGGGTGACACCGTGTCGCTGAGCAACCACCCCTGGTCCTGGTCCGTGGCGCAGCTGCGCCACGCGCTGGGTCTGCGCCGTCTGCGGGTGCTGAACGATTTCACCGCGCTGGCGCTGGCCGTGCCCGACCTGCCGCCCGCGGCCCTGCGCGCGGTCGGCGGCGGCGCGCCCCGGCCCGGCCAGGCCGTGGCGGTGCTCGGGCCTGGTACCGGGCTGGGCGTCTCGGGGCTGGTTCCGTCCGGTACCGGCTGGGTTCCGCTGGAGGGCGAGGGCGGGCATGTCACCCTGCCGGCCACCACCGCCCGCGAGGCCGCGGTGCTGGCCCGGCTGGCGCACCGGTTCGGGCATGTTTCTGCCGAACGGGTGCTGTCCGGGCCCGGTCTCGGGCTGCTGTATGACACGCTGGCCGCGCTCGACGGCGAAGCGCCCGATCCGGCGCTGGCCGGCGACATCGCCGCCTTGTCCGACGCCGGCATCCGCAATCGCAACGCCCACGCCCGCGAGGCGCTGGATCTGTTTTGCGCCTGGCTGGGCACCGTGGCGGGCAACCTGGCGCTGACCCTGGGAGCCCGAGGCGGCGTGTACCTGGGAGGTGGCATCCTGCCCCGCTGGGGTGACTACCTGATGCGATCGCCCTTTCGGGCCCGTTTTGAGGCCCATGGCCGCTTCGCGCCCTATCTGGCGGCGATTCCGGTCTGGCTGATCGAAACGCCCGGCTCACCCGCGCTGGCGGGCGCCGCGCGGGCGCTGGACTGGGGTGTGGGCGGCATCGAATCCGCTATCTGAAAGATAGCAAAAAAGCACCTTTTTGCGCTGGGTATGGGCCGATTTGCCGCAATTTCCGGCGTCACCGGTCGCGCACGAACGGGTTGGTGCGCCGCTCGCGGCCAAAGCTGCTTTCCGGGCCGTGGCCGGGGATGAACACCGTCTCGTCGCCCATGGGCCACAGCCGGGTGCGGATGCTGTCGAGCAGCTGCTCATGGTCGCCCTGGGGAAAATCGGTGCGCCCGATGCTGCCGGCAAACAGCACGTCACCGACAAAGGCGCGCTGGATGTCGGGTGAATGGAACACCACATGCCCCGGCGTGTGCCCCGGACAGTGGCGCACCGCCAGCGTCTGCTGGCCGATGGAAACCGTGTCGCCGTCGTGCAGCCAGCGCGTGGGCGTAAACGGCTCGCAACGCGGAAACCCGAACATCAGCCCTTGCTGGGGCAGCCCGTCGATCCAGAACTGGTCGCCCGGATGCGGCCCCACGATGGGCAGCGACAGCCTTTTGGCCAGCTCAGCCGTACCGCCGGCATGGTCGATGTGGGCGTGGGTCAGCCAGATTTGCGTCAGCGTCACCCCCAGACGCGCCGCCTCGGCGATCAGCAGGTCCAGATCGCCCCCGGGGTCGATCACGGCGGCCTGCTTCGTCTCATCGCACCAGACGAGGGACGCGTTTTGCTGAAACGGGGTAACGGGGATGGTGTGATATCGCAGCATGCGCCGATGGTAGCGCCAGCGCACGCCCGCGTTCCGGCGCCGGCACCGCCGTGAACGGCCGGTCCGGGCCTCCGCTGGAAAAATGTCGCCGGAATCGGCAATACCCAGCGCAAAAAGGTCGCTTTGCGCTATCACGGGCATAGCGTTCTAGCCCAGCCGGCCAGACCCTGTCCCGCCAGATCACCGCCTGGCACTGGACAACCAGCGCCCCCGCCGGCGGCTGGCAGCAAAGCCATCTGTTTGCGGGGGAGTACTGGGGTCAGGACTCTCAGTTGCTGTACCTGAGCGCACGCTGGTACGACCCGCAGATCGGACGGTTCATCAGGGCGGATCCAACGGAAAACAAGGCACGGTAATCCGGAACCACCGAAAAGTCCGCCTTGATTCGTACGGCAATTTGCCGTATAAATGACATCAGGAGGCCAAAACTATGCCCGTCGCCATATCTACCGCCCGTCTCGAAGCCCGGATCAGCACCGATTTGCATTCGATGCTCAAGCGTGCGGCCGAGCTTCAAGGCCGCACCATGACCGATTTCGTGGTGTCTGCCGTGCAGGACGCAGCGCAACGCGCCATCGAGCAAGCCGAGGTTATCCGCCTGTCGCTGTCCGATCAGGAATGCTTTGCGCAAGCTTTACTGTCGCCACCGAAACCGGCCCCTGCTTTGGAACGTGCCTTCGCCCGTCGTAGCAAGCTCCTGCGCACCGAATGAGCGGTGCCCCGTTTCTTCTCGCGCCGCTTGATGCAACGCATGACCGTACAGCCTTCCGCAGTGATTCGGAGCCGCTGAATCGCTACCTGAAAGAACAAGTTACCCAGGACATTCGCCGCCGCGTGGCTGCCTGTTTCGTGGCCTTGGCAGACAGGCAGCGCATCGCGGGCTACTACACCTTGGCATCGGCGAGCCTGCTGCTGGCCGATCTTCCAGCCAGCACTGGCAAGAAGCTGCCGCGCTATCCGACGGTGCCCGCCGTTCGCATGGGGCGTTTGGCTGTCGATCAGGCATTCAAAGGCCAAGGTCTTGGTGGCGCTCTGCTGGCCGATGCGCTCGTCCGTGCCGCCCGTTCGGCGATTGCCGCCTTCGCCATGGTGGTGGACGCCAAGGACGAGGCGGCAGCGGCGTTCTACCGGCATCACGGCTTCATTGCCTTGCCAGACGCGCCGCTGACCCTGTTCTTGCCGCTGGCAACCGTCCAGCGTTCTTGAAACTCGCCGTTCAAAGCCGTTTGAACCGAGAACGGCTTTCGAGAACTCCCCGGCCACATCGACGCTATTTCGCTCTATCTTTTCAGCAAGGCTTTTCGCAGACCATCGTTTGCGAGAAGGCGCACGCTAGTCTTGGGCGGTGGCGCTGTCGCCGCCGGATGAATACTCCTCATGGCCCAGACTTGGATTGGAATCAACCCCAAGCCGCTCTCTTCGCCTGATTCAAGGCCAAAACAGCCCCTACCCAGCGTAAAAAGGTCGCTTTGCGCTATCACGGGCATAGCGTTCTGGCCCAGCCGGCCAGACCCTGTCCCGCCAGATCACCGCCTGGCATTGGACAACCGGCGCTACCGCCACCCCCACCGGCGACAGCCTGGTGTGGCGGCGTGGGGTTGCGTTTCTTGTTCCCTTTGACGATAGCCGGCATCAAGCGGCCGCGCACCAGGGCGCTGAAGGAACCCTGCTGGCCGCCTGCGCGGGCTCACCGCCTGACCGGTTTGACGGCGCCGCAGTCGGCGGACAGCCATTTGCCGTTGCTGGTCATGTCCATGCGCTCGGGTTTGCCGTCCACCGTGGTGCGCACCACGGCTTTGCTGGTGTAGGCGGTCGCGCCCTGGAAGGTGATTTCCGCCTCGCCGCTGGAGGGCGGTTTGTCCGCGCAGCTGAAACTGACCTTGATGGTGCTGCCGCTGCGCTGCGTCACCTTCTGGGTGCAGTTGCCTTCGGCGGCCGGAACTTCCTGACGGGCGGCTTCCTCCGGCGTGATGCAGATCTTCACGCTCTGGCCTTTGGGCCCCATGCCCACACCCTGCTGGGCCATCATCTGTTCCATCATCTTGCGCTGGTCCGGTGGCAGGGCGGCCATCTGCTTTTGCATCTCGGCCATCGCGCCTTCCATCTGGCCGCTGGCGCTCTTGATGGTGAAGGCATGCTCCCACAGGCCGGGTTTGATGGACTGGGCGTGGGTGGCGGCGGCGGCCAGAACGGCGCCGGCGAGAACAAGACGGGTTTTCATGAGACTACCTCCAGGACAAGAGCCCCATTTTCACCGGATGCCAGCGCAGCGACCAGCCCCCGCCCGCGGGCTACACCGGCAGCCGCGTGGTGTTCTTGACCTCTTCCATCACGGCGTAGGTGCGGGTTTCGCGCACGCCGGGCAGCTGCCACAGCACGGTGCCGGCAAAGTCGCGGTAGGCGGCCATGTCGGCCACGCGGGTCTTGAGCAGGTAGTCAAAGCCGCCCGCCACCATGTGGCATTCCATGATCGCGTCGTGCACCTGCACCGCGGCCTTGAACTGGTCGAACACATTGGGGGTGGTTCGGTCCAGCAGCACCTCCACAAACACCATCATCCCGCGCCCGAGCTTGAGCGGGTTCAGCCGCGCCTCATAGCCCAGGATGTAGCCCTCGCGCGTCAGGCGCTGTACCCGCGCCAGCACCGCCGTTGGCGACAGTGCCACCGATTCGGCCAGTTTCAGGTTGGTCAGGCGGCCGTCGGCCTGCAGCGCGGCGAGGATGCGGCGGTCGATGCGGTCCAGCGTTTCGGGGGAATCGTTCATGGCAACAGCGAAAAGACCAGTGCTGGCCGAATTTTAATCGGATGATGCCTGAGTATTTGGTGATCTATTCGGCCAATATGCCGTAATCATTGGCGATCTGCCTGTTTGTTGACCGCCCGCACCGGAGTGTTCCATGTCCACCCACACCCCTGAAACCTCGTCCCTCGCCGCCGCCCCGGCGTACGACGCCTTGGCCGTTGAACCGGCGGCCCCCGGCCCCTTGCGCGCCGCCATCACCGCCGCCTGGCGCCGCCCCGAGCCCGAGGCGCTGGCGCCGCTGCTGGCCCGCGCGCAGCTGCCGGCGCCGCAGGCCGAGGCCGCTCAAGGCCTGGCGCTGCGCCTGGCCGACACGCTGCGCACCCGCAAACGCGCCGCCGGCCGCGCCGGCATCGTGCAGGGGCTGCTGCAGGAATTTGCGCTGTCCTCGCAGGAAGGGGTGGCGCTGATGTGCCTGGCCGAGGCGCTGCTGCGCATCCCCGACGCCGGCACCCGCGACGCGCTGATCCGCGACAAGATCGCCCAGGGCCAGTGGGAGGCCCACCTGGGGCGCAGCCCGTCGCTGTTTGTCAATGCCGCCGCCTGGGGCCTGTTGCTGACCGGCAAGCTGGTGGCCACCCACAGCGAGGCCGGCCTGTCGGCCGCGCTGACACGGCTGGTCGGCAAAAGCGGCGAACCGCTGATCCGCAAGGGTGTGGACATGGCCATGCGGCTGATGGGCGAGCAGTTCGTCACCGGCGAAACCATCGCCCAGGCGCTGGATCACGCCCGGGTGCGCGAGGCGCAGGGCTTTCGTTATTCCTATGACATGCTGGGCGAGGCCGCCCTCACCGCCGACGATGCGGCGCGGTACCTGGCCGCCTACGAAGCCGCCATCGACGCCATCGGCCAGGCGGCGGCCGGGCGCGGCATCTACGACGGCCCGGGCATTTCCATCAAGCTGTCGGCGCTGCACCCGCGCTACAGCCGCGCCCAGCGTGCGCGGGTCATGGACGAGCTGTACCCGCGCCTGCGTGACCTGGCCGTGCGCGCCCGGCGCCACGACATCGGTCTGAACATCGACGCCGAAGAGGCCGACCGGCTGGAACTCTCGCTGGATCTGCTGGAGCGTCTGTGCCTGGAGCCCGCGCTGGCGGGCTGGAACGGCATCGGTTTTGTGATCCAGGCCTACCAGAAGCGCTGCCCGGCGGTGGTGGACTGGCTGGTGGACCTGGCGCGGCGCAGCGGCCACCGGCTGATGATCCGCCTGGTCAAGGGCGCCTACTGGGACAGCGAAATCAAGCGCGCCCAGCAGGACGGCCAGGACGGCTACCCGGTCTACACCCGCAAGCTGCACACCGACGTGTCGTACCTGGCCTGCGCGCGGGCGCTGCTGGCCGCGCCCGACGCGATCTACCCGCAGTTCGCCACCCACAACGCCCACACCGTGGCGGCCATCGTGCAGCTGGCGGGCGCAAATTTCTACGCCGGCCAGTACGAGTTCCAGTGCCTGCACGGCATGGGCGAGCCGCTGTACGAACAGGTGGTCGGTCCGGTGGCCGCGGGCGGCCTGGCGCGGCCCTGCCGTGTCTACGCGCCGGTGGGCACCCATGAAACGCTGCTGGCCTATCTGGTGCGCCGGCTGCTGGAAAACGGTGCCAACACCTCGTTTGTCAACCGCATCGCCGACCCGTCGGTGCCGCTGACGGAACTGGTGGCCGACCCGGTGGCTGCGGCGCGGGCGCTGGCCGCGCAGGAAGGCCAGGCCGGGCTGCCGCATCCGCGCATCCCGCTGCCGCGCGCCCTGTACGGCGCGGCGCGGGTCAACGCCGCCGGGCTGGACCTGGCCAACGAGGCCACCCTGCGCGCCCTGGCCGACGCGCTGCCCGCCAGCACCGCCCAGGCCTGGCACGCCGCGCCGCAAGTGGCCGGCGTGGCGCAGCCGCTGGCGCCGCAACCGGTGCGCAACCCGGCCGACCACCGGGACACCGTGGGCACGGTGGCCGAGGCCAGCGCCGCCGATGTCGAGGCCGCGCTGGCCGCCGCGACGGCAGCAGCCCCGCGCTGGGCCGCCACGCCGCCGCCGCAGCGGGCCGACACCCTGCTGCACGCCGCCGACGCGCTGGAGGCCGCCATGCCCCGACTGCTGGGCCTGCTGGCCCGCGAAGCCGGCAAGACCCTGGCCAACGGGGTGGCCGAGGTGCGCGAGGCGGTGGACTTCCTGCGCTACTACGCCGTCCAGGCGCGGGGTTTCGACCCCGCCACCCATGGCCCGCTGGGCCCGGTGGTGTGCATCAGCCCGTGGAACTTTCCGCTGGCCATCTTCACCGGCCAGGTGGCGGCCGCGCTGGCCGCCGGCAACCCGGTGCTGGCCAAGCCGGCGGAGCAGACCCCGCTGGTGGCCGCCGAAGCGGTGCGGCTGCTGCACGCCGCCGGGGTGCCGGCCGATGTGCTGCAGCTGCTGCCGGGGGACGGCGCCCGCGTCGGCGCCGCACTGGTGGCCGACGCGCGCACGGCGGGCGTGATGTTCACCGGCTCCACCGAGGTGGCGCGGCTGCTGCAGGCCAGCCTGGCCCGCCGCCTGGGCGCCGACGGCCGCCCGGTGCCGCTGATCGCCGAAACCGGCGGGCAGAACGCCATGATCGTGGACTCGTCCGCGCTGGCCGAGCAGGTGGTGGCCGATGTGCTCGCCTCCGCGTTTGACAGCGCCGGCCAGCGCTGTTCGGCGCTGCGCCTGCTGTGTGTGCAGGAGGACGTGGCCGACCGGGTGCTGGCCATGCTGCGCGGCGCCATGGCCGAACTGCGACTGGGCAACCCGGCGCGGCTGGACACCGACGTGGGCCCGGTCATCGACGCCGAGGCGCGCGACGGCATCGAGGCGCACGTCACGGCCCTGGCCGCGAAGGGCCGGCCGGTGTTCCGCGCCACGGCTGGCGCCGACGCCGTGGCGCACGGCACCTTTGTGCCGCCCACGCTGATCGAGCTGGAGCGGGTGGACGAACTCGGCCGCGAGGTGTTCGGCCCGGTGCTGCATGTGGTGCGCTGGCGCCGCGAGGCCCTGGACACACTGGTCGGCCAGATCAACCGCCTGGGCTACGGCCTGACCATGGGCCTGCACACCCGCATCGAAGAGACGATCGCGCGCGTCACCGCGCAGGCCACTGTGGGCAACCTGTATGTGAACCGCAACATGGTGGGTGCCGTGGTGGGGGTGCAACCCTTTGGCGGCGAGGGCCTGTCGGGCACCGGCCCCAAGGCAGGCGGGCCGCTGGCGCTGCTGCGCCTGCTGTCGCACCGGCCGCAGGGCGCCGCGCGCGAGGCGGTGCGGGCCTGCGGGGCTGAGGCCGACGGGCCCGCCGGCGACACGGTGTGTCGGCCGCCGGCGCTGCAGGCGCTGGCCGACTGGGCGGCGGCGCATGGGCGTCTGCCGCTGGCGCAGCAGTGCGCGCGCTTCGCGGCCGAGTCACCGGCGGGCCTGGCGCGGCGGCTGGACGGGCCGACGGGCGAGCGCAACGTCTACCGCGTGCTGCCGCGCGAGCGGGTGCTGGGCCTGGCGGACACGGACAACGACCGCCTGACCCAGCTGGCCGCCATGCTGGCCGTGGGTGCGCAGGCGCTCTGGCCGACAGACCCGGCCACCGGTGCCTTGCACGACAGCCTGCCGCTGGACGTGCAGGCCCACATCACCCGGGTGGCCGACTGGCGCTCCCCCGCCACCGCGGTCGACGCCGTGCTGCACCACGGCGACCGCGAGGCCCGCCTGGGGCTGCTCGCTGAGCTGGCGCAGCGCCCCGGTCCGTTGGTGACCTTGATCGCGCTGGAGCCCGGCGACCCCGCCGTGCCGCTGGAGCGGCTGGTGATGGAGCGGGCCCTGAGTGTCAACACCGCGGCCGCGGGCGGCAATGCCAGCCTGATGACGCTGGGCTGAGCGAAAAATGGGTGAAAACTGCCCATACCCAGCAGAAAAAGGTGACTTGTTGCTCTGAAAAGCAGAGTCATTGCGGACCTTGCGACCTGTGGATCAGTTCTGCCCTGCGGGCATGCGGCCGGAGGCGATCGCGCAAAGGTGGGGGTTGATGGGCACAATGTCCGCCCATGACTGCATTGGCCGCGTTCGGGCGCTGGGTTCGGCTGCTGGGGGCGTGTGCCCTCGCGGTGCTGGCCGCGCCGGCCGGCGCGGACGAGACGGGCATGCTGCGGATTGCGGGCGTCTGGTTGGCGACGGACCCCTCGCCCGACGCGCTGGAGCCGGCCATGGCCGCGCTGGCTGCTGCGCCGGTGCGCACCGACCCGGCGGTGCAGGTGCCGCCAGGTCAGGCCGGCTGGCTGCGGCTGGAACTGGCGCCGTCGGATCGGCACCGCCTGTTGGAGCTGACCCATCCCACGGTGCGCAATGCCCGCTTGCTGCGCGCCGACGCGTCCGGCCGCTGGATGTCCGAGCCGGCGGGGACCGCGCTGCCGCCCGCCGGTCGGCTGGCGGGCAGCCGCTTTCCGGTGACATTTGCCATCGCGCCGTCCGGCGCGCCGCAGACGGCTTACCTGTGGCTGCGCAGTGCGACCCCGGTGCACGGGCAGTTGCGCCTGTGGGACCAGGGCGACTGGACCCGCGCGGTGGCCGCGCAGCGGGTCCTGGCGGCCGCCTGCCTGCTGATGGCGGCGCTGGCCGCCACGGCCGCGCTGGTCCAGGCCGCGCGCCGGCGCAGCCTGACCTGGGCGGTGTATGGCTTGTTGTGTCTGACGGTGGCCTCGGCGGCCATTGTCATCAACGGCTGGTTCGAAGACTGGCTGTGGCCCGCCCTGTCACCCTGGCGCGGGCCCATTGCCTCCGCGCTGGCCTGTGCCGCTGCCGGGCTGGCCTTGTTGCTGGCGCGCGCGGCGTTTGCCCTGGAGTTGCGCGCGCCCCGGCTGTCGCGGGTGCTGGCTGTGTTGGGCGTGGCCGGGCCGCTGGCCGGGCTGGCAGGCATGGCGCTCGGCGTGGCATTGCACCAGCTGGTGTCCCACCTGGTCGTGGCGGTGGCTTTTGTGGTGGGGTGGGCGGCTGTCGGGGTGGCCTGGCGCACGGCGAACCGGCCGGCGCTGTGGCTGCTGGGCGGATTCGCGCCGCTGACGGTCGGCGTGGGGCTCACCACCCTGGGAATTGCCGGGCTGATGGCCTACCAGCCCTGGATGCTGCTGGCGATTTCGGTGACTGCGCTGGTCGAGCTGAGCTGCAGCCTGCGGGGCCTGGTGCTGCTGGAACGGCGGCAGGCGCTGGTGGACTACAGCCTTGACGAACTGCGCCGGGCGACCGGCACGGCGGGCGAAACCCGTGAGTCACTGCTGACCCGCCTGGCCGCCGCGCCGCCAGAATCAAAGCGGGCCGTGCTGCTGCTGCGCTGCGAGGGGCTGCGGCCCGGCGGTGCGGCCGTCTTGGAGCTGGATGCGGTCGCCCTGGAGCATTTCCTGCACGAACTGATGGCGGCAGCCGTGCGTCCCGGCGGCCATGTGGGCCGCTGGTCGTTTCATGAACTGGCGGTGGTGTTGACCGAGACGCCGGGCGATTGGGGCGCGGCCGACAGCCTGGCTTCGGCGCTGTTTGCGGCCGCCTTGCGCTCCGGCGAGCGCTGGGGGCTGACGCCGGCCCAGGTGGGCTTGCGCATCGCGCAGGGGCGCCTGGGCCCGGACAGCCTGCCCCTGGCTGCGGCCCTGCAGGTGCTGGGCGCGGCGCTGGACCACGGCCCGCCGGCCAGTCGCCGCCGCCTGCTGGTGGACCTGGACCGTCGCGCGCCGAAAATCGACGGGCAGGCACCGCTGTTGCCGGTGCCGCCGCCGGGGGCGTCGGGCTGACCGGTCCGTTGCGGCCAGAAGCTGCCGGGGCGCCGTCTCAGCCCGCCCGCAGTTGCTCCAGCAGGGCATCCTTTTCCTGCCACAGGGTATTGACCCACTGCTGGAATTCGGCGCGGTAGGCGGCGTCTTCCTCGTAGCTGCGGCCCAGGAATTGCGCCGGGATCTCGCGGGGACGCACCCGCACCACGATGCGGGGCACCCGGCCGCAGGCCAGATCCCAATAGGTGGTGCGCCCGCCGGGGTAGTACACCGTCACGTCCACCAGCCCGGCAAGCTGCTCGCCCATGGCGTCGAGCACAAAGGCGATGCCGCCGGCGCGGGGCTTGAGCAGGTGCCGGAACGGCGAGCCCTGGGCGGCATGTTTGGCCGGGGTGAACCGCGTGCCCTCCAGAAAATTGAACACACACACCGGGTTGGTCTTGTACCGTTCGCAGGCCACGCGGGTGGTGGCCAGGTCCTGTCCGCGTTTTTCCGGGTGCTTTTCCAGGTAGGCGCGGGTGTAGCGTTTCATGAACGGGAATTCGAGCGCCCACCAGCACAGCCCGATCACCGGCACCCAGATCAGTACCTGCTTGAGGAAGAACTTGAGCATGGGCAAGCGTCCGTTGAACAGGTGTTGCAGCGCAAAAATGTCCACCGCGCTGAGGTGGTTGCTGGTCACCAGCCACGAGCGGGACGGGTCCGGCGGGGGCAGGCCTTCGACATCCCAGGTGATGTGCCCCACGGCGGCCATCCAGGCCGAGTTGCCGGCAATCCACTGCCGCGCGACCCAGTGCATGAAGTCGCGCAGACGACGGCGGGCGGCGGTCCACGGCAGCAGGACCTTGAGCAAGGACGCCACAAACAGGAACCAGCACCAGAACAGCGTGTTCAGCACCAGGGCGAACGTGGCCAGAACGCCCCGCACCGGGGCCGGAAGCAGTCGGATCATGATCAACAGCGCGTTGTGGACAAAGACAGGCCGGATTGTCGGCACGGCAGGCGAAGTCGGCACCGTATCGCCACACCGCCGACCGGGCTTTGACCGATTCGGGGCGCGGCGCGCTTTAGAGTGACCTGTCGGCCGGCGCGAGCGGGACGCCGCGGCCTGTCGCCGGCAGGACGGCAGCGCTCACCCGGCGGCGGACACAATCGCGCCATGACCGAACTCCGCTCCCCCCTGCAAGCCCAGATCGTCCAGTGGCTGGTGGCACCGGGCGACGCCGTACGCCAAGGCGATGTCGTCGTGATTCTGGAAGCCATGAAGATGGAGCACGAACTGCGTGCCGAGGCGGACGGGCAGATACAGCGTCTTCTGCACGCCGTGGGCGATACGGTGGATGAGAGCGAAATACTCCTGATTTGGGAGCGTCAATCGACCATTTCACGCGGGGTATCGCCAGAAAACACCGAAAATTTCCTTCTAGGCGGGCTGGCCAGCCCCGCCCCCGCCGTCCGGGTCGACCTGCAGCGCCTGCAAGAGCGCCTCGCCTTCACGCAGGACGCCGCCCGTCCCGAGGCCGTGGCGCGCCGCCACGCGCAGGGCCAGCGCACCGCGCGGGAGAACATCGCCGACCTGTGCGACGAGGGCAGCTTTCTGGAATACGGCGCGCTGGCCGTCGCCGCCCAGCGCAGCCGCCGCAGCCAGGACGACCTGGTCCGCAACACCCCGGCCGACGGCATGGTCACCGGCATCGGCAGTGTCAACGGGCTGATCCACGGCCCGGAGCAAAGCCGCACGGCGGTGCTGGCCTACGACGCCACCGTGCTGGCCGGCACCCAGGGCTTTCGCAACCATGCCAAGACCGACCGCCTGCTGGGCATCGCGCTGGCGCAGAAACTGCCGGTGGTGCTGTTCGCCGAAGGCGGTGGCGGCCGCCCGGGCGATGTGGACATGCCCATCGTGGCCGGGCTGCACGTGGCCACCTTTGCCAGCTACGCCCGCCTGTCGGGCCAGGTGCCGGTCGTGGGCATCGCCGCCGGGCGCTGCTTTGCCGGCAACGCCGCGCTGCTGGGCTGCAGCGACGTGATCATCGCCACCCGAGGCAGCAACATCGGCATGGGCGGCCCGGCCATGGTGGAAGGCGGCGGCCTGGGCGTGTTCCGGCCGGAGCAGATCGGCCCGTCGGACGTGCAGCACCGCAACGGCGTGATCGACCTCCTGGTGGACGACGAGGCGCAGGCCGTGGCGGCGGCGCGGCACTACCTGTCGTTTTTCCAGGGCCGGCTGAAAGACTGGATCGCGCCCGATGCGCGCCTGCTGCGCGATGTGGTGCCGGAGAACCGCCTGCGCGTCTACGACACCCGCGCCGCGCTGCGTGGCCTGGTGGACCAGGGCAGTCTGCTGGAACTGCGCACCGGTTTCGGCGTGGGCATCCACACCGCGCTGGCCCGCATCGAAGGCCGCGCCGTGGGGGTGCTGGCCAGCAACCCGCAGCACCTGGGCGGCGCCATCGACGCCGACGCGGCGGACAAGGCCGCGCGTTTCCTGCAGCTGTGCAACGCCCACGGCCTGCCGGTGGTCAGCCTGGTCGACACGCCCGGCTTCATGGTCGGGCCCGACACCGAAGCCACGGCCCAGGTGCGCCATGTCAGCCGCCTGTTTGTCACCGCCGCCGCGCTGCGGGTGCCGGTGTTTGCCGTGGTGCTGCGCAAAGGCTATGGCCTGGGCGCCATGGGCCTGGCGGGCGGCGGCTTTCACGCACCGGTGGCCACCGTGGCCTGGCCCACCGGCGAGTTCGGCGGCATGGGCCTGGAAGGCGCGGTGCGCCTGGGCTACCGCAAGGAACTCGACGCCGTGCCCGAAGGGCCCGAGCGCGACGCCCTGTTCGAGCGCCTGGTGGCGCAGCACTACGAAGCCGGCAGCGCCCTCAACATGGCCGCCACGCTGGAAATCGACGCCGTCATCGACCCCGCCGACACCCGCGCCTGGCTGGCCCGCTCCCTGGCAGGCAGCCGGGTGGGCGAGGGCGGGGCGCGTTTCATCGATACCTGGTAAGCCCGCCGGGTGACGGGATCGACGGGCTGCGTGCTAAGCTGGCAGGCTGTTTTTCCGGGCGGCGCCCCCAGAGCCTGACCGCCCGTTTCCAAGGAGACTCCCATGCCCGGCCTGTTGCCCCACGTCGATCCCGACGGCCTGCTCGAATTTTCGGTGGTCTACACCGACCGCGCCCTGAACCACATGTCGAAAAGCTTCCAGGGCGTGATGAAGGACATCTCGCGCATCCTGAAGACGGTGTACCACGCGAAGTCGGCGGTGCTGGTGCCCGGCAGTGGCACCTTCGGCATGGAAGCGGTGGCGCGCCAGTTCGCGGGTGACAAGAAGGTGCTGGTCATCCGCAACGGCTGGTTCAGCTACCGCTGGACGCAGATTTTCGACATGGGCCGCATTCCGGCCGAGTCCACCGTGCTCAAGGCCCGCCGCACCGGCACCGGCAGCCAGGCGCCCTGGACGCCCGCGCCGATCGCCGACGTGGTGGCCACCATCCTCGACAAGAAGCCCGACGTCGTGTTTGCCCCCCATGTGGAAACCGCCTGCGGCATGATCCTGCCCGATGACTACCTCAAGGCCGTGGCCGACGCGGTGCATGAGGTGGGCGGCCTGTTCGTGCTGGACTGCATCGCCTCCGGCGCGATGTGGGTCGACATGGAAGCCACCGGCGTGGACGTGCTGGTGTCCGCGCCGCAGAAGGGCTGGAGCAGCTCGCCCTGCTGCGCCATGGTGATGCTCAGCGAGCGCGCCCGCGCCGCCATCGACGGCACCACCAGCTCCAGCTTCGCCTGCGACCTGAAGAAGTGGCTGCAGATCATGGAAGCCTATGAAAACGGCGGCCACGCCTACCACACCACCATGCCCACCGACGCGCTCACCCGCCTGCGCGAGGTGATGGTCGAGACCGAGGCCTACGGGTTCGACAAGGTGCGCGCCGAGCAGCTGGCGTTGGGCACCCGGGTGCGCGCGCTGTTCGAAAGCCGCGGCATCCCCAGTGTGGCGGCCGAAGGCTTCAAGGCGCCGGGTGTGGTGGTGAGCTACACCACCGACCCCGAGATCCACAACAGCAAGAAGTTCCTGGCTGAAGGCCTGCAGACCGCCGCCGGCGTGCCGCTGCAGTGCGACGAGCCGGCCGATTTCATGACCTTCCGGGTCGGCCTGTTCGGCCTGGAAAAGTGGCACCACGTGGACCGCACCGTGGCGCATCTGGCCGCCGCGCTGGACCGGCTGGGCATCGGCGCGGCGGAAAAGGTGGCGGTGCCGGCCTGAGTACGGTGCAAAGCGCCCGACGGCCTCCTGCGGGAGGCTTTTTTCTTTCCGGCGCCGGGGATTTCCTTGGGCCGCCGCAATTCAGAACCAGCCGGCCACCAGCGGAATCAGCACTGCCGCCATTACCACCTGCAGTCCCAGCGCCAAGGCCGCCCAGGCGCCGGCGTCGGGGTGGACCTGCAGCGCGCGTGCCGCGCCAATCCCGTGGGCGGCCGTGCCCAAGGCGAAGCCGCGGGCCATCCAGCCGGGGGCGTCGGTTCCGATGCCCAGCGCATCAAACAGATATTTGCCGCTGAGCGCGCCGACCATGCCGGTGAGCACCGCAAACACGGCCGCCAGGGCCGGCACACCGCCGATCTTTTCGGCCACGCCCATGGCCACCGGGGCGGTGACCGACTTGGGCGCCAGTGACAGCATCACTTCGGTGGGCAGTCCCAGCGCCCAGGCCAGCGCCACCGCGCTGGCCGCTGCCGCGGTGCCGCCGACCAGCCCCGCGATGACAAAACGCCCGCCGTGGGCGCGCAGCGCCGCGCGGCGCTGCCACAGCGGCCAGGCCAAAGCGACCACGGCCGGCCCAAGCAGGAAATGGATGAACTGCGCCCCCGAGAAATAGGTGGGGTAGGCGGTGCCGGTGGCCGTCAGTCCCGCCGCCAGCGCGACCACCGACCACAACACCGGGTTGGCCCAGGCGGCCTGTCCCGCGCGGACATACAAGGCCTGCGCCAGCAGATACACCACCAGCGTTGCGGTCAGGCCGAACAGCGGCGTGGACGACAGGTAGACCCACAGCTGGACGAACTCGTTCACTGGGGGCCTGCGGATTCGTTGGGGGGCGGGAGTTCGGACTGGGCGACGGGTATCAGGGCTCGCAGCAGCAGGGCCGTGACGGCCAGCCCGATCCAGGTCGATACGACCACGACTGCCGCCAGGCGCAGGCCGTAGCGCCCCAAGAGGTCCAGATGCACCATCACACCCACGCCCACCGGCACGAACAGCAGCGACAAGTGGCCAAGCAGGAAGTCGGCAACCGCCGCCACACTGTCGCGCACCGGCGCCCAGTTCAGCGCGCCAAGCAACAGCACCAGCCCGACGACCGGGCCGGGAAGCGGCAACTGCAACCCCCGGGAAAGCACTTCGCCGATCGACTGCAGCACCAGCAGCCAGGTCAGTCCGCGCAAGGCGTTCATCGCTTGGGGTGCCGGGTCAGCGCTGCGCCGACGGGGGCGGGACCATGGGTGCAGTGACGGGAATCAGAAGCGCTCCAGCTCCGGGAACGCCAGCTTTCCGCCGCGCACCAGCATCTTGCCGTACTCGGCGCAGCGGTTCAGGGTCGGAATCACCTTGCCCGGATTGAGCAGACCCTTGGGGTCGAAGGCGCGCTTGACGCCGAACATCTGCTCGTTCTCCGCAGCCGAAAACTGCACACACATGCTGTTGAGCTTTTCGATGCCCACGCCGTGCTCGCCGGTCACCGTGCCGCCCATCGCGACGCTGGTTTCCAGGATGTCGGCGCCGAACAGCTCGCAACGGTGCAGCTGGTCCGGATCGTTGGCATCGAACAGGATCAGCGGGTGCAGGTTGCCGTCCCCGGCATGGAAGACGTTGGCGCAGCGCAGCTGGTATTTCTTCTCCATCTCGGCAATGGCCAGCAGGATGTCGGCGACCCGCTTGCGCGGAATGGTCGAGTCCATGCACATGTAGTCGGGGCTGATGCGTCCGCTCGCCGGAAAGGCGTTCTTGCGCCCGCTCCAGAAGCGAAGGCGCTCGGCCTCGCTCTGGCTGACGGCAATTTTTATAGCGCCGGAGGACCGCAATACGCTGGACATGCGCTCGATTTCCTCCTCAACCTCCTCTGGCGTGCCGTCCGACTCGCACAGCAGGATCGCTTCGGCCTCCAGGTCGTAGCCGGCGTGGACATAGTCTTCCACGGCGGCTGTCATGGGTTTGTCCATCATCTCCAGCCCGGCCGGGATGATGCCGGCGGCGATGACGGCGGCGACGGCGTCGCCGGCCTTGCGGATGTCGTCGAAGCTGGCCATGATGCAGCGTGCCAGTTGCGGCTTGGGCACCAGCTTGACCGTGACTTCGGTCGTCACCGCCAGCATGCCTTCGCTGCCGATGGCCAGGGCCAGCAGGTCATAGCCGGGGGCGTCCAGTGCCTCGCTGCCGAAGGTCACAGCGTCGCCATCAATGGTGAAGCCCTTGACCTGCACCACGTTGTGGACGGTCAGGCCGTATTTCAGGCAGTGCACACCGCCCGCGTTTTCGGCCACGTTGCCGCCGATGGTGCAGGCGATCTGGCTGCTCGGGTCGGGTGCGTAATACAGGCCGTGCGGCGCCGCCGCTTCGCTGATGGCCAGGTTGCGCACTCCGCTTTGGACCACGGCAGTGCAACTGACGGGGTCCACCGACAGAATCCGGTTGAACTTCGCCAGGCTCAGGGTCACCCCCAGGGCATGGGGCATGGCACCGCCCGACAGGCCCGTCCCGGCGCCGCGGGCGACCACCGGAACGTCCAGTGCATGGCAGCATCGCAGCACCGACTGCACTTGCTCATAGGTCTCGGGCAGGGCCACCACCAGCGGGCGTTCGCGATAGGCAGTGAGGCCGTCACATTCGTAGGGTACGGTGTCTTCGGGTGTCCACAGCAGCGCATGGGCGGGCAACACGGCCGACAGTGCCTGCACCACCTCGGCCTGGCGCTGGGCACGTGCCGTGGGTTGGGGCAAGGAAGTGGAAGGATTCATTGGGGCTCACTCCGGACGACAGTGGTGGTCACTGTACGACAGAAGCCGGTCGCGCGGCGTGAAGAAAGCAACACGCATTTGTGAAGCCACGGCGGGCGGGGCCGGCCACGCACAGGTGTTGCGGCGCGGGCGCTCAGGCCAAGCTCTGGCGCAGCCACTGGGCGAAGGTGGCGCATTCCCACCGGTCCATCGCGCCGGTGCGCCAGCACAGGTAGTGGGCATGGGGGCTGGGGACGGTGCGGGGGTAAAGCCGCACCAGCGATCCGTTTTCCAGCCAGGGCGCACCCAGGCGAACCCGGACTAGTCCCACGCCCAGGCCTTGCGCGGCAGCGTCACACATCAGCCCGATGTCGTTGAACGAGGATCCGTCCACCGGCTCCGGCCAGTCCAGATCGTGGGCGGCGAACCAGGTGCGCCACGGCTCCAGCGGGCTGCGCAGCAGGGTCTGGCCCTCCAGGTCGGCGGCATGTTCGAAGGGCCCGTTCTCCCGCGCCCAGGCCGGCGAGGCCAGGGGGGTGACCTCGTCCTTGAACAGGCAGACATGCTCCACATCGGCATACCGGCCGGTGCCAAAGCGGATGGTCAGATCGGCGTCTTCGGCGACCACGTCCAGCAGTGGGATGCTGACCTGCAGCGTCAGGTCGATTTCGGGATAGGCCTCGAAAAACTGGCGCAAGCGCGGCATCAGGATGGAGCGGGCGAAGGTCGGTGTCACGGCGATGCGCAGTTTGCGCCGCCCCGGGCTGGCCGCCTGGCTGGGAAACCGCTCCAGCGCCGACAGCCCCTCGCGGACATGGGCCAGATACTCGCTGCCCTCGGTCGTGAGCGAGAAATCCGCCCGCCCGAAAAGTTTGGTGCCCAGGATCTGTTCCAGCTGGCGCACCCGATGGCTGACGGCGCTGGGCGTCACACACAGTTCCTCGGCCGCCTGCGTGACGCTGCGCAGGCGCGCCAGCGCCTCGAAGGTCAGCAGACACTGGATGGGTGGGATGCGCAGGGCCATGCGAGCCTCCGGAGGGTTGATCAGGGCGCCATCGGCGTCAACGGAAAATCACTGTCTTGTGCCCGTTGAGAAGCACCCGGTGTTCACTGTGCCATTTGACCGCCCGGGCCAGCACCTGGCTTTCGGTGTCGCGGCCCATGGCGGTGAGGTCGTCGACCGTCTTGCTGTGGTCCACCCGGGCCACGTCCTGCTCGATGATCGGGCCTTCGTCCAGGTCGGCGGTCACATAGTGGGCGGTGGCGCCGATCAGCTTCACGCCGCGGTCGTGCGCCTGGTAGTAGGGCTTGGCGCCCTTGAAGCTGGGCAGGAAGCTGTGGTGGATGTTGATGGCGCGACCGGCCAGCTTGCGGCACATCTCGTCGCTGAGGATCTGCATGTAACGCGCCAGCACCACCAGCTCGGCGCCTTCCGCCTCGATGATCTCGAACTGCCGCGCCTCAGCCTGCGCCTTGTTGTCCTTGTTGACCACGATGTGGTGGAAGGGCACGTTGTAGCTGGCGGCCAGCTGGTAGAAGTCGCGGTGGTTGCTGATGATCGCGCGGATGTCCAGCGGCAGCAGCCCGCTTTTCCAGCGGAACAGCAAGTCGTTGAGGCAATGGCCTTCCTTGCTGACCAGCAGGACCGCCCGCATCGGCTGGCGCAGGGTGTGCAGGCTCAGCTGCATCCGGAACGGCTCGGCAAACAGCCGCAACTGCAATTTCAGGTCCTCGTCGGTGACCTGATTGCAGGCGAACTGCACCCGCATGAAAAACAGGCCGGTGTCCGGGTCGTTGTATTGCGCGGCTTCTTCGATATTGCCGCCGCGCTCCAGCAGAAAACCGGAGACGGCATGAACGATGCCCGGGCGGTCCGGGCAGGAAAGGGTGAGAACGTACGCATGACTCATGGCAGGAATTGTCGCAGCATGGCCCTTGCTTGACGATGGATTGGACAGGCCCGGGCGCGGACAAAGCACCCCGGGTAAACCCGCGAGGCCTCGGGCTTTAATCTCGCTAAGATTGTTAACAATCACAACGTAAGCAAAGGAATCCACATGCCCAAGGTCTATGCAGAAGTTTCCGGCAGTGTCTGGAAGGTCGAGGTGGCGGTGGGCCAGACCGTCAGCGAAGGTGACACGCTGGTGATTGTCGAATCGATGAAGATGGAGATTCCGGTCTGTGCACCCGCTGCCGGACGGGTCAACGCGGTTCTGGTCGCCGAAGGCGAGGCTGTCACGGATGACCAGGTGATTGCGGAAATCGGCTGACACGGACATGAAGACCACCGACTTGCCCGTCGACCGGTTTGCGCAGTGGGAGGGCGCAGTCGCCTTCCGCCTTTTCGCCGACCAGTCTGACCCGACCTTGACCGTTTCGGAGCAGATCGCCGCCCGTCTGGGCGACCGCATCCTGTCAGGCGCCATGCCGCCGGGTGCCCGCATCGGCGAACAGGAGCTCGCCGACGAGTTTGCCGTCAGCCGCGGACCGATCCGCGAGGCGCTGCGTATTCTGGAGCGCGAAGGGCTGGCCACCCTGTTGCCGCGCCGCGGCGCCATCGTCACCGATCTCACCGCCAGCGAATTGCGGGAACTGCTGGAAGTGCGCGCTGGTCTTTTTGAGCTGGTGGTGCGCAAGATTGCTGCGCGGCCCAGCCCGGAAATCCTGACCCTGATGGAAGCCGGAGTGACCCGGCTGGAAGTCCTGTCCACTGCGGAGGACGGCGGTGACGACTACGCGGAGACCGCCTACCGGCTGATGATCCTGTGCGCCCGCCAGTGCGGCAACCGCCGCTTGCAGCGCATGCTGACGGCGCTGTCGCTGCAGACGCTGCGCTACAGCAAGCTGGGTCTGGCCTCGGTGGAACGCCGCCAGCGCTCGGCCCGGCTGTGGCGCGAGGCGACCACCGCGCTGGCGCGCGGCGACGTCGAGCGCATGGTCGCACTGACCCGACAGCGCATTGAAGAATCCGGCGAAGAGGCCATCCGCCAGCTCGGGTTGCCGGCCCACCCAGGAGACCAGCCATGAACACCACGCCGACTCCGGGCCCGCTGGCTGGCCTGAAGGTCATCGAAATCTGCACCACCATTGCCGGGCCCGCCTGCACCCGGCTGCTGGGCGACTTCGGCGCCGACGTCATCAAGATCGAGCCGCCCGAGGGCGATCCGGTACGCCAGATGGGCCAGCATGTCGGCGACGTGTCGCTGTACGCGGCGTCCATCCTGCGCAACAAGCGCTCGGTGGCTCTGGATCTGAAGACGCCGGGCGGACGCGAGCTCGCCTTCCAGCTGATCGCCGGCGCCGACATCCTGGTGGAAAACAACCGCCCGGGCGTGCTGGAGCGCCTGGGCCTGGGCTATGATGCGCTGTCGGTGCGCAACCCCGGCCTGGTGATGGTGCGCATCAGCGGCTACGGCCAGACCGGGCCGTACGCCGAACGCCCGGGCTACGGCGCCATTTGCGAGGCGGTGGGCGGTGTGCGCCACATGACCGGCGACCCCGACCGGCCGCCCGCCCGGGTGGCGCTGGCCACCACCGACTATTTGTCGTCGGTCTATGCCGCGTTCGGAGCGATGGCCGCGATTCATGCCCGCGCCAGCACCGGCAAAGGCCAGGTGGTCGATGTGGCGCTGTATGAGGCGGCGTTCACGCAGATGGAGCCCATCGTGCCGGCGCACGAAAAGCTGGGTGTGGTGCCAATGCGCGAAGGCTCCAACCTGCCCTCGATGGCGCCCAACAGCTCCTACCCCACCCGCGACGGCGGCTGGGTGCTGATCGCCGCCAACAGCCAGCCGACCTGGCGCCGGCTGGTGGCGCTGATGCGGCAACCTGAATTGCTGACCGACCCGCGCTTCGAGACCATCCAGGCACGCGGCAGGCCGGAGAACATGAAGGCCATTGACGCCCTCATCGCCGACTGGACGCGCCAGCACGACGCCGAGCCGCTGGAGGCGCTGCTGCGCGAAGGCGAGGTGCCGACCACCCGCGTCTACACCATCGCCGACATCTACGCCGACCCGCACTTCCGCGCCCGCGACATGTTGCAGGCCGTACCGCACCCGGTGCTGGGCCACACCACGCAGTCCGGCGTGGTGCCGCGCCTGTCGGCCACGCCGGGCGGCATCCGCCACACCGGCCCCGACCTCGGGGCCGACACCCGCGCGGTGTTGGCCGAAGACCTGGGCCTCAGCACCGAGCGCATCGCCGAGCTGGCAGCCGCCGGCGCCATACGCCTGCCCGCCGGGCCTTGAACGCCCCACGTCGCCATCCGTTTCCCAACCCGTATCCCCCGCAGGAGAACCCGATGAAATCCACTGCTATCAACCGCCGCCAATCGCTGGCCCTTGTGGGCGGTGCGCTGGCCTTGCCGCCCGCTGCCTGGGCCCAGGCCGGCTGGAAACCGACCCAGAACATCAACTACGTCATCGGCGTCGCGGCCGGCGGCTCGGTGGACCTGTACGCCCGCGGCATCAAGACCGCGCTGGAGACCCTCAAGCTCGTCAACGGCCAGACCGTGGTGGCCGACAACAAGCCGGGTGCCGCCGGCCTGCTGGCGCTGCAGCAGCTGCAGCGCGCCCCCGGCAACGCCCATGTGCTGGGCACCTTTCACACCGGCAGCATCGCCGGCCAGGTGACCGGCATCCTGAAGGCCGACATGCGCGAGTACGTGCCCGTCGCCATGCTGGTGGAAGAAACCACCCTGGTCGCGGTGCGGGCCGATTCACCGCTCAGGACGGCCAAAGACCTGGTCGATGCGCTCAAGCGCGACCCCACGGCGCTGAAGATTGCCGTGGCCCCGCTGCGCGGACTCAACACCCACCTGGCCATCGTCAAGCCGCTGCAGGCGGCCGGAGTGGATGTGGCCAAACTCACCATTGCGCCGTTCCGCTCGTCCGGTGAGTCGATGACCGCGCTGCTGGGCGGCCATGTGGACGTGGTGTCCGCCACCGGCCCCACCGTCGTGCCGCAGGTGCAGGCGGGCAAGGTGCGCATGATCGCGAGCGCCGCACCCGAGCACGGCACCGGCCCGCTGGCGGGGGTGAAAACCTGGCGCGAGCAGGGCGTGGCGGCCGACTACGTGAGCTACAACGGCGTGTTGCTGCCGGCGGGGGTGGACGCCGAGCAGATCCGCTTCTGGGAAGACGCGCTGCGCAAGGTGGCCGCCTCGCCGGAATGGATCGCGCTGGTCGAAAAATCGGGCAACAAGCCGATGTTCAAAGGCTACGTGGATTCGCACCGCTATCTGCAATCCGAACTGGCATCGACGCAGCAACTGGTCGGCTCGCTCGGAGCCGCCGCCAAATGACGCCCCCCCAGCCTGCCGCGCGGACCTTCGAGCCTGCCGGCGAATGGGCCGCCGAACTGGCCGAGCTGGCGCAGCGCCGCGCCCACAGCCTGGCCATGGGCGGCCCCGAGGCCCTGGCCAAGTTCAAGGCCAGCGGTCGCCTGAATGCGCGCGAACGCATTGCCGCGCTGCTGGACGAAGGCACGTTCCGTGAGTTCGGCCGCATCACCGGCAAGGGCCACTACAGCCGCGATGGCGCATTCGAGCGGCTCGATCCCACCAATGCCATCACCGGCACCGGCCTGATCGAAGGCCGCAAGGTGGGCCTGCACGTGGACGACTTCACCATCCGCGCCGGCTCGTCCGAGGCCACGATTGCCGACAAGTGGATCTACATCGAACGCATGGCGCACCAGCTGCGCTTTCCGCTGATCCGCCTGGTCGATTCCGCCGGTGGCAGCGTCAAGCTGCTGATGCAGATCGGCGGCACCAAGATTCCCGAATACCCGAGCTGGCCCGCCAATGAACTGCTGCAGACGGTGCCGGTGGTCGGTGTGGCGCTGGGCGCCTGCGCCGGGCAGGGCGCGGTGAAGGTGCTGTCGTCGCACTTTTCGGTGATGGTGCGTGAGCAGGCGCAGGTGATGGCCGCCGGCCCGCACGTGGTGCGCCAGGCCTACGCGCAGGATGTCGACAAGAACGACCTGGGCGGCCACCGCGTGCACCGCAAAAGTGCGCTGGTGCACAACGAGGCCGAGGACGAAGCCGACGCGCTGGCCCAGGTGCGCCGTTTCCTGAGCTACCTGCCGCGCAGCGTCTTTCACCTGCCGCCGGTCACCCAGCCCACCGACGACCCGAACCGGGCCGACGACTGGCTGAAAGACGCCATTCCGCGCGACCGGCGCAAGATCTACGACCCGCGCCGCATCCTGGCGGCGGTCATGGACCAGGGCTCGGTGTTCGAGATCGGGCGCTGGCAGGGCGGCTCGGTGATCACCGCGCTGGCGCGGCTGAACGGGATCCCGGTCGGTGTGATCGCCAACGACCCCAAGGTGCAGGGCGGCGCCATGACCACCCAGGCGGCCTACAAGATGGAGCGCCACGTCAAGCTGTGCAGCCTGTTCGGCCTGCCGGTGGTCAACTTTGTCGACCAGCCGGGCAACCAGACCGGGCTGGAGGCCGAACTGGGCGGCACGCTGCTGGGTGCCACCCGGGTGGGCGAGGCCCTGAACGCCTGCCGCTCGCCCTGGGCCTCGGTGCTGATCCGCCGCTGCTTTGGCATGGCCGGCGCGCTGCACGCGCCCAAGTACGGCGAAGCGCTGAACTTCCGGGTCGCCTGGCCCTCGGCGCGCTGGGGCTCGATCCCGATCGAAGGCGGTGTGATGGCGGCGCACAAGGCCGAAATCGACGCCGCGCCCGATCCGGCGGCCAAACGCGCCGAACTCGAAGCCTTCTACCTGGCCATGACCTCGCCTTTCCGCACCGCCGAGAAATTCGGCATCCTGGACATCATCGACCCGCGCGAAACCCGCGCGCTGCTGTGCGACTGGGTGCTGGACGCCTGGGAAGTGGTGCGCACCAGCCGGCCGGTGGCGGTGGCCGATTGAATCCCGGCGCCGCCCCCCGGCTGCAGGCCGCGCGGGCGCTGGCGCCGGGGGTCTTGCTGGCCGGTGTGGTGGCACTGGCGGCGGGGTTCATTGCCGACCATCAAGGCGGCCCGCAACTGCTGTATGCCTTGCTGATCGGGCTGGCCCTGCATTTCCTGTCGCGCGATGAGCGGGTGAAACCCGGGCTGGATTTCGCCAGCCGAACCCTGCTGCGGGCGGGCGTGGCGCTGCTGGGTCTGCGTATCACCCTGGCCCAGGTCGGTGCATTGGGCTGGGGCACTGCCGTGCTGGTGATCGGGGGCGTGGCGACCACCGTCGGCCTGGGTCTGCTGCTGGCCCGCGGACTCAGGCGCCCGGCGGCCGAAGGCCTGATCTCCGGATGCGCGGTCGGCATCTGTGGCGCTTCGGCAGCGCTGGCCGTGGCATCGGTGCTTCCCCGCACCCGGGACAACGAACGCTTCACCTTGCTGGCCGTGGTCGGCGTGACCTTGTTGTCCACGGTGGCCATGGTGCTGTACCCGGTGCTGGTGCGGATCGCGGGCTGGAGTCCGGCGCAGGCGGGCGTCTTTTTCGGCGCGACGATTCATGACGTCGCCCAGGTGGTGGCGGCGGGCATGATGCTGTCGAGCGCCGGCGACACCGCAGCCGCCGACAGCGCCACGGTCGTCAAGCTGCTGCGGGTGGCATTGCTCATGCCGGTGGTGATGCTGGTCGCAGTGGTGCTGCGCCCGCCAGCCGATGCTGTCGAACCCGGCGCCGACGTGCCGCTGGTGCCGGGTTTCCTGCTGGCCTTTGTCGCGCTGATGATGCTGGGTACCACCAGCCTGGTGCCTGCGGAGCTGGTGGCCGCGGCGGGCGCGGCATCACGCAGTTTCCTGGTGATCGCCATTGCGGCTGCCGGCATCAAGACCAGTTTTGAAGATCTGCTGCGTCTGGGTTGGGCGCCCGTGGCCCTCCTGCTGGCGGAAACCGCCTGGATCGCGATACTGGCGGCCGTCGGCATCGCGGCCGGCCTGTCCGCCGCCTGAAACCGTTCAGCGTGGCGATGCCGCGTTGCTGCCCCATTGCCGGCGCAGCGCGGCGCAGTGGTCGACGGCGGGCACCGCAGCCGTGGCCCAGACCTTGTCGACGGCGGGCGCTGCCATGCCCGCCGGCCGCAGGGCCACGCTGCGCGCCGCGATGGCGGCGCCCAGATGGGTGGGCACCCCCATGGTCCGGTCCACATGCTGGTTGCCGGCAATCAACAGCACCGTGCGGCCCGGTTGCCGCGCGCTGAGCACGGTGGCGGCCATTGCCGCGTCACGCGCGATCTGGACTCGGGTCATCGGCACGATGCGGGCTTCGGGCAGCAGCCCACAATGCCCTTCGCGAATGGATTTTTGCTGCTTTTGCCACATACCCGGCGTTAAATGGTCATCCAGCGCTATGTTCAGCATAGCGTTCCGGTTGCCCTCCTGCGGCAGGTTGGCGCCCAGAACCGGAACGCCCGCGCGGACCGCGGTCATGACCACGGGGCCGTAGCGCGACCAGGGCCAGGCCCGCGCGTCCCAGCGCAGCGCGGCTTGCACCGCGGGGTCGTCGGCGTCGGGCGCCAGGCCGGCGGTGGACGTGCCGGCCGGGGCCATTTCCAGGGCCAGCGCGGCAAGGCGGCCTTGCGCGGCCAGCGCCGCGACGGCGGCGTGTTGCCAGCGCGGATGGTCGGGTGCGTCGTGTTGTTCGCCCAGCAGCAGCGCGTCGGCGGGCAGCACACCCGCCAGCAAGTCGGCGACCGTCGGGTCCGGGCGCCCGGACCCGCTCGTGCGGCCACCGGCACAGGCGGCCAGCAGGCTTGCCAGCAAGGTGGCGGCGACAGCGGTTTGACAGCGCATGGCCGCATACTAGAGCGATTCCCGGCACGGCGGGGGTCGCAGGTCTTTGCGACCGTCCCGCGCTGCGTTGCCGTTTCTGCCCGATTGGACTCGTCTGTGTCATTGGTGCTTCGTGCGGGCCTGACCCTGCTGGCAGCCTTGGGGGCTGCGCTGTTGTGTGGGTGGTTGAACACCCCGATCCCGTGGATGATCGGCCCCTTGCTGGCCACGGCGGCGCTCACCGTGGCCGGGGCGCCGACCGCCAGTCTCGGCCCTTTGCGAGACGGCGGCCAATGGGTCATCGGCGCCGCCCTGGGGCTGTACTTCACCCCGCAGATGACCGCCCTGGTCGCCGGCCTGTGGTGGGCCATTGCCCTGGCGGTGTTATGGTCCCTGCTGATCGGCTTCGGTTTCAGTGCCTGCTTGTATCGCCGGTTCGCATCGCAGATGCCAGAAATTCCGGCCCCGAAAATGCGAGCGACTACTTACTTCGCGGGCGCGATCGGCGGCGCATCGGAGATGACCTTGCTGGCCGAGCGCGTGGGCGCACGCACCGACCTGGTCGCCGCGGCGCACAGCCTGCGCTTGCTGATCGTCGTGGTGGTGATTCCGTTTGCGATGGTGTGGGCCAAGGGCTGGTGGGGGCTACAAGCCATCGAGCTGGCGCCGTCCGGGCCACGTCCGGTGGTGGCGACCGGTCTGCTGGCGCTGGCGGCGGCGACCGGCGCGGGCGGGTGGCTGCTGCGGCGGGCCGGTCGGGCCAACCCCTGGTTCATGGGCGCCTTGCTGGTTGCCATGGGACTGACCATGGCGGGAGTGGAGTGGTCGGCGATGCCCACCGCTTTGTCCAACGCGGCGCAGCTGGTGATCGGCGTCAGCCTGGGCGTGCGCTTTTCCCCGGCATTTCTGCGCACCGCACCGCGCTGGCTGGCCGCTGTGGCGGCCGGGACGCTGGTGCTGATGGGTCTGTGCGCGGGGTTCGGGGTGACGCTGGCCTGGGCCACGGGACTGCACCCGGCCACGCTGATTCTGGGCACCTCACCCGGCGGCATCACCGAAATGGCCATCACCGCCAAAGTGTTGCAGCTGGGGGTTCCGGTGGTCACGGCGTTGCAGGTCTGCCGCCTGGTGGCGGTGTTGCTGCTGGTGCAGCCATGCTACCGGCTGCTGGACCGACGGGGTTTTTGGTCCGAAAACTCCCGAAATAATAGCTAACAATGACCTTTTTACGCTGGGTATTGCCGGAAAAGACCTGAAAACATGAAAAACGCCCCACCAGGGGGCGTTTTGTCGGGCGGCCCGGCGTCGTTGCGCTCAGTGCACCACCACCGGGTTCTGGGCCAGGCCGGAATAGCTCTCCAGCGTGTCTTCCACTTCTTCCTGCGTGGGGCTGCTTTGTTGCCAGGCATTGATCTGCTGCTGGAACAGCTCGGCCCAGGATCCATCCAGATACACCTCTTTGCCGGAACGTTTGTCCACAATTTCGAAGCCGTGCCGCACGAGCATGGGGCCCGGGTTTGCCACACCGGTTTCGGTATGGGTATCGGCCAGCAGGTGCGTCACGGAAAAGGACTCGGAGTCGTACAGCACATTCATGGGGTTCCTCTCTCGCAGCGTGATGGGTGTGCAACCCATTTTGCAACGATCGTGCCCGTTTCAAGCCCCGCGTGCGCGAATGTGCCCAAATTGCCACAGCGCCACGCCGGATATTGCCGCTTCGGGGCTGCGCCGGTCGCCCGCCGGTCCGGCTCAGAACCCCGGCGCCAGCACCGTGCGGGTGCGCAGTTGCTGATCGACAAAGTCTCCGTTGGCCTGGGTCAGTCGCACCCGCACCGGCAGGTAGTTCATGGCCGGCGCCAGCCAGAGCTCCAGTCGGATGTCATACGGGCGCCGGGGCTCGCGCACCAGCGCCAGTGCGGTCACCGGCCCGGCCGGCAGGTCCAGGGTTTCGGGCTCGGCCACCCGCAAGACCCACAGGTCGGCGTCGCGGGCGCTGGCGGTTTGAACGGTGATGGTGCTGCCCGGCGCGAAGCGGTCCGGATTGGCCGCAGCCAGCGCACCGACCTGCAGGAACAGGCTCAGGCGGTCCTGCGCGCCGGGGCTGAGGGCGGCCTCCGGCGTGTTGGCGCTGAAGCGAATGCGCCCGGACGCCGCATCGAAATGCGCCGCCTGCTCCTGCCGGGAGCGATCGCCAAAGCGCAGCGGCGACAGCCCGTGGTCGTCCAGACGGCCCTCGCTGGTCTGCACCCGGCTGCCCATGAACAGGGCGCCGACTTCCAGCCGGGCGCGGTATTGCGCGCCGTCGTGTTGCCACAGCAGTTCAGAGCGGGCCGTGTAGGGGAGGCGACGGATTTCGCCGGACACTTCGTAGACCAGCCGCTGGGGGGCGGCAACCCGCGCGGGCCAGCGGTCCCCGGCGGTCGCAGAGGGTGGGGGCGGGGCCGGCGGCGCGGACTCGGTCACCGGTAGCGCCGCCGGCGGCGGCAGCATCGGGCCTGCGACAAAACTGCGGGTCTCCACCGCGGCGCTGTCGGTGCCGGAGGCCACCGAGGACTCGACCTGTGGCTCGATGGGCGTGTCGTTGGCGCCGACCGGGTCCGCCGGGGTCGCGCTCGGGGTCGCGGGCATGGCCGGCGGCCTCGCCGGGGACGCCTTGGCACGGCCGGGGGTCGGGGGCGGGTCCGGGCGCGTCGCGGGCGGCTGTGGCAGCGGGACCAGTGTCCGGGTCTGCAGGGGCACGGGGGCGACGCGGCTGTCGCCGGCCTGGTAACGCGGCGGCTCGCCTTGCAGAACCAGCAGGTGCGCGGCGAGTACCACCAGGGTCAGCAGGACCAGCGTCCCGCGGGGCGCCATCGCAGCAGGCGTCATCGATCCGGATGACCCAGATCCTGTGACAAGCGGTGCGCGGCAGCCCGCAGCGGGCGTGCCACCGCACCGTCCCAGCCCGGATCGAACGTGGCACCCGATCCCAGAGTCAGAATCCCCATGGCCAGATGGCCGCTGGCGTCGAACACCGGCGCGCACAGCCCGCTGATGCCGGGCAACAGCACGTTGACCACCCGACCCAGTCCCTGCGCACGGGTCTCGGCCAGCATCTCCCGGACGCCGGCGGGGCTGTCGGGTACGTCACGCCGGCCGAGCCGGCGGGCCAGCGCCATCTCGGCTTCGATCATCGGCGCCAGCCGCTCGGCGGCACTGCCATGGTTCAGGAAAGCGGCAAAACAGCGCCCGGTGGCCGAGGTCAGCAGAGGCATCACGTCACCCAGGCGCAGATTGACCGGTTCGCTTTTGGGCGTTTCTTCCCAGTGCACGATGGTCGGGCCGTGGTTGCCCCAGACCGCCAGCGCCACCGTATGACCGACCGCTTCCATCAGTTCGGGCATGCGCTCGCGCGCCAGGCGCACCGCATCGACGCGCCACAGCGCCGCCAGGCCCAGGCGCAACGCGCCGGGTCCGAGGTCGTAGCGGGTGGTGCGGCTGTCTTGCACCACCAGGCCCAGTCGCTGGAAGCTGACCAGATACCGGTGGGCTTTTGCCGCGCTCATGCCCGCGCGGGCGGCCAGGTCACGCAGCATGAGCGCGCCGTCAGCCTGCCCGAGCACGTCCAGCAGGCCGAAGCCGACTTCCACCGATTGAATACCGGCCCGCTCCCGGTCGCCGCCCTCGTCACCGGAGGTTTCGGGTCCGCTTGCACTGTCCTGGCTGATTTCCACTAGAATCTCGCACGAAGTTTCGTTTAGGTAAATCAGTTTACCAATACGTAATTGATCCGTCACCGGGTGTGTTGTGCCGGTGGTGGCCGATTCCCCGCCCCAACCCATCCGGAGACCAGCGACCATGAAACTTGCCACCTACAAGGACGGCTCCCGCGACGGCCAGCTCGTTGTGGTGTCCCGCGACCTGAGTACCGCGCATTATGCGACCGGCATCGCCATGCGCATGCAGCAGGTGCTGGACGACTGGAGTTTTCTCTCGCCCCAGCTGCAGGACCTGTACCAGACCCTCAACAGCGGCAAGGCGCGTCATGCGTTCCCCTTCGACCCGACGATGTGCATGGCGCCCCTGCCACGGGCCTACCAGTGGGCCGACGGCTCGGCCTACCTGAACCATGTGGAGCTGGTACGCAAGGCGCGCAACTCCGAAGTGCCGGCCAGCTTCTACACCGACCCGCTGATGTACCAGGGCGGCAGCGACGACTTCATCGGTCCGCGCGACGATGTGGTCGTGCCCAGTGAAGAATTCGGTATCGACTTCGAGGCCGAAATCGCGGTGGTCACGGCCGACGTGCCCATGGGCAGCAGCCCCGAGCAGGCGCTGGACGGCATCCGCCTGGTGATGCTGGTCAACGACGTCAGCCTGCGCAACCTGATCCCGGCCGAGCTGGCCAAGGGCTTTGGTTTCTTCCAGAGCAAGCCGGCCACCGCGTTCAGCCCGGTGGCCGTGACGCTGGACGAGCTGGGCGACGCCTGGGACCACGGCCGGGTCAACCTGACGCTGCAGTCGACCTGGAACGGACGCACGGTGGGTCTGTGTGACGCCGGCCCGGAAATGACCTTCCATTTCGGCCAGCTGATCGCCCATATCTGCAAGACCCGCAACGTGCGCGCCGGCTCCATCGTCGGCAGTGGTACCGTGAGCAACCAGAGTGTCGAGGTCGACGGCCGCCCGCAGTGGCCCAAGGGCTACAGCTGCATCGCTGAAAAGCGCTGTATAGAAACCATCCTCGACGGTCAACCCAGCACGCCGTTCATGAAGTTCGGCGACACCATCCGGATCGAAATGAAGGGCAAGGATGGCCAAAGCCTGTTCGGCGCCATCGATCAGAAGATCGCGCGGCCGGCCTGAACTTTCCCAAAATTAAGCGTAGAACGACAGTTTTGCGCGGGGTTTGGGCCGCAAAGAGGCTGAAAAGAGCGCGAACCACCCCGCCCGCTAACCCGGTCGGCCGTCCGGGGGGGCTGCTGTCTCGCTCAGGGCGCTGACGAGACCGACTTCAGCTCCGACACCGAATGGGTCCATAACTGGCTGCCCCGCCAGTCCTTATAGATCGTCTTGACTGTGCGAGCCGCTTCTGGGGCGTACCACTGGGTGGTTTCATACCGCATGCTGCCTGTCCAGCTTACACCGTTGATCCAGCCCTTGCATTCCACCCGCATGGCATCAAACTCACCGGCCGGAACGGGGACCTTTTCCACACCGAAAACTTGGCAGTCCGCTGTATTGCGTGTGCGATCCCCACTGGCGCCCGTGGTATCGGATTCGGCCTTCCAGCGGTCGCCGACGGTCAACGGAAATCGCAGCATTCCTGCGGACGGACTGAAAGTGCGGCCGGAGGAACCGCTCTTGACCATGTCCAGGTCACGGGTGAGCACCTGCTCGGCATCGATGCCCGGCCGGTCGGAGCGTCGCACCGTCGACACGATGCGCTGTTCATCGACACTACGCACCAACACGGTGCTGTCGAAAACCTGCCTATCGCTGAGCAATTGCATGGCATAGGTCGCACTGTCGCCGACCTTGACGCTCGGGCGTTGGGCTGTTTGCGCAAGTGCTGGCAGCGCGGCGGCTGCGAGTACGGCGAAAAACACGGTATGGGGGCGAAACATGACTGACCTCCTTCAAGATTGTTCGAGCTTCCGAGGGGAGGCCGCGAAGCGCGGCCTCCCGCGGGCAACTTATAGCCCCAATTGTCTGCGCATCGCCTCCCAGGCGGTCGCGTTCAGGCGCGCCTGTTCGCTGGTTGCGAAGCTCAGGTTGGTCTTGAGCTCGCGCGCGGTGAAGACCTGATCACCTGCCGCCAGTGACGGGGTGTTGCGCACTTCCACCAGCAAACGGGTGTGGTTCATGACCGTCGGGTTGTGGCCGGCAAAACGCATCTGCCGCACGCCGTTCACCGTGCTGACGGTATAGGTGCCCGTCTGTGTGGCAGCGCAATTCGATGCCACGGTCTGCGCTGCGTTGAGGTCACACTCGTAGAACTGCACCGACCCGCTGGTCGCCGGGTTGGTGTGGGTGCCCGTGAACGCGACCCGCAGATTGCGCAGGTCTCCGGTGCTGATGCCCAGGCTCATGCTGCCCGCGCTGTTGGCCAGGTTGACCCCGCTGGCGGGACGGGCGGCTATCACCCCTTCCAGGGTGGTGGCAGTCGCGGTGGGGAAGCCGTCGGTGAAGCGGTTGTTGATGAATACCGGCTGGTTGAGGTTCACGCTCCAGCGATAGTTGATGCGGCTGCCGGCCGGGAACGTGGCGAAAGCCAGGGTCTGCAGCAGCTTGGTGGTCGCCAGGCCGTTGTTGATCACGTTGCGTGTGGTGTCGGCCTGCAATTCGGTGACCACGTCGGCCATGCGGCGCCCGCCGATGTCCACCCCGACCGTGCGACCGACGGTCAGCGAGTTGCCGCAGAAGCTGGAGCGGCTGGGCGAGCCGGCTGCCGACGTGAATGGCATGTCCGCGTCACACACCACCCACCCACCGGCGTTCAGATACGCCTGGTTGTAAAGCTGGGTGTTGGGCACCCCGCCGTCCTTGCCGGCGCGCACATCCTTGAGTGTGACCGTCAGCGCACCGGCGGCGCGGGGGGCACCTTCCAGGTATCGGTAGGAGAAATTGTCCAGGTCGGTAAAGCGCAGGCTGGTCAAATCGTTGGGCTGGGCGGCGGTCGCGACCGAAGGATCGGAGACCGACAGCGTGCTGCCGTCCTCCAGGGATTTGGCGACGACGTTCGCCATCGTGCGGGCGTTGTCGCGGACCAGGTTGTCGTCGGTTGCCGGATCGTCCTGGTAGTTGTCGATTTTGGCCGCCGCGATGCCGAGCTGGTTGGCGACATTGGCGCGGGCGGCGGACTCGGCCATCCCCGCCGCCATGCCGACAGCCACCAGGGTGGTCAGCGGATTGATCTGGCCGGCCTTGCCCTTGACCTGGCGCAAGACGTAGGTCTTCGCACCTTCGGCGGCGGCCCCGTTATCGGAGGTATCGATCACGGATTGGCCCATGACGGAAATCAGCGACGTGGCTCCGACATCGGCAGCGCTGATTCTGGTCGTGTCAACGGTCACGGAATAGGCGCCATTGCTGCCGGTCGCCGCAGAAGCCGGCTCATTGCCGTCGCAGGCGCCGTTGTTGTTGATGTCCAGGCACACCACCGCATTGCGCAACAGCCCGTCGATGGCCACAGTGCCGCTGAGGACCAACGGTGCCGGCGCCGGGGCGGGTGCAGGCGCCGGGGCGGGAGCCGGAGCTGGGGCGGGAGCCGGCGCGGGGGCCGGAGCTGGCGCAGTAACAGGCGGATCATCCCCGCCGCCACACGCGCCCAGCGCGCTCAGCAGGATCAGGCTCGACAGAAGTTTCAGACGCGGATTGGGAAACATGAAGAATCTCCAGAGCAGGCGCGGGGCGCCAGGTAAAGTTTCCACGGAGTGGCAATGTGCCTACACCAGGGGCCGGAAAGTGATCCTCTCTCACGCGATCAAATCGGACATCCCCCGGACAGGTGGGATCACGCATGCCGCAGATTCGATCTGGCCGGCTTTTGCGCAAAGGGCGTTGGTCCACGGGCGGCCGCCGACGTGCGGACCGCAAGTGCGATAACGGCTCAGCCGAAGTCGCCGCCGTTAGCTATCGAATAAATAGCAATAAAACACCTAATTACGCTGGCTACAGACCGAAAACATCAAGAGTTTCGGCTTGGTGTGGCCGCCTTGGCCGCCAGCGCCACCAGCAGCAACACCGGCAAGCCGAGCAGGGCCGTGGCGGTGAAAAAATGGGCGTAGCCGAAGGCGTTGACATAGTCGCCCGAGAAACCGGCGATGAATTTCGGCAGGAGCAGCATCATCGAGCTGAAAAGCGCGTACTGCGTGGCCGAATAGCTCACATTGGTCAGGCTCGACAGATAGGCGATGAAGGCCGCCGAAGCGATGCCGCTGGCCAGGTTGTCCGCCGAAACCACGGCAATCAGGGCCAGCAGATCGTGGCCGTGCCCGGCGAGCCAGGCGAACAGCAAATTGGTCAGGGCGCTCAGCAGCGCCCCCAGCATCAGGATGCGCATCACCCCCAGGCGCAGTGACAGCACACCGCCAATGAAGGCGCCCGCGAGGGTCATGATCACGCCATAGACCTTGGTGACGCCGGCCACCTCGTCTTTGGTGTAGCCCATGTCGACGTAGAACGGATTGGCCATGATGCCCATGACCACGTCGCTGATGCGGTAGACGGCAATCAAGGCCAGAATCAGCGCCGCCTGCCAGCGATAGCGGCGGAAAAAGTCGGCAAACGGCTCCACCAGCGCGCCTTGCAGCCATTCGGCGACGTTTCGCGCGGGGGGGAGCGGCGCGGGCGCGGGCTCCCGAGACAGCAGCACGGTGACCACCCCCACCGCCATCGACGCGGCCATCACCAGATAGGCGGTCGTCCAGGCCGCCTGCTGGTAGCCCGTGGGCCCGGCGCCTTCTGCCCGCGCGGCAATCCACAAGACACCTGCGCCGGCCCAGATCATGGCCAGGCGGTAGCCGCCCTGGTAGGTTGCAGCCAGGGCGGCCTGGCGCTCGGTATCGGCCGACTCGATACGGTAGGCATCCAATGCAATGTCCTGTGTGGCGGAGCCGAACGCGACCGCCAGCGCGCACCAGACGATGGGGCCCAGGGTCTGGCGCGGATCGGCCAGCGCCATGCCGACCAGGCCGAGGACGATCATCAGCTGGGCCAGCAGCAGCCAGCTGCGCCGCCGTCCCAGTGCCCGGGTGAGCAGCGGTATCGGCAACCGGTCGACCAGCGGAGCCCAGACCCATTTGAAGCCGTAAGCCAGCCCCACCCAGCTGAGATAGCCGATGGTCGAGCGGTCGATGCCGGCTTCGCGCAAGCGGAAACTCAGGGTGCCCAGCACCAGCAGCAGGGGCAGGCCGGCGGCAAAACCGAGGGTCAGCATCCGCAGACTGGCCGGCTCCAGGTAGACGCGCAGCGCCTCACGCCAGGAGCGGGGGGAAGGCGACGCTGGCGAAGTCGGTGTGGAAGGCGTGGAATCGGACATCGGGCTATTATTGACCCATCATGTGCTGGCTTTGCGATGTCAAGAACGCTGCGGCTGCGGCTTCAGGCCCTGACGCCGGGATTCAAAGCCCGTCGGTTTCCGCGCATTCGCCCTGGGCGCCCCGGCGTGCGTTCCTCCAGCTTGCCGGCGCCGCGGCGGCGGGTGCGGTGCTGGTGCCCCAAGCCGCCCAGGCCCAGGTCAGTGTGGGTGAGGCCTCGGGCTTGCGCAAGCTGGTTCCCGCGGAAATGCTCGAAGGCTCGGCACGTCAGCAATATGCCCAGGTGATTGCCCAGGCCCGGGCCCAAGGGGCGCTGGCGCCAGACCACCATCCCCAACTGCAGCGGCTGCGGGCCATGGCGCGCCGCCTGATTCCGTTTGCCTTGCCCTGGAACGACAGGGCCCGCCAGTGGCAGTGGGAAGTGAACCTGATTGGCAGCAAAAAAATCAATGCCTGGTGCATGCCCGGGGGCAAGATTGCCTTCTACACCGGCATCCTCGATCAGCTCAAACTCACCGACGATGAAGCCGCGATGATCATGGGGCACGAAATGGCCCATGCGCTGCGAGAACATGCCCGCGAACGTCTGGCCAAGAGCCAGGCCACCGGCATCGGCTTGCGGCTGGGCGCGCAGCTGCTGGGTCTGGGGGACCTGGGCGGTGTGGCCGCCGATGTCGGAACGCAGTTGCTCACCCTCAAATTCAGCCGGGAGGACGAGACCGAGGCGGACCTGGTCGGGCTAGAAATGGCGGCCCGGGGCGCCTACGCACCGCAAGCCAGTGTGAGCCTGTGGCAAAAAATGGCTGCCGCCAGTGGCGGCGAGGGCGGGCCGTCCTTCCTTTCTACCCACCCGTCCGGGCCCGACCGCATCCGCAAACTCCAGGACAACGTGCCTCGTGTGTTGCCGTTGTACGAGCAGGCCCGCGGCCGGGGCTGATTGCCGACCGCGGCGCTGCAGAGGCGACATCACGCGCAGTGGCCCCGTGCTACCGTTGAGCCATGAACCCCACCGCCGCCTGCCTGGCCCCCACGCCGTTCATCGATGCCGACCATCCGGAGGTGGTCGCGTTTGCCCGAGCCCATGCCACCGGGGCGAACGACCGCGAGCGGGCGGTGGCGCTCTACCTCGCGGTGCGCGACGGCTTTCGATATGACCCTTACCGGATCGAGCTCACGCTCGACGGCCTGCGCGCCAGCACGGTGCTCGCCCAGGGCTACGGCTGGTGTGTGCCCAAGGCCACGCTGCTGGCGGCGGTCTGCCGGGCGGCCGGCATTCCCGCGCGGCTGGGCTATGCCGACGTTCGCAACCACCTCTCGACCGAGCGCATGCGCGAGGCCATGAAGACCGACCTGTTTGCCTGGCATGGCTACACCGACCTCTGGATCGACGGCGCCTGGCGCAAGGCCACGCCGGCCTTCAACCTGTCGCTGTGCGAGAAATTCGGCCTGCTGCCGCTGGACTTCGACGGTGTGGACGATTCGATCTACCACCCCTTCGACCGCGCCGGCAACCGCCACATGGAATATGTGCGCCAGCGCGGCGCCTTCGACGACCTGCCACTGGCGTCGATCCTGGAAACCTTTCGCGAGCTGTATCCCTGGATGAGCGCCGCCAGCGGCACCGACCCGCTGGCCCGCAGCGATTTCCTGGCCGACGTGCAGCGCGAAACCGGGGTTTGAGCCCGATCGACGGGCCCTGAAGATCAGGGTTTACCCGGTATTTTGTGGTTTTTGTTAATTACGATTAGGTGAATTCGTTTACCTATAGTAAATTTCAGGCTCCGTTGGCGCAGCCTGCGCCGTCACCTGTTTCCGGAGACCTGCCATGGGTGCCTACGTCAGCCCGACCTATCCCTACCGATCGCCCGACGATCTTCGTTCCAGCCCGCCGCAGCGCCGTGCGCTGATCGTGGTGGGTGCCGGCCCCGTGGGCCTGGCGGCCGCCATCGACGCCCGGCAACAGGGCCTGGACGTGCTGCTGTTCGACGACGACAAGACCGTCTCCGTCGGCTCCCGCGCCGTCTGCTATGCCAAACGCGCCCTGGAGGTGCTGGACCGGCTGGGCGTGGGCGAAGCGCCCTGCGCCAAGGGGGTGAGCTGGAACGTGGGCCGCACCTTTGTCGAAGAAGACGAGGTCTACCAGTTCAACCTGGTGCCGGAGGCTGGCCACAAGCGCCCCGGCATGATCAACCTGCAGCAGTACTACCTGGAAGAGATGATGATCGCCCGCGCGCTGGCGCTCGGCGCCGATGTGCGCTGGCAGCACAAGGTGATCTCGGTGCAGCCGCAGGACGGCTTCACCCGGCTGACGGTGGAGACACCCGACGGCAGCTTCGACATCGAAGCCGACTGGCTGATCGTGGCCGATGGTGCCCGCAGCCCCATCCGCCGCCAGCTCGGGCTGGACATCGAAGGCCGCATCTTCATGGACCGCTTCCTGATCGCCGACGTGATCATGAAAGCCGATTACCCGGCCGAGCGCTGGTTCTGGTTTGACCCGCCGTTCCACCCGGGCCAGAGCGTGCTGCTGCACAAACAGAGCGACAACGTCTGGCGCATCGATTTCCAGCTCGGCTGGGATGCCGACCCGGAAGAGGAGAAGAAGCCGGAAAAGATCATCCCGCGCGTCAAGGCCATGCTGGGCGACGAGCGCGAGTTCGAGCTGGAATGGGCCAGCATCTACACCTTCCAGTGCCGCCGCATGAAGGATTTCCGCCATGGCCGCATCCTGTTTGTCGGCGACGCGGCGCACCAGGTCTCGCCCTTTGGCGCGCGCGGCGCCAACTCGGGCTTTCAGGACACCGACGACCTGCTGTGGAAGCTGGCGCTGGTGATGAAGGGCCAGGCGCCCGAGCGGCTGCTGGACACCTACAGCGCCGACCGCACCTACGCCGCCGACGAAAACCTGATGAACTCCACCCGCTCGACGGACTTCATCACCCCCAAGAGCCGCACCAGCCGCACCTTCCGCAACGCGGTGCTTGATCTGGCCCGGCACCACCCGTTTGCGCGCAAGCTGGTCAATTCCGGCCGGCTGTCGGTGCCGTCGTTCCTGACCCACTCCGCGCTGAACACACCGGACACCGACTTCTTGGCCGGCGACATGGTGCCCGGCGCGCCCATGGACGACGCCCCGGTGCAGGTGGACGGCCGGGACAGCTGGCTGCTGGACCAGCTGGGCAACCGCTTCCAGTGCCTGCTGTTCGTCGACGCGGCCACGGGCGTCAGCGACACCCAGCGGGCCGCGCTGGCGGCCCTCGCGACCGGCCCGATTCCGGTTCAGGCGCTGCTTGTCAGCCCCGCGGCGGTGGCAGGCCGTGACCTGCCGGTGCTGGTCGACACCCAGGGCCTGGTGGCGCGCCGCTACGACGCGCGCCCCGGCACCACCTACCTGGTGCGCCCGGACCAGCATGTCGCCGCCCGCTGGCGCGCGTTCGATGCCGCCGCTGTGCGCGCCGCCGTGGCCCTCGCCACCTGCAACGCCTGAACCCCCCAGGAGACCTGTCCATGACCACCTCCCAGACCATCCCGGCCGGCGCCGGAACGCTGATCCTGACGCCCAATTTCCGCGAACCCGGCAAACGCTACTTCCGCGATTTCTCGCCCGGTGACGACTTCTACGAGGCGCTGATCGACATGCACCGCGACCTCAGCGACGAGCAGAGCGAGCGGGTCAACGCCCGCCTGATCCTGCTGCTGGCCAACCACATCGGCGACATCACCGTGCTGCGCGAGGCGATGCGCCTGGCGCGCGACGCCCGCTGAGCCCCCACCCCGTTCCCCAGGAGACCCCCATGAAAATCGACCGCATTCACCACGTCGCCTACCGCTGCAAAGACGCCAAGGAAACCGTGGAGTGGTACGTCAAGCACCTGAACATGGACTTCGTGCTCGCCATTGCCGAAGACCAGGTGCCGTCCACCCACGCGCCCGACCCCTACATGCACCTGTTCCTGGACGCCGGCCAGGGCAACGTGCTGGCGTTCTTCGAGCTGCCCAACTCCCCCGCCATGGGCCGCGACACCAACACCCCCGACTGGGTGCAGCACATTGCCTTCAAGGTGGACAGCGTCGCCACGCTGGAAGCCACCAAGGCGCGGCTGGAAGCCGCCGGCATTCCGGTGGTGGGCGTGACCGACCATGCCATCTTCAAGAGCATCTACTTCTTCGACCCCAACGGCCACCGCCTGGAGCTGGCCGCCGACGTCGGCACCGCTGAGATGTACCGCCAGCTCGATGAGGTCAAGTGGGACATGCTGGAAGAGTGGAGCCAGACCAAGCGCGCCCCGAAACACGCCGCCTGGATGCACGAAAAGGAATTTGCGCCCAACACGGCGGGTGAGTAAGGCCCCCGGCGCCGCGACAGCGGCGTTTTTGGTCAAAAAAGCCTGTTACCCAGCGTCAAATGGTCATTGTTAGCTATTTATTCAATAGCATTCGGCCGCCGACTCAAAACCCGGTCAACCGGCGCGCTGCATCTTGAACACGGCGGTGCCGGCGCGCGCATTGGGCCGCCAGCGCACCTCGGCCCCGTCCTGCAGGCCATAGGCGTCCAGCACCCGCAGCCCGGTCTTGCGGGCCAGCACGGCAAAGTCGGCGAAGGTGCCGACGCGGATGTTCGGCGTGTCGTACCACTCGTAGGGCAGGCGGCGCGTCACCGGCATGCGCCCGCGCAGGATGCTCAGCCGGTTGGGCCAGTGCGCGAAGTTGGGGAACGCCACGATGCCGATGCGTCCCACCCGCGCGGTTTCCCGCAGCATGGTCTCGGCGTTGCGCAGGTGCTGCAGCGTGTCGATCTGCAGCACCACGTCGAAGCTCTGGTCGCCGAACATCGACAGCCCTTCGTCCAGGTTCAGCTGGATCACGTTCACCCCCCGGCGCACACAGGCGGCCACGTTGGCGTCGTCGATTTCGATGCCATAGCCGCTGCAGCCGCGTTCACGCTGGAGCAGGGCCAGCAGTTCGCCGTCGCCGCAGCCCAGGTCCAGCACCCGCGCGCCCTCGGGCACCAGGCGGGCCACCGACTGCATGATCTGCACATCACTCATGCCGTCGCTCCGGTCGGAATGTTGGCGAAATACGCGCGCACCGCTTCCAGGTAGCGCGGGTCGTCCAGCAGGAAGGCGTCGTGCCCGTGCGGCGCGTCGATTTCGGCGTAGCTGACCTCACGCCGGTTGGCCACCAGGGCCTTGACGATTTCGCGGCTGCGCGCCGGCGAAAACCGCCAGTCGGTGGTGAAGCTGACCAGCAGGAACTTGCACGCGGCCCGCGCCAGCGCAGCCGTGAGATCGCCCCCATGTGCGCGCGCCGGGTCGAAGTAATCCAGCGCGCGGGTGATCAGCAGGTAGGTGTTGGCGTCGAAATACTCGGCGAACTTGTCGCCCTGGTAGCGCAGGTAGCTCTCGATCTGGAATTCGACCTCCTGGGTCGAGTACCGGTAGCCGCTGGCGCTGTCCAGCACCGCTTCCCGCAGCTGCCGCCCGAACTTCTCGTTCATCACGTCGTCGCTCAGGTAGGTGATGTGGCCGATCATGCGCGCGATGCGCAGGCCCCGCTTGGGCACCACGCCGTGGGCGTAGAAATGGCCGCCGTGGAAGTCCGGGTCGGTGACGATGGCGCGGCGCGCCACCTCATTGAAGGCAATGTTTTCCGCCGTCAGGTTGGGCGCGCTGGCCACCACCACCGCGTGGCGCACGCGCTCGGGGTGCTGCAGTGTCCAGGACAGCGCCTGCATGCCGCCCAGGCTGCCGCCCATCACGGCCGCCAATTGCGCGACGCCCAGCGCGTCCAGCAGCCGCGCCTGCGCGTTGACCCAGTCTTCGACCGTCACCACCGGAAAGTCGGCGCCGTACACCCGGCCGGTGTCCGGGCTGACGTGCATCGGACCGGTCGAACCAAAACACGAGCCGAGGTTGTTGACACCGATGACAAAAAACCGGTTGGTGTCCACCGGCTTGCCGGGTCCGATCATGTTGTCCCACCAGCCCTCGGACCGGGGCTGGCCTTCGTAGACACCGGCAACATGGTGCGATGCGTTGAGCGCGTGGCAGATCAGCACGGCATTGGAGCGATCGGCGTTCAGCGTGCCGTAGGTCTCGTAGGCCAGCGAGTAGCCGCGCACCGACGCACCGCTTTGCAGCGCCAGCGGCGCGTCGAACGTCATGGATTGGGCAGTGGCAATCAGCGTCATGGCAACAAAAAAACCCGGCGGCGCCAAAGAAGCGAGACCGGGTTTCGGAGTCCCTCTTTAGCTGTTTTCGGAACCCTGACGGTTCCGGCGCCCGCAATCCGGAGCAAATCGGCGCTGGGGCTAGTATACGGTTTGCACGCTGTTCGCAACCCCCGCAGGGAGAAAGCCATGTCAGAACTGTACGGATCCGACGCCTACGCGCCACGGGAAATCGCCGCCCGGGTCGAAGCGGTCGGGGTCACCAAGGCGCGCATGGCGACCTTGCCCTTGTTGATGCTCGGACTGCTGGCCGGTGCGTTCATCAGTCTGGGGGCGCTGTTCTTTGTGATTGTCCGATCCGACCCGACATTGGGATACGCGGCTGGGCAGCTGGCGGGGGGTGTTGCCTTTTCGCTGGGCCTGCTGCTGGTGGTAGTGGCGGGTGCGGAGCTCTTTACCGGCAACAACCTGCTGGCCATGGCCTGGGCTGACGGCAAGATCAGCAGCGCCGAGGTCCTGCGCAACTGGGTGCTGGTGTGTCTGGCCAATCTGGTCGGTGCGATGGGCATGGCCTTGCTGGTCTACGCCAGCGGACACACCGGCATGAACGGTGGCGCCATCGGCCGCACCGTGGTCCGGATCGCCCAGGCCAAGCAGGATCTGCCTGTGGCGGAGGCATTCTTCCGGGGCGTGCTGTGCAATGTCCTGGTCTGCATGGCGGTCTGGATGGTGCTGGCTGGCCGCAGTGTGGTGGACAAGGCGGTTGCCATCGTGTTTCCGATCAGCGCTTTTGTCGCCGCAGGCTTCGAGCACAGCATCGCCAACATGTACTTTTTCCCGCTGGCCATGTTGGTCCAAGCGGGTTCCGGTGCCGAAAGCACCGTCACCTGGGTCGGCATGGCCACAAATCTGGTACCGGTGATCGCCGGCAATTTGCTCGGAGGCAGCGTATTGGTCGGGCTGACCTATTACGTCATCTACCGTCGTGGCCAGCCTCAGCCCTGAGGCAACCGCCTCAGCCCCGACCCAGCAGCGCAGCCAGACCCAGAAGGGCGAACACGCCAGCCGACACCCGGTGCACCGTTTTGAGGGGGATTTTCTTGACCAGGTGCTCGCCCAGCCAGACGACCGGCGCGTTCGCCAGCAACATGCCCAAGGTCGTGCCGATGACCACCCAAGCCCAATCACTGTAGCGTGCAGCCAACACCACGGTAGCTATCTGGGTCTTGTCGCCCATTTCGGCCAGGAAGAAAACGACCGCGGTGGTGCCGAACACTCCCAGCCGGGACAGCCTTTCGGTTTCCCCCACGCCATCCAGCTGATCAGGGATCAGCATCCAGACAGCCATGGCTATGAACGAAACGCCCAAGACCCAGCGTAGCGTATCAGGCCCCACGGTGGTGGTGACCCACGCACCCAGCGCGCCCGCCATGGCATGGTTGGCAACGGTGGCAACCAGAATGCCCAGCACGATGGGCCAGGGTTTGCGAAATCGCGCGGCCAATACGAGCGACAGCAGCTGTGTTTTGTCGCCCATTTCAGCGAGTGCGACGATGCCGGTAGAGACGAGGAAGGCTTCCATGATGCGGGGGGCAGGCCGGATCAACCAGTGACCACACGGCATCTCCGGCCTGACCCGCTTTGGGACGTGGAGGCACGCGTGATCAAAGGTCTCGCCAAGTGGTAAACCGCGCACGCCATGCCCGCCGCAGCAGGACAAGTATGTTGACGCGCGCCCTCTCCAGGGCGGAAAGGAGGCTACTCCCCAATGACGACGGGGATTTTACCGCACTGCGTCATGCCGGGGACCCAAGTCGGAACGATGGGCTCGGAGGGCGTTTCTCAAGGCGAGAGGCCGGAACTGTGGCGTTTTCACCCGCTCGCCGGGGGATTAACGGGTCCGTGCGGATAGCCAAGCGGAAAAAGCTGACGCATAATGTATTTGGTTCAATCCGTGAGGGTTGAGTCGCGTTTCGCGGTGAACAGGTCAGTTTCGCGTCCTCTCCCAGTTTCCGTTCGGATGGTTGAATGCGTTTTCGGGACTCCATCGCTTTGTTTTTGGTTTATTAGGAGTCCCCTTCATGGGCAACAAACTGTACGTCGGCAACCTCCCATACTCGGTGCGTGACGGCGATCTTGAACAAGCATTCAGCCAGTTCGGCGCGGTATCCAGCGCTAAAGTCATGATGGAACGCGATACGGGTCGTTCCAAAGGTTTTGGCTTTGTCGAGATGGGCAGTGATGCCGAAGCACAGGCCGCCATCAGCGGCATGAATGGTCAGGCATTGGGTGGTCGTAACGTTGTCGTGAACGAAGCGCGCCCGATGGAAGCCCGCCCGCCCCGTAGCGGTGGTTTCGGTGGTGGTGGCGGTGGCGGTGGTGGTTTCGGTGGCGGTCGCCGTGAGGGCGGCGGTGGTGGTGGTTTCGGTGGTGGTCGCCGCGAAGGCGGCGGTGGCGATGGGGGCTTCCGCAGCCCTTACGGATCGGGCCCGCGTGGTGGCGGTGGTGGTCGTAGCGGTGGTGGCGGCTACGGTGGCGGCTATTGATCAGAGCCCCGTTTTCCCCTGAATTGAAAAGGCCCTTCGGGGCCTTTATTGCTTCTTTGCGGGTATTTTTTGCGGGTGAGCTTCAAGAACTTTGCCGGAGTTTGCGCGGGCGGGCCTGGAAAAGGCGATCAAACAACGCATTGGGCAATAGGCGAAGCAACTTGGCCACCCAGCCCATCTGCCACGGTATGACGCAGTAGCTCGTCTGCGCGTCGATCGCGGCGTACGCCTTGCGGGCGAATTCGTCAACCGGCATGAGAAAAGGCATGCGGTAAGGATTCTTGCGTGTCAGTGGCGTATCAATATATCCGGGGCAAATGGTCACAACGCGCACTCCTGTGCCTTGCAGCTCACCGCGAAGGCTCTCGCAATACGCGATCACGGCCGCTTTGCTCGCACAGTAGGCACCGTGGCCGGGCAGCCCCCGGATGCCCGCCACACTCCCGATCCCCACCAGAGTGCCCGAACCACGAGCAGCCATGGCTGCTACGAATGGGTGGAAAGTGGCCGCCAAGCCTGTATTGTTGGTCGCGAAAAGTCGCGCCATCACGTCAAGATCGCCGCGTTCTTTCGTATCCATTCCGATGCTGATGCCAGCATTGGCAATCACGACATCCGGCAGGCCTTGCTTGCGGAGGCATTCGGCACCCGCCTGAACAATGCTGTCAATTTCCGCCACATCGGCAAAATACGCTTGGTACCTGTCGGCGGCGAGCCCCTGGACTTCGGCCCAAGCGCGAACTTCTTCGGTCCTTCGGGCAACCAGTGCGAGGCGTGCGCCGCCCCGGTAGTACGCAAGAGCGAGGGCTTGACCAATTCCACTGGATGCGCCGGTAATGAAAACCAAACGGGTCATATCGCAATCCTTGCTCCAATTCGATCAGGGTTGGGCCCGCGGCGAAAACTGCGCCTTCACCGCACCATCCAGTACCAAGGTGCCAGCGTTGTCGTCAAGCACCATCCGGTTGGCAGTAAACCAATCTCTGCCACGTTCCACCCTCACCGGTGCGTCCGAGCGAATCCGATTCGGGTTGCGGGTGTAGTCAAGCTGCTCGCCGAAGAAAGTGGTTTTGGCAGCTCCAGAAGTCCCGAGCGTGCGGCGCTCCAAGCGAACAGCGCCGGACAAAGTTACCGAAGAACCATCTCGATTGGAAGTTGCGGTGTTGGCGCGGCCGACGGTGAGCCACCCTTCCTGTCCGTACCCCTTCAAGCGGACGTCGGTCAATACAAGTGTGTCAGTGTCGGGGTAGTGCATCGCTGCCTGGCCCGCGAGCTCACTCTTCAGCCGACCGTCCGGGTCGAAGCTGCGCAATTTCAGGTCGTTCACGGTGTAGTCTGGCTCGTGCCGTACGGCTCGGGATGGGTCGAGCGGCTTGGGTGCGGGAAGTCCGCGAACCAGCCACCAAGTCGCCAAGGCTGCCATGCCCATCAGCAAAATAGGCAGGTAGATTGACAGCCTGTCCCAGAAAAGCCGTGCGAGTCGGTTCATCCGGATGATGGGGAGTCTTGGACCGCGCGCAACAATCGGGCGTAGTTTCCACTTGCCACAAGCAGGAGGTCACAGAACTCACGGGCTGCGCCATGCCCTCCTTCAGAGCGGGTAACGTAGTCTGCAAGTTGCCTGACTTGGGCATGGGCTGCTGGAGTTGCGCATGCAAGCTTGCTCCGAGCCATCATGGGAATGTCGGGCCAGTCATCGCCGATGACGGCGGCGTCAGACCATGTGAGGCTGAGCTGACGCAGAAACGATTCCGCGACCTCGAGTTTGCGCTCTGCTCCAAGCTGGAAATGGGCAATGCGCAAGTCGGTCAGGCGCATACGTAGCGCCGGGGATTCGCGACCTGAGATGACAACCGGGACAATTCCGGCCTTGTTCAGAAGCTTCAATCCCAGTCCGTCAAGTGCGTTGAAGCGCTTGAGGCACTCGCCGGAGGCGTCATAGTACAAACCGCCATCCGTCAGAACACCATCGACATCAAAAAATGCGATACGGATCGACTGTGCCTTCAGGTGTAGTTCCGGCGTGAACTCAACAACGGGTTTCAGTTCCGATGGCACAGTGACCTCAGATGACTTTTGCACGCATCAGGTCGTTGCTGTTGAGCGCACCGCACAAACGCTGCGAGGCATCGACAACCAGCACACTGGTGATTCGGTTGAGTTCCATCAGTTGCGCCGCTTCGACGGCGAGCGCATCGTCACGGACCGTACGAGGATTGCGGTGCATGACTTCCTCGGCAGTCAGTGGACGCAGGTCAACTCCTCGCTCGATCAAACGACGCAGGTCGCCATCGGTAAAGATGCCGAGAACGCGGCGTTCCGAATCAACAACAGCCGAGGCTCCCAGTCCCTTGGCGCTCATCTCACGCATCAAGTCAAAGAAGGAGGCGGACGGCGCTACAAATGGAACGTCACTGCCTGCGCGCATGACGTCCGCCACATGGGTGAGCAGGCGCCGCCCGAGTGCCCCGCCGGGGTGGGAGCGGGCAAAATCCTCTGCGCGAAACCCACGGGCATCAAGAAGTGCCACAGCCAAAGCGTCACCCAGCGCGAGCTGCGCAGTCGTGCTGGCTGTTGGGGCAAGGTTCAGCGGACAGGCTTCCTTTGTGACGCTGCTGTCGATTGCCACATCGGAATGTTGTGCCAGGGTGGAGTTCAGATCTCCGGTCATGGCGATCAACGGTACACCCAAGCGTTTGAGAACCGGCAAGATCGAAACCATTTCCTCGCTTTCTCCGCTATTGGAGATTGCAAGCACGATGTCCACCGGTTTGATCATCCCCAGATCCCCGTGACTCGCCTCGGCCGGATGGACGAACATCGCAGGTGTACCCGTTGAGGCCAAAGTCGCAGAAATCTTGCGCCCAATGTGGCCGCTTTTGCCCATGCCCATGACCACGATCCGCCCTCGAACGCTCAGCATGATTTCAACCGCCTGACTGAACGATTGAGAGATGCGTGAATTTAAGGCGAGTAGCGCGCTGGCTTCAATTTCCAAAGTTTCCCGCGCCAACTGAATCACCCGTTCGGGATCGAAAGTCATGCTTTGATTCTATCGAGTGGATGGTTCATTGCTAGGATGGCGTCATGTCGTCACTGGAATTGACACTGCTATATCTCTTTGCGGCCGTGCTGGGGGTGGTGGCGTGCCGGACCTTCAAATTGCCTCCCATGCTGGGATACCTCGCCGTGGGCGTGCTCATCGGACCAAACGCCTTGGCCCTTGCACAGAACTCCGAAGGCATCCGGCATCTGGCCGAGTTCGGCGTTGTCTTCCTCATGTTCGTCATCGGGCTCGAATTCAGCCTTCCGAAACTACGCGCAATGCGCCGACATGTCTTCGGTCTGGGGACCCTGCAGGTAGGTCTGACGATCATTCTGACAACCGCTGCGTCGCTCGCCTTGGCTTTTCTTATCCCCCGATGGTGGGACATGTCCTGGCAGACTGCGCTCGCGCTCGGCGGCATTATGTCCATGAGCAGTACCGCGATCGTGGTGAAACTGGTATCAGACCGCCTGGAACTGGAATCAGAACATGGCAAGCGGGTTGTTGGCATTCTTCTCTTCCAGGACCTTGCCGTTGTGCCCTTGCTTGTCTTGATACCGGCGTTGGCCTCGGAGCCCGGAAGTTTGTTGCCATCTCTGGGCTGGGCCATGCTGAAGGCCGTGGTCTTGCTCACGATCCTCCTGACCGGAGGGCAGCGCGTGATGCGCTGGTGGCTCACGCTGGTTGCACGACGCAAGAGTGATGAACTTTTCATGTTGAACCTGTTGTTCATCACCTTGCTGCTCTCTTGGCTAACAGAGCGCGCGGGCCTTTCGCTGGCGTTGGGGGCGTTTGTCGCCGGCATGCTGATTTCGGAAACTGAATACAAGCACCTTGTTGAGACGGATATCCGGCCTTTTCATGATGTGTTGCTTGGTTTGTTCTTTATCACCGTCGGGATGATGCTGGATTGGCGTCTCGTTTTTGACCGTCTTCCTTTGGTTCTTCTTCTGTTGAGCTTTTCGATGATCTTCAAATTGGCGCTGATCTCTTCGCTGGTGCGACTGAGTGGCGCGACCACTGGAGTCTCGCTTCGGGTCGGGCTCTATCTTGCACAAGCGGGCGAATTCGGGCTTGTCCTGCTGACGTTGGCGGGGCAGAACCATCTGGTTCCGGCAACACTGTTCAACCCGATCCTGGCGTCCATGATCTTGTCGATGCTGCTGACGCCGTTTATCGTCATGTACAGCAATCGCATTGTCATGCGACTGGTTGCCAGTGATTGGATGATGCAATCGGTGCAGATGACCAGCATTGCTCGCAAAGCCATCAACGCCGATCGCCATGTGATCATCTGTGGCTATGGCCGTAGCGGCCAAAGTATGGCGCGTCTTCTGGAAGGCGAAGGCATCGCCTACATGGCGCTTGACCTCGACCCAGACCGGGTTCGGCAGGCTTCCGCTGCGGGCCACTCGGTGGTTTTTGGAGACGCGGCCCGACTGCAGGCCCTGATGGCTGCGGGTTTGCACCGCGCAAGCGCGGTCGTGATCACTTACGTAGATACTCCGAGCGCACTCAAGGTCTTGCGGCTTGTACATGAACATGCGCCGAACGTCCCCGCAGTTGTACGTACCATTGACGATGCGGACCTGGATCGCTTGCGGACTGCGGGTGCTACAGAAGTCGTCCCGGAGGCCTTCGAGGCCAGTCTGATGCTTGCAAGCCATGCACTGGCCTTGGTTGGTGTCCCCATGCGACGCGTGATCCGCATTGTTCAGGAACAACGCGACGCCCGGTACACCCTGCTGAGTGGGTATTTCCATGGCGCCGATGACGATACGATCAACGAGGTGGGACAACACCGCCTGATGACCTTGATACTTCCACTTGGTGCGCGCTCAATCAATCACCAGCTCGAACAAGTGGGATTGACCGCGATTCCGGTTCAGATTGTCAGCTTCAAAAGGACTGATGGACAGAGTGTCTCAGCAGATGAAAATACCGTCCTGAAAGAAGGCGACATCTTGGTTCTTTCGGGACGGGCAGAAGCGCTTGCAATAGCGGAAGAGCGATTGTTGCGTGGCCCCGGTTCCGGACGTTGATCGGAATCACTGGGGTCAATGTGCCAAGCGGCTGTCGGCGCTGGGGAGTGCGCAGTCCTAACGCGCCAACTCCGGGAAACAGATCAAATTTCCAGTATCTGCCCAGTTCGCATCCACCGAATATCGTGAGACTGGGAGGGGTCAGCCGGTTGAGTCTGATCAAATCGTTGTATCTCTTCCATGATCTGATCAGTTTCCGCTGGTTTCGTGTGCGTAATATAGATGGGGAACCTTTGAGACTCCGAAATGTGGTCAAGCTCCTCGGCTAATACACTGGGCGACAAATGCAAACTGCGCTTGGCCAGTTCCCGCTCCCGGTTACTGAATGCAGTTTCGATGACCAAAGAGGAAACTGAAAGTTGATTGACTCGCCTCCAGAATTCCGGGTTTCGCTCGGTATCCCCCGAAAAAACCCAGGACCGACCCTTGCGAGTGACTGCATAGCCAACTGCCGGGACGCTGTGCACGGCAGGCAGGACTTCTATGGTTTTGTCGCCAAAGACAAACTGATCGCCGATCTTGAGTTCAATAAACCGAATAAAGGGTGCTTCCAAGGAGGGAATTCGACTGAAATCCGGCCAGATCTGGTCATTGAATATGTGCTGTCGCAGGGCCTGAATGGTCCCTTCTAGCGCGTAGATCTCCAAGGGGGCGTGACGTCGCGATGCCACTGCGTCAACCATGAGTGGTAATGCAGCGATATGGTCGAGATGGGAATGAGTCAGAAAAACGCGGTCAACAGCGCCCATCTCATCCAACGTCAGGTCACCGACACCGGTTCCGGCATCTATCAGGGTGTCTTGATCGACCAAGAAAGCCGTAGTTCGGCAGTCCTTCGCAATGGCGCCAGAACACCCGAGAACTCTGATTGTCATTTTCGCCATGGAACGCTTACTTCGTCTCGAAATCAGTCGTGCCATCCCAAGACGGATCGAAAGGCAGCGACTTCCGGTAGGCTACCCTCTCCTTGTAGACGGAGCAAAGGACTTTTTTGGCAGAAATGCGCTCAAGGTTCAACAATAGCAGTTCCGCCTGTTCCCAATCCTGCGATCTGTAGGCTGATAGCAACTGGTGCCAGAGCCGCAGTTCACTCTTCTGGGATTCGCTCTCTTCTTTGGTGAGTGGCGAGAAAATCGCAACGGCTTCGGCTTTGCCTTTGACGCGCACCCGGTCAAGTTCAAGCCAATAGGACCACTCCGCCTGTTTCCGAGTGGCTTCGCTCACGATGATGTCGACGCCGTAAAAACGAGTCAATGATTCGAGGCGCGATCCCAAATTGACCGCATCTCCAATAACGGTGTAGGAGCGCCGAACATCTGACCCCATGTCGCCGACGCACATCGGTCCGGAATTCAGGCCAACCCCGACCCCGATTTCTGGCAAGCCGATTTCTTTGTGCTCTGCATTGATGCGGGTAATTTCATGCACCATTTCCATTGATGCAAGCAATGCCAAAGTAGCATGATTATTCGCTGGCACTGGGGCACCCCAGAATGCCATGACACAGTCACCCATATACTTGTCTATCGTTCCCCTCTGTTGTCGAATAATGGTACTGAGCCGACTGAATACTCTGTTGAGCAAATCCTGCAGTTTGACCGGATCCATCTTCTCCGAGAGCTTGGTAAAACCACGCATGTCGCTGAACATCACGGTCAGCTCCCGGTTTTCGGCTTTCATGCTGTAACTGTCGGGATCCTTGACCATCTCATCGACAAGCTCAGGCGGTACGTAGGTGCCGAAAAGGTTGGCAAGTTCGCGTTTTGATCGGCTCTCCACGAAGTAGCCGAAGCTCATGTTCATCGCGAACGCGAGTACTGCCAAAACGATGGATGACGCCAGCGGCAGCGCCAAACCGTAGCCGAGATAGAGCCACATGTTGACACCAACCAGAACAACAAGGATGAATGCGCTGAGGAGAACCGCTCGGCTTGCGCTGAGTAGAGGCAGTCCAAGTGCAAGCACCAGTCCCGAGACGATCAAGGCGACCACTTCAAAACCCAGTGCATAGTCCGGTTTGACCAGGATTTTGCCGTCCAACATCCCGGAAATCAGGTTGGCATGGGTCTCGACGCCTGGGTATGCCTCGCTGATTGGCGTGACGCGGAGATCAAGCAAGCCGGGCGCAGTGGTTCCGACGAGCACGATCCGGTTCTTCAGATTCCCCTCAGGAAGCCGCCCTAGAACAAGATCGCTGGCCGGCACATATCTGAAAGACCCGCCGGAAGGCCCCCCGTTTCCTCGGAAGGGTACCAGTGCCGCCGCCTTGTCGTCGACGGGGATCGCGATCGATTGCCCGTCTGCCTTCAGTATGAGGCTTTCAAGGTTGTTGTACTTTCGAGCAAAGACGACATCTTTAGGAAATCCGGGCTCGACCACTGGCGAGTTAAGCAGATGCCGAAACATCGCAAGGGCGAGGGACTCGTAATAACGGCCTTCAAATTCCGCTATCAGTGGCAGAGAGCGTACGACCCCATCGTCATCGGTTATGGCATTGAAAAAGCCTGCCTTTGGCGCTGCGGAGGCGAATTGGGCCAAATTGGAGCCGTAACCGTTCCATTTGGTCACGCGCGCACTACGTCCGGCCATGGAGCGCTCATTCATTACGGGCTGAGGGAGTACCCCGGCACGTCGACCATCGCGGTCGCTGGAGAAATAATAGCCTAGGACGACCGGCTGAGACGACAGCGCCCGGGCAAACGCGGCATCAAAGTCAAGTCGATCCCTCAGGCTGTCGACTTTTTCGGCGAATCCTTGGACACCTTGGAGATCTGTTTGTGCAAGTTGCTGGAGTTTTGCCAATCCGGAGCTTGTATCGGGTTCCGCGAAGACTACGTCGAAGCCGACGATGGCTGCCCCTTGGCGCCCGAGGATTTCGCGCAACATGGTGCCAACGTGATCGCGGGACCATGGCCACCGCCCGATTTCAGCCAGACTCTTTTCGTCAATGTCGACTATGACGACCCGATCATCCATAGTTCGCGGCATCGTCAGGCGTAGCCGCGCATCGTAGATGATGTTATCGAGCGTTTGAATGACGCCGATATGGAGAGTACCCGTCGCATGCAAAAGTGCGAACAGTAGCGGAACGAGAGTCACCCCGACACGTAGCCCATGCCGGCGGATCGCGAGTAGAAAATCAGACATGCTCAAGCCCGCCTCTGACGGGACTCGCGCAGTCCGTCAGCCTTGCTTGAATTGCAGCTGGATGCCAGCCAATTCAAGATGATCACCATTTTGGAGTGGCACTGGATCCTGGCCCAAAGGAGCGCCATTCAGTTTGGTGCTTTCAACACCACTGACATGTGCGACCACATATCCTTGTTGCCGCTTGGTGATCGCCGCGACGGCAACGCCGGGCTTGCCAATAGTGGTTACGACTTTGACCAGCGGCACATCACGACCAGCAGCCGCGCCGGTGAGCACGCGGATGAAAGAAGGAGCTCCCGGCGCGTGAGCTTCTGCATGGTGCTCAGTGCCGGCCTGGGGCGCAGCCATTTGCGGCGCCGCAGCAGCTGCGGTTCCGCCCGGCCGGAACACCATGGTCTTCTCAAAACCGCCACCGACCGCATCACCTTGGTAACGAATTTTGTACTTGCCGATTTCAATGGTGTCGTTGTTTTGAAGCAGCTGCTTCTTCACCGCCTTGCCATTGACATAGGTTCCGTTAGTGCTGTTGAGGTCTTCCAGATAGACTTGGGAGCCCTCCAGCAGCAGGACGGCGTGCTCGCCGCTGACCGCCAAATTGTCAATAACAATATCGTTGTAGGGACGCCGTCCGAGAGAGGTGCGGTCTTTCGTCAGCTGCACCTCCTTGATGACGACGCCGTCTATAGAAACGATCATTTTCGGCATGATCCATACCTCCGAATATTGTCTGTTCTGGGCTTGTACTTGTTGGACGAACTCATTTTCTCAGCAGCCTGGAAAGTAGTCCTTGCTTTTTCGCCGATGCGAATGCTCTGATAAGAATAACCGAAATGTTGTCGCGCCCCCCGTTATTATTGGCGGCGCTGACCAGTTGGGCTGCCAAGGTCGGGAGTGTTCCTCCGTTGTGCAACAAACCCTCCATGGCGCGATCATCGATCATGTCGGAAAGTCCGTCAGAGCAAATCAGGTAGAGGTCACCCTCCTGGACATCCAACTCGGTGAATTCGACTGCGACGGCGGGGTCAACTCCCAGTGCGCGTGTGACGAGATTGCGGTGACTCGCAGTTGCAGCCTCTTCTTCGGTGATGAGACCGGCGTCGAGCTGTTCCTGAAGCAACGAGTGATCCCGTGTCACCTGGGTCAGACAACCCTCGCGGTAACGATATGCACGCGAGTCGCCGATATGCCCCAAGATGGCGTTTCGCCCGTGAAACACACCGATAACCAGTGTGGTCCCCATGCCGGAATAGCTTGGATTCGAGTTTGCTGCGTTGTAGACCGACCGGTTGGCGTTGTCGACACAGATTTCGATGGCGCGTTTGACCTCGCGGGGCTTCGCCTGCTCTCCCGCCTCGACCAGCCACCGGCCTAATTCAGACGATATGAAGGCAGTGGTCATGCCACTGGCAACTTCGCCCGCGTTGTAGCCTCCCATCCCGTCGGCGAGAACGGCCAAGCCAGCCGCTTCCTTGATCGCAACGGAGTCTTCATTGTTTTCGCGTGCACGGCCGGTATCAGTCAGCGCGAAGAGTTCGTAGTCCATCGGGTGCGAAGACAATCAGCGGTTCAAGTGAGGCTTTGCATCACTGGGGAGGGCGATGCAAAGCTTGGGTGGGAAGCATGGACGGGTCATCGGCCGCCGGAAGCTGAGTCGTCTGATCATAAACGGTACTACTCTTCGCGGGCTCAGGCATCGGAGGATCCCCCGTGATTTCTGGCGCAACCGCACGTAATTCAGCCGCAAACTCATTACCACTGGGGTAGCGATCGTTCGGATTCTTGCGGAGTGTTCTGTCGATAATCGCACCCAGCCGCGCCGGCAGTCCGGGTTTGATCTTTCGGATATCGGGGGCCGGCTCATTGGCGATCTTGTACATCAGTTCAGCCATGGAATCGCCCCTGAACGGCAGAACGCCGGTCAGGAGCTGAAACAGCATCACCCCCAATGAATATTGGTCCGATCGCCCGTCCACTTTCTGGCCGGCAATCTGTTCGGGCGACATGAAGCTGGGTGTACCCAAAACAAGGCCTGTTTTGGTCTTGCTCGAATCAGTAATCCGAGCGATCCCGAAATCAGTGACTTTGACGGTATCGGTTGCGCTGTCATACATGATGTTGGCAGGCTTGATATCGCGGTGCACGACGTTTTGCGCATGGGCGTAGGCGAGTGCTTCTGCCACCCGTGCGCAAATGGAAACAACCAGAGCTGGCGGGAGCAGATGCCCATCGCGGCAGAAATCGGCCATGTCCTTGCCCTTGAGGAACTCCATCGCGATGTATGCGAGGTCATGTTCCTCTCCGGCATCGAAAATCGTAACGATATTCTGGTGCTGCAAACGGCCTGCGGTTTCGGCTTCGCGGAAAAAGCGTTCGCGTGCGTCATCCAGGTCGCTACCTTCAAATTCCTGGCTGAGGGCCATCGTCTTGATTGCAACGACGCGCCCGATTTTCGGGTCCTTTCCAAGGTAGACCACCCCCATCGCGCCCTTGCCCAGTTCTTTTTCAACCTGATAGCGACCCAGCATCGGTTTTTCCACAGATCCATCACCCAGGACGAGAGTACCGCCGGGGTGTCCACCGGACCCACCCAGGATGACCGTCTCTGAGAGGTTCTTCGCGCGGTTGAGCTTCGCCGCAAGCCCTTGATATTTGGGATCCAGTTTGAACATGTGCTCGTAGACGGCTTGTGCCTTGTTGAACTGGCGTTTGCGCTCGAAGTCCAGAGCCAGGTGGCCGAGATTGTCCATCAGGGCATCACTGACGGGGACACGGCGGAAGCGGTCAAAAGCCATGTCCAGGTCGCCTTTGCCCTGCAGGGCAAGACCCATCATCCGATTGGTTTCCGCGCTTTCTTCGTCGGTCTTGAGCTTGCTTGCTTCGGTAACCAGGAATCGCTTGGTGGTGAGGGCAACATGTCCCAGCACCAGCATGGCTGCCGGCAGGACCAACTCGATCCACAGGAAGGCACGCGATAGCAGTCCAAACTCGAAGCCCAAAAGAAGAACCAGCAGCGCCACGGTCGCGGCAGCACCGACACCCGCCGACAGGCGCGGCAACACGACGGTAATGTATGCGGCGACAACAAGCAGCGCCGCCAACTGAACCCAGACAGCCCAACCGGGCTGTGACAGGAAGTGCTCACCCAGCAGGCTTGAAGTCGTGTGAGCAACGTACTCCACGGGGGGCACCGTGGGGCTGGCCGGTGTGGCAAAAGTTGCACCCAGACCGGCAGCCGTTCCGCCGACCAGGACAATCTTTCCAGCGTATTTCTCCAGCGGAATCTTGCCTGTCAGCACGTCATGGAAAGAGTCAACCGTGAACGCCGGTCGTCCTCCGTTTTCGGTGTAGAACTGAGGCAGCATGGCGGCCTGAGCGTCGGTCTTGATCTGCAGGCGCCCAAGTTGAACGATTTCGTTTCCCGGATCAAGCCGGATATCGTTCATGGTGAGGTTGAGGCTGTGGGCGGCAATGGCAAGGGCCATAGACGGTACTGCCCGCCCGAAATAGTTGACCAGCAAAGGTTCGCGCCGGACTGTCCCGTCCGCGTCCGGCGTCTGATTCAAGTGCCCGATACCTGCAGCGACAGAGCCGAGTAACGGCAGAGGTTGTTGGCCACTTTCTGAGGGAATAGAAAAGCCTTGCGCATCACTGAGCGTGAAACGGCCCGCAAACGGTGCCATCGGCTCGTCAGGTCGCCCGCGCGGTTCGCCGAGCTTGTATACCGATGGCAGCAACACGTTTCCGGCCTGTCCCATGGCCTTTGCCAGCTTTCCGTCCGTGTCCAAAGCCGCTTCAGCTTCAGACAGAACCGCTTGGAGCTTCCCATTGGCGTCTTCCGCATTTGCGGTGCCTTCCGGCGGCGGCGGGAAAAGCTCCCGCATCTTTTTGATGTAGACCAAGCCGCGGTCGGTCTGCGGCTCAAAGAAGAACGCGGTGTACGCAATGGACTTCGGCTTCGCACTGGACAGCTTTTCGATCAACTCGGCATGGACATCGCGGGACCACGGCCAGCGGCCTATGCGGGAAATACTCGCATCGTCAATGGCGATCACGGCGATCCGGTCGCTGGGCGCGCGCTGAGTGTGGGTGCTGGAGTAATCGTAGAAGCGTCGCTCCAGCGTGCCGAAGAAGTTGGTCGCCTGATGAGCAATCAGTACGGTCACCAATGCGGCGGCGCCAATAAAGGCGTCGCTGCGCCAAATGCTTGTTTTTCCGTCGGATTTCGCCGCCTTCATGAATATCCCTCAAGTGCGCAAGCGCCGAGCAACCCTCTGTTCCATTCGCCAAAAGGGCGAGCAGTCAGACGTTGACCCGTGCAGGGCTGCTCAAGTTAACAGATGGCATCGTTCCGCACAAGTCGATCGGTTGGCCCGATCTCGGTCGGACATGACAAGGCCGCCTCAAAGGCGGCCTTGTCTGTTCGGTCTGTGGTGAAACAGTCACAGTTGGGGGCAATGCCATCTGGCACCGCCAGCCTGTCATGCGGCTGGAGAAGGGCGAGTGCGGCTTAGCATCTTCCCCAGAGCCAGAACCAACAGGGCACCGGCTACGCCGAGACCATAGTGCCAGAGCTTGTCCTGCGGCAGGTAAGCAACAATGCCCGGGTCGGTATGGGCCATGGTTCCAGCAATCCAGCCGAGCAACATCCCGCCGAGGGTGATGATCGTCGGGAAGCGATCCATCAGCTTGAGAACGAGTTGGCTGCCCCAGACGATGATCGGGATGCTGACCAGCAAACCGAAGATCACCAACGGCATCTGATGTTGCTGGCCCGCGCCCTGGGCGGCACCCGCAATGGCGATCACGTTGTCCACACTCATCACCAGATCTGCAACGATCACGGTCTTGACAGCGCCCCAGAGTTTGTCACTGGCCTGGATGCTGCCATGGGCATCCTCTTCCTCGGGGACCAGTAGCTTGACGCCGATCCAAATCAGCAAGATGGCGCCGACGAGTTTCAGGAACGGGACTTGCAGCAAGGTCAGCGCAAACGCGATCAGGATGACCCGCAATACGATGGCGCCCGCTGTTCCCCATATGATGCCTTTGGTCCGCTGCGCTGCTGGCAACTGACGGCATGCGAGCGCTATGACCACGGCATTGTCGCCCCCGAGCAGGATATCGATCAGGATGATCTGACCGACTGCCACCCAGAACTGGGGTGTCAAGAATGCTTCCACGAATCGCCTCCGGTTAGGGTCTGCAAGGCGGCAGGCCCAAATCAAAAACCGGATTCTCCATCCGAAGAATCCGGCCTTCTATTGTGGGTAACCGCAATCGCCCCAACGGGCGCGTGGCGGCCCCGTTGCATCAGAGCTGGGCTTTGAGCAGCTTGCCCAGTTCGGAGGGATTGCGGGTCACGATGAAGCCGCACTCTTCCATCACGGCCAGCTTGGCATCGGCGGTGTCGGCGCCGCCGGAGATCAGCGCGCCGGCATGGCCCATGCGCTTGCCGGGAGGGGCTGTCACGCCGGCGATGAAGCCGACGATCGGCTTTTTCATGTTGGCCTTGCACCAGCGGGCGGCTTCAGCTTCGTCCGGACCGCCGATCTCGCCGATCATGATCACGGCGTCGGTGTCGGGGTCGTCATTGAAGGCCTTCATCACGTCGATGTGCTTCAGACCGTTGATCGGGTCGCCGCCGATACCCACCGCGCTTGACTGGCCCAGACCCACTTCGGTCAGCATGGCCACGGCCTCATAGGTCAGGGTGCCGGAGCGCGACACCACGCCGATGCGTCCCTTTCGGTGGATGTGACCGGGCATGATGCCGATCTTGATCTCGTCGGGCGTGATCAGGCCGGGGCAGTTGGGGCCGAGCAGCAGCGTCTTCTTGCCACCCGCAGCTTCCTTGGCCTTCATCTTGTTGCGCACTTCCAGCATGTCGCGCACCGGAATGCCCTCGGTGATGCAGACGGCCAGGTCCAAGTCGGCTTCGACAGCTTCCCAGATCGCGGCAGCGGCACCCGCCGGCGGAACATAGATCACCGACACGGTGGCGCCGGTCTTCTGGGCCGCTTCCTTGACGGAGGCGTAGATCGGGATGTTGAAGATCGATTCGCCGGCTTTCTTGGGGTTCACGCCCGCAACGAAGCAGTTTTTGCCATTGGCGTATTCCTGACACTTTTCCGTGTGGAACTGGCCTGTCTTGCCCGTGATGCCCTGGGTGATGACCTTGGTGTCTTTGTTGATGTAGATCGACATGTGTGTTCTCCGGGCTTACTTGACGGCAGCCACGATCTTGGTCGCGGCTTCGGCCATGGTGTCGGCCGCAATGATGGGCAGACCTGATTCGGCCAGCATCTTCTTGCCCAGCTCTTCGTTGGTGCCCTTCATGCGCACGACCAGTGGCACGTTCAGGTTCACGGCACGGCAGGCGGTGATCACGCCGGTGGCGATGGTGTCGCACTTCATGATGCCGCCGAAGATGTTGACCAGGATGCCCTTGACCTTGGGGTTCTTGAGCATGATCTTGAACGCTTCGGTGACCTTCTCCGGGGTGGCGCCACCGCCGACGTCCAGGAAGTTGGCCGGCTCGCCGCCGAACAGCTTGATGGTGTCCATGGTCGCCATGGCCAGGCCGGCGCCGTTGACCAGGCAGCCGATGTTGCCGTCCAGGCTGATGTAGGCCAGGTCGAACTTGGAGGCCTCGACTTCCGCGGGATCTTCCTCGTCCAGATCGCGCAGGGCGACGATTTCCGGGTGACGGAACAGCGCATTCGCGTCGAAATTGAACTTGGAGTCCAGCGCGATGATGTTGCCCTTGCTGTCGCAGTTCAGCGGGTTGATTTCCACCAGCGAGGCGTCGGTGTCCATGTAGCAGGTGTAGAGCTTCTGGAGCACGTCGGCGGCCTGCTCGCCGGATGCTCCGGTCAGGCCGATGCCGGTGGCGATCTTCAGCGCTTGTTCCTTGCCCAGACCGGTCAGCGGATCGACCAGTTCGGTGATGATTTTCTCGGGGGTGCTATGCGCGACCTCTTCGATGTCCATGCCGCCTTCGCTGGACGCGATCACGGCCACTTTCTGGGTGGCGCGGTCTGTCACCAGGGACACGTAGTACTCTTTCTTGATGTCGGCGCCGTCTTCGATGTAGAGGCGACGCACTTTCTGGCCTTCAGGGCCGGTCTGATGCGTCTTGAGCTGCATGCCCAGGATGTCGCCGGCCAGGCGCTTGACGTCGTCAATCGACTTGGCCACCTTGACGCCGCCACCCTTGCCACGGCCGCCGGCGTGGATTTGCGCCTTGACCACCCACACGGGGCCGCCCAGTTTCTGGGCGGCTTCCACCGCCTCCTGCACCGTGAACGCCGGGATGCCGCGCGGCACCGGCACACCGAATTGACGCAAGATTTCCTTGCCCTGGTACTCGTGAATCTTCATGAGGTCTCTCTCAGGAGTGGATTTGTTGAACCCCTCGGCCGGACCTCCAAGTCCGCCCGGTGGCACTGGACACAGCAACGTCGAAATGTATCATGCTGCAATGCACCAAATTGGCAGGGCGCCCGCGCAACATAATGCATAATTATATGGGCGCCCATCTGAATACAAACTGACGGAGATCGCAGCAATGGTCAAGGTTTTCATCGACGGGGAAGCGGGTACGACCGGCCTTCAGATTCGCGACAGGCTGGTCCATTTGCCGGCCGTCGAGATGGTGTCCATTGACCCTTCGCGGCGAAAGGACCCGGAGGTCAAGCGAGCCATCATGGCCGGCGCGGACGTAGTCATCCTGTGTCTTCATGATGATGCGGCTGTCGAATCGGTGGCCATGATTGACGGTCTCGGACCATCCCGCCCGAGGATCATTGACGCCTCAACCGCCCATCGCTGTGCACCGGACTGGGTCTACGGATTTCCCGAGTTGACCGCCGGGCAGCGAGGACTGGTGTCAGCCGCGCAGAGGGTGTCCAACCCGGGCTGCTACGCGACGGGTGCGATCGCCCTGATCCGGCCGCTGATCGATGCCGGCCTGATCCCATCCGACTGGCCGCTGACGTTACCGGCGGTGAGTGGCTATTCGGGCGGTGGCCGGTCCATGATCGAGGCTTACGAAAACGGAACGGCGCCGGCCTACGAGCTTTATGCACTCGGACTGCGGCACAAGCATCTCCCGGAAATCATGCGCTACACCGGCCTGACCACCCGGCCGTTGTTCGTCCCCGCCGTAGGCAACTTCCGTCAGGGCATGCTGGTTCAATTGCCTTTGCACCTGCACGCGCTGCCGGGGCGGCCCCGCACAGCCGACGTCGTGGACGCCCTGCGCAAGCACTACTCGATGTCGGACGGGTCGGGCGGCGCGGTACGGGTTTGTGAGCCGACGCCTGACGGCAAGCTGGACGCTCTGGCACTCAACGACACCAACCATCTGGAGTTGCGGGTCTTTGGCAACGATGAATCGGGACAGGCCGTTGCCGTCGCGCGCCTGGACAATCTGGGCAAAGGTGCCAGCGGGGCAGCGGTGCAGAACCTCAAGCTGATGTTTGCACTTGAATAGCTATATAAGATATAGCATAAAGTGACCAAATAACGCTGGGTATTGGCTATTTCGCCTCTAAAATCCATCCTCGACGTCTTCTGAGGCGTCAATGGCGCGCCGGACGACATCTGCGGCAAATCCGCGACTGATCAGAAAGCGCGCCCGGCGGGCCCGTTCCGAGGCCTCGGTTGCCGGAGCCGCGCCAAACCGTCGCGCCAGCACCTGCCGGGCGCGGTCGAACTCGCCGGCGCGGACCCTCTCCAGTGATGCGTCGATCAAGTCGGAGGCCAGTCCTTTCTGTTGCAGTTCCGCCCGCAGCCGCAAGGCGCCCAGTTTGTCGGCGCGACGGTGCATGACCGACTCGGCGACGCGTGCTTCGTTGATCAGACCTTTGGCCGCGAGAGCGTCGAGCAAGGCGGTGAGCTCTCCGGGCGCCTTCTCGAAGCGGCTGAGTTTGCGTACCAGCTCCGCCCGGGAGTGTTCACGCAGCGCCAGCAAGCGCAAGGCGCGGGATTTCAACGACGGACCGAGCCCCACAAGTTCTCCGGCCAAGCTCAGGCTCCGCTCCCGGTGTCCGCTGCGCTCGCCAGCAATGGAATACCCAGCGACTCGCGCACCTTGTTCTCGATTTCGTACGCCAAAGTCGGGTTTTCACGCAGAAACTCGCGAGCATTGTCCCGGCCCTGACCGATCTTCTCGCCGTTGTAGGCATACCAGGCACCGGATTTGTCGATGATCCGGGCGTTGACCCCCATGTCGATGATTTCGCCTTCCCGCGAAATGCCCTCGCCGAAAAGGATATCGAACTCGGCGGTCTTGAAAGGAGGGGAAACCTTGTTCTTCACGACCTTGACCTTGGTTTCGTTGCCAATGGCGTCTTCTCCCTTCTTGATCGTTCCGGTCCGGCGGATGTCCAGGCGCACCGAAGCGTAAAACTTCAACGCATTGCCGCCGGTCGTGGTCTCGGGGCTACCGAACATCACGCCGATCTTCATGCGGATCTGGTTGATGAAGATGACCATGCAGTTGGTCTTCTTGATCGTTGCTGTGAGCTTGCGCAAGGCCTGGCTCATCAGGCGTGCCTGCAGGCCAGGAAGGCTGTCTCCCATTTCCCCCTCGATTTCCGCTTTCGGGGTCAATGCCGCCACAGAATCAACGACCACCAGATCCACCGCCCCGGACCGTACCAGGCTGTCCACGATTTCCAGCGCCTGCTCGCCGGTATCGGGCTGACTGATGAGCAACTCTTGAAGGTTGACACCGAGTTTCTGGGCGTACTGCACGTCCAGTGCATGCTCCGCATCAACAAAAGCGCAGGTCCCGCCCTGCTTTTGCATCTCCGAAATGACCTGCAAGGTCAAGGTCGTCTTGCCGGACGACTCGGGCCCGTAAATCTCGATCACGCGACCGCGGGGCAACCCGCCCACGCCGAGCGCGATGTCCAGGCCCAGCGAACCGGTAGAAACCACCTGGATGTCCTCAATGACCTCGCCCTCTCCCAGGCGCATGATCGTGCCCTTGCCGAACTGACGCTCTATCTGGGTCAGCGCTGCCTGCAACGCCTTGGCGCGCTCGCTTTGCGCGGGGGACAGGGACTTGGTTGCGGTATCCATGGAAAGCCTCCGGAAGGACAGATTAAAGAAACTGTAAATACAAACAGCTGGATGAATGAGCAGCATTGTATTGACAGATAAACCAGAAAAAATAGAAAATTTAGTCAGTTTAAATGACCAAATCCCGGTGAGCGACCGATCTGACTCCTGGCGTCATCAACATCTGGGTCGCCGACTTGGCGAAGCGTTGCGGCGTTTTGACAACCGTGTCCTTGTCCTGATGGCCCACGACGACGAAGTTCCTCTGGCGCTCGCAAATCTGGCGACACGCCAGAAGGTCGGCGCGGCCCACATTCACATTACCCGGCATCTGGACCTCGGTGGTACCCGCCTGACCGAACTGGCCGAACGAGCCAACATGAGCAAACAGGCCATGGCGGACCTCGTTGCCCAATGTGAGGCATGGGGGCTGGTCCGAAAAGAGGCAGACACCCGGGATGGCCGGGCCAAAATCATCCGCTACACCGCGCTGGGACTCGCCTGGCACGGAGCATTCGGGCGCGCCATCGCGCAGGCAGAAGAAGAATTCACGGAAGCGGTCGGCGAGCAGGTTGCCGCAGTCATCGCAATCGGACTGGATGTCTATGCGTCATGAGTTACCACAAACAGGAGCCATCGTTCTAGAATTCCCTCGGCAGGGAATGTCATTCCCAGGAGGCAAGCCGTGAGGATTCTGATCGCTGAAGATGACCATGTCCTGGCCGACGGCCTGTTGCGCACTTTGCGGGCATCTGGCGCCGCGGTGGATCATGTCGCGACGGGCACCGAAGCCGATGCGGCGCTGATGACCAACCATGAGTTTGACCTGCTCATCCTGGACCTGGGCCTGCCCCGGATGCATGGACTGGAAGTGTTGCGACGCCTGCGCGGACGGGGTTCTGCGTTACCCGTCTTGATACTGACCGCGGCCGACAGCGTGGAAGAACGGGTCAAAGGGCTGGATTACGGCGCTGATGACTACATGGCCAAACCGTTCAGCCTGCATGAACTCGAAGCCCGCGTTCGGGCGCTGACACGGCGAGGACTGGGCACGGCGTCATCCCAGATCAAGCATGGACCGCTGATCTACGATCAGACCGGTCGCGTGGCCACCATTGACGGCAAGATGGTGGAGCTCTCTGCCCGTGAACTGGGCCTTCTGGAAGTGCTGCTCCAGCGCGCCGGGCGGCTCGTCAGCAAAGACCAGCTCGTAGAACGTCTTTGCGAATGGGGTGAAGAAGTCAGCAACAACGCCATTGAGGTCTACATCCACCGGCTGCGAAAAAAAATCGAAAAGGGACCGATCCGGATCGCAACCGTGCGGGGATTGGGTTACTGCCTGGAAAAAATCCCCAACTGAACACCGGCACCCGCGCCGATGTTTCACCGAGACCAGCGTTCCCTGTTCGGGGAGATCCTCGACTGGATGCTCACGCCGCTGCTTTTGCTGTGGCCGGTCAGCCTGGCCTTGACCTGGCTGGTTGCCCAGGAAATTGCCAACAAACCATTTGACCGGGCACTGGTCTACAACGCTCAGGCTTTGGCCCAGCTGCTGCATGTCGGCCCTTCCGCTCGAATCCAGTTCAATCTTCCCCAACCGGCCAGCGAACTGCTCCGCGCCGACGATTCCGACCAGGTTCACTACCAGGTGCTCGGACCGCGCGGTGACTATCTCAGTGGCGAAAGGAACCTGCCGGCACCCACCGACAATCTCGATCTGGTCAAGCCCGGTGAAGTCCTGCTGCGCGATGACGAATACCGGGGAACCGACGTCCGCATCGCTTATGTCTGGATTCGCCTGGGGCCCGGAACCGCCCGCCCGGCGCTGGTTCAGGTGGCCGAAACCCGAGAGAAGCGCAAGGTGCTCGCCACCGAGATCATCAAGGGGGTCATGTTGCCGCAGTTTGTCATCCTGCCGCTTGCCGTGTTTCTGGTCTGGCTGGCGCTGGTGCGGGGAATCAAGCCCTTGTCGCAGCTGGAAGCCCGAATCCGTGCCCGCCGCAGCGATGACCTCAGCCCCCTCGATACCCGGTCCGTACCCCTGGAGGTCGCACCGCTGGTCAATTCGGTCAACGGCCTGCTGCAGCGCCTCAAGGATTCGATCCAGACCCAGAAGCGGTTTCTGGCCGATGCCGCCCACCAATTGAAAACCCCCTTGGCTGGCCTGCGCATGCAGGCCGATCTGGCATTGAGGGAAGGCGCCAGCAAAGAGGAATTGGCCCATACCCTGCGGCAGATCGAACACTCGAGCGTTCGCGCCACCCATACCGTCAACCAGCTGCTGGCACTCGCCCGAGCGGAAAGTGGCGGCACATCGATCCAGACCCAGCCTTGCGACCTCGCCGCACTCACCATGGATGTCGTGCGGGACACGGTGCCACGGGCGCTCGAGAAAGGCCACGATCTCGGCTACGAAGGCGTGGAACCCGGCGCCCCCGGCGTCATGATGCGCGGAAACCCGGTTCTGTTGCAGGAAATGGTGCGAAATCTGGTCAACAACGCGTTGAACTACACGCCGACATCACCCCAGGCGCCGGGGGTGGTGACCGTCAGGGTACTGGCGGATCCCTATGGCCAGATTCTGTTGTTGCAGGTGGAAGACAATGGACCGGGCATCCCCGCGGCTGAAGTCGAGCTGGTTTTCCGCCCCTTCTACCGCTCGTTGGGAACCAATGTCGACGGCTCCGGGCTGGGGCTGCCCATCGTCAGCGAAATTGCGCGCCAGCACCAGGGTGCCGTCGAGGTCGAAGAAACCTACCCCGGCAAGACCCCACCGGGGGCACGCTTCCAGGTCCGTTTCCAGTCGCTGCCGATCGTCGACGCCTGACCGTTCAGGCCGGTCGGAACATGTTCAGTTGCAGGCGTTCTCGGGCGATGACCACAGCAACCGGCTCATGGGCCGCCACACGCTGAACAAAAGACCACAGTTCGGGCATCGAAGCCGGGTCAATGCCGACCATGCTGCCCCAGCGAACCAAGGTCAACGCATAGGCGTCCAGCGGGCCAAAATGCGACCCGGAAAGCCAGCCACTAGCCGTGGCGGCTGAACCGGTCACGATCGCCTGCAGTTCCCGCAACTGCTCCCGGAAGAGCTGGGTATTGGCCAACCGAACACTGGCCTGCGCTTGGGGATCGTCCGTAAATTTCTGGGGCATGAAAACATGGGTGAACGTCGGATGCACGGTGTTGTTCATCCAGCACAAGGTCTCCAGCGCCTTGGCCCGGGCGATGCCCTCGCGGGGCAGGAAGCCACAGTCCGGGAACTGCTCGTCCAGAAACAGTGCGATCGCAACAATCTGGGTGATCGCCACCGAATCCGCTACCAGGACAGGAACCTGCCCGCGCGCATTGAGGGCGAGAAAAGCAGCCTCGCGGTGCTCGCCCTTGTGCAGCTTGACCAGTTGGCTGTCAAATGGCCGCCCGCTCGCCTCCAGCAGCGTGTGAGGAACAAAGGAGCAGGCGCCAGCAGCGAAGAAAAGTTTCATGGTCATCGTAGGCCTCCAAAGAAAACGAAACAACCGCGGTCAGCGGCATGGTTGCAGGCTTTTCCCGAACCAGCCGCGCGAGAGTTCTTCGAGCCGAGTGCGCTGTGTGCTGTCTGCCTCGACCACCCGCAGCTGGAAGCCGCGGACTTCCGCCACCTCCTGCACGACCCGGGCGGTCCGTACACCCCGTGCGGTCAGGCCATTCATGGCCGTCGTGGCCTCGGCAGAGCTTGCGAAACGACCCAGCGACAGACCCGGCTCCAGTGCCGGATTGACCAGCGGGCTGTACACCACGCCAATGCCGCGCAACTCGGTTCGCTTGCGATTGACCGCATCGGCGGAGGGATACGGCCCCATGTAGATGATCCAGCGCGCCGGCTCGGTCGCGGGCTCGATGACCCAGGAACCGGCCGGCAGGCCGGCCTGCTCCAGGGCTTGCCGAACGGTCCGGGCTTTTGCTTCATCGAACAAGCCGCCGATCAGGCAGACTGTCGACCCGGCCGCCGCCGCCGCCGCTGAGGCCGTTGCGGCCGCTGCTGCTGCAGACTCCAGCTGTCGCGCTTCCGAGGCCGCCAGCAGGCGAATCCGCTCCGGCGCCACCTGTTGCCCGTGTCGCTGAGGCTCGGTCAGCGCGCCCGGAGCCAGGCCGAGCCCGGCAAACCAGCCTTGCGTCCAGCCGAAATACAGGCCGTTGAGTGCCAGCAGCAACAACACCAACAGGCGCATCAGGGCGCTCCTGCCGCTTCGGCGGGGCGCAGGCTCAACTCGGCGCTGGAAACCCGCACCATCCCCGACGGTGACTCGACCAGGTACTCCCCAGTGCTGTTCGTCCCGCGTCCCCAACCGGTGCTTCCATCCGACAGAGTCAGCAAGCGATCCCGAAGGACGTCGCGGCTGTTGAACCGGCTCTGCCAGGGCGCAAAGCCCGCCTGGGCGAAGGCGCGCAGAGCCATCAGCAGCGGCGAAACCCCACAGGCCAGCGCCGCCGCGGCCGAAATCCCGGGCAGCAATGAATCCAGGCCGGCTGGCGGTGTGCGCATGGCCCGGGAGGGGCCTGGCGCGGTGAGATTGAGGCCTACGCCGACCACCACATGGCGCTGCTCCCCGAGCGACGCGGTTTCCACCAGGATGCCGCCCAGCTTGCGGTCCTGCCACCACAGGTCATTGGGCCACTTCAGTCCGATCTGCGGGTGCAGTGACTCGGCCAGACTCAGTCCGACGACCAGTGACAAACCCGACCAATCCCGGGGTGTCAGGGGAAGGCTCAGGGAAAACGTCAGACTGCGGCCGGGCTGCGATGCCCAGTCGCGTCCCAGGCGGCCACGGCCAGCCGTCTGGTGTTCCGCGACCAGCAGTACCGGCTGTCCGCGCCCTTGACGGATGCGGCGCATCAGTTCCGAGTTGGTCGAGTCAATCTCTTCGACGACCTCGACCGCCCAGCCCGGCATCGTGCCGCTCCACTCGGACGCTATCGACCGGGCTGCCTGCGCCAGCTCGCGCGCCGCTGCAGGTGGGTTTGCAGACATGCCGTTTTCGCCCATGGAATTCAGCGACCACCACCTTCACGTGAAAGGGGTCGACGCCCCCCCCGTTTGGGTGCCAGCAGGGTGCCGCGGCAGTGGGCGCTGCCACAGTGGCAGGGGTACTCTGCCTTCAGCTTGGGCGTGTAACGCTCTTCCACGATCAGGCCGTAGTCATAGTTCAATTCCTCGCCTGCCGCAATGTCCCGCATCGCGACGATGAAGATTCGTCCGTCGCGTTCATCGGCCTCGCAATTCGGATCACAACTGTGATTGATCCAGCGCGATGCATTGCCCCCGACCAGGGCGTCGATGACGCGGTCATTGTCGACGTGGAAATAGAACGTGTGGTTCGGATCGGCCGGGTCGTGAGGATGGCGGTCCTGCGCTTCCTGCCACGTGATGACCTCGCCGGTGTACTCCAGCAGGGTCTCACCGGCCATGATCGGGACCAGTGCAAAGACGCCCTTGCCGTGGACGCCCGAGCGCCGGATCTGGATACGCCGGCCCTTGGTGCGGGACGCTTGCGGTGCCGTGGGCATTTTTTGGTAAGGTCAGTGGGTGTGTGTGCGCACGGGTGCATGTGCGGGTGTCCGCGCGCTGGCGCACGCGAGGAAGGGATTGTAGAGTGATGAAAACCTTGGTCATAGCCGAGAAGCCTTCGGTGGCGCAGGACATCGTCCGTGCGCTGACGCCGGTCGTGGGCCGATTCGAAAAACACGACGAACATTTCGAAAACGACACCCATGTCGTCACCAGTGCGGTGGGACATCTGGTGGAAATCCAGGCCCCCGAGCAGTACGACGTCAAACGCGGCAAATGGAGTTTTGCCCATTTGCCGGTGATCCCGCCGCACTTCGACCTCAAGCCGGTGGACAAGACCCGCACGCGCCTGAATGCGGTGGTGCGTCTGGCCCGCCGCAAGGACGTCGGCGAAATCGTCAATGCCTGTGACGCCGGACGCGAAGGCGAGCTGATCTTCCGCCTGATCGAGCAATATGCCGGCGGCGCCAAGCCCCTGGGCAAGCCGGTGCGCCGACTGTGGCTGCAGTCGATGACCCCGCAGGCGATCCGCGAAGGCTTCCAGAGCTTGCGCTCGGACGGGCAGATGAAAGGCTTGTCCGACGCGGCCCGCAGCCGGTCCGAAGCAGACTGGCTGGTCGGGATCAACGGCACCCGCGCGCTGACGGCCTTCAATTCCCGCGACGGGGGCTTCTTCCTGACCACGGTGGGCCGGGTGCAGACTCCGACGCTGGCCGTCGTCGTGGAGCGAGAGGAACAGATACGCCGGTTTGTCAGCCGCGACTATTGGGAGATTCACGCCAGCTTCCTGGCCGAGGCCGGCACCTACACCGCCAAGTGGTTCGACCCGTCCTGGAAAAAGGACCCCGACGATGCCGAGCGCAAGGCTGACCGGCTGTGGAGCCACCGGGAGGCACTGGCGACCGCCGATGCGGTTCGCGGCAAAGCGGCCACGGTAACCGAGGAGAGCAAACCCACCACACAGGCCTCGCCGGCGCTGTTTGACCTGACCTCGCTGCAACGCGAGGCCAATGGCCGTTTCGGCTTTTCCGCGAAGACCACGCTGGCATTGGCACAGTCGCTGTACGAGCGCCACAAAGCCTTGACCTACCCCCGTACCGACAGCCGCTATCTGCCGGAAGACTATGTGCCGGTGGTCCGGCAGACGATGGGCGTGCTTGCTGACAGCGGCTTGCGGCACCTGGCGCCGTTTGCCCGAACCGCGCTGGACGAGGGCTATGTCAAGCCCAGCAAACGCATCTTCGACAACAGCAAGGTCAGCGACCACTTTGCCATCATCCCCACGCTGCAGGCGCCATCCGGCCTGTCCGAGGCAGAGCAAAAACTGTACGACCTGGTGACGCGGCGCTTCGTGGCGGTGTTCTTCCCCAGCGCCGAATACCTGGTGACCACCCGCATTTCGCAGGCAGTCGGTCATTCTTTCAAGACCGAGGGGAAAGTGCTGGTCAGGCCTGGCTGGCTGGCCATCTACGGCAAGGAAGCGGCTGCCGAAGTGGCCGATGCGAAAGAGGGCGACAAGGGCCAAAGCCTGGTGCCCGTGAAACCTGGCGAGATGGTGCGCGCCGAGGCGGTCGAGCCCAAGGGACTCAAGACCCGCCCGCCCGCGCGCTACTCCGAAGCCACGCTGCTCGGCGCGATGGAAGGTGCCGGCAAACTGGTCGACGACGACGAATTGCGCGAGGCCATGCAGGAGAAAGGCCTGGGCACGCCCGCCACGCGTGCCGCCATCATCGAAGGCCTGCTCAACGAGAAATACATCCTGCGCGAGGGCCGCGAGCTGATTCCCACGGCCAAGGCCTTTCAGCTGATGACACTGCTGCGAGGCCTTCAGGTCGAAGAACTGTCGCGCCCCGAGTTGACCGGCGAGTGGGAATACAAACTGGCCCAGATGGAGCATGGCCAACTCAGCCGCGAAGCCTTCATGCGCGACATTGCCGCCATGACCGAGCACATCGTGCGCAAGGCCAAGGAGTACGACCGCGACACCGTGCCGGGCGACTACGCCACGCTCGCCGCGCCCTGTCCGCACTGCGGTGGCATCGTCAAGGAGAACTACCGTCGTTTCGCCTGCACCGGCGCGGATGGGCAGTCCGACGGGTGTGGCTTCTCGTTCACCAAAGTGCCCGGCGGGCGGACCTTCGAAGCAGCCGAAGCCGAGCAGTTCCTGCGGGATCGGCGAATCGGGCCGCTGGAGGGATTCCGCTCCAAGGCCGGCTGGCCGTTTGTCGCCGAACTCCTGCTCAAATTCAGCGAAGACGAAGGCAACTGGAAGCTGGAGTTCGACTTCGGTGACGACCGCAAAGCCGAAGAAACCGGTGAACTGGTCGACCTGTCCGACAGCCCGCCGCTGGGGGCCTGCCCGAAGTGTGGCGCGCCCGTGCGCGAGCACGGCAGCAGCTACGTTTGCGAAAAGGCCGTCCCGACAGCGGCGCAGCCGACACCCAGTTGCGACTTCAAGAGTGGCAAGGTGATCCTGCAGCAGCCGGTCGCACCTGAACAGATGGCCAAGTTGCTGGCGGAAGGTAAAACCGACCTGCTGGACAAGTTTGTGTCGATGCGTACACGTCGCAGCTTCAAAGCCTTCCTGGTCTGGGACGCCGAAGCCGGGAAGGTGAACTTTGCCTTTGAACCCCGGGCGTCGAAGTTCCCGCCGCGTCGCGCAGCAGCTGCAAAAACAGTAGCTGAAAAAGACCAAAATACGCTGGGTATGGGCCAAAAATCATCGAAACCACCCGCCAAGACCGCCCGCAAGGCACCGGCCAGGAAAACGGCGGCTGCGTCGGCGGCCAAAACACCGCGCACCCGCGCGGCGAGCACCGCAGCCGGCCAGGTCCCCAGCGAGGCCCTGGCTGCCGTGATCGGTCCCGAGCCCGTGGCGCGCACCCAGGTCATCAAGAAGCTGTGGGACTACATCAAAGCCAACGGCCTGCAGGACGCCGCCGACAAGCGCAGCATCAATGCCGATGCCAAACTGTTGCCGGTGTTCGGCAAGCCGAAGGTGACCATGTTCGAACTGGCGGGGATCGCTGGCAAGCACCTGGGCTGATCGGCGGCACCAAGGCCGACCGAACCAAAAAAAACGCGCCCGAGGGCGCGTTTCATTTTTCCGGCGGAGGGGGCTTTATTTGGCCACCACCCGCACCATCTCCAGGCACTTGTTGGAGTAGCCCCACTCGTTGTCGTACCAGGCGACGACCTTGACGAAGGTGCTGTCCAGCGCAATGCCGGCGTCGGCGTCGAACACGCTGGTGCAGGTCTCGCCGCGGAAGTCGGTCGCCACCACCTTGTCGGTGGTGTAGCCCAGCACGCCCTTCAGGGCCCCTTCGCTCTGCGCCTTCATCTCGGCGCAGATCTCGGCGTAGCTGGCGGCGTTGTTCAGCTCCACCGTCAGGTCCACCACCGACACGTCGGAGGTGGGCACACGAAAGCTCATGCCGGTCAGCTTCTTGTTCAGCTCGGGGATCACCACGCCCACCGCCTTGGCGGCGCCGGTGCTGCTGGGAATGATGTTTTCCAGGATGCCGCGCCCGCCGCGCCAGTCCTTGTTGCTGGGGCCGTCCACGGTCTTTTGCGTGGCGGTGGCGGCGTGCACGGTGGTCATCAGGCCGCGCTTGATGCCCCACTTGTCGTTGAGTACCTTGGCCACCGGGGCCAGGCAGTTGGTGGTGCAGCTGGCGTTGGAGATGATGGCCTGGCCGGCGTAGCTCTTGTCGTTGACGCCGTAGACGAACATCGGGGTGTCGTCCTTGGAGGGGGCGGAGAAGATGACCTTCTTCGCGCCCGCGGCCAGGTGCTTCTCGCCACCGGCCTTGTCCAGGAAGATGCCGGTGGATTCGATCACGATGTCGGCGCCAACTTCGGCCCACTTCAGGTTGGCGGGGTCTTTCTCCTGCGTCAGGCGAATCTTCTGGCCGTTGACGACGAGGGTGTTGCCCTCGACGCTGACGGTGCCCTTGAAGCGGCCATGCACGCTGTCATAACGCAGCATGTAAGCCAGATAGTCGGGCTCCAGCAGGTCGTTGATGGCCACGACTTGGATGTCGCTGAAATTCTGGATGGCGCTGCGCAGCACGTTGCGGCCGATGCGGCCGAAGCCGTTGATGCCGATCTTGA
>JAEUOU010000014.1 GCA_016790575.1 Burkholderiaceae bacterium | reverse complement strand
CGAGAAGATGGAGATCCCCGAGGACAAGATCCGCAAGATCATGAAGATCGCCAAGGAGCCGATCTCCATGGAGACGCCGATCGGCGACGACGACGACAGCCACCTGGGCGACTTCATCGAGGACACGAACAACGTGGCCCCCGTCGATGCCGCGATGCAGGCCGGCCTGCGCGACGTGGTGAAGGACATCCTCGATTCGCTCACGCCTCGTGAAGCCAAGGTCCTGCGCATGCGCTTCGGCATCGAGATGTCCACCGACCACACGCTCGAAGAGGTCGGCAAGCAGTTCGACGTCACGCGCGAGCGCATCCGGCAGATCGAGGCCAAGGCGATCCGCAAGCTCAAGCACCCGAGCCGCTCGGACAAGCTGCGGACGTACCTCGACAACCTCTGAGCATCGGGGGTCGCCGGCCGATGACGCAGATCGCCGAGCGCACCGTGCTGTTCGCCGACCTGCGCGGCAGCACGGCGCTGTTCGAGACGCTGGGCAACGCCGAGGCGACCTCGGTGGTGACGCACTGCATGAACGCGCTCGCCAAGCCGGTGGTCGAGTGCGGCGGCCGCGTCGTCAAGACGCTCGGCGACGGTTTGATGGCGGTGTTCGCCACGCCGCGCGACGCCACTCAGTCCGCCGCGGTCATGCACGACGTGCTCGATGCGATCGTGTCGCGCGGCAGCGAGCGGGGCGCCTCCACCGGCTTGCGCGCGCTGCGCCTGCAGGTGGCCATCGCGCGCGGTGAGGTCGTCGAGATGGCCGGTGATTGCTACGGTGACGCCGTGAACGTCGCGGCCCGCCTGGTCGACCACGCCGGCGACAACGAAACGCTGGTCACCTTCGAGGTGCTGCAGGGTCTGGCGCTGGAGCAGCGCGCGCGCTTCCGCAGCCTCGACCGGCTGGTGCTGCGCGGCCGCGTCGAGCCGGTCGAGGTGCATGTGCTGGGCGGCCGGCGCGGCGCCGGCGACACGGCGATCACGCAGTTCGGCAGCGTGTCGGTGGCGGAGCAACCCGACGGGCTGCGGCTGGTCTGGAGCGAGATGAACCGCCTCTTCGCCGTCCAGCAGATGCCCGTGGTCCTGGGCCGCAGCCCGCAGGCCAGCTTCTGCGTCGACGACGCACGGGTGTCGCGATCCCACGCACGGGTCGACTGGCACAGCGGCAACTTCCAGCTGACCGACCTCTCCTACAACGGCACCTACGTGCGGTTCAACGACGGCGAGATCGTCTCGCTGCGACGCGGCAGCTGCATCCTGCACGGCAGCGGCTCGGTCGGCCTCGGCGGCTCACCCAGCGACCCCACGTCCGCCTGCGTGCAGTTCGACGTGCTGCGCTTCGGCGACACGCAGCCGCAGGGGCTGCGCTGATGCCGTACGCCACCGAACCGGCGCTGGCCCCCGAAGCCCCGCCGCGAACGGCGGTGCTGCTGGTGAACCTCGGCACCCCCGACGAGCCGACGCCTGCCGCCCTGCGACGCTACCTGGCGGAGTTCCTCGGCGACCCGCGCGTCGTCGAGATCCCGAAGATCGTCTGGTGGCCGATCCTGCACGGGCTGATCCTGCGGCTGCGCCCTGCACGCTCAGCGCGCAAGTACGCCACCGTGTGGACGCCCGAAGGGTCGCCACTGGCCGCCTGGACGGCGCGCCAGGCCACGCTGCTGCTGGGCAGCCTGGGCGAACGCGGCCACCGGGTGCTGGTACGCCATGCGATGCGCTACGGCAATCCGTCGATCGCGTCGGTGCTCGACGACCTGAAGGCACAGAATGTCACGCGGGTGCTGGTGCTGCCCCTGTATCCCCAGTACGCAGCCGCCACCACCGGCAGCACCGCCGACGCGTTGGCGGCGTGGCTCACGCGCACGCGTCGGCTGCCCGACCTGCGATTCGTGGCCGACTACGCCGATGACCCCGGCTACATCGACGCGCTGGCCCGTCGCGTCACGACGCACTGGGCGCAGAACGGGCGCGCCGAGCGGTTGCTGCTGTCCTTCCACGGGCTGCCGGTGCGCTCGAAGCTGCTGGGCGATCCCTACGATGCGCAGTGCAAGCTCACCGCGCAGCGCCTGCGCGAGGCGCTGGGCCTGACCGAAGACCGATTCCTCGTGACGTTCCAGAGCCGGTTCGGGCGCGCGAAGTGGCTCGAGCCCTACACGGAGCCCACCCTCGTGGCACTGGCGCAGCAGGGCCTGCGCTCGGTGGACGTGATGTGCCCCGGATTCGTCTCCGACTGCCTGGAGACGCTCGAGGAGATCGACCAGGAGGCGAGAGCCGCCTTCCTCGGCGCCGGGGGCACGGACTTTCGCTACATCCCCTGCCTGAACGACAGCCCGGCATGGATCCGCGCGCTGGCCGACCTCGCCGAGCGGCAGATGCAGGGCTGGGGCACCGCCGCCCCGCGCGCAGCGGCCGGCGGGCCCGGCGCTACACCATCCCGGCCTTGACCATCGTCGCGCGCAGGCCGGCGAAATCTCGGTCCACGAACTCTGCGAATGCGGGGCCGGTCAGCAGCGCGGACGTCCAGCCGTTCTTGTCCATCGCCTCGGCCCAGCTCTTGGTCTTGGTCGCCTTGACGATCATCTCGGTCAGCGCCTTGGCCTGATCGGGCGTGATCCCCGGGCCCCCGTACACCCCGCGCCAGTTGCCGAGTTCGACGTTGTAGCCGGCTTCCTTCATCGTCGGAACGTCGATGCCCTTGAGGCGAGCCGGCGACGTGACCGCGATGGCCCGCATCTTCCCGGCCTCGATGTACTGCTGGAACTCGCTGTAGCCGCTGCCGCCCACCGTGACGTTGCCGCCCAGGATGGCCGCGGTGGCCTCGCCGCCGCCTCGGAAGGCCACGTAGTTGATCTTGGTCGGATCGACGCCGACCTCGCGGGCGAGCATGGCCGCGGCGATGTGTTCGGTGGATCCTCGCGAGCCGCCGCCCCACTTCACGCTGCCGGGGTCCTTCTTGAGTTGCTCGACCACGTCCTTCATGGTCTTGAAGGGCGAGTTCGCGGGCAGCACGAAGACGTTGTACTCGCTGGTCAGCCTCGCGATCGGCGTGGCCTGCGTGATGCTGACCGGCGGCTTGCCGGTGATCAGCCCGCCCAGCATCACGGCGCCCATCACCATCAGCGCATTGCCGTCGCCCTTGCTGGCGTTGACGAACTGCGCGAGGCCCAGCGCGCCGGCCGCTCCGCCCTTGTTCTCGTAGGTCACCGACGCCGCGACGCCGGACTCTTGCAGCGCCTTGCCCAGCGCACGGCCGGTGGTGTCCCAGCCGCCGCCCGGATTGGCGGGGATCATCATCTTCAGATTGGCCGCTGCGCGGGCATGCAGCGGCACGGTGCCGACGGCCGCGCAGGCCAGCAGGGATCTCAGGAAGTCGTCACGACGCATGGGAACTCCTAGGGCACATTGCCCGACGGTGGGATTCTTGCTGCCCCAACGCCGGGCCCGTCTCGGTCGGCATGAGGGGAAACACGAACCCGCCACGATAATCCGTCTCCGCATGCACTCCGTTCCCTCTGGCGAGACGCGCGTCCGCCTCGACAAGTGGCTCTGGGCTGCGCGGTTCTACAAGACCCGCACACTGGCCTCGGAAGAGATCGATCGCGGCCGGGTCCGGGTCAACGGCGCCGCTGCCAAGCCAGCGCGCGAGGTGCACGTCGGGGACGTGATCGAACTTCGACAGCCCGGCATCGAGCGGGAAATCCGCGTCGTCGGGCTGAGCGCCGTGCGTGGCCCGGCGCCCGTCGCCCAGGCGCTCTACCAGGAGTCCCCGGAGAGCCTGGCTCGCCGTGAGGCGGCGGCGCAATTGCGCCGGATGGGCGCCGAGCCCGCGCTGGCCATCAGCCAGTCGCGCCTCGGGCGCCCGACCAAGCGCGACCGGCGGGATCTGGCCGACTGGGACCGCTGGAGCGCCAGTCTCGACGACGACCGACGTTGAGTCGGGTCGCGGCCGGCCTTCGGCCGCTGCGGCCGATCCCGACGCGGCGACGCCCGTGACGAATTCCCATGCGCGGGCCTTGAAGACCTGCGCATCGTCCCCATGCTCCCTGCGACCTTGTTCCGTCCGAGCCCATGAACCCGAACACGACAACCTCCCCCGACGCCGACACCACCGAACCCTTCGGCGCCCCGTCCGGCGACGCGTCGGGCACCGCCCCGGCGGACACCTCCGCGGCATCGCTGGAGTCCCAACTGGCCGACCTGCAGGCCAAGCATGCGGAGGTGGCCGACGCCTACCTGCGCGCCAAGGCCGAAGCGGAGAACATCCGTCGGCGCAGCGAGGAAGAACTGAGCAAGGCGCGCAAGTTCGCCGTCGAAGGTTTCGCCGAGTCGCTGCTGCCGGTGAAGGACAGCCTGGAGGCCGCCATCGCGATCCAGGCGGCCACGCCCGAACAGTTGCTGGAGGGTGTGCACGCCACGCTGCGGCAGCTCACGCAGTCCCTCGAGCGCAACAAGGTCGTCCAGATCGCACCGCCGGCCGGCACCCGGTTCGACCCCCACCAGCACCAGGCGATCAGCATGGTCCCCGCGGACCAGGAGGCCAACACGGTGGTGGCCGTGCTGCAGAAGGGCTACCTGATCGCCGATCGGGTCTTGCGCCCGGCGCTGGTCACCGTGGCCGCGCCGAAGTAGAGACCGGCGTCGACGCGGCGACTTGAAATCACGCCGACTTATCCACAACTCGAAGACAACCCCAATCCATTCCGGAGTTCACAGAACATGGCCAAGATCATCGGCATCGACCTCGGCACCACCAACTCGTGCGTGGCCATCATGGAAGGCAACACCACGAAGGTGATCGAGAACAGCGAAGGCGCGCGCACGACGCCTTCGATCATCGCGTACCAGGAAGACGGCGAGGTGCTGGTCGGCGCGTCGGCCAAGCGGCAGGCGGTCACCAACCCGAAGAACACGCTGTACGCCGTGAAGCGGCTGATCGGCCGCAAGTTCACCGAGAAGGAAGTGCAGAAGGACATCGACCTGATGCCCTACCGCATCGCCGCCGCCGACAACGGCGACGCCTGGGTGGAGGTGCGCGGCAAGAAGCTGGCACCGCCGCAGGTCAGCGCCGAAGTGCTTCGCAAGATGAAGAAGACCGCCGAGGACTACCTCGGTGAAGAGGTGACGGAGGCCGTGATCACGGTGCCGGCCTACTTCAACGACAGCCAGCGCCAAGCCACCAAGGACGCCGGCCGCATCGCCGGCCTGGAGGTCAAGCGCATCATCAACGAGCCGACTGCGGCCGCACTCGCCTTCGGCCTCGACAAGCACGGCAAGGGCGACCGCAAGATCGCCGTGTACGACCTCGGCGGCGGCACGTTCGACATCTCGATCATCGAGATCGCCGACGTCGACGGCGAGAAGCAGTTCGAGGTGCTGTCCACCAACGGCGACACCTTCCTCGGCGGCGAGGACTTCGACCAGCGCATCATCGACTACATCATTGCCGAGTTCAAGAATGAGCAGGGCGTCGACCTGGGCACGGACGTGCTTGCGCTGCAGCGCCTGAAGGAAGCGGCCGAGAAGGCGAAGATCGAACTCTCCAACAGCACGCAGACCGACGTCAACCTGCCCTACATCACGGCCGATGCCAGCGGCCCGAAGCACCTCAACATCAAGCTGACCCGGGCCAAGCTCGAGGCGCTGGTCGAGGAGTTGATCGAGCGCACGATCGCCCCCTGCCGCACCGCGATCAAGGACGCCGGCGTGCAGGTGAGCGCGATCGACGACGTGATCCTGGTCGGCGGCATGTCGCGCATGCCGAAGGTGCAGGAGAAGGTCAAGGAGTTCTTCGGCAAGGAGCCGCGCAAGGACGTCAACCCCGACGAGGCCGTGGCCGTCGGCGCCGCCATCCAGGGCCAGGTGCTCTCGGGCGACCGCAAGGACGTGCTGCTGCTTGACGTGACGCCGCTGTCGCTGGGCATCGAGACGCTGGGTGGCGTGATGACCAAGATGATCACGAAGAACACCACCATCCCGACCAAGTTCGCGCAGACCTTCTCCACCGCCGATGACAACCAGCCGGCCGTGACCATCAAGGTCTACCAGGGCGAGCGCGAGATGGCCGCCGGCAACAAGCTGCTGGGCGAGTTCAACCTCGAAGGCATTCCGCCGGCCCCGCGCGGCCTGCCGCAGATCGAGGTGAGCTTCGACATCGACGCCAACGGCATCCTGCACGTGGGCGCCAAGGACAAGGGCACCGGCAAGGAAAACAAGATCACCATCAAGGCGAACTCCGGCCTGTCCGAGGCCGAGATCCAGCAGATGGTGAAGGACGCCGAGCTCAACGCCGCCGAAGACCACAAGAAGCTCGAACTGGTCCAGGCCCGCAACCAGGCCGACGCCACGGTGCACAGCGTCAGAAAGAGCCTGACCGAATACGGCGACAAGCTGGAGTCGGGCGAAAAGGACAAGATCGAGGCGGCGATCAAGGAGCTGGAAGAAGCCCTCAAGGGTGACGACAAGGCCGCCATTGAGAGCAAGGGCCAGGCCCTGATGACCGCCAGTCAGAAGCTGGGAGAGAAGATGTACGCCGACATGCAGGCACAGCAGGCGGCAGCCGGCGCTGGCGCGGCGGGCGGTGGCGGCCAGCAGGCTGGTAGCGGCAGCGCGGCACCCGACGACAACGTCGTCGATGCCGAGGTCAAGGAAGTCAAGAAGGGTTGATTGCTGCGGCGCAAAGCGCCGCCAATCCTGCGCCGCGCGTGAATGATTCCACCCCGGAATCGACCGCGCGGCGTTTTCGCTGAAATGGTTTGAGAAACACGATGGCCAAGAGAGACTTTTACGAAGTGCTGGGTGTTCCCAAGAACGCCTCGGACGAAGAGATCAAGAAGGCGTATCGCAAGCTGGCGATGAAGTACCACCCGGACCGCAACCAGGGTGATGCCGCCAAGGAGGCCGAGGTCAAGTTCAAGGAGGCCAAGGAAGCCTACGAGATGCTGTCGGACCCGCAGAAGAAGGCTGCCTACGACCAGTACGGGCATGCCGGGGTCGATCCCAACATGCGCGGTGGCCCCGGTGGACCGGGCGGCGAAGGCTACGGCGGCTTCGCCGAGGCGTTCGGTGACATCTTCGGTGACATCTTCGGTCAGGGTGGCAGCCGCGGCAGCGGTCGGGGCGGCCGACAGGTCTACCGTGGCGCCGATCTGTCCTATGCCATGGAGGTATCACTCGAAGAAGCGGCGCTGGGCAAGGACGCTCAGATCCGCATCCCCAGCTGGGACGACTGCGACACCTGCCATGGCACCGGTGCCAAGCCAGGCACCCAGGCCAAGACCTGCCCCACCTGTCAAGGCGCCGGGGTGGTGCAGATGCGCCAGGGATTCTTCAGTGTTCAGCAGACCTGTCCGCAGTGTCACGGCAAGGGTAAGATCATTCCCGATCCGTGCACCACCTGCCACGGCCAGGGCAAGATCAAGAAACAGAAAACGCTGGAAGTGAAAATTCCCGCCGGTATCGACGATGGCATGCGCATCCGCAGTGCCGGCAACGGCGAGCCCGGCACCAACGGCGGCCCGCCGGGCGACCTGTACATCGAGATCCGCCTGAGAAAGCACGACATCTTCGAACGCGACGGGGACGACCTGCACTGCCAGGTGCCGATCAGTTTTGCCACCGCGGCGCTGGGAGGCGAAATCGAGGTGCCCACCCTCGCGGGCAAAGCGGCCATCGACATCCCCGAGGGCACCCAGGCGGGCAAGCAGTTCCGGCTGCGTGGCAAAGGCATCAAAGGGGTCCGCTCCAGCTACCCGGGAGACCTGTACTGCCATGTCCTCGTCGAAACACCGGTCAAACTGACCGAACACCAGCGCAAGCTGCTCAAGGAATTCGACGAATCGCTTCGAAAGGGCGGTGCCAAGCACTCTCCGGGCGGCGAGAGCTGGACGGATCGCCTCAAGGGCCTGTTCGGCTGAGCGATCCAGGCAGGCCCGGCAGTATCATGGGCCCATGACTGTTTCGATTACGTTCCTGGGCGGAGCCGGCACTGTCACCGGCTCGAAATATCTTGTTCGCCATGGTGACCAGACAGTACTGGTCGACTGCGGGTTGTTTCAGGGCTACAAGCAACTGCGCTTGCGCAACTGGAGTCCGCTGCCTGTGGTGCCAGCCCAGGTCAACGCGGTCCTCCTGACCCACGCCCACCTCGACCACAGCGGCTACCTGCCCTTGCTGGCGCGAGAGGGTTACCGCGGCCGGGTCTTCGCAACGGCCGGTACCCGCGACCTCTGCGGCATCCTGTTGCCCGACAGCGGCCACTTGCAGGAGGAAGATGCCGCATTTGCCAACCGGCATGGGTTTTCGAAACATGCGCCGGCACTTCCCCTGTACACGCGCCAGGATGCGCTGTCCTGCCTGAGGCTGATCAAACCGGTGCCGATGGATCGCCCTTTCCAGCCCTTGCGGGGCTGGCAGGCCCGCTTCTCTTCCGCCGGTCACATTCTGGGCGCGGCCAGCCTGACGCTGGAGGTTGCCGGTCGCCGCATCCTGTTCTCCGGCGACCTGGGCCGGCCGGACGATGCGCTCATGAATCCGCCGGCCCCGCCCCCGCCGGCCGACACCGTGCTGATCGAGTCCACCTATGGCGACCGCCTGCACCCGCCGACCGACCTGGTCACCGAACTGGCGCCCGCGTTGCAGCGGGTGGCCGCCCGCGGGGGCGTGGCAATCCTGCCGGTGTTTGCGGTCGGCCGGGCGCAAGCGGTGCTGCATGCGATCGCACAGATGAAAAGCCGCAAACTCATTCCCCGGTCCCTGCCGGTCTTTCTCGACAGCCCCATGGCCATACACACCACCGAGCTGTTCGGCCACCATATGGATGCGCATCGGCTCAATGCGACCGAGGTCCGCGCGATGGGAAAGGTCGCCACGATGCTGGAAACCACCGAGCAGTCCAAGGCCCTGGCACGACGACATGGGCCCAAAGTGATTCTGGCCGCCAGCGGCATGGCAACCGGCGGGCGGGTATTGCACCACCTGGCGCTGTACGCGCCCGACCACCGCAACATGATCGTTCTTACCGGTTACCAGGCCCCCGGCACCCGCGGTGCCCGACTCGCCGCGGGCGAATCCAGCCTGCGCATTCACGGCCAGGAAGTGCCGGTACGCGCCGAAGTGGTCCAACTGCAAGCCGCGTCGGCACACGCCGATGCGAACCAGATTCTCGACTGGCTGCGCCTGATGCCGGGGCGACCCGACCAGACCTACATCATTCATGGCGACATGGCGGCGTCGGACACATTGCGCCAGCGCATCGAACATGAACTGTCCTGGCGCGCCCTGGTTCCTGAACATGGCTCAACCTGGCCCTGTTGACGCGCCAGTTTCGCCCCCCGCCCCGGTTGGGCACACTCCCGGCCTGAGATGGGAGATTTTTTGTCGGGTGATCGACAACCACGGCGATATCGGGGTGTGCTGGCGTCTTTGTGCCGATCTGGCCGAGCGCGGTCACCGTGTCCGGCTGTGGGTGGACGACCCGTCGGCTTTGGCCTGGATGGCCCCGGGTGCGCTGCAGGGCCTGTTGCCGGGCATCGAGGTTCGTCACTGGATGCGGCCCGACCGGGAAAAGGAAAATGCCCCTGCCAAACCGCCAGACGTGCTGGTGGAGGCTTTCGGATGCGACATCGAGGAAGAACGCCTTGCCCAGCTTTTTCCCAACCTGCCTGCCCGGGACGGCACGGAGTACGCCCCCCCCGTCTGGATCAACCTGGAATACCTGTCCGCAGAAGCCTGGGTAGAACGCTGCCACGGCCTGCCATCGCCGGTACAACGCGGGCTTGCAAAAGGCCAGGTGAAAACGTTCTTTTTCCCGGGCTTTCGCGCCCAAACCGGTGGCCTGCTGCGTGAGCGTGACCTGCTGGCTCGTCAGACCCGGTTCGATGGGCTTCAGTGGCTGAGCAAGCTCGGCCTGTGCGGGGAACAACAACTGCGCCTGTCCCTGTTCTGCTATGAGCCGGTGGCGCTGCCTGCCTGGTTGAACCGTCTGCACCGGTGGCCGTGCCCGGTCCACCTGCTGGTGGCCGCCGGGCGCCCGACAGCCGCCGTAAAAGCCCTGGAGCCGATCGATTCGAAGGAAAACAACACGCACCCAGCGCAAAAAGGTCACTCTCCGCTATCAATTTCGTACTTGCCGAATCTCACACAACGGGACTTTGACCACCTGCTGTGGAGTTGCCACCTGAACTTTGTCCGCGGTGAAGACTCGCTGGTACGCGCCCTATGGGCGGGCCAGCCGCTGGTCTGGAACATTTATCCGCAGGACGACAACGCCCATCACGCCAAACTGGAAGCATTTCTTGACTGGCTTGAGGCCCCCGATTCGCTTCGGGACTTTCACCGGATATGGAACGGTCTCCAGCCCGGCGAGCTGCCGGTCCCGGAATGGGGTGCGTGGCGGGCCTGTGTCGGGCGGGCGCGCGAACGATTGCTGTCCCAGGACGACCTGACCACCCAATTGCTCCGAACTGTCGCGGAAAAACGCTAAAATAGACGGTTTTGCAAACTTCGCCAGCCCAAAACTGGTCGGTTTCGCCCAGCTGGTGCGCCTTGACTGTCCGCAGCATCGGCAACCCAACCTCAGGAAAAGCTCCATGAAAATCGCCCAGGAAATCCGCGTCGGCAACGTCATCATGCATGGCAAGGATCCAATGATCGTTCTGCGCACCGAATACGCCCGCGGCGGCCGGGGCGCTGCCACCGTGCGCATGAAACTCAAAGCCCTGCTCAACAACATGGGCACCGAAGTGGTCTTCAAGGCCGACGACAAGATGGACCAGATCATTCTGGACCACAAAGAGTGCACCTACTCGTACTTCGCCGACCCGATGTACGTGTTCATGGATGCCGACTACAACCAGTACGAAGTTGAAGCCGAAAACATGGGCGACGCCCTGAACTACCTGGAAGACGGCATGGCCGTGGAAGTGGTGTTCTATGACGGCAAGGCCATCTCCGTGGAACTGCCCACCAGCGTCGAGCGCGTGATCACCTGGACCGAACCCGCCGTCAAGGGTGACACGTCCGGCAAGGTGCTCAAGCCCGCCAAGATCGCCACCGGCTTCGAAGTGGCTGTGCCGCTGTTCGTGGCCCAGGACGACAAGATCGAAATCGACACCCGCACCGGCGAATATCGCCGCCGCGTCTGAGCGCCGAAGTACGTCTGGCAGATTCAGGGCTCCTTCGGGAGCCTTTTTCATGTGCCACAGAACAATCCGGACCTGCCGTGCGAAACTTGTCCCATGAAAGCCACCCAAGACATTTCCGAGCGGCGCATCGCCGATGCCTGGGCCGACCTGCAGGCACACTCCAGCAACGGCAACCCGATCGCGGCCGACGCCTACCGGCTGGCCTTCGCCGACCCTGAATTCCTGCTGCGCCGTGAAACACGGGGCATTCGTTTCCAGCTGGAGATGCTCAAGCCAGACCTGGCGCAGTCCGAGCTGGGGATTGAAAACACCATTGTCGTCTTCGGCAGCGCTCGGGTGCGGGACCCGGACGAAGCACGGGAACACCTCCGCGTTGCTCAAGCCAGCGGCGATGCGGACGCGATCGCCCGGGCACATACGCTGCTCAGAAACGCCCACTACTACCAGCATGCTCGCGAGTTCGGGCGCCTCGTGGCTCGCTACAGCGCCCGTTGTCCCCGCGAAGATCAACTTTTCATTTGCACCGGGGGTGGCCCCGGCATCATGGAAGCCGCCAACCGGGGGGCGCACGACGAAGGGGCGCTGAACGTGGGCCTGAACATTGCGCTGCCGCACGAACAATCGGGCAACCGCTTCATTTCACCCGCCCTGAGCTTCAAGTTCCATTACTTTGCGCTGCGCAAGATGCACTTCATGATGCGCGCCAAAGCCCTGGTGGCATTCCCCGGCGGCTTCGGCACGCTGGATGAACTGTTCGAAGTCATCACCCTGGTTCAGTGCAAAAAGGCCAAGCCGGTTCCTATCGTGCTGTTTGGTACCGGCTACTGGAAACGGCTGATCCACTTTGACGTGCTGGTCGACGAAGGCATGATCTCGCCGGAAGACGTGAAGCTTTTCATTTTCGTCGACGACCCCCAGGCGGCCTGGGATCACATCGTCTCCTTCTACGACCTGCCCGCCTGAGCGCTGTCCGGGTACCTCTCCCGTCCTCAGGGGCCCGGCGGCAGATCGGTCGGCTCAGAGGCTCGCGAAGGCAGGCGCAGATGCAGTGCCGCTTGCGCCAGCAGGTTCGCCGAAACCGGTGCCGTCACAAACACGAACAAGGTAATGAGCAGTTCGGCCACGGCAAGCCGCTCCTGCGACCAGCCCAGCAGCAAAGACGCCAGCAAAACCCCGCCCACACCCAGCGTGGAAGACTTGGTGGGCGCATGCAGCCGCATGTAAAAGTCCGGCAGTCGCACCATGCCGATGGCACCCACCAGCAGAAAGAACGCGCCGATCAGAATCAATGCGGCAGCGAGCCATTCGACGACGGGATTCAGTGTGTCCATGGTCTCACTCCACCACGTCGCCACGGCTGAGGTAGCGGGCCAGCGCTACCGTGCCGACAAAGCCCAAGAGCGCGACGATCAGCGCGGCCTCGAACAACAGCGTTGTCTGCCAGCGCAGACCCAACATCACGACCAGCGCCACCAGGCTGAGGTACAGCGTGTCCAGCGCCAGCACACGATCGACAACCGTGGGGCCGAGCAACAGGCGCCAGCCACACAGCAGCAAGGTCAGGGTCACCGCGCCGATTCCGATGGTCAGTGCCAGGTCCAGAACGTTCATGTCAGCCCTCCCCGTCCAGGCGGAACACCGCCAGCAGTGGCGCTTCGTAGCGGGCCTTCATCTCGCCCACCATGCCTTCCGCGTCGTCGCAGTTGAGCGCGTGCACCCAGATGCAGCGGGCCTGTTCATCCACCACGGCAGAAACCGTGCCCGGCGTCATTGTGATGATGCTGGCGAACAGTGCGTTGACCCGGGGGTGATCGCTGGCCGTGGGCACCCGCAGCCAGGCGGGTTGCGGTCGGCTCATGGGGCCGAGCACCAGCTTGGCGACGGTGATGTTGGACATGACGATGTCCCAGGTCACCACCAGCATCAGCCGTGATGCAGCGCCCCAGTGGATTGCGTTCCCCTCGGGCAGAAGGCCACGCAGCAGGCGCGGCACGATCAGGCCCAGCAACGCGGCGGAGATGAGGTGCACCGGCTCCAGGCTTCGCGACAGCGCCAGCCAGCTGGCGGCCAGCAGCAGGGACAGCACGGGGTGGTCGAACCAGCCGCTACGGCGTTCCGTGGCTTCGGATGTCATGGTTGTTTCTCCTGCGCAGGCGCGGCGCGACGTCCGTCGTAGTCCCGCGTCGTCGGTCGGCCAGGCGCATCGCTGCCAAGTACGGCGCGCACATAGTCGGCCCGGGTCGAAAGCTGTACGGCGGAGGCATCGGTGTAACGCTTGACCGGCGATGCCATCACCGCCAGCACCAGGGTCAGGGCCATGAAACCCCAGACGGGTGCCAGCAGGCGCGGGCTGGAACCGCCCGCGCCGGCGTGGGTCGCCGGCTGAACATGCCAGAAGACGATCACGCCGGCGCGCGCCAGACCGACAATGGTCAGAAAACCGACCGCCAGCACGACACTCCAGACCCAGGCTTGGGCCGGCAGACCTGAACTGGATTGCAGCACCATCAGCTTGCCAAGAAAGCCGGGCAACGGCGGCAATCCGGCAGCCGAGGCAGCGCCGAACAGCATCATCACCCCCAGCAGCACCGGTTCACGGACCGCGTGAGCCGGTTGCAGATTGTCCGCAGCCTCGCCCCGCTGCGCGGCGATCAGTTCCACCAGCAGGAACAAGGCAGCGATCACGATGGTGCTGTGCAGGGTGTAGTACAGGGCTGCAGACAGCGCCTGCGGCGTGAACAGGCCGACACCCGCAAGAATGGTACCGACGGAAGAGACTGTCAGATAAGACACCAGACGCCCCATCGAATGAGCCGCCAGCGCCCCCAGCACACCCAGCACGCTGGTGGTCAGGGCCAGCGGCAGCAGCCAATCCGCCACGGCCAGCGCAGCGCCGCCCGCCTCGGTACCAAACAGCTGCCAATGCACGCGTACGATGCTGTAGACACCCACCTTGGTCATGATGGCAAACAGCGCCGCGACGGGCGCACTGGCCGCGGCGTAGGTACCGGGTAGCCAGAAGTACAGTGGCAGCATGGCCGCCTTGAGCCCAAAAACCACCAGCAGCACCAGTGCTGCGGTCCGGGCAAAAACCAGTTGGTCACCCTGCAGCTGCGCCAGACGCTGCGCCACGTCGGCCATGTTCAGCGTGCCCGTCGCCGCGTAGACCAGCGACAGGCCGATCAGGAACAGCCCCGAAGCCACGAGGTTAAGCACCACGTAATGCACACCCACGCGGAAACGCTCCCGCCCCTGACCGTGCACCAGCAGGACATACGAGGCGATCAGCAACACCTCGAAGAACACGAAAAGGTTGAACAGGTCACCGGTCAGGAAGGCCCCGGCCAGGCCCATGAGCTGGAACTGGAACACCGCATGGAAGTAGCGGCCATGACAGTCCCAGCCACCAGCCGCGTACCAGAGCACCGGCAGGGCCACCAGGCAGGTCAGCAGGACCATGAGCGCCGACAGGCGGTCCACCACCATCACGATGCCGAACGGCGCCGGCCATTCACCGAGGCGGTAGACCAGCAGCTCCCCCGTGGCCGCATGCTGCACCAGGCCTGCGGCCATCAGCAGGCCAAGCATGGCCGACGCCAGGCTGATGCGCCGCCGCCAGCGCAGCGGCGCATCGTCGTGGGCCCCGCCCTGCCCGGCCATGCCGCCCTGGTCGCCGATCAGCAGCAGAACCACCGCCGTCAGCATCGGCAGCACCACCGACAGCACCGGGGCGTGTTGCAGCCAGAAACTCGTCAAACCCCCGGTCATGCGCGTGGCCCCCCCGGCTCGTGACCGTCCACATGGTCGCTGCCGCTCTCATGGCGACTGCGCAGCGCAAGCTCGACCACGAAACCGGTGGTGGCGAAACCGATCACGATGGCGGTGAGCACCAAGGCCTGTGGCAGCGGGTCGGCCACGGGGCCCTCGCCGACCAGAATCGGGGAGGCATTGGTCCACAAGCGGCCCATGAGGAAGATGAACACGTTGACCGCGTAACCAAACAGCGACAGTCCCAACACCACGGGAAAGCTGCGCCCTCGCAGCATCAGATAAATACCGGTGGCGGTGACCATACCCACACCCGTCGCAACAAGAAATTCCATGCTCATGACAGGCTCCGGTGGGGAGAAACCGCGGGCGCCTCCCGGGACGCCTGGCCCAGCACCGAAAGCGTCAGCAAGGTGCTACCGACCACGGTCAGATAGACACCCAGGTCGAACAGGGCCGCCGTGGCCAGCGGCAGCTCACCCAGCAGCGGTACGTGGGGGTGACCGAACGCGCTGGTGAGAAAAGGCCGGCCCAACACGAAGGCACCCACCCCGGTGAGCCCGGCGATGCCCAGCCCGGCGCCGATCCAGCGAACAAAGCGTCGACCTCCGCCAGCGCGCAGCAGCTGTTCGGCCCGCGCCTGCCCCAGCGACATGAACTGCAGCACCAGCGCCACTGCCGTGATCAGCCCGGCGATGAAGCCCCCGCCGGGCAGGTTGTGCCCGCGCATGAAAATGTAGAGGCTGAATACGAGCGCCAGCGGCAGCACCACCGAGGCGGCCACCCGCAGAAGCAAGGGGTGTTGGGCGAACGTCCAGGCCCTGCCCTCCGGGTCCATGCCGGGCTTGCGAGCACGCATGCCGTCCATCAGGGCGAGCACGCCGATGGCGGCGATGCCCAGCACCGTAATCTCGCCCATGGTGTCATAACCGCGGAAGTCCACCAGGATCACGTTGACCACGTTGGAGCCACCGCCTTTAGGCAGCGACTGCTCCAGAAAAAACCAGGAAATCGACTCCTGATCGCGGGTCAGCACCAGCCATGTGACAACCGACATGGCCGCGCCGCCCGCCAGTGCCAGCGCAGCATGCAGGCTCTTGCGAAGCCATGGAGTCTCCCTGGGGCTGGTCTGCGGCAAAAGGGCCAGGCCCATGAGCAACAACACCGTCGAGACGATGTCGACCGACAGCTGGGTCAGTGCCAGATCGGGTGCCGAGAATCCCAGAAAGGTCATCGAGGCCGCCACGCCGACCACCCCCACCAGCACCACCGTCACAAAGCGCTGGTGGTGCATGCGCACGATGGCCAGGCAGGTGACCAGCAGCAACACCCACATCGCCCAGGCCAATGGCGTGGCGGGCATTTGCGGTCGGGCCCCTGTACCCATGCCGCTGCCCACCAGCGGCAGTGCACCCAGCACCAGTGCGGTCAGCAACAGCCACCCGACGTAACGCTGCAGCGAGCCGGTCTCCAGCCTTGCCGTGATGCGGCCGGCCAGCCCGAACAGGTGGTCGATCAACCCCTCGTAGATCGCCCGTCCCGTGGCGGCGCCAAACCAGTCCTCCGAGCGGATGCGGTGCAGCCGCCTGCCCTGGGCCAGCCACAGGTAAAGGCCCACACCCACCGCGAGCGCGATGGCACTCATCAGCAACGGCAGGTTGAAACCATGCCAGATGGCCAGGTAATAGTCAGGCAAGGGCTGGCCCGCCAGGGCGGTGGCGGCCACGTGCACCAGCGGCCCGAAGGTGACAGCGGGCAGCAAGCCGACCACGATGCACATGACCACCAGCAGCACGGCGGGCAGCTTCATGCCCAGCGGCGGCTCGTGGGGATACTTGTTGGGCACATCGCCCAGCTCACCGTTGAAGTAGGTGTCGTGCACAAAGCGCAGCGAGTAGGCCACGCTGAACACACCGGCCAGCGTCACGAGCACCGGCACCAGCCAGGCATAAGGGCCGCTTGTACCGGCCACCGCTTCGGTAAAGAACATCTCCTTGGACAGGAAGCCGTTGGTCAGGGGCACACCCGCCATCGACGCGGCGGCCAGCATGGACAGCGTCGCTGTCCAGGGCATCAGCTTGTAGAGGCCGCCGAGCTGGCGCATGTCCCGCGAATGGGTTTCGTGGTCGACGATGCCCGCGATCATGAACAGCGAAGCCTTGAAAGCGGCGTGGTTGAGCACATGGAACACCGCGGCCACGGCGGCCAGCGGAGAACCCAGCCCGATCAGGAACACGATCAGCCCCAGGTGGCTGACGGTCGAATACGCGAGCAATCCCTTGAGGTCATGTTTGAAGATGGCAATGAAGGCCGCGAACAGCAACGTCGCCAGGCCGGCTGCGCTGACAATGATCTCAAAGTGGCCGGTGCCGGCAAGCACCGGGTACATGCGCATGAGCAGGAAGACACCGGCCTTGACCATGGTGGCCGAATGGAGGTAGGCCGAGACCGGCGTCGGCGCCGCCATGGCGTCGGGCAGCCAGAAGTGGAACGGGAACTGCGCGCTCTTGGTGAAGGCGCCCAGCAAGATCAGCAGCAGCGCCGGGACAAAGCGCGGATCGGCCTGGATCGCCGCCACGTTGGCGGCCATGGCACTGAGCTCGAAAGTGCCGGCAATCTGCCCCAGCAGCACGAAACCGCCCAGCATGGCCAGCCCGCCGCCGCCGGTGATGGCCAGGGCCTGACGGGCGCCGGCGCGTGCGTCGGCACGATGGCTCCAAAAGCCGATGAGCAGGAAAGACGAGATGCTGGTCAGTTCCCAGAACACCACCAGCAGCAGCAGGTTGTCCGACAGCACCACGCCCAGCATGGCGGCCATGAACAGCATCATGAAGCTGAAAAACTTGCCCGCGGAGTCCTCGGAACTGAGGTAATAGTGTGCGTACACCACGATGAGCAGGCCGATGAACAGGATCAGTCCCGCAAACATCATCGACAACCCGTCGAGACGGAAGCTCAGCTGCAGACCGATCTCGGGCACCCAGGGCCAGGCGTTCATCAGCGTGGCGCCGCCCATGACCGCTGGCGCCTGCGACAGCAGCACCGCCAGCGAAGCGGCAGTGACCCCGCCGGCGGCCATCGCGGCCAGAAGGCGGGACTTCGAGCCGAGCCAAGCGCTCAGCAAGGTCCCGACAAGCAGCGGCAACACGACAATGAGAAGGAGCACATCAACCTTTCGTACTGCCGGGTATTCTAGGAAAGCGGGCCATATCCCCCGGAATGGGAGGGCGTCTGATCTGCCACTGGCGGTCTCACTCCTTCGAGCGCGACCCGGGGTCGAGGCGAGCAGCGATCAAGGCACCGAGTCCGACAACGCTACCCACCACCCAGAAGACGCCGCCGGCGCCAATCACCAATCCAGCCGACCCGAACAGCAGCGGCATCAGCACACTAGACCCATTGATCGCCATGGAGCGAAGGCCCAGCGCCTCGCCGTGCCGGTTCCGTGGGGTGATCTGGTGCAGGGTGCTCATCACCATCGGTTGAACGGATCCCAGCGCCAATCCCAGCAGCACGGAAAGCGCACCCATAGCCCAAGCGGCCTCAACCAGTGGATAGACCCCAAAAAGCACCGCCGTACTGACCATGGCACCGGCGATGACCCACGATTCGCGCAGACGCGCAGCCATCAGGGGAAGGACCAATCGGATCAGTGTCGCGGCGATGGCAAAGGCACCGAGGATGGTCCCGATGACCGTGGCGGAATAGCCCCGATCGTGGCCCAGGACGGGAACCAGAAAAGTGTGGACATCCCAGCACGAGGAGAGCATCCAATTGACCAGCATCAAGTTGCGAAAGGGCCGATTGCGCAGAAGGCCCCACGCTGACCCCTGGGATGCGACCGTTATGTCGGGTTTGCTGCGATGCTCCGGAATCTTGCGTATCCACCACCAGGCCAGCGAAGGCAGCAACGCCAGGAGCAGATAAGCGGCGCGGAAGCCGCTGGCGTCAATGAGGAGCCCGGCCAGAAATGGCCCCAGGAAATTGGAAATCGAAGGCCCGATAGCCACCCAACTGAAAACCTGACGCAGTTCTGTCGCGTCCGCCGCGAGGTGGCCCACATGGCGCTGGAGTGCAATCATCGCCAGACAGACGCCGGCCCCCCCGCACAAAGCCGTGAAACACAAGACGCCAAAGTGCGGCCACACCACCGCCGCCATGCCGCCGCCCGTCGCCACGGCGCTGGCCAGCACAAACGGCTTGAACAATCCGTGCCTTTCCGCGTAGCGCCCGGCGGGCAAGGCCAGAAACACCTGGGCCAGGGCAAAAAGGGCCAGCAACACGCCTACGGCGGCGGCGCTGTAACCCTCGCGCAGCGCCATGAGCGGCGCAGCCATGCGAAAACCGGTCATGCCCGCATGGACACAGATCTGCGCACCGATCAGGCGCGCTACCGCAGCGCGGGTGCCGTGTTTCAAGCCCGGTCGGCGTCGGGCGCCTCCGTGGGGTCAGCCGGCAGCAAGGCCTGCGCCTTGTCCTGGGGCAGCGCCTCCACCGTCTTCAGGGCGCGGCCCATGGCGCGACTGCGGGTTTCGGCGGCGTCCAGCGTGTTGAGCACGGTCTGGGTCTGGCTCTTGACCCGGGCCAACACGTCGCCGAACTTGCCGAACTCGGTCTTGACCGCCCCCAGCACCTGCCAGACTTCGCTGCTGCGCTTTTCCAGGGCCAGCGTGCGAAACCCCATCTGCAGTGCGTTGAGCATGGCCATCAGCGTGGTCGGGCCGGTCAGCGTCACGCGGTGCTCGCGCTGCAGCGCCTCCATCAGCCCCGGGCGGCGCAACACCTCGGCGTACAGGCCTTCGGTCGGCAGAAAAAGGATGGCGAAGTCCGTCGTGTGCGGCGGCTCCAGGTATTTCTCAGCCATGGATCGGGCTTCCATGCGGATACGCTGCTCCAGGGCACGCGCCGCCAACTCGGCGCCTTCGGCATCGGCGCGTTGCTGGGCGTCGAGCAGGCGCTCATAGTCTTCATTGGGGAATTTGGCGTCGATGGGCAACCAACACGGCGCGCCGTCGTCGCCGCGGCCGGGCAGCCGGATGGCGAAATCGACCGCGTTACGGCTGCCAGGCCGGGTGGCGACCTGGGTGGCGTACTGGTCCGGCGCAAACACCTGCTCCAGCAGCGTCGCCAGCTGCGCCTCGCCGAACATGCCCCGGGTCTTGACGTTGGACAGCAGGTGCTTGAGATCGCCCACACCCTGCGCCAGGTTCTGCATCTCGCCCAGGCCTTTGTGCACCTGCTCCAGGCGTTCGCTGACGAGCTTGAACGACGCCCCCAGGCGCTGCTCCAGCGTGGCATGCAGCTTCTCGTCGACGGTGCGGCGCATCTCCTCCAGCTTGGCGGTGTTGTCCGCCTGGATCGCGGCCAGCCGCTCATTGAGCGCGGACCGCAGCTGTTCGGCGCTGTGCTGCGTGCCCTGCACCAGGCCGGCGAGCTGTTGGGACACGGCATCCTGCAGCACGGTGAACTGGTTGCGGATCTGCTGACCATTGCCGGCGAGCTGGTCCGCCAGCGCGCCGGACATCGTGCCCAGCTGGCCCTGAAGGTCGGCTTTGAGCGAATCGAGGGTCTGCTGCGTAGCCGCCGTCAGCGACTCGAAGCGCTCCTGGATGCGCTGCTCAAACAGGGCCGTGCTCTCGGCCATGGCCGTGCGCGACCTGACGCTGTCGGCGGTCAGCGCGGCGGCCGTGGTGGTCAGCTCGGCGCGAAATCCCGCCAGCATCTCGGACAGTTCGCGGCGGGCCACCGCGGCATCGGCCTGGCCGCGTGCCAGGTTTTCCGCCAACGATTTTCCGTTGGCGTCGAGTCGCCCGGCGATCAGCTGTTGCAGACCGTCCAGACGCCCCGTCAGGGTCACCTCGAAACCGGCCAGGCGCTGGCTTTGGGTACTGCCCAGGGCTCCCATGTGTTGCGCCAGCTGGGCCTCAAACGACCCGAAGGCGCTCATCAGCTCGGCGCGGCCGGCGCGCGACTCGCCGATGGCCTGGGCCAGGCGCTCGTCGACCGCCTGGCGCAGTGCGCCGAGATGGGTTGTGGACGTTCCGGTGAAATCCTGCAACCGCGCTCCCATGGCCGACAGCGCGCCATCGCTGCGGGCCACGCCCTGCAGCGTCCCCTGGGCGGCACGCTCCAGCGCCTGCAGCCTGGCGTCCCACTCCGGCGGAAACTCGACGCGGGGACGGCGCAGCAACAGCACCAGTTGCAGAACCAACACGACCAGCACAGCCAGCCCAAGCGCCACAAGGGCGGGATCAGACCCGTTCATTTCCGACTCCTGCGCCCCGAGAAGGGTGCATGATTACTATAAGAACAATAGCTAAATATGACCTTTTCACGCTGGGTATCGCCACTTTTTCTTCAAAATTCCAGTCCGCGGGCCACCGGGGCGGTTCCGGCCGGCCTCAGGGCGTCAGAACTTCGGAGTTCAGGGGTGTCAAGGGCTTGCCGTGGACCAGAAAACCGATCAGGTTGTCCGCCGCCAGCATGGCCATGGCCCGGCGCGTGGCCAGCGTGGCACTGGCGATATGCGGCGTCAGAACCACATTGGGCACCGTCAGCAGATCCGGATGGACGGCCGGTTCGCCCTCGAAAACGTCCAGGCCCGCCGCCGCGATGCGCCGCTCGCGCAAGGCCGCCGCCAGTGCGGCGTCATCCACAACGCCCCCGCGCGCGATGTTGACCAGCGTGGCGGTAGGCTTCATCTGCGCCAGCTCCGCAGCGCCGATGGTGTGGTGCGACTGCGCCGAATAAGGCAATACCAGCACCAGGTGATCTGCCGCGCGCAGCAGCTCGTCTTTGCTCACATACCGCGCTTTGCAGGCTGCCTCCCGATCCGGGGCCAGGCGGGACCGGTTGTGATAGAGGACATTCATGCGAAAGCCGTGGGCTGCGCGCCTTGCGATGGCTTGACCGATCCGCCCCATGCCCAGAATGCCCAAGGTGCTGCCATGGACTTCGGCCCCGGCAAACAAGTCCAGGGACCATTCTTTCCAGCGACCGGCCCGCAGGAAATGTTCGCTCTCGGTGATGCGCCGAGCCGTTGCCATCAGGAGCGCAAAGCCGAAGTCGGCGGTGGTTTCGGTCAGCACATCCGGCGCATTGGTTCCCAGCACCCCGGCCGCCGTCATGGCCACCAGGTCGAAGTTGTTGTAGCCGACGGCAAGGTTCGCCGCAATCTTCAGACCCGGACAGGCCGCAAGCAGCCCGGCATCAATGCGCTCGCCGCCGGTGGTGAGCACGCCGACCTTGCCTTGCAGGCGGTCAACCAGCTGCGCAGGGGTCCACACCACTCCGGGTGGCGTGGTTTCGATTTCAAAGAATGGCCGGAGACGATCTTCGATCTCCGGAAAAACGGCGCGGGCGATCAGGATGGCAGGGCGAACAGTCGACATCCGTCTATGGTAAGCCCCGGCCGGCCCGGGCCGCGGACGATTACAGGAAGAATATCCAGGTCATCAGGATGAACAGCGGCACCAGAATGGCAATCGACCATGCCATGTACCCGAAGAAGCTGGGCATCTTCACGCCGCGGTCTTCGGCGATCGCCTTGACCATCAGGTTGGGCGCGTTGCCAATGTAGCTGTTGGCACCCATGAACACCGCGCCGGCCGAAATCGCCACCAGGGTTGGCGCCATGGTCGTCATCAGCACCTGCGCATCACCGCCTGCCGTGTTGAAGAACACCAGGTAGGTTGGTGCATTGTCGAGGAACGAACTCAGAATGCCGGTTGCCCAGAAATACATCGCCGGATTGGGCGTGCCATCCGGATTGGTCACGGCCCGGACAACAGCGCCGAACGGACCGTCGACGCCGGCCTTGAGCATCGCAATGACCGGAATGATGGTCAGAAAGATCCCCGCAAACAGCTTGGCCACCTCCATCATGGGGCCCCAGTTGAACTGGTTGTCGGCATGCACACTGCCAGGCGTGACCTGCAACGAAACCACCGTGATCAGGATCAGGCCGACGTCTCGAATGATTCCGGGCAGGCCGACCTCCGTGCCCGCGATGGTGAAAACAATGTCCGATTTCCACAGGCCACTCATCAGGACGAGCCCCACCACGCCACCAAGCAACAGGAAATTGATCGCACCGTCGAAGCCGAACTTCTGGTCGTCGGGTGTCGGATCCTGGGGCTTGATCTCTTCCTTCTTGTGGTAGTACCACCAGTCCATCGCATAAAAAAGCGCCAGCAGGATGCCGACGAGGAACAAGGTCTCCGGGAAGATGTGCAACAGAGTCCAGCTGAAATCCACCCCTTTCAGAAAACCCAGAAACAAGGGCGGATCACCCAGGGGAGTCAGGGAACCGCCAGCGTTGGACACGATGAAGATGAAAAACACCACCACATGCACCACGTGTTTGCGGTTGTCGTTGGCCCGAATCAGGGGACGGATGAGCAGCATGGACGCACCCGTCGTGCCCATGAAACTCGCCAGGACAGCGCCAATGGCCAAAATGGCGGTGTTGAGCGCCGGACTCCCATGCAGATTGCCCCGGATGAAAATGCCGCCGGCTACGGTAAACAGCGCCGTCAGCAAAATGATGAACGGGATGTACTCGGCCAGCAGCGCATGGACGACGCCGGCACCGGCAGCAGCCGGCCCGAACACCATCGCAAAAGGCAACAGAAACGCGAGCGCCCACGCCGCGGCGACCTTGCCGAAATGGTGATGCCAGAAAATAGGCGCCAGAAGGGGCATCAGCGCAATGGAAAGCAAAATCCCTGCAAAAGGAACCCCCCACAGGACGGAAAGCGCCCGTCCGTCCAGGTCAGCTGCCAGTCCCACGGTTGGCACAAGAAGCGCCAGCACAAGGGCGGCCGATCGCAAAAGTCGCTGACGTGGGGTGATGAGGGCCATCATGCCATCCGTTTTCATGTTGTTCGGTGAAAGTCGCGCTTGCCGGCGAACCGGTCACGCACTGTGGGGCGAATCAATTTCAAAAACCTGACGCAGGTAGGCCAGATACTTCTCGTCATCGCACATTCCTTTTCCGGGCGAATCGGAAAGTTTGGCCACCGGCTGTCCGTTGCACCGGGTCATCTTGATCACGATCTGCAAGGGCTCATAACCAAGGTCATTGGTCAGATTGGTACCGATACCGAACGCCAGCTGGCAACGGCCCCGAAACCGGTTGAACAGTTCAATGGTCTTCGGAATGGTGAGGCCGTCGCTGAAGATCAGGGTCTTGGTGTGGGGGTCAACCCGGTTTTTCCGGTAGTGCTCGATCAGCCGTTCCCCCCATGCGAACGGATCACCACTGTCGTGGCGGGCGCCATCGAACAGCTTGCAGAAATACATGTCGAAGTCGCGCAGGAAGGCGTTGAAGCCGTACACGTCCGACAACGCAATTCCCAGGTCGCCCCGGTATTCCTTCGCCCATGACTCAAAGGCGAAAACCTGACTGTCGCGCAATCGGGGACCCAGTGCCTGGCACGCCTGCAAGTACTCATGCGCCATCGTCCCCAGCGGCGTCAGCCCCAGCTTCATTGCCAGCAGTACGTTGCTGGTTCCGGCGAAACGTCCGGCCGAGCCGGTCCCCAGACGTGCCGCCAGTACCCGCAGCACCTCTTCTTGCCAGGCTTTGGAGAAACGCCGGCGGGTGCCGTAATCGGCAATTTTCAGTTCGCCCAGGCCTGCGTCTCCCAAACGGGTGATTTTCTCGTCCAGGCGTTTGCGCCCCTCGACGAAATCGGGAACCTGATGAACATTGCGGAAATACACCTCGTTGACAATGGCCAGCACCGGAATCTCGAACAGGATGGTGTGCAGCCAAGGCCCCTGAATGGTGATGTCGATCTCGCCCGAAGGCAAGGGCGAAACGGAAATGCACTTTTCATTCAGGCGAAAAAGCCCCAGGAAATCGACAAAGTCGCTTTTTATGAACCGCAGCGAACGCAGGTAGGTCAGTTCCGCTTCCTGGAAATGCAGGCTGCACAAGGACCGGATCTCGTCGCGGATTTCCCGAACATAGGGTGCCAGCGCAACCCCCGGGTTGCGGCAACGGAAGCGGTACTCCACCTGAGCACCCGGGAACTGATGCAGGACAACCTGCATCATGGTGAACTTGTAGAGGTCTGTGTCCAGCAAGCTGGTGATGATCATGAACGCGGTCCCGGACAACTGCCGGCGGCAGGCGGCAGACCCGATTGAGTGTACGTGAGCGGGCGACGCAATCGACCGGACCGCGCCCCGGAAAAACCCCTGCCTGGCGGAGGCGCTGCGAGTGCGACGGGCCTGGCGCCGCCAGCAGATTTCGGAATATCGCCGCAGCCCCTTTTCCCGGCGACGGGTTCAGGCACCGACCCGGCCACTGACCAGGGTGACGACCCGATCAGCCCGATCGGCCAGGATTCGGTTCTGCTCGGCGACCAGCATGGGCATTCCCTGGGCCTTGAGGTGCAGCAGCGCATCACGTATGGCGACGACCAGCAAAGGGGCAATACCCTCACAGGGCTCATCGAGCAGGAGCAAGCGCGGCGAGGTCATCAGCGTTCGCGCAATGGCCACCATCTGCTGCTCGCCGCCACTGGTGTGGCTGGCAGGTCGGCCCATGAAGCCCGCCAAGGGCGGGAAAAGCTCCAGCACTTCGCGTTCCCGCCGCGCCACATCGCCCCGTGCGGCAAGGTGCAGGTTCTCGCGAACCGTCAGCGCACCGAACAAGCGCCGGTCTTCGGCCACGTAACCGAGTCCCGCCTGGGCACGACGGTACGACGGCCAGTGCGTGATGTCGGCGCCGTCCCACGTGATGGTGCCCGACGCCCGATCCGCGAGCCCGATGATCGATTTCAGCAGGGTGGACTTTCCCGCTCCGTTGAGGCCCTGGAGCACAACCATCTCACCGGCTTCCACGCGCAAGGACACATCAAAAAGCGCCCGCGCCGGACCGTACCAGGCGCTAACGGACTGCAGATCAAGCACCGCCACCGCTCCCGAAGCCAAAATCATGGCCGAGATACCGGCCCCGCACCCGATCGTCCTGCGCCACCGCATCAGGGGGTCCGCTGGCCGCCAGCTGGCCGTCAATCAACACCAGGACCCGATCGGCAACGCCGAACACGGCATCCATATTGTGTTCGGTGTACAACACGGTCACCCCCTCTGTCACCAGGCTTCGCACCAACGCCATCAGTTCCTTGCGTTCGGCCGCCGCCAGACCCGCGGCCGGCTCATCCAGCAGCAAGAGGCGCGGTCCGGTTGCCGACAAACCCGCCAGCGCAATTCCCAGTTCCAGACGTTTGCGCGCGCCGTAGGGCAAATCCGCAGCGGCCTCATCGGCGAGCGGCGTCAGCCCCAGCCGCTCCAGGATGCGGTCGGCCGCCCCGACCTCAACACCCGCCAGGGCCCGCCAGGCAGACAAGGCCGGCGCGGCCAGCGCCAGTTGCACGTTCTGCCGAACGCTCAGTGCCTCGAACGTCTGCGCAACCTGAAAGGTACGCGACACGCCATGCCGAAGCCGCGCTGCGGGCGCCAGATGGTCCAGCCGAATGCCATGCCAATGGACCTCTCCCGCCGTCAGCGGGTGTTGTCCGGCGATACAGGCGAACAAGGTACTTTTGCCGGCTCCGTTGGGCCCGATCAGCGCCGTGCACTCGCCCTCGGACACGGAGAAACTCACGTCATCCACCGCATGGACGCCGCCAAACCGCTTGACCAGGTGGGTGACCTGCAGCCCCACGCGTTCTGCCGTCACACCCCACCTCCGCCGTGAGCTTTTCGGCGCAATCCACCCGAAACCAGTCCCAAAAGACCCGACGGGGCGAGAACCATGATCACCATGACCAGGACACCGAGCGCGCCACGCCAATAATCGAAGCCCCGGCCCAGCTCGGCAGCAAGGCCCGTCAGCAGCGCGCTGCCGACGGCCACGCCCCACAGCTGGTGCACGCCACCGAGCAAAACAACCAGCAGCGCATCGACCGAAGTCGCCACGCTGGCCACCGAGGGGAAAACCGACCCCTTATGCGCCGCAAACAGCCCCCCGGCCAAACCGGCCAGTACCGCGCTTTCCACGAAGATCCGATAGCGCATCCAACCGAGCGAAAACCCCGAGGCAGCGGTCCGCTGGGGCGCATCCCGGCCCGCCTGCAAGGCCCCGCCGAAGACCGAACGGGAGAGTCGTCCCAGTACAAGGACGCTCAGCAGCGCCAGTGCCAGCAACAACAGATCAAACACCATTCGGGTATCCGCCGTGACCAGGCGCAGCCCGATCAGGCCGTTGTCACCGCCCGTGAGCCCGATCCATTGCGTCGCGGTGGCCCAGATGACCTGCGCCAGGGCCAGAGACATCATGGCCAGATACACCCCGGCGCTGCGGACCGCCGCCGCACCGAACACAAGGGCAACCGCCATCGCCGCCGCACAACCGACCGCCAACGCGGCCGGAAGGGAGAAATCCCACATCCGGTGTGACAGGGCGGTGCCATAGGCCCCCAAGGCGAAAAACGCTGCGTGCCCGAAACTGACAAGCCCGCCCAGCGCCATCATGGCCTGCAGACTGATGCCGAACATCATCAGGATCAACGCATCGGCGGCAAGCAAGCGCCAGTACTCACCCCCACCCCAGGCCAACAGAACCGGACCACAAAACGCTATCATATAAATAGCGTTAGATGACGTTTTTACGCTGGGTACGATGAATTTTTGCGCTATTTCTCGCGGTCCATCGGCTAGAGGCTTCCCCAGCAGCCCCTGCGGCCGGATCGCAAGCACCACCGCCATGGTCAGAAAGACCAGTACCAGGGTCGCCTGCGGGAAATAACCCACACCGAAAGAATGCACCAGCCCGATCAACAGGGCCGCCAGAAAAGCGCCGGTGATACTGCCCAGCCCCCCGGTGACCACCACCACAAAGGTCTCGACCACAACACTCACGTCCATCTGCAGGTGGGCAGGCTCGCGGGGCAATTGCAGCGCCCCGCCCAATCCCGCGAGACCACAGCCGATGACCACAGCGGCCAGCATGAGGGGCTTGGGATTGACCCCCAGGGCCGCCAGCATGGCGCGATCCTGCGTGGCCGCGCGCAGGCGACGACCGAAGACCGTCCGGTTCAGCATGGCGTGCAAGCCCAGCCAGACCAGCGGCCCAAGAACCAGCGTAAACAGTTGCCAGGTCGGGAAAAACTGGTCGGGCGCGATTTCAACCGCGCCTTTGAGCCCCGGAAAGCGCGGCGCGAAGACTTCCTCCGGGCCGAAAAACCAGCGCATCAGGTCATGCAGTGCCAGGGTCAGCCCGAAGGTTGCCACCAACTGATACAACTCGGGCACCCCATACATCCGCCGCAACAGCACCCACTCGACCAGGGCACCGACCAATGCAGCTGCCACAGCCCCCAGGACCATGGCCCCCGCATACAACAAGGCACTCTCGGACCAGGTGGGGAACCACTCGGTGACCCAGTGGGCGCTCAGCAACGCCCCCAGCATGAAAAAGCTGCCATGCGCGAAGTTCACGATCCGTGTCACCCCGAAAATCAGGGTCAGACCGGCCGCCATGAGAAACAGGGTGGTCGCGTGGCTGAGGCCGTTGAGCAGCGGAAGGAGGAAAGCTTCGGTCATGACAGAAGTCCGCCCGGGTCAGGACAGTCCGGCACCGCAAGGGCAACCGGGCGGAGAACGCAACATCGTTGACGCGAAGGCCCGCTCACCCGACCCAATGGGTGAAATCACCCGGATCGACCCGGGTGGTCTGGTAATGATTCACCGGCTCCGATTCGTCCGCATAGCCGAGCGACATCCCGCAGACCAGCATTTCATTCTCGGCGGCGCCGATCAGGGGCAGCACGATGGAGTGAAAGCCGTTCCAGGCAGCCTGGGGACAGGTATGCAAACCGCGGGCCCGCGCCGCCACCATGATGCTCTGGAGGAACATGCCGTAGTCGAGCAGGCTGCCCCGGCCCATGATCCGGTCTATGGTGAACATCAGTCCGACCGGCGCGTCAAAGAACCGGAAATTGCGCTGATGCTGCTGATGCATGCGATCGCGGTCCCCTTTGCCGATGCCCAGCACCCCATACAGGCCAAAGCCACATTCGCGGCGGCGGTCGATGTAGGGGCTGACCCATTTTTCCGGATAGTAGTCATAGGGTTCGGGGTGTCCGGCCGCCAGCGCCGGGTTCGCCGCAATGGCATCGTGGGCGGCGCAGACCTGGCTGACCAGTTCGTCCTTCTTGCTCCCTTGCAGCACGTACACCTTCCACGGCTGGGTGTTGGTTCCGCTCGGCGCTCGCGAGGCAACCCGAAGAATGTCCTGCAGAACGGTCTTCGGGACGGGCCGGGGCAGAAACGCACGGGCCGAAAAGCGGCTTTCAATGGCGGCATCCACGCTGGCAGGATCGTGGATGACGGTGCTTACCTGCACAACGGTCGAGGGGTGTTTCATGTCAGTCCTTTCAATACGGAAAGCAGATCCGGTGGCAGCGCCGCAGGGCGACGCGTAGAGCGATCCACATACACATGGACGAAATGCCCCCGTGCGGCGCACAGCGGCTTGTCCCTGGCAAACAGCCCCACTTCATAACGAACACTGCTGCTACCGATCCTGGCCACCCGGATACCGGCTTCGATGGTCTGGGGAAAGGCCAGCGGCTCGAAGTAATTGCACTGGGTTTCGATGACCAGGCCAATCGTCTCGCCACGTTCAATGTCCAGAACCCCGCGCTCGATCAGATACGCGTTGACCGCCGTATCGAACCAGCTGTAATAGACCACGTTGTTCACATGCCCGTAGGCATCGTTGTCCATCCAGCGGGTCGTGATTTCACGGAAAACGCGATAGTCGGCACGAGAAGCCGGCGTGGGTCGGTGGGAAGTTGGCAATTCGCTCATGCCCGCGGATTCTGCCAGCCCGGCTCGGCAGGGGCTGACGCAGGACCGACAGGCACCGGGGCAATCACGCGCCGCCATCGCCGCCAGTACTCCAGCGCGACACGAAAGGTCGTCTCCTGGATCTGCAGGGTGCTCTCCAGGCGCTGTCCGTATCCCCCCGCCATCACAAACGCCAGTGGCAGCCGGCGCTGCCAGGCCCAATCGAAAACCCGCCGGTCCCGCGCCTCCAGCCCTTCGAAGCTGAGGGAAAGCCGGCCCAGGCGATCGTCTTCGTGCGGATCGGCACCGGCCAGATAGATCAGCAAGTCCGGATCGAAGCGATGGCTCAGTTCATCGAGCGCGCCATCGAGCGCCTGCAGGTATTCCGCGTCGCCGCAGCCGTCGGGAAGTTCACAGTCCAGGTCGCTGCGCGCTTTCCGAAACGGGTAGTTTCGCGCGCCGTGCAGCGACAGGGTGAACACGCACGGGTCGTCGGCGAATATCCGCGCGGTGCCGTCGCCCTGGTGGACGTCCAGATCAATGATGGCAACCTGAAGCACTTGCCGGCTCTGGCGGGCGTGTTCGGCTTGCGCCAGCCGCGCCGCAACGGCGACGTCGTTGAACACACAAAATCCGGCCCCGCCGCCCACACCCGCATGGTGGGTGCCCCCCGCGAGGTTGGCGGCCAACCCCTCCGTTCGGGCCACCCGCACCGCTGAAATGCTGGCGCCGACGGACAGCCGGGCACGCAGCGCCATGGCCGGTGACCAGGGAAAGCCAATTTCCCGAACCACGGCGGGCGCCACCGTGCCGTTGTGGATCGCTTCGACATAGTCTGGCGCATGCACCAATGCCAGTTCTCCGGCAGTCGCCTCCGGTGCTGGCCGCAGCTGCACCTCGGGGAGTGAACCGAGCAGACGATCACGCAGGAGCCCGTACTTGGCCATCGGAAAGCGGTGGCCCGGTGGGAGCGGCAGGACAAACTGATCGGCGTAAAAGGCGCGCACGGACGGTAAGCAGCAATCGACCGCGCATTGTGACGCGGGTACGAAACGGAGCCGATTTAGGGTTTTCCGCCTAGATGTTGCACCGCAACAAAAAAGCACTTGCAATTGCCGGGCAAGTCCATAAAATACGAACCATGCTGCACTGCAACATATCGTCAGCCTGACGGGTTCAGCGTGGCAGAAGATCCACCATCACCTTTTGGAGAGCCCTATGCTGACCCCTGAACAACTCGTCGCCGCCCAGAAAGCCAACCTCGAAACCCTGTTTGGCCTGACCAACAAAGCCTTCGAAGGCGTCGAAAAACTCGTCGAACTGAACATCACCGCCACCAAAGCGGCCCTGAACGAATCGGCGACCCACACCCAGGCCGTGCTGAGCGTCAAGGATGCGCAAGAACTTCTGGCTTTGCAAGCCAGCCTGTTCCAGCCCTTGGCTGAGAAGACCGCGGCTTACAGCCGCCACCTGTACGACATCGCTCAGGGCACCGGTGCCGAATTCACCAAGGCGTTCGAGGGCAAGGCCGCTGAAGCCCAGCAGCAGTTCGCCGCTCTGGTTGACAACGCCGCCAAAAACGCCCCCGCCGGCTCCGAAACCGCAGTTGCGGTGGTCAAGAGCGCTGTCGCCGCTGCCAACAACGCATTCGAATCGGTGCAAAAGGCTGTCAAGCAAGCGTCCGATGTCGCCGAAGCCAACTTCAACGCCGTGACGACCACCGCCGTCAATGCGTCCAAGACGGCCACGAAAAAGCGCTGATCGGTCCCCGCGAGGGCCCGCAGTGGAGGGGAACCTCTACACCCCGGGCCCGCGAAACCGCATACTGCCGGTCAACGAGATGTCGCTTTGAAGCGTTTTCTCAACCAGTTGTCTCCTCGGGTCCTTTCGTAACCTTCAGGGTTCAGGGATCCCTTGAAGGCCCAGTCGCAAGACTGGGCCTCTTTTTTTGTCCGCCCGTCAGTCCACCGCGCCAATTCCCGGGCGGATTGCTGCCCTGGCGGCTCGACTCTTCAACCGGTGGACCACGGAAATACCTGACCGGATTACTGGATTTTATTAGGAATGATTCGCGTTTGCTTTATCATCACGCCATTCGCTTCAACCCTCTCTCTGCCTTCTCATGACCACACTCCCCACCGTCCGCCCCCTGATCTTCGGCCTGCTCGCCGCTTCGCTCGCCAGCGGCACCGCATTGGCGCAGGAAAAGGTACTCAACATCTATTCGGCCCGGCACTACCAGACCGATGACACGATGTACGACACCTTCACACGAACCACCGGCATCAAGATCAACCGCGTCGACAGCGACGATGCCGGACTGCTCAACCGCCTCAAGACAGAAGGCGCCGCTTCGCCGGCCGACATCGTCTTGCTGGTGGATGCGGCGCGTCTGGCCCGCGCCGAAAGTGACGGTCTGTTCAAACCTGTCACGTCCAAAGTGCTGGAAGAGCGCATTCCTGCGCAGTACCGGGGCCCGGCATCCGCTGATGGCACCGCCTGGTTCGGCTTTTCCACCCGCGCCCGGGTCGTGGTCTATGACAAGCTCAAAGTCAGGAAGGACGATGTCGACACGTACGAAGAGCTCGGAGACCCGAAGAACAAAGGAAAACTGTGCACCCGCTCCGGCTCACACCCCTACAACATCAGTCTGTTCGCCACCATGGTCGAGCATGTCGGTGAGGCCAAGGCGGAAAGCTGGCTCAAGGGCATGGTGGACAACATGGCGCGCCCGCCCAAAGGCGGCGATACCGACCAGATCCGCGCCGTAGCCTCGGGCGAATGCGCCATTGCCGTCACCAACACCTACTACCTCGCCCGTCTGATGAAGTCGACCAAACCCGAGGACCGTGCCGTGACCGAGAAAATTGGGGTGGTTTTCCCCAACCAGAGCAGTTGGGGCACCCACATGAACATCGCCGGCGGAGCCGTGGCGCGTCATTCGAAAAACCCGCAGGCCGCCATCCAGTTCCTGGAGTTCCTCTCCAGCGACTTCGCCCAGAACCATTTCGCCAACGGCAACAACGAATGGCCCACTGCCAAGGGCGTCGCAATCGACAACCCGGCGCTCAAGGCCATGAGTGGCGGCCAGTTCAAAGCCGAGACCATCCCGCTGAGCGTGGTATCGAGGAACCTGACACGGACCCAGCAGATGCTGGACCGCGTGGGCTACAAGTAACCGGGGTTTGCGCTGCCGGCGACCGGCGCAATCGGGATGACGGAATCCAGCCAGAGGCATTGGGTCGCCGTAAAACCCCTGCCTGCGCAAAGCCCGTCATCAGCGCCGAGGTGACCGCCAACGCGATTCCTCGGCCACCAGCCCTGACTCTCGTCGGTATCTGCCGGGGAGTGCGAGAGGAGCGAATGCATGCCCAACTGCCGCGGGGTGATGACTGCAACAAATGCGATCAATTCGCATTTGAAAACCTCGGATCAGGCATAATTGACGTTTACGTCAACGTCAACTCTTTCAGGAGACTCCCCATGCAGATTCAAGGCAAGGTTTTTATCGTCACCGGCGGCGCTTCCGGCCTGGGTGAAGGCACGGCGCGCATGCTGGCGGCCCACGGCGGCACCGTGGTGATTGCCGACATGCAGGTTGAAAAAGGCGAAGCCGTCGCGAAAGAGATCGGTGGCGCCTTCGTCAAGTGCGATGTCAGCAGCGAGGCCGACGGCCAGGCCGTGGTGGCCAAGGCCGTTTCGATGGGCAAGCTGATGGGCCTGGTCAACTGCGCCGGCATCGCCCCGGCGGAAAAGACGGTGGGCAAGAACGGCGCGCACAGCCTGGCCCTCTACACCAAGACCATCATGGTCAACCTGGTGGGCAGCTTCAACATGATCCGCCTGGCCGCGGACGCCATGTGCAAGAACGAACCCGAGGCCACCGGCGAGCGCGGCGTGATGATTTCCACCGCCAGCGTGGCCGCCTACGACGGCCAGATCGGCCAGGCGGCCTACGCCGCCAGCAAAGGCGGCGTGGTCGGCATGACGCTGCCGGTCGCGCGTGACCTGGCGCGCAACGGCATTCGCAACATGACCATTGCCCCCGGCATCTTCGGCACGCCCATGCTGTTCGGCATGCCCAAGGAGGTGCAGGATGCGTTGGCCGCCAACGTGCCCTTCCCCAGCCGCCTGGGCACGCCGGAAGACTATGCCAAGCTGGCCAAACACATCTTCGAGAACGACATGCTCAACGGCGAGGTGATCCGCCTGGACGGGGCCATCCGCCTGGCACCGCGATAACGCCCGAACAGCCCGGCGCATCGGTCCTGATTTCGTAGCAAGGAGTGACCTTTTCACGCTGGGTATTGGCCGTTTTTTCTTGTAATCGGTGATTTCGATCGCCCGGCGCCTGGTGCGGCGTAAGATGGTGCATCCACAACCAGGAGACACCATGTTGACGCACCATCGCCCCCCACTTACCCGCCTGCACTGGCTTGCCGCGCTGATGCCGCTTGTTCTGGCGGGCTGTGCCAGCGCTCCACAAGCGACGTTCCAGTACACCGTCCCCGCGCAGCCCGAGGGCTCCAGCGGTTACCAGGAAAAGCCGGGCTGGACAACCCGGAAATTCGCCGTGGCGGCCGCCAATCCGCTGGCCACTGACGCCGGCTACCAGGTCCTCAAGGCCGGCGGCTCCGCAATTGACGCCGCCGTGGCGGTGCAACTGGTGCTGGGTCTGGTCGAACCGCAGTCCAGCGGCATTGGCGGCGGTGCCTTTTTGCTGCACCACGACGGCAAACGCATCGAGGCGTTCGACGGCCGGGAAACCGCACCGGCGGCGGCGGACGAAAAACTGTTTCTGGGCGCTGACGGCAAGCCCCTGCCCTTCATCGAGGCGGTGGTCGGTGGACGCTCGGTGGGCGTGCCGGGCACGATACGGATGCTGGAGGTCGCGCACCGGCAACATGGCCGGCTGCCCTGGGCCGACTTGTTCAAACCCGCGATTGCCCTCGCGGAAGGCGGCTTCAAGGTCAGCGCGCGCCTGAATACCCTGCTGGGCAACGAGAAGAACCTGAGCAAAGACGCCACCGCTGCCGCGTATTTCTACGATGCGGCCGGCAAGCCCTGGCCCGTTGGCCATGTCCTGAAAAATGCGCAGTATGCCGCCGTCTTGCGCGCCATCGCCGCGCAAGGATCCAAAGCCTTGCATGAAGGGCCGATTGCCCAGGCCATTGTCGACAAGGTCCGCAGCCACCCCACCAATCCCGGCCGGCTGAGTCTGGCTGACCTGGCGGGCTACCAGCCGAAAAAACGGGAAGCGCTGTGCCACGACTATCGGGCCCGCGATCGCGACTACCGCATCTGCGGCTTCCCGCCGCCCAGTTCGGGCGCGCTGGCGGTGGGCCAGATTCTGGGCATCCTGAACCAGACCAATGCTGCCAGCCTGCCGCTGCAAAACGGGCTGCCCTCGGCCGACTGGCTGCACCTGTACACCGAAGCGTCGCGGCTTGCGTTCGCAGACCGCGCCCAATACGTCGCCGACCCCGACTTTGTTGCTCCGCCCGCCGGCAACTGGATGAGCCTGCTGGATCCGGCCTATCTGGCCGAAAGGGCCCGCCTGATCGGCCAGGGTCCTGCCGCCCCGTCCATGAAAACCGCACGGCCCGGCACCCCCGGCGGAACGAGGACCAGCCACGCGCCCATGCCAGACCAGCCGGAATACGGCACCAGCCACATCAGCATCGTGGACGGATTCGGCCATGGTCTGGCCATGACCACAACCATCGAGGACGCCTTTGGCGCCCGCCAGATGGTTCAGGGCTTCCTGCTCAACAACGAACTGACCGACTTCAGCTTCACGCCGGCCGATGCCAGCGGCGCACCCATTGCCAACCGCGTCCAGCCGGGCAAGCGCCCGCGCTCGTCCATGTCGCCCACCCTGGTGTTTGACAAAGCCACCGGTCAGCTGGTCATGAGCGGCGGCAGCCCCGGTGGCGCGCTCATCATCCACTACACGGCCAAGACGCTGTACGGCACTCTCAACTGGGGCATGACCCCCCAACAAGCCATCAACCTGCCCAATTTTGGTTCCCTGAACGGACCGAGCCTGATGGAAGAAAAGCGCTTCCCCGCCGCAACCGTTGACGCTTTGCGCGCCCGCGGTGCCGAAGTGCGCGAGATGAACATGACCAGCGGCTTGCAGGCCATCCAGCGCCTGCCGGGCGGCGGATGGTCTGGCGGCGCCGACCCTCGACGTGAGGGTATCGTCATGGGTGACTGACCGACACGACACGCTGCCATGTCCCAGGCGCCACCCGCCCCGGGGCACAGGCGGCATCGAAGGCCTTTCCGGGGTGCCGCCATTTCGCATTCCGGGATCTGGTTGCAGAATAATGGCCGAAATTCAGCCTCGCGAAAGCCGGGGCTGGAAAGATACCGGCCCACACCGGCGCCCGAGTCCCGGCGCCCGGCACGACCCACACCGACAACAGGAGATATGCCATGAGTACCTCGCAGCAGTCCACCATCATCTACACCCTGACGGATGAAGCGCCGCTTCTGGCGACCGGCTCGTTCTTGCCCATCATCCAGGCGTTTGCAGCCCCGGCGGGCGTCAAGATCGATACGGCCGATATCTCCGTGGCCGCACGGGTGTTGGCACAGTTTCCCGAATTGCTGCGCGAAGACCAGCGCGTGCCCGACACCCTGGGCGAACTGGGCAAGCTCACGCTGCGTCCGGACGCCAACATCATCAAGCTGCCCAACATCAGCGCCTCCGTCGCGCAGCTGAAGGCCTGCATCAAGGAACTGCAAAGTCAGGGGTTTGCGCTGCCCGACTATCCCGAAGACCCGAAAACGGATGAAGAAAAGGCCATTCGGGCCAAGTACGGCAAGTGCATCGGCAGTTCCGTCAACCCGGTGCTGCGCGAGGGCAACTCCGACCGCCGCGCACCCAAGGCCGTGAAGGAATACGCGCGCAAGAATCCGCACAGCATGGGCGAGTGGGCCCAGGCCTCGCGCACCCACGTGTCACACATGCATCACGGCGACTTCTATCATGGCGAGAAGTCCATGACGCTGGACCGCGCCCGCAACGTCAAGATGGAGCTGATTACCGCCAGCGGCCAGACCATCGTGCTCAAGCCCAAGGTCGCTTTGCAGGACCGCGAAGTCATCGACAGCATGTTCATGAGCAAGAAGGCGCTGTGCGCCTTCTATGAACAGGAAATCGAAGACGCGCGCAAGTACGGCGTGATGTTCTCGCTGCACGTCAAGGCCACGATGATGAAGGTGTCGCACCCCATCGTGTTCGGTCATTGCGTCAAGATCTTCTACAAGGAAGCCTTCGAGAAACACGGCAACCTGTTCAAGGAGCTGGGCATCAACGTCAACAACGGCATGGTTGACCTGTACACCAAGATCGCCACACTGCCCCAGAGCCTGCAAGACGAAATCAAGCGCGACCTGCATGCCTGCCACGAACACCGCCCCGAACTGGCGATGGTCGATTCCGCCAAGGGCATCACCAACTTCCACTCGCCCAACGACATCATCGTCGACGCCTCCATGCCCGCGATGATCCGCAACGGCGGCAAGATGTGGGACGCCAACGGCCGCCTCAAGGAAGTCAAGGCGGTCATGCCCGAATCGACCTTCGCCCGCATCTACCAGGAGATGATCAACTTCTGCAAATGGCACGGCAACTTCGACCCGAAGACGATGGGCACCGTGCCCAACGTCGGGTTGATGGCCCAGCAGGCCGAGGAATACGGCTCGCACGACAAGACCTTCGAAATTCCCGAAAACGGTGTGGCCAACATCACCGATCTGGACACCGGCGAAGTGCTGCTGAGCCAGAACGTCGAAGAGGGTGACATCTGGCGCATGTGCCAGGTCAAGGACGCAGCGATCCGCGACTGGGTCAAACTCGCGGTCAATCGGGCCCGCAACTCCGGCATGCCCGTGGTCTTCTGGCTCGATCCGTACCGTCCGCACGAGGCGCAGCTGATCACCAAGGTCAAGATGTACCTGCACGAGCACAACACCACCGGGCTGGACATCCAGATCATGAGCCAGGTGCGCGCCATGCGCTACACGCTCGAACGCGTGGTGCGCGGTCTGGACACCATCAGCGCCACCGGCAACATCCTGCGCGACTACCTGACCGACCTGTTCCCCATCATGGAGCTGGGCACCAGCGCCAAGATGCTGTCCATCGTGCCGCTGATGGCTGGCGGTGGCATGTACGAAACCGGCGCCGGCGGCTCCGCGCCCAAGCATGTGCAGCAACTGGTCGAAGAGAACCACCTGCGCTGGGACTCGCTGGGCGAATTCCTGGCGCTGGCGGTGTCGCTGGAAGACCTGGGCATCAAGACCGGCAATGCGCGCGCCAAGCTGCTGGCCAGAACACTGGACGCCGCCACCGGTAAGCTGCTCGACAACAACAAAGGCCCCAGCGCCCGGACCGGCCAGCTGGACAATCGCGGCAGCCAGTTCTACCTGGCGATGTACTGGGCCCAGGCACTGGCCGCGCAGACCGAAGACGCGACCCTGGCGGCAACCTTCGCCCCGTTGGCCAAAACGCTGGCCGAGCAGGAAGCCGTCATCCTGGCCGAACTGGCCAGTGTCCAGGGCAAGCCCGCCGATATCGGCGGTTACTACCGGCCGGACTTCGCCAAACTCGCTGCCGTCATGCGCCCCAGCGCCACCTTCAACGCGGCGATTGCAGCCCTGACGGCCGCCTGAAGCCCCCTGTTGCCCGCCCCGCCGCAGCGCAGGGCAGGCGACCCGGTGAAAAGTGCTCTGTTATTTATAGCTATAGAACACCTTTTTACGATGGGTATCGCCTGAAATCAAGCAAAAACCGGTCCCAGGACCGGTTTTTGCGCTTCAGACGTCGATCGCCCGGGCCGACCCCGCCTGTTTGCGCAGCTCGAACTTCTGGATCTTGCCGGTGCTGGTCTTGGGCAGTTCGCCGAACACCACGAAGCGCGGCACCTTGAAGCCCGCCAGGTGTTTCTTGCAATGCGCGACGATCGCCTCGGGTGTGGTCTGCGCGCCAAGTTTCAGCTCCACGAAGGCGCAGGGCGTCTCGCCCCACTTCGGGTCGGGCCGCGCCACCACGGCGGCGGCCAGCACGTCGGGGTGGCGGTAGAGCACGTCTTCCACCTCGATGGACGAGATGTTCTCGCCGCCGGAGATGATGATGTCCTTGCTGCGGTCCTTGATCTTGAAGTAGCCGTCGGGGTATTGCACCGCCAGGTCGCCGCTGTGGAACCAGCCGCCGGCAAAGGCCTCGGCCGTCGCCCCGGGATTCTTCAGGTAGCCCTTCATGGCGATGTTGCCCTTGAACATGATCTCGCCCATGGTTTCACCGTCCTGGGGCACGGGCAACATCGTCTCGGGATTCAGCACCCGCACGTCGCGCTGCAGGTGGTAGCGCACGCCCTGGCGCGCGTTCAGGCGGGCGCGTTCACCGATGTCGAGCGCGTCCCAGGCCTCGTGTTTGGCGCAGACCGTGGCCGGGCCGTAGACCTCGGTCAGGCCGTAGACATGCGTCAGATCGAACCCCATCGCCTCCATGCCCTCGATCATCGAAGCCGGCGGCGCGGCCCCGGCCACCATGGCCTTGACCCCGGCGGGGATGCCTTCCTTCATCGCGGCCGGTGCGTTGACCAGCAGGCCGTGCACGATGGGGGCGCCGCAGTAGTGGGTGACGCCGTGGTTGCGGATGGCGTCGAAGATGGCCTGGGCCTCGACCCGGCGCAGGCACACGTTCACGCCCGCGCGCGCGGCCACCGTCCACGGAAAACACCAGCCGTTGCAGTGGAACATCGGCAGGGTCCACAGATAGACCGCGTGCTTGGGCATGTCCCACTCCAGCACGTTGGAGATCGCATTGATCGCCGCGCCGCGGTGGTGATAGACCACGCCCTTGGGGTTGCCGGTGGTGCCGCTGGTGTAGTTCAGGCAGATGGCGTCCCACTCGTCCGCCGGCAGCTGCCAGGCGAAAGCCGGGTCGCCACCAGCCAGAAAGGCTTCGTAGGTCGCGCTGCCGATCGGCGTGGCCTCGCCGGTGAACAGCGCGTCTTGCACGTCGATGACCAGCAGGGGCGCGGTGGACTGGCGCAGCGCCAGCGCCTTTTGCATGGTCGGCGCGAACTCCGGGTCCACGATTACCACCTTCGCCTCGCCATGGTCCAGCATGAAGGCGATGGTCTCGGCATCCAGCCGGGTGTTGAGCGCATTGAGCACGGCGCCGGCCATCGGAACCCCGAAATGCGCCTCCACCATCGGCGGCGTGTTGGGCAGCATCACGGCGACGGTGTCGTTCTTGCCGATCCCGGCGCGTTGCAGCGCGCTGGCCAGGCGCCGGGCACGGGCATGGGTCTCGCCCCAGGTCTGGCGCAGCGGACCGTGCACGATGGCGAGGCGGTCCGGATAGACCTCGGCGGTGCGCTCGATGAAACTCAGCGGCGAGATGGGCGCGAAATTGGCCTCGTTGCGGGGCAGGTCCTGGTCGTAGATGCTGGGCATGGCGGGGCTCCGGTCGGGGATTGGCGACCCCGATTTAACCAAAAGCGCCGCCGGCCCGCCCGCGCGTGATCGGTCAGAATAGGCCCGTGGCCATTCCCCCGTCTTTCATCACCGAACTGCTCTCCCGCGTCGACGTGGTCGAGGTGGTGGGCCGTTATGTGCAGCTCAAGAAGGGCGGCGCCAATTTCATGGGTCTTTGCCCGTTCCACGGGGAAAAATCACCCAGCTTCAGTGTCAGCCCGACCAAGCAGTTTTTCCACTGTTTCGGCTGCGGCAAAAGCGGGGACGCCATCGGTTTCCTGATGGAGCACAACGGTCTGAATTTTGTCGAAGCCGTCAAGGATCTGGCGCAGCAGGTCGGCTTGCAGGTTCCCGAGGAAGAACGATCCCCCGCCGAGCGCCAGCGCGCCGCGGCGGAGCGCGAGCACCGCGATACCTTGACCGACGTCCTGGAGAAAGCCGGCGCGGCCTGGCGCGCCCAACTCAAACGCGCACCGCGCGCCGTCGCCTACCTCAAGGGCCGGGGCCTGTCGGGCGAGATTGCCAAACGCTTCGGCCTGGGCTATGCGCCCGAGGGCTGGCGCGGCCTCGCCAGCGTCTTTCCTGCCTACGACAGCCCGCTGCTGGTCGAAAGCGGCCTGGTCATCCTGAATACCGAAGAGGGCGCCGAAGAACGGCGGTATGACCGCTTCCGGGACCGCGTCATGTTCCCGATCCGCAATGTCAGGGGCGAATGCATCGGATTCGGCGGACGGGTGCTGGGTGACGAAAAACCCAAGTACCTGAACTCGCCGGAAACCCCGGTGTTCCACAAAGGGCGTGAACTCTACGGCCTGTACGAGGCGCGGCAGGCGATCCGCGAGTTTGGCTACGCGCTGGTCACCGAAGGCTACATGGACGTGGTCGCCCTGGCCCAGCTGGGTTTTCCCAACGCCGTGGCCACCTTGGGTACCGCCTGCACACCCGAACATGTGCACAAGCTTTTTCGCTTCACCGACGCGGTGGTGTTCAGTTTTGATGGCGACGCCGCCGGCCGGCGGGCGGCCCACAAAGCCCTGACCGCCGCCTTGCCGCTGGCCACGGACGTGCGGTCCGTGCGTTTCCTGTTTCTGCCCCCCGAGCACGATCCCGACAGTTTCATCCGGGAGCGGGGTGTCGACGCATTTGCCCAGTGTGTGGCGCAGGCGGTGCCCCTGTCGCGCTTTCTGTGCGAAGCGGCGGGCGAAGACTGTGATCTGGGCAGCGCAGAAGGCCGATCGCACATGCTCGCCAACGCCCGCCCGCTGTGGAGCGCCTTGCCCGAAGGCGCCTTGCAACAACAAATACTGACCGAACTGGCGAGCCTGGCGCATCTGGAGCGCACCGACCTGGCCCGGCTATGGGCCGGGGGTTCTGCCACCGAAAGCCCCGGCGGAGCACTGGCAACGCCGCGCGGCCGGACGGCCGGCTCCACCGGCACGCGAACCGCGCCGTGGTCGCGGCGCCGGCCGGGTGGACGCAATCAGCCAGCCAGCCGCGCGGACCATGCCGCCCGCCTGCTGCTGGCACGGATGGATCTGTGGGAACGCCTCGCCCAGGCGGACCATGACCTTCTGTGTACCTTGCCGGATCCCCATGGCGAGCTGTTCCGCTGGCTGGACAGCCGCTTTCATGACCAGGGGCCACTTGCCTGGGGCGGCCTGCGGGAAGCCCTGGCCGGTCAGGGACTGGAACCCTTCGCCGTCACGCTGATGGAAACCGTCCTGCTGGCGCCAGCCGATGCCACGGCGGCGCCTCCTGCACCGGCCGCCGGCTCGAACGAAGCGTTGCGTGAACTGCGCGACCTGCTCAACCGGCTGCGTATCGACGGCCTGATGGAGGAAGAAAACCAGGCGATGGCGGATGCCGCCCACGACCCCGAAGCCCTGCAGCGCTGGCGGGCGGCGCACGAACTGCGGCGCGAGCTGACGGCGGCACTGGCAGCCGCTGATATGGGACAGCGTTGAGACCGGGCGGCCCAGGCCCGCCAAGGACAATGCTGGCCCCGCTATAATCGGGGGTTTTGCGATCCGCAAGAGCGACAGCAGCACCTCCGGTCCCGGCCACCGCTGAACACCAGCGCACCCGCAACGGGCAGGCCAATTTCCCGCAAGGACTGCATCCCAAATGTTCGCCCCACCATCTTGCGCTCGTCAGCGTGCTCTCGCGGCACGCGAGGTTGCCCTGCCCGCGCCGGTAGTTTGCGGCGCCAGTGTGTTTTCTGTCCGAGTTTTCTGATCCGAGGTCGCCCGATGCCCGCTCAAAAGCCGAAGAAGCCCGCTTTGCCCGCTACCCCAGCCCCTGTGGCAGTCAAAAAGCCCGCCACCGCGGCCGCACCCCCCAGGGCGGCGGCCAAAGCCAAACCGTCTGAACCGAAAGCTGCTCCCGTGCCCGCATCAAAGAACAAGAGTCCCGAAGCCGCCGTCAAATCCCCCAAGGCCGCCAAAGTGGCAACGGAAGAGAAAGTCACCAAAGCGCGCAAGGCCGCCGAACCCGAAGCCCCTGCGGCCGATGCCGAATCTGCGCCCGCGCGCAAGAAGCCCGGCCGCCCGCCCAAGAGCGACGCCGCCGCAGTCAGCCCCGCAGCCGGTGGCGCCAAGCGGGGCCGCAAGCCCAAAACTTCCGAGGCACCCAAGCGAGAGATCGAAGAAGAAGATCTCGGCGACATCGAAGAGGACCTGGTCGGTGATGTGGAGGCGGAAGCCGACGTCGAGACCCCGACGGCCGAAAAGGCCAAGCCGCTGCGCATGAAGATCAGCAAGGCCAAAGAGCGGGCCTTGATGAAGGAGTTCGGTCTGGACGAAGCGGTTCTGACCGAGGAGGAAATGACCAAGCGCCGCCAGCGCCTGAAGACCCTGATCAAGCTGGGCAAGACCCGCGGCTACCTGACCCACGCGGAAATCACCGACCACCTGCCCGAGAAACTGGTGGACGCCGAGACGCTGGAAGTGGTGGTCTCCATGCTCAACGACATGGGCGTGGCAGTCTACGAGCAGACCCCGGATGCCGAAACGCTGCTGCTGACCAACACCGGTCCGACCACCGCCACCGAAGAAGAAGCGGAAGAAGAAGCCGAGGCCGCCCTGTCGACCGTCGACAGCGAATTCGGCCGCACCACCGACCCGGTGCGCATGTACATGCGCGAGATGGGCACGGTGGAACTGTTGACCCGCGAAGGCGAAATTGTCATCGCCAAGCGTATCGAAGGTGGTCTGATGGACATGATGGAGGCCATCAGCGCCTCCCCGGCCACGATTGCCGCCATCCTGGAAATGGCCAACGAGATCCGCGAAGGCAAGGTGGTCATCTCTGCCGTGGTCGACGGTTTTTCCAACGCCGGTGAAGCGGACGACTATGTCGCCGAAGAAGACTTCGATGAATTCGACGAGGCCGACGACGACGACGGCAAAGGCGGCTCCAAGGCGCTGACCAAAAAACTGGAAGAACTGAAGAACCAGGCGCTGGAGCGGTTTGACCGTATCGCCATGCTGTTCGAGAAGGTGCACAAGATCTACGACAAGGAGGGCTGGGGCACCCCCGCCTACCAGAAGGCGCAGCACGCCCTGTCGGAAGAGCTGATGACCATCCGTTTCACCGCCAAGACCATCGAGAAACTGTGCGACATGGTGCGGGGCCAGGTCGACGACGTGCGCAAGAAAGAGCGTGAACTGCGCCGCATCATCGTCGACAAGTGCGGCTATCCGCAGGAGCTGTTCATCGCCGACTTCAGCGGCCGCGACAAGGCCGGCAACCGGGTTCCCTCCCACGTCCTTGACCTGACCTGGATCGAAAAGCAGGCCGCCGCCGGCAAGCCATGGAGCGCCATCATGGGCCGCAACATCCCGCCGGTGCAGGACCTGCAGCAGAAGCTGATCGACCTGCAGGCGCGCGTGGTGGTGCCGCTGGAGGAACTCAAGGGCATCAACAAGCGCATGAACGAGGGCGAAGCCTCGTCGCGCGACGCCAAGAAGGAAATGATCGAGGCCAACCTGCGCCTGGTGATTTCCATCGCGAAAAAATACACCAACCGCGGCCTGCAGTTCCTGGACCTGATCCAGGAGGGCAACATTGGCCTCATGAAGGCGGTGGACAAGTTCGAATACCGCCGCGGCTACAAGTTCTCCACCTACGCCACCTGGTGGATCCGCCAGGCCATCACCCGCTCGATCGCCGATCAGGCGCGCACCATCCGCATTCCGGTGCACATGATCGAAACCATCAACAAGATGAACCGCATCTCGCGCCAGCATCTGCAGGAATTCGGCTTCGAGCCCGATGCATCCATCCTGGCGGCCAAGATGGAGATTCCGGAAGACAAGATCCGCAAGATCATGAAGATCGCCAAAGAGCCGATCTCCATGGAAACACCGATCGGCGACGACGACGACAGCCACCTGGGTGACTTCATCGAGGACAGTTCCAACACCGCGCCGATTGAGGCCGCCATGCAGGCGGGCCTGCGCGACGTGGTCAAGGACATCCTCGACAGCCTGACCCCGCGCGAGGCCAAGGTGCTGCGCATGCGCTTCGGCATCGAAATGTCCACCGACCACACCCTGGAAGAAGTCGGCAAGCAGTTCGATGTCACGCGCGAGCGCATCCGGCAGATCGAAGCCAAGGCGTTGCGCAAACTCAAGCATCCCAGCCGGAGCGACAAACTGCGCAGTTTCATTGACACCCTGTAAGTCCCCGGAAAGCTTTCGGACCCTTGCGGGAGCGCGAGGGCGTTCTTACCGGACGAGCGCTTTCGCGGAACCAAAAAAAGATCCTGACCCATGTCAACGGCACGTAAACCCGCCGCGTTGAGAGCAGGCCCTGCGCTTTCACGCGGGCAATCCATTCCAACATTGCAATCCAAGGACAGACTGTTCATGAACTTCAAACTCGCCCTCCTCGCCCTGTTCGCTGGCGCTTCCATGGTCGCCACCGCACAGACCCCCGCCGCTGCTCCGGCTGCCAAAGCCGAAGTGAAGGCCGAGAAGAAAGAAGAAAAGAAAGAAGAGAAGAAGGCCGAAGCCAAGGCCGAGAAGAAAGCTGACGCCAAGGCCGAGAAGAAAGCCGACGCCAAAGCTGAGAAGAAAGCTGACGCCAAGGCTGAGAAGAAGCCCGAAGCCAAGGCCGAGAAAAAAGCTGAAGCCGCTGCTCCGGCCGCTGCTGCCGCTCCGGCCGCTGCTGCCAGCGCCAAGAAGTAATCCGGCAGCGTCCGCGATTCCACCGAAAGGGCCCATCGGGCCCTTTTTTCATTTCGGGGTCGCGCCCGCACCAACGTGCCAGCGGCATGGCGCCCCGGTCGGCCCGGCCTGCGGGCGCCCGAGCCCGCATCGCCCGCCCGAACCCGGCAATCTGAGGCGGCTGTCCGGACGGCGACAGCGCAAGCGGGCTCGGTCGCCGTAAGGTCGCTGTCTGACAACCCTCCCTAGCTACAGAAGACCAGGAGACCTTGATGCGCGCTTTCCCCTTTGTCCTTGCGGGCCTGCTGTCCGCCCTCCTCGCCGGCTGCGCGAGCAGCCCGCCTGCCACCGTCATCCCCGCCCACAAGGACGTGCCCGAAATCCGTCCCGGCATGATGGCCGGCTATCTGGACCGCAAACAGCTGCCTGACAGCCGGGCCCTGCTGCCGCCCCCGCCCACGCCGGGATCGCCCGCCCAGGCGGCCGACGATGCCGCCTTCCGCGCCACGGTGGCGCAGCGCAACACGCCGCGCTGGGCGCTGGCCCGGGCCGACAACGAGCTGCGCTTTCCGCAGGCCGCCGGCACGTTTGCCTGCGCGCTGGACGCGACCATCAGCCCCGACACCACGCCCCACCTGCACACCCTGCTGCGCCGCACGCTGGTCGACGCCGGTCTGTCCACCTACGGCGCCAAGGACCACTACAAACGCACCCGCCCGTTCGTCGCGGAAAAAGCGCCGCTGTGCGCACCGGAAGAAGCCGAGCGACTGGCCAAGGACGGCTCCTACCCCTCGGGCCATTCGGCACTGGGCTGGGCCTGGGCGCTGGTGCTGACCCAGATTGCCCCGGAGCGCGCCGACGCCCTGCTGCAGCGCGGCCACGCCTTCGGCCAGAGCCGGGTGGTGTGCGGGGCGCATTGGCAAAGTGATGTGGACCAGGGCCGGGTCATGGGCGCGGCGGCGGTGGCGCGGCTGCAGAGCGACCCGGTGTTCCGCGCCCAGCTCGACGCCGCACGGGCCGAGGTGGTGGCCCAGCGGGCCAAGGGCGCCCGGCCTGCGGCCGCCGCCTGCGCGGCCGAAGCCGCCGCACTCAAGCCCTGACCGCGGCACGGCACCGCCCGAGACGGCCCTTCGGGGCCGTTTTCAGGCAAAAAGTGCCCCTACCCAGCGTGAAACGGTTGTTTTAAGCTCCTGTTTTGATACCGATTGTTCGCCTGAAAACCGCCCTCACCGCACGGCCGTGACCGCAATGCCGCGAAACTGGCCGGCCTGGGCCGCGCGAGGCGGGGCCGGGAACCGGTTAGGGTCCCAGCGGTGCAGCAGCTCGACTTCGCGCGTGTGCATGCGGGCGGCGGCCGCCTCCTTGACGGGGCCGTAGCCGCGCACCGATTGCGGCAGCGCGGCGATCTGCGTCGCCAGCGGTAGCCGGGCGGCATCCAGTGCACCCAGCAGGTCGTCCAGCCGGGCCTCGTAGGCCGTCAGCAACGCGCGCGACAGCCGGGCCTCGGCGCCGAAACGCAGCGGATCGGCCCAGCCCCCCCGCAGCGCCCGGCCACGGGCCAGCAGGCGCAGCAGCGGCAGCACCCAGGGACCGAAGCGGCGTTTGGCGGGCCGCTGGCCGTTTTTCTCCCGGGACAGGAAGGCCGGCGCGAAGGCAAATTCCAGCCGCAGATCGCCTTCGAACTGCGCCTCCAGCGCCCGCTGCAGGCTGCCGTTGGTGATCAGGCGCGCCACCTCGTATTCGTCCTTGGGGCTCATCAGCCGCAGCAGGCTGCGCGCCACGGTGGCGGTGAAGCGCCCATCGCCACCCACGGCCTGTTCCCGCTCGGCCACCGCCTGCACCCGGCGGCGGTAGCGTTCGGCCCAGTCCGCGTCCTGCCAGGCGCGCAGGTGCTCCCCGGCGCGGCTCAGGAAGGCGTCGAGCGGCTCGTCATCGGGCTCGGCCGCCGATGCGGGGGCGTCGCGCAGCGCGGCCAGGGCGGCCGGATCACCCGCCGCCAGCCGCCCGAGCGAAAACGCCAGCTGGTTGGCCGCCACCGCCACGCCGTTGAGCTCGATGGCGCGCTGCAGCGCCGGCAGCGCCACCGGCACCAGGCCGCGCTGCCAGGCGTAGCCCAGCGCCAGGATGTTGGCCGCGACGGTGTCGCCCAGAAAAGACTGGGCCAGCGCCTGCGCGTCAAAGGTTTCCAGCTGCGTGTCACCGGCCGCGTGCGCCAGCTTGGCCAGCAGCAGCGGGATCTGCAGTTGCGCGTCGGGGTCGCGCAGCGCGCCGGCCACCGGCGTTTCGTGGGTGTTCACCAGCACCCGCGTGCGGCCGTGGCGCACCGCCTGCAGCGCCTCGGGCGAGGCGCCGACCACCGCGTCGCAGGCCAGCAGCGCGTCGGCCTGCTGGGTGTCGATGCGCACCGGGTTCAGCAGCTCGGGCCGCGCGGCCAGGCGCACAAAACTCAGCACCGCCCCGCCTTTTTGCGCAAACCCCATGAAATCGAGCACGCTGGCGCTGTGCCCCTGCAGGTGCGCCGCCATCGCCACCACGGCGCCCACCGTCACCACGCCCGTCCCGCCCACGCCGGTGACGAGCAGGTCCCAGGGCGCCGCGCCGTCCGGCACCGGCGGCAGCGGCAGCGCAGCGACGCGGCGTTCGAAGTCCGCGCGGCCGGGCCCCGCCAGCACCCCCGCGTGGCGGCGCAGCCGCGCGCCCGTCACCCGCACGAAGCTGGGGCAGAAGCCCTGCTCGCAGGTGGTGTCCTTGTTGCAGGCGGTCTGGTCGATGCGACGCTTGCGGCCGAACAGGCCCGCCGACGGTGCGCGGTCGTGCGGCAGCACCGCCACACAGTTGCTCTGCACGGTGCAGTCGCCGCAGCCTTCGCAGACCGCTTCGTGGATGAACACCCGCGCCTCGGGCTCGGCCAGCTGGCCTTTTTTGCGGCGTCGGCGCTTTTCGGCGGCGCAGGTCTGTTCGTAGATCAGCACCGTCACGCCCGGCACTTCGCGCAGCCGGCGCTGTACCGCGTCGAGTTCCGCGCGGTCGTGGAAGGTGGTGGCGGCCGGGAAGCGGCTGCGCTGGCCGTCGTAGCGGGTGATGTCGTCCGACACCACCACCACCTGCTTCACGCCTTCGCTGTCCACCTGGCGGGCAATGGCGTCCACGCTCGTGACCCCGTCCACCGGCTGGCCGCCCGTCATGGCCACAGCGTCGTTGTAGAGGATCTTGTAGGTGATGCTGGCGCCGGTGGCCACCGCCTGGCGGATGGCCAGGTAACCCGAGTGGTAGTAGGTGCCGTCGCCCAGGTTCTGGAACACATGCGGCACGCGGGTGAACAGCGCGTGCGACACCCAGTCCACCCCCTCCCCGCCCATCTGGATCAGGCCGGCGGTGTCGCGGTCCATCCAGTTGGCCATGAAGTGGCAGCCGATGCCAGCGCGCGCCGTCGAGCCTTCCGGCACCCGGGTCGAGGTGTTGTGCGGGCAGCCGGCGCAGAAATACGGCAGGCGCCGCACCGCGTCGGCCGCGTTGGAGAGCACCGGCGGCGCGGTGAAGTCGCGCACCCGCGGCAGCCGGTCGGCAAAGTGGTGCGGGAAATGCCGCACCAGCCAGGCCGCCACGGTCTCGATCAGCCGCGAGGGCCGCAGCTCGCCCAGCGCGGAAATCAGCGGCGCGCCGTCCGCCCCGCGTTTGCCCAGCACGGCCGGGCGGGCACCCGCCGGCGCGTCGTACAGCAGGTCGCGCAGCTGGGTTTCGACCACCGGGGCTTTTTCTTCAATCACCAGGATTTCGCGCAGCCCCTGCGCAAAGGCGCGCAGCCGCGTGGGCTCCACCGGCCAGGCCAGACCCACCTTGTACAGGCGCACGCCGGCCGCGGCCAGCATCTCAGGGCTGATGGCCAGCCGACGCAGCACCTCCAGCAGGTCGCGGTGCGCCTTGCCGCAGGTGACGATGCCCACCGTGGCCTGCGGCGACACGATCACCTCGCGGTCGATCGGGTTGACGCGCGCAAACGCCGCCACCGCCGCCAGCTTGGCGTGCACCCGCTCCTCGATGGCCAGCGACGGCAGATCCGGCCAGCGGTGATGCAGCCCGTCGGCGGGCGGCTGGTGGCCGGTGGCCGCGCGCACCGCGTCGGCCCCCTGCCAGGCGGCCACACGGGCGGCGAGTGTGTCCAGGTCCACGGTGGCGGCCGATTCGACCACTTCCGACAGCGCCGCCAGCGCCACCCAGTTGCCGCTGTAGCGCGACAGCGCCCAGCCCCACAGGCCGAACTCCAGCAGCTCGGCCACGCTGTCGGGCTGCAGCACCGGCATGTGAAAGGCCTGGAACAGGCCATCGCTCTGGTGCGGCATGGACGAGGACACACAGCCGTGATCGTCTCCCGCCACCACCAGCACCCCGCCGTGCGGCGAGCTGCCGTAGGCATTGCCGTGCTTGAGCGCGTCGCCGGCGCGGTCCACGCCGGGGCCTTTGCCGTACCACAGCGCGAACACGCCGTCGCAGGTGCGCCCGGGGTCGGACTCCACCCGCTGCGTGCCCAGCACCTGGGTGGCGCCCAGCTCTTCGTTGACGGCCGGCACAAAACGCACACCGGCCTGCGTGAGCCGCTCGCCGGCCTCCCACAGCGCCTGGTCCAGCGCGCCCAGCGGCGAACCGCGGTAGCCGCTGACAAAACCGCGGGTGTCGAGCCCGGCGGCGGCGTCGCGCGCCCGCTGCATGCGCAGCAGCCGCACCAGCGCCTGCGTGCCGGTGAGGAACACCGTGCCGGCGTCGGCCCACAGGGCATCGTCCAGGCGGTAGTCGGGGCGCAGCAGGTCCAGCGGTGCGGCCGCAGCCAGGTCGGGCTCGCCCGGTCGGGGGGTGAGCACGTCGGTGAGGGTGGATTCGGGCAGTGTCATGCCGCCAGTGTGTTCGCATTTTCCGAGAGATTTTTCCTTCTCTTTCTTGCAAACGGCAAAATACAGACTGATTCATTCCTGAAAATCGCCATGAACGAGGAAATCCATCTCGACCGCTGGAGCCTGCACATCCTGCAGGAGCTGCAGCGCGACGCGCGCCAGACCGTGCAGCAGATCGCCGACGCGGTGGGCCTGTCGGCCACCCCCTGCTGGAAACGCATCAAGGCGATGGAAGACGCCGGCGTGATCCGCGGCTACACCGCGCTGGTGGACCGCCGCCGTGTGGGGCTGGACCTGCTGGTGGTGGTGGAGGTGAACCTGACACAGCACAACGAAGAGCTGGTGCAGGGCTTCGAGCGCGCCGTCGCCGCCGAGCCCGCCATCGTGCGCTGCCTGTCCACCACCGGCGGTTCGGACTACATCCTGACGGTGATGGTGCCCGGCATTGCCGAGTACGACCGGTTCCTGCACGGCACGCTGTTCAAGCTGCCCGGTGTGACGCGCGTGCGCTCCAGCATCGTGCTCAAGGAGATCAAGGCCGAGGTGCGGCTGCCGGTGACGGCCGCCGCGCCACCCCTGACGACCACCACCGTCGCCGAAGTGCCGAAAATCTCCCGCCGGTCGGCAGGCAAAAACCGCTGAACCGTACACTGGCGCACTTCACAACCCGATGACCAGACCACCATGCCCCTGACCTCCGCTGCTCGACGCCGCGCCCTGCTCGCGGCCACTTTTTCCGTCATCGCCCTGGCGGCCTGCGGCAAGAAAGAGCCGGCTCCGGCGCCCGCTGCGGCGCCAGCCGCGCCACCGGCGCCGGTGGTGAAAACCTATACCGTCGGCACCGACGCGGCCTACGCGCCTTTCGAGAAGCTCTCGGCCAGCAACGAGGTGGAGGGCCTGACGGCAGACCTGCTGAAGGCCGTTGCCGCCAAAGGGGGCTTTGAAGTCAAGTTCGTCAACACCCCGTGGGAAGGCATCTTCAAGACGCTGGAGTCGGGCGAGCGCGACATCGTGGCCTCCAGCGTGACCATCACCGACGAGCGCAAGCAGACCATGGATTTCTCCAAACCCTACTTTGACGCCGTGCAGCTGATTGCGGTCAAAGAGGATTCCAAGGTCACCCAATTCGCAGATCTCAAGAAACTCAAGGTCGGTGTGCAGACCGGGACCACCGGCGACGAAGTGGTGCAAAAGCTCCTGGGCAAGACCAACCCCAACATCAAACGCTTTGAATCGACGCCCTTGGCCCTGCAGGAGTTGTCGGCCGGCGGCGTGAGCGCGGTGGTCGCGGACAACGGTGTCGTACAGCACTACATTGCCAACAACCCGGCCGCAAAGTTCAAGTCCGTCAGCGACGCCTCGTTTGTTCCGGAGCAATACGGCTTCGCGGTCAAGAAAGGCAACGCCGAACTGCTGGAAAAAATCAACAAGGGCCTGGACGCCATCAAGGCCGACGGCAGCTATGACGCCCTGATGGCGAAGTATTTCGGCGCCAGACCGGCAGCCGCCTCGGCTGCACCGGCGGCGTCGGCCACACCCGCCGCCCCACCGGCTTCGGGCGCCGCCAAGTAAACTGCGACATCTCCGCGCCAGGGCGCATCGACTGCGGTTGATGCGCCCTGTTGCTTTTTCGGCCCCTACAGGACTTGTTGCCCATGGATCTTCGCTGGGAAATACTGGCACCCTACGCCTCGCTTTTTTTCACCGGCGCCTGGATGACCGTCCAGCTGACGACGATCGCGCTGGCGCTGGGACTGGTTGCGGGACTGGCGATTGGCCTGGTCACCGCCCGGCGCCAGGCCGGCTGGCGCAAGCCATTGCGGTGGCTGTGCCTGGCCTATGTGGGCTTTTTTCGCGGCACGCCGCTGTTCGTGCAGATTCTGCTGGTGCACTTTGCCTTCATGCCGCTGCTGATCCACCCCAGCGACGGGCTGCTGATCAGCGGCGAGGCCGCACGCGAGTTGCGCCAGAACCATGGCGCGTTCGTCTCCGGGGTTGTGGCGCTCACACTCAACGCGGCCGCCTACATCAGCGAGATCGTGCGCGCGGGCATCCAGTCGATCGCGCGTGGCCAGCTGCAGGCTGCGCAAAGCCTGGGCATGGACGACCGCCAGGCGATGCGGCTGATTATCCTGCCCCAGGCACTGCGGCGCATGGTGCCACCGCTGGTCAACGAAGCAATCACCTTGCTCAAGGACTCTTCGCTGGTGTCGGCCATCGGCCTGGCCGAACTGGCCATGGCGGCGCGAACGGTGGCGGGCGCGTATTCCCGCTACTGGGAGCCCTATCTGGCGATTTCGCTGGTCTATCTGGTGCTTACCGGCGTCCTGACCCTGCTGGCCCGACGGCTGGAAACCCCGACCGAGATGCGGGGGCGGTGATCGGTCAGCGCCCCAGACGCCCGGCGTGGAAGTCCTGCACGGCCTGGTGAATTTCGGCGGCGGTGTTCATCACAAACGGGCCGTACTGCGCAATCGGCTCGCCCAGCGGACGGCCAGCGATGAGCAAGGCCCGGGCGGGGCCGGTGGTTTCCACCACCACACCATCGGCCTGCGGCTCGTTGGCCAGAATCGCCATGCGCTGCACCGGTACCGGCTGCCCGCCCACCTCCGCGGTGCCCCGGTAGACATAGACAAAGGCGTTGTGATCGGCCGGCAGCGGCTGCACAAACCGCGCACCGCCGTCGGGGAAATGCAGGTCGAGGTAGAGCGGCGCCGCGGCCTGGCGCGTGACGGCGCCCGTCACGCCGCCACTGGTGCCGGCAATCACCGTGACCGCGACACCGGCCGCGCTGGTGTAGCGTGGCAGATCGGCGGCGCGGAAGTCGCGGTACCACGGCGGCTGCATCTTGTCGCGGCCGGGCAGGTTCAGCCACAGCTGGAAGCCCTCCATCACCCCGGCTTCCTGTTCGGGCATCTCGGAGTGAATCACGCCGCGCCCCGCGGTCATCCATTGCACGCCGCCGTTTTCCAGCAAGCCTTCATGGCCGGCGCTGTCGCGGTGGCGCATGCGCCCGGCGATCATGTAGGTGACGGTTTCGAAGCCACGGTGCGGATGGTCGGGAAACCCGGCGATGTAGTCGCCGGGGCGGTCGCTGCCAAAGGCATCGAGCATCAGAAACGGATCCAGCCGCCGCTGCAGGTTCTGGGTCAGTACCCGCGTGAGTTTGACGCCCGCCCCGTCCGACGTGGGCTGACCGGCGATGACCTGTTCGATACGGCGCGGCCGGTGCACCGGCGCGTCAGCGACCGCCCCGCACGAGGCCGCCGTCACTTGACTTTGAGGTTGTTCTGGACGCCTTTGACGTCCGCTACCCCGGCAGCGATTTTTGCGGCGGCCTTGATCTGTTCCGGGTTGTCGACGAAACCCGACAACTGGACACGGCCTTCGTAGGTTTCAACCGAGATCGCGGTCGACGGAATTCCCTTGGCCACCAGCAGCTCACCCTTGATCTTGGTCGTGATCGCCGAATCCTTCAGCACCCGCTTGGCGTTGTCCTGTTCCGCCTTCTGAAACTCGGCTTCCTGCAGCTTGCCGTCCTTGTTGGCGTCAAAAGCCTTCAGCCGTTTGGCGATTTCCTTTTCGGCGGCCGCCTCGGCGGCGGTGACCGCCCCATCGCCGTTCTTGTCCAGGCGCGAGAACCCGGATTGGACCACTGCGGCCCCGTCGGGGTTGTTCGGCTGGGCGTGGCCGGTGCCCGCCAGCAGGGTCAGGCCCAGGCCCAGCGTGGCAAGGCGAATCCCTGCCGTGACAGAGGCCCCGGGACGGGCAGAGGAGGTTTGCAACAGACGCGATGACATAAGCAGCTCCGGTTGAAATGTGAACAGGACCCCCACTGTATCCGTGCCGGAGCCAGCACGCCGCGCCGCCGGACCGTCCCCCAACCGGTTTCACCCCTGGCTTCGATCAAAAAGGGGCGATACCCCGCGTAAAAAGGTCATCTTTCGCTCTGTTTTTTGACAGAAAAGGCGCCGACCGGATCGCCTTCCCGCCGGCTCAGCGCTCCACAATCGCCACCACGCCCTGCCCACCGGCGGCGCAGATGGAGATCAGGCCGCGGCCGGAACCCTTTTGCGCCAGCAGTTTCGCCAGCGTCGCCACGATGCGGCCGCCGGTGGCGGCAAAGGGGTGGCCGGCGGCCAGGGAGCTGCCGGTGACGTTGAGTTTTTTCGGATCGATCTTGCCCAGCGGCCGGGCCAGGCCCAGGCGCTCCTTGCAGAAGGTCTTGTCCTGCCAGGCCTGCAGCGTGCACAGCACCTGGGCGGCGAAGGCTTCGTGGATTTCGTAGAAGTCGAAGTCCTGCAATGTCAGGCCCGCGCGCGCCAGCATGCGCGGCACGGCATAGGCCGGGGCCATCAGCAGGCCTTCCTTGTTCTCGCCGAAAAAGTCCACCGCCGCCACTTCGCTGTGCGTCAGGTAGGCCAGCGGCGCCAGGTTGCGTTCGGCGGCCCAGCGTTCGCTGGCCAGCAGCACGGCCGAGGCGCCGTCGGTCAGCGGGGTGGAATTGCCGGCGGTCAGCGTGCCCTGGCCGGGAGCGACCTTGCGGTCGAACACGGGTTTGAGCTTTTGCAGCTGCTCCAGCGTCAGGCCCGGGCGCAGGTTGTTGTCGCGGGTCAGGCCCTGGAACGGGGTCATCAGGTCGGTGAAGAAGCCTTCGTCGAAGGCGCGCGCCAGGTTGGCGTGGCTCTTCAGGGCCAGCTCGTCCTGGGCCTCGCGGCTGATGCCCCAGTGCTGCGCCATCTGTTCGGCGTGTTCGCCCATGGACAGGCCGGTGCGCGGCTCGCCGCTGCGCGGCAGGTTCAGGCTCATCAGCATGCCCGGGCGCAGTCGGGCCAGCACCGCCAGACGCTGCGCGGGGGTTTTGGCACGCGACAGGTCCAGCAGCACGGCGCGCAGCCCTTCGCTCACGCCGATGGGCGCGTCGGAAGTGGTGTCCACCCCGCCGGCGATGCCCGCGTCGATCTGGCCCAGCGCGATCTTGTTCGCCACCAGGATGGCGGCCTCCAGCCCGGTGCCGCAGGCCTGTTGCAGGTCATAGGCCGGGGTCTCGCGCGCCAGCGTGGTGGACAGCACACTTTCGCGCACCAGGTTGAAGTCGCGCGCATGTTTCATCACCGCGCCGGCGGCCACTTCGCCCAGGCGCTGGCCGTGCAGGTCGAAGCGGTCGACCAGGCCTTGCAGCGTGGCCGTGAGCATCTGCTGGTTGCTGGCCTTGGCATAGGCGGTGTTGGAGCGGGCAAACGGAATGCGGTTGCCGCCCAGGATGGCAACGCGGCGGATGGAGGATTCGGTCATGGTCGGTAGGACAGGCAAGGGTGGATCAAAGTCAGGGGAGAAGGCGCCACTGGCCGCGAAGATGGGGCTTTTCGCCCCGGGCGTCGCGCACCTCGAAATCGGCGCCGCCGGCGCTGCGGCGGCTCCACAGGCTGGCGCGGCCGGGCAGCAGCAGCGGAGCCTTGAAATCCACCGCCACCTCGGCCGCGTTGACGCCGACTGGCGGCAGCAACAAGGACAGCGCCCGTGCCTGCGTCCACATGCCGTGGGCAATGGCGCTGCGAAAGCCGAACAACCGGGCCGACAAGGCGCTCAGATGAATGGGGTTGTAGTCCCCCGAAACGGCGGCATAACGCCGGCCGGTGTCGGCCGGCGCATCCAGCTCGGCCTGGCGCGACAACCCGGGCAGCGTGCCGACGGCACCGGGCCAGGCCTCGCCGGTAGCGGGCGCGCCGATGCGCAACAGGGTCTGGGTGGCGGTCCAGACCGTCTGGCCGCCGCGCTCGATGCGCAGGTCCAGATTCAGCGCCTGACCTTTGTCGTGACTGAACAGCGCGCCGGGCTGAAGCAACACGTCAACCCGGTCGCCGATCGCCAGCGGCGCGAGCTGCACGACCCGGTTGGCCAGATGCACCGTGCCCAGGGCCGGCCAGGGACAGTCGTCCGAGGTGATCCAGTCCATCGCCAGATCAAAGCTCAGCAGCTGGGGATACAGCAGCGGCACACCCATGCGGTCGGCAAAGCCACACAGCGCGGCGTAGCGCGCCACCGCGTCGCGCTCGATGGTCACGCCGTGGCGCGCACGCCCCCGTTTCGGCAGGCGGCGCACAAAACCGGGCTTCTTGCGGCTGGCGGCCAGCGCCCGCACGGCCAGCAGGGCCGGACTGCGCACGGGGGTTTCCTGGGGCAGGCGGCTGGCCATGTCAGGCTCCCAGCAGGCTCTGGCCGCAGACCCGCACCACATTGCCGGTCAGGGCCTGCGAGGCGGGGCTTGCCATCCAGGCGATGGTCTCGGCCACATCGACCGGCAGGCCGCCCTGGCCCATGGAGTTCATGCGCCGCCCGGCCTCGCGGATGGCAAACGGCACGGCCGCTGTCATCTGCGTCTCGATGAAACCGGGCGCCACCGCGTTGATGGTGATGCCGCGCGCGGCCAGATGCGCTGCGTGGCTTTGCACCATGCCGATCACGCCGGCCTTGGAAAACGCGTAGTTGGTCTGCCCGAGGTTGCCGGCAATCCCCGAGATGGACGACACGCACACGATGCGCCCGCCGGCGCGCAGCGCGCCGGCGTCGACCAGGGCGGCGTTGATGCGCTCCTGGGTGGACAGGTTCACGTTGACCACCGCCTCCCAGAAGGCCGGCTTCATGTTCGCAATCGTTTTGTCGCGGGTGATGCCGGCGTTGTGCACCAGCCCATCCCAGCCGCCGTCGGCCCGCGCGGCATCCACCAGCGCCTGCGGCGCCTCGGGTGCGCCGATGTCCAGCGCCAGCGCGCGGGCACCCAGACGTTGGGCCACAGCCTCCAGCCCGGCCTGGGCCTGCGGCACGTCCAGCAGCACCAGATCGGCGCCGTCGCGGGCCAGCACCTCGGCAATCGCTTCGCCAATGCCGCGTGACGCACCGGTCACCAGCATGCGCCGGCCGGCCAGCGGGCGCGCCGGGTCGGCCAGGACCGCGTTCGCGGCTTCGCCGGTCACCGGCGCCAGGCGGACCACCTGGCCCGACACATAAGCCGAACGCGGTGACAGCAGGAAAGCCAGGGTGGAATCCATCTGCGTTTCTGCGTCCGGCGCCAGATACAGCAGGTTGGCGGCAATACCGCGCTTGAGTTCCTTGCCCAGCGAGCGCACCAGGCCTTCGAGCGCGCGTTGAACCGTAGCCTGCCGGGGTTCGGCGCAGGACTCGGGCGGCCGGCCGATCACCAGCACCCGCCCACCCGGCAGCACCGAACGGGCGGTGTCGTGGAAAAACGCGTACAGCGCGTCGGACTGCTCGCTGGTCTCCAGGCCGGTCGCGTCAAACACCAGCGCGCGCACCTTCACGCCCTTGTCGCCGTCGGTGTTCCAGCGCCCGGTCATCAAAGCGGCCTGGTTGGCCAGCGGAATCCAGCGCGCGGCGCTGGCATGCGCCAGGGTGGCGACGCCGCGCGGGGCCAGGCAGGCCGCCAGCGCCGGCAGCACGCCGGCGCCGGGGCCGGCACCGATCAGCAGCGGCCCTTCGATGTCGGCGCGGCCAGCCTGGTGGCGCGGCAGCGGAACCGGTTGCGGCAGGCCGAGCAGCGTCGTCAGGCGTGCGCCCAGAAGGGAATTGGCAAAATCAAGGTAGGAGTCGGTCATGATGTCGGGGAGTTTCGGCGCGGATTGTTGGGGCTTTTTCCCCGGCCGCGTAGGGTGTGGCGTCTAGGAAATGCCGCACTTGCACCCGCCCCGGCCGCAGCCGCCCGCCCGGACACCCCAAAAATTGCCTTAGACTTGGCCCCCGACCATCCGGGTGACATTCGCCCGCCATCCCTACCCATGACCACCAGGCCCAACCGACCCAAGCCGTTTGCGATGATCCGCGAGTTCCATCTTGCGGACTGGTTCACGCTGGGCAACGCCGTCTGCGGCACCGGGGCGCTGTTCGCCGCCATGAGTTACATGCAGACCGGCGACGTGGTGCATATCTACTTTGCCGCGGCGCTGGTGGTGGCGGCGCTGATATTCGACATTCTGGACGGCCGCATCGCCCGCTGGCGGCACAAGAGTTCGCCGCTCGGCCGCGAGCTCGATTCGCTGGCCGACGTGATCTCGTTCGGTGTGGCGCCCGCCGTCATTGCCTACGGCTGTGGCATGCAGGGCCTGTACGACCGCATCGTGCTGGTGTTTTTTGTCGCCTGCGGCGTGTCCCGGCTGGCGCGCTTCAACGTCACCGCCGAGGCCATGGCCGATGAGGATGGCAAGGTGAAGTACTTTGAGGGCACGCCGATTCCGACCTCGGTCGTTCTGGTGGCCCTGCTGGCCTACGCGGCCTCGCAGGGGGCCGTAGGCGCCAACCTGTGGGCCGGCTCGACCGAGATCGCCGGCTACACGCTGCACCCGCTGGTGCTGCTGTTTGCGCTGTCGGGCTCGCTGATGATCAGCCGCATCCGCATTCCCAAGCTCTGAGCGCCACCGGCTGACCTGGTCCGCTGCCATCGGACGATCCCCAGGTGCGCAGCGCCCCTTTTTGAGATTTTTCAGACCTTTTTTGGGCATACCCAGCGTAAAAAGGTCGCTTTCTGCTATGGTTTTTTAACCATTTGCGGCCCACCCTGGCGCCCCGGGCTGCGGGCACGGCCTACAAAGGGTGGCGCGTCAGCGACTGCCGGACATGGGCCACCAGCTGCGCCACCGCATGCGGCACGATGCGCGAGGCGGTCACGGCGTAGAGCGGCCAGGCGGGCGTGGCCTCCCCGGGCAGCACGGGCTCCAGCTGGCCACTGGCCAGGGAAGGCGCGGCCAGGTGACGCGGCAGCAAGGCCACGCCGTGGCCCTGTTCGGCCAGCACCCGCAGCAACCCGACGCTGTTGGCCGCCATCGCGCAGGGCCCGGGCGCCTGCGGCCAACGGTGGCCGCCGACGGACCAGGCCATCGCCCCCTGCGCGGTGCGCAGCTCCAGGCACGGTACGGCCGGCAGCTGACTGGCGCGCTCCAGCGGCGCCACGGTGCGCAAAAAGGCCGGCGCGGCATAAAGCCCGCTGGCGATGACGCCCACACGCCGCGCCACCACACGGTCGTCCAGCGCCCGGCCGATGCGTAACGCCAGGTCCACCGGGTCGCGGAACAGGTCGCTGGCGCTGGAGGAGAGCGCGAACTCCACCCGCAAGGCCGGCCGGTCCGCCAGGTACGCGGCAATCAGCGGGCCAAGCACCTCCACGCCCAGGTCCACCGGCATCGCGATGCGCAGGCGGGCGGGCTGCTCGCGGCCGGCGTCGAGTGTGTCCCGGGCCTGCTCGGCCGCCTCCAGCACTTTTTCGCAGCGCGCCAGATACGCCTGCGCCAGCGGCGTGAGCGCCAGGCTGCGCGTGGTGCGCTGAAAAAGCGTCACGCCCAGGCGCTTTTCCATCGCGGCAATGCGTCGCGACAGCGTGGAAGCCGGCATGTCCAGCCGCTCGGCCGCCCGCCCGAAATGACCGGCCCGGGCCACCGCGACGAACAGCGCGATGTCGGGCAGGATGCTCCAGGATTCTTTCATGAATGGAATGGTGTTTTCCATCGATGCTACTTCAAGCGGCGGCCGGCCGCGCCTACCATCAGCCCAACGCCCCGCGGTGGGGCCGCTGAGGAGACACCATGACCCGTTTCACCCTGTTCGGCGCCGGCCTGATGATGCTGGTGGTCGGCACGCTGCACCTGCTGGCCCCGCAGATGATGATGAAAGAACCCGGCATCGCCCTGGAGACCGTGAACCACCTGCACGTGGTCCGCGCGGCCTACGGCGGTGCCTACCTGGGCATTGCCGCGCTGTTCCTGGCGGGAGCCTTCCGGGTGGTGGACACCCGCGCGGCGCTCAGCGCGGTGGCGATCATCTTCGGCGGCTTTGCACTGGGGCGGCTGGTCAGCCTGGTGGCCGACGGCCTGCCGGTGCCGCTGTACCTCGGGGTGCTGGGTGCCGAACTGTTTTTCGCCACCTGTGCGGTGCTGGCACTTCGGGGTGCTCCCGCGGCCGGCGCCGGCGGCAGGCACTGAGTTCGCCCCATCCGGACGCCCGGAGCCGTTGGCACAGGCCTGCGACCGCACAGCCCCCCGGCATCACGTTCAGGGCAGCCACGGCGGGAACCGGCCTCATCGCCCGCCGGCAAACAGCCCCGCCAGCACCACCCCCGCCAGAAACAGCGTCTCGCCCAGCATCAGCGCCACCGGGCGCCAGCCCACCGTGGCCAGCTCGGCCAGGCGGGTCTTCATGCCGATGGCTGCCATGGCTGCCACCAGGCAGCCGCGCGAGACCTCGCCGCCCAGCGCCTGCACCGGCGCCGGCACCCAGCCGGTGCTGTTCACCGCCACCAGCGCCGCGAAGGCGACGACAAAGCCGGGCAGCAGCGGCGGGCGTTCGGCCCCCGGCTCGCCGCCGCTGCGGGCGCGGGTGATGGCCACCGCCAGCAGGATCACCGGCAGCAGCAGGGCCACGCGCAGCAGCTTGACCACGGTGGCCACATCGCCGGTTTCGCGCGAGAGGCTGTAGCCCGCGCCCACCACCTGGGCCACGTCGTGAATGGTGGCGCCCAGAAAGATGCCGGCCTGCGCCGCGTCCATCCCGGCCGCCCGCACGACCATCGGGTACACCACCATGGCCAGCGTGGACAGCGCGCTGACACCGATCACGGTGAACAGCGTGGCGCGTTCTTTCAGCGGGTGCACGGGCAGCGCAGCGGACAGCGCCAGCGCGGCCGACGCGCCGCAGATGGCGGTGGCGCCCCCGGTCAGCAGGCCGAAGATCGCCTGAAAGCCCATGCGCCGCGCCGCCACCATCGACAGGCCGATGGTCAGCGCCATCGACCCCACCACCAGCGCCACCGGCTGCCAGCCCAGCGCCTGCACCTGCGCGACCGTGATGCGCAGGCCCAGCAGCGCAATGCCCAGGCGCAGCACCGTGCGCGCGGTGAACCCGATGCCGGCCGCGCAAGGGCCCTCGCCAGCCAAAAAATTCATCGCCAGGCCCAGCAGCAGCGCAAACAGCATCACCGGCGCGCCGTAGTGGCCCGACAGGAAAGCCGCCGCGGCCGCCACCACCGCGCAGGCCATGACACCCGGCGCCAGCGCGCGCGCCTGCTCGCGCCCGCCGGTCCAGATCGTCCGGATCGGTGCCACGCTCAGATCACGCAGCCGCCGTTGGGGCTGATGACCTGCCCCACCAGGTAATGCGGGTCGCACGCCAGGTGCACCACGGTGGCGGCGTATTCGGCCATCGTGCCCAGGCGCCCGGCGGGAATCATCTGCCACAGGCGGTGGCGGGCGGTCTCGTCCAGGCTGGCCAGATACGCCTCGAAATCCGGTGTGTGCACCCCGCCCGGCGCCAGGGCATTCACCGCGATGTTGGCGCCCGCCACCTCGGCGGCCACCGCTTTGGTGAAGGCCACCACCGCCCCCTTGGCCGCGCTGTAGTGCGGGCTGTGGGCGCTCATGGCCGAGATGCCGGCCACCGACGCGATGTTGATGATGCGACCGTAGCGCTGCGGCTCCATCAGGCGCAGCACCGCGCGGGTGCAGTAGAAGACACCGTGCACGTTGACGGCCCAGAAGCGCAGCCATTCGGCGTCGGTCATCGCGGTGGTGAAGCCCAGCGCGCGCCGGGGCTCGGGGGTGGTCAGGTAGCTGTAGTGCGCGCTGCGCCGCTGCTGGTCCGCCGGGCCGGCGGGAATCAGCGCGGCGTTGTTCACCAGCACATGCACGGTGCCGAAATGGCGCGCGGCCTCGTCCACCAGTGCGTCCACCGCGGCGCTGTCGGACACGTCGCACACGCGGGCGAGCACCTCCGCGCCCAGCGCTTGCAGCCGCTGGGTGGTCTGCGCCAGCCGCTCGGGGTCGATGTCGCAGATCACCAGGCGGGCGCCGGCTTCGGCCAGCGCCACCGCCAGCGCGCCGCCCAGCCCGGGGCCCGCGCCGGTGACCAGGGCCACCGGGTTGGGCACCGCCGCCACCGGGCGGCGGGCCGCTGCGGCAATGGCGCTCATTCCGGCTTGAAGCCCACCGCCTTGAGCGCGGCGGCCTGGCGGTCGGAGGCGGTGCGCAGTGCGCGGGCCAGTTCGTCAGGGGTGGAGGCTGGCGCCGGGTCCAGGCCCAGCGCGGCAAAGCGCTGGCGCACGGCGGGCTGCTCCAGCACCTTGGCCGTGGCCTCGCGCAGGCGGGCCTGGGCGGCGGCGGGCACGTCGGCAGGCAGGAACAGGCCCATCCAGGCGGTTTCGGTCAGGTCCTTGTAGCCCAGCTCGGCAAAGGTGGGCACGTCCGGCAGCAGGGCCAGCCGGCTGGGCGCGGTGGTGGCCAGCACCTTGAGCTTGCCGGCCTTGATCATCGGGATCGAGGTGGCGGGCCCGTCGAACATGAAGGCCACGTGGCCGCCCACCACATCGGTCAGCGCCGGGGGCGAGCCCTTGTAGCCCACGTGGGCCATGTCGGTGCCGGCCAGCTGGTTCAGCGTCAGGCCCAGCGTGTGCGACAGGCTGCCGGGGCTGTACGACGCGTAGCTCACCTTGCCCGGGTTGGCCTTGATGTAGGCCACCGCCTCTTTCACATTGGCCGCCGGCACCTGCGGGCCGGCCACAAACAGCAGGCCGGTGCGGGCCAGTTCGGCCACCGGGCGCAGCTCTTTCATCGGGTCCAGCGGCAGCTTCATCGCGTGCGGGATTTCCGACAGCAGGCCGTTGACCGACACCATCACCGTGTGGCCGTCGCGCGGGGCTTTCAGCAGCTCCTGCAGGCCGATCAGCCCGGCGGCGCCGGGTTTGTTGTCCACCAGCACCGGCTGGCCGAGCTGCTGCGACAGCCCCTCGGACAGGGTGCGGGCCATCACGTCGGCAGTGCCGCCGGCCGGCGCCCCGACCACGATGCGCAGCGGCTTGTCGGGAAACTGCGCCCAGGCGGGCGCGGCAGCGGCCAGGGCGGCGCCGGCCAGGGCCAGCAGGGTGAAACGGCGGTTCAGTGTGTTCATGGGTGTCTCCTTGGTGTTCAGGGGTGCTCGTGTCAGTTGCTCATTCGAATTTGATTTCAAGCCACCCGGCGCAGCGGCATGCCGCGCACACCGGCGGCGCGGTTGGGTGCCAGGCCGAGCTGGGCCAGGGTTTCGTCGGCGCTGCTGTAGTGGGTGCCGATCTGGTAGATGGCCCGCGCCTGCGCGCCGGTGGCCACCTCGCGGTGCAGCTCGCGGGACAGGCGCACCATCTGCTCGACCTGCTGCACGCTGGTCATGCGTTCGCCTTTCTTGCCCCACAGGTTGTCTTCGATGCCGCAGCGCACATGCAGGCCCATGGCAATCGCCATCGCGCCCAGCGGCGCCACCGTGCGCATGATGCCCTCGATGGTCAGCACCGCGCCGGGCGGTGTGCGGCGCACAAACTCCATCAGGTTGAACGGGTTCGGGCCGTCGGCGCCGCCGCCGATCATCACGTGGTTCAGCACCAGCGGGCCGGTGTAGACACCGCGGCGGATCAGCCGCTCCACGGTTTCCAGCTGGCCCACGTCGCCCAGCATGAAGTGCGGCTGGATGCCCGCGGCCTGCAGGCGGCGCAGGTGCTCGGCCACAAAGGCCGGGCCGGAGGGAATGGTCATCTCGCTGTAGGCGGCCTGGTAGGCCGGCAGCGCGAGCGACGTGCCGGCCACGTCGTCGGCGCTCATCAGCTCGCAGACGTTCATCTGATTGGTGTTGATGGCGATCGTCACCTGGTCCGGCGTGGGGGTCAGCTCGGCCAGCATGTGGCGGGTGTCGTCGTTCAGCCATTTGGCGTCGCCGCCCTCGCCCTCCGGCGCGAACGAGATCGAGCCGCCCACCTGCAGCAGCATGTCCGGCACCGCTTCGCGCAGGCGCGCCAGCATCTCGTTGAACATCGACAGCCGCTTGGAGCCCTGGCCGTTTTCCTCGCGGCAGTGCACGTGCAGCACGGTGGCGCCGGCGTTCCAGCAGTCCACGGCTTTCTGGATCTGCTCGTCCATCGTCACCGGAATGTCGGTGGAGTCCTGGGGCAGAAACTCGGGGCCGTAGGGCGCGACCTGGATCACCAGGGGTTGCTGGTTTTCGGGCAGCAGGGAGTCGTCGAGAAATTGCATGGTGAAAGTCCTTGGGGTGGGCGGTGGGGGATGGGTGAAGACGTCAGGCCTGCGCGGCGGGCGCCGGCGCCTGGGGGGAACGGGTCTGGAACGCGGCCAGCTCTTCCTGCAGGATCGGCGCGCCCAGGCTCATGGTGTGGATGCCGAGCACGCTGGTGAGCTGCAGCACGGCGGTGATCTGCTGCGGGGTGGCGCCCAGCTCCAGCGCCTTGCGGATGTGGCGGCGCACGCCGGGCGCGTACATGTGGGTGCACGAGGCATCGACCGCGATGGCGATGAACTCGATGGTCTTGGCGTCCAGCACGCCGGACATCATCGGCTTCAGGCCCATGGCCATGAAGCGCTCGGTCCAGTCCGGGTCCAGCTCGGCAAAGGGCGTCCAGTTCGGGTTCCACTCGCCGGTGCGGCGCAGGTGGTCACACAGCGGGGTGGCGGATTCGGCCGCGGCGGCGGGGGCATTCGGGGCAGTGGTCATGGGGCTCCTCGGGTGGCGCTGCATCGTTGACATCTGAAGTTCTGATGCAGATCAAACCCGTATTCTGGGAATCCGCCGCGCCCATGTTTTGCTTTTCGGGACAGACATTTATCATTTCGGGACAACTCCGGGCAAACCCGCCCCCGCCGCCATGACCGATTTCGTCCGCGCCGCCACGCTGACCCACTTCCCCGAGGTGGCGCGCGCCGCCGGGCTGGACCCGCTGCGCCTGCTGGCCGCCGCCGGGCTGGACGCCGCCTGCCTGCGCGAGCCCGAGCTGCGCGTGCCCGCCGCCGCGGTGCAGCGCCTGCTGGAAACCGCCGCCGCCCAGGCCGGCCAGGAAAACTTCAGCCTGCGCATGGCCGAAAGCCGGCGCCTGTCCAACCTGGGCGTGATCGGCCTGCTGGTGCGCGAGCAGGCCACGCTGCGCCAGGCGCTGGCCACCCTCACCCGCTACAGCCGGCTGCACAACCAGTCGCTGTTTTTGCAGTGCGAAGAAGCCGACGGTGTGGCCGTGATCCGCGAAGAAACCCTGGTGCAAAGCGGCGCCGCCCCCGCCACCGGCCTGCGCCAGGCCACCGAGCTGACGGTGGGCGCGCTCTACCGCTTTCTGAGCCTGCTGCTGGGGCCGGACTGGCGCCCGCGCCGCGTCTGCTTCACCCACGCCGCGCCGCGCGACACCAGCGTGCACCAGCGCCTGTTCGGCCCGGTCGTGCGGTTTGACCAGGACTTCAACGGCCTGGTGCTGGCCAGCCGCGACCTCGACACCCCCCTGCCCTCGTCCGACCCGGTGATGGCCCGCTACGCCCGCCAGGTGCTGCAGGCCGCCGAAGACGCCGCCGACCGCAGCCTGGCCGCCGAGGTGCGCCAGCTGATCCTGGTGCTGCTGCCCGCCGGCCGCTGCACCGTGGAACAGGTGGCCCGCCAGCTGGGCGTGGACCGTCGCACCGTGCACCGCCAGCTCGCCCGCGAAGGCACCGCCTTCACCACCCTGCTGGACGCCACCCGCACCGAACTCGCCCGCCGCCACCTGGCCCAGCCCCAGCGCCCCCTGTCCGAAGTGGCCCAGCTGCTGGGCTTCTCCGGCCTGAGCGCCTTCTCACGCTGGCACCGCAGCCGCTTCGGCGACACGGCGAGCGCGCGGCGCGGGCGTGGGGGGGAGGCTGGGGGGATGGTGGTGGGGGATGGGGGCGCCGGAGGGGATGGGGAGGGGTGAATTTTGGCGAAATGAGCCGGTACCCAGCGTGGGATGGTGGTTGTTTGCTATGGATTCGGGAGTTTTTTGGACGCTGGGGCGGCGAGGCGGGCCGGGCGCGCGAGAAATACGGTCTGGGGGAACGAGCGGACTGACGGCGCGGGGTAGGCGTCGTTTTGGATCGGTAGAGCGAGGACGGGAATGCAGCGATGGGTGCTACGCGCATGTTCGCGCCTAAAACTCAAAGCAGCCATTGGGTACGGAACAGTCGACTCTCCAATAGTGCGCCTAGTCCAAGCACGCAGTTATAGGAATACAGGGACTTGGGGGGGCGTCACGCCACCGACTATTTCGCATGACCTAGAGTGGCGGAAACGACAGGCTGTCGACTCTGCAAAGATGTTGTCAACGGTCCATTGCGCTTGCTCGAACAAAATTAGGTGGAAATATGAGGAACGAAAAACACAAGGAGGTCTGGTTGCGGTTGCAACGCAGGGCAGGGGCCGCGATCGGCGCAACCGAGGGATGGCACTGGTTTCAATACCATTTCTCATTTCTGCCGCCTCACCCATTCGCATTCAGCATCCTTGACGCATGCGCGGACTGCGAACTGTGCATCGAAGGACTGGGCTTTCGGTTCATTGATGAAATTGCGAGCATTCAAGGTAAGGAAAAACACCTTCCTCACTACGATCAACTGCTGCAAAAGCTGGCCGAGCTCTTCGTGTTGCGACAACTATTAGGCCTTGCTTGGCCGCAGGGCACTGTGTTTGAACACGAGCCCGCCGTCACAGCGAAGGGTAAGCGGCCTGAACTCCGCGTGGTCACCCCGGAACGGGCATACCTTTTCGAGGTGAAAACGCCCTCGTTGTTGAAACACGCCGAAGCGCGTAGCCGCAATCCAGTTCAGACGCCCGGCCGTGCACTCGCGCAGAGTCTCTTGGAACAACTTGCCGACGGCAGAGGTCTGACACTTCCCAGGGACAACCCGGTCAAGGATTTCCTGATAGATGCGGACAAGAAATTCGGTCAGTTCAAAGCCGTGTCTGCACATACCTCCATCTTGGTGATCGTGTGGGACGACCACGTCTATGAGCCAATAACGGTACTCACGCATGGAGAATGCGGCTTGCTCACGCCGAACTCGTACTTTAAGGATGGTGCTGGAACGGTTGTGCAGTTTCCATACACCGATGCCGTTATCCTGCTTCGCCACTTGAATTACATTCAGAACGCGGCGGCCGACAGACCGCTGGGCGATCGCGCTCACGCTTTGGACTTCGGCACCGTAGACGATTTGCCGAACGTATTTATCCCGGTAACCGCGCAACTGGACTTGCCCGCGCTTATTCTGGAAGGCCTGCGGACTCGACCCTTGGACGACCCGGTTTGCCAACACGCAGCTGAGTACCACCCGCCAGACATGGTCCTCTGGTTTTAGGGTTCGCAGGTTGAATCGGCAGCGGTGAAGCTGCTCGTTTATGCGGTAGAGTGAGCCTTAGCTGTTTTCTGCTCGCATTGCCCGGCCAACTGCTGGGAAACAGCTGCCGGCCCGCAGACTCATTCAGGGAGACGGAAAGAGGATGTCAGATAAGAAGCTGACGGATCAACAACTGCTCGGTGAACAAGGGACCTCCCTCATCAGCCTAGCCGTCTCCAAGATGGGTTATGTCTGGCGACCAACGTCTCAGCACGACACAGGCATTGACGGTGAGATTGAGGTCCGAGACGCCGCCTCTGGTGTTGTTTCGGGTTTGTCGCTCAAAGTTCAAAGCAAGGCCGTCTCCAACTTCGATGGCGAGACAGAAGAGGGTTTCGACTACCGGGCGCAACAGCGCGATGTGGACTACTGGCAGCAGCACAACGTCCCGGTGATCCTTGTCGTGTCGAGGCCTCGCACGAACGAGGTCTATTGGCAACCTGTTCGCGATCCTTCTGGACAGGTTCGAGAGCGCAAATTCCACTTCATCAAGAGCCGGGACAGGCTTGACGACAGCGCGGCCGTGGGGCTCGCTGAGCTCGTCCGAACGCAGGCCCAAGGTGCCCGAGGTATTGCATTGCGACGCCCCGAGCGTCTGGTCAGCAACCTGATTCCGGTTAAAGCTCTGCCGTCCCGTCTGTTCCTTGCAGAGACGCCGCACCATCAACCCAAAGCGATGGCGCAAGCCCTAAAGGGGCGAGATCTGACTTTCGAGAACGTGGTCCGCAGCAAGCAGGTGTTGACGGTGCGTGACTTGACGGATTCCCAATACTCATTCCTGTGTGACCGAGGAACGGTCGAAGATTTTCCTGTCGAACAGTGGTCTGCATCCAGCGATCCAGTCGTTCAGCGCGAATTCGTCTGGCTCCTAAACAGCTGTTTGCGCCATTTTCTTCGATCATCGCCAGGAAGAGTTTTGTTCGACAAGAACGCAAATGTTTACTTCTTCCCCGCGCAGAAGGCTGGCACACCGACCTTGCTCAGCTATCAAGGGCAGAAGAAGTCTACCGCGCGCGAGGTCGTAAAGGTATTGGTGAACAAGAAGAAGGGCCACGTCATGGGACACAGGCATTCGGCCATGAACGCCCAGTTCGCCAAGTATGGCGATACCTGGTATCTGGAGGTGAGCCCCACCTATCTCTTCACGGGGCCTGACGCCATCAAGCCGAGCAAATTTGCAGCGGAATGGAAAACTGGCATTAAACGATTTGAACGCAACAATGCGGTACTTGGCCAGCTAGGTATGTGGGCCGAAGTCTTGAATCCGGCAACAGATCTTTTTGCCGAACCATATCCATATCTCAGCTTTGCAGCTCCGCTGGAGTTCCAGTTAGACCGTGGACTTGATGACGCAGCCTGGACCGCAGGAGACGAAGAGACGCCACTCGCCGGAAATGAACTTCCGCTCGGTCTCTTCTAAAAGCATGAAACTGGATTTTCTTGAAGAGCCACAGCTCGAATTTGGCCGACACGGCCGCCACGTGGACATCAGGCAAGGTCTGAAGATCTATGGTCCCCTTGACACGGTGGATGACGAGGTGCGCCGCATTCGTATCGGGATCGTTGGCACGCAGCAAACCATAGACGGTCTACGGCGCTGGCTTGAGCGATGTGCAACTGGCGTTGAGGCGAAGAAAAGTCGGCAGCCCAACCTATTTCCAGACTTTCCCGGCTTCGGTGATCTCTCGCCGTTTCAAGCCTCCTTCGAGATTGACGACGCATCTTGCCGTGTCATTCCACCTCGGGAGCTACGAGAAATATCCAATAACACGCATTACGGCGCGCTGATTCGCGGCGTGGAACTCTTGGCCAATGAGGTCAGAGCCTTGTCGGAGGAAATCCGGCCTGCTGTCGTGCTAGTCGCCCTGCCACCCGAGCTTGTTGGCCTGGATGACGACGAAGAGGACAGCGAGGAAGCAAAGATCAAGGAGGCGCCTCGAGGAGAAAATGAAGAGTTGGCCTACGGGACTGACTTGGATCTTCATCACATGTTGAAGGCGTCAGCCATGAGGTTCGGTCAACCAATCCAGATTGTTCTGCCGACAACTTATGACCCCACCGCGAAGGCAAAGATAGACAAGTTCGACGGAAAGCGAAAACTTCAAGACGAAGCTACCCGAGCATGGAACCTGCATATCGCCTTGTATTACAAGGCCAACTATCGGCCTTGGCGGATCGTTCGCAATCCAAATGAACTGAAGACATGCTTCGTCGGCATCAACTTCTATCGTTCGCTGGACAAGGTCAACCTCATGACCAGTATGGCTCAGGTCTATGACGAACGTGGTGAAGGTGTAATCGTGCGCGGCAAGCCGGTGTCCCTAAAGAAGGACGACCCGATTCCCCATCTGTCGAGTGAGGATGCGTTCACGCTGATCGTTCATGCCCTCACGGAGTATCGGCGGGAGCACAAGCACGCGCCTGCACGTTTGGTCTTGCACAAGAGCTCGAATTTCAGCGCGGATGAATTGTCAGGCTTCAATCGAGCAGTCGAGGATCAGCGGCTCGATACCGCCGACTTTCTCGTGGTAGAGAAGAGCTTCACGCGACTGTTTCGTGAGGGCAGCTATCCACCTTTGAGGGGAACGCTACTGAGCCTCGATGATCGAAATCATGTGCTGTATACGAAAGGAAGCGTTCCCTACTACTCCACATTCCCGGGAATGTATGTTCCGCGCACGCTTCGATTCAAAATTGCCCAAGGCGATGAAAGCCCTCGAAAACTTGCCGAGGAAATATTGGCGTTGACAAAGCTCAACTGGAATAACACGCAGTTTGACGGTGGTGAGCCGATCACCATGCGGGTCGCCCGCCAAGTCGGCAAGGTTCTGAAATATGTCGCGGCGGATGGGGTTGTGCAGCCAAAATATAGCTTCTACATGTGATTGGCTGTGAATTTGGGGAGGACTCTAAAAATATGTTGATCTCCACGCAAGCCTAGGAATTTTTGGGCTAGATGTCCGCCGTTTGCATTTAGGTCGAGGATAAACAGTGGCGGGGCCTTGGCGGGTGGAGGCGTGATGATATTGGACTTAGTTCTTGCCCCCTGAGTTGTGTTCCCTCACCCCAATTTTCCCGCGCGTTCAGCCGCTATTCACTGGTTTCGATGCCAGCGGCCGTTCAAGGGCTAGACACAATTGACCGCACCCAGCCTTCACCCGACCATCCCCCCACCAAAATCACGCCGTCCTGCCCACCACCCGCAAGGCGCCCGACGCACGATGGCCCTCGCCCTGCCAGACCACTTGCCGGGCAATCACCAACGCAGGTCACAGCCTGCCCAGGCACCAAAAGGCACCCCAAAGTGCCAAGCAGCCTGGATTTCAAGCCAAAACACCCGATACCCAGCGTCGAAAGGTGATAGTTTGCTATTGATTCGGAAGTAAAGAGCCGGCAAAAGAGGCGGCCCGGCCAGCCGGGAACGGCGCCAGAGTTCGCGAAAGGTCCGCTTTAGCGTGGTGACGGTAGGGTTGGCTGCCTTCAGGCTGCGCAGTGGCGGTGTGGTGGCTGGCCGGTTCGATGGACTTCAGGGATGATTCGCTCGCGAAGTCACCGGGCGGGTGCCGGCCTCGGGCATCTGGCGCAGGTCTTTGCGGAAGGAAGGAACCATGAACCGTCTTTCGATCGTTTTCATCGTCAAGATTGGCGCCACCGTGTTGTTCTGGTGTGTCCCGCTGATCTTTTTTCCCGCCGAACTGCTGGTGGCGCTGGGGTTCCCGCCGCAGCCGGGCTACCTGTTTGTTCGCCTGCTCGGCTGGGCCTACCTGGCACTGTGCGTGGGTTACGGGTTCGGGTTGCGCGACGCCCTGCGGGGCCTGCGCGCGCCCGGGCCAATCTGGGTCGGCATCGTGAGCAATGGCGGGGCTTGCGGATGGCTGCTGTGGCACGGGGTGTCGGGCGAGTGGTCCCGGTGGGGCGGTTTCGTTCAGTTTGTGCTGTGGTCGTCGGTGGCGGCAACGGCGGCCATCACCGCCGGTCTGTATGGCTATGGCGTCCGCAATGGCGCAGCGGTTCCGCCAGGCGCGACGGGTGACGGGCCACCCTGAATGGCCACCCGCCTGGCCGGCCCGTCCTGGGGGCATCGGCTGTCGTCCAATTTCAAGCCAGAACACCCGTTACCCATCGTCAACAGGTGATGGTCTGCTATTGATTCAGAAGTAAAAAGCCGCCCGAAGGCGGCTGGCGGGTGGGTCACCGGGTGAATGACCGGGGGCTGCACCGGCCGGCAGCCCGTGCGCACCGGCCTTCAGCAATGGGTCAGCCCTTCTTGGCCACCAGGGTCAGGATGTCGTAGCTGGCGACCAGTTCGCCGTGCTGGTTTTTCACTTCCACGTCCCAGGCGACCACGCCCTGGCCGTTGCCGTTGGCGTCTTTTTTGTTGCGGTCGATCTTGCGTTTGCAGGTCAGGCGCACCTGGATGCTGTCGCCGATCGCCACCGGCTTGACGAAGCGCAGCGTGTCCAGTCCGTAGTTGGCCAGGACCGGGCCGGGCTCGGCCACGACAAACAGGCCGGCGGCGTCGGACAGCACCAGGTAGCCGTGGGCGATGCGCTGGCCGAAGGGCGAGGCCTTGGCGGCTTCGTCGTCGAAGTGCATGTAGAACATGTCGCCGGTGAGGTGGCCGAAGGCGTGCACGTCTTCGTCGCGGATCACGCGGCTGGGGGTGAGCAGCGATTCACCGATCTGGATCTCTTCAAAGTGGCGGCGGAACGGGTGCACGCCGGTTTCCAGCACGGCGCCGCCGCGCACGTATTCGCGTGTCACCGCCGTCAGCATGGTGGGCGAGCCCTGCACCGCCGCGCGCTGCAGCAGGTGGGTGACGGCGCGCAGGCCGCCGAGCTCTTCGCCGCCGCCCGCGCGGCCCGGGCCGCCGTGCTTGAGCACCGGCAGCGGCGAGCCGTGGCCGGTGGATTCGGCGGCCGAGACGCGGTCGAGCACGTGCACGCGGCCGTGCAGCGCGGCCAGCGCCGGCACCATGGTGGCGGCGGTTTCCGGGCTCTTGGTGACCAGCGAGCAGACCAGGCTGCCCTGGCCACGCGCGGCCAGCTGCAGGGCCTCTTCCATGCCGTCATACGGCATCAGCGTGCTGACGGGGCCGAAGGCTTCCACATCGTGCACCGAGGTGTTGGCCAGCGGGTTGCGCGCCAGCAGCAGCGTGGGCTGGAAGAAGGCGCCGGCGGCCGTGCCCTCGCCCACCGGGGCAAAGCCTTCGCCGCCGCCATAGACCACTTCCGCGCCTTGGCGCAGCAGCGCCACGCGCTCGGCCACGTCGGCCTGCTGGGCGTGCGAGGCCAGCGCGCCCATCTTCACACCGTCCACCGACGGGTCGCCCACCGCCACCTTGGCCAGGCGGGCGGCAATGCGCTCGGCCACGGCGTCCAGGTGCTGGCGCGGCACGATGGCGCGGCGGATCGCGGTGCATTTCTGGCCGGCCTTGACGGTCATCTCGCGCACCACCTCCTTGACGAACAGGTCGAACTCTTCGTCGTCGGGCGTCACTTCGGGCGCCAGGATGGCGGCGTTCAGCGAGTCGGCCTCGGCGTTGAACGGGATGCTGTGGCGCACCACGTTCGGGTGCACGCGCAGCTTGGCGGCGGTGTCGGCCGAGCCGGTGAAGGTGACCACGTCGCGGCCGTCCAGCCGGTCGAGCAGGTCGCCGGTGGAGCCGATCACCAGCTGCAGCGCGCCCGCGGGCAGGATGCCCGATTCGTTGACGATGCGCACCATGGCTTCCGTCAGGTAGCTGGTGGCGGTGGCGGGCTTGCCGATGCACGGCATGCCGGCCAGGAAGCTGGGCGCAAACTTTTCCAGCAGGCCCCAGACGGGGAAGTTGAAGGCGTTGATGTGCACCGCCACACCGCCCCGCGGCACCAGGATGTGCGTGCCGCCGAACAGGCCCTTCTTGCCCAGGTTCAGCGCCGGGCCTTCGTGGATCAGGTTGCCGCTGGGCAGCTCGGCCGCGCCGGTGCTGGCATAGGAAAACAGCGTGCCACTGCCGCCTTCGATGTCGATCCAGCTGTCCACCCGGGTGGCGCCGGTGTGGGCCGAGATGGCGTACAGCTCTTCCTTGCGCTCGCCCAGGTATTTGGCCAGCGCCTTCAGGCGCGCGGCGCGCTGCTGGAAGTCCAGCGCCAGCAGCCCGGGCAGGCCCACGCGGCGGGCGTAGTCCACCGCCTCGGCAAAGTCGAGCGCTTCGGCATGGGTGTGGGCCACGGTCTGGCCGTTGACGGCGCTGCGCAGCGCCTGGGCCGGCTGGGCGCCGATCCAGCGGCCGCCGATGAAGCTTTGGAGAAGAGTGGTCATGACAGCCTCGACAGGTAAGAAAGAGGAAGTGGGCGGGAAACGGAACGCGAAGCGCGAATATTAACCGACCGATGGGTCGTGAAATATCGTGCATATCCCGATAGAGCAAGGGAATTTTCCTGGGGACCTTGCGTGACGGAACCCGGGGGAAACAGCAATGTAATGCATCTCGTTAACCCTTACGGGTTTACGCTAGAAAAAAAACGAACGTTCGTTCGTATATTCCGCCCAGTCGCAGTACCCCTCCACCCCGCCCCTTGTCTTTTCTGGAGAAAAGTCCGATGAAGCGCTTCCTCGCCGCCTGCGCGGCTTCCCTGGCCCTGCTGGGCACCCCGGTCGCCCTCAATGCCGCCGACACCTACACCCAGACCCGCCACCCCATCGTGCTGGTGCATGGCCTGCTGGGTTTTGACGCGCTGGGTCCGGTGCAGTACTTCTACGGCATTCCGTCGGAGCTGCGGCGCAGCGGCGCGGTGGTGCACACCGCCAGCGTGTCGCAGTCCAACAGCACCGAGGTGCGCGGTGAGCAGCTGCTGCGCGAGTTGCAGGGCCTGCAAGCCCGCTACGGCTACACCAAGTTCAACCTGATCGGCCACAGCCACGGCGGCAGCACCTCGCGCTATGTGGCCGCCGTTGCGCCCGGCCTGGTGGCCAGCGTGACCACCGTGGGCACGCCGCACAAGGGCAGCAAGGTGGCCGACGCGGTGGCCGGCATCACCAGCTTCACCGGCACCACCGGCGCCGTGGCCGCGCTGGTCAACGGCCTGAGCAGCGTGGTCGCCTACCTGTCGGGCAGCGGCGCCAATCCGCAGAACGCGCTGGCCTCGCTGCAGTCGCTGTCCACCGCCGGTGCGGCCGACTTCAACCGCCGCTTCCCGCAGGGCGCACCCACCACCGCCTGTGGTCAGGGCGCCGAAGTGGTCAATGGCGTGCGCTACTACTCCATGGGCGGCACCTCGGTGCTGACCAATGTGCTGGACGTGTCCGACGGCTTCCTCGGCGCGGCTTCGGTGTTTTTTGGGTTTGAGCAGAACGACGGCCTGGTCGGCCAGTGTTCCAGCCACTGGGGCAAGGTGCTGCGCGACGACTACAACTGGAACCACATGGACGAGGTCAACCATGTGTTCGGCCTGCGCAGCTGGTTCAGCTCCGACCCGGTCAGCGTCTATCGCACCCAGGCCAACCGGCTCAAGTCGCTCGGCCTCTGATCGGCCGGCTGCGCCATGTCCACCGGGCTTGCCTTGCACGCGACACCCCCGCAGGCCGGCACACTGCGCCGGCGGATCGTGGCGGGGGCGGGCCTGGTGGCTGCCGTGGCCCTGGTCCTGTGGTGGGCGGTGCCGAGCCCGGCGCCGGTTGAGGCCCCGCCCACCGCCACCGACACCCGCCCCGTTCACGCCGGCATGACCAACCCGTTTGGCACGACCCCCGGTCCGGGCACGGGCGCGGGCAATCCATCGGGCGCCCAGCGTGCCGCCGATCTCCCCGACCTGCGCCAGACCTCGCTGGCCGGCACCAGCGCCGACGGCGACTGGGCGGTCGGCGCCGACGGCCGCCTGACCCCCAGCCACACGCTGCGCCGCCGCTTCGACTACTACCTGACGCTGGTGGGCGAGGTGCCGCTGGACAGCCTGCGTGCCCTGGTGGCCCAGCAGGCGGCGGCCGAATTGCGCGAGCCCGCACTCAGCGCCGTGATGGCCCTGTGGGACCGTTACGTGGCGCTGCAGCAGACGCCATGGAAACACGCGGTGGACCTGCGCCGCCGCGACACCTGGGCAGCGGCGCTGTCCGAGCGCAGCCAGGGCCGCCGGGCCGCCCTGGGCGCCGAATGGGCCGAGGCCTTCTACGCCGACGAAGAACGCGAGCTGGCCGCCATGATCGCCGGCCAGCCGGGCAACCCCGCCGCGACCAGCGCCACCGGCGCGCCGCCCGCCCACCCCCAGGCTGCCGAGCGCGAGGCCGCCGTCGCCGCCCAATGGCAGCAGTGGGAGCAGCGCCTGGCCGCCGCCCGCCAGCAATTGCAAGCCCTGAACACCGACGCCACCCTCACCCCCGCCCAACGCGCCGAACGCGCCGACCAGCTGCTGGCCGCGCAGTTCACCGGCACCGAGCTGACCCGCGCCCGGGCGCTGCTGCTGGGGCGCTAACAGAGCTGAGGAGGGGCGCCGCCGAACCCAGCAAGGCGCCCGTTCACGCGGTTTTCCAGCCGGCAATGAGGTCATTGAGGTGCCTGGGCCTGGCACCCTGGTGCCGGCGTTACGATTTCTCCACCTTATGAAATCCGATCATTCGACACACACCGGCCGCCAACGTCACAGGCTCTGGGTCGCGGGTCTGCTGGGCGTCTGTGTCGCCGCAGTCAGTCTGGACGGCCCGCGCGCTCAAGAGGCCGGGCAAACGGTCGCAATCTCCGCTTCACCCGCTCCAGAAGCTTTGGCAGTGGACGCGTCGCGGTTCACCGCACAAAACTTCGATTGGTTCGACAGCGAGCGCCAGCGACAAGTGCCCGCGAAACTGTATCTGCCCGCCGGAAAGCCTGCGGTGGGGTCGGTCCCTCTGGTCGTCTTTTCGCACGGAATCGGCGGCTCCAGGGACGGCTACCGCTATCTTGGTCAGTACTTCGCCGCGCACGGGTATGGCAGCCTGCACGTGCAGCATGTGGGCAGTGACCGTCAGATATGGCGGGGCAATCCGTTTGCGCTGACGGCCCGCTTGAGCGACGCGGCGCAAGCTGCTGAGGCGCTCCATCGCGTGCAGGACCTTCGCTATTCGCTCGATACGATCCTGGCTGCCCCAGTGGGCGCACTGTTCGACACCCGGCGAATCGCCGCCGCCGGTCATTCCTATGGCGCCAATACCTCCATGCTGATTGCAGGGGCGCAGTTCGAGCAGCAAGGGCGAACCGTGTCATTGCAAGACCCCCGAATCAGCGCGGCCATCCTCATTTCAGCGCCCCGCTTGTACGACCAGGGCGATCCCAAGCGAATCCTTGGCAGCATTGACATTCCGACGCTTCACATCACCGCCACCGAAGACGTGATCCAGATCCCCGGCTACTTCTCGGGCCTCCAGGATCGGGTGGACATTTTCCAGGCCATCGGCAGCGAACGTGGGGCTCCCAAGGTCCTTGCCGTTTTCAACGGCGGGTCGCACAGCATCTTCACCGACCGCGCAGCCACCGGCGGGCTGGACCTGAACCCCAAGGTAAAAATCGCCACCCGCCAATTGGCGCTGGCCTTCTTGAACGCGATACCTGCGCGCGATCATCAGGCGATGGATGCCTGGCCACGGGACAACGCCGGCCTTCTTGCCCGATTCGAAAAGCGCGAACCTTAGCCCGCTTGCCACCGCGCCACGGGCGTTCATCTGACCACACCCCGGCATGCGGCGCGTCAAAGCCTTCCAAGCTTGCGATCCGTCTTCAAGCCACGGGTTCGATCCCGCTGGCGGAAAGCCGGACGGCGGCCATCGCCCCTTCCCGCCGCCCGCGCAAGTTCCGGCTGCACGCGCATATTCCCGAAGTGTCTCGTCGAAATTTTCTGCTTTTGGCGAAGCGATTCGCCCCCAGATCGGACCTTTGAGTCCCCTTGCGGCGCCGCCCCCCCCGGCGCTCTTCGCAACCCGAGATCGGAGGCCACACCATGCAAACCCATCTGGACGAGCTGCTGGCGCGTATCCGCGCGCTGCAGGAAGAGGTTGAAGACGAATATCACCAGCAGCGCAGCGTCTGGGAGGCGCGGCGCCAGGCGCTGGCGGGCGACCTGTCGCGCCAGCAGCGGCGCTACAAGATCGGGCTGTTCCGCTTTCTGCGGCGCTCCAGCCTGCTGGCGGTGATCACCGCGCCGGTGATCTACCTGGGCTGGATTCCGTTTGTGCTGATGGACCTGTTCGTCACGCTCTACCAGGCGGTGTGTTTCCCGGTGTACCGCATTCCCAAGGTGCGGCGCGCCGACTACCTGGTGTTCGACCGCGAAGATCTGCCCTACCTGAACGCGATCGAAAAGTTCAACTGCTTTTACTGCTCCTACGGCAACGGCGTGGCGGCCTACACCCGCGAGGTGGCCGCACGGACCGAGCAGTACTGGTGCCCGATCAAACACGCCCGCCGCATCCGCGACGCGCACGGCCGTTACCCCAGGTTCTTCGACCACGGCGACGCCGAAGCCTTCCGCCAGGGCCTGGCGCGGCTGCGGCGGCAGTATGAGGACGAGACGCGCCAACCCGGGGGTGGTGTTCCGCCGGACGGACCGGGGCGGGACTGAGGTGGGGGGTCTGCTCGGGGGATCTGACGGCCGGTGACGGCGGCTGGGCGGTGGTGGCGGCGAAATTTCGGATGAATTTGGCCAGTTCCCATCTTGGAATGGTCGTTTTATGCTATCGAAACAGGAGTTTCGGGAGGGCTGTTCAAGGGAGAGCGGATCGATCTGGTATGCAGGTGATCAACCATGGGTCCGTGGCTGTTACAGGCTGGGAGCGGACATGAAGGCACAGGCAGCCTGTCGGCGCTTCTAAGGACAACAGGACTGTGATAGCGCTCTGCCTCGCCTGCAAAACCCCGTTTCTGTTGTGATTTACCATGACCAAGGTAGCTAACACGGCCTTTTTATATACAATGGCCGTGTTATTTTTTCGCATGATTCACGATGCTCCACCTGCCCCGGAAGAACCGTTGCCAAGAGGCCGCTGCTGACTTGGCTGGCCTTTTTGACGCCAACGGATGGCAAGTCGAAATGGAAGAGCCGGGGCGCCAGCCGGGACCAGCTCTGCAGATCCAACGCGGCTTGCGGCGATTGACGGTAGAGATCAAGGCACCTGCAGAAGGCCGGGTGGATCGCGTCATCCCGCTGCTCGCGCAAGCCATCCTGCAAGCTCAGACCTACGCGAGCGCCACCCCCGGCGCTCAGCCGCTGGCGATCATCTACCTGGAAGACGCATCAGAAACGCTGATCGGCCAAGTCGGCACCTTTGTTGACAACTACGCCTCCAGTACGGCCATCGGCCTTGTGACGAAGAGCGGAGCGCGCTATTTCCGCGATCCCGGTCTCGAACTGAACGCCCTCAACGCGGCGCCGTCCGCTCCCTCACGGCGCCAAACTTCCCCGGTTGGGGCCCAGGTCAATCTCTTCTCGGACCTGAATCAATGGATGCTCAAGGTTCTTTTGGCGTCTGACCTGCCACCTGAGCTGCTCAAAGCCCCGAGAGATCCGTTCCGGACCGGTGCCGAGTTTGCGCAAGCCGCCGGCGTCTCAACGATGAGCGCCTCCAGGTTGTTGCAGCAATTGCGACTGGAAGGCTACCTGGATGAATCCTCGCCCACGCTCCGGCTGGTCCGTCGCGAAGAGTTGCTGCGCCGATGGCAAGCGGCATCGATGAAAAGTCCCATTCAGATGCCCATGCGCTTCGTCCTCAAGGCGTCCGTAGAAAAGCAGTTGCACCAACTTCTGCTCTCGGACCCCAGGCAGATCTGTCTTGGATTGTTCTCGGCAGCCAACGAGTTGCGCCTGGGCCATGTCAGCGGCGTTCCGCCACACGTGTATGTCCCCAGACTATCGCGCCTGGAAGACAAAATGTGGCGCGGCCTGGTCGCCACGCCGGGCGGAGCTCCCGATCTCATCGTGAGGGAAGCAGCCTCTCCTCAGTCGACATTCCGCGGTGCGGTCATGCGCGACGGGATGGGGTGTGCCGACGTCATTCAGACGTGGTTGGACGTCGCCGGTCACCCGACTCGCGGTGAAGAGCAAGCGGCGGTGATCTACAACCAGGTCCTGCGACCGCATCTCCTGGACGGAGCTCGCTGAATGAATGACCTGGCCGCATTTGCGACACTGGTCCAGGCCCTGGATGCGTGGCGCGCTCAGCTGATCTTCATCGGTGGCTGGGCACATCGCGTACACCGCCTGGACCCGCGAGCCAATCAACTGGCCTACCAGCCCGTATTCACCAAGGACAGTGACCTGGCATTTGCCAACAAAGCCCCGCTGGAAGGTGACATCCGGGCAGCGCTGATCGAGCATGGCTTCAAAGAGGAATTGGCTGGAGAGCTCCGTCCCCCCGTCGCGCACTACTCCCTGGGTGACAAAGGAAGCGGCTTCTACGTGGAGTTCCTCACCCCCTTGGCGGGCAGTGGCTACAGGCGCAGTGGAGAACTCGACGCCACCATGACCGCAGCGGGCATTTCGGCCCAGAAGATCCGACACCTCGACATCTTGCTGGTAGACCCGTGGGTGATCACGGTCGGCCCCGACAACGCAATTCCGCTCCCGGCGCCGGTGGACATCCGGGTCGTCAACCCGCTGTGCTTCATGGTTCAGAAGTTTCTTATTCAGAAGGAGCGCAACGCAAGCAAACGCGCACAGGACCTCCTGTATATCCACGATACGCTTCAGGCCTTCGCCAATCTATTGCCTGAGTTCAACGCCTCATGGCACCAGACGGTGAAGTCGCAACTCGATCAATACGGCGACCACAGCGAAATCGTCCAAAAGGCCGCTGCCGAGGCCTTCTCCAAGGTTGACGACACCATTCGCACCGCGGTGCGGATTCCGCAGGACCGCGCGATCGATCCAGAGGAATTTCGGCTGACGTGCCAGATCTCCTTTGAGCAGATCTTCTGGTCGCCCTAGTACCGCCGGCCTGAATGGATGCGAAATTGCGTCGTCCCTGCCGAGGCTGAACGAAGGTCCGCTCCCGCTGCCCAAAAGTCTCCCCAAACGCAGTACCCCCACACCGCACCGCGCCCCGCAGGCCCGCGCCCCATCACCGAAGCCCCATCACCACAGCCCCGTCACCCACCCCGCCAGCCCAAACCGCCCAAGCCACCCTTCCACCGCCAAAATCCCAATAAAAAAGCGACCTCCCCAGCACGGAATGGTCGCTTTTTGCTATGGACTCAATAGCAAATCAGGGCGGGCCTCACCCCCTCACACCACCTCCCGCCCCAGCAGCCCGGTCGCGGTGTTCGCGATCGGGATGTGGTCGTTGCCGTGCACCTTCTTCACGCTGGCGCCGCCGGCCGCGAGGGCGCCGCGCATGGCCAGGCAGCTGAGCAGTTCCACGCCCTGGGTGCCGGCTTTTTCCACCAGTTCCTGGTCGCTGAACGGCGCGGCCCGTTCGGGGTCGGGTTCCCTGCTGTCCGGAAACTTCTGGTCAAAGCGCGGGTTGATGAAGCCGACGCGCTCGAATCGGCGACCCGAAAGGGCCGCCAGCCCAGCGGTCGTTGTTGCAGGCGCCGCCAGCACGCCGCAGGGCCCGGCCGGGCGCCGGGGTTGCGCTGCCGGTGGCCGCGTCGCCGAACGCCGCTAGTGGCCCAACCGGCCCAGTCCCACCTCGATCAGGCCTTCGGCGCGGCGCAGCAGAAAGAGCACATCCAACCCCATGCGCTGTGCCATGGCAAGTCCGTCGTCGGGGCCTGCCACCAGCAGGGCCGTGGCCCAGGCATCGGCCTGCATGCAGCTGCTCGCCAGCACGGTGACCGAAGCCACGGCGTTGTTCACCGGCGCACGGCGGCGGGGGTCCATGGTGTGGGCCAGGCGGGTATCGCCCACTTGCAGAAAACGTCGGTAGTCGCCCGAGGTGGCCACCGCCACGTCATCGAGTTCGATGACACCGTGCGCCGCGCGGCGCCCGGCCTCTGGGCGTTCGAGCGCCACCGCCCACGGCGCACCGCTGGCCTGCGGACCCAAAGCGCGCAGCTCACCATCCAGCGACGCCAGCGCATGCCGCACACCATGCTGTTGCAGCACGCTGACCATGCGGTCCACCGCGTAGCCCTTGGCAATGCCGCACAGGTCGAGCTGCACGGGATCGTGCTTTCGGGCCCGGCCTGCGCGACTGTCCAGCTCCAGGCAGCCGTTCGCATGGTGTGGTGTGGGCTGCCGCGCCATGCGGATCGCTTCCGGATCGGGGGTCTCGCGCACGGCGCCAAAGCCCCAGGCATCGACCAGTGGGCCCACGCAGGGGTCGAACGCGCCCGCGCTCAGGCGGTGGACTTCGAGCGCACAGGCCAGCACCTCCATGGTCTGCATCGGCAGGTCCACCCAGTCGCCCACCGGTGCGCGGTTGAGGCGCAGGAGATCGCTGTCCGGCTTCCAGGGGGACATCTGTGCGTCCACCTGCTCCACCGCTCGGGCGAGGTCCAGTCGCAGGGCCGCCAGGTCGACCGTGTTTTCGGCATCAACACGGACCGACCAGCGTGTGCCCATGGTCGGGCCATGCAGGGTGGTGCGATGGCACGGCGCAGCGGATTCAGAAGACATCTTCGGCATACCGCTCCCTGGCTTTCAGGTTCGCGACGCTGAGCTGCAGTGGCGCCAGCACCGTGTCGAGCGCTTCGGCCACGCCCTGCGCCATGGCCCGGCTGCCGCACACACGCACGATGGCGCCCTGTGCCACCAGGCTGCGCACGAACTCGGCGTCTTGGCGCAGGGCGTCCTGCACATAGCCGCCGCCGTCGGGCACGCGCGAGAAAGCCGTGTGCAGCGTTGCCAGGCGCCCTTCGCCAAGCCAGCGCTGAATGTCGGGGTGGAAGTAGAAGTCCTGCGCCGGGTCGCGTCCACCAAAGTACAGGTGCATGGGCGTTCGCCCGTCGTTGCGACGGATGAAGCCCGCCAGCGGAGCAACCCCGGTGCCCGCCCCGATCAACAACACCGGCTTGCGCTGGTGTGGCAAAGCAAATCCGGGGTTGGGCCGGATGAAGGCGGTGATGAGCCCCCCCGTCTGCAGGCCCAGCAGGTGCGTGGAACACAGCCCCCCGGGCATCTGGCGCACGCAGATTTCCAGAAACCCGTCCTGCCAGCCCGATGCCAGCGAGTAGTACCGCGGCACGGCCGAGCCGGGCGGCACGATGCCCACCAGATCGCCCGCCGCGAACGGCGCCAAGCCCTGCCCGCGCAGGCGGGCGCCAAGGCCTTGTGCAGGCCATGCAAAGCGCAGGATCGAGGTGGCCTGTCCGGTGGCACCGACGAAGTCCTGGCGCCCGATGAGCGTGAGCGCCGTGGTGGCTGGCACGGGTGGCACATGCTCCAGCACCAGGGGTTCGCCCAGCGCCTCGGCCAGGGCAACGCCCCAGCGCGCGAATTGCTGGCCCGATTGCTGGTGGATGCACTCCAGGGGCAGCAGCGCCGGCCAGGCGTGTGCGCGCAGCGTCTGGTCCAGTGCCTTGGCGAAGGCGCAGAAGGCCGGGAACTGCCGGTCGCCAAAGCCCAGCACGGTCACCGGCACCGCGCTGGCGGTGCGTGTGGCGATGTGGGCCAGCGCCTGGCGGGCGTGGGCCGGGGCCTGGCCTTCGCCATAGGTGGCTGCCAGCACAAACACCTGCCGTGTGGCGGCCGTGGTCTGAAAATGTTCCAGCGCGCCGGTGTGCACGCGATGGCCGCACTGTTTCAGTGCGTCCTGCAGCGTTTGGGCAAAACCCCAGGTGCTGCCGCCCTCGCTGGCCACGAAGATCAGCACGTCGGCCTGCGCCAGGGTCGTGTTCCCCGTGATCCGCGGTGCCTGGCGGCGTGCCTGCCACCAGATGACAAGGCCCGACAGCCAGAACAGCAGCACGCTGGCACCCACCAGCCCGAGCACCACGGCCCAGGGCCAGGCCGCTTCGCCCGTGTGCAGCACCACGGCCCAGTCGTAGACGCGCTGAGCCAGGGTGGCGTCCTGCCAGGCCAGCATCTGGCCCGAGTACCGGTCGATCCAGCCCTGCCCCTGTGTGGTGGTGACCTTCCAGGTGTCTTCGGGGTCGGCGGCGCCCGGGAAATTCAGCTTGCGCAGATCCTGCACCACCAGGGTTTGCAGCGCAGCCAGCTGCGCGCCGGGCAAGGCTGGCTGGCCGGCAATCACCGACAGCACCTCCGGTTCGGTCCGGGCATCCAGCGTCACCAGCCCCAGCGTCGATGCGCTCATGGTCAGCGCCGTGATCGCGCTCAGGCACAGGACCAGGAGCACCACACGGCCCGCGACCACGTGGATGCGCTGCGCCAGCGAGCCACGCACCCGCGCCGCCAGCTGTCGCCAGCCGCCCATGCGCCGCAGCAAGAGCACCAGGGCCGAGATGCACAACAAGGCCATGGCCAGCGCAGTGCCCGCTGCGCCCCAGCGCCCGGCATCGCCCAGCAGCAGCGAGCGGTGCAGGTTCTTCACCCAGCGCGGCAGTGCCGAGGCTTGCCAGGCACCCAGGACCCGTCCATCGGCCGGGTCCACGTACTGCGCCTGCGGCTGGTCGCCGGCAAAGCTGAACACCACGATGGCACCCGAGGGCAGATGGCGAATTTCCTCAGCGCCTGGAACCGTGCGCGTCACGCGCTCCACCAGCGTGGCCACCGGCAGACCGCCCGGTGCGGTGGGGGCCTGCCAGGCCTGCTGCACCGGATCGATCGCCAGCATGGCGCCACTGACACCCAGCACCACGGCCAGGGTGCCCACGGTCAGTCCCAACCAGCGGTGGATGCCTTTCCAGCTCATGCGAGTCCCTTTACTTGAGTTGCAAGGTCACCGACTGGATGTACTGCTTGCCGGCCTGCGGCTTGCCGACATTGGCGGTGGACAGCGGCATGCGAACCTCGGACGGGCTGTCACGCATGTCTTCAACAGCGGCATCGAGGCGAATTTCATAGCCGGCGTCGATCAGCGCATCCGCCAGATCGGCCGTGACCTTGAGGGTGCGCCCCGCACCCACGCTGGCGCCGGTGACGCCGTCCAGGCGCCTGGCGTCACCAGCGGAGAGGCGGCTCCAGTCGGACAAGTGCTTGTGGTACTTGGCTTTTCCGCCGGCCACCCACAGTGTGCGCACATAAGCGCCCTTGGCATCGGTCAGGTAGGCCGCCACGTAGGCGCCGTTGCCACCGTAGTCCTTGAGCTGTGCGGTCAGCGTGACCTGGCGGCTGTGTGCCAGAGCGGGAACGGCCAGGGCGCAGGCGGTGGCCAGCATGGTCAGAATCGGTTTGGACATGGTGATGTTCCTGTGAGGTTGGGAAATGAGAGGAGGGTCACCCGATCTGGCCGCGCGGCGCGCCGCCCGGGGTCGGCAAAGGCGATGAAGAGGTGGCGCCGTCGGCTGGTGGGGGGCGGACGGGCTGCGGGGCCGATTCATCGGCACCGCGACCGTGATCGCGATCCCGCCGGTGGTCGTCTTGCCTGCGCTTCAACACCTTCAGGGTTTCCGGGTCGATGGTGGCTTTGAAGCGGCGGCCTTGGGCGTCGGTGCCGCGAACCTCGTAGCAACCGTCGTCGATCTTCAGCCGCTGGATCTGCCAGCCCTGGGCCGCGGCCATCTGCCGCACGGCCTCGCGTGACTGCCAGCGATGGAGGGGCGCATCACACTCATCCCCGGCCGTTGCGGACAAGGCGGCCAGGCCCAGAGACAGCAACAGCAGGCCCTGGCGCAGACGGACGTCGGATTTCATGGGGGCTCCTTTCGGGCGGGTTCACGGGTGTCCACGGTTCAGGCCGTGGTGTTGGGGGCATTGTGGAAACCCCACCGTGTACGCATACTGAACGGCGTATTCATGGGCTGTTCATCAACCGGGCGTTCCAATGGGCCAGCGACGGCATCCGGCGCCGGCGTTCATGGGCATGCGTCAGATCATTGGCCCGCCGAGGCCAGGCGCGTATGCTGAAAACTGGAGCGCGCCACGTCCGGACCTTCCCCACCCGCCTTGAACCTGTCATGCCATCCCTGAGCCCCGCCGAGGACACCAAAGACCCCGACCACAGCCTCCAGGAGCGGGCCGCCGCCGCCTCGCCCAGCACCCGGGTCAGCGTCGCGGCCAACCTGGTCCTGACCACCACGCAGCGGGTGGCGGGCGTGCTGGCGACGTCGCAAGACCTGATCGCTCACGTCGTCGTGCCGCTGGCCAACCACCCGCGTCAGAAGGACGCCGACGAAGGCCATCCGCATGGTCACCATCGGTTCGAGACCGCGGCCAGACTTGTCCCGGGTGCGACGCTGCGTGTCGAAGCGGGCCACGACCGTGCCGTGGACGCCCGCGGCCGGGTGATGCCGCGACACCGCGTCCGCCACCGCATGACCCAGGCGGCCCCCTGGCAACGGCCCGACCTCGATCATGCGGTGGCCATGCAACCGCCCGCGGGCTAGGACGGCGGCATGGAAACCGTTCCTGCCCGTGGTCTGACGTCGGCCGAGGCGCGTCAGCGCCTGGCGCAACAAGGCGCCAACGAGCTGCCGGCTGCGGCGCAGCGCCGGGGGTGGGACTTGCTGCGGGAGGTGGTGGCAGAGCCGATGTTCCTGCTGCTGGTGGCCTGCGGGGCCATTTACCTGGCGCTGGGCGATCGGCATGAGGCCTTGATGTTGCTCGGGTTCGTGCTGGTGGTCATCGGCATCACGTACGTCCAGAAGCGCCGCAGCGAACAGTCACTGGCGGCGCTGCGCGACCTGTCCAGCCCGCGTGCGCTGGTGATCCGCGATGGGCAGACGGTCAGGATCGCCGGGCGCGAACTGGTCGTCGGCGACACCGTCCTGCTTGCCGAAGGCGATCGGGTGCCTGCCGACGTCCGGTTGATCGAAGCGTCGAACCTGATGATCGACGAATCGCTTCTGACCGGCGAATCGGTGCCGGTGCTGAAGCAGGCAAACGATGTGATCGATGCCGGGGACGCAGACCCTCGCAGCCAGGCCCTGTCGGGCGCGCTGGTCACGCAGGGCACGGGCAAGGGCATTGTGGTGGCCACCGGCGCGCGCAGCGCCCTGGGGCGCATCGGCGCCTCCCTGAAGTCGATGGCCACCGAGACCACGCCGGTCCAGCGCGAGACCCGGCGGATCGTCACCTGGGTGGCGGCGTCCGGTCTCAGCCTCGCCGTGGTGCTCGCCCTGGCCTGGGCCCTGTCGCGCGGCGACTGGCTGCATGGGCTGCTGGCCGGCCTGACGCTCGCCATGGCCATCCTGCCGGAAGAATTGCCGGTCGTGCTGACCATCTTCCTCGGTCTCGGTGCCTGGCGGCTCGCGCGCGAGAAGGTGCTGACCCGCAGCATGCCGGCCGTCGAACTGCTGGGGGCGACGACGGTGTTGTGTGTTGACAAGACCGGCACGCTGACGATGAACCGCATGGCGGTGCGCAGGCTGTGGTCCGCCGACGCGCAGCATTGTCTGGGTCCCACCGATGCGCCAGCCTTGCCGGAGGCGCTTCACCCGGTGCTGGAATACGCCGTGCTCGCCAGTCACCGCCGCGCTTTCGATCCGATGGAGTCCGCGATCATCGAAGCGGGTCAGAGTCGTCTGTCGGGCACCGAACATCTGCACGCGGACTGGGACCTTCTGGACGACTACCCGCTGTCGCCGCAGATGCTCGCCATGTCCCGCGTCTGGCAGTCACCGGATCGACAGGACCGGCTGGTTGCTGCCAAGGGTGCGCCAGAAGCGATCATGGACCTCTGTCACCTTGATCCATCGCAGCAGAAGCCTGTTGCGCAACAGGTTGAGGCGATGGCTGCCGACGGGTTGCGCGTCCTGGCGGTCGCACGGGCCTTTTTTCCCTCGGGTGAGTTGCCCGGCGGCCAGCACGACTTCGATTTCGAGTTCATGGGACTGGTTGCGCTGGAGGACCCGGTGCGACCGGACGTGCCGGCGGCCATCGCCGAGTGCCGGGCCGCCGGCATTCGGGTCGTGATGATCACGGGCGACCATCCCCACACCGCCCTGGCCATCGCGCGACAAGCGGGGTTGGTCGCCGATGGGCGGGCCGTGACCGGCCCGGAGCTGGACCGACTGGATGACGCAGCGCTGGCGGCGCGCCTGGCCGACACCCATGTGTTTTGCCGTGTGCAGCCCGAGCAGAAGCTTCGGCTGGTGCAGGCTTTTCGCACCCGAGGCGACGTGGTTGCGATGACCGGCGATGGCGTCAACGACGCCCCCGCCCTCAAGGCTGCCCACATCGGCGTGGCGATGGGCGCCCGCGGGACCGACGTCGCCCGCGAGGCCGCGGCCCTGGTGCTGCTGGGTGACGATTTCGCGTCCCTGGTGACGGCCGTGCGCTATGGACGCCGCGTCTTCGCCAACCTGCGAAAGGCCATCGCCTTCGTCCTGGCGGCGCATCTGCCGATCATCGGTTTGTCGATCGTGCCGCTGATCCTGGGCTGGCCGATGGTGCTGATGCCGGTGCACATCCTGTTCCTCCAACTGATCATCGACCCGGCCTGTTCCATCGTCTTCGAAGCCGAGCCTCTGGAGGCCAACGCCATGCGGGTGCCGCCCCGGCGCCCGGATGCGCGCCTCTTCGACCGGCAAGTCCTGTTGCGCGGCGCGCTTCAGGGCTGCGGCCTGTTCGGCATCGTGCTGATGGCCTACCTGCTTGCCCGATCGGATTCCGGCTCCGACGAGACGGCGCGTGCGCTCGCATTCACGGTCCTGGTGGTCGGCAATCTGGTGCTCATCCATGCCAACCGGACCTGGACAACCCGAAGCGGCCCGGCGCCATCCTGGAACATCGCTTTCGGCTGGATCGTTTTGGGGACAGGCGTGCTGCTGGCGCTGGTTCTGGGTGTTCCCGCCATCAGCCGCCTGTTTCTGTTCGCGACACCATCTGCTGCGCTCTTGTCGAGTGGCGCGGCATTGTGTCTGGGCGCGCTGGTTTGGTTCGAGGCGACCAAACGGCTCGCAAACCGATGGGGCAACTGAATGGGCCACTGAGGCATCGAGTCGTGCCGTGCGGCCCACGCCACCCGAGACACCCTTCCACCGCCAAAATCCCATCAAAAAGGCGACCATCCCAGCACGGAATGGTCGCTTGTTGCTATGGACTCAATAGCAAATCAGGAGGGCGGGCTTCACCCGCTCACACCACCTCCAGCGCCAGCAGCCCGGTGGCGGTGTTGGAGATCGGGATGTGGTAGTTGCCGTGCACCTTCTTCACGCGGGCGCCGCCGGCCGAAAGGGCGCCGCGCATGGCCAGCCAGTTGAGCAGTTCCACGCCCTGGGTGCCGGCTTTTTCCACCAGTTCCAGGTCGCTGAACTGGGTGACCCACTCGGGGTTGGTTTCCATGCTGTCCAGAAACTGCAGGTCAAAGCGCTTGTTGATGAAGCCGGCGCGCTCGCCCTCCAGCTGGTGCGACAGGCCGCCGGTGCCCAGCACGGCCACGCGCTTGGGGCTGTCCCAGCTGCGGATGGCTTCGCCCACGGCCTGGCCGAGCTTGTAGACGCGCCGCGCGGTGGGCAGCGGAAACTGCACGGTGTTGATGTTGATCGGCACGATCTCCACCGGCGCGCTGTCGTGGCCGGGCCAGAACAGCTTGAACGGCAGCGAGCAGGCGTGGTCGATCAGCAGTTCCTGGCAGGTGACGATGTCGAACTCTTTGGCGATCAGCTGGTTGATCAGGTGCCAGGACAGGTCCTGGTTGCCCTTGAGTGGCGGCAGGGTGGGAATGCCCCAGCCCTCGTCGGCGTTGTGGTACTCGGCCGCAGCGCCCACGGCGAAGGTGGGCATCTTGTCCAGGAAGAAGTTCAGGCCGTGGTCGTTGTAGAACACCACCACCACGTCGGGCCTGATCTGCTCCAGCCAGCGGCTGACGGGCGGAAAGCCGTCGAAGAAGGGTTTCCAGTACGGGTCTTGCTGCTTGCCCTTGTGGATGGCGCCGCCGATGGCGGGAATGTGCGAGGTGGCGAGGCCGCCGATGAGTTGTGCCATGGTTGTGTGCTCCAGAAATCTTGTTAAGGGAACAGGCGGCGCCGGGCCGCCCCAAGCCGACTGCGGCCCCCTCGGGGGGCAGCGATACGCGCAAGCGATGAGCGTGGGGGCTCATTGCTCGTTCGCCGCGACCAGCTTGGCTTTGAACTCGTCTTTCGTGACGCCCGTCTGCTGCGCGCCGATGTCCTGCATGTCCAGGCCGTAGATGCCGGCCAGCTTGGCCAGGTAGTAGGCGTTGCCGCCGGCGGCCAGCATCTGCAGCACCTGGCCGGAGCGCACGGCGGCCATCTGCTCGTCGGTCAGCGCGTAGCGGCGCATGTAGCTTTCCGCGTCGGCCAGGAAGGCGTCGCGGTTGGCCTTGTCGTTGAAGGAGTAGCACATCTTGTTCAGCGCGTAGCCTTTGCGGGCCATGACGTCGTCGAACACGGTGGTGCCGGGAATGGTGGGTTTGGTGGCGCTCACATCGGTCTCCTGAGGGCTTGGGATGGTTGATTTGGCTCAGGCATGCAGTATTGAGCCGCCATTGCAAAAGATAAACCGATGAATCATGATCGAACACATGAACGAAATTGATTGGTCAAACCTGGATGCTCGCCTGCTGCAGCTGCTGGTGGCGGTGTTTGAGAGCGGCGGCATCACCGCGGCGGCACTGCGGCTGGGGCTGACGCAGTCGGCCGTCAGCCACGGGCTGGACCGGCTGCGCGCCATCACCGGCGATGCGCTGTTTGTGAAAAACGGACGCGGCATTGCGGCCACGGCCCGTGCCGGCGTGCTGGCGGCGCAGGCGCGCGAGCTGCTCGGGGCGCTGGAGCGCTTTGCCCACCTGGGCGACTTTGACCCGGCTCGCTGGCAGACCACCTTCACCATCGCCGCCAACGATTTCCAGCGCGACCTGCTGCTGCCGCCTCTGGCCGCGCGGCTGCGCGAGGCGGCGCCGGGCGTGACGCTGCGCATCATCCCCTCGGCCGTGCCGCGGCTGGACATGCTGCGCAGCGACGACTGCCAGCTGGTGATCAGCCCCCGCCCGCCCGAGGGCAGCGACATCGTGCAAAAGCGCCTGTTTGAAGACCTGTACCGCGTCTTCTACGACCCGGCCGTGCGCGACGCCCCGCTGACCGAGGCCGACTACCGCGCCGCCCGCCACGCCACCGTGATGTACGAGCCGCGCCGCAGCCTGGACCTGGACCAGCTGCTGGCCGCGCGCGGTGTGGTGCGCGCCTTTGCGGTGCTGGTGCCCGCCTTCAGCGCCCTGCCCGCCTTTGTGCGCGGCACGCCGCTGCTGGTCACCGCGCCCGGCCTGCTGGCCCGCCACACCCTGGCCGGCCTGGCCAGCTGCCCGCCACCGGTGCCCTGCCCCACGATGCCGATGTACGCCATCTGGCACCTGCGCTACCAGCAGGACAGCGCCCACCGCTGGCTGCGCAGCCTGCTGGAAGCGGTGGTGGGGCCGGCCCTGGCCGCACAGGCCGGGTGAAAACGCCGCAGCCGGACATTTTTAGGGCTTTCAGGCCCATACCCAGCGCAAAAAGGTCACTCTTTGCTATTTAAACAGGAGTGAATCAGCGCCCGTCGGCGTCCTCACCGGGCTCGCGCGCCAGGTACAGCTCGGCCAGGCGGCGACGCGCGGCGGGGGTCAGGCCCAGCTGGCGGGCCAGGTAACGGTCCAGGCCGCCGTGGTCGCGCTCCACGGCGTCGAAGGCGGCGTGCAGAAAATCTTCCTGCACCCGCCACAAGACATTCAGCACCTCGGGCGGCGCCAGACCGGACACCGCCGAAGGCATGCGGTAGTGCTGGTTGGTGAGCAGATAGTCGTGCATCACCACGTCGTGCGGCACGTCCAGTGCCCGCAGGATCAGCGCGGCGGCAAAGCCGGTGCGGTCCTTGCCGGCGGTGCAGTGGAACACCAGCGGCGCGTCGTCGGCCAGCAGGTGCTCGAACAGCTCGGCAAAGCGGTGCGCGTTGTCGTGCACAAAGGCGCGGTAGGTGTCCTGCATCAGGCCCACGGTCTGCTCGGCGGTGACACGGTGGCCGGCGGCGACCAGGTCTTTCATGCGCTGCACCACGGTGGGCTCGATCGGCAGCGGGTGCTGGGTGATGCCCGGCACGGCATAGGGCACGGCGGCGCGCTCTTGCACCCCGCGGAAGTCAAAGGCACGCGCCAGCCCCAGCGCGGCCAGCCGCGCGGTGTCCTCGGGCGTCAGGTCGGCGAGGTGGTCGGAGCGGAAGATGCGCCGCCAGCGTACCGGCCGGCCGGCCTGGCCGATGTAGCCGCCCAGGTCGCGGAAGTTGGTGGCGCCGGCCAGGGGCAATACCCGCCCGGGGGCAGCGCCCGGGCCAGTGGGAGTGGAGGCCGCCGCAGGCGGGCGATCAGCGTGGGTCATGGTGACCCGATGGTAGCGCCCGCGTGTGACAAGCCGCCGTGTCAGCGCGCCGGAATGCGGCTGGCCAGCGTCTTGACGGCGTAGTCGGGCAGAAAGCGGCAGTCGGCCGCTGCGCCACCGCCTGCGGCCTGCAGGCTGCGGCACTGCTCCGCAATCGTGACCGGCGTGGGCTTGCGGCCGGTGTCCACCCAGGTGATCAGTGCCTGCAGCAGCGGCGGGTAGATCGCCTCGCCCAGGTAGCTGTGCTCGGACGATTCGACAAAGGTCTGCACCAGCCCTTGGCCGTTGCCCGCCGCCACCATGCGCTGGCGCAAGGTGTCGCTGCCTTCGACAAACACCGTCGAATCATGGATGCCGTGGGTGGTGACCACCGGCACGGCAAAACGCCCCTGATGGTCCACATCGGCCACAAAGCGCGCCCGCGCGGCCGGATCGGCGGCAAAACGCAGCCCGGCGCGGTCCAGGTCCGCATTGAGGGCGGCGTCGTTCGGCGAGCCGGTGTAGCGCACCCCGGTGTTGCCGATGGGCGCGCCGCCGTGGCGGCGGGTGACGTCGGCCAGCGTGAAGGTGCCCCAGTTCAGGTGGCTGAGGATGGAGTTTTCCGGCACGCGGATGATGTCGGCGATCAGCTTCGCGCGGGCACGCTGCTCGGGTGTGCGCTCGGCGGCGGGCTTGTTCAGCGCCAGGCATTCGTTGACCCGGGCGGCCAGTTGGGCGTTGGTCATCGTGGAGCCCGCCGGCAGGCCCAGCGCCAGCGGGTACTGGGGTTCGTCGGCGCGGGGATGGTTCTTGCACAGATGCTGGTAGACGGCGCGGATATCGACCCGGAAGTCGTAGGTGGCCGGGCCCGCCACCACGGCGCTGGTGAACAGGATGCCCTCCCACGAGCGCGGATACAGCTCGGCCGCGCGCGCCGCCACCATGCCGCCCCAGGACTGGCCGTGCAGGAAAGTGCGGCGCGGTTTGTCGACATGGGCGACGAAAATGCGCCGCACCCGCTCGGTATCTTCGGCGGCGGTGGTGACGGCAAACCCGCCCTGGCGGAACACCGAGGCCGCATAGGCATGGCCCTCGCGCACGATGACCGACCAGCGCTTGATGTCTTCATTGGCGCGGGCGTCGGTGGGCGCACCCAGGAACGGCCCACCGTGCGCGTGCACGAGCAGGTTGCCGCTCCAGCGGGCCGGCACCACGATCAGATACGGCGCGCCGGCAGAATCCTTGCCGCGCAGGCAGCGGGCGCCCGGCGGCGGCCCCTCCGGGCAGGTCACGGCCGCCGGCGCGGCTTCCGCCGGCCAGGCCGCTGCGGCTTTCTCGGCGGCGGTTTCAGGCGCCTGCGCGGCGGGTGCGGCAGACTGTGGCCCCGGACCGGCACAGCCGGCCGCCAGCGCGAGGGTCAACGCGGCTGACAGCAACAGAAGCCGAGGGGTGCCAGCGGGGCGACGGGACAACAGGGGCATGAGAGAACTCCGGCAGATGACAAAGCGGCTTGCATGATCGCCGCAATCGCCCCAACGCCCCAGCGGAAAAACCCGCGCCACCGGCGCTGCATGGGACACCCGACCGGTCGGCGCAACCCTGCCAGAACCTGCCAGCCGCCCGGTTTTGCGGTGTTTGACCCGTTTCAGGCCCATACCCAGCGCAAAAAGGTCTTTTATCGCTACGAAAACAGAAGCAATCAGGCCGATTCGGCGCCCGCCAGATCCCCGGCAATCAGGCGGAACTGCTCCAGCGCCGCCTCCAGGTCGTCGACGATTTCCTGGGCGATCACCTCGGGCGGCGGCAGGTTGTCGCTGTCGGCCAGGGCTGCATCCTTCAAGGGGAGCGGCTCAACATGGTTCCGGTAGCTCATGCCGTCGTCGCGCAGCACGTTGCAGTCGTTCCAGAACTTCTGGACGATGGTGGCTGAGTTCATGGGTGTCTTTGAAAGGATGATTATTTTTGGGTCGGCAATATGTGCGTGCGAAAGAACGTCTCCAGGTTCGTGATCGGGCACCCGTAGGCTTTTTCAAACGCATCCGTCAGCGCCAGCAAATCCCCGTCGCCCGACACCAGCACATCGGCCTGGCCGACCACCGCCAGTTGCATGAAAGGCAGGTCCAGCGGGTCACGGCAGTCGGGCACCGGGGGTGGCGGCTGCGGGATGCGCACGGTCTGGACCCAAGGCAGGTAATCGGCCAGCAACTCCTGCTGCTCGGCCGCACCAACGCGGAACTTGGGGTACGCCAGCACGCGCACCAGTTCCTGCACGGTGGCCGTGCTGGCCAGCGGCACAAAAGCGCCCTGTTGCCAGCCCAGGCGCAAGCGCCCGGCCGCGCCACCGCCAAACACCAGCGCGGACAGCACCACGCTGGTGTCCAGCACCACACGCAAAGGTGCGCTCACGCTTTGAGGGTCCTTTTGCCGCCCGCCGCCGTCTTGCCTGCTGCCGGCCCAACATCGCCAGCAGCGGCACCATAGGGTGCTTCAGGCTCGGCGGCCACAGCGGGCACCGCAGCCGCAGCGGATCTGGCCCACGCCACGGCATCGGCAATGTCCGACTCGCTCAAGTCCAGCTCGGCCAGCTTGGCACGCACCGCGTCGCCGCGCTGGATGCGCACGGGGGTCAGGATGATCTGCCCCGCGCGAGCTTCCACGTCAAAGTACTCCGTGGCGCCCACGGCCTGGGTCACGCTCTTGGGCAGCGTGAGCTGGTTCTTAGAAGTGATCTTGGCAAGCATGGCAAATGAGTCGAAGTAAGGAATCCTTACTTTAGCGGTTCGCCGCCATCCTGTCCAGACGAGCCACTACGGTAGCTTTCCAGGCACAGCCCGCACCACAAGTTCGTCAAACCCCGTCGCCGCATCCGGCTCGCGGGAGAACGCCCAGCAGGGCAGCAGGGCCAGCCACTCCTCCGCCGGGGGCGAGGCGGAGCGGGAGGTTTTGCATCATTCCCGAACAATCGGCACTTGCGAGCCGCGGGCCGCCACGACCACAGCCCTGTGCAGCAGCCCGGTTCCCGGCTGCACCAGCGCGACGGCTTCAAGCTTTCGGGTGCACTCAATGCCCGCCCCGAACAGGCACACACAACTGTGGCTGGGGTGCTGCGCGGATGCGTACAGCACGCCATGCAGCCCTTGCTGGCGGCATGCGGCGGCAAAGGCCTGGCTGGTTTCATAGCGCATGGACTGCAGCACCGGATAGTGCGCCTCCAGCCCCCGCACATCCACCAGCCGCAGCGGCAACCGGGTTTCAAAGCTGAGCAAGGCCCGCTGCTCGATGCGGCTGAAATGGCAGCTTCGCGCCTCTCGGCGGAAGAGGCTTTCATACAGCGCCGTCTCCGGGCTGTCGGCCAGGTAGGCCGTGGCTTCGTCAGCCAGATCAAATCGCCCGGCCAGCCCACCGGGCGGCGCCAGCACGTAGCCCTTGTGCCGCACGCTGTCTTTGCGGGCGGTCTTGCGCTGCACCCGGTGCCAGACCTGGTGCGCAGGAACTTCAAGAATTGGCGGCGTGTGGCCCAGTAACGGGGGTGTTTTGAAATTCATAGGATGAGGTCAATGTGCCTGAGCCGTTGCCAGTGCCACGATGCGGTCCAGCGGGGTGCCCTGCTCCAGCGCGGCGCGGGGCGTCTGGCCGTCCAGCGCCGTGGCGGGGGACTCCAGAAACGCCAGCAGCTGCCAGCCATCGCTGGTGCCCAGCGCTTTGGCCAGGGGCAACAACACCGGCCAGACGGCCGGCTCAAACTGCCAGCGCGGCAGCTTGAACCCACGGCGCAAATGCGCCACGCCAATGCAGCGGCCGGACTTGATCCAGGCGTTGATGGTCACCCGCGTGGTGCCGGCCAGCGTGGCAGCTTCATCGGTGGTGATCATGTCGGCAGCCTCCATGCGCTCGCGGCGGTACAACGCGCCCGATCGCAGCACGGCAGCCGTCTGCGCTGCGGTGGCGTAAGGGCTGGCGTCTGCTTCATGGCGCGGCTGGGTGGATTCAGGGGCAAACGGTGAGGTCAGGGTAAAGGTGTTCATGGATGGTTCCGTGCAACGATGCGCTCAGGGCGCGTTCCGCAGATTGGCCTTGCTGGCGGAAAAGAAGCCGGCTGACTTTGGCGCCACGACCTTCCCAGTCCAGCCGCGTGGCTTGAACAACGAAAGGAAGTGCTGCCTTGTCCACACACCCATCCCGATCAAATCGTGGCTGCGGGCGATCTGGCACGGTGAATGGGCATTCGAGCGACCAAAGATTGGCTGCAGCCCCAGAGCAACACCACCCAAATCGCCGCGCGCAGCCATGAATGCCCGCCTCATGGCGTCGGCAATGCGGTCCGGTTCAAAAGGAATCACAACACCGTTGCGACGAATGATTTGGTCGTGCACCAGTGACCCCCCGTTGGGTTCACCCAACTCATCCCAAGTAAGCATGAAGCCTCCTGCTTTTCGCACCAAGCCAAAAGTAGCTGCGCGATGTCAGGCTGGATTTTAGACAACTTCGTTAGTTTCGTAAAGTTCGTTATTTCTGATTAGATGAACCATGCCGTCCATTGATGTGAGGCTGTCGCCAGCCTTCCAGTCTCAGCGCCAGCGTCCCGCGAGCGGTCCGTGGGGCGTCGGAAGGCTATCTGGCTGAACGGCAGCGGCCGGCGCCACGCGGGCAGGCTGGCCGGCAGGCCCTGGGCGTAGCGGGTGGATTGCACTTCCACGCCGGTGAGGGTGGCGCCCTCTTTCTTGGCCTCGATCACGCCGGCGGCTTTGGCGTCGATGTAGAGCAGGTAGTCGGCAAAGCCATGGCCGGGGTTGAGGGGGAATTCGCGAATCGCCACGCCACGGGCGGCGTGGATGTTGGCGTCGGCCACGTTGCAGACATGCCAGCCGGCCTGCGTGAGCAGCGCGTCGATGGTTTGGCGGGCGCGGGCCTCGGGGCTCATGCGGCGGGGGTTCTCCTTGCGAAAGATTCTACGGTCGGGCCCGGCGGGGGAAAACGGCCGGGCGGCAAGGAATTGCGGTGCAACGCGGGCAGGCCGGGGCAAAAAACTTGAAACTGAAGGCTTCTCACCCCATATCCATGATCATGCAAATACTCATCTGGACTCTTACCCTTCTGGTGTTGGCGCTGTGGAGCGCCCTGGCCTGGACGGTTCATGCCGTCTGGAATCTGTTGACTACCCTGCCCTGGCCGCAAGTGCTGGCGCAGTTGCAGGCGCACGGCAACAACCTGCCTCCCTGGCTGGAGCCCTGGCTGGGCCCGGTGTGGAAGGTCTGGCTGGACTTGCTGGCCGCCGCCGGGCCGGCGCTGGAGGCATTGGCCGGCGTCCTGCGTGGCTCGGCCAACTGGCTGGTCGACGCGATGCCGGTGTTGCTGACCATCGGCTGGGGCGTCGGCGCGGTGGTGTTGCTGATACTGGCAGCGGCGGCCAGCGGTGTCACCGCCTGGCTGCGCCGCGGCCCGGCCGCCGCCTGAACCGCACCGGCGGGCACCGTCCACCCGAAAAAAGTGCGCCCTGGAGGCGCACTTTTTCGTGGTGACCCTCACGAGGGCCGGGCACTTACTGGGAAATCTTCACTTCCTTGAAGTTGGGGTCGGCCTTGATCTGCGCCTCGGTATAGGGCAGCTTCACCCACTCGCCGGCGGCGTACTTGCGCGTCTGGTCGCTGAAGTTCGGGCTGGCCGGGTCGGATGACTGGCCATAGGTCAGGATGCCCTCGGCCACCGGGCCGTTGTCGTCCCAGGTCACAAACTGCATGTAGCTGTTGCCATAGGCGCCGGCATTGGTCTTGGGGTCGGCGGTGTAGATGAAGCTGCCCGGGGCGACCTCGGTCTTCTGGCCGCGCCAGTTGTTGAAGGCGTAGCGGCCACCAGGGATGGCCAGCGGGCCCTCGGGGCGCGAGAGGATCTGCACATCCATGGGCCGGGCGCGGCGCTTGAGGGCGCTGTCAAACTGGGTGCTGGCGACCAGCGTCTCCAGCTTGGCCAAGGCGTCGGCGGTGCCAGCGTTGCCCCGCGGGGTTTCCAGCGGGTCGGCCGCGTTGAATGGCACCGACCACCACGATGCGGCCTTGAGTTCGCCCAGGGCGGCGTAGAACTCGTAAAACAGGATCGCACCCGAGCTGGTGGGCGCATGGCTGCGGTCCCACGACTGGAGCACGGTACAGGCATCCTTGGCGGCGGCGCTGGCCGACGCACTGGCCAGACATTCGGTCACGAAACCCGGAACCCACTTCTCGGCGCGATACAGCCGGCTCTTCTGGTAGATCTGTTGCAGGTTGGCCACCGTGAAGCGGTTGCCCGTCAGGCCGTCGGTGCCGGCCAGGCGGTCGCGCACGATGGCGTGGCCGGTACGGGTGCGCTCGCCCTGCACCGAACCTTCGGCGTCCGGACCGGTGGCGATGATCTTCGGGAAGCCGGTGAGGAAGCTGTTGGCCGCGGACCACCAGTGGCTGTCGTTGGCGTTGACGATGTAGTCGCTGCGCTTGATGGACGGGCGCTGCGTCGCACCGATGCTGCCGCTCCAGTCACAGGCCGCGGTGGTGCCGGCCATGACGACCACGCCGGTGCTGGCCATCAGCGCCTTGAAGGGCGCACCCGATTCGGGGCCGGGCACACAGGCGTCGAGCTGGGCGTTGGCCACGTTGGCCGCCACGGAGTAGTTGAAGTACATCGCGTCGCCGTTCTTGTCGGCGGCCATGGTGTTCACCCAGGGCATGGCGGTGTGGGTGGCGGCGGCCTGCAGAAGGCCGTCCACCGTGGTGGCCTTGCCGTTGAGGATGACCTGATCGATCAGCTTGGTGTTGGTGTAATTGGCGTCCTGAAGGGCAAAAGCGGCGCTCTTGCTCCAGGCGAAGCTGCTGTCCATGATCATCGGGCCCCACTCGGTGGTGTAGAGCGTGCGGGTCAGGGGAGCCAGCTTGCCGTCGGCGCCCTTGACCTGGATGCTCAGCGGCACGGCGGTCATGGGTTTGGAGACGCCGTCCTTGACGTAGCGTGTCGGGTTGGCCGGGTCGAGCGCCAGGTAACGCAGGGTGAACCGGTTGTCGGTCGAGAAGGTGTGGGTCCAGCCCAGGGAGCTGTTGAAGCCGATCAGCGGCAGCGGCACACCCAGCAGCGTGGCACCCATGACATCGTATTTCTCGCTGGGGACCGTCACGTGAATCTGGTGCAGCCGCAGCGCGCCCCACCAGGGGAAGTGCGGGTTGCCCATCACGATGCCTTTGCCGCTTTGTGTGACGTCTTTGCCCAGGCCGTAGCCGTTGGAACCAATGGTGTGGTCGTGCAGGTTGCGCAGCGCCATCAGCGTGGGTGAAGCCGCCAGTTGCGCCGCCGTCGGGCGCTGGGCCGGCTTGGCCGACCGCTGCGACAGGGCAATCGAGGCGGCCGGCGGCCGGGCGTTGCCGATGGAGTTGATGAAGGCCATGGAACTGCCCGCCATGGCGGCCTGGGACAGGCGCAGGAAGGCTTCGTCTTCCGTCATGGGCTTGACCCATTCGGCGTTGCGGCACTCGGCTGGCAGGTTGGCCACGCCGGTTTCGCTCAGGTAGCGGTTGTAGCCGGCCGCGAAGCCGGCCACGATGTCGCGGGCCGCCTGGCTGGAGCCCGCCCGGATGCGGTCGGCCTGGGCTTTGTCCAGCAGCAGCTTGTAGAAAAAGTCCGAATCGACGTTGCCGGAAATGGTGCCCAGGCTGCCCAGATAACCGCCGGCGCCGCCGAAGTACTGGGCGCGTTCGCCACGCAGCGTGACCAGTTCTTCGGCATAGAGGCAGAAGTTCTGCTGCGCAAAGGCATAGCCATAGCCGAATCCCGCGCCTTTGAAGTTGTCGGCCACCACATGGGGCACCCCGTAGGAGGTGGTGCGGATGGTCGCAGCGAATTCGGGGGGCGGTGGCGCGGGCGGATCGTCACTGCCCAGGCAGCCGGCCAGCAGCGCGGCAATGGCAATGGCGCTGAGCGCCTGGGGTACGGCGCGGACAGCGCGGCGGTGATGCGAAACGGTCATGACAGGTCTCCGGATGGGACGGGCCGAAACCTGGCCCGCCGCAAAAAAAATCATGCGCCCGCAATTTCCTTATGCCCAGAAGGGTTTCCCCGGTGACCTATGCGGAACCGAACTTCCCCGGCTTTTGAACAAACCGGCACCCCAGGAGGGGGCCCCGACCCCCTCGGCAGCAAGATTTCAAGCCATTTCGGCCCATACCCTCCGTGAAAAGGTCACTTATAGCTACGTTTTTTATAGTAAAAAAGCGTCCTGTCGCGGCCGGGCAGGAGGCCGCCGGCGCGTCACGGACCGGGCAGCGTCACGGTGACCGCCAGTCCGGGCGCAGCGTTGCGCAGCACAAAGGTGCCGCCATGCGCCTGCGCCACCAGGCGGCACAGGGTCAGGCCCAGGCCCACGCCGCCGGCGCTGCGGGTGCGGGCGCTGTCGGGGCGGTAGAAGGGTTCGGCCAGGCGGGCGAGCTGGTCGTCGGGCACACCGGGGCCGTGGTCCCGCACGGTGATGCACAGGCCGCCGTCCGCCATGGCGTCGAACGTGATCACGGGCGGCAGCGGCCCGCCCGCACCGTGGCGCAAGGCGTTGTCGAGCAGGTTGCGCAGCAGCAGGCGGATGCGGCTGCGGTCCAGCGGCAGCGCGGGCAGCGGCTCGGCCGTGTGGATGGCGACGGCAGCGGCCGTCGGGTGGCGAACCTGCAGTTCCCCCAGCACCTCGCGCGCCAGCGCGGGCAGTTCCACCGGCTCGCGGTGCAGCGCGGCGTGGCGGCCGGCCAGGCGCTCGCTTTCCAGCAGGTCGCTGACCAGGTTGGCCATCTCCTGCAGGTCCCGCAGCAGAGCTTCGCGCTGGGGCGCGACGTCGGGGCCTTCAGGCAGCAGCTCGACATTCAGGCGGGCGCGGGTCAGGGGGCTGCGCAATTCGTGGCTGATGGCCAGCAAGAGCGCTCGTTTGGCGTCGAGCATCTGGCGGATGTCGTCGCCCATGGTGTTGATGGTCTGGGCCAGCTGGCCAAGCTCGTCCGGCCGGCGGGGGTGGCGAACGGGGATGGGCTGCCCGAAGTCGCCGGCGCCGAACCGGCGCGCGCCCTCACCGATGGCGTCCAGCGGCCGGAGCAGGTGGCGCGCATAGAGCCAGGCCAGCAGCGTCAGCAGCAACAAGGCCGCCAGCCCGTAGCCGACCAGGCGCGGGCGGCGCTCGAACACGCCGGTGTGCAGGCCGAACTCGATGGTGTGGCCGTCGGCCGTGGTGCGCTGGGTGATGCGGGGCCAGTCGGCGCCCCAGTCATCGCGGCGGCCGTTGGCCTCGGCCCCGGCCACGCCGCCGTCGTCCGCGCGGCGCCAGCGTTCGCTGCGCGCGGGCTCGGGGTGCGAGGCCCACTGCACCTGCGGGCCGCGGATGTGCACCGTCAGTACCGCCAGCCGCTCGGTGAGCGCGCGGGCGCGCGCCACGTCGGGGCTGCCGGCGACCGTGATGTCGGCGGCCAGGCGGTCCACATAGTCGATCAGCAGCGGGCGCGCGGCCTCGCGCCAGCCGACGGAAAACGCTTTCTGTGCCCCGGTGACGAACACGAAGGTCATCGCCGCGGCGAGCAGCAGGAACAACAGCACCAGCCGCAGCTTGATCGAATGCGCCAGCCGGTGGCGGGCGCGGTGCCAGCGCGAGGCGGGTCGCTGCGCGGCGGCCTTGGGGTCGGGTGGCGGGGCGGGCGTGGCGGGGTTCATCAGGCGTCGCGCCGAAGGGCCAGCGCGTAGCCGGCGTTGCGCAGCGTCTTGATGGCGTCCAGCGGCTCCAGCTTCTTGCGCAGGCGGCTGACGACGATGTCCACCGCGCGGGTGTAGAGGTCGGCCTCGTGGCCGCGCAAGCGGTTGAGGATGTCGTCGCGCGAGAACACGCGGCCGGGCTCGCGGGCCAGCACCAGCAGCAGCTCGTATTCGGTGCCGGTCAGCTCCACCGCGGTCTGACCGCGCCACACCGCGCGGGTCGCGGTGTCGATGTGCAGGCCGTCGAAGCGCAGCGTGGTCGCATCGTCGGCCGGGGTGGATTCGACGGCCGCCGGTTTGCGCCGGCGCAGTACCGTTTGCAGGCGAGCCACGAGTTCGCGCGGCTCGAAGGGTTTGGGCAGGTAGTCGTCGGCGCCCAGCTCCAGCCCGACGACGCGGTCCATCACGTCGCCGCGCGCGGTGAGCATGACGATCGGGAGGTCGCTGTCCTTGCGGATGGCGCGGCACAGCGCAAAGCCGTCCATCTCGGGCAGCATCACGTCCAGGATGGCGGCGTCAAAGCCACCGGCCTTGAGCCGCGCCAGCCCCTCGCTGGGACGGGTGGCGTGTTCCAGCTGAAGGTCAAACCGCTGGAAATAGGCGGCCAGCGGCGGGCCGAGGTTTTCGTCGTCGTCGATCAGCAGGATGCGGGTCATGGACGGATTCTGGCAGGCCGGTCAGTGCAAGGCGTCGCTGAGCGCCCGGTGGCGCAGGATGAGACGCCGGATGCGCTGCTGCGCGGCGTGCTCCAGCCGGTCGAAGCGCTCCCCCACGTCCATCAAGGCATCCAGCACCGGACCGGCCGCTTGCGGATGGCGCCCGGCCAGCGGCGCCGCCAGATGCCGCGCGTGATCGCGGTCGAAGCGCGGGCCCCAGACCAGGGCCAGCACTTCGGCGTGGGGATCTTCGGCCCCGGCCAGCAGCGCCTGCACGTGCGCGTGGCCCTGCCGGGTCAGGGCCTGCAGGCGATCAGCCACGGCCCCACCAGCCGCGGCGGGCCATGCGGTCTCGCACCTTCTGCTGCTGCTCGGGCGTGAGGCTGTCATAGAAGTCGCCGAACGCGGTGAGCAGTCTGGGGCTGCTGCCTTGGGCGGTCTGCAGTTTCTGGTCGACCATCTGCTGGGCCTTGCTGCGGTCGAACTTCGCGCCGGCGATCAGGCCCTGCAGGTCGGCCCGCGGGTCGGTGCTGGCGCCGCGCATGGCCTTGCGGGCGGCGACCATTTCGTCGGCCAGCACGCCGAGTTTGGCTTTCTGGTCGGCGTTGAGCTCCAGCTTGTCGGTGATGCGCTCGACGGCTTTGCCGCGCATTTCGGTGACGCGCTCGTCGCTCCAGCCGCGACCGTGATCGCGATGGCCACAGGCGCTGAGGCCGCCCAGCAGCACGGTGAGGGAGGTCAGGCCGATCAGGCTGCGTTTGATCCAGGGTTTCATGGCGGGTTTCCTTTCCGGGAAATGGTGTTGAACAGGCTTGCCATGGTGCCGGCGCAGGCCTGAAACGTCTTCTCGGGGCGGTATCGCTTTGTTTCGTTTTATTTCGGCGGGGGCATGCGGGCTTCATGCGCGCTTGACAGTCGCCTGCCCATAATCCGCGCCATGCCTACCCGCCGCCACTGCCTGACCCGCCTGGTTGCTGTCGCCGCGCCCCTCGCGATCGGCGGTCGCCTGGCGCACGCCTCCACCCTGCCCGGCCCGACCGTCATCGACGACCTCTGGAGCGATGCCGCGCGCCAGCGCACGGTGCCGGTGCGCCTGCGCTGGCCGGACGCGAACCGGCACGCCGGGCCCTGGCCGGTGGTCATCTTTTCACACGGGCTGGGAGGCACCCGCGATGGCGGCGCCGTCTGGGCCGAGGCCTGGGTGGCGGCGGGTTTTGCCGTGGTGCAACTGCAGCACCCCGGCAGCGATCTGAACGCAGTGGGTGCCGTCGCGGCCAGCTTTCGGGACCAGGCAGCCCTGCGCAGCCTGACCGGGCCCGAGCAGCTGATGGCCCGGCTGCGCGATATCGGCTTTGCACTGGACGAAATCAGCCGGCGCCACACGGCCGCAGAGGGCTGGTGGAGCCGGGTGCGGCCCACCGGCGTGGGGCTGGCGGGCCATTCGTTCGGCGCACACACCACTTTGGGCATGGCGGGGCAACGCTACCCCGCTTTCGACGGCATCGACGAGCCACGGCTGGCCGCGTTCATTGCGTTCTCGCCCACCGTCCCCAGGCTGGGCTCGGCCCATCGGGCCTTTGAGCGCCTGACGCGACCGGTGCTGTCCATCACCGGCACACGTGATGCCGACGTGGCGGGCGTGGGAGCCACCCCCGAGCGGCGCATGGCGGTGTTCGACGCCCTGCCGCCGGGCCACAAGGCGCAGCTGGTGCTGCAGGACGCCGACCACATGACCTTCGCCGGCCAGACCGGCCGCGCCGTGGAGATCGTGCCGCGCGAAACCATCACCCGCGAGCTGCAGCCCGCCCACCATGCCCTGGTGGCGGCCATCACGACCGACTGGTGGCGGGCCACCTTGATGGACGATGCCGCCGCCTGGCAACGGCTTGAAACGCCGCCCGGGCTGGCCAAGGGCGACCGCTGGCAGCGCAAATAGCGCCGCCAGCGCTCAGGAACCGGTTGCCCGGACAGCGGCCAGCCACCCAGCCACCTGCGCCGTCAGCAGCTCGGCGACGATGCGGGCCATGCGCGGCAACGGGCGCGAGGCGCTGATGGCCACGCCCACGGTCTGCGGCTGCAGGTTGCGGTCGCGCAGGGGCACAAAACGCACCGTGCCGGCCAGGATTTCCGGGCCCATGTCGAATTCGGACGTCAGGGCCACGTGGGTGCCGCTGACGACCAGCAGCTTGACCAGCTGCAACGAGTTGGTCACGACCGGCGGGCGGGCCTCGTGCAGCAGCCAGCCATGGCGTCGCTCCAGATAGCGGCGGATGCTCAGTGCGCGGCTTTGCACCGCCAGCGGCCACTGCGCCACGTCCTTGAGCCCCGGTGCGGGCAACTGCCCCAGCGGATGCCCGGCGGCCACCGCGCAGCCCAGCGGCAGTTCGGCCGACCACAGCAGGTGCAGCTCGCGCTGCGCACGCAGGTTGAAGGCCACGGCCACGTCCACCGAGCCATCGGCCAGGCGGCGCACGGCGTCGTCAGGGCTGCCCACGTCGACCTCCAGCGACACACCCGGGTGCGCCTGCCCGACCGCATGGACAAACGCAGGCAGAAAGCCGTTGACATGGCTGTCCATGACCAGCAGACGCAGCTGCCCGTGGCTCACGCCCTGCAGTTGCTTGATGTCCGACAGCGCGCGGTTGAGGTCACTCTTCCAGCGCTGCGACAGCGCCATCAGCAGTTCGCCCGCCGCCGTCAGGCGCATGCCGCGCGGCAGGCGCTCGAACAGCGGCACACCCAGCTCTTCCTCCAGCAGCAGGATCTGGCGGTCGATGGCCGAGGCCGAGATTGCCACCTCGCGCGCGGCGGCCTGCACCGACCCGAGCTGGGCCACCGCGGCCAGGTAGCGCAGTGACTTGGGATGGAGTGAGACCGGCAGGTTCATGCGTTCTGTTTTGAGCAATGGAATGTCAGAAATTATGCGATGGACAGCAACAATGATCGCCCCCACACTGTGGCCGTGCAGGCCGTGTGGCCTGCCCTTCGATTCCAGGAGTACGCCTCATGTTGTCCCGCCGTTCGCTGATCGCCACCGCCGCTGCCGCTGCCCTGCTCCCGCTGGGTGCCCACGCCCAGGCCTGGCCCCAGAAACCCATTCGTATCGTGGTGACCTTCGCCCCCGGCGGCTCGTCCGACATCGTGGCGCGGCTGCTGCAGCCCGGACTGCAGGAAAAACTCGGCCAGCCGGTGATCGTGGACAACAAGCCCGGTGCCGGCAGCACCATCGGCGCCAATGAAGTGGCCAAGGCGCCCGCCGACGGCTACACGCTGCTGCTGTCGAACACGGCGCCGATCAGCATCTCGCCGTTCATGCTGGACAAGTCGCCCTACGATCCGATCAAGAGCTTCACCCACATCGCCTACATCGGCTCGGTGCCCAACGTGTTCGTCGTGAACCCGTCGGTGCCGGCCAAGACCATGCCGGAACTGATCAAGTGGATCCAGGCGCAGAAGACGCCGGTGAACTACGGCTCGGGCGGGGTGGGTTCGATCGGCCACATCGTGGGCGAAATGTTCAAGGCGCAGCACAAGCTGAACATGGAGCATGTGCCCTACAAGGGCTCGACCCCGATGCACACCGACCTGCTGGGCGGCACGCTGCAGTTTGCGGTGGACACCTACACCAACAACGTGCCGTTCATGAAGGACGGCAAGCTCGTCGGCGTGGCCGTCACCTCGCGCACCCGCATGGGCCTGACGCCCAACGTGCCCACCGTGATCGAAGCGGGTTATCCGAAGCTGGTGGCCGAGAACTTCCTGGGTGTCTCCGCGCCGGCCGGTGTGCCCAAGGACGTGGTGGACAAGGTGCACAAGGCGGTGGCCGAGATCGTGGCGCGGCCTGAGGTGGTCAAGCGGCTGGAAGACCTGGGCGTGGCCACCGGCAAGATGAGCCAGCCGGAATTTGCCGACTTCGTCGCGAAACAGGTGGCTGAATGGGGCCCGGCCGTCAAGGCCTCGGGCGCACGACTGAACTGACATGCCCCACTTCGGCGGGCTGTCCATTCACTGCGTCGACGTGGCCGCCGGTCGCGTGGCGACCGGACTGCGGGTGCGGGTGCGCCGCCTCGGGCCGGACGGCGAACCCGAGGGCGCCCTCCTGGCCGAGGGCATCATCGGACCGAACGGTCTGCTGAGCCACCCCGCGCTGATGAGCGAGGCCATCGGCCCCGGCGGCTACGAGGTGCGCTTTGACGTGGGCGACTTCTACCGTGCCCAGGGCACCGTGCCCCCGACGCCGGGCTTTCTGGAAGTGGTGCCCTACCGCTTCCATATTGCCGACGCCAGCCAGCACTACCACCTGCCGTTCAAGTTCACCGCCTGGGGTTTCTCGCTGTTCCGCGGCGGCGCCTGATCCGGGTCGGCGGGTTCAGGACGGCGCAAACACCTCGGTGTCCACCTCGCGGTTGGCCTGGTCGCTGTAGCGGTCACCGGCCACGGTGCGGGCGTTGATCAGCGCGTCCAGACGCGCCAGCACGTCGGGCGACAGGCGCACCTGTGCGGCGCCCAGGTCGTCCATCAGATGCTCGACGCTGGTCGTGCCCGGAATCGGCAGGATGTCCTCGCCCTGGTGCAGCAGCCAGGCAATGGCCAGCTGCGCGGGCGTGCAGCCCACCTCGGCCGCGAGGGCGCTGTAGGCCGGCAGGAGCGCCTGGTTTTTGGCGTGGTTCTCCGGCGAAAAACGCGGCATGCTGCGGCGGATGTCCTTGGCGTCGAACGCGGCCACATCCAGCGGCCCGCACAGGAAACCGCGCGCGACCGGGCTGAACGCAACAAAGCTCACACCCAGCTCGCGGCAGGCCGCCAGCACGGCGATCTCGGGGTTGCGCGTCCACAGCGAATACTCGGTCTGCAGCGCGGCAATCGGGTGCACCGCGTGCGCGCGGCGCAGCGTGGCGGCGGAGACTTCCGACAGGCCGATGGCGCGGATCTTGCCCGCGCGCACCAGGTCCGCCAGCGCGCCGACGCTGTCTTCGATCGGCACCGATTTGTCCCAGCGGTGCAGGTAATACAGGTCGATCACGTCGGTGCGCAGGCGCTGCAGCGCGGCCTCGCAAGTGGCCCGGATCGTGTCCGGGCGCCCGTCGATGACCCGCACCAGCTTGCCGTCCCCGGCCACATCCACGCCCTGCATGCCGCATTTGCTGGCCAGCGTGAACTTCGCGCGGTGGGCGCCCAGCACCTTGCCCACCAGCGTCTCGCTGGCGCCGAAGCCGTACAGCGCGGCGGTGTCGAAGTGCGTCACCCCGGCGTCCAGCGCCGCCAGCAGCAGCCGCTCGGCCTGCGCCTCGGACACGGGCGCGCCGTAGGCATGACAGAGGTTCATGCAGCCCAGGCCGATGGCGCTGACGGAAAACGGGCCCAGTTGGCGTGTTGGCATGGAAATAGTGGTCAAAACGGTCAATACCCAGCGTGAAAAGGTCGTTTATCGCTATAAATACTGTAGTTATCAACGCCCGGCCGCGGCATCTTCCCGGTCCGGCTGGTCCGGCACCGCCGCCAGAAAGCGCTCGAAATCCGCCCGCCGGCCGAGTGCGGCTTCCTGGCGCAGAGTGTCCAAGGCATCCACGGCTTCACCCCACCAGCTGCTGCTCCAGATCGTGCAGCACGCGGTAGCAGTCCAGCACCTGGTGCACGCTGCTGTTGGGTTCGCGGCCTTCGCGGATGGCGGCGAAGAATTCGCGGTCCTGCAGCTCGATGCCGTTCATCGACACGTCCACTTTGGACACATCGATCTTTTCTTCCTTGCCGTTCACCAGATCGTCATAACGGGCGATGTAGGTGGCGGTGTCGCCGATGTAGCGGAAGAACGTGCCCAGCGGGCCGTCGTTGTTGAAGGAGAGGCTCAGCGTGCAGATCGCACCGTTGGCCGCCTTGAGCTGGATGCTCATGTCCATCGCGATGCCCAGCACCGGGTGGATCGGGCCCTGGATGGCGTTCGCCTTCACGATGGGGCTGCCGCACTGGTAGGCGAACAGGTCCACGGTGTGGGCGGCGTGGTGCCACAGCAGGTGGTCGGTCCAACTGCGCGGCTGGCCGAGCGCGTTCATGTTGGTGCGGCGGAAGAAATAGGTCTGCACGTCCATCTGCTGGATGTTGAATTCACCCGCCTGGATCTTCTTGTGCACGTACTGGTGGCTGGGGTTGAAGCGGCGGGTGTGGCCCACCATGGCCACCTTGCCGGTGGCTTTTTGCAGTGCCGCCACGGCCTGCCCGTCGGCATAAACATCGCACAGCGGAATTTCCACCTGCACATGCTTGCCTGCCTCCAGGCAGGCGATGGACTGGCTGGCGTGCATCTGCGTGGGCGTGCACAGGATCACGGCGTCCAGCTCCTTGATCGCCAGGCTGTCGGCCAGCTCGGTGGTGACGTGGGCAATGCCGTACTTTTCGGCCACTTCGCGCGTCTTGTCCAGGTCGCGGCTGATGAGGCTGATGACTTCGACATCGGGAATGTTCTTGATGCCGTCCAGGTGCTTGATGCCGAAGGCGCCGGCGCCGGCCAGGGCTACTTTGATGGTCATGGTGTGTTCTCCGAATGAATGGTTTGGGTGCCCTCTCCTGGTGGGAGAGGGTCAGGGTGAGGGCTCCAGGTGCAAAAGAACCCTTTCCCCTGCCCTCTCCCGCGGGCGGGAGAGGGGGCGAATCACGCGTTTTCCAGGATGAGGTGGCCCACCGCCGTGTTGGACGCGGGCACGTGGTAGAAGCGGTGGCGCACGGTGGGGGCCGGGCCCTGCACCTGGCCGTCGACCACGTCGGCCATCGCGCCGCGCGCGATCAGCCACATCACCAGCTCGATGCCTTCGCTGCCGGCCTCGCGCACGTACTCGATGTGCGGCACCTGGGCCAGGCCCGCCGGGTCGGCGACCAGCCGGTCGAGGAAGGCGTTGTCCCACTCGCGGTTGATCAGGCCGGCACGCGGGCCCTGCAGCTGGTGGCTCATGCCGCCCGTGCCCCAGATGTGCACGTTCAGCGGCTCGTCGAAGGACTCCACCGCGCGGCGGATGGCCTGGCCGAGCTGGAAGCAGCGCCGCCCCGACGGCACGGGGTACTGCACCACGTTCACCGCGAAAGGGATTACCGGGCAGGGCCAGGCACCCGTGGCCGGGTCCTGCGCGCCGCACATCAGCGACAGCGGCACGGTCAGGCCGTGGTCCACGTCCATCCGGTTCACGATGGTGAGGTCGAAGTCGTCCTGGATGACGCTCTGCGCGATGTGGCTGGCCAGCTCGGGGTGGCCCTGCACCACGGGCACCGGGCGCGGGCCCCAGCCTTCGTCGGCCGGCCGGTACGAGGCCGCCGTGCCGATGGCGAAGGTGGGGATCATCTCCAGGCTGAAGGCGGTGGCGTGGTCGTTGAAGACCAGGAAGATCACGTCGGGCCGGTGGTCCTTCAGCCACTGGCGGCTGAACTCGTAGCCGCCGAAGACCTTCTGCCAGTAG
>JAEUOU010000035.1 GCA_016790575.1 Burkholderiaceae bacterium | reverse complement strand
CCACCACCTTCAGGAGCCCGGATTCCCTCCGGGCTTTTCTTCTTTCGGGCGGGCGAACGGGCGGCAACCCTGCGGCGGATTACTTCACCAGTTTGCCCTGGCTGTTAATCACGGTCAGTTCCACAAACCGGGACGCACTGGCGCCACCCCGGGAGAAGCTCACTTCCATGCCGCCGACGTCATAGTTCTTCAGGGACTGCATCGCTGTCACAAGGCTCTCCCGAGTCAGACCTCTGCCTGCACGGCGCAAGCCCTCGGCCGCGACCTTGGCATTGATATAGCCTTCGAGGCTGAGGTGGGAAAACTCGGAATGTCCGGCTGCCTTCATGGCCTGTTGGTATTCGCGCACGATCGGCAGGACCGCGTTGTTGGGGAAAGGCACGACCTGTGCGATGGCAACACCGGTTCCGTCGTCGCCCAGCGCTTTCAGGTTGCCAGCCGTGGCGAGCACCGACAGGGCGTACATCTGCAAACCTTTTCGGTTTTTGTTGACCATCTTGATCGTTTCTATGGTCGGCTTCCCCGCCAGACCCAGAACCAGCGCATCGGGTTGCGCCGCCAGCAATTTGGTGACGGCGGCGGCTGCATCACTGGCGTTGTTCTCGACCGACGCGACGGCGACCGCCTTGAGCTTGCGTTGCTCAAGTGATTCGTTTGCCGCCGCGAGCACCTCTTTGCCGAAACTGTTGTTCTGGTACGCGATGCCGATGCGCTTGAAACCGATGGTGGTCAGGTGCTGGATCAGCTTGTCGGCCTCATCGGCATAGCTGGCGCGCAGGTTGAATACGTTCCGATACTCCGGCTTTCGGATCGACGGGGCGCCGGTAAACGGCATGAGCAGCGGCAGGCCGGCTTTCTGGGCAACCGGGATCAGCGCTTCGTTGTTGGGTGTGCCAAAGGTGCCAAACAGGGCCAGCACATCGGCGCTGATGAATCCCTCGACGTTCTCGATGGTCTTTTTGGCGTCATAGGCGTCGTCCTTGCTGTCAAGAACGACCTTGCGACCGTTGACCCCTCCTTTGGCATTCAGAGCGTCAAAATAGACCTTGGAACCTTTCAGAACCTCCTGGCCCAAGTCGCCCAAAGGGCCGGTCAAGGTCGTGCTTTGGCCCAGCACGATGCTGTCTCCTGCCACGCCCGACTGCGCCACTGCCGCAACGGGAAGCAGCAGTCCCGCCCCGAGTACCGCCGCAACCTGGCGGCGATTGAAGTGCTTTGTATTCATTTTTTGTCCTCGCATCGCTTACGAATTTCAGCGTTCAGTATGCGCGCAAAGCACGCCATTCCGCTACGGCCGGTCTCTGCGTTTTGTGGTGTGTTGCCATCGTGTCACAGCCGCGGCCGGTTAGAATCCCCGCCTTCGGAAGTGTGGCAGAGTGGTCGATTGCACCGGTCTTGAAAACCGGCGACCCGAAAGGGTCCGTGAGTTCGAATCTCACCGCTTCCGCCAGATCAAACGTCCAAAAGCGCCCTCCGGGCGCTTTTTTTTGGCCGGGTTCAGGCCGTCGCCGCCAGCATGCCGCGTTCTTCGATGAACCGGACCACGGCTTGCAGCCCGTCGCGGGTTTTCAGGTTGGTCATCACAAAGGGTTTGAGGCCTTTGGGTGTGGTGCGCATGCGCCGGGTGTCCGCTTCCATGACCGTCAGATCGGCGCCCACATGGGGCGCGAGGTCGGTTTTGTTGATGACGAACAGGTCGCTTTTGGTGATGCCGGGGCCGCCCTTGCGCGGGATTTTTTCGCCGGCCGCCACGTCGATGACGTAGATCGTCAGGTCGGAGAGCTCGGGGCTGAAAGTGGCGGCCAGGTTGTCGCCACCGCTTTCCACGAACACGATGTCGGCGTTCGGGTGCTCGGCCAGCATGCGGTCGATGGCTTCCAGGTTGATGGAGCAGTCTTCGCGGATGGCGGTGTGCGGGCAGCCGCCGGTTTCCACGCCCATGATGCGCTCGGCCGGCAGCGCGCCGCTGACGGTGAGCAGGCGCTGGTCTTCCTTGGTGTAGATGTCGTTGGTGATGGCCACCAGGTCGTAGCGCTCGCGCATGGTTTTGCACAGCATCTCCAGCAGCGTGGTCTTGCCGGAGCCGACGGGGCCACCGATGCCCACCCGCAGCGGCGGCAGGGGTTTGGTGCGGTTCGGGATGTGGTGCAGGGTGCTCATGGGTGTCGGATCTCGGTGGAAAAACGGGCGTCAGGAACGGAACAGGCGGGAATACTGGGTTTCGTGCTGCGCGGACAGGATGGCCAGCATGGGCGAAAACGCCTGGGGCTCGCCGGCCGGCAGCGCCAGCGCAGTGTCGACGGCCGCCGGAATCTCGGTGGCCAGGCGCGCCAGCACCCGCTGGCCGGCGTTCTGACCCAGCGGCACCGCCTTGAGTGCGGCCTGGACCATGTTTTCCGCCCAGCCGAAGGCGTGGGCCAGCGCGATGTCGCGCGCGCCGGCCTCGGTGCGGGCGGCGGCCAGGGCGCAGGCCACGGGGTAGCTGGGGTCCATGGCCGCCAGGGCGTCGGTCTGGGCACGCCGGGCCGCGTCGGCGCCGTCCTGGTTGCGCAGCCAGTCGAGCAGCGAGCGGCCCATCTGTTCGGTCTGCAGCCGCAGCTCGGCGGTTTCGCGTGTCGAGAGCACCCAGCGGTTGAGGGCCTGCACCCGCGCCAGGTCGCCGGCGCGCCAGGCCGCCACGGCCTGCACCAGCACGGCCAGGTCGCCCCGCGCCAGGGTCAGGTGCAGCTGGTGCGACAGCCAGTCGGCTGCTTCATTTTCAGTAGCAACCAATGACGTTTCCACGATGGCTTCCAGCCCTTCCGAGTAGGAAAAGCCCCCGATGGGCAGCGCGGGGGAGGCCAGCCAGATCAGCTGCAGCAGGCTGGCGGCCGGCAGGGGGCCGGGCGGCGTGGTCATTCGTGGTGGTGGCCACAGCCGGGGCCGTGGACATGGACCGGTGTGGCGGCCACCACCGGGATCCCGACCGGGCGCGCGGACGCTCCGGTTGCGGGTCCGGGCGCTGCGGCATGGCGGTGCGCGTGGCCGTCGTGGCCGTGGGCAGGGCTGTGGTCGTGGCCCTCATGACCGTGTGGGGGGTGCGCGTGTCCGTGATGCCCGTGGCCGCCGGCGGCGTAGGCGCCCCCTTCCGGCTCGAACGCCTCCTGGGTTTCCACGACGGTGAGGTGCATGGCGCGCAGCAGGTCAGCCAGCACATGGTCGGGTTCGATCTTCAGGTGATCGGGGGCCAGTTCGATCGGCACGTGGCGGTTGCCCAGGTGATAAGCCGCGCGGGTCAGGTCGAACGGGCTGCCGTGTTCGGCGCAGGCGGTGATGCGCAGCACCGGCTGCGGCGCGGCAACGACACGGATCAGCGAGCCGTCCTCGGCCACCAGCACGTCACCCCCGCGCACCACCGTGCCACGGGGCAGGAAGATGCCCAGCGAGCGGCCGGACGAGTCGGTGGCGGAAAAGCGGCTTTTCTGGCGCACGTCCCAGTCGAGCTCGACGGTGGGGGCGCGGCGCACCAGTGCGGCGGCGAGGCCCTGGCCCCGGGGAAGAATCTTGGCGACCTGTTGCATGGCGAAAGGGCGGCGCCGTCGGGGGCGCCGGTTCGGTTCAAAACAGGAAGTATCGCTGCGTCATCGGCAGGCTGCTGGCGGGCTCGCAGGTCAGCAGCTGGCCGTCGGCGCGCACCGCGTAGGTCTGGGCATCCACCTCCATGCGCGGGGCGTAGCCGTTGTGGACCATGTCGCGCTTGCCCACCCCGCGGATGCCGCGCACCGCCGACACTGGCTTGGCCAGGCCGAAGCGCTCCCGGATGCCGGCCGCCAGGCCGGCCTGGGACACGAACGTCAGCGAACCGCGCGCCAGCGCGCCACCGAAGGCGCCGAACATGGGCCGGTAATGCACCGGCTGGGGGGTGGGGATGGAGGCGTTCGGGTCGCCCATGGCGGCCATGGCGATGAAGCCGCCCTTGAGGATCAGCGAGGGCTTGACGCCAAAAAAGGCGGGCTTCCACACCACCAGGTCGGCCCATTTGCCGACTTCGATGCTGCCCACCTCGTGGCTGATGCCGTGGGCGATGGCGGGGTTGATGGTCAGCTTGGCCAGGTAGCGTTTGACGCGGGCGTTGTCGTGGCGGTCGGTGTCGCCGGGCAGGGGGCCGCGCTGCAGCTTCATCTTGTGTGCGGTCTGCCAGCAGCGCAGGATGACCTCGCCCACCCGGCCCATGGCCTGGCTGTCCGAGCTGAACATGCTGATGGCACCCAGGTCGTGCAGGATGTCTTCGGCCGCAATGGTCTCCTTGCGGATGCGGCTTTCGGCAAACGCCAGGTCTTCGGCGATGGCCGGATCCAGGTGGTGGCAGACCATCAGCATGTCGACGTGTTCGTCCAGCGTGTTGACGGTGTAGGGCCGCGTCGGGTTGGTGGAGGAGGGCAGCACATTGGCCTCGCCGACCACCTTCAGGATGTCGGGCGCGTGACCGCCGCCGGCGCCTTCGGTGTGGAAGGTGTGGATGGTGCGGCCCTTGAACGCCGCCACCGTGTCTTCCACAAACCCGGATTCGTTCAGCGTGTCGGTGTGGATGGCGACCTGGGTGTCGGTTTCTTCCGCCACGTTCAGGCAGTTGTCGATGGCGGCGGGGGTGGTGCCCCAGTCCTCATGAAGCTTGAGGCCGATGGCGCCGGCGTCGATCTGCTCGCGCAGCGCACCGGGCAGGCTGGCGTTGCCCTTGCCCAGAAATCCCAGGTTCATCGGAAAGGCGTCGGCGGCCTGCAGCATGCGCTCGATGTTCCAGGCGCCGGGTGTGCAGGTGGTGGCGAACGTGCCGGTGGCCGGGCCGGTGCCGCCGCCGATCATCGTGGTGACGCCGCTGCACAGGGCCTCTTCGATCTGCTGCGGTGCGATGAAATGGATGTGGGTGTCGATGCCGCCGGCGGTGACGATGTTGCCTTCGCAGCTGATGACCTCGGTGCCCGGGCCGATGACGATCTCCACGCCGGGCTGGGTGTCGGGATTGCCCGCCTTGCCGATGGCCACGATGCGCCCGCCCTTGAGGCCGATGTCGGCCTTGACGATGCCCCAGTGGTCCAGGATGAGGGCGTTGGTCAGCACCGTGTCCACCGCGCCGGCGCTGCGGGTGCGCTGGCTCTGCGCCATGCCGTCGCGGATGGTCTTGCCGCCGCCGAATTTCACTTCCTCGCCGTAGCCGCCGGCGCGCAGCGTGTAGTCCTCTTCGACCTCGATGACGAGTTGGGTGTCTGCCAGCCGAACCCGGTCACCGGTGGTGGGGCCGAACATTTCGGCGTAGGCGCGTCGTCCGATGCTTGCCATGTTGTGTGCTTCTTTCAGAGTGCGCCCTGCACCAGGCCGCGAAAACCGTAGACGGCGCGGTCGCCGGCGTAGTCCACCAGTTCCACCGTGCGCTGCTGGCCGGGCTCGAAGCGCACGGCGGTGCCGGAGGCGATGTTCAGCCGCATGCCGCGCGCGGCGTCGCGGTCAAAGCCCAGCGCCGCGTTGGTTTCGGCGAAGTGGTAGTGCGAGCCCACCTGGATGGGCCGGTCACCGGTGTTGCGCACCACCAGGGTCAGGGTGCGCCGGCCGGGGTTGAGGGCGTGTTCGCCCTCGTCGATGAGCAGTTCGCCGGGAATCATGGCTTCGGACCCCTCTGATCAGGCCATGCGCAGCAGCAGCGTGGCGCCCAGCAGCGCGACGGCGCCACCGGCGGCCGTGCCGGCCAGGCGGTGCCGGGCCTGCAGCCAGTGGCCCAGGCCCACGCCCGCCAGGTGCAGCGCGGCGGTGGACAGCACCATGCCCGCCAACGCCAGCCACTGGGCGTCACCGCCCAGCTCCTGGCCGTGTGCGGCGCCGTGGAAAAAGGCAAAACTGCCGGCCAGCGCGGCCGCGGCCGCCAGCGGCAGGCCGCGCCGGGTGGCCACCAGCAGGCCCAGCACCAGCAGCGAGGCGGCGATCATCGGCTCCACGCCCGGCACGGACAGCCCGGCAAACCCGCCCGCGGCGCCCGCCGCCAGCAGCAGCACAAACGCCAGCGGCGCGACCCAGACCGGGCGCACCGCCAGCGCGCTCCACAGGCCCACGGCCAGCATGGCCGCCAGGTGGTCCGCCCCGGTGAAGGGATGCAGCAGGCCGGCCAGCAGGCCGGTGTGGCTGTGGCCGTCGCCCCCGGTGTGGGCCAGGGCGACCACCGGCAGCAGCAGGGCGGTCAGCAGGGTGATTTTTACTCTTGTTTTCATAGCAGACAATGACCTTTCGACGCTGGGTATGGGCAAAAAAAGCTTGAAATTCTGGGGACGGGGCGGTTTCCGGCGGCGCGGCAGGGCTCAGACGATGGGCTGGTGCACGGTGACCAGCTTGGTGCCGTCCGGAAAGGTGGCCTCGACCTGGATGTCAGGAATCATCTCGGCAATGCCGTCCATGACGTCGGCGCGGGTCAGCACCTCGCGGCCGGCGCTCATCAGCTGGGCCACGGTCTGGCCGTCGCGGGCGCCTTCCATCACGGCGGCGCTGATCAGTGCCACCGCTTCAGGGTAGTTGAGCTTCAGGCCGCGCGCCTTGCGCCGCTCGGCCAGCAGCGCGGCGGTGAAGATCAGCAGCTTGTCTTTCTCGCGGGGGGTGAGTTCCATGACGTCGGCACAAAAGCGGGGGAGGTGGTCATCATCGCAGCAAAGGCCGTGCCCGGCCATACGCCATCCGGCGCAGGCGTGGCATGGAACCTGCAGCCGCCGGCGCCATGTCTTCCCCGGCCGAGCCCCGTCCTGTTTTTCCGGCCGAACCCGACGCGCCGGCGGTGGAGCGCCCCGTTGAAGCCCCGCAGCAGGTGGTCAAGGTGCGCCGCGACTACAACCGCTGGGTGGCCAGCGAGACACTGGAAGACTATGCGCTGCGCTACACGCCGCAGCGCGGGCGCCGCTGGTCGGAGTGGCGGGTGGCCAACACCGCCTTCGGCGCGGCCTCGTTCCTGATCCTCGAAGCGGTGGGTGCCACGCTGCTGGTGCAGTACGGTTTTGTCAACGCCTTCTGGGCCGTGCTGGCCACGGGGCTGATCATCTTTCTTGCGGGCCTGCCCATCAGCATCTGCGCGGCCCGTCACGGGGTCGATATGGATCTGCTCACCCGGGGCGCCGGGTTCGGGTATATCGGCTCCACCATCACGTCGCTGATCTACGCGTCGTTCACCTTCATCTTTTTTGCGCTCGAAGCGGCCGTCATGGCCTACGCGCTGGAGTTGGCGCTGGGCATTCCGCCGGCCTGGGGCTACGGAATCTGTGCGCTGGTGGTGATTCCGCTGGTCACCCACGGGGTGTCGGCCATCAGTCGCCTGCAGGTCTGGACGCAACCGCTGTGGCTGGTGATGCTGGTGGTGCCGTATGTGGCCGTGCTGGCGAGCGATCCTGGTGCGTTTGCCGGTGTGACGCACTACGGCGGTGAAAGCGGGCAGGCGACCGGGTTCAATACGCTCTATTTTGGTGCGGCGCTGACCGTGGGTATTGCGCTCATCACCCAGATGGGCGAGCAGGCCGACTATTTGCGCTTCATGCCGGTCGCAACGCCAGCGACGCGCCGGCGCTGGTGGGTCGGCGTACTGATGGGCGGGCCCGGCTGGGTGGTGCTGGGGGTGGTCAAGATGCTGGGCGGCATGCTGCTGGCGTATCTGGCCATCGGCCACATGGTGCCGGTGGACCGGGCGGTGGACCCGAACCAGATGTACCTGGCGGCGTATGAATATGTGTTCCCGCACTACGGCTGGGCGGTGGCGGCCACGGCGCTGTTTGTGGTGGTGTCACAGCTCAAGATCAATGTGACCAATGCCTATGCCGGCTCGCTGGCCTGGTCCAACTTCTTCTCGCGCCTCACCCACAGCCACCCCGGGCGGGTGGTGTGGGTGGTGTTCAACACCCTGATCGCCTTCATGCTGATGGAGATGAACGTGTTCAGCGCGCTCGGCCAGGTGCTGGGGCTGTACGCCAATCTGGCCATTGCCTGGTTCATGGCCGTGGTGGCCGACCTGGTGGTGAACAAGCCGCTGGGCTTGTCGCCGCCGGGCATCGAATTCCGCCGGGCCCGCCTGTTCGATATCAATCCGGTGGGGGTCGGCGCCATGGCGCTGGCGTCGGCGCTGTCGGTGGTGGCCCATCTGGGCTTCTTCGGGCCGCTGGCGCAGGCGTTCTCCGCGGTGATCGCGATGGTGACGGCCTTTGTCGCCGCGCCCCTGATCGCCTGGGCCACCGGGGGGCGCTACTACCTCACCGGTGCTGCCGCTGCCGACCGTGGCCCGACCGGCGCACCCGGGGGCGGCGCCTATCTGGCCAACCGACTGCAGCGCTGCACCGTGTGCGAGCGCGACTACGAAGCGCCCGACATGACCCATTGCCCGGCCTACCGCGGTGCGATCTGCTCGCTGTGCTGCACGCTGGACGCCCGCTGCGGCGACCTGTGCCGCCCGCAGGCGAACCTGTCGGCGCAGTGGTCGGCGGCGCTGCGCTGGTTGCTGCCGCGGCGGGTCTGGCCGTATCTGGACACCGGGCTGGGGCATTTCCTGCTGCTGATGCTGGTGATTGCCCCGCTGCTGGCGGCGGTGCTGGGCCTGCTCTACCACCAGGAGCTGCAGACCCTGGCCCGCGCGGTGACCGAGGCCGAACTGCTGGAGGCGCCGGGTGCCGCCTTGCGCTCGGGCCTGCTCAAGGCCTACATGGCGCTGCTGGTGGTGTCGGGCTTGGTGGCCTGGTGGCTGGTGCTGGCGCACAAGACCCGGCAGGTGGCGCAGGAAGAATCCAACCGCCAGACCGGTCTGCTGATGCGTGAAATCGAGCTGCACCGCCGCACCGACGAGGCGCTGCAGCGCGCCAAACAGGTGGCCGATGAAGCGCGCGCCGCAGCCGACCAGGCCAACCAGGCCAAGAGCCGCTACATCAGCGCCATCAGCCACGAGCTGCGCACGCCGCTCAACAGCATCCTGGGCTACGCGCAGCTGATGGCCGAAGACGAGGCCGTGCCGCCCCACCGCAAACAGGCGGTGAACGTGATCCGCCGCGGCGGCGACCACCTGCTGTCCCTGATCGAAGGCACGCTCGACATTGCCCGCATCGAGTCGGGCAAGCTCACGCTGGACGTGGCCCCGATGCGTTTTGCCGATTGCGTGCACGAAATGGCGGCACTGTTCGAGCTGCAGGCCGCGGCCAAGGGGCTGGCGTTCCGGTTCGACGCACTGGGGGACCTGCCCGAGCTGGTGCGCGCGGACGACAAGCGGCTGCGCCAGATCCTGATCAACCTGCTGGGCAACGCGATCAAGTTCACCGCCCGCGGCACCGTCACGCTGCGGGTGCGGCATGCGCGGGAAATGGCCCGCATCGAGATCGAGGACACCGGCCCGGGCCTGACACCGGCGGAGATCGACCACATCTTCGAGCCTTTTGCCCGTGGCGGCAGTGGCGGCACCCCCGGAGCGGGCCTGGGCCTGACGATTGCCAAGATGCTCACCGCGCTGATGGGCGGGGAACTGACGGTGCGCAGCACACCCGGCCAGGGCTCGGTGTTCCAGGTGCGGCTGTTCCTGCCCGAGGTGGCGGGTCCGGCGCGAGTGCCGGTGTCGGCCCCCGCGGCCGTGCGCAAAGGCTACGAAGGGCCGCGCCGCCGCATCCTGGTCGTGGACAACGAAGAGGCCGACCGCGATCTGCTGGTGCAGTTGCTCGAACCCATCGGGTTCGAGTTGCGCCAGGCCCGCAGCGGCCACGACGCGCTGGACCTGTTGGCCACCGGCTACCGGCCGGACGCGGTGTTCATGGACCTGGCCATGCCCGGCATCGACGGCTGGGAGACCCTGCGCCGCCTGCGCGCGACCGGCCTGGCAGAGACCGCCTGCGCCATCGTGTCGGCCAACGCGTTCGACAAGGGGCTGGACAACACGGTGGGCATCGGCCCCGACGATTTTTTTGTCAAACCGGTGCGCCACCGGGAGCTGCTCGACTGGCTGGGGCGGCGGCTGGATCTGGTGTGGACGGCCGAGGCGGCGCCGCTGCCGGGTGCCGGCGCCGCCCCGTCGCCCGACGCACCCACCGCGCCAGCGGCGGCCGCGCCCGCCGGTCCCTGGCCCGAGGCGGCGAGCCTGGCCGCGCTGGAGCAGGCCGTGACGCTGGGCTACTACCGTGGCATCCTCAACGCCCTGGACCAGATCGAGCGCGAGCAGCCCGCCTGCGCCGCCTTTGTGGACCCGATGCGCGAACACGCCCTGGCGTTCCGTTTCGAGGCCATGCACCAGATTCTGTCCACCGCACGCCATGCCCAACCTGCCGCCTGAGCCCGCCCGCCACCCGTTTGACCGCAGCGACAGCGACGTGGTGCTGATCGTCGACGACGTACCGGACAACCTGGCGGTGCTGCACGATGCGCTGGACGAATCAGGCTACACCGTGCTGGTCGCCACCCACGGCGAGGCGGCGCTGGCGCGCGCGGCGCAGGCGCTGCCCGACATCGTGCTGCTGGACGCCATGATGCCCGGCATGGACGGCTTCGAGGTGGCGCGCCGCCTCAAGGCCGACCCGCGCACCGCCGCCATCCCCATCATCTTCATGACCGGCCTGACCGAGACCGAACACCTGGTGGCCGCACTGGAAGCCGGCGGGGTGGATTACGTGACCAAGCCGGTCAAGGCGCGCGAGGTGATGGCCCGCATGGGCGTGCACCTGGGTGGCGCCCGGCGCGCGCGGCACGCGGCCAGCCAGGCCAGCCAGGCGCGCAACGCGCTCGACGCCTTCGGCTACGCCAGCATCACCGTGCGTGCCAGTGACGGCCGCCTGGTGTGGCAGACCCCGCTGGCGCGCGAACTGTTGCTGGCCTGGTTCGGTGCGCCCAGCGCCGAGGCGCCCGAGGCGGTGCAGACCTGGCTGCGCCGGGTGGTGGCCGGCGGGGCGCCGCTGGACACCGCGGCCGAACCGCCGCGGCTGTCGATCGAGCAGGGGGCGCGCCGGTTGACCTTTCGGCTGCACCGCCAGGCCGGTGACAGCGAAGGCGGCGGCGACTGGCTGATCGTGATGCGCGAGGTGTCGGACGACAAGATCATCGAGTCGATGAGCCTGGCCTTCAAGCTCACCGCACGTGAGGCCGAGGTGCTGTACTGGGTGGTCAAGGGCAAGATCAACCGCGACATCGGCGACATCCTGGGCGCCAGTCCGGCCACCGTGAAAAAGCACCTGGAGCGGGTGTTCGCCAAACTCGGGGTCGAAACGCGCACGGCGGCCGCCGCCATGGCGCTGGGCCGCATCCGGCAGCTGCATCCCCAGTTCGAGGGCTGACGGCGCTGACCTCCGGCATCTGGAAATTGCAATGCGACAACAATCGCCTTGCAATGGACGGTCCGGGGCAGCCTGAAATCGCCACCGGTCCCGCGCGCCGGTGATGCACGTCCCGTGCGCAGTTTCCGGTCCGAAAAGGCGACGGCACCGCCGCGGTGGCCGAACTGGAGGCACGGCTTCGTGTCTTCCCGGCCGGGCGCAAGGCATTCCTCGCGCGCTGGCTCGACATATTGTCTCAGGCCGTCGGCAGGAGGCGGGTTGTAAGGCATCCGCCCGGCGGTCCGCCCTCTCAGGTCGGAAACGCGATGGCCACTTTGCCGAAATGCCGGCCCGACTTCAGATAGGCCAGGGCGACGTGCAGTTCGTCGAACGGGAAGACACGGTCGACGACCGGCCGCAGCTTGTGCGCCTCGATGGCACGGGCCATGGCGAGGAAGTCGTCGCGGCTGCCCACCGTCACACCCTGCAGCCGCACGGCGCGTGTCACCACCAGGCCCAGCGGCGCGTTCATCGTGGCGCCGCCCAGCACGCCGATCATCGCCACCGTGCCGCCCGCGCGCACGGCACGCAGCGACTGGGGCAGGGTGTCTTCGCCGCCCAGTTCGATCACCAGGTCCACGCCGTCGCGCCCGGTCAGGGCTCGGGCGATATCCCGCGCATGCCGGCCCCAGTCCGGGTGGGTGCGGTAGTTGAGCGTTTCATCGGCCCCCAGCGCTCGCACGCGCGCCAGCTTGTCGTCGCTGGAGGAGGTGCAGATCACATGGGCGCCACACAGCCGGGCGAACTGCAGCGCAAACAGCGCCACGCCGCCCGTGCCTTGCACCAGCACGGTGTCGCCCGGGCGCACCTGCCCGTCGGTGACCACGGCTCGCCAGGCGGTCAGGCCCGCGGTGGGCAGGCAGGCGGCTTCGATGTCGTCCAGACAGGCCGGCGCCGGCGCCGTGCCGGACTCGGGCAGCACCAGGTACTCGGCCAGGGTGCCGTCCGCCTCGCAGCCCAGGCCGCGCGAGAGTTTGTACGCATCCGGCGGGCCGCCAGCCCAGGTCTGGAACAACAGCGGGCACAGTCGCTCGCCGGGGCGCGCCAGGGTCACGCCAGGGCCCACCTGGTCCACCACGCCCGCGCCGTCGCTGAGCATCACCAGCGGCAGCGCCTGCATGCGGGCGCCGTAACCCTTGAGCGGCACCAGCAGGTCGCGGTAGTTGAGGGCGGCGGCGTTCATGCGCAGCCGCAGCTGGCCGGGGCCGGCTTCAGGGATGGGCCGGCGGCCGATGCGCAGATGGTCCATGGACCAGTCGCCTTCGACCTGAAATACCTTCATGGTGGTCATCCATGCTCCTCCGAGCGGGCTGGGGCCCGTGTACGTCGTCGATTGTGCCGCCACGTCATCGGCGCACAGACCTGACCGGCGGGTTTTCGGGGAAATTCGAGGAGTTTCGGTCAATAGCCAGCGTAAAAAGGTCATTGTTTGCTATCAGTGCAGGAATGACGGGTGCTGGATTTCTGGCGTCAGCGGTCGGAAGGCGGGCTTTTGTTGCACCGCCGCATACGCCATGCGGCGTATTTCGGGAACCCGGGGCGGCCCCTAGCATGGACCCGTCCGCTGAACACACGCCACCGCAAGGGGCGCCACCCGGCGAACTTCACAGGTCCCCTGGTTCAACCTTTCTGGAGCATCACCATGCAACGCCGATTCACCCTCAAAGCCCTCGCGGCCGCCTCCGCCCTGGCCGGTCTGGCCATCCTGCCCGCGCACGCCCAGTCCAAAGACACCATCAAGGTTGGTGTGCTGCACAGCCTGTCGGGCACCATGGCCATTTCCGAAACCGTGCTGAAAGACACGGTGCTCATGGCCATCGACGAAATCAACGCCAAGGGCGGGGTCCTGGGCAAAAAGCTGGAGCCGGTGGTGGTCGATCCGGCTTCCAACTGGCCCTTGTTCGCAGAAAAGGCCAAACAGTTGCTGACGCAAGACAAGGTGGCCGTGGTTTTCGGCTGCTGGACCTCGGTGAGCCGCAAGTCGGTGCTGCCGGTGTTCGAAGAGCTCAACGGCCTGTTGTTCTACCCGGTGCAGTACGAGGGTGAAGAGCTGTCCAAGAACGTGTTCTACACCGGTGCCGCGCCCAACCAGCAGGCCATTCCGGCGGTGGACTACCTCATGAGCAAGGACGGTGGCGCCGCCAAGCGCTGGGTGCTGCTGGGCACCGACTATGTCTACCCCCGCACCACCAACAAGATCCTGCGCGCCTACCTCAAGAGCAAGGGCGTGAAGGACAGCGACATCGACGAAAAGTACACCCCCTTCGGCCACTCCGACTACCAGACCATCGTGGCGGACATCAAGAAGTTCAGCGCCGGTGGCAAGACCGCCGTGGTGTCCACCATCAATGGCGACTCCAACGTGCCCTTCTACAAGGAACTGGGCAACGCCGGCCTGAAGGCCAAGGACGTGCCGGTGGTCGCCTTCTCTGTGGGTGAGGAAGAGCTGCGCGGCGTGGACACCAAGCCGCTGGTGGGCCATCTGGCTGCCTGGAACTACTTCATGTCCATCAAGAACCCGGTCAACGACGACTTCATCAAGAAATGGAGCGCCTACGCCAAGGCCAAGAACATCGCTGGCCACAAGGACAAGCCGCTGACCAATGACCCGATGGAAGCCACCTACATCGGCATCAACATGTGGAAGCAGGCGGTCGAGAAGGCCAAGACCACCGATGTCGACAAGGTCATCGCCGCCATGGCCGGTCAGACCTTCAAGGCACCGAGCGGCATCGTCAGCAAGATGGACGAAAAGAACCACCACCTGCACAAGTCGGTGTTCATCGGCGAGGTCAAGGCGGATGGCCAGTTCAACGTCGTGTGGAAGACCCCGGGCCCGGTGAAGGCCAAGCCCTGGAGTCCGTACATCGAAGGCAACGACAAGAAGAAGGACGAGCCCGAGAAGAAGTAAGGGGAGGGCGACCCTTGGGGGAAGGGCGCCAGCCTTTCCCCATTTTTTCACCCTGCGGATGACACCACACCATGCACCGATCTTCTCTATGGCTCCGGCTTGCCGCTTTTCTGGCGTGTCTGGGGCTGTGGTCCGGGGCCGCGCAGGCCCTGACCGCCGCCGAGGCCACGGCCATCGCCACCGGTGAAACCGATGCGCGCATCGAAGCGCTGGCGAAAGCCGTCGCCGCCGGCGATGAACGCACGGCCGCCTTCATCCAGGCGCTGGCTGACGATGCGGTGAAAGTTGCCGGCGAGAAGGTCTTCATCGTTCGCGACGGCAAGGCGTCGGACCCGGTGACCGGTCAGGCCGCCACCGTGCCCGACAACGCCGAAGACGTGGTCAGCAACAACCGCATGCGCGGTGAAATCGACAACGCGCTGGCGGCGCTCAAGCTGTTCAGTCCCGACGACAAGTTGCGCCTCCAGGGCGTCAAGGCGCTGCTGAAAGAACCCGACGAATCCCGCCTGCCCTTGCTGGACAAGGCGCTGGCCGCCGAAAAGAACGACAGCATCCGTGCGCAACTGCAGCTGGCCCGGGCCGCCGCGCTGCTGGGCAGCAGCGACAAGGCGCGCCGGCTCGAAGCCGCCAAGGCGCTGGCCGCCAGCAAGACGCCGGAGACCAAACTGCTGCTGAACGAACGTCTGCAGGCGGAAACCGAAGCGGACGTGAAGGGCCAGCTGCTGGCCTCGCTGCAGGCCATCGAAGGCGCCCTGGTCTGGGGTGACAAACTGGGTGCCCTGTTCTCCGGCATCAGTCTGGGCTCCATCCTCCTGCTGGTGGCGCTGGGCCTGGCCATCACCTACGGCCTGATGGGTGTGATCAACATGGCCCACGGCGAGCTGATGATGATCGGCGCCTACGCCACCTACGTCATGCAGGGGCTGTTCCAGAAATACCTGCCCGGGGCGTTCGACTGGTACCTGGTGGCGGCCGTGCCGGTGGCCTTCATGGCCTCCGCGCTGGTGGGCGCCGCCATGGAGCGCAGTGTGATCCGCTTCCTTTACGGCCGTCCCCTGGAGACCCTGCTGGCGACCTGGGGCATCAGCCTGGTGCTGATGCAGGCGGTCCGTTCGCTTTTCGGCGCGCAGAACGTGGGCGTCGAAAACCCCAGCTGGATGAGTGGCGGCGTGCAGGTGCTGTCCAACCTGACGCTGCCGTACAACCGCCTGGTCATCATCGGCTTTGCCGCCGCCGTGCTGTTGGGCATGGCCTTTCTGATTGGCCGCACCCGCCTGGGCCTGTTTGTGCGCGGCGTCACGCAGAACCGCCCGATTGCGTCGTGCATGGGTGTGAACACGGCGCGCATCGATACCTGGGCCTTCGCGCTGGGCTCGGGCATCGCCGGGCTGGCCGGCTGCGCGCTCAGCCAGATCGGCAACGTGGGCCCGGACCTGGGCCAGAGCTACATCGTCGATTCGTTCATGGTGGTGGTCCTGGGCGGTGTGGGGCAGCTGGCCGGCACGGTGTATGCCGCGATGGGCCTGGGCATCCTCAACAAATTCCTGGAAGGCTGGACCGGCGCCGTGCTGGCCAAGATTGCGGTTCTGGTTTTCATCATCATCTTCATCCAGAAGCGCCCGCAGGGCATCTTCGCGATGAAGGGCCGGAGCGCAGAAGCATGAGCACGACCCCGACCTCTCACAGTGCAGTGGCGTCGCTGCAGTTGCCTGCACCGGCTCCCTTGCTCAGCCGCACCGGCTGGTCGGCCTTCATCGTCGCGCTGATCGTGGTCTGCGCCGTGGCGCCGGTGCTCAACCTGCTGGTGCCGGCCGGCAGTGTGTTCCACCTCAGTGACTATTCGGTGGCGTTGCTGGGCAAGATCATGTGTTTCGCCATCTGCGCGCTGGCCATGGACCTGATCTGGGGCTACACCGGCATCCTGAGCCTGGGTCACGGCCTGTTCTTTGCACTCGGCGGCTATGTCATGGGCATGTACCTGATGCGCCAGATCGGCCGGGACGGCAATTACAAAAGCGACCTGCCGGACTTCATGGTGTTCCTGGACTGGAAGACCCTGCCCTGGCACTGGACCTTCTCGGACAGCTTTGTCGCGACGCTGATCCTGATCGTGGCGGCGCCCGGTCTGGTCGCGCTGGTGTTCGGCTACTTCGCCTTCCGCTCGCGTATCAAGGGCGTGTACTTTTCCATCATCACCCAGGCGATGACCTTTGCCGCCATGCTGCTGTTCTTCCGCAACGAGACCGGTTTCGGCGGCAACAACGGCTTCACCGACTTCAAGCGCATCCTGGGCATTCCGATTGCGCAGCCCTCGACCCGGATGGTGCTGTTCGTGCTGACCGGCTGCACCTTGCTGGGCTTTTTCCTGCTGGCGCGCTGGCTGGTGCGCAGCAAATTCGGCCGGGTGCTGCAGGCCATCCGCGACGCGGAAAGCCGCGTGATGTTTTCCGGCTACTCCCCGCTCCCCTACAAGCTGACGATCTGGGTGATCTCGGCCGTGATGTGTGGTGTGGCCGGGGCGCTGTACGTGCCGCAGGTGGGCATCATCAATCCCGGCGAAATGAGTGCCGCGAACTCGATCGAGATCGCCATCTGGGCGGCGGTGGGTGGCCGCGCCACACTGATCGGGCCGATCGTCGGTGCCTTCATCGTCAACGGCGCCAAAAGCTGGCTGACGGTGACCGCGCCCGAGTTCTGGCTGTACTTCCTCGGCGCCCTTTTCATTGCTGTCACGCTGTTTTTGCCCAACGGGGTCGTCGGCCTCGTGAAGAAGCTCAAGGGAGGTGAAAAATGACTCCTGATCTGATGGAGGAAGGCGCGCGGATTCGTGAAGCCCGTGCGGCACCGCCGGGGCCAACCGGCAAAACCGAATCCGGTGGCCGCGCCGCCGGCTTTTCGCGCATCGCCACACCGGGCGAGGTGGACGTCACCCACGGCCGCATTCTGTATCTGGAGGACGTGTGTGTCAGCTTTGACGGCTTCAAGGCCATCAACAACCTGAGCCTGGACATCGCCCCGGGTGAGCTGCGCTGCATCATCGGCCCCAACGGCGCCGGCAAGACCACGATGATGGACATCATCACCGGCAAGACCCGGCCCGATTCCGGCACGGTGTTCTTCGGCTCGACCATCGACCTGCTGCGTCACAACGAACCCGAAATTGCCCAGCTGGGGATTGGCCGCAAGTTCCAGAAACCCACGGTGTTCGAGCAGCTCAGCGTGTTCGAGAACCTGGAGCTGGCGCTCAAGACCCCCAAAGGCGTGGCCGCTTCCATGCGTTTCCGGCTGGACTCCGGCCAAAGCGACCGCCTGGCTGAGGTGCTGCACACCATTCACCTGGCCGACGCGGTGACCCGCCAGGCCGGCAACCTGAGTCACGGCCAGAAGCAATGGCTGGAAATCGGCATGCTGCTGATGCAGGACCCCAAGCTGCTGCTGCTGGATGAGCCGGTCGCCGGCATGACCGACGAGGAAACCGCGCGCACCGCCGAACTCTTCCTCACGCTCAAGGGCAAGCACAGCCTGATGGTGGTGGAGCACGACATGAGCTTCATCCGCACCATCAGCGAGATCGTCACCGTGTTGTGCGACGGCGCGGTGCTGGCGCAGGGCACGCTGGACCAGGTCCAGGCGGACGAGCGCGTCATCGAGGTCTATCTGGGGAGGTGAGCATGAGCCTGCTGAATGTGAAGGGCGTGAACCAGTACTACGGCGGCTCCCACATCCTGCGGGATGTGAGCCTGCAGGCGCAGCTGGGCAAGGTCACGGTGCTGCTGGGGCGCAACGGGGTGGGAAAGACCACGCTGCTCAAGAGCCTGATGGGCCTGGTGCCCATCAAGACCGGCAGCATCGAATTTGACGGCAAGCCCTTGCAGGCCGCCACACCCTACGAACGCGCCCGCGCGGGCATCGGCTTCGTGCCGCAGGGGCGGGAAATCTTTGCCCGGCTGACCGTCGAGGAGAACCTGCGCATGGGGCTGGCGTACAAACCCGGCGGCACACCGATTCCAGCCGAGCTGTACGAACTGTTCCCGGTGCTCAGGCAGATGCTGCACCGCCGCGGGGGTGACCTCTCCGGCGGGCAGCAGCAGCAACTGGCGATTGCCCGCGCGCTGGCGCCCCAGCCGCGCCTGCTGATCCTGGACGAACCCACCGAGGGCATCCAGCCCAGCATCATCAAGGACATCGGCCGCGTCATCCGCATGCTGGCCGACCGCGGCACCATGGCCATCCTGCTGTGCGAGCAGTACTACGACTTCGCCCAGGAACTGGCCGACGACTACCTGGTGATGGAGCGCGGCGAAGTCATCGCCCGCGGCCCGGGCCGCGAAATGGAAGCCAAGGGCGTGCGGCAGCTGGTGGCGATCTGACCGACGCCGGCCGCGGCCGCGGCCGGCGTCGATTCCCTGCGGTTTGTGCCAATACTTGCCTGTACCCAGCGCAAAAAGGTCGCTTTGTGCTATCGTAAAGAGAGTTAAATTACGGTGCCGGCCCGAAAACCTGCACTTCGGCCAGCGTGAGGTAGTTCGTTCCGAGCAATTGCACCTGGACCTGTTTGCCGGTGACCGAGGGCACCGGCACTTCCACGGACGGGTTCGGGTAGCCGCCTGCGGTGAACAGCGCCTTGCTGAAAACGACATTGCCGTTGGCATCCCGCACACTGACTTCGAAATTGGTCAGGCGTTCTTTGGCGACTTCGTTGCGGTTCCAGACCACGATCTTGGTGATGGTCCGCGGTGTCGGAAAGCTGACCTTCCACCATGGGCGGTTTTCGTTGTTGGTATGGGCGATCGGCGTGGCGCAACCGTGCGCGACCCCTGCCGAGGTGACCCCGTCAATCGCGTAGTTTGCGCCCGCCGGGCAGCCCCCCCCGTACACGGATGACTGACTCGCGACGGCCCCTGCCGTCGCGTGGTTGATGATCGGCCTGTTGGTGGGCGTTGGCGATGGCGTGGGCGATGGGGACGGCGCTGGAGATGCCCCGGAGGTCGATGTCGGGCCCGGGGTTTTCTGGGTATTGCCGGTCGAACCTTTGCCCGATGGCTCGGCTCCTGTGGTCGCCGGTGGCTTCGGGTCGGCCACTGCCGGCGGTGGAGGAAGATTCCCCTGGCTGGCGCCCGGAGCGAAATCGACGACCAGATTGGCGCTCGACGCAGGTTGCGAGCAATTGTTTCCCGAGCAATGGACCGGATTGCAGAGGGAGACCGGGGTGCTCAGCTGTCCTTTGCTGCCCACTTCCCATCGCTCGATGCGATCCATGGTGATGCCCTCCTGCGTATTCGCGGTCGTGGGCGGGCCTCCGTTGTATGTGGCGGAGATCGCGCGGGAAAAATCCGCAATGGTGTGCCCGACAACATCCTCTCGCCGGTTGTGCAGGTTCTGCCGGTAGAACGGTGCCATCTTCAGCCGCACGGTAATGACGCCTTGCCCCGCCGGAATGGCAACCACGGTCGTGTGACACTGGCCCGCCTGCGCACTCTTCAATGGCGGCCACGAGGCCGAATACTGGTAAATGATGGTGGCGTTGCCGATTGCGCTGGCACCCCACAGAAGGGCTGCCAGCGATGCCGTGGCGATGGTCCTGGTGCGCAAGGTGTTCAAGATGAATCTCCGCAAATCAGTTCCTGGCCTTGGGTTTGCCCCTTCTTTGGCACCACCACCTTCCGACCCGCCGAGCGCAACGCGTTGACGGAAATACTGCGGGGTCCGACAGCTTCTTTGAATCATGAACGACTCCTTTGAGGTGGTTGAGTTTCGGGAAACGCGCCCCGAAACTTCATCCTAGGCCTGCCCCCGAGGCTGTTTTTGTCCTGCGTCAAGCAAGGGCGTGCTTGCGTTCGTGAACCCGGAGATGCGCGAACCAGCGTAGACTGGGACGGCTTTTTCGCACGGGGAAGACCCATGGATATTGACGACTTCATGGCCGGGTACCAGGCCGCCTGGCAGGCACGCGACGACGCGGCTTTTGCCGCGCTCTTCGCTCTGGACGGCCAGTATCACAACACCCCGTTTGCGGTCCAGCGGGGGCACGAGCAATTGCGCGCTTACTGGCAGCGGGTGAAGCTGCAGGAAGATGTGCAACTGCACTACACCGTGTTGGCCCGGGCGCCTGGCAGTGGCATTGCGCACTGGCATGTGACCTACCAGGTCGCGTCGGAGGAGCTTTTTGCCATCTGGGCGCGTTCGACCGGCACCCACCTGCCAACACGCCAGAGCGGCGACCCGCTGCCTCGCATGGTGCTCGACGGGGTCTTGCAGGCCGAATTTGAGGGCGCCACCTGCCGTTGCTGTCGCCTGTGGTGGCACAGCCAGCCGCAACCTGCCTGAAGAGGCCCGCTCATGCATCCGAACGCCGTTGTCGATTTCTGGTTCGCCGAACTCACGCCCGCGCAATGGTGGCGGGTGGACGCGGCGCTGGACGAAACCATTCGCACCCGTTTTGGTGCCGTGCATCGGGCCGCTGGCGCGGGCGAGCTGGCCTGCTGGCGCGAAACGGCGCACGGCCGTCTGGCGGAAGTCATTGTGCTGGACCAGTTCTCCCGCAACCTGTATCGCGGCAGCGCCGCGGCCTTTGCCGGTGACGGCATGGCGCTGGTGCTGGCGCAGGAAGCGGTGCGCGCCGGCGCCGACCAGGCGCTGCCGGTGTCGCGGCGGGCGTTCTTCTACCTGCCCTGGATGCACAGCGAATCGCTGCGCCTGCACGACGAGGCGCTGCGGCTGTTCAGCGCGCCGGGGCTGGAGGCCAACCTGCAGGCCGAGCACCAGCACCGCGCCATCCTGGAGCGCTTCGGCCGCTACCCGCACCGCAACGCCGCGCTGGGCCGCGTGTCGACGCCCGAGGAACTCGAATTTCTGCAACAACCCGGCTCGCGGTTCTGAGCGCCGCCTGCACGCGCCGGCCAAATGCGGCACCATTGCCGCATGACCGACACCACCTCCTACACCCCACCCAAAGTCTGGACGCCGCCCGAGAGCAGCGGCGGCCGGTTTGCCAACATCAACCGCCCGGTCGCCGGCGCCACCCACGAGAAGGAACTGCCCGTGGGCCAGCACCCGCTGCAGCTGTATTCGCTGGGCACACCCAACGGCGTCAAGGTCACGGTGATGCTGGAAGAGCTGCTGGCCGCGGGCCACAGCGGCGCCGAATACGATGCCTGGCTGGTCCGCATCCAGCAGGGCGAGCAGTTCGGCAGCGGCTTTGTCGCGGTGAACCCCAACTCCAAGATTCCCGCGCTGGTGGACCGCAGCGGTCCGCAGCCGGTGCGGGTGTTCGAGTCGGGCGCCATCCTGCTGTACCTGGCGGAAAAATTCGGCGCCTTTGTGCCCACCGAGCCGGCCGCGCGCGCCGAATGCCTGAGCTGGCTGTTCTGGCAGATGGGCAGCGCGCCGTTCCTGGGCGGCGGTTTCGGCCACTTCTACGCCTACGCGCCGGAAAAAATCCGCTACGCCATCGACCGCTACGCGATGGAAGTCAAGCGCCAGATGGACGTGCTGGACCGCCGCCTGGCCGAGGTGCCCTATGTGGCGGGTGAGGACTACACCATCGCCGACATGGCCATCTGGCCCTGGTACGGCCAGCTGGCCAAGGGGCTGCTGTACGAGGCCGGCGAGTTTTTGCAGGTGCACACCTACACGCACGTGGTGCGCTGGGCCGAGCGTCTGTACGAGCGCCCGGCGGTGCGGCGCGGGCGCATGGTCAACCGCGTGCAAGGCGACCCGGCCAGCCAGCTGCACGAGCGCCACGACGCCAGCGACTTCGACCTGCGCACGCAGGACAAGCTGGCGCCCTGAATCCGCTGCGACGACCGGGCGATCAGACAATGTTTTCCCACATCTTCCTGGGCGTTGCCGACTTTGATCGGGCGCTGGCTTTTTACCGCGCCCTGATGCCGGTGCTGGGCATCGCCGAGCGCTTCTGTGACCCGTCCCGTCCCTGGGCCGGCTGGCAGTCGGCGCCGGGGCCGCGTCCGCTGCTGTTGATCGGCACGCCCTGGAACGGCCAGGCGCAGGCACCCGGCAACGGCCCGATGACCGCCTTTCTGGCGCCCGACCGGGCCACGGTGGACCGCGCCTGGGCCGTGGCGCTGGCCCATGGCGGCACCGACGAAGGCCCGCCCGGCCTGCGCCCCGAGTACCACGCCCATTACTGGGGTGCCTATTTCCGCGACACCGAAGGCAACAAGCTGTGTGTGGCCTGCCATGAGCCCGAAACACGCCGCTGAGGCGGTGCAGCAGGCAGATTCGGGCTGAAAATGGCCTGTTCCCATCGTGGAATGGTCACTGTTTGCTATTGATTCAGGAGTTTTTTCCCTGGCTGGCGTCGCCCCCGCCAACTGGGTTACGCTGATGTCCTGAACTTCCGGAGCCTGACCATGCTGCAACTGCGCCCCAACTGCGAATGCTGCGACCGCGACCTGCCGCCCGAATCGACCCTGGCGCGCATCTGCAGCTTCGAATGCACCTTCTGCGCGCCCTGCGCCGACACCGTGCTGCACGGCGCCTGCCCCAACTGCGGCGGCGAGCTGGTGGCACGCCCGCGTCGCCCGGCGGCCAAACTGGCGGCCCACCCGGCCTCGACCGAGCGGGTGCTCAAAGCGGCCGGCTGCCGGTGACGCCCGAAACCCGCGCGCAGATGTCGCGGCGACTGGTCTCGATGGCGATCGGCGTGGCGGCCTATCTGGCCGGATTCCTGGCGCTGGCGGCTTTTTGCTGCCGTGCCCTATGGCGCCGGGGCGCCGAGTCAGGCGCGCTGGCTGCGGCCGTCCCGGCTGTCGGTGGGCGCCGGCGCGAGGGGCAGATCGGCGATGGCACTCGCGAGCGCGGTGTGCGTTTGTGCCGGGCCGGAGGTCAGGCTCCGAGCTGGTCGGCCAGGTCGGTCAGGCTGGTCGCGTGCAGGTCGTTGGCCGGCTGCGGAGACACGTCCTTGACATGCGCCGCGCCGAACTCCAGCGGGCGTTCGATGTAGGCGGTGCGCAGGCCGCAGGCCCGGGCTGCGGCAAGGTCGTCGTGATGCGCGGCCACCAGCATCACCTGCTCGGGTGACCGATCGAACAGCGCTGCCGCGCCCCGGTAGACCGCCGGATCGGGCTTGTAGGCGCGAAAAACCTCGGCGGAGAGAACACAGTCCCACGGCAGGCCGGCCCGTTTGGCCATGTTCGTCAGCAGCGCGATGTTGCCGTTGGACAGCGGGGCAATGGTGCAGGCCTGTTTCAGCCGGGTCAGGCCGGCCACGGTGTCGGGCCAGGGCCGCAGGCGGTGCCACACCTGGTTGAGGTGCCTGCGCTGCGCGGCATCCAGTTGCGACAGGCCGAAGCGCGGCAGCAGCGCTTCCAGGATTTCGCGGTGCAGGGTATCCAGCGTCACCCACGGGCGACGTCCGTCGCGCACGGCCGCCATGGCCGGTTGATAGCCGGCGCGCCAGGCCAGGGCAAAGGCGTCGCCGTCCACCGACGGCGCGATCTCGGCCATCTCGCGGACAACGCTGCCGTGCCAGTCGACGACGGTGCCAAAGACGTCAAACAGGAGCAGTGGGGGTGGGGTGTCTGCGGCGCGGGGGGCAGGTGTGGTCATTGGGGCGGCGCTTCCGGGTTGGCCGTGGCGGGCTCGGTCAGGGGCGAGGATGGCGGCTCGGGCGCCGCGGGCGGGCGGGTCGCCGCCAGGTTGTTGTGGGGCGCCGGCGGCCGCTGCGCATTACCCCAGGGTCCATGGAAGGCCCGGGGCGCGATCGTGCGCAGCTCGTAGTCGATGCCACAGAACGCGGCGTACTGGGCCATGGTCCGCTCGCTGCCCAGACCGTAGACGCCCAGATCCTGGCTGCGTGTGACCAGCGCCTGCAACCGGGCGCGTGATCGCGCCTCCAGCGCCCACCACCGGTTTTTGCGTACCTGGTCATGGGCGGCGTCCCAGTGCAGCGGGCGCGCGGAGGCGTCGGCGCCCACCGCGCGGTACAGGTGGTACACCGGCAGCGCCGGTATGTGAAAAATATCCCAGCCATGGGTGTAGAGGCGGGCAGCCAGGGCCTGCTCTTCACCGTGGAAGTACAGATAGGGGTCGTAGGGAAACTGCTGGACAAAGGCGCCGGGCGCGAACAGGCAGCCAGCGCCCAGGTGATAGCCGCGCAGGGCGGCGTCGATCTCGACCGGATGGGCTTCGAAGGACAGAACCGGGTGGTCATCGGCAAAGCGGCAGCCGGGTTTGAGCACATGCGCCAGCACTTTGCCGGTCACGGCGCGGCTGACCGGGTGGCCGCCTTCAAACTCGAAGGCGTTGGGGTAGGAAGAGATGACACAACGGCGCTGGTGGCGTGCAATACCGTGTGCGGCGTGAATCAGCCGGGTGTCCCAGCCAGGGTCGAAGTCCATGTGCGAATCGATCTGGAAGAACCAGTCCTCCCCTTCGTACAGGGTCATGGCCAATGCCCGCGCCCAGCACGGCCCGCGTGCCTGCGTGGCGTCGATGTCCAGCACCGTCAGCCGGGACGGGGCCAGGCCACTTTCGTCCAGCGGCGGGCTGCCGGCCGGCCGCTGGTTGACCACCACCAGGTGCAATGCCTCGGGATGGGAGGCCTGTTCCACGGCGCGGCGCAGCGTGAAGGGCAATACCGGGTCGCAGTACGCGGCGATGCTGACGAAAATGCTCATGGCCGAACGATACTGCATCATCGGACGCACCAGCGCGTCCGCCAACCGGGAAGACACCATGCCAACCAACGCCGCCATCGACACTCCGATCTGCGTGGTGCTGACCACGGCGCCCTCCGAGTCTGTGGCCGACGAGCTCGCCGCCGCGATCATCCATCGGGCACTGGGTGCCTGTGTGCAGATTGACGCGGTTCGCAGCCACTACCGGTGGCAGGGCGCCGCCTGCGCCGAGTCCGAATGGCGGCTGACGATCAAGACCCGGGTCGACCGCTACCCGGCGCTGGAAGAATGGCTGCGCGAAGCGCATCCGTATGACACACCGCAGATCGTGATGTTGCCGATCGCCGACGGACTGGCGGCCTACTGTGAATGGGTGCGCCAGGGCAGCGCAGGCTGACCGGAGCCGCCCACGGGCGGCGTTCTCACATCGCCCAGATGCGGGGCCGCACCGGCGCCAGGCCCCACAGCAGCGGGCGCCAGGCCGCGCGAATGGCCTGCAGCAGCGCCATCGCCGGTTCGACCCGGCCCGTCAGCACCCGCGCAATCACGACCCGATCGCCCGGCGCGGTGGCCCCGGCGGCGCCACCGGCCAGGTCGGCGATGTCGATGACGGCGCGGGCGGCGTCCAGCAGGGCTTCGCGCCGGGTGCGCGCCAGCGGCGATCCGACGACAACAAACACCGAGGCCAGGCAGCGGTGCCCGGCCAGCCCCTGGGGCCCGTCGAGCAATCGCCTGTCGTCGGCGGCGATGTGGCCGCGCTCCAGCCAGACGCCCGGCACTTCGATGTGTTGCAGAAAGCGGCCACGCAAAAATGGCTGCCCGGCTTCCGGCAGGCCGAGCGCCGTGCAGTCCCAGGCCAGCAGCTCGGCGCCGGGTTCCACGGTCGCGACCAGGTGGTTCTCTGCCTGGCAGGCGTCGTAACACAAGGCCTCCAGCGGCAACCATTCGGCGCGGGCGCCCGCCGCCAGCATCAGCTGCGAGCGCTGGACGGCGGTCTGCCCCGCCGAACGGTAGAAGCGGGTCGCCCCGGGTGTGGTGACCAGCGCATGGGCACCGGGCGCCACCGTTGCCGCGATGTCGAGCAGGTCGCCGCCGACCAGTCCTCCCGGAGGATGCACCAGCACGTTGTGGCAGATGGCGTCGCCCTCCGGGTACAGGCTCTGCAGGATGCGCAACGGCCCGTCGTGCCGGTGTCGCACCACCGTGCGACCCTGTTCAGCGGTGTAGTCCAGGTGCAGGCGCGCGTGCCAGGTCATGGTGTGCCGGCGTTGAAGTGACGCCTGTTCAGTGCGAAAACCATAGCTGAAAGTGACCTTTTTGCTCTGGGTAAACGATGTTTTTGCCGGATAAAGGGGGGAGTCGCCGCTTCGCGAGGCGGTGCACGGTCAGGGAAGCAGAAAACAGGCCAGAAGGCGCCCGGCGCGGGGACGGCGAAAGCGCCGCTGGCAGACGCAATAATAGGCACATGAACACACTGACACCCCTGCGCGAACTTCCGCAGCACAACATTTTTCGGCCGGGCGACGTTTTTGTCCTTTTCGGCGAGCTTTTCGGTCGCGGCTATGCCAACGGCCTGGTGAACGAGGCCCGCAAGGCCGGCATGACGATGGTCGGCATCACCGTCGGGCGGCGGGACGAAGCCAACGCGCTGCGTCCGCTCAACGACGAGGAACTGGCGCAGGCCGAGGCCGCGCTCGGCGGCAGCATCATCAACCTGCCGCTGATGGCCGGGTTCGACCAGGACGCGCCCGCCGGCACGCCCACACCGACCGAGATGCTGGGCAAGCTGACACTCAAGACCTGGACCGAGGACAAACTCGACTGGGACCATATCGAACAGTGCCGCGCCGTGGGGGTGAAGCGCTTCACCGACACCCTGGCGCAGGTGATGGCGCAGCTGGACGCCCGGGTGCCGGACGGCGCCAACGTGTTTTTTGCCCACACCATGGCCGGCGGCATTCCCAAGGCCAAGGTGTTCCTGGCGATCGCCAACCGGGTCTACAAGGGGCGCGGCGAGCGCTTCCTGTCGTCGCAGACGCTGCTGGACAGCGATCTGGGCAAGCTGATCCTGATGAATTTCGACGAAGTATCGGCCAACACCTTCGGCCACCTGATCGAGGCCAGCCGCGCGCTGCGCGAGCGGGTGCAGGCAGCGGGCGGCCAGGTGCGCTACTCGGCCTATGGCTATCACGGCACCGAAATCCTGGTCGACGGTACCTACACCTGGCAGACGTACACCAACTACACCCAGGGTTACGCCAAGATGCGCCTGGAGCGCATCGCCCAGGCGGCGTGGGCGCAGGGCGTGAAGGCCACGGTTTACAACTGCCCGGAAATCCGCACCAATTCCTCGGACATCTTCGCGGGCGTCGAATTGCCGCTGGTAGCCTTGCTGAACGCACTCCGGCGCGAGGGTGGCGGCGCGTGGGCGCAGGCGCAGTGGCAGGCCTGTGCCGACCTTCTGGCCGAGGGTATGACCGTCGAGGCCATGCTGCAGAAGGTCGACGCCTTCCACACCAGCGCGGTGATGATCCCGTTCCGCGACTTTGCTGCCTGGCCCATGGCGAACACGGCCGAGCAGGCGGGTCTGACGATAGGCACCTCCGAAGAGATCCAGAAACTGCATAAAGACACCAAGGCCCTGGTGACCGACCTGTTGAGCGCGCTGGTGATCGAAGGCACCGGGCCGCTGATGTTCGGTGAATCTTCGGCGCCGAGCGGCCCCGTGCTCTGGCTCAACCACGACATCATTGCCCGCCAGCTGAACCGTCAGCACGCCATCGACTGAAACGAGCCGTTTAGCTATATTTTATATAGCTAAAGAAGACCTATTCACGATGGTTATTGCGGCTCTTTATCTATTTTTTCCAGAAATCGCGGTGCAGCGCCGCGATATCGTCTTCCACCGCCGGCACCGGACCGATGACCTCGATGGATTTCTGCCCGGCAGCCAGCACCGTGCGGCACGGCAGGTCCATGGTGGGGTTTTCGCCGTGGTTGCCGGTCAGCTCCAGCAGACGGCGTTCGGTCATGCCGTAGACCAGCCGCCCGATATGGGCCCAGTACTGCGTACCGGCGCACATGGCACAGGGCTCGACGGTGGTGACCAGGGTGCACTGCCACAGGTAGTCGGCGTCGTAGCGGGCGGCGGCGGCGCGGGCCAGGGTGGATTCGGCATGGTTGACGGTATCGACGTTGCCTTGCTCCATCAGCACCGTTTCGCCGTCCGGGGCCAGAAGCACCGCGCCGAAAGGATGCCGGCCTTGGGCCTTCACGCGCGCTGCGACGGCATTGGCATGGCGCAAAGCCCGCTCGACCCGCGCCGGCGTGAGGGGCTGGCGCGCCTCGCCGCTCTCTGTCGGGGCGGGGGCTTCAGTGTTGGGAACCACGGTGGGCCCAGGCGGTGGTGTGCTTTTCGATGAAGCTGAACAGCTCGTACATCGCCATCGCCATCACGCCAACGACCAGCAGGCCACTGAAGGCCAGTCCCATCTGCAAGGACGAACCGGCCGAGATCAGCAGGTAACCGATGCCTTCGTTGGCCGCGGTCATCTCCGACACCGTGGTGCCGACAAAGGCCAAGGTGATCGCCACCTTGAGCGAACCGTAAAAATAAGGCATTGAACGGGGCAGGCCCACTTTGACCAGCACGTCCCAGCGTTTGGCGCCCAGCACGCGCAGCACGTCTTCCAGTTCAGGTTCCAGCGTGGCCAGGCCGGTGGCGATGTTCACCATGATCGGGAAGAAGCTGATCAGGAAGGCGGTCAGGATCGCCGGGCCGATGCCGATGCCGAACCACACCACCAGAATCGGCACAAAAGCCGCCTTGGGCAGGGCATTGAAGGCGGTCATCAGCGGGTAGACCGCGGCGTAGGCCAGGCGCGAGCTGCCGATCAGGAAGCCCAGCAGCACGCCGACGATGATGGCGATGCCGAATCCGGCCATGGTGACCCAGAAAGTGCGCCAGGCATGCTGGGCGATGACGGCCTTGAACTCGACCGTCTGCTCCCAAATGCGGGCCGGACTCGGGAAGATGAACTCCGATACGTTGAATATCGAGCAGATCGCCTGCCAGATGATGACAATCAGCGTCAGCAGGATCAGCGGCGACCAGCGTTCGAGTTGCTTGTTGTTCATGGCGTACTCCAGACTCGGCGGTTCACTGGTTGATGACGGTGCCCTGCTTGCGCATGGCACCGATGTGGCCGCGCAACTCGTGCACGATGTCGGTGAACTCGGGGGTGTAGGTCACTTCCAGGTCACGGGTGCGGGGAATGGTGATTTCCTTCTTGACCACAAAGCGGCCCGGGCTTTTGCTCATGCAATACACCGTGTCCGCCAGGAAAACCGATTCGCGCAGGTCATGGGTGACCAGAATGACGTTGAAGCGCTGGGCTTCCCACAGGTCGCGCAGTGTGCACCAGAGCTCTTCGCGGGTGAACGCGTCCAGCGCACCGAAAGGCTCGTCGAGCAACAGCATCTTGGGCTCGTGAATGAGCGCACGGCAGATGCTGGCACGCTGCTGCATGCCGCCGGACAGCTCCCACGGGAACTTGCGTTCGTAGCCTTTCAGGCCGACCGACTGCAACAGCTTGACGGCGCGGGCCTCGAATTCAGCCTTGCGGGACTTGAACTGGCTGCGGTACGGCTCGACGATTTCCAGCGGCAGCAGCACGTTGTCGAGTGTGGTGCGCCAGGGCAGCAGGGAGGGCGCCTGAAAGGCCATGCCAGAGATTTTCAGCGGACCGGTGACGAGTTTGCCGTCAATGTGAATCTGCCCCTGCGACGGCCGCTTCAGGCCGGTGGCCAGCTTCATGAAAGTGGATTTCCCGCAACCCGATGGTCCGACGATGGCGATGAACTCGCCGTCATGCATTTTCAGGTCGATGGCTTCGACCGCGTATTGGCTCTTGGCGAGCAGCTCGTCGTTGTAGGCCAGCCAGACATCGTCAAAGTCGACAAAGTAGGGCGTCTTCGGAGGGGCGGAAGTTTCAGTCATGGTGCCTGGGGTCCTGAAGGGCGGCGGACGGGCGCGCGGGCGCACCCGGCGTGGACGGACGCCGGGCCCGCAGGCGCCGGCGACGCAAGGGCCTTACTTCTTGCCTGCCGGGGGCAGGATGTTCAGCTCGGCGGCGCTCGGCAACATGGAGCCGTTCCAGACCGCATCGGGGTTGATGCGGGTCTTGGTGTTGAACGCGTCGGACACCTGGGAGGCCATCAGTGCCAGACGCCCGGGAACGACCTGGCCAAAGCCTTCCTTGCGGGCGTCCGGGCTGGCGACGACGGCATCGATGGCCATTTTCAGGCGGCGGGTCTCCAGCGGCACGTTGATGATGCCGTCACGCTGCTTGACGAAGTCGATTGCCGCATCCGGTTTGGCCATGACTTCCTTGGCGCCTTTGGCAAAAGCGCTCAGGAAGGCCTTCACGGCGGCCGGGTTCTCCTTGATGAACTTGGGCGAGGCGATGATCACGTTGCCGTAGAGTTTGACGCCGTAATCGGCGTAGGGCATCACCACGATGTCCTCTGGCTTGACGCCCCGCGCCTCCAGGTTCAGCATCGAGGTGAACGAGAATCCGGTGATGGCGTCGATGTCGCCACGGGCGAGCATTGTCTCGCGCAGCGGTGGGTCCATCGAAACCCAGTTGACGGAGCTGATGTTATTGGCCTTCTGGAAGATCGGGAAGGCTTTGCGGCCCGCATCGAACACCGGAGCGCCCAGCTTCTTGCCGTTGAGGTCGGCGGTGGTCTTGATGCCGGACTTCTTGAGCGCCAGCACGGCGGCCGGCGTGTTGTTGTAGACCATCATGACCGCAACCGGCTTGTTGGGCGCGTCGGGGTTATTGGCATGGAACTCCATCAGCGCGGCCAGGTCGGCGAAACCCATGTCGTAGGAACCCGAGGCAACCCGGGTGACGGTGCCGCCGGAACCGTTGCCGGAGTCGATGGTGACATCCAGCTTGGAATCCTTGAAGTAGCCCTTGGCATGAGGCAGCAGGAACAGCGCCGAAGGCCCTTCAAAGCGCCAGTCCAGCTGGAATTTGATGGGGGTGACCTGGGCGTGTGCGCTGCCGAAAGCGGCGGCGGCAGCCAAGGCGGCGGTGGTCTTGAGGAAAGTACGCTTTTTCATGAGGACTCCGTTTGCAGAAGGTCGGTTGACAAGGGGTTAGCAGCAAGGACAGTGCCAGCTCCCGCCAAGCATAGGCACGGTGCCGGGAAGGATTGAATACATAAACTGTATACAGTTTGCACCGCTTCGCAGCGAGTCAGCATCCTGAAATACCCTGATGGAGCCCGCTTTCGGTGCATGACGCACTCGAAACGGGCGGATCGATCGGGGGCCGCCCGGCGACGAGTCCGATCAGCTGCGGCTGGCCTCGGGGCGCAGCGAGTTGCTGGCGGCGACGGCGGTCATGTTCAGCACCCGACGAACGGTGGCTGCTGGCGTGAGGATATAGGCTGTACCGGCGCCGCCCATCAGGATCGGACCCACCGTGACCCCGCCACTGGCGGTTTCCTTGAGCACGTTGTAGAGGATGTTGGCCGCATCCAGGTTGGGACACACCAGCAGATTGGCGGTGCCTTTCAGGGTGGAGTCGGGCAGATAGACGTTGCGGATTTCCGGCTGCAAGGCAGCGTCACCATGCAGTTCGCCATCGCATTCGATCTCGGGGTGGGCGGCAACGAACAGGTCGCGCGCCAGGCGCATCTTGCGGGCCGACGCCCGCTTTGACGAGCCATAACTCGAATGCGACAGAAAGGCGACCCGCGGCGGCAGGCCGAAGCGCTGGACCTCCTGTGCGGCCATCCAGGCGATCTCGGCCAGTTGCTCGGCGTCGGGCTCGTCATTGACGTAGGTGTCGGTGATGAACAGCGGGCCTTTGTTGGTCATCAGCGCGTTCACTGCCGCATAGTTGCGTACCCCGGGTCTTTTGCCGAGGATGGCGTCGATGCGCTCGAGGTGGGTCATGTAGCTGCCCACGAGGCCACAGATCAGCGCGTCGGCATCGCCCAGGGACACCATCAGCGAGCCGATGATGGTGTTGGAGCGCCGTACCGCCGCCTTGGCCACTTCGGGAGAAGCGCCATTGCGTTTCATCAAGAGGTGGTAATGCTCCCAGTACTGGCGAAACCGTGGGTCGTCCTCCGGGTTGACGTTCTCGACATCCACACCCAGGCGCATGCGAAGGCCGGCCTTTTCTATCCGTGCGGCGATCACCGACGGGCGTCCGATCAGGATGGGCACCGCCAGGTGGTCGTCGATGGCCATCTGTGCGGCGCGCAGCGCGCGCTCGTCTTCGCCATCGGCATAGGCCACGCGCTTGCGGTTGTTGGGCAGCGACTTGGCGGCATTGAAGATGGGGCGCATCAGCAAGCCGGTCTGGGTCACAAAGCGCGTCAGGCTTTCGGTGTAGGCCTCCATGTCGGTAATGGGTCGCGCCGCCACACCGGAATCCGCGGCGGCCTGCGCCACGGCCGGTGCGATCTTGAGGATCAGGCGCGAGTCGAATGGTTTGGGTATCAGGTACTCGGGGCCGAAGGCCAGATCCTGGCCGGCGTAGGCGGTGGCCACTTCGTCACTGGTCTCGGCCTTGGCCAGTGCGGCAATCTCGCGCACACAGGCGAGCTTCATGGACTCGGTGATGCGGGTGGCGCCACAGTCCAGCGCGCCACGGAAAATGTAGGGGAAACACAGGACGTTGTTGACCTGGTTCGGATAGTCCGAGCGGCCGGTGGCGATGATGCAGTCCGGCCGGACGGCCTTGGCCAGCTCGGGGCGGATTTCGGGCTCGGGGTTGGCCAGCGCCAGGATGATCGGCTTCGGCGCCATGGTCTTGACCATCTCGGCGGTCAGCACCCCGGCGGCCGAGCAGCCCAGGAACACGTCGGCGCCATTCACCGCATCGGCCAGGTGCCGGGCATCGGTCTTCTGGGCGTAACGCGCCTTGGATTCGTCGTACCCGCCCGGGCGGCCGTCGTAGATGACGCCTTTGGAGTCGCAGACGAAGATGTTGCTGCGCCGCACCCCCAGTCCCACCATGACGTCCAGGCAGGCGATGGCGGCGGCGCCGGCGCCGGACACCGCCACCTTGACCTCACCGATGGCCTTGCCCACCAGCTCCAGGCCGTTGATCAGCGCGGCGGCGGAGATGATGGCAGTGCCGTGCTGGTCGTCGTGGAACACCGGAATGCCCATGCGTTCGGTGAGTTTCTTCTCGATGTAGAAACACTCCGGCGCCTTGATGTCTTCCAGGTTGATGCCGCCCAAGGTGGGCTCCAGCGCGGCAATGATGTCGATCAGCTTGTCCGGGTCGCGTTCGGCCAGTTCGATGTCGAACACGTCGATGCCGGCAAATTTCTTGAACAGGCAGCCCTTGCCCTCCATCACCGGTTTGCCGGCCAGCGGGCCGATGTCGCCCAGGCCAAGCACCGCGGTGCCGTTGGTCACCACACCGACCAGGTTGCCGCGGGCGGTGAAGTCGGCGGCCAGGCTGGGGTCCTGCTGGATGGCCAGGCACGGATAGGCCACGCCGGGGGAGTAGGCCAGCGACAGGTCGCGCTGGTTGGACAGCGGTTTGGTCGGGGTGACGGCGATCTTGCCCTTGTGGGGTGAGCGGTGGTATTCGAATGCGGCGTCGCGCAAAGCTCTTTCGGCGGGGGAAAGTTGGTCGGTCATGGGGTTTCGCAAGTCTGGCTGAGGGGCAATACAAGGCATTAGCCTAACGCATGGCGAGGCGACCGAGCTGTTCAGCGTGCGCTGCGAGCCGGCGCGGCACCCCGGTCAATGGGCATCGGCCTGGCGCGCGGCACGCACGGCAGCGTCCTGGTCGCCACCGGTGCCGTTGAAATACAGGTTCAGGGCCACGGCGGCGATCGACGCCAGCAAGATGCCGGATTCGATCAGCGGGTGCAGGCCGTGCGGCAGCCACTGCTTGAAGTTGGGGGCGACCAGCGGAATCATGCCGAAGCCGACCGACACCGCGACGATGAACAGGTTGTTGCGGTTGCCCTGGTAGTCCACCTGGGCCAGGATGCGGATGCCGGTGGCGGCCACCATGCCGAACATCACCAGTCCGGCGCCGCCCAGCACGAAGGTGGGCAGCGATTCCACCAGCGCCGCCATCTTGGGCAAGAGGCCCAGCACGATCAGGATCACGCCGCCGGCCACACACACAAAGCGGCTCTTGACGCCGGTGACGCCCACCAGACCGACGTTCTGCGAAAAGCTGGTGTAGGGAAAGGTGTTGAAGATGCCGCCGATCAGTGTGCCCAGGCCGTCGGTGCGCAGTCCGGCGGTGAGTGCCTTCTGGTCCACCTTGCGGTCGGTCATCTCGCCCAGGGCGAGGAACATGCCGGTCGATTCGATCATCACCACGATCATCACGAGGCACATCGTGATGATGGCCACCGGCTCGAAGATCGGCATGCCGAAATTGAATGGCAGCACCAGCCCGAACCACGGCGCCGTCGCCACTTTCGCAAAGCTCATCTTGCCGATCGCGAAAGCAACCACCGAGCCGATCACGATGCCGAGCAGAACCGCGACATTCGAGACAAACCCCTTGCCGTATTTGGTGATGGCGAGAATGGTCAGCAGCACAAACGCGGCGACACCGAGATGGACCGGGTCGCCATAGCTCGGGATCGTATCCACCGGCGCGCCCGCCGCCCAGTTGACGCCGATCCGCATCAGCGAGATGCCGATCACCAGAATGATCGTGCCGGTCACGATCGGCGGGAAGAAGCGCAGCATGCGCGAGACGAAGGGCGAAATCAGGAAGCCGAAAATGCCGGCCGCGATCACCGAGCCGTAGATCAGGTTGAGTACCTGCTCCTTGGGCACGCCGGCCGCCTTGCCCGCGCCGATCATCGCCAGCATCGGCGCCACCGAGGCGAAGGTCACGCCCATCATCACCGGCAGGCGGATGCCGACCCCCGGAATGCCGAAGGCCTGGATCAGCGTCACCACGCCGCAGGCGAAGAGATCGGCATTGATGAGAAACGCAACCTGTTGCGGTGTCAGTTCCAGCGCGCGGCCCACGATCAGCGGCACCGCCACCGCGCCGGCATACATCACCAGCACATGCTGCAAGCCCAGCGCCGTCAATCGCGGCGCAGGAAGAACCTCATCGACAGGATGAACCCGATTGTCGCCCATATTTGCCCCCTTGGTGTCTGGCGACCATTCAGGGCCGCACTCGTTTTGTCTCAGAAGATACCAGTTTCAGGTCTTGTACAAGACTGTTTGAGGTCTGCCCCTGCTTCGCGCGGATTTCGAGCAGGGTCACCGCCAGACCGGCGGCGATCACCGCCGGCTCCTTGCCGAGTCCGGGCATGCCGATCGGGCAGGCGAGCGCATCGATCCTCTCCGCCGCCAGCCCTATTGCCCGCAGCCGCGAGAGGAACCGCGCACGTTTGGTTGCACTGCCGATCACCCCGGTAAAGGCGATGTCCGGGTTCGCCAGAGCCGCCGCCGCGAGGTCGAGATCGAGCGCATGGCTATGCGTCATGATGAGCGCGATCGTTCCCGCCTTCGCCGCCGCGATCTC
>JAEUOU010000015.1 GCA_016790575.1 Burkholderiaceae bacterium | reverse complement strand
GCGCTGGAGGTGATGGCCGGCGCCAGCGCCAGCAGCGCCGACCGCCATGCCCGCACCGACGAGGCCTATCGACTGTTCTTCCTGTCGCAGGACCTGAAGGCCGAGCGCGAACGCCAGAAGTCGCACCTGCTCGAGTGGGCGCACGAGATCCTGATGGCCGGCTACTGGCCGGTGGCCGATTCGGTGCCGGAGCAGTCGCCCGGGGCCTTCGGCGTGTGGCTGCACCACAAGGCCTCGATCCTCTTCGATGGCGCGCCGGAACTCGCGCGCATCCACGCCTGCATGGCCGAGATCGAGGAGCGGCTGCAGCCCGCGCTGGTGGCCAGCCGCGGTGACCCGGCCCGGGGCCGCGACGCCGTGGCGCGCTTCCAGCAGGCCATCGGCGAGATCAAGGCGCTGCTGGCTTCGATGTTCGACCGCAGCATCGCCGGCGACGACGGGCGCGACGGGGTCACGCGGCTGCTGAACCGGCGCTACTTTCCCACCGTGGCCAAGCGCGAGATCGCGTACGCGCAGCGCCAGCACGGCAGCTTCGGGATCGTGCTGGCCGAGATCGACCGCTTCGACGAGTTGCGCAACGTGCTGGGCCACGAGGCCGCCGACACCGTGCTGTCGGCGGTGGCCGACACGCTGCAGGACCGGGTTCGCGCCGGCGACTTCGTGTTCCGCGTGGGCGAGGCGCAGTTCCTGCTGCTGCTGGTGGAGGTGAACGCCTCCCAGTTGCCGCCGCTGGCCGAAGGCCTGCGCCAGCAGGTGGAGGCGATGCAGGTGCGCATCCCGGGTCTGCCGGGCACCGGGGTGACCGTGTGCGTGGGCGCGGCGGCCTTCGACGGCCACCCCGACTACCAGCGCCTGCTCGACCGGGCCGATGCGGCGCTGCAATCGGCAAGGGCGGGCGGCGTCAATCGGCTGGCGGTGGACCCGGGCTGAGTGAGGGCGGGCGCGGCGCGCGGCGGGCCTACAGCCCGGCTGCAGCGCGCAGCGCTGCAGCTTTGTCCGTACGCTCCCAGGCGAACTCGGGTTCCTCGCGGCCGAAGTGGCCGTAGGCCGCGGTCTTCTCGTAGATCGGGCGCAGCAGGTCCAGCATCTGGATGATGCCCTTGGGTCGCAGGTCGAAGTGCTCGTTGACCAGGGCAGCGATCTTCTCGTCGGGGAGCTTGCCCGTGCCTTCGGTGTAGATGGTCACGTTCATGGGCTTGGCCACGCCGATGGCGTAGGCCACCTGCACCTGGCACTGCTTGGCCAGGCCGGCCGCGACCACGTTCTTGGCCACGTAGCGTGCGGCGTAGGCGGCCGAACGGTCCACCTTGGACGGGTCCTTGCCGGAGAACGCGCCACCGCCGTGCGGGCAGGCGCCGCCGTAGGTGTCGACGATGATCTTGCGGCCCGTGAGGCCGCAGTCACCCTGCGGGCCGCCGACGACGAAGCGGCCGGTCGGGTTGATCAGGTACTTGGTGTCGCTGGTGAGCCATTCCTTCGGCAGCACCGGCTTGATGATCTCTTCGCGCACCGCCTCGTAGAAGGCGTCGGTCATCTTGTGGCCCAGGCTGTACTCGGGCGCGTGCTGCGTGGAGAGCACCACGGTGTCGATGCTGTGCGGCTTGCCGTCCACGTAGCGCATCGTCACCTGGCTCTTGGCGTCGGGGCGCAGGAAGGGCAGCTTGCCGCTCTTGCGCAGCTCGGCCTGGCGCTCCACCAGACGGTGGGCGTAGTAGATGGGCGCGGGCATCAGCACCGGCGTTTCGTCGCAGGCGTAGCCGAACATCAGGCCCTGGTCGCCGGCGCCGGTGTTCAGGTGGTCGTCGGAGGCGTGGTCCACGCCCTGGGCGATGTCGTTGGACTGCTTGTCGTAGCAGACCATGACGGCGCAGCCCTTGTAGTCGATGCCGTATTCGGTGTTGTCGTAGCCGATGCGCTTGATGGTGTCGCGCGCGACCTGGATGTAGTCCACGTGGGCGTTCGTGGTGATCTCGCCGGCCAGCACCACCAGACCGGTGTTGGTCAGCGTCTCTGCGGCGACGCGCGAGCGCGGGTCCTGGGTGAAGATGGCATCCAGGATTGCGTCGGAAACCTGGTCGGCCACCTTGTCGGGGTGCCCTTCCGAGACGGATTCGGATGTGAAAAGAAAGTCGTTCGCCATTTGAATACACTCCGTTGCTTGCATGGCGCGTTGCCCTGCGGAATGCCTGGCGAACGCTTTAGCAGTACTTTTTACCGTCGCCCTGCAAGTTGCTCAGTTAACTCGGCGACGGGTTGATTTTACCAAGTGGCCGATGTCCTCACTGTTTCGCCTGTTTTCACACTGTCCGCTGGTGGTGCTGCACGGCCTCGGCGTGGTGCTGGGCTGGCTGTCGTTTCTGCTTTCGCCCAGCTACCGGGCCCGCTTTCTCGCCAATGCGGCGCAGGCGGGTTATGGCTTTGTCCAGGTGCATGCGGCGGTCGGCCATGCCGGGCGGATGTCCAGCGAATTGCCGCGTTTGTGGCTTGGGGGGCCGGTCCGGTTCGAATGGGAGGGGCTGGCGGCCGTGGATGCGGCCTACGCCCGTGGCAAAGGGGTGGTTTTTCTGACGCCCCACCTGGGCTGTTTTGAGGTTACCGCCCAGGGGCTGGCGCAACGATACAGCGCGGCGCACGGGCCCATCACGGTGTTGTACAGGCCAGCGCGGCAAGCCTGGCTGGCCGCCATTGTGGAGGGCTCGCGCCAGCGGCCCGGTCTGGCGACAGCTCCGACCACGTTGGCCGGTGTGCGGCAGATGATCAAGGCACTGCGTGCCGGTCAGGCGGTCGGTCTGCTGCCCGATCAGGTGCCGCCGCAGGGCATGGGGCAATGGGCGCCATTTTTCGGGCGGCCGGCGTACACCATGACCCTCGCCGCACGGCTGGCGCTGCAGACCGGCGCGACAGCGCTCCTGGTCTGGGGTGAGCGGCTGCCCTGGGGGCGGGGTTATCGCCTGCACTTTCGCGAAATGAGTCGTCCGCTGTCTCCCGAACTGGACGCGGCCGTGGAGCAGATCAATGCCGAAATGGAGCGGCTGATCCGGGAGTGTCCACAGCAATACCTGTGGGGTTACGCGCGCTACAAGCAACCCCGCAAGGAGGACTGAAGGTGCACCCCGGCATTGCTTTCATGCGGCTGATCGCACCCCTGCCGCTGCCCGTGATCCGGGCGCTGGGCTGGTGCCTGGGACAGCTTCTGTATCGGCTGGCCCGGTCCCGGCGGCGGGTGACGCTGATCAACCTTGGCCTGTGTTTTCCGCAGTGGAGTGCTGCGCAGCGCGAACACTGTGCCCGCCGTCATTTTGTGGTGTTCTGTCAGGCCTGGCTTGATCGCAGCTGGCTATGGCATGGCCAGGAGGCCACCGTCCGCCAGCGATTGCAGCTGGAGGGCTCCATTCACTCGCTGCGTGCGGCGCAGCCGCAGGTGTTGTTCGCCCCCCATTTTGTCGGGCTCGATGCGGGCTGGGCGGCCCTGAACCTGCACTTTGACCGGCCTTTTGCCACGATTTACATGCGCCAGTACAAGCCGGCTCTGGATGCCTGGCTGGAATCCGGCCGCCAGCGCTTTGGTGCGCCGATGCAGTTTCCTCGCACCGAAGGGGTACGCCAGATCGCCCGGGCGCTGGGCGACGGCGCCGCCCTGTACCTGCTCCCGGACCTGGACTACGGGCCGCTGGTGTCCGAATTCGTACCGTACTTCGGGGTTCCGACGGCCACAACAACGTCGCTGTCGCGGTTTGCCCGCGTGGCACGCGCGTCGGTGCAGACGGTCACGACGCGTTTGACACCGCAGGGCTACACGGTGTCCGTGAGCGAGGCTTGGCCGGATTTCCCGACCGCGGATGCCGTCGCCGATACCGCGCGAATGAACCGCTTGCTCGAAGGCCTGATCGTCGACAACGTGACCCAATACCTCTGGACCCACCGCCGATTCAAGACCCGTCCGGCAGGCCAGGCCTCGGTGTACGCCTGATTCGCTTGATTTATGGCCGAATGTGCCAATACCCAGCGCAAAACGGTCGTTTGTTGCTATGGTCTTTGTGGTATCGACGCCGGTATTTCGCCCACATCAGAGTCCACGGCGGGCGCTCCGGGCACAGCATCGCCGCTTACCGGGCGGTCGGGTGGATGACTCCAGTGCCACAGCAACTGCGCAACCTCCTCGACGCCCTGGCGTTTGAGCGCGGAAAAAAGACGGGTTTCGCCTCCACCAGCCTGCAGCCGGGCAATCGACAAGGCTTTGGCGCCTTCGGCCCGGGTCAGTTTGTCGGCTTTGGTCAGCAGGACCAGAAACTTCAGGCCTTGTTCAACCCGGGGACGGATGACGTCCAGCAGGATGTCATCCAGTTCGGTCAGACCATGCCGGGGGTCGCACAACATGACCACGCCAGTGAGATTCTCGCGCGTGACCAGGTAATTCGCCATGACACGCTGCCAGCGGATCTTGTCGTCTTTGGGGACAGCCGCATAACCGTAACCCGGCAGATCGGCGAGCACGGCGTCCTGCACACCCTGTTTGCCCAGGCTGAACAGGTTGATGTGCTGGGTGCGGCCCGGCTTCTTCGACGCGAAGGCCAGCTGTTTTTGCTGCGTCAGCGTATTGATACAGGTTGACTTGCCGGCATTGGAGCGGCCGACAAAGGCAATTTCAGGAACGTCGAGCGCGGGCAGATGGTGCAACTGCGCCGCCGTTGTCAGAAAGCGGGCTGTGTGCATCCAGCCGAGCGCGACCTTGGCGGTGACCATGTCAGCTCCGGAAGACTCCGGAAGGGCAAGAGCAGCCGGTTGCGCCGGTTGCGGGGTGTGTGGGGACATGTAGTGGCCGTGGAGGGCGCCTGAGACTCCAGGCGCAAGGCGGCATTGTAGAATCACAGGGTTTTGCGCCAACCCACTTTTCAGCGAATTAAGCCATGAAGCCGTTTGCCTCGTTCCTGCTGCTTGCCCTGTTTTCCACTGCGGCCCTGGCCGCCGACAACAAGGCGGCCCAGCCAGCCAAGCCCGATCTGGTCAAGGGTGAGGCCAGTTTTGCCGTTTGCGCGGCCTGCCACGGTGCCGACGGCAACTCCACTACGCCGGCCAACCCCAGTCTGGCGCAGCAACACCCCGAATATCTGGTCAAGCAATTGCAGGAATTCAAGAGCGGCAAGCGCGACAACGCCATCATGAAGGGGTTCGCTTCGGCGCTGTCGGACGAAGACATGAGGAACATTGCATTCTGGCTGGCCTCCAAGAAGGCCAAGGATGGCGCTGCCAAAGACAAAAAGCTGGTCACGTTGGGCGAGCGCATTTATCGCGGGGGTATCGCTGACCGCCAGATCGCGGCCTGTGCCGGCTGCCATAGCCCCAATGGTGCCGGTATTCCGGCACAGTACCCGCGTCTCAAAGGACAACATGCCGACTACACCGCAGCCCAGCTGGTGGCATTCCGCGATGGCGTGCGGGCCAACAACGCCCAAATGCGCGATGTGGCGGCAAAAATGAACGACCGGGAAATCAAGGCGGTCTCCGACTACATCGCCGGACTTCGGTGATCGGCGGCGCTGTTGCGCAGCGGTAATGTCCCCGCTGTGCCCGGGTAAATAAGCTGACGTTAATATTCGCGGTGTCCCGGGCTTCTGAAGTGCTGGGCCGACAGTGAGTGGCGGCGTGGTGCAGACTTCCGTCAAGGGCGGGCCTGTTGAACGGGTCCGCCTTTTTTCCTGCCTCTTTCGATTGATTTGAATGTCTGAAATCACCGATCGCGACGTCGACCAGACTCCCTCACGGGCCTGGTCGGCGGCCGTTGAACTGCTGTCTTCCATGCGGTTTGCGATCGCATTGCTGACGATCATCTGTATTGCGTCAGTGATCGGGACGGTGCTCAAGCAAAATGAGCCAGTCAACAATTACATCAATCAGTTCGGCCCATTCTGGGCACAGGTTTTTGGCGCGCTGGACCTCTATGCGATCTACAGCGCGTGGTGGTTTCTGCTCATCCTGGCCTTTCTGGTAATCAGCACGTCACTGTGCATTGCGCGCAATACCCCGAAGATTCTGGCGGACCTCAAAGCCTATAAGGAACATATCCGGGAGCAAAGCCTCCAGGCGTTTCATCACCGCGCCGAGGCCGCGCTGCCGTCTGTTCCGGAGCAGGAAGCGCACCGTATCGGGCAGATGCTCGCCGGCGGGGGCTGGAAGGTGCGCCTGCAGCGTCGTGAAAATGGCTGGATGGTTGCTGCCAAGGCTGGCGCCGCCAACAAGATCGGTTATATCGCCGCGCACAGCGCCATCGTGCTGATCTGTCTGGGTGGCTTGCTTGATGGTGACCTGATCGTGCGTGCGCAAACCTGGTTCAATGGCAAGGAGTTGTACCGTGGCGGTGGCTTGATCTCCGAGGTGCCAGCCCAACACCGTCTGGCCGCATCCAACCCGACATTCCGGGGCAACCTGTTGGTGGCCGAAGGTACGGTGGCCTCGACGGCCATTTTGAGCCAGTCCGGTGGGATTCTGCTGCAGGATCTCCCCTTCGCGATCGAGCTCAAGAAGTTCATCGTCGAGTACTACTCGACGGGGATGCCCAAATTGTTCGCCAGTGACATCGTCATTCACGACAAGGCAACGGGGGAAAAGCGCGAGGCCCGCGTAGAGGTCAACAAGCCGGCAAGCTTCAAGGGCATCGAAATTTACCAGTCCAGTTTCGACGACGGGGGCTCGCGGGTGAAGCTCAAGGCCTATCCGATGGCGCAGGCGACGGTGCCTTTCGAAGTCGAAGGGGTCATAGGCAACAGCACCCAACTGGTGCGGGGGCCGGGCGCTGCGGCCGAACAGCTGACCTTGGAGTTCTCGGGTCTTCGCGTGATCAACGTGGAAAATTTCGGGGATAAGGCATTGACGGCAACCGGAGGCGCCGATGTTCGCAGTGTGGACTTGAGGGCTTCGCTGGAACAGCGCCTGGGGTCGGGAAACAAGACCGTCACCCGCAAAGAACTGCGCAATGTGGGCCCCAGTGTGTCCTACAAATTGCGGGATTCCTCCGGTCAGGCGCGTGAGTTTCACAATTACATGCTGCCCGTCGACATGGGCGAGGGCACACCGGTGTTTCTCCTGGGTGTCCGCGACAAACCGTCCGAGCCGCTGCGTTACCTGCGCGTGCCTGCGGACGAAGCGGGTGCGATGGACGGCTTTGTGCGCTTGCGGCAGGCATTGCAGGACCGTCCGATGCGTGAGTTGGCCGTGCAGCGTTATGCGGCGAGGGCGGTGGACCCGGCACGACCGGACATGGTCGAAGCCCTCAAAGGATCGGCGCGCAAGGCTTTGGACCTGTTTGCCGGCGTGGAGGGCAAAGATGGCAAGCCCACCAGCGGGCTGCAGGCCGTGGTCGAGTTCATGGATGCCAATGTGCCGGAGGCTGAGCGTGCCCGAGCCGGCGAAGTGCTGGTGCGCATTCTCAATGGGGCATTGTTCGAGCTCGATACCGTCGCGCGCGAAAAGGCGGGCGTTAAACCCCTGGACGGCGGAGCGTTCACGCAACAGTTCATGACCCAGGCGGTCTTGTCGCTGGGGGATTCGCAGTTGTACCCGGCGCCCATGGCTTTTCTGCTGAAAGACTTCACCCAGGTGCAGGCCAGCGTTTTCCAGGTGGCCCGCGCGCCGGGAAAGACCATTGTCTATCTGGGGTGTGCCTTGCTGATCCTGGGTATTTTTGCGATGCTCTACGTGCGTGAGCGGCGCCTGTGGGTATGGCTTGCGCCCTCAACCGATGGCACAGGAACGCGGGCGACCATGGCGCTGTCGAGCAATCGCAAGACAATGGATGGCGATCGCGAGTTCGACCAATTGAGCCAGCGCTTGCTGATGGATTCACTGCGAACCGAAAACCCATGAATACTGCTACCACGACGATGACGCTGACCCCTGGCTTCTTTGCCCGGAGGAACTGGTTCGACTGGCTGTTTGCCGTTTTGGTGCTGTTGGGCACCGCCTTCGCCTTTTCGCGTTATCAGCTGGCTATGGATGGCTATGAGAAGGTCATCCTGCTGTGTACCGCGCCTGCGGCAATCTGGCTGGGCTGGTTCTGGCGCCCGTTGCAGCGGTTGAGTCTGGTGGTCGCGGGGTTCAGTCTGCTGGCGATCGTCAGCTATGGGGGGGACCTGCAGCGGGCTGAAACTGTTTTCTGGCTGAAGTACTTTCTGTCGAGTCAGTCGGCCATCCTCTGGATGAGCCTGTTGTTCTGCATGAGTACGGTGTTTTACTGGATCGGGATTTTTTCGAGACATAACGGCGAAGCCATGGAAGGTCTGGGCTCCAAGCTTGCCTGGGCCGCTGTGGCCTTGGCCCTGATCGGTACCATGGTTCGATGGTACGAAAGCCACCAGATCGGCCCGGACATTGGCCATATCCCGGTGAGCAACCTTTATGAGGTGTTCATCATGTTCTGCTGGATGACGGCGGCGTTCTACCTCTACTATGAATCGCAGTACCGCACCCGCGCGCTTGGGGCATTTGTGATGCTCATTGTCAGCGCCGCCGTGGGCTTCCTGCTCTGGTACACGCTGGTGCGCGAAGCACACGAGATCCAACCCTTGGTGCCTGCACTCAAGAGCTGGTGGATGAAGATCCATGTTCCGGCCAATTTCGTCGGCTACGGAACCTTTGCGATCGCAGCGATGGTCGCGTTCGCGTATCTGATCAAGAAGCAGGCCGAAGAGACGCGCTGGTACCGGCTCTTGCCCCTGTGGTTGCTGGGGATGGTGCTTTGCCTTGAACCCATCGTTTTCCGCCAGCAGCCCGGTGGCGCAGGCGGTGGAATGAGCAATTTCTGGGCGGTGTATTTCGGCGTATCGGCGCTGATCGTCGGAGGAATTCTGGCGGCCCGACGACTGATTGCGGCAAAGCTGCCGAGTTTCGAGATCCTTGACGATGTGATGTACAAGGCAATTGCGGTAGGCTTTGCCTTTTTCACGATCGCCACAGTGCTCGGTGCTTTGTGGGCGGCCGAAGCCTGGGGCGGCTACTGGAGCTGGGATCCCAAGGAGACCTGGGCACTGATCGTCTGGCTCAATTACGCCGCCTGGTTGCACATGCGACTGATGAAAGGCCTGCGAGGTACGGTGGCCGCCTGGTGGGCTTTGGTCGGGCTGGCGGTGACCACGTTCGCCTTCCTGGGTGTCAACATGTTCCTCAGCGGTCTGCATAGCTACGGTACGCTTTGAACCAGCCCTTCTGACCCTGCGCCGGGGCGAAACACCGCCTGAGGCATCGGAGGGCCCGTGGTGTAAGAAGCGGGAGGTTCGACCGACCGAACCAGACAAGTCAGGAGAACACCATGGCGTTTACCCCCCGTGACCGAGGCTACAGTCACAAGGTGCCCAGTGACATAACCCCCCAGTCGACTTATCGCAGTCGGCGCACCTTGCTGACCGCCATGGCGGCTGGAAGTGCCGGCGCGATCCTGGCCGGATGGGCCGCGCGGGACGCTCGGGCGCAGATGGCACGCCCCGGGTTGAGGGCTGGCCTTGCTGCGCCACTCTCCAGTCTTGCCGGCGCGACGGTGCTGGAGCCGCCCACCAGCATCCAGGACGCGACGTCCTACAACAACTTTTACGAATTCGGTCCGGACAAGAGCGATCCAGCCCGCGGCGCAGTCTCGATGCGAACGTCGCCATGGGCGGTTGATGTGGAAGGACTGGTGCGCAAACCCGGCCGCTTCGGACTGGACGATTTGCTCAAAATGGCTCCGCTGGAGGAACGCATTTACCGCCTGCGCTGTGTCGAGGGCTGGTCCATGGTGATCCCCTGGATTGGTTACAGCCTTCAGGAGCTGATTCGCCGGGTCGAACCCCTGGGCAGTGCCCGGTTTGTCGAGTTTGTCAGCCAATCGGACCGATCGGTCATGCCCGGCCTTCGTCCGGGTGCATTGGAGTTCCCGTACCGGGAGGCCTTGCGGCTTGACGAAGCGATGAATCCGTTGGCGATGCTGGTGTTCGGAATGTACGGCGAGGTTCTGCCCAACCAGAACGGCGCACCGGTTCGGCTGGTTGTGCCCTGGAAATACGGCTACAAAAGCGGCAAAAGCCTGATTCGGATCCGTTTCGTCGAGCATGAACCCGTTACGAGCTGGGTGCGGCTGGCGCCGCAGGAATACGGCTTCTACGGCAATGTCAACCCGCTGGTCGACCATCCCCGCTGGAGTCAGGCCACCGAGCGTCGGATTGGCGAGGGCGGACTGTTTGCGAAACGACGCAAGACATTGATGTTCAACGGCTACGAACCCCAGGTGGGCCAGATGTATGCCGGTTTGGACCTGAAAAAGTACTACTGACCTGGTGTCTGTGCGTCCCGCCGCCCTGATCAGCCATCCGTACGGCAAACCGGCTCTGGCGGCACTGCTGCTGCTTCCGTTCGTGTATCTGGTGTTCTGCGTGACGATGGACCGGCTCGGGCCCAATCCGGCAGAGGCACTGATCCGTTCAAGCGGCGACTGGACCCTGCGGATGCTTTGCCTGACTTTGGCGGTGACGCCCGCGCGGGTTCTGTCCGGTTGGCATGCACTGGCGCGTTACCGGCGCATGGTGGGATTGTTCACCGCCTTCTACGCACTCATCCATGCATTGAGCTACCTGATGTTCGACATGGAGTTCGTTTGGGCGGCAGTGGGCGCCGATCTGGTCAAACGGCCTTTCATTGCGGTCGGAATGCTTGCCTTCACACTGCTGGCGGTACTGGCGGGGACCTCAACCACCTCGGCCGTCCGGTTGCTGGGGGCCATGCGGTGGCAGCGCCTGCATCGGGCGGTTTACGGCATCGCCGGCCTCGCCTTGCTGCATTTTTTCTGGATGCGGTCAGGAAAACAGGACTTTGCCGAGGTGGCAGTTTATGCGTTGGTGCTGGGGACTCTGCTGGGATGGCGGGCGGTGCGTTTCAAGAGAAAGTAGCCGATACCCAGCGTATTTCAGTGCTCTTTCGCTATTAAAAAGAGATCAAAGCAGTTTTTCCGTGCGCATCAGGTCGTCGATGGTTTCGCGTGCGCGAATGAGCTTCACATCCTGGCCATCCACCAGTACTTCCGCCGCGCGCGGACGGCTGTTGTAATTGCTCGCCATGCTCATGCAGTAAGCGCCGGCCGACAGCACGGCAAGAACGTCACCGGCCTGAACGGAAAGATCGCGATCGCGACCGATCCAGTCGCCACTTTCGCAAACCGGACCGACCACGTCCATCCGGATGGCTTCGCCGGAGCGTGCGGTGACGGGCAGGATCTGGTGGAAGGCCTGATACATCGCCGGACGGGGCAGGTCGTTCATGGCGGCATCGACAATACAAAAATTCTTGTGCTCCCCGGGTTTCAGATAGAGCACTTCCGTGAGGCAGACCCCGGCGTTGCCAACCAAAGAACGCCCGGGCTCAATGAGAATTCTTCGGTTCCCATAGCCGCGTTCATCCAGGCGCTGCAACAGTCGTGCCCACAAGACGTCGGCTTGCGGGGGGGTATCACCGTTGTAGTTGATGCCCAGACCACCGCCGAAATCGATGTGTTCCAACCGGATGCCAGTCGCCTCGACGGCAGCGACCAGGTCCAGCACGCGGTCCATGGCATCCAGGTAGGGGTCCATTTCCGTGATCTGCGAGCCGATATGGCAATCAATGCCGATAACCCGCAGACCAGGTAATCTGGACGCCTGAAGGTAGGCTTGCAGGCTGCGATCGTGGGCAACTCCGAACTTGTTGCCTTTCAGACCGGTGGAAATATAGGGATGGGTTTTTGCGTCAACGTTGGGATTGACGCGGATGCTGACCGGCGCGCGCTGGCTGCATTGAAGGGCTACGTCATTGAGGACGGTCAGTTCAGCTTCACTCTCCACATTGAAGCAACCGACTCCCGCTTGCAAGGCTGTGCGAATTTCCTCGCGGGTTTTGCCGACACCGGAAAAGACGATGCGCTCCGGTCTTGCGCCAGCAACCAATGCACGGCGCAACTCGCCCACCGAGACGATATCGAAACCACACCCTGCCTTGGCGAACAGTTGCAGGATAGCCAAGGAGGAATTGGCCTTCATTGCGTAGCAGATCAGAGCGTCGCGATCAACAAACGCGCGTTGATAGGCGGCCAACGCTGCCAGCATGGCGCTCTTGGAGTACGCAAAAACCGGAGTCCCGAAATCCGTGGCGATGGCTTGAAGAGGAGTCGCCTCCAGGAACAATTCGGAACCGATCTGAGAGAGGAAAGGAGAACCGGGCAGTGCTGGAGTCGTCATCGGGACGGAGGGGCGGTGGATGAAGAGGCCGCCGGAAGCGGAACAATCAGCTGGGGGAGCGTGGCGCGCTGGCTGCTGGCGGCCTCAGTCGGAAGGAATAACGGGCCTTTTTGCCCGCATCCCGACAAAACAACCGTAGCGGCGCCGAGGATGCCCATGCTGAATAGAATGCAAGCTCGCTGGGACATGGATGGATTGTAATGACCGACCTGGAATATCTGGATCGTGCCGAGGAATTGCTGGCGCAAGTGGAGAGGGCATGCGACCGTATCAATGACACATCGGATGTCGACGTGGACAACCAGCGGGTTGGTGGCATGGTCACCCTGACTTTTTCCAATCGCAGCCAGATTGTGGTCAACCTTCAGAAGCCATTGCAGGAGGTCTGGCTTGCTGCCCTGTCGGGGGGGTATCACTTCCGTTGGGTTGACGGTTGTTGGCAGGACAGCAAAGGTCAGGGCGAGTTTTTCGCGATCCTCTCGCGCGAAGCCGAAAACCAGTCAGGCGCCCCTCTGCGTTTCACGGTCTGACCGGTCAATTTCGGAAGAGATCCAGAATCCGGTTGCGCTCGTCGGCACCGGAAGGGGTCTTCGCGGGCTCTTTGGGCTCCGGTGCCGCGGTAGCTTGAGGCGCAATCTGGCGAACGCCGCCGCCTGCGAGCTCATCGAAAACCCACTCGCCCCCGGCGCTCACGAGGCCCTCAGGAACGCCGGGCTCCATGACCGGTACTCCTTTGAGCGCCGTTTCCATGAAGTTGATCCAAACAGGCAAACTCAGTCGCCCTCCTGTTTCGCTTTCGCCGAGCGAACGGGGATTGTCATAACCGATCCATACCACCGATACGATGCTCGGCTGAAATCCGGCGAACCAGTTGTCGATGGAATCATTGGTCGTCCCGGTTTTGCCGTAGAGGTCGGCACGTTTGAGTGTGCCCTGTGCCCGGGCTGCCGTGCCGGAACGTGTCACCTCCTGCAACAGACGGTTCATTACGAAGGCGTTTCGCGCCTCAATGGCGCGCTGGTTATCGTCGAGTTTCGGCGGGGTTCCCTCGAAGAGCACCCGCCCTTTCTGGTCGCTGATGCGGCTGATGAGCCACGGGTTGACCCGAAAGCCACCGTTGGCAAAAACTGCGTACCCTGTGGCCATTTGCATGACTGTGACCGAGCCTGCGCCTAGAGCCATGGTGAGATAGGGAGGATGCCGCTCGGCGTCGAAACCGAAGCGGGTGATCCAGTCCTGAGCATTCTGTGCTCCCACGGACTGCAAGACCCGTATGGACACCATATTTTTTGACTTTGCCAGGGCGATGTGCAACGGCATCGGTCCTTCGAACTTGCCGTCATAGTTCTTGGGTTCCCATGGTTGCCCGCCGGTGACCCCGGCGTCGAAGAATAGCGGTTCGTCATTGACCACCGTAGACGGCGTGAAACCCTTTTCCAGAGCCGCCGAATAGATGAAGGGTTTGAAGGCGGATCCTGGCTGGCGCCAGGCCTGGGTCACGTGGTTGAACTTGTTCTTGGCATAGTCAAAGCCGCCGACCAGGGCGCGAACGGCGCCGGTCCGGGGATCCAGTGCCACCAGAGCGCCTTCCACTTCGGGCAACTGGGTGATGGACCAAGTGCCGTCCGGGAGTGTCATGATCCGAATGATGGAGCCTTTTCGTATACGAACCGCCGGAGCTGCCTTGTCCGACAGGCCGGACTGCGCAGGTCGCAGCCCTGCGCCAGTAATCTCTATTCGGTCCCCGCTTGGCCTCAGCACAATGACCTGCTTCGCGCTCGCTTCAACGACAACGGCCGCAATCACGTCGCCATTGTCAGGATGCTCCGCCAGTGCGTCGTCGACCGCATCATCCCATTCCTTGGGATCTGCCGGCAACTCGACAAACCCTTCCGGCCCGCGAAAGACCTGCCGGCGTTCATAGTCCATGATGCCCTTGCGCAAGGCGCGGTACGCCGCTTCTTGCTCGATCGACCTTAACGAGGTGTGGACGTTCAGGCCGCGTGTGTAAGTCTCCTCGCCATACTGGCTGAAGACCAGTTGCCGAACGTTTTCGGCGACAAATTCTGCGTGCAAGCGCGCGGGGTCGCTGCTGCTGCGGATCTTCAAGGTCTCTGCTTTGGCTGCCTTGGCCTGCTCCGCGGTGATGAATCCGTTTTCCAGCATCCGATCAATGATGTGCTGTTGACGCACGCGGGCGCGTTTCGGGTTGCTGATGGGGTTGTAGGCGGAAGGAGCCTTCGGGAGCCCCGCAAGCATGGCGGCTTCGGCCACGGTAACAAATTGCAGCGGTTTGCCGAAGTAGGTTTCTGACGCTGCGGCAAAACCGTAGGAGCGATTGCCCAGAAAAATCTGGTTCATGTAGATCTCGAGGATCTGATCCTTGGTCAGGAGATGTTCCAGTTTGAAGGTCAGGAGGAGTTCGTAGATCTTGCGTGTGTAAGTCTTTTCGGAACTGAGATACACATTTCGCGCAACCTGCATCGTGATGGTCGATGCCCCTTGACTCTTGAAACGACCGAGATTTGCTAGACCTGCTCGCAGGACGCCGATGTAATCCACGCCGTGGTGCTGATAGAAGCGAGCGTCTTCAATTGCCAGAACGGCGTTCTTCATGACGGCAGGCATCGAAGCGATGGGAGTCAGGTGCCGACGCTCCTCTCCGAACTCCCCGATCAGAACCCCGTCGGCCGTAAAGACCCGCAATGGCAGTTTGGGCCGGTAGTCGGTCAGATCAGAGACGTCGGGCAGGTTGGGATATGCCACCGCCAAAGCGACCGCAATCAGCAGCACAATCGAGAGCCCGAAGCCAGAGACCGCCACCACCGAACCGATGATCAACCGACTCGCCCAGTGCCGTTTCGGTCGGTTGTCCCACCGACCAGGAGCTGCGTCACTGGAAGGGGGGGGATGGTCTGAACCTGGGGGCATGAGGGGCTTGTGGACGAATGCAGGCCATTATAGGAAGGCAACTCCAAGCTGCTCTTCGAGTCCGGCAGCGGCCTCGCAGTTGGTCACCGCAGCGATCAAAATCTCGGCTGCCTGTTACAAACACGCTTGCTTCGTCGGATTTTGGCAACGGAAATTGCAGCACAAAACGAAAAATATCTTTGCCGGACAATGATCTTACTGCTAGCATTCAAGTGAAATCTTAAGTTTTCCGGCCCTTGCAAGGCCAGTTTCAGGGGACCGACTTGATCTCATTCGGGTCATTATTCAGTCGCCAACCCGCTCCGATGATCGGGTTGGACGTAAGTTCATCCAGCGTGAAGCTTGTTGAGCTCGGGCGGGACGCGGCCGGACAGTTGGTTCTGGAGCGTTGCGCCATGGAACCCTTGGAGCGGGGGTGGGTCACGGACGGGAATATCGAGAAATTCGATGAAGTGGCCGAAGCCGTGCGTCGCGTTGTCAAGAAGAGCGGTACCCGTTGCAAGAACGTAGCGATGGCACTTCCGCCGTCGGCAGTCATTACCAAGAAAATCGTTTTGCCCGGGGGCATGAGCGAGCAAGAGCTGGAAATACAGGTTGAATCGGAAGCCAACCAGTACATTCCGTTTTCTTTGGATGAGGTGAGTCTGGATTTCTGTGTCGTAGGGCCGACCGCCAATTCGCCGGGTGATGTCGACGTCCTCATTGCGGCGTCCCGCAAGGACAAGGTTCAGGACCGCCAAGGGTTGGCGGAAGCTGCTGGGTTGAAACCCGTCGTTCTTGACGTGGAATCTTATGCCGCTCGTCTGGCAATGGGCCGTTTGATAGAGGCGCTGCCGAACAAAGGCCTGGATTCCGTTGTCGCGCTATTCGAGATTGGCGCGTTTACCACGAGCATGCAAGTCATACGCAATCAGGAATTGCTATATGACCGGGATCAAGCTTTCGGCGGAGCACAGCTTACACAACTCATCGTGCGCCATTACGGTTTTACGCCGGAGGAAGCGGAAAACAAGAAGCGCAACAATGAGCTCCCCGAAGATTACGCAACGGCTGTTCTGCAACCATTTGTAGAGAGTGTCGCCCAGGAAGTTGGCCGGGCGCTGCAATTCTTCTTTACCAGTACGCCATATAACCGCGTCGACTACGTGATGCTTGCTGGTGGGTCAGCGGCATTGCCCGCATTGACAGAGACCGTTACGAAACAGACTTCCTTTGCCTGCTCCGTTGTCGATCCATTTGCGGAAATGGCCGTTTCCAGCGGTGTGCGTGAGAAAAAGCTCCGGCGGGAGGCTCCGTCCTACCTGACCGCGTGTGGTTTGGCCATGCGGAGGTTCCTGCTGTGATCCTCATCAACCTCTTGCCGCATCGTGAAGCGGCGCGCAAACAACGGCGCGAGGCTTTTTTTGTCTCCCTTGGAATCGCGGCTGTCTTTGGTGCTGTGGTCGCGACGGGTATCTACTTCTGGCTTGATGCGCAGATCAACAGTCAACGCGACAAGAACACTTTCTTGCAGGCGGAAATAAAACGGCTAGACGTTCAGATCAAGGACATTGCAACTTTGCAGCAAGAAATCGCTGCCCTGCGGGCCCGCCAGGAGGCTGTGGAGGATTTGCAGTCGGATCGGAATTTGCCGGTCCACCTTCTGGAAGAGATCGTGCGGCAGATGCCTCCCGGGGTGTACATCATCGACATGAGGCAGGAAAACCTGCTCATCACGGTTCGGGGTGTCGCCCAGTCGAATGAGAGGATCGCCGAGTTTCTGCGCAATCTGGGCCACAACACACCGTGGTTTACGAAACCCGAACTGGTCGAGATTGTTGCCAGTTCGGTCAGTCTGGGACCTCGTGATCTGCGGAAGGTGGCCAACTTTGTGATTCGGGTTCAGATGCAGCGAGCGAGTGCTGTGAGCGCTTCGGCTGCTTCAGCACCCGCATCGGCTGTGGTAGGCCAGGGCGCGCGGACGGCGTCGGCGCCAGCTTTGGCTGCCTCGCCGACCGCATCGGTCGCCTTGACCACCGCCAGTGGCGCAGCCGCCGCCGCTTCGGCTGCCAAACCGAACTGAACGGGGTAAAAGATGGCAGAAAATAGCAACCGCTTTGACATCAATGCCTACGTGGAAGGTCTGCGCAAGCAGTTCTCCGGCATCCGACCGGAAGACCCTGCGTCCTGGCCTGCGGCGCCACGGTATCTGTTGTTACTTGTGGTCTCTGTCGGTGTCGTCGCGGCCCTCTGGTTCGCCTGGGTGCGAGGTCATGAAGAAACCTTGGCGACGGAGCGCGAGCAGGAATCCAAACTCAAAGAAGAGTTCACGAAAAAGTGGACGCAGGCGGTGAACTTGGAACCGCTGAAGAAGCAGCGTGAACAGGTACAGCAATACGTAACGCAGATTGAGAAACAACTGCCCAGCAAGTCGGAAATGGAGGCGTTGTTGTCCGATATCAACCAGGCGGGAATTGGTCGAAGTCTCCAGTTCGAGCTGTTTCGGCCCGGCCAGGTGACCGTAAAGGAATACTACGCCGAGCTACCGATCACGATACGTGTAACGGGTCGGTTCCACGATATCGGCGCTTTCGCCTCGGATATCGCACACTTGTCACGCATTGTGACGTTGAACAATCTCTCCGTTCAGCCAAGTCGTGACAACGTGTTGGCGTTAAATGCCACAGCCAAGACGTTCCGTTACCTGGACCCTGACGAAGTCGCCGCCCAGCGCAAAGCGGCGCCGGCCGCCAAGGGAGCCAAGAAATGAAAAAGGTTTTGGTCTGGGTGCCCATGGGGGCACTCGCGGGTCTTCTGGCCGGGTGTCTGGGTGGCGGTTCTGCCGATATTCAGCAGTGGATGAATGAGCAAAAGGCGCAGGTCCGTCCAAAAGTCGCGCCATTGCCTGAGCCGAAAAAGTTTACGCCGCAAGCTTACCGACCGGTAGAGCAGATGGATCCTTTCAGCAATGAGAAGCTGACCCAGGCACTAAAGCAGGACACGACCAAAGCCACCGCCAATGCCGCCTTGGTTGCCCCAGAGTTGAATCGCAGGAAGGAGCCTTTGGAGGCGATTCCATTGGATGCTATGCGGATGGTAGGTAGCCTGAACAAGGCAGGTCAATTGGTTGCATTGGTCCAGATCAACAATTTGCTCTACCAGGTCAAACCGGGGAACTATATGGGGCAGAACTACGGGCGCGTGATGAAAATTACCGAAACGGAAATGACGTTGCGCGAGATCGTGCAAGACGCTGCCGGTGAATGGATTGAACGTCCAACGGCGCTGCAACTGCAGGAGAGGAGCAAATGAAAAACCGAACCATACCGGCTGGCCGACTTTGCGCCCGGGCCTTCATTGCCCTCGGAGCCTGTCTGATCGGTGCCGTTGCCATGGCCCAAAATGTCATCGAGGCGGTTTCCGGCAGCCAACAGGGCGGCGCCGAGGTCGTTCGCATTGACCTCAGCGTCCCTCTGACGGCTCCGCCGACCGGCTTTACGGTGCAGTCGCCTGCGCGGATCGCACTTGATTTTCCCTCGTTCAGTAGCGGTTTGGGGCGTCAGAACGTCGAGGTCAACCAGGGTAACCTTCGATCGGTCAATGTTGTTCAGGCAGGTGATCGTTCCCGCGTCGTCCTCAATTTGAAGCAGACGACAGGATATAAAACCGAATTGCGTGGCAAGAGTCTATTTGTGATTCTGGATCCGGTTAGAGCGGCTACTTCAGCACCTGCAAGTGCCAACGTTTTCGCGTCGGAAGGAAGTCAGGAGCAGCTTGCATTGCGCGATGTCGATTTTCGTCGCGGCAGTGATGGTGCAGGTCGCGTTGTTGTCGAACTGCCGAACAATCAGGTTGGCGTCGACATCAAGCAGCAAGGACAGACTCTTGTGGTGGAGTTCCTGAAGTCATCGTTGCCTCAAGGGCTACGTCGACGCTTGGATGTCAGCGATTTCGGAACACCGGTGCGTTCGGTGACCACGTTCCAGGCCGGCGAGCGGGTAAGGATGGTGATCGAACCCAGCGGTCAATGGGAACATAGCGCTTATCAGAGCGACAACCAGTTTGTAATCGAGGTTCGTGCTCAGAAAGCCGATAAGTCGAAAACCGGTGGCGAGCCCACTTATACCGGCGAGAAACTTTCGTTGAATTTCCAGAATATTGAGGTCCGGGCATTGCTGCAGGTTATTGCAGACTTCACGAACTTCAATATCGTGACCTCTGACACCGTAACAGGTGCCGTGACCCTGCGTTTGAAAGATGTCCCATGGGACCAGGCTTTGGACATTATTCTGAATGCGCGCAGTTTGGGCATGCGTAAGACCGGCAATGTGATCTGGATCGCGCCAAAGGATGAAATCGCGGCCAAGGAGAAAAAGGATCTCGAAGCCCAACTGGCAATCCAGGGGCTGGAGCCCATCCGAACGCAGGCGTTCCAGCTGAACTACACGAAAGCAGCTGAAATAGCGAGCCAGTTGGTCGCCAATTCGGGCAGTGGAGGAAACAGTGTCCGGATACTCAGTTCACGTGGAGGTGTTGTCGCCGAGCCCCGGACCAATCAGATTTTTGTCTCTGACATACCCGGCCGTCTGCAAGCGGTGCAGGAACTGCTGACAAAGCTGGACGTACCAGTTCGTCAGGTCATGATCGAAGCTCGCATCGTCGAAGCATCGGACAGTTTCGGCAAGTCGCTCGGTGTGCGTCTGGGCGGTGGCGATCTGCGCGGCGTCCGCGGCGGAGACGCCGGCTATTCCGTTGGCGGAACCCATCGAGTCGCCGTTGGCGGATCCTATGACGCTGTTTCGGGAGCCACCGGACAAACAAGCGCGAGTCCGCTCAGCAACTTCGTCAACATGCCCGCAATCGGACAGGGAGGTTATTCCCCAGCCACGTTTGCGCTGTCATTGTTCAGCAGTACTGCCAACCGGTTTCTCAATCTGGAGCTTTCAGCGCTGGAGGCCGACGGTCGCGGAAAGATCGTTTCCAGTCCCCGTGTCGTGACTGCTGATCAGACCAAGGCATTGATCGAGCAAGGCACGGAGTACCCTTATCAGCAGGCGACGGCCAGTGGCGCCACTTCCGTTGCGTTCCGCAAAGCGAACCTGAAACTCGAAGTCACGCCGCAGATCACCCCCGAAGGCAACATCATTCTTGACCTCGATGTCACGAAGGACAGCCGCGGCGAGACGACGGCTCAGGGCATTGCCATCAATACCAAACACATCAAGACCCAGGTGCTCGTAGAAAACGGCGGTACCGTGGTTATCGGAGGCATCTTCGAACTGACAGAAGCCGAAACGGAAACCAAGGTACCTGTCCTTGGCGAACTTCCCGGGATCGGCAACCTGTTCAAAGCGCGTGAACGCAGTGCGCGCAAGCAAGAAACCTTGGTCTTCATCACGCCGAAAATGATCAACGAACGGGTGGGAGCTCGTTGATTCTCAGTTTTTCGGATCGAATTTTTCAGGTTTAGGGATCAAACAATGCGTCTGTTCAAAAATTTGTTGGCTGGCCTTGTGGCGATAGGGCTTGTAGCCTGTGGTGGTGGCGGCGGAAGCGCCGGATCCCAGCCGGGGGTGACGGCACCAACGTCCACTGCGGCAGCAGTTGAGGTGCTGACATCAGCGGCTTCCGTGGCATCGGCTGGCGATCAGGTAATCATCACGGCATTTGTCAAAAGCGCGGCGAACGTCAGCCTTGCTGCGCAGGAGGTGAAATTCACCGCCTCATCGGGTGTCATTACGGTCGATTCTTCCTTGTCGAACGCCAGTGGTGCGGTGACGGCCCGTCTTAGCGCGGGTGCCAACAAAGCGCAAAGAGATATCACCGTGACGGTTACGTCCGGCAGTGCCAGTGGCCAGATCGTGATCCCGGTCACCGGAACTCGCCTTTCCATTGCTGGAAGCCCGGCGCTGCAGGCGGGCGGATCGGCGACCCAGTTCACGGTTCGGGCCATCGATTCAGTTGGAAATGCCATTCCCGGTTCGGTCATCAAAGTCGCCTCCGCGCTTGGTAACGCTGTCAGCCCCGCAGAAATTACCACCGACTCCTCGGGCAGCGGGGTTGTGGTGTACACCCCCAACAATGCGGGAACGGACAAGTTGACCGTGACCGGCCTTGGCACCAACGCATCCATAGACATTTCAGTCAATGCGACCGATTTTTCCGTCATGAGCCCCGGCGCCAATACGTTGGTGCCGGTGCAGCAGGACCAGACGGTCACCGTACGGTATCGGGTTTCCGGCGCAGGGATCGAAGGTCGAACGGTCACTTTCAGTACGACCCGCGGGCAGGTATCCTCAGCCGCAGTGGTAACGAACGCGTCGGGGGAAGCAGCCATCACCGTTCGGTCCGCGACGGCAGGCCCGGCGGTTATCACGGCGCAGATTGCTGGCGCTGGCCAGGTCAATTTGCCACTCCAGTTTGTTGCCGTGGCGCCGGCGACTTTGGTGCTCCAGGCCAATCCGGCGGCAGTGGCGCCGAACCGTAGCGGGTCAAGCAATCAGGCGACGGTGGAAGCCTTGGTGCGCGATGCCGCGGGAAATGCCGTGGCAAATCGGCAGGTCAATTTCACAACCCTTCAGGACGTCAGCAACGGCACACTGTCGCCGGGCGTGGCAACCACCGACAGCAACGGGCGCGCCCAGGTACAGTTCATCCCCGGCGCGAACACCACACCTGCGGGTGGTGTGGTCATTCAGGCTCAGGTGGCATCAACGTCGATCGTCGCGACGACTGCAATGACGGTGAATGCCCAGGCGCTCTTCATTTCGATCGGATTTGGCAACGAAATGTCGAATCTCGATCAGACCACCTACGAAAAGGAGTTCACGGTCTACGTGACCGACGCCAATGGGGTGGCCGTTGGTGGACAGAACATTGCGCTCTCTGCGATCCCCACTCAATACGCCAAAGGCTACATGGTGAAGTCGGCGGATGGCAAGTGGGGCCAGGCCGTTACGGCGGTTTGCGCCAACGAGGATGTGAATCGGGATGGCTTCCTTGACATTGGTGATGTCGATGAAAACAGAGACGGCATACTGTGGCCTGGCAATGTGGTAGCCGTAGCCCCGGGATCGGTGACAACCGACGCCAACGGGCGGGCGGCATTCCGGTTGCGCTATGGCGAGCAATATGCCCTGTGGGTCCAGTTGGATGTCGTTGCTCGCGGCCTGGTGGGCGGTACGGAGTCCCGCAAATCGATCCCGTTTGTTTTGCCGATTCTTGCCTCTGACGCGCAAGGAGACATAACGCCGGCCGGCGCGATCAGCCCATACGGACAGACGGCAACCTGTACCAACCCGCTTTGACCCGGATCTCCCTCATCGGGATGCCCGGTTCGGGCAAGTCGACGATCGGGCGGCAGTTGGCTCGCCGACTGGGAGTTCGCTTCGTTGACTCCGACCAGATGATCGAGCAGCAAATCGGCTGCCCGATCCGTGATTTCTTCGAACGAGAGGGTGAAGCTGCTTTTCGCGACCGGGAAGAGTCATCGATTGACGAGTTGACTCTTCGCGATGACATCGTATTGGCCACCGGTGGCGGCGCGGTTTTGCGGGAAAAAAACCGCCTTAACCTCCGTGATCGCACGACAGTGGTCTACCTGCGCGCTACCCCCGAGGCGCTGTTTCGGCGTCTGCGGCACGATACCAGTCGACCTCTGCTCCAGGTCGCGGACCCATTGGCGCGTCTGCGTGACTTGTATTCACAGCGCGATCCCCTTTACCGCCAGACCGCACATTTCACCCTGGAAACCGGGCGTCCCTCGGTTGCGACCTTGGTCAACATGGTCGAAATGCAACTCGATCTCGCAGGCACCCGAACCAAAGCGTGAGGTCCCCAACGGGGTGTTGGCTTGGTCACGTACATGGCTTCAGGGGGCGACGATCATGCCCGACCAGTGAAAGCGCAAGCGGCACAGCCTCTACACTTGCAGCCATGAGCGATTCACCAGTGGCGAACCAAACCGTATCCATCTCCCTCGGCGAGCGAAGTTATCCCATTCGTATCGGCACCCGGCTTTTTGATCAGGCAGATACCTATGCCCACATCGGCAGCAGTGCCCAGGCGGTCGTTGTCACCAATACCACGGTTGGGCCTTTGTATGCGGCGCGCCTCCAGGCCGCACTGCAGTTGCGGCATCGCCAGGTGCAGGTGGTCACCCTGCCCGATGGCGAAGCCTTCAAAACCTGGGAGTCGCTGAATCACCTGTTTGATGCGGTGCTCGCGGCAGAATGCGATCGCAAGACGGTCTTTTATGCACTCGGCGGTGGGGTGGTGGGGGATATGACCGGTTTCGCCGCCGCGTGCTACATGCGCGGTGTGCCCTTCGTGCAGGTGCCGACGACCTTGCTCGCCCAAGTGGATTCCTCGGTCGGGGGAAAGACAGCGATCAATCATCCGTTGGGAAAGAACATGATCGGCGCGTTCTACCAGCCCCAATTGGTTGTTTGTGACCTGGACACGCTGCAGACCTTGCCACCGAGAGAGTTGTCTGCGGGTTTGGCCGAGGTCATCAAATACGGTCCGATCGCCGACATGACCTTTTTGTCGTGGATCGAGGCCAATCTGGACACTTTGCTTGAACGCGACCCCCAGGCACTGGCCTATGCGGTCCGCCGTAGTTGCGAGATAAAGGCTTGGGTCGTCGGTCAGGACGAGCGCGAAACCGGACTGCGGGCGATCCTGAACTTCGGGCACACCTTCGGTCATGCCATTGAAGCCGGACTGGGATATGGCGAATGGTTGCATGGGGAGGCCGTCGGTTGCGGCATGGTCATGGCCGCCCATCTTTCTGCGGAAATGGGCCTGGTACCGTCGACGTTTGTCGAACGGCTCACGGCCTTGGTGCGGGCTTCGGGTTTGCCCGTTACCGCGCCAATGCTGGACCCGCAGGACAACGCGGGTCGTTACCTCGCGCTGATGCGGGTCGACAAGAAGGCCGAAGCGGGTGCGATCCGGTTTATTGTGGTGGACGGTCTCGGCAACGCCTGTCTGCGTGCCGCCGATGATCTGGTCGTCCGCCGCGTGATCGAAAGGTGTTCGCTAGTCCAGCAAAAAGCATAGCATACTATGACCATTTCACGCTGGATTTTGGCGGAAAATGCTTGAAAAAGGGAATCTGGCGCGGTATGCCAGCCATCCGGCCGGCAGTCGTGGCCGATTCCACGCGGAACCACCGGCCCCCACCCGCACTGAATACCAGCGGGACCGGGACCGGATCGTGCATTCCACCGCATTTCGGCGGCTGGTCTATAAAACGCAGGTCTTTTTGAATCACGAGGGCGACCTCTTTCGCACTCGTATGACGCATTCCTTGGAGGTCGCGCAACTCGGTCGTTCCGTAGGGCGCTCGTTGGGGCTGAACGAAGACCTCATAGAGGCGATCGCGCTGGCCCACGACCTCGGGCACACGCCCTTCGGACACGCGGGTCAAGACGCCCTCAATGCCTGCATGGCGCCCTGGGGCGGTTTCGAGCACAACCTGCAAAGCCTTCGGGTGGTCGATCATCTGGAGGAACGATATCCCCAATGGAACGGACTGAACCTGACGTTCGAAACCCGAGAGGGCATCCTGAAGCATTGCAGTCGCACAAACGCACTGGCAATCGAAGCCGTTGAACCGGAAGGCGTAGGCCGGCGCTTTCTCGACGGAAACTCACCCAGCCTCGAGGCGCAGTTGTGCAACCTGGCCGACGAAATTGCTTACAACGCGCACGACATCGACGATGGGGTGCGGTCCGGACTCATCGACCTTGAGCAGGTCGCGCAAGCCAGCTTGCTCGGCAACTACCTGAACGCAACCCTGGTGGAGCACCCCGGGCTGGCCAGCCAGTCCACGGATCGGCGGCTTTTATACGAAAGCATTCGCCGCATGCTCAGTGCCATGGTGTACGACCTGATCGAGACGACCAGAGGAGCGCTGGAGCGCGCTGCTCCGCCCGACGTGGCTGCGGTACGCGCCCAGCGCGGGTTGGTGGCTTTCAGCGGCCCGATGCAGCAGGCCAGTCAGCGTCTGAAAACGTTCTTGATGCACAACCTTTATCGGCATTCCCAGGTGATGGAGACAACGGCACGGGCCCGACAGATCATTCAGGAACTCTTCGAAATCTATCGCACCAACCCGGCCCAGATGCCAGCCGGGTTCATGACACGCATCGATCAGGCTGACGGCGACCCGCGTCAGACAGCACGAACCGTCGCTGACTATATTGCCGGTATGACCGACCGGTACGCAATGCGCGAGCACCACCGGCATACGGGGCTGCGCATCTTCGCCGGCGATGCGGCGCATGGCCGGATCGAATGACGGACTCCCGTTCCGCAGTCCCTTTTGCCGCCTGGCTTGTGGTGGCGGCCGGGGGGTGCGCGGCACTGCATGTCGGCAAGCTGCCACCTGCCATTCCGGTCCTGCAGGCGCAAATCGGACTGACGCTCCCTCAGGCCGGTTTTCTGCTTTCATTTGTACAACTCGCCGGCATGAGCCTGGGGCTGTTGGTGGGGCTGATGGCAGACCGTTGGGGCCTGCGCCGCAGCATTCTCGTGGGCCTGGCGCTTCTGGCAACTGGCAGCCTGGTCGGCGCGCGCACCGTTTCGGTACCTCTTTTGCTGGGGTTGCGCGGCCTGGAGGGGCTGGGGCTGCTGCTGGTGGCTTTGCCGGCGCCGGCCCTGATCCGGCGTCTGGTGCCGCTTCAACAGATCGCAGCCATGCTGGGAGTCTGGGGCGCTTACATGCCGATTGGAACGGCAGCGGCCCTGTTGCTGGGACCAACGGTCATTGGCGCCGGTGGCTGGCCCGTGTGGTGGAGTGGACTGGGTCTCGCAGCGATCGGCTTGTTTGTCGCTGTCTGGATTGGTGTGCCGGCCGACCCGCCGTTTCCCCGTGTGTGTCAACACCCGGAGGCCAGGTCTGAAGCGACAGTGGTCTCGTTCGGTGAAAGGCTGCGATTGACCTTGGCCAGCCCGGTACCCTGGTTGTTGGCCGCTTGTTTTGCTGTCTATTCGAGTCAATGGCTGGCGGTGATTGGGTTTCTGCCAAAGATGTACGGAGATTCCGCCGTTTCCCCCGCCTTGGTCGCGCCATTGACCGCACTGGCTGCAGGAATCAACCTGACCGGAAACATCGCCGCAGGGCGGCTGCTCACGGCGGGATACACGCCACAGATGATCTTGTGGGCGGGATACGGAGGGCTTGCATTTGGTGCGTGGACTGCGTTCAGCGACACTCTGGCGGCGCCGTTCGGTCTTCGGTTCATGGGTGTATGCCTTTTCTCGGCGGTTGGAGGCCTGGTTCCCGGGACATTGTTCACTCTGGCGGTGCGGCTCGCACCCCGCGCAGATACGGTATCGACGACGGTAGGCTGGATGCAGCAATGGTCCTCGGCGGGGCAGTTCCTGGGCCCGCCAGCGGTTGCCTTGCTGGCCGGCCGGCAAGGCTCCTGGGGCCAGACCTGGATAGTGACCGGGACTTTCTCGTTCATCGGATGCCTGTTGGCATGGTGGCTTCTGTGCCGAATCCCGTCCAATCATCATCGGACTCAAGACTGAAACAGGCCCGGCGCAATATCAACGTTGCCGCCGTGCGTGGATCCGCCGAGGGCTCATTTTTTTGGTTTTGGTCGACCGGCAGGACAACATCCGGCCGGCCAATCAGCTCGCCGCAGGGCGACAATATCAGGATGTTGGCGAAGAAACCGGTGGTCGGGTCGGGCCTTCACGGCTCAAGACCCGGAGGCCGTCGTGAGGCGTTACTGATCGTCCGAGTCACCCCTTTGCTGATTGATTGCGTTACCTGAGTGTTTCCCATGACATCTGATGAGCAGATCGTTGAAGATACCCGTCGCTGGCTGGTGCGCGCGGTCATTGGACTTAACTTGTGCCCCTTCGCCAAAGCGCCCTATTCCAAAGGGCAGATCCACTATGGCGTGCTCCGGGCATGCGGCCAAGAAGAATTGCGCAAACAGATCGGACAGGAGTTGATTGATCTGGCCCGGATGGACCCAGCGGTCCGGGAAACCAGCTTGCTCATCCTGCCGGATCAGTATCCCGATTTCCTGGAGTTCAACGACTTTCTGGAGGAAGCCGAAGCGGTGTTGGAGGAGTTGGACCTGGAGGGCGTGCTGCAGATCGCGAGTTTCCATCCCCGATTTCAGTTTTACGGCACCCGATCCGAGGACATTACCAATGCGACGAACCGGTCACCTTACCCCACATTGCATCTGATCCGAGAGACCAGCATTGACCGTGCTGTGGCCGCGTTCCCTGAGGCCGAGACCATCTTTGAAGCGAATATGCAGACTCTGCGGGATCTGGGAGAAGCGGGATGGCTTGGTTTGGATGTCGGGGCACATAGCCAAACAGAAGCGGGCCCGCCATCGCCAACCGGCAGGGAGATTTCCACGTGAAAGGGGCAAAGTCCGCCGGCGGGCGTGCAAAAGCAGCCGCGCCGGTTCTGCCGCCAGAGGTGCGCGCCGGGCAGTCTCTTGGCTTGCTGCAGGAGTTGCACATCCTGACCCGCGACGGAAAGTTGAATCAGGACTCGCGCCGCAAACTCAAACAGGTCTATCACCTGTTGCAGTTCATTGAAAAGATACTGAACGATCTCGGTGCCCCAGATCGCGGCGTCACCTTGGCCGACCATGGGGCAGGAAAGTCCTATCTCGGTTTCATCATTTACGACTTGTATTTCAAGCAGCTCCCGGTCGGAACCTTGTTCGGGGTCGAGTCTCGGGAGGAACTGGTCTTGCGATCGCGCGAACTGGCGCAGCGACTGGGCTTCGAACGCATGCGTTTTCTGAATCAGACGGTGGCGGAATCGGTGGATGCACGGGAGATCCCCGATCGTATCGACCTGGTAACTGCACTCCATGCGTGTGACACCGCAACCGACGACGCAATTGCATTCGGTCTGCAAAAGCATGCCCGGGCCATGGTGCTGGTGCCCTGCTGCCAGGCTGAGGTTGCGCGTGCGCTCAATGCCAGCAAGGCGCTGTCGCTCAGCCGAACGCCGCTGGCCGAGTTGTGGCGGCATCCCTTGCATGCGAGGGAACTGGGAAGTCAACTCACCAACGTGCTGCGCTGCCTCTATCTGGAAGCCAGCGGCTACCAGGTCACCGTGACGGAACTGGTGGGCTGGGAACACAGCCTGAAAAATGAGCTCATATTGGCCCGCTTCACCGGGCAACACAAGCAAAGTTCTGCGAACAGGCTAAAGGCCCTGCTCGCTGAGTTCGGCCTGACCGAACAGCTCGAAAGCCGGTTTCGCCTGGCTCAGTAGAAGCCCATGTTGTCAACAACCGACCGCACGCCAGGTACCCGGCGTGCGGTTACGACCGCCTGCTGACGGGCGGCAGAATCACGCGGGCTTCCAGAGATATAGACAACCCCTTCACGGACATTCACCGTCAGGGAACCGGCCGCGACTCGCTCGTCAGCAGCCAGGGCATGTCGGACACGTTCAGCCAAATGGAGGTCCATCGAATTGGCGACCGTATTGCCGGTTTCCGTTCGGTGCTGGTAGGAGCCGCCACCGCAGGCAATCAGGGTCGTGGCCAACATAGGTGCCGCCAGGCAGGTCGTCGAAAGTTTGATCATGTTGCGTGGGCCTTCTTCATGGGGTTTCCGACCGGTCGAAACCGACCCGATCGGTTCGACGACAATGACCGGTCACGGTCATTGCAGACGGGTTAAATATTAACGCGGCGTCCCCCGCATTCGCCCGCATAAAAACTTCAGTTCACTCCATCTATGGCCCGTTTACCCCGGTTGAGCCTGGCAGGTCATGCCCACTTGCTGACCCAGACAGCAAGCGGCGGACTTCGGGTGTTTCTTGATGAGTCCGATGCGGATGCTTTTCTGGGCATGGTTTCAGAGGCAGCATCAAACCGGCAAGTAGCTGTCCATGGATTTCGACTCGCGCCGGATGCTTTCCAGATATTGGCAACTCCCGACGATGAGTCGGGGATTTCCGCCTTCATGCAGGACATCGGGCGGCGCTATGTCCGATGGGTCAATACCCGCCATCGGCGGCTCGGGGCTTTGTGGGCGGGCCGTTTCCGAAGCCTGCTGGTGCAGCCTGGCGCAACGCTTCTTGCCGCCATGATATTCCTTGATCGCAGGCCGGGTCTGGCGCAAACCGGTCTGTTCGAGGAACTGCCCTTGCGGACGAGCGCAGAGCATTACACAGGCCATCGTGTGTCGCGATTTCTGGTTGCGCCGCCGCCTTACTGGACTCTGGGTGACACCCCCTTTGCGCGGGAGGCGGCGTACGCCAGTTTGGTGCATCAGGGGCTCGATGCACCGTTCCAGGAACGGATCGCTACAGCAATCCAAAGCGGCCGGGTGCTTGGCGACACTGACTTTATCCAGAACCTGGAGAAAGTCACCTCCCGGCCGTTGAGCAAAGGAAAACCCGGACGCCCGCACAAACGGCCATCAGGTCCAATCACTGAGGAAAATAGAAAAAAATCAAACTAAACAATTATTTGAACATGTCCCTGTTTAAAATTATCGGTCATGAGTTGCGCGCATATATTGCTCTGACCCCAATTAATTCCGCTTGGCATTTTTGTTGCAGTGCACTAAGCTTGAGGCATCTGAGTATCGGAAGGAGTGCGCCATGACCACGGCAACTGAACAACAACACTTGCACGAAACGGGTCTGTATGACCCAAGCCAGGAGCACGACGCTTGTGGCGTCGGTTTTGTCGCCCATATCAGGGGCCAGAAAAGCCACGCAATCGTCGGCCAGGCACTGAAAATTCTTGAGAACCTCGACCACCGCGGCGCCGTGGGTGCGGACAAACTCATGGGCGACGGGGCGGGCATATTGATCCAGCTTCCTGACGCGCTGTATCGACAGGAAATGGCCCAGGCCGGGATTGATCTTCCTCCGCCGGGTGAATACGGTGTCGGCATGGTCTTCCTGCCCAAGGAACACGCCAGTCGGCAGGCCTGTGAGCAAGAGCTTGAACGTGCGATCAAGGCGGAGGGACAGGTCTTGATCGGCTGGCGCGATGTGCCCGTCAACAAAGACATGCCCATGTCTCCGACGGTCCGGGAGAAAGAGCCGATCATGCGGCAGGTTTTCATCGGCCGAGGCGCCGATGTCATCGTACAGGACGCGCTGGAGCGCAAACTTTACGTTATCCGCAAGACCGCCAGCGCCCACATCCAGGCCCTCAAGCTCAAGCACAGCAAAGAGTATTACGTGCCCAGCATGAGCAGTCGCACGGTGGTCTACAAGGGCCTGTTGCTGGCCGACCAGGTCGGTACCTATTTCCTGGACCTTCAGGACCCGCGGTGTGTTTCGGCCCTCGGACTGGTTCACCAGCGTTTCTCGACCAACACATTCCCGGAGTGGCCGCTGGCTCACCCTTACAGGTATGTTGCCCACAACGGCGAAATCAACACCGTCAAGGGAAACTACAACTGGATGAAAGCTCGCGAAGGCGTGATGTCGTCTCCCGTGTTGGCGGACGACCTCAAGAAGCTCTATCCGATCAGTTTTGCCGGTCAGTCGGACACGGCCACGTTCGACAACTGCCTGGAGCTTCTCACCATGGCTGGCTACCCGATCAGCCAGGCCGTCATGATGATGATCCCGGAGCCTTGGGAGCAACATACCCTGATGGACCCGCGTCGGCGAGCGTTCTATGAATACCACGCAGCCATGCTCGAGCCCTGGGACGGCCCCGCGTCCATCGTGTTCACGGATGGTCGACAGATCGGCGCGACGCTGGATCGCAATGGGCTGCGTCCCTCGCGCTACTGCGTGACCGATGACGACCTGGTCATCATGGGCTCAGAGTCCGGCGTGCTGCCGATTCCCGAAAACAGGATCGTACGCAAATGGCGCCTGCAGCCCGGCAAGATGTTCCTGATTGACCTGGAGCAGGGCCGGATGATTGACGACGAAGAGCTCAAGGCAAACCTCGCCAACAGCAAGCCCTACAAGCAATGGATCGAGAACCTGCGCATTCGTTTGGACGACGTGGAGCAGCCCGTCGCTGGAGAAGATGGGGGTGAAAGTCCGGTCTCCCGCACAGAACCTCAAGTGGGGGGGGCGCAAGCGATCGCGCCCGAGCTGCTGGACCTGCAGCAGGCCTTCGGCTACACGCAGGAAGACATCCGCTTCCTCATGAGTCCGATGGCGGCCAATGGCGAAGAGGGAATTGGCTCAATGGGCAACGACAGCCCGCTTGCCGTGCTTTCCGACAAAAACAAGCCGCTGTACAACTATTTCAAGCAGCTGTTTGCGCAGGTGACCAACCCGCCGATTGATCCGATCCGTGAAGCGATCGTGATGTCGCTGGTCTCATTCATCGGACCGAAGCCCAACCTGTTGGATATCAACCAGGTCAATCCTCCGATGAGGCTCGAAGTCAGCCAGCCCATACTCGATGAGACCGATATGGCCAAGCTGCGCCAGATCGAAGCCTCGACACAGGGCAAATTCCGCAGTGCGACCTTGGATATCACCTACCCGGCGCAATGGGGTAAGGAAGGTGTCGAGGCAAAACTGGCGTCCTTGTGCGCCGAAGCGGTTGATGCCATCAAGGGGGGCAAAAACATTCTGATCGTGAGCGATCGGCAGGTCAGCGCATCCCGCATCGCCGTCCCGGCCCTGCTTGCCATGTCGGCGATTCACCAGCATCTGGTGCGGGAAGGACTGCGCACGACCGCCGGCCTTGTCGTCGAGACGGGCACCGCGCGCGAAGTGCACCATTTTGCCGTTCTTGCCGGCTACGGCGCCGAAGCGGTTCACCCTTACCTGGCACTCGAGACCGTACGTAGCATTCACCGTGGCCTCCCTGGTGACCTTTCCGCCGAGAAAGCCATCTACAACTACATCAAGGCAATCGGCAAAGGCCTGTCCAAGATCATGTCCAAGATGGGCGTGAGCACCTACATGAGCTACTGCGGCGCCCAGCTTTTCGAAGCCATCGGACTTGACAGTGCGACGGTGGAGAAATACTTCACCGGAACCGCAAGTCGGGTTGGAGGTATCGGTGTCTTCGAAATAGCGGAAGAGGCTATCCGTATGCACACGGCGGCCTACGGAAACGACCCGGTCCTCGCCTCCATGCTGGATAGCGGTGGCGAGTATGCGTGGCGCACTCGTGGCGAAGAGCATATGTGGACCCCCGATGCCATCGCGAAATTGCAGCACAGCACGCGCTCGAACAACTGGAGCACCTACAAGGAATACGCCCAGATCGTCAATGACCAGAGCCGCCGCCACATGACGCTCCGCGGATTGTTCGAGTTCAAGGTCGACCCCGGCCGCGCGATTCCAATCGAAGAGGTCGAACCAGCCAAAGAAATCGTCAAGCGGTTTGCCACGGGGGCCATGTCCTTGGGGTCGATCTCCACCGAAGCCCACGCCACACTGGCGGTCGCCATGAATCGTATCGGCGGCAAAAGCAACACGGGCGAGGGTGGTGAAGATTCGGCTCGCTACAGGAATGAACTCAAGGGCATCCCGATCCGCCAGGGTGAATCGCTCAAGAGTGTGATCGGAGCCGACGTCGTCGAAGTCGACCTGCCGTTGCAGGACGGCGATTCCCTGCGCTCGCGCATCAAGCAGGTTGCATCGGGCCGTTTTGGTGTCACCGCCGAATACCTGAGCAGCGCCGATCAAATCCAGATCAAGATGGCCCAAGGGGCCAAACCGGGCGAAGGCGGGCAGCTGCCTGGTGGGAAAGTGTCGGACTATATCGGCAAGTTGCGCCACAGTGTCCCGGGTGTGGGCCTGATCTCGCCGCCGCCGCACCACGACATTTACTCGATCGAGGATCTGGCCCAGCTGATCCATGACCTGAAAAACGTCGCGCCCCACAGTGATATCAGTGTGAAACTGGTGTCGGAAATCGGGGTTGGCACGATTGCCGCCGGCGTGGCCAAGTGCAAAGCAGACCACGTCGTGATCGCGGGCCACGATGGCGGTACTGGTGCTTCGCCCTGGTCGTCGATCAAACATGCGGGCAGCCCCTGGGAGATCGGACTGGCGGAAACGCAGCAGACCTTGGTGCTGAACCGCCTGCGCGGGCGCATCCGTGTGCAGGCCGACGGACAGATGAAGACCGGCCGTGACGTAGCCATTGGCGCCCTGCTGGGCGCTGACGAGTTCGGATTCGCGACTGCACCGCTGGTGGTCGAGGGCTGCATCATGATGCGCAAGTGCCACCTCAACACCTGTCCGGTCGGCGTGGCAACCCAGGATCCGGCATTGCGACGCAAGTTCGCCGGCAAACCCGAGCATGTGGTCAACTATTTCTTCTTCGTCGCCGAGGAGGTTCGCCAGATCATGGCCCAACTCGGCATCCGCAAATTTGATGACCTGATCGGACGCGCAGACCTGCTGGACATGCGCAAAGGCATCGCCCATTGGAAAGCGCGCGGACTTGATTTCAGCCGTCTTCTGGCGACGGCGCAGGCCCCAGCCGAGGTCCCGCGTTTTCACGTCGCCACCCAGGACCATGGCCTTGAGCGATCCATGGATCAGCGTCTGATCGAAAAGTCGCGCCCCGCCATTGATCGCGGAGAGCGAGTCCAGTTCATGGAGGTCGCCCGAAACGTCAACCGGTCGGTGGGCGCCATGCTGTCCGGCGCGGTTACCAAAGTGCATCCCGAGGGCTTGCCCGACGACACCATCCGCATCCAGCTGGAAGGTACAGGCGGCCAGTCCTTTGGCGCGTTCCTCTGCAATGGCATCACGCTGTACCTGATCGGCGACGCCAACGATTACACGGGCAAAGGCTTGTCCGGTGGCCGCGTGGTGGTGCGCCCCAGCATCGACTTTCGCGGCGAAGCCACCCGCAACATCATCGTCGGCAACACCGTGATGTACGGCGCCACCAGCGGCGAAGCTTTCTTCAGCGGTGTCGCCGGGGAACGTTTTGCGGTGCGTTTGTCGGGCGCGACGGCGGTCGTGGAGGGCACGGGCGACCACGGTTGCGAGTACATGACCGGTGGTACGGTCGTTGTGCTCGGCAAAACCGGGCGCAACTTTGCAGCCGGCATGTCGGGTGGCGTCGCATACGTCTATGACGAAGATGGTCAGTTTGCCAAACGCTGCAACACCGCCATGGTCAGCCTTGAAAAGGTGGTGGCAGCGGCGGAGCAGGAAGAAACCGTGGATCGTGCCGTATGGCACCGTGGACAGACCGACGAAGCGCAATTGCGCAAGCTGCTCGAAGAACACAACCGCTGGACGGGTAGCCGACGGGCGCGCGAACTGCTCGACAACTGGGTCGAGTCCCGGGCAAAGTTCGTCAAAGTCTTCCCAACCGAGTACAAGCGTGCGCTTGGCGAGATTTTTGCGAAAAAACACGCCATACCCAGCGTGAAAAGGTCATCTGACGCTACCAAAAAAGAAGCGAAGTCGACCACTTAAGCGGAGAAACAGATCATGGGAAAAATAACCGGATTCATGGAATTTGAGCGTATCGAAGAAGGCTACAAGCCAGTCGCCGAGCGCGTGAAGCACTACAAGGAATTCGTGATCGGCCTGGATGAGTCGCAGGCGAAAGTCCAGGGCGCACGCTGTATGGACTGTGGCACCCCGTTCTGCAACAGTGGCTGCCCGGTCAACAACATCATTCCGGACTTCAACGATCTCGTCTACCACGGCGACTGGAAGAATGCCAGCACGGTGCTTCACAGCACCAACAACTTCCCCGAGTTCACAGGCCGCATTTGCCCGGCACCCTGCGAGGCCGCGTGCACCATCAACGTCAATGGTGACGCAGTTGGTATCAAGTCCATCGAACACGCAATCATCGACCGCGCTTGGGCTGAAGGCTGGGTGCAACCGCAACCGGCCGCTCGCAAGACGGGCAAGAAGGTCGCGGTGGTTGGCGCCGGGCCTGCGGGACTGGCCGCTGCGCAGCAACTGGCGCGCGTCGGACATGACGTCACTTTGTTCGAGAAAAACGACCGCGTGGGTGGCCTGCTGCGCTACGGAATCCCCGATTTCAAGCTGGAGAAATCGCACATCGACCGCCGCGTGAAGCAGCTCGAAGCCGAAGGCGTGACGATCCGCACCGGCGTTCTGGTCGGGCAGTTGCCAGCCGACAGCAAGGTGACCAACTGGGCCAAAGAGTCGGTGACTCCCGATCAGCTCAAGAAGGACTTTGACGCCGTGCTGCTGACAGGGGGCGCCGAGCAGTCGCGCGATTTGCCGGTGCCGGGTCGTGATCTGGACGGTATCCACTTTGCGATGGAGTTTCTGCCGCAGCAGAACAAGGTCAATGCAGGCGACAAGCTCAAGGGCCAGTTGCGTGCCGACGGCAAACATGTGATCGTGATCGGCGGCGGCGACACCGGGAGCGACTGCGTTGGAACCTCCAACCGCCACGGGGCCGCCAGCGTGACCCAGTTCGAAGTCATGCCTATGCCGCCGGAGGAAGAAAACAAGCCCTTGGTGTGGCCCTACTGGCCGATCAAGCTGCGCACCAGCTCCAGCCACGAAGAAGGCTGCGTGCGGGAGTTTGCCATTTCGACCAAGGAGTTCGTGGGCAAAAATGGCAAAGTTGCCGGCTTGAAAACGGTTCAAGTCGAACTCAAGGACGGAAAACTGGTCGAGGTGCCGGGCACCGAAAAGGAGTTCAAGGCCGATCTTGTCTTGCTGGCAATGGGATTCGTCAACCCGGTTGCAAGCTTGCTGGAGGGGTTTGAAGTCGACAAGGATCCCCGTGGCAACGCGCGGGCAAGCACCGACCTGATCGGCGGATACGCAACCAGTGCGGCGAAGGTGTTTGCCGCCGGTGACGTTCGACGCGGCCAGTCTCTGGTCGTTTGGGCGATACGGGAGGGCCGGCAGGCTGCACGCGCAGTGGACGAGTTCCTGATGGGCTCTTCCGACCTGCCCCGCTGACGCAAACAGGTGCTTACAACGGGCTGATGTTCGGCCCGGTATCATCAGGGCAAGGCGCCGCAGCTGTTTCGCGGCACCTCCTGGACATGATTGATCCCTCAGCAGATGCTTTGGTCGAGGTCCGCAGTGTTCGTTTCGGATACCGCGACCGGACCGTTCTTGACGATGTTTCCTTTTCCATCCCCCGGGGCAAGGTGACGGCGCTGATGGGCGCCACCGGAGGGGGCAAGACCACGACTCTGCGGCTGATTGGTGGGCAATTGCGGGCTCAGCACGGGCAGGTTCTTTTTGCTGGCCAGGATATCGGTGCCATGGATCAGGCGCAGCTCTATGCGGCACGCCGCCGGATGGGGATGCTTTTCCAGTTCGGCGCCTTGTTCACGGATCTCAGCGTTTTCGAAAACGTCGCATTTCCGTTGCGGGAGCACACGCGCCTTCCGGAGGAGTTGATACGGGATATTGTCCTGATGAAACTCGATTCGGTCGGCCTCCGTGGCGCGCGCGATCTCATGCCGGCCGAAATTTCCGGCGGCATGAACCGCCGGGTTGCGCTCGCTCGGGCCATCGCCCTGGATCCGGACCTGGTGCTTTACGACGAGCCTTTCTCTGGCCTGGATCCCATCGCCCTCGGCACTGCCGCGCGCCTGATCCGGGACCTCAACGAAGCGTTGGGCCTGACCAGCCTGATTGTTTCGCACGAAATTCCAGAGACCTTCCGCATTTCGGATCAGGTCATCATCCTGGCCAATGGACGCGTCGCCGCCCAAGGCACCCCCGATGAAGTTCGTCAGTCGGAGGACCCCATGGTGATTCAGTTTGTCAGTGGTGCGCGCGACGGTCCGGTGCGTTTTCACTACCCGGGCCCATCGGTTGAAGAAGACTTCGACGGGGTACGGCCATGAGGGCCTGGCACCCGGCCAGTCTGGGCTTCGCCACCCGGCGGTTGCTGGCGGAATGGGGATACGGCGCGCGCCTGCTGCTGCGCCTCCTGGCACTGGCTCCCCAGGCACTGGCACGATTCGGCCTGGTCCGTGACCAATTATTCTTTCTCGGCAATCATTCGCTGGCGATCATCACAGTGTCCGGTCTTTTCGTAGGATTTGTGCTGGGTCTTCAGGGCTACTACACGCTGCAGCGGTACGGATCGTCGGAAGCCGTTGGCCTGTTGGTGGCCTTGTCCCTTGTGCGCGAACTGGGGCCGGTAATTACCGCGTTGCTTTTTGCCGGACGCGCCGGTGCGTCACTGACGGCCGAAATCGGCCTGATGCGGGCAGGTGAGCAATTGACCGCGATGGAAATGATGGCGGTCGATCCGATCCGGCGCGTTCTGGCGCCGCGCTTCTGGGGAGGGCTGATGGCGATGCCGTTACTTGCAGCCGTTTTCAGTGCCGTCGGCATAGTCGGCGGCTACGTGGTGGGGGTTCTGCTGATCGGAATTGATTCAGGGGCCTTCTGGAGCCAGATGCAAGGCGGTGTTGACGTCTGGAGCGATGTGGGCAACGGCGTGGTCAAGAGCCTGGTTTTCGGCGTCGCGGTGACTTTCATTGCCCTTTATCAGGGCCACGAGGCGCAGCCGACGCCTGAAGGGGTATCCGCTGCGACGACGCGGACCGTGGTGTGGGCATCGCTGGCGGTACTCGGGCTCGACTTCGTACTGACTGTCATGATGTTCAGCATTTGATGAAGAGGGAGTGACCATGCAACGTTCGTCGCAAGATGTCTGGGTTGGACTGTTCGTCCTCACGGGGCTCGCCGCCCTGTTGTTCCTGGCCATGAAGTCGGCCAATCTGCTGAGCCTGAGCTTCGAGTCCGACTACACCATCACCGCACGATTCGACAATGTCGGGGGCCTCAAACCCAAGGCAGCCGTCAAGAGTGCCGGTGTTGTCGTCGGTCGTGTCGAGTCGATCACTTTTGATGACAAGACCTTTCAAGCCCGCGTTGCATTGGCGCTGGAAAGCCGGTATCAGTTTCCGAAAGACAGCTCGCTGAAAATTCTGACAAGTGGTCTGCTCGGCGAACAATATGTGGGGATCGAGGCCGGCGCCGACGAGCGAGTCCTGAAAGCGGGTGATCAGGTCTCTTCTACCCAATCGGCGGTCGTCCTGGAGACCCTGATCGGTCAGATCCTTTACGACAAGGCGGCCGCTGGACCGACGCCGGCGGCCACTGCAGGGGGAAAACAATGAAGAATGCAGATCGACCGCGCCAATGGGCCCCGGGGAAATGGGGTCGGCGTGCTGCCATGGCTGTGCTTCTGGTCGGCTTGTCCGGCTGTGCAAGTGGACCGATGCGAATCAAGGAAGACCCTCTGGAGCCGCTGAACCGCCGAATCGACGGATTCAACGAAGTGGTTGACAGCGTCTTTTTGAAGCCGGTTGCGATCGCGTACCGAGAATTCACGCCCGGTCCGGTTCGAACCGGAGTGGACAATTTCTTCGGTAACCTGGGTGATGTCTGGACGCTCGCGAACAGCATGTTGCAGCTGAAACCGGTTGCCGCAACCCAGACAATGATGCGACTAACAATCAACACCACACTCGGGATGGGTGGCTTGATCGACCTTGCCACCGATGTGGGCCTGGAGCGCCACCATGAGGATTTTGGCCAGACGTTGGGTTACTGGGGTGTCCCGCCAGGGCCTTACCTGGTGTTGCCCATCATGGGGCCGTCAACCGTCCGAGATACGGCAGCCATGAATGCCGATCGCGGGCACAGTGTTGTTGCGCGCCGCCCGCATGTGCCAACGCGCAACAGCCTGCTCCTGTTGCAGGCAGTCGAAACCCGTGCCCGATTGTTGGGGGCCAGCGCCATATTGGATCAGGCCGCCTTGGACAAATACAGCTTTACCCGGGATGCCTACTTGCAACGGCGCAACAACGACGTTTTTGACGGGAACCCCCCGACCGACGAAGCGGTCGAACCATCCAGCAGTCAACCGACCGGGCCGCAGGCGCATTGAACCTCCATCATGAAACGCAGAAATCTTCTGGAAACCGCTATTGCCATCGGCGGCTTGATCGCGCTCGCGCTCCCTGCCCACGCGACGGACGAGGCACCGGACGCCTTGGTACGCCGCCTGTCGAGCGAGATGCTGGAGGCAATTCGGGCCGACCGCGCGGTGCGCGCAGGTGACATCAATCGGACCATGGCTCTGGTGGACGCCCGAATCATGCCCTCGGTAAATTTCCAGCGTATGACGGCTTCCGCTGTCGGCCCTGGCTGGCGTCGGGCGACGCCGGAGCAGCAAAAACGCTTGCAGGATGAATTCAAGACCCTGCTGGTTCGAACCTATGCCGGTGCGCTGGCTCAGGTGACGGATCAATCCGTGTTCATCAAGCCGTTTCGGGCGTCGCAGGACGACCCGGAGGTGTTGGTTCGGACGGAAGTGCGAGGCAAGGGTGAGCCCATTCAACTTGACTATCGACTCGAAAAAACGCCGGGGCGCGGCAGTGGCTGGTTGATTTATGACCTCAACGTGCTGGGGGTCTGGCTGGTCGAAAATTACCGTGGGCAGTTTGCCCGGGAGGTGAATGCGCGCGGCGTGGACGGACTGCTGCAGGCACTGGCAGAAAAAAACCGGGTGAACGCCAGTGGCAAAAACTGAAAAGGGCCTTGGTCTGGAGCCTACCGGCGCCATGGTACTGACCCTGCCCGCCAGGCTTACCCACGACAACGCGAACGGAGTATTGGTAGATTTCTTGGCCCAGATTGCGAAATCGGCGTCCAATCAGGTCCGGATCGACGCGGGCGCGCTGCATCAGTTCGACTCCAGCGCTCTGGCAATGGTTCTGGCCTGTCGGCGACGGATCATCGCCCGAGGTGGTGACTTCTCTCTGATATCCGCGCCAGCCCGCATTGAACAACTTGCGCGAGTCTACGGTATCGATCGCTTGCTGGGACATGGCGGCTCACCGGCCGCCTGTGCGAACGGGAATCCGGTAAAACCCTAGAATAGCGGGTTCCGATGCCCGCGCTCTCCTTCCAGTCTGTCACCAAAGAATTCGCCACCGGCCGTCCTGGCGCCGAGACTTTTCGGGCGTTGGACGAGGTGACTTTTGCCATCGAGGAAGGTGAATTCTTCGGACTTCTCGGCCCCAATGGTGCCGGCAAGACCACGCTGATCAACATATTGGCGGGGCTGTCGCGCGCCAGTCGCGGGGCGGTCGCTGTTCGCGGACTCGATGTGGTCACCTCCTACGAACAGACGCGGCGATTGCTGGGAGTCGTTCCGCAGGAACTGGTGTTCGATCCGTTCTTCACGGTTCGTGAGGCGTTGACCCTTCAATCGGGCTACTTCGGTTTGCGCCGCAATGGCGAATGGATAGACGAACTGTTGGACAGTCTCGGCCTTGCGGACAAGGCAGATGCCAATATGCGACAACTTTCCGGCGGCATGAAACGCCGGGTATTGGTCGCGCAGGCATTGGTCCACCGCCCGCCGGTGATCGTACTTGACGAGCCGACGGCCGGCGTCGACGTCGAGTTGCGCCAGACGCTGTGGCAGTTTGTCGCGCGCCTCAATCGCGACGGGCACACCATATTGTTGACGACCCATTACCTGGAAGAAGCCGAGGCGCTGTGCAACCGGATCGCCATGTTGAAAAAGGGGCGAGTGGTTACCTTGGCGACGACGTCCGAACTGCTGAGCGCCGCATCCAGCAACGTGATGCGGTTCAAGGTTGATGGCGAGTTGCCGGCTGCGCTGCGGGCCAAGGCGCGCGTTACCGGGCGTATTGCCCAGCTTCCCGTTCACGACGCGACCGAGGTCGAACACTATCTGGCAGCGATGCGGGTGGCAGGCATTCAAGCCGAGGACATTGAAGTGCGCAAGGCGGACCTGGAGGATGTGTTTCTGAGCGTGATGGGGTCCACCGGCGAGACTGCACAGGATCGGGTGGTGTCGTGAACGGCTGGCGGGCTCTGTTTTACAAAGAAGTCCTCCGTTTCTGGAAGGTGAGCTTCCAGACCGTGGCGGCGCCAGTATTGACGGCAGTTTTGTACATGCTCATCTTCGGCCACGTGCTGGAAGACCATGTCAAAGTCTACGATCAGGTAGGCTATTCGGCGTTTCTGGTTCCCGGTCTGGTCATGATGAGCGTGTTGCAAAACGCGTTTGCCAACAGTTCGTCAAGCCTGATCCAAAGCAAGATCACTGGCAATCTGGTCTTCGTTCTGCTGACTCCTTTGTCGCACTGGGCCTGGTTCTTTGCCTATGTCGGATCTTCGGTGGTGCGCGGCTTGATGGTCGGTCTGGGTGTTTACCTGGTCACAGTGTGGTTTGGCAATCCCGGTATTGCGGCGCCATGGTGGATTGCCGTTTTTGGCTTTCTGGGTGCGGCGCTCCTGGGAACCTTGGGCTTGATTGCGGGTCTGTGGGCCGAAAAATTCGACCAGATGGCTGCATTCCAGAACTTCATCATCATGCCGATGACCTTTCTGTCGGGTGTGTTCTACTCGATTCACTCCCTGCCCCCGTTCTGGCAGCAGGTCAGTCACCTCAACCCGTTTTTTTACATGATCGACGGCTTCCGCTACGGCTTTTTCGGCGTCAGTGACGTCTCGCCGTGGATGAGTCTGGTTATCGTTTCCACGGCTTTTACCCTCGTTGCGGCGCTGGCGATTCACCTGCTTCGGACGGGCTACAAGCTGCGCCACTGAACCCCATGCCATGACCGCAGACGAACTTCACCGCATCATTTCAACCGGTCTTGATTGCCAACATCTTTCGGTGGAGGGCGATGGGAGGCACTGGTTTGCGACCGTGGTCTCGTCCGCCTTTGACGGCATGCGCCCGATTCAGCGCCATCAACGCGTCTATGCCACCTTGGGCGGTCGCATGGCAACCGACGAAGTGCATGCCCTTTCAATCAAGGCGATGACGCCCGCCGAATGGGCGCGAAGCGCCCCCTGATCCAGACAACCACCATGGACAAACTTCTGATTCGCGGCGGCCTTCCCTTGGTCGGCGAGGTGCCTGTTTCCGGGGCAAAAAATGCGGCCTTGCCCGAGTTGTGTGCCGCTTTGCTGACGGCACAGCCCGTGGTGCTACGGAACGTCCCGCGCCTGCAGGATGTGTCGACCATGCTCAAGCTGATCCGCAATATGGGCGTGGTTGCCGAGCATGAATCTGATGGCACGGTCCGCATCGACGCATCCGGGCTCAGTTCGCCCGAGGCACCCTACGAACTGGTCAAGACCATGCGCGCGTCGGTCCTGGCGCTCGGGCCGCTGCTGGCGCGCTTTGGCGAGGCGACGGTCTCCCTGCCGGGCGGCTGTGCCATTGGCTCGCGCCCGGTGGACCAGCACATCAAGGGTTTGCAGGCGATGGGGGCGGACATCGTGGTCGAGCACGGCTACATGATTGCCAAACTGCCCAAGGGCCGATCCCGGCTGCATGGCGCGCGCATCGCCACGGACATGGTGACCGTGACCGGGACCGAGAATTTCCTGATGGCCGCGGCGCTGGCCGACGGCGAAACCCTGCTGGAGAACGCCGCCCAGGAGCCGGAGATCCCCGATCTGGCCGAAATGCTCATCCGCATGGGGGCGAAGATCGAGGGGCACGGAACCAGCCGCATCCGGATTCAGGGCGTCGAGCGGCTTCGCGGCTGCACCCACGAGGTGGTGGCGGATCGCATCGAAGCTGGCACGTTCCTGTGTGCGGTTGCGGCAACCGGCGGTGACGTGGTGTTGCGTGGGGCCCGTGCGGATCACCTGGACGCTGTCATCGACAAGCTGCGCGACGCGGGAGCGAGCATCGAGGCCGGCGACGGATTCATCCGCATCCGCTCGTCCGGTCGGCTGCAGGCACAGAGTTTTCGCACCACCGAGTACCCCGGTTTCCCGACCGACATGCAGGCGCAGTTCATGGCCTTGAACTGCGTGGCACACGGCACAGCGAAAGTCACGGAAACCATTTTCGAGAACCGGTTCATGCATGTGAACGAACTGGTGCGTCTGGGCGCCCACATCCAGACCGACGGCAAGGTTGCGGTCATCGAAGGTGTGGAGCGCCTGTCCGGCGCCACCGTGATGGCCACCGACCTGCGGGCGTCGGCCAGCCTGGTGATTGCCGGTCTGGTGGCGGAGGGTGAAACGCGGGTGGACCGCATCTACCACCTGGACCGGGGTTACGACGGCATGGAAGCCAAACTGCGTGCGATGGGCGCCGACATCGAGCGGGTGAAGTGATGCGCAAGGTGCTGCAAGGAGAATTCAATTGATCACGCTCGCGCTCTCCAAGGGCCGAATTTTTGATGAAACCCTGCCCCTGCTGCAGGCGGCCGGCATCACCGTGCTGGAAGATCCGGAAAAATCCCGCAAGCTGATCCTGCCCACCAACCAGGCGGACGTCCGGGTGGTGCTGGTGCGTGCCACCGATGTGCCGACCTATGTGGAATACGGCGGTGCGGACCTCGGTGTGACCGGCAAGGACACGCTGATCGAACATGGCGGGCAGGGCCTGTACCAGCCGCTGGACCTGAACATCGCCAAATGCCGCATGAGTGTGGCGGTGCCGGCCGATTTCGACTACGCCTCAGCGGTCCGGCAGGGCTCGCGTCTGAAGGTGGCCACCAAGTACACCACCATTGCCCGCAACTTCTTTGCCGACAAGGGCGTGCACGTGGACCTGATCAAGCTCTACGGCAGCATGGAACTGGCGCCGCTGACGGGGCTGGCGGACGCGATCGTGGATCTCGTGTCCACCGGCAAGACCCTGCAGGCTAACAACCTGGTCGAAGTCGAGCGCATCATGGACATCAGTTCCCGGCTGGTCGTGAACCAGGCCGCGCTCAAACTCAAGCAGGCGTCCATCCGGCGCATCATCGACGCCTTTGCGGGCGCAGTGGCGAAGGACTGAAGCCATGGCGATGACGGCAACCCCCTTGCGCCTGTCCACGGCCGATCCGTCCTTCGAGGCCGAATTCCAGCGGCGGCAACACTGGTCTGCCGACACGGACGTGGCCATCGAGGGACGTGTGGCCGACATCCTGGCCGATGTGCGCGAACGCGGCGATGTCGCGGTCATGGAATACACCGCCCGGTTTGACGGCCTGCAGGTGGCTTCGATGGCCGAACTGGAGTTGACGCAGGCCGATTTCAAGGCGGCTTTTGACCAGTTGCCGGCCGCGCAACGCGACGCGCTGGAGCGCGCCGCGCGCCGCGTGCGCACCTACCACGAGGCGCAGAAGAAAGCGTCGGGCGAAAGCTGGACCTACCGGGACGAAGACGGCACCTTGCTGGGCCAGAAGGTGACCCCGCTGGACCGGGTCGGCATCTACGTGCCCGGTGGCAAGGCGGCCTACCCCTCCAGCCTGATCATGAACGCCGTGCCGGCCCATGTCGCCGGGGTGGGCGAAATCATCATGGTGGTGCCGACCCCGGTGCGGGGCAGTGTCGCCACCGGCGGCACCGGTACTGCCACGGCCACGCGCGGTGAACGCAACGAACTGGTGCTGGCGGCCGCCCATGTGGCCGGCGTGACCCGGGCCTTCACCATCGGTGGTGCGCAGGCGGTCGCCGCCCTGGCCTACGGGACCCGGACCGTGCCCAAGGTGGACAAGATCACGGGACCGGGCAACGCCTACGTGGCCAGTGCCAAGAAGCATGTGTTCGGCACCGTGGGCATCGACATGATCGCCGGGCCGAGTGAAATCCTGGTGCTGGCGGACGGCACCACACCGGCGGAATGGGTGGCGATGGACCTGTTTTCCCAGGCGGAACACGACGAGCTGGCGCAAAGCATCCTGCTGTGCCCCGATGCCACCTTCATCGACGCCGTGCAGGCAGAGATCAACCGCCTGCTGCCTACCATGCCGCGCGCCGGCATCATTGCCAAGAGCCTGACGGACCGTGGCGCGCTAATCCTCACCCGCGACATGCAAGAGGCCTGCGCGATCAGCAACCGCATCGCTCCGGAGCACCTCGAGGTGTCCAGCCGCGATCCGCACCGCTGGGAGCCGCTGCTGCGCCACGCGGGAGCCATTTTTCTCGGCGCCTACACCAGCGAATCGCTGGGCGACTATTGCGCCGGCCCCAACCATGTGCTGCCGACGTCCGGCACGGCACGGTTCAGTTCCCCGCTGGGGGTCTACGACTTCCAGAAACGCAGCAGCCTGATCGAGGTCAGCGCTGCTGGCGCCCAGCAGCTGGGCACCGTGGCCGCCGAGCTGGCCTACGGCGAAGGTCTGCAGGCCCACGCCCGTGCGGCCGAATTGCGGCTGTCGCCCGTTCCCCCCATGAGAGATCCCCGATGAGCGCCGTCAGTCCCCAGCTTCTGAAACGCATCCGCCATGACGTGCTGGGCATGCACGCCTATGCGGTCCAGGAATCGGCCGGCATGGTCAAGCTCGATGCGATGGAGAACCCGCACCGCCTGCCGCCCGAGTTGCAGCAGGCGCTGGGCCACCGCCTGGGCTCGTTGGCCCTGAACCGCTACCCGGACGGGCGGGTCAACGACCTGCGCGACGCGCTGGCGCGGCATGCAGGCCTGCCGGAAGGCTTCGACCTGATGCTGGGCAACGGTTCGGACGAGCTGATTTCGCTGCTCGCGATGGCGTGCGACGTGCCGGGCGCATCGATCCTGGCGCCGCTGCCTGGTTTTGTGATGTATGCCATGAGTGCGCAGTTGCAGGGGCTGGCCTTTCACGGGGTGCCGCTGACGGCAGACTTTGAGCTCGACCGCGCGGCCATGCTGGACGCGATGGCGAACCACCGTCCTTCCATCGTTTACCTGGCCTATCCGAACAACCCCACCGCCAATCTCTGGGACGACGAAACCATCGAGGCGATCGTGCAAGCCCAGGGCGCCCACGGGGGCCTGGTGGTCATGGACGAAGCCTACCAGCCCTTTGCGTCGCGCAGCTACATCGACCGGATCGCCCGCCACAGCCATGTGCTGCTGATGCGCACGCTGTCCAAATTCGGGCTGGCCGGCGTTCGACTCGGGTACATGCTGGGCCCGAAAGAGCTGATCGCCGAAATCGACAAGGTGCGCCCGCCGTACAACGTGAGTGTCCTCAACTACGAATGCGCGTTGTTCGCGCTGGAGCACGCCGACGTGTTCGCCGGGCAGGCGGCCGACATCCGCGCCCAGCGCGCCGCCCTGACCGAGGGGCTGACGGCGCTGCCGGGCGTGCACCCGTTCCCGAGCGACGCCAACATGATCCTGGTTCGGGTGCCCGACGCCCAGAGGGCCTTCGACGGCCTCAAGGCGCGCGGGGTGCTGGTGAAGAACGTTTCTAAAATGCACCCGTTGCTGGCCAACTGCCTGCGCCTGACCGTCGGCACCGCCGATGAGAACGCCCAGTTGCTGGCCGCGCTGAAAGCCGCCCTATGACCGCACGCACCGCCGACGTCTCCCGCAAGACCGCCGAAACCGCCATCACCGTCCGCCTGAACCTGGACGGCAGCGGCCAGTCCCGCCTCTCCACCGGCATCGGTTTTTTTGACCACATGCTGGACCAGATCGCACGCCACGGGCTGATCGACCTGGACATCCAGTGCCAGGGCGACCTGCACATCGACGGCCACCACACCGTGGAAGACGTGGGCATCACCCTGGGCCAGGCCGTGGCGCAGGCGGTGGGCGACAAGAAGGGCATCCGTCGCTATGGCCATGCCTATGTGCCGCTGGACGAGGCGCTGTCCCGTGTCGTGATCGATTTTTCCGGGAGACCAGGGCTGGTGCTGAACATTCCGTTCACCAGCGGCATGGTGGGCGGCTTCGACACCCAGTTGACCCATGAGTTTTTCCAGGGCTTTGTCAACCACGCCGGCGTGACCCTGCACATCGACAACCTGCGTGGCGTCAATGCCCACCACCAGGCCGAGACGGTGTTCAAGGCCTTTGCACGGGCCTTGCGGGCCGCACTGGAGCTCGACCCTCGCACGGCAGGCCAGATTCCGTCCACCAAAGGCTCGCTTTGAGCTTTTCTGATTGAAAATGGCACGGAACCAGCGTCATCCGGTCATTGTTTGCTATGAATAACGAAGTAAAAACCGTGGCGGTGGTCGATTACGGCATGGGCAACCTGCGCTCCGTCGCGCAGGCCGTGATCCATGCGGCGCAGGGCAGCGGCTGGCAGGTGGTCGTGACCGCCGACCCCGAGGCGGTGTACGCCGCACAGCGCGTGGTGCTGCCGGGGCAGGGCGCCATGCCCGACTGCATGCGCGAACTGCGCGCGTCCGGCCTGCAGGAGGCGGTGCTGCAGGCGGCTGCCAACAAGCCGCTGTTCGGCGTCTGTGTCGGCATGCAGATGTTGCTGGATCACAGCGCCGAGGGCGACACGCCAGGTCTTGGCCTGATCGGTGGCGAGGTCCGCAAGTTTGACCTGGCCGGCCGCACGCAGCCTGACGGCAGCCGCTACAAGGTGCCGCAGATGGGCTGGAACCAGGTGTTCCAGAGGGACCACGGTCAGGGGCGGCACCCGGTCTGGGGATCGGTGCCCGACGGCAGCTGGTTTTATTTTGTGCACAGCTTCTACGCACGTCCGTCGGAAACACGCCACACCGCCGGCGAAGCCGACTATGGCGGGCGCTTTACCGCCGCCGTCGCGCGGGATAATATTTTCGCCACCCAGTTCCATCCGGAAAAAAGTGCCGAGCAGGGTCTGGCGCTGTACCGCAACTTCCTGCACTGGAATCCCTGATCTTCCTATTCCGTTCGGGCTGAGCCAGTCGAAGCCCTTTTCCCCGAACCCATCATGCTTCTTATTCCCGCGATCGATCTCAAGGACGGCCACTGCGTGCGCCTCAAGCAGGGCGACATGGACCAGGCCACCACCTTCGGCGAAGACCCTGCCGCCATGGCCCGCAACTGGCTCGACAAAGGGGCCCGCCGTCTGCACCTGGTGGATCTGAACGGCGCGTTTGCGGGCAAGCCACAGAATTTCACCGCCATCCGGTCCATCCTGAAAGAGGTGGGCGCAGACATTCCGGTGCAACTCGGCGGTGGTATCCGGGATCTGGACACCATCGAAAAGTACATCGACAGCGGCCTGCGCTACGTGATCATCGGCACGGCGGCCGTCAAGAACCCCGGTTTTCTGAAAGACGCCTGCACCGCCTTCGGCGGGCACATCATCGTCGGCCTCGATGCCAAGGACGGCAAGGTGGCCACCGACGGCTGGAGCAAGCTGACCGGCCATGAAGTGGTCGACCTGGCCAGGAAATTCGAAGACTGGGGCGTCGAATCCATCATCTACACCGACATCGGCCGTGACGGCATGCTGTCGGGCATCAACATCGAGGCCACCGTCAAGCTGGCCCAGGCCCTGACGATTCCCGTCATTGCGTCGGGGGGGCTGTCCAACATGGCCGACATCGAAGCCCTGTGCGCCGTCGAAGACGAGGGCGTCGAGGGTGTCATCTGCGGCCGGGCCATCTACTCGGGTGATCTGGACTTTGCCGCGGCACAGACCCGTGCCGACGAGCTGGGTGCCTGATGCTGGCCAAACGCATCATCCCCTGCCTGGACGTGACCGGTGGCCGCGTGGTCAAGGGCGTCAACTTCGTCGAACTGCGCGACGCGGGCGACCCGGTTGAAATTGCCGCCCGTTATAACGAACAGGGTGCCGACGAACTCACGTTCCTGGACATCACGGCCACCAGCGACGGGCGCGACCTGATCCTGCACATCATCGAGGCGGTGGCCAGCCAGGTGTTCATTCCGCTCACGGTGGGTGGCGGGGTGCGCACCGTGGATGATGTGCGCCGCCTGCTGAACGCCGGTGCCGACAAGACCAGCTTCAATTCGGCAGCCATCGCCAACCCGCAGGTCATCCGCGATGCGTCGGCCAAGTACGGCGCGCAGTGCATCGTGGTCGCGATCGACGCCAAGCGGCGCTTTGGCACAGATCTGCTGGACCGCGGCGAAGGCTGGGATGTCTACAGCCACGGCGGGCGCAAGAACACCGGCCTCGACGCCGTCGCCTGGGCGCGTCAGATGGCGGAGCATGGCGCCGGCGAAATCCTGCTGACCAGCATGGACCGCGACGGCACCAAGGCCGGCTTTGACCTGGACCTGACCCGCGCCGTCAGCGACGCGGTGGACGTGCCGGTGATTGCCTCCGGCGGCGTCGGCAACCTGGACCACCTGGCCGATGGCATCCGGCTGGGCGGCGCGGACGCGGTGCTGGCAGCCAGCATCTTTCACTATGGCGAATACACGGTGGCCCAGGCCAAGGCGCGCATGGCGGAACGGGGTATTCCAGTCCGTTTCTGAGCGATATTGGCCGTTTCCCATCGTCAAACGGTCATTGTCTGCTATCAAAACTGAGTGCCTGACCGGATCGCCGACAATCTCTCCATGAACTGGCTCGACAACGTGAAATGGGACGCCCAGGGGCTGGTCCCGGTGATTGCACAGGAAGTCGCCACGGGCGACGTGCTGATGTTTGCCTGGATGAACCGCGAAGCCCTGCAGCAAACGGCGGAACTGGGGCGGGCGGTGTACTTCAGCCGATCCCGCGGCAAGCTCTGGTTCAAAGGCGAAGAGTCCGGCCATGTGCAGACGGTGCACGACATCCGCCTCGACTGCGACAACGACGTGATCCTGCTCAAGGTAACCCAGCAGGGGCACGAACCCGGCATCGCCTGCCACACCGGCCGTCACAGCTGTTTCTTCCAGCGCTACGACAATGGGGCCTGGCATGTTGTCGAACCGGTCTTGAAAGACCCGGAAACCATCTACAGATAAGTCCATGTCCTCCAACGATTCCCTGGCACGCCTGGCGGCCGTGATCGAAAGCCGCAAGCCCGCGAACGGCGGCGACCCGTCGGCCAGCTATGTTGCACGCCTGCTGCACAAAGGGCCGGACGCCTTCCTGAAGAAAATTGGCGAGGAAGCCACCGAGGTTGTGATGGCGGCCAAGGACGCCGACCACGGCGCGGACCGCGCGAAGATCGTCTATGAAGTGGCGGACCTCTGGTTCCACTCGATGATCGCGCTGGCCCATTACGGGCTGACGCCGGCGGATGTGGTCGCCGAGCTGGAGCGCCGGGAAGGCACCAGTGGCATCGAGGAAAAGGCGCTGCGCAAGGCGCAGGCGCGCGAAGGAGCCGGCGAATGAATACCGAAGCGCAGGATTCCCTGAAAACGGTCGGCTGGATCAGTTACCTGCTGCACCTGATCGTGGCGGTGGCCGCGGTGGTGCCGGGTGCCCAGGTCGGTGCCGGCCTGTTGCTGGTGGCGCTGATCATTGACCTGGTGAAAAAATCCGACGCTCTGGGCAGTTGGCAGGAGAGTCATTTCCGATGGCGGATTCGTTCGGTCCTGTGGGCCGGCCTGTTGTATGTGCTCACGGCACCCCTCTTTCTGTTGTTGTATTTGCCCGGCGCGCTTGCCTGGGCCCTCATTTCGCTGTGGTTCCTGTATCGGATTGTTCGTGGCATGGTGGCGATGAACAAAGATCAGGCGGTAGGCCACGGATGACCCCTGTGGGTCGCCGCCCATTCCTGGAGATTCCATGCACGACCCAAACTGCCTTTTTTGCAAGATCATTGCCGGCCAGATACCGTCGAGGAAGGTGTTCGAAGATGACGACATCTTCGCTTTTCATGACATCAAGCCGTGGGCACCAGTCCATTTCCTCATGGTGCCCAAGTTACATATTCCCTCCATGGCCCAGTTGGGTCCGGAGCATGAGCGTCTTATGGGCAAGATGATGCTTCTGGCACCCAGACTGGCACTCGAACAAGGTTGTCGCGCTTATCCTGACGGCGGTTTCCGCATCGTTGCCAATACCGGGGTAGAAGGTGGCCAGGAGGTGCATCACCTCCACGTCCATGTCATGGGGGGGCCCCGCCCCTGGGTGCGTGGCTGAACGCCCCTGACCGACGGGGGGCTTTCACGGCACCCGACTAGAATCGAGAACATTCGTTAGGAGTTATCCATGGGTACTTTTTCCATCTGGCACTGGTTGATCGTGCTGCTGATTGTGGTCATGGTGTTCGGCACCAAGAAGCTGAAAAACATCGGATCCGACCTCGGAGGTGCAGTGAAGGGCTTCAAGGACGGGATGAAGGACGGCACAACGACGGACGACAAGACCGCTGCGGCACCGGCTGGACAAGTGGCCAACGCCGCAACGTCGGAAAAGACCACAATCGACGTCGAAGCCAAGACCAAGCTTTGAACCGTTTGGGCCCGCAGCGGGTTGACCTACTGTGATTGATCTCGGCTTGTCGAAGATGGTGCTGATCGGCGCTGTCGCGCTGGTCGTCATCGGTCCGGAAAAGCTACCCAAAGTCGCGCGGACCATTGGTACCTTGCTCGGAAAGGCGCAGCGCTATGTCGCGGACGTCAAGGCAGAGGTCAACCGGTCGATGGAACTCGACGAGCTTCGCAAAATGAAGGAGTCTGTGGAAGGCGCTGCGCGTGACGTGGAGCAGACGGTCCACAACGCATCGACTGATTTCGAAAAGCAGTGGTCGGAGACGACGGCGGGGCTGGAGTCATCGACCACGTCCTCATCCTGGGAGCCAGCGGCGCCGAGCTATCGCAACCCCGGAAAGAAATGGCGTCTGAAACGCGGATCGACCCCTCAATGGTACAAATCGCGCAACGGAATTCGAACCAAAGCGCAGTCCGGAGCAGCCCGGGTGGCGCGCTATCGGCCCAAAAAAATCAACTGAATGCCCCACGCGCGATGCGCGTGGGCGAACCGGGCGGCCCTGATAGTGCCGTTCGACGCCCGCGACTTCGCAACGCACAATCTGGTCCATGGCCGAAAACAACAAACCTGAAGACGAACTGGCGGGGACTGAACAGCCCTTTGTGCAGCATCTCGTCGAGTTACGCGACCGTCTGATTCGAGCCTTGGTCGCTGTAGCCCTCGTGGCCATTGTGCTCGCACTGTATCCGGGCCCTGGTCAACTCTACGACATTCTTGCCGCACCGCTGGTCGCCCATCTGCCCAAAGGGGCGACGATGATTGCCACGTCAGTCATCTCGCCATTCATGGTGCCGTTGAAGATATTGCTGATGACGGCGTTTCTGATCGCACTGCCCGTTGTTCTTTACCAGGTTTGGGCCTTTGTGGCTCCGGGCCTTTATTCCCATGAGAAAAAGCTGGTCATGCCCTTGGTCATCTCCAGCACGCTGCTGTTTTTTGTTGGCGTGGCCTTTTGTTATTTTCTGGTCTTTGGACAGGTGTTCAGCTTCATTCAGGGCTTTGCACCCAAGAGCATCACAGCCGCACCGGATATCGAGGCTTACCTGAGCTTTGTGCTGTCGATGTTTCTCGCCTTTGGCCTTGCTTTTGAAGTTCCGGTCGCCGTGGTCGTCCTTGCTCGAATGGGGCTTGTAACGGTGGAGAAGCTGCGCGATTTCCGTGGCTATTTCATCGTATTGGCTTTTGTGATCGCGGCGATTGTGACGCCACCGGACGTGGTATCTCAACTCGCCCTGGCCATTCCGATGTGTCTGCTCTACGAAGTCGGAATCTGGGCGGCTCAACTGTTCATCAAGCACACCCAAGCGCCACCCCACGCCTGATCTGACAGGCATGCACTTTGGGGAGGGGGGAGCCGAAAACCCATGCTATCGTTGCCTACGCTGGGGAACGCGCAGTCACAGTGGCTGGATCAGCGTTGCCGCTGTTCGCGTGGACGGGGACGTACCCCCGGGACGATATCCAAGCCGACTTTCTGCCCGCGCCGGTCGACGTCAAAACGAGCGGAAACCCCGGGTTTGAGCGCCGCCACCCGGGTCAGCAGTTCGCCCACGCTCGTGACCGGGTGCCCGGCGACCCCTTCGATGACATCACCTGGGCGCAGACCGGCTTTTGCCGCTGGCCCATTTTGCATCACGCCGGTGATGATTACCCCCTGAGTTGCTTTCACTCCGAACGCCTCGGCGACCTCGGCGGAAAGATCTGCGGGTTCGACTCCAATCCATCCTCGTGTAACCTGTCCGTCACGAATGATGCTGTCCATAACCATACGGGCTGTGGACACGGGAATGGCAAATCCGATCCCCATGCTCCCTCCGGATCTCGAATAGATTGCGGTGTTGATGCCCATCAGGTTGCCACTGGTGTCGACCAGCGCGCCGCCGGAGTTGCCCGGATTGATGGCCGCATCGGTCTGAATGAAGTTTTCGAACGTATTGATACCCAGTTGGCTTCGTCCGAGTGCACTGACGATTCCCCCTGTGACGGTTTGGCCCACGCCAAAAGGATTACCGATGGCGAGAACCTGATCGCCGACCTGCAACTGGTCGGAGTTTCCAATCACGATCACCGGCAGGCGCTCGAGTTCGATTTTCAGTAGGGCGAGATCGGTATCAGGATCGGTGCCAACGATTCGGGCCCGGACGGTGCGGCTGTCATTGAGGACCACCTCGATCTCATCGGCCCCTTCCACCACATGGTTGTTGGTGAGGATGTATCCATTGGGGCTAACGATTACCCCGCTGCCCAGACCTGCCTGTGCCTGATTGTCCTGATCGCCGAAAAAAAACCGAAACCATGGATCCGCGCCGTGAGGCCCCGTGCGTGCGGCCTTGCTCGTATTGATGCTGACGACAGCCGGTGCAGCGCGCTTGGCCGCTGCGCGAAATGTGCCGTCCGCAGCGGGCACAGGAGCAGGTACGGGCGCCTGAAGGATGGACACTGAACCGATCGTGCCGGCAGCTGGCTGCATTACCCATGCTGGCTTCAGCGTGCTCACCACAAAATAGACTGCAAGGGCAACGGTTACCGCTTGAGAGAACAATATCCAGACGCGCTTCATGTCACGATTGTCCCTGAAAGCCACCGACAATTCACATTTGAACGCGCCAAACTCGAAGAGCTCACCATGCGATATACGGAACGCAACACATTGCTTGCAACCTTCGACAACTGGCTGCAACCAGACCGTTTCAAGGACTATGGGCCCAATGGCCTGCAGGTCGAGGGCAAATCCCGGGTTGCACGCCTCGTGTCGGGTGTGACGGCAAGTCTGGCGCTGATCGAGGCGGCGATTGAATGGGAAGCCGACGCCATTGTCGTGCACCATGGGCTTTTCTGGCGCGGATACGACGGCCGCGTTGTCGGATGGATGAAAAGGCGACTTGCCTTGCTTCTGGCCCATGACGTCAACCTGTTTGCCTATCACCTGCCATTGGATGGGCATGGTGAATGGGGCAACAATGCGCAGCTTGGACGTGTGCTCGGGTTGGACGCTCACAGCCGATTCGGCGATCAGGATCTGGGATTCCTTGGCGAAAGAAGCGGCCATGGTTTTTTTCGGGATGCTCGCGAATTGGCGTCAACCGTTACCGCGTCGCTTGGGCGACAGGTTGTGTGCGTCGAAGGTGACGGACGCCCCATTCGCCGGTTGGCATGGTGCAGCGGTGGAGCGCAAGGCTATTTTGAATCAGCAATCGCCGCAGGGGCCGATGCGTTCATCACCGGTGAGATCTCTGAACCTCAGGCTCATCTGGCCCGTGAGACAGGCATTGCGTTTCTTGCCTGTGGCCACCATGCCTCCGAGCGCTATGGGGCTCCGGCGATTGCGGCAGAGGCTGCCCGCCAGCTGGGAATCTCGCACCGCTTCATCGACATCGAGAACCCTGCATGAGTCATCTCAAACGCCCGATCGTCCTCACACCCGGAGATCCAGCGGGGGTAGGTCCGGAAATCATTGCCAAGGCATTCGAAAAATGTCCGCAAATCACCCAGGACTGTTTCGTCATCGGCCATCCGCAGGTGATGCGTCGCGCCGCACTTCGCGCCGGGTTCTCTGTAGACATGCCTGTCGTCGTCATTGACGACCCGCAGCAAGCCTTGGCTCTGCCGCCGCAGTGTATTGCGGTTCTTCAAACCACCGAAATTGATATCGACTACCAAATGGGGGTGGTCAGCGCTGCAGCCGGCGCCTATGCGGCGAGCGCAGTGGAATGGGCGGCACAGGCCGCGCTGAGCGGGGCGGTGTCAGCTATCGTCACTGCCCCAATGCACAAGGAAGCCTTGGCTGCGGCGGGCGAACCGTATTGCCGCTTCCCGGGCCATACGGAAATGCTCCAAGCAATCGCTGCAAGGTCTTTGGGAGTTTCGCCGTCCGAATTGCCGGTCCGGATGATGCTGGCGAACCGTGAACTCCGCACGATTCTGGTTTCCATTCATGTGCCTCTTAGCGAAGCCATTGACGCAGTACGACAGGACGAAATATTGGAAACACTTCGAATAGCGCACAAAGCTGTCGGCGGACTGCTACAACGTCGCCCTCGAATTGCTGTTGCGGGATTGAATCCGCATGCCGGTGAAGGCGGGCGTTTTGGTCGGGAGGAAATTGAACAGATCATTCCGGCCGTTGCCGCCGCCCGGGAAATCGGCGTCGACGCAATCGGACCCATTTCTCCAGACACCGTGTTCATGCGGGCTCGGGCCGCTGCAGGGAAACGTGGCGAGTTTGATGTGGTGATTGCGATGTACCACGACCAAGGTTTGATTCCTGTGAAGTACCTTGGCGTGGACGAGGGTGTCAATGTGACCCTGGGTCTACCGTTCGTACGCACAAGCCCGGACCATGGCACTGCCTTTGATATTGCGGGCAGAGGAGTCGCCAAGCCCGACAGTCTGATCGAGGCGATTCGGATGGCCCGGGATTTCGTGGGGCTGCGTGGTGTCCCGACGAACTGACGAGAGGAGACTGCCCCGGCGTTTTACTGGAACTGTCGTTTCAGCTTACCGGCTGCGAATCGCGTCCCGGATTTCCCGGAGCAGAACGACGTCTTCCGGAGGAGCGGCGGGTGGCGCAGGCGGCGCTGCAGGTACCTCGCGGCGAAGGCGATTCATCTGCTTGACCATCAGGAAAATGATGAAGGCGAGGATGACAAAGTTGACCGCCGTCGTAATGAAACTGCCATACGCGAACACAGGAACCCCGGCTTTCTTCAAGGCTTCCAGCGTTCGGACAGTTCCCTCGGGAGCAGTTCCTAGTACGACGAATAGATTGGTGAAATCGAGCTTGCCGAAAACAGCTCCTACGATTGGCATGATCAGGTCGGTAACCATCGAATCAACAATCTTTCCGAATGCTCCGCCGATGATCACGCCGACCGCCAAGTCCATCACATTGCCTTTGACGGCAAACTCTTTGAATTCGGAAACGATGCTCATGTGAAAACTCCAAAACGAATACGAAGGAATCAGTATGCCGGACCTCCGATGTTCGTCAAGGGAGCAAAGTTGGCGTTGCCAGATAGGCCTCAAGTACAATCGCGCGTTAACCCTAACAACGACAGCGATGCTTGAGGATTCCCATGAGTGACTCACCAGTCGACACCAGCAAGCGGACATGGATCATCACGTCCGGATGTGTCGGTGCCGTCGGCGCCGGATTTGCCGCCGTGCCTTTTGTCAGCAGCTTTCAGCCTTCCGAGCGCGCCAAGGCCGCAGGGGCAGCCGTTGAGGTAGATATTTCCACGCTGAAACCCGGCGAGAAAGTCACGGTCGAGTGGCGCGGCAAGCCAGTGTGGATCATGCGTCGTACGCCAGAGCAACTGGAGACCTTGAAGAAGGTCGAGGGTGAGTTGGCCGATCCGCAGTCTGCGCGGACTGCGTTTCCCACTCCGGAGTACGCGAAAAATGTCCATCGTTCGATCAAACCTGAGGTGTTTGTCGGAGTTGGCATCTGTACTCACCTGGGATGCTCCCCCAGTGACAAGTTTCAGGCCGGACCTCAGCCGTCGCTTCCTGACAATTGGCAAGGCGGCTTTCTTTGTGCCTGTCATGGATCTACTTTCGATCTGGCCGGCAGGGTTTTCAAGAACAAGCCCGCTCCTGACAATCTTGAGGTCCCGCCGCATATGTACTTGTCTGATAACAAACTGATCATCGGCGAAGACAAGAAGGCTTGAGGTAGAACACTATGGCTGAATTCAAAGAAGTCTCTCCCAACGCATCGGCAGGCGAGAAGTTGACGAACTGGTTTGAGAACCGATTCCCGTCGGCGTTTTCGGCGTACCGGATTCACATGTCCGAGTACTACGCACCGAAGAACTTCAATTTTTGGTACATCTTCGGTTCGCTTGCCCTCCTTGTCCTTGTGATCCAAATTGTCACGGGTATTTTTTTGGTGATGCACTACAAGCCTGATGCGGCGCTGGCATTCGCGTCAGTCGAGTACATCATGAGGGATGTGCCTTGGGGGTGGCTGATCCGCTATATGCACTCCACTGGCGCCTCGGCGTTCTTTGTCGTTGTATATCTGCACATGTTCCGTGGCTTGCTGTACGGCTCCTATCGAAAGCCGCGCGAGCTGGTCTGGATTTTTGGCTGTGCGATTTTCCTCGTGCTGATGGCTGAAGCTTTCATGGGGTATCTGTTGCCTTGGGGGCAGATGTCTTACTGGGGTGCCCAGGTGATCGTCAACCTTTTCTCGGCCATTCCTTTCATCGGGCCGGATCTTGCGTTGCTGATTCGTGGTGACTACGTTGTCGGCGACGCCACATTGAACCGGTTCTTCAGCTTTCATGTGATTGCGGTTCCGCTTGTCCTTTTGGGCCTAGTGGTTGCGCATCTGCTTGCTCTGCACGATGTCGGTTCGAACAACCCAGACGGCATCGAAATCAAGGGTCCGACCGCGCCGAAAGATGCTGCGGGCCATCCGCTGGATGGAATCCCGTTCCATCCGTACTACACCGTTCACGACATTTTTGGCGTAGGTGTGTTCCTGATGGTCTTTTCGGCTATCGTTTTCTTTGCGCCGGAGTTCGGGGGCTACTTTCTTGAATACAACAACTTTATCCCTGCCGACCCGTTGACTACGCCGCTTCACATCGCGCCGGTGTGGTACTTCACCCCGTTCTATTCGATGCTTCGTGCGATTACGTCAGAGATGATGTATGCGCTGATCCTGTGCGTGATTGCGGGGGCGCTTTTGGGAGTATTGAAAGGAAAGCTGGCGGGCCTGTTCAAGGCGGCAATTGTTGGCGGTGCCGTTGTCGTCTCGGCCCTGATGCTGGCAATTGACGCGAAGTTCTGGGGCGTGGTCGTGATGGGTGGCGCTGTCATCATTCTTTTCTTCTTGCCTTGGCTTGACCACAGTCCTGTGAAGTCGATGCGCTACCGTCCGACTTGGCACAAGTATCTCTATGCCGTGTTTGTCATAGTATTCCTGATACTTGGTTATCTGGGCGTTCAACCTCCGTCACCTCTTGGGGAGCGCGTCTCCCAGGTAGGAACATTGTTCTACTTTGGCTTCTTCCTTTTGATGCCCTGGTGGAGCAGACTGGGGGAACCGAAGCCCGTTCCGCAGCGCGTGGTTTTTGCTCCGCACTGAATTCCTGAGGCCAGAATAATGAATATCATCAAGAAACTTGCCTGTGCATTGGTGCTCACCGTTGGTGCGGTGTCGGCTGCGGTTGCGGCTGGCGGATCGTCTATTCCATGGGACAAGGCGCCGGTCAAGACGACTGATCTGGCGTCTTTGCAAAACGGTGCGAAGTACTTTGTCAACTACTGCTTGAATTGCCATTCCGCCGCCTTCATGCGGTTCAACCGGCTTCGAGATATTGGTCTTACTGACCAACAGATCAAGGACAATTTGCTTTTCCCCACCGATAAGGTCGGGGAAACCATGAAGGCATCGATTGACCCTAAGCAGGCTAAGGAATGGTTTGGCGCCAATCCGCCGGACTTGACTCTGATCGCGCGGTCGCGTTCCAGTCACAGCGGACCCGGGGCCGACTACCTGTATACGCTACTTAGAAGTTATTACCGTGACGAAACTAAGGCAACCGGCTGGAACAATCTTGCATTCCCGAATATCGGCATGCCGCATATTCTGTGGGAATTGCAGGGCGAGCGTAGGCCACTTTTCGAGACACAGAAGAGCCATGGGCATGACGTTCAGGTGTTCAAGGGCTGGGAGCAAGTTTCTCCCGGCCTGATGACTGCCAATCAATATGACCAAGCAGTAGGCGACCTGGTAAATTATCTGCATTGGATGGCGGAGCCTGCGCAAAACAGCCGGGTACGTATTGGTGTGTGGGTTTTGCTTTTCCTGAGTTTGTTCACCTTTGCCGCTTGGCGGCTCAATGCCGCCTTCTGGAAAGACGTCAAGTAAAGTTGGCCCGGCTCGCAAAGAGCCATATGCGTGATCAGAGTGGGAGCGCAGCCGATTGCGGTCTGCGGTGTCCCGCTCTTATTTTTTAAGGAGTTCGCCCATGATGGTTTTGTACTCTGGTACGACCTGTCCTTTCTCGCACCGGTGCCGGTTCGTATTGTTCGAAAAGGGTATGGATTTCGAGATTCGGGATGTTGATCTTTTCAATAAACCCGAAGATATCAATGTGATGAACCCGTATGGGCAGGTCCCCATCCTTGTGGAACGAGACCTCATTCTGTACGAGTCGAACATCATCAATGAGTACATCGATGAACGGTTCCCTCATCCGCAGTTGATGCCCGGTGATCCTGTCGACCGAGCGAGGGTGCGGTTGTTTCTCCTGAATTTTGAAAAGGAATTGTTCGTTCACGTTTCGACCTTGGAGAACCGTGCACTCAAGGCAAATGACAAAGCCATCGAGAAGGCCAGATCGCATATCAGAGATCGACTGACCCAGTTGGCGCCGGTTTTCCTGAAAAACCGATACATGCTCGGGGAAAACTTCTCGATGCTCGATGTGGCGATTGCGCCTCTGCTCTGGCGTCTTGACTACTATGGCATCGAACTGAGCAAAAATGCAGCACCTTTGCTTAAGTACGCTGAGAGGATTTTTTCGCGCCCTGCCTATATTGAAGCCTTGACGCCCTCGGAGAAGGTCATGCGTAAGTGATCTGGTGCCTCTGCAGATGTCCGATATGCCTCAGACCTCTTCGACACGCCCCTATTTCGTTCGCGCCATTCACGAATGGTGCACTGACAATGGTCTGACCCCATACCTCGCCGTATTCGTGGATCGAACCGTGCAGGTGCCTCGCGAGTTCGTAAGGGATGGGCAGATCGTTCTCAATGTCAGTGGAGAAGCGACGAGCAATCTGGTGCTGGGAAACGACTTCATCGAATTCAAGGCGCGCTTTGGAGGGCAGCCTCGAAGCGTACGAATTCCTCTCACCCACGTTTCTGCGATTTATGCGCGTGAAAATGGTGAAGGCATGGCTTTTTCCCCAGTTGAACTGCCTGAAGATGTGCCACCTGTACCCAGTGGGGCGGAGGGGGCGATTGAGCAGTCCGCTCCGATGACGGGGGGGGCTACTTCGAGCGGCACCATCCACAATCACAATGAAAGCCTAAGTGAGCGAAGCTCTGGCGAGCCGGTGTCGAAGGCGCCAGGAAAGCCGGTTCTTACCCGAATCAAGTAAGTGAGGCTCTCGTAAGTCACCGCCCACGGTTTAGAATCGCGGGAATGCCGGTTTAGCTCAGTTGGTAGAGCAACCGCCTTGTAAGCGGTAGGTCGTCCGTTCGAGTCGGACAATCGGCACCATTGGGGACGCCTGCAAAGGTCATTCAGGTGCTTGAATCTTCAGACGGATAGCGGTAATCTCGTACCCTTTGCTTTGCAGTTGCTTCACCATTTCGGGGACTTGGTGTCGCAGTTTTGTCAGTGCGGCAGCGTTTGATACCAGAAGACACCAGGTTTCGCCGTTGATGGGCCCAGGGCGAACCGTTTGTTGAATTCCCGGGGGGAGCAGGTCCGCGATGGCAACGAGACGTTGGCCCGACTCGATAGCCAGTGAAGCCAACGCGGACAATGTCGGCTCTGTACGAGTTGCTTCCATCAAGGTGATGGCGCGATTGGTTCGCTTGAACAAGTGTTTGCCGAATCGGTAAAAGGGTTCTTAGACGTGTATCTGATTATCACGGACGCGGGCAACAGCCGAACCCGCAGCCTGCAACTATCGATTGCGCAGATTGTTGCAGGGGCCTTTCTCCTCACGACGATTTTGCTCTTGCTTGCCGCAATACTTTATCAGGGCGTTTTCCTTAAGGGCGCGCGCGAAGGGTGGCCAGTTATTGGAACCATCGTCAGGCAGGTCGTTCAGGACGAAGCAATTCAGCGCGATCGATACGTACAGGAAAACATCGATGCCATGGCGCGCCGCTTGGGTGAGATGCAAGCAAAGCTTCTCCAACTTGAGTCTTTGGGCGAGCGTGTTTCGGGTTTGGCCGGCATGAATGTTGGCGACCTTCGTCGTGCTCCGGGCCGCGGCGGCGTGCTCCTTGATGGACAACCGCTGACGTTGAGTGAATTGGGACGGCAATTGACTTCGCTGGAGTTGCAGTCGAATGCAAGTGACGACCTCCTCGCGCGGGCTGAGTCCCGCCTTTTTGAGCAGAAGATTCAGAAGTCACTCATTCCTACGCAAGCACCCGTGGCCGGTGTCGATCGTGGCTCTTCGTTTGGATGGCGGATTGATCCCATGACTGGGCGATCTGCACTCCATACCGGCCTTGACTTTCCCGCAGACGTTGGAACGCCCATCCAGGCAGCGGCCGGTGGTGTTGTTATTGCACAGGAATTCCATCCCGCGTATGGAAACATGATCGATATCGATCATGGCAATGACCTTACAAGCCGTTATGCCCACGCATCCAAGGTCTTCGTCAAAAAGGGGGATCTGGTGAAGCGGGGACAGAAAATTGCTGAGGTGGGCAACACGGGACGCAGTACGGGCCCGCACCTGCATTTCGAAGTGCTCGTGAAAGGCGTCCAGCAAGATCCGCAGACGTTCCTCGCGGCCGGAGAGAGGTTGCCCGCAGTCGCGAGCAGGCAGGCAGCGATCATCGGTAGGTAAAACCGACGGATAGAATCGAATGTTTGTTCTGGTCGTTGGCCAGACTTGAATCTGCCAAGCGCAGCCCCATCTTTCCCTAACTGACACCCTTGATACCTGTTGACCTCTCAGCGAGAAAAGCGGGTGTCACGAAAAAATGGCCAAAAATTTCCTGACCAAGATCTTCGGTAGTCGGAACGACCGCCTGTTGAAGCAATATCGAAAGTCCGCTGACAAGATCAATGCGCTTGAGGCATCGTTTCAGCTCCTTACCGAGGAAGAGCTGCGTGCGAAGACCGACCATTTTCGAAGCCGACTTTCAAGCGGAGAAACACTGGAGGCCATACTCCCGGAAGCCTTCGCTATCGTTCGTGAGGCGTCAAAGCGGGTCATGAAGATGCGTCATTTTGACGTCCAACTCCTCGGCGGGATGGCTTTGCACAATGGCAAGATTGCCGAAATGAGGACCGGTGAGGGCAAGACACTTACCGCCACACTGGCAGTCTATCTGAACGCCTTATCCGGCAAAGGTGTTCACGTTGTCACCGTCAACGACTATCTGGCCAATCGCGACGCCCAGTGGATGGGTCGTCTATATTCCTATCTCGGCCTTTCAGTCGGGGTGAACCTGCCTAACCTGTCGCGCGAGGAAAAGCAGGCCGCATACCGGGCGGACATCACCTACGGGACGAATAACGAATTCGGATTTGACTACCTGCGCGACAACATGGTGTATGAAGTCGCAGATCGTGTTCAGCGGGGCCTGCACTACGCGATCGTCGACGAGGTCGATTCCATCCTTATCGATGAAGCAAGAACTCCGTTGATCATCAGCGGACAGGCTGACGACCAAACGCCTATGTACCAGGCGATGAATCAGGTCGCGCCGCTGCTGGATCGCCAAGAGGGCGAGGCGGATCCCCGCACCGGAGAGGGTGTTACCAAACCCGGGGATTTCACTGTAGACGAAAAGTCGCATCAGGTTACCCTGACTGAGGCGGGTCATGAAAAGGCAGAGCGAATCCTCGGCCAGTATGGACTGATACCAGCCGGCGGCAGCCTATATGACCCCGCCAACATCACACTGGTCCACCACCTCTACGCTGCCCTGCGCGCACGCAACCTTTACCACAAGGACCAGCACTACGTTGTCCAAAATGGGGAAATCGTCATCGTGGACGAATTCACGGGACGCCTGATGTCCGGGCGGCGCTGGAGCGACGGCCTTCACCAGGCCGTCGAAGCCAAGGAAGGGGTTACGATTCAAGCGGAAAATCAGACGCTGGCCTCAATCACGTTCCAGAACTACTTCCGGCTCTACTCCAAACTGTCAGGTATGACGGGCACGGCGGATACCGAAGCGTATGAATTTCAGGAAATTTATGGCCTTGAAACCGTCGTAATCCCACCGAACAGGCCAAGCCGCCGCGACGATCAACTTGATCGGGTCTACAAGACGACGCGAGAGAAATATGAGGCGGCAATTGCCGACATTCGCGAGTGTTATGAACGTGGTCAACCTGTGCTGGTGGGTACCACTTCAATAGAAAACTCCGAAATCATTGCCAAACTGCTTGAACGTGAAAAACTGCCGCATCAGGTGCTAAATGCCAAGCAGCACGCCCGCGAGGCGGACATTGTTGCCCAGGCTGGGCGGTCGAAGATGATCACCATCGCAACCAACATGGCGGGCCGGGGAACCGACATCGTTCTCGGCGGCAACGTCGAGAAACAAGTTGCCGCGCTGGAAGCGGATTCGACTCTCGACGAAGCCACGCGTGCTCCGCAGATTGAAAAACTGCGTGCCCAGTGGCTTCTGGAGCATGAAAGTGTCAAATCCTTGGGCGGCCTCCGCATCATCGCCACGGAACGACACGAATCTCGCCGCATCGACAACCAATTGCGCGGGCGTTCGGGCCGTCAGGGCGACCCAGGCTCGTCACGTTTCTACCTGAGTCTGGATGACTCCCTGATGCGGATCTTCGCCGGAGACAAGGTTCGAGCAATCATGGATCGCCTGAAAATGCCAGAGGGTGAAGCCATTGAAGCAGGGATCGTAACGCGGAGCATTGAAAGTGCCCAGCGGAAAGTTGAGGCGCGAAATTTCGACATCCGCAAGCAGCTTCTGGAGTACGACGACGTCTCCAACGACCAGCGCAAGGTTATCTATCAGCAACGAAACGACATCCTGGATGCGAACGACCTTTCTGAACAGATCGCTTCGCTGCGCGTCGGCTGTTTCACCGATCTGGTGCGTGCCTATGTTCCGGCCGAATCCGTCGAAGAGCAATGGGACCTTCCGGCACTTGAACGCGTTCTGGCGGATGAATGGCAAATTCAGCTGCCTCTGACCCAAGAGGTCCAGCAGTCTGCCGCAATTACAGACGACGACATTCTGGAAAAGGTCATTGCTGCAGCGAACGATGCGTTTGCCAGCAAAGTTCAGCAGGTTGGACGGGACAACTTCACCCAGTTCGAGCGCGTCGTTCTTTTGCAAAGTATTGATACCCACTGGCGTGAGCATCTGAGTGCTCTGGACTACCTGCGACAAGGCATTCATCTCCGTGGTTATGCCCAAAAGCAACCCAAACAGGAATACAAGCGCGAGGCGTTCGAGCTGTTTGGAAGTTTGCTGGATGCTGTCAAGAATGACGTCACTCGCGTTCTCATGACCGTACGCGTTCAATCGAACCAGCAACTGGAACAGGCAACCGAAGACCTTGAAACCCGAGCGGAGAACATCCATAACGTGACCTACAGCGCACCTTCCGAAACAGGCGAAACGGTTGCCACGGTGGACGAGACGACGGTGCGAAAAGGCGGGGCCAATTCAGCTGCCTTGCCTCGCGTTGGTCGAAATGACCCCTGCCCCTGCGGCAGCGGCAAGAAATACAAGCACTGTCATGGCAAGCTGAACTGACACGCGGTCACTCAACACGCGTGCGACCATTCGGAAGCCTATCCCTGAGCCGGTCGCTCACAAACCTTCTTTCGTCCATCGGAGCAGCATATGCCAGTCAATCTTCAGCATCCGTCTCCCGAAAGTGTCCTGGGCGTTCGGGGCATCCGTCTTGGCGTTGCAGAGGCGGGCGTGCGTAAACCGAATCGGAAGGACCTGACTGTCATGCTTTTGGACGAAGGGACACAGGTCGCAGGAGTCTTCACGCGCAATCGATTCTGCGCGGCCCCGGTGCAGATCTGCCGCGAACACCTCGCTTCCGGTCAGGCTGTTCGCGCCATGGTTGTCAACACGGGCAACGCCAACGCCGGTACGGGCGTCCAGGGCCTGACCGACGCGCGGGCTACCTGCGAAGCTCTGGCGCACACTCTTGACCTTGACCCGCGCCAGGTGTTGCCCTTTTCAACCGGGGTCATCATGGAACCGCTTCCGGTCGAGCGAATCATCGCCGGCTTGCCGGCAGCAGTGGCCGACGCACGTGCGGATCACTGGGCGCGTGCTGCAGAAGGCATCATGACAACCGATACCGTACCCAAGGCGGCGTCCCGTCAAGTGTTGATCGGTGGGGCTACGGTGACTATTACCGGTATCAGCAAAGGGGCTGGAATGATCCGCCCCAACATGGCGACCATGCTGGGGTTCCTGGCGACGGACGCCCAGATCCACCCATCGCTGATGCAGCAATTGGCAACCGATCTGGCCGAAGGATCGTTCAACCGTATCACCATTGATGGCGATACGTCCACTAACGATTCGTTTGTGGTGATCGTGACCAATCAGGCCGCCCATCCCGCAGTGACCTCCTGGTCGGACGCGGACGGAGTAGTCTTGCGCGAAGGGATGATGGCCGTCGCTCGGGAACTGGCTCACGCAATCGTCCGGGATGGCGAAGGCGCCACGAAATTCATTACTGTCCGGGTGGAGGGCGGGCGCACTGCCGAGGAGTGTCGAGCGGTGGCTTACGCCGTGGCCCATTCCCCACTTGTCAAGACAGCGTTCTTCGCCAGTGATCCCAATCTTGGCCGAATTCTTGCTGCGGTCGGATACGCCGGAATAGACGACCTGGACCAAACCGGAATAAACCTTCACCTGGACGATGTGCATGTTGTCGTCGGCGGAGGACGCAATCCCGCCTATCGTGAAGAAGACGGGCAACGGATCATGGGCCGCAGTGAGATCACGGTCCGGATCGGCTTGGGTCGCGGCGAGGCATGCGACACGGTCTGGACTTGTGACCTCAGCCATGACTACGTGACCATCAATGCCGATTACCGTTCCTGAACGGTTGGTTCGAAATAGATAGCAAAGTCTGACCTTTTTATACTGGGTTTAGAGCATTTTGGATCAAAAAATTGCCCTGATTCTGGCTCGGGCCGAAACTTTGATGGCCAGGATCGAAGCCGCGTTGCCGCAAGCGCTCACTGCGCCGGACTGGGATAGTGCGATTGCATGGCGGTATCGCAAACGGTCCTCGGGGCATGGTTGTCTTGAACCGGTGCGTCATTTCGCCTCGATCACGCTGGCGGACCTACGGGAGATTGACGCCCAGAAAGATCGCATCGAACTCAATACCAGACAGTTCGTCCAGGGTCTCCCGGCGAACAACGTATTGCTTACGGGGGCACGCGGCACGGGAAAATCGTCGTTGATCCGCGCCTGTCTTGCTGCCTTTGCGGCACAGGGTCTTCGGTTGATAGAAGTCGACAAAGCCGATCTGACCGATTTGCCCGATATCGTCGAAGTGGTTGCCGGGCGCTCGGAAAAATTTGTTGTCTATTGCGACGATCTGAGCTTCGAAGACGGCGACGCCGGCTACAAAGCGCTCAAATCAATCCTGGATGGCTCCGTGGCGGCGGCGACGCCGAATGTCCTCATCTATGCCACCAGCAACCGCCGTCACCTGCTCCCCGAATTCATGAAAGAGAATCTGGGCTACACGCACACGTCAGACGGCGAAGTCCATCCCGGCGAAGCGGTGGAAGAAAAAATTTCACTGTCGGAACGATTCGGTCTATGGGTGAGCTTTTATCCGTTCAGCCAGGACGAGTATCTTGCGATCGTCGCGCAATGGCTGAACGCAATGGGCGCCTCCGCCGACGCGCTTGAACGGGCCCGACCTGAAGCGTTGATATGGGCGCTGGAACGCGGATCCCGTAGCGGGCGAGTTGCGTACCAGTTTGCCCGCGACTACATCGGTCGTGCCAGTGCACGGCCAGCATGACCCGCGAGTTGTCCGGTTTGCTGACAGCGGATCCAGGGTTACCGCGCGCAGGTGAGGGAACGCGCGGCGTGGTTCACGTAGCGGTTGGAGTACTGCTTCGCCCTGATGGGTGTCTGCTTCTTACAACCCGGCCACGGGGAAAGGTGTATGAAGGCTATTGGGAGTTGCCCGGGGGCAAGATTGAAGCCGGAGAAAGCGTTGACGCCGCATTGCGGCGCGAATTGCTGGAAGAAATCGGATTAAACATCGGCTCTGTGCATTCTTGGCGGACCCTGGCCGTGGACTATCCCCATGCCTTGGTTGAACTGAACTTCTGCAAGGTATTTGACTGGAGCGGCGACCTGCAGATGCGCGAGGGTCAAGCCTATAGATGGGAAGCCTTACCGGTCAGCGTTTCACCCGTGCTCCCGGGTACGGTGCCGGTACTGGCCTGGTTGCAACAAGAGCGGTGCTGATAGCGAGGGTTTCCACTTGGCACCAACTTGGCGCGCGGTCTGAGTTTCAACCAAGGCTGGGACCATTGCCAGGCGTGATTTCAACCTCGTCGGGGAGCTTGAAGTGCTCACTTGCCCAGTCTCGCCAGTCCCCCTGTCGGCATGCCAGCGAGCAAAATGGTCTATAGGAATTCCGGGGCGAATAGAGCGCCGACCCCTTGCAATGGGGGCAGGCCACCGTACGCTCAGCCATGGACGATTCGGTCGTCAAGAGCACAAGGCCAGTTCGAAGGCAACATCGTCAGCGTGTAGATGAAGCCTCGCATCTGCGCCGAGGCGCATCATACGAACAGAAATCATCAAGCGATTCCCACTGATCTCTGGGACGAGATCCAAACCAGGGTCTATGGACAGACGAACAAGCTGAAACGTGCGCCCTTGTGTGAGCGGTTGTTGAAAATGTCCCGCGACTGCCATGACCTTTTGCGGCGCTCCCGAGTCACGCAACATGCGCAGAAGTTGGTGAACGCCAGAAGCAAGCGGCACGAGCGGAGCAATCCAGCGCTGGAGGTCGGCCTGCCGAACAGAGGCCGTTTTGTGTTGCCAGGCGTAATAGGACGGCAGATCAAACTCACACGTGCCGCCAGGGATGACCGCACGACTGCGAATGCTCATGAGCCAGTCATTCTCGGCAAGCGCAGCACCTGCCTTTCCTGCTACCGAATTCAGGCCGACAAAACATTCGTCAAGCTGTCCGATCACTTGATCCAAAGCTTTTTCCGAAATTGCCGGGTTGCCGCGGTAACTGCCCAAGAGCTGTTTCTGCCGTTCGACATCCTTCATCACGTCCGACTTCAGATCCGCGCGTGACGCAACGTCCATGATCTCAAAAAGCGTCGTTAACGCGAAATGGTGGTCGAGCGCTGCATCGCGATGGGCGAGCTCTACCAGTCTATCGAAAAGGTGCTCCAAACGAAGGTAGGTGCGAATGCGCTCGTTGAAGGGGTATTCGTACTGAATCACAGGCAACTTTCTACTCTCATCATCATAGCCCGAAGAAAGCACCGATATGCCGCACCTGACCAGCCAGATTTGCCAGTGAAATCTGATCGTTCCGAATGACGATATCCGCGATGGAAAGTCGGCGCGCACGTGGGGCTTGCGATTGAACAATGCGAATGACTTGTTCTTCAGACAGCCCGCTCCGCCTGACGACCCGTTCGACCTGCGTTCGCTCTGGGCAATCCACCACGAGAATGCGATCAAGCCGAGTTCGCCAAACTCCAGATTCCGCCAGCAAGGGAATGTCAAAAAGAATGCACGGAAAACCACTGCGCGCAGCCGACTTCTCCTGCTGAAGCGATTCAGTCCAAACCAACGGATGGATGATCTGCTCAAGGCGAAGTCGCATTGCCGAATCGCTGAAAACGATGTCTCGTACCGCCGTACGATTCATGCTGCCGTCGGCGGCTATCGCTTGGTCTCCCAGTTGCTGACGAATCATGGAGATCGCCGCTCCTCCGGGGCCAGTTACCGACCGTGCGACGAAATCGGCATCAAAGACCGCCGCACCATATTCGGAGAAAAATCGGCTGACCGTGGTTTTGCCGCTGCCGATGCCGCCCGTCAGCCCCAGGCGCCAGGGGGACGAACCCATATCAAGCCAGTCCGATAAACCGAAGAATGCTGGATGGCCCGAAAACCATTGCGGTCAAGCCACCCAAGGCGAGGAAGGGCCCGAAGGGCACATAACCACCTTCCCGAAGTCCGGAAGTGAATTTCAGACCGATTCCAACAATCGCACCGATAACGGAAGCCATCAAGATGATGGGAACCAAAGCTGCCCACCCGAACCATGCCCCGATTGCGCCGAAAAGCTTGAAATCACCATACCCCATGCCTTCCTTGCCGGTCGCCAGCTTGAAAGCCCAATACACAAGCCACAGTGACAGGTAGCCGGCAATAGCCCCCCACAATGCGTCGGAAAGGGGAACGGGCGTGAGCTTCAGCGAGGCACTGATCAATCCCCCCCAGAGCAAAGGCAAAGTAATGTCATCGGGCAACAAGGTCGTGTCCCAGTCTATGAGGGTCAAGGCGACCAATGCCGCCGAGAACCCGGCCCATGTCAAAGCGGTCAAACTCAGTCCCCAACGCCATGCACACCAGGCGAAAAGGATCCCGGTAGCGATTTCCACCGCTGGATAGCGCCACGAAATGGGTTTGCGGCATGCCGAGCACCGTCCGCCCAGAACAGCAAAACTGATGACCGGGACGTTTTCATGCCACCGGATCATGTGTCCGCAATGCGGGCACTGCGAGCGCGGTGTTGCCAGGTTGAAAGTGGGGTCAGACGCGGCATCGGGTGCACTTCCGGCCAACTCAGCGCATTCCCGTTTCCACTGTCGCTCCAACATACGAGGCAGTCGCGCAATCACCACGTTCAGGAAACTTCCGATCAGCAAACCGAAAGCAAGACCTGCAGCCACTGCCAACCATCCCGTCGTGAACATCAGACGACCTGCCCCAGCTTGAAGATCGGGAGATACATCGACACGACAATGCCACCGATGACAGTCCCCAGGATCACGATGATGATTGGCTCCATCAGGCTCGAAAGTCCGGCAACCATATCGTCAACCTCGGCTTCGTAAAAATCGGCCGCTTTTCCCAGCATGTGATCAATCGAGCCGGACTCCTCACCGATCGCACACATTTGCAAGACCATGCTCGGGAACAGATTGGCATTGCCCATGGCGGCAGTCAGGCTGCTGCCAGTTGAGACTTCTTGCTGAATCTTCACCGTCGCCCGGCTGTAGAGCATGTTGCCCGAAGCGCCTCCTACCGAATCCAATGCTTCAACCAAGGGAACTCCGGCCGCGAACATGGTGGAAAGCGTGCGTGTCCATCGGGCGACAACGGATTTCTCGATCAGCTCGCCGAAAACCGGGATCTTGAGCAACAGGCGGTCCATGAAGAACTGTACCTTCTCGCTACGCTTCCAAGCCTGCATGAAGAAGTAGAAGCCGCCACCGATGGAACCGAATATCAGCCACCAATAGCTGACGAAGAACTCGCTCATGGCAATGACGAACAAGGTCGGCGCTGGAAGGTCCGCACCAAACGAGCTGAAAACACTTTTGAACGATGGAATCACAAAAATCATGATCACGGCGACGACCACGAAGGCAACAACAATCACAGCAATCGGGTACATCAGTGCAGACTTGATCTTGGACTTCAGTGCCTCCGTCTTTTCCATGTAGACGGCCAACCGGTCGAGCAATTGCTCCAGAATACCGGCTGCCTCGCCTGCCTCCACGAGGTTGCAGTAGAGGCTGTCGAAATACATCGGGTACTTGCGAAATGCTGCGCTCAGGGATGTGCCGGTCTCCACATCGCTTCGAATATCGTTGAGGAGTTTCGTGACGCTGGGGTTGGGATTCCCGCGGCCCACGATATCAAAGGCCTGCAGCAGAGGAACCCCTGCCTTCATCATCGTTGCCAGCTGTCGGGTGAAAACCGCCAGGTCTTTCGTCTTGATCGCCTTGCCGGCCGACATGCGCCTCTTCTTGATCTTTGTCGGCATGATGCCTTGCCGACGCAGGGACGCCTGAACCTGATTTTCACCTGCAGCGCGCAGTTCGCCACGTACCTGCTTGCCGTTGCGGTCTCGTCCCTCCCATTCGTATACGAACTCCTTGATGTCACGGGATGCAGCTGTGGCCATGCGAAATCCTATTGCAGACGCTATTCGTTGGTGACAGAAAGTACTTCGTCAAGAGTGGTCAGTCCCAGCCTGACCTTCAGCAAACCGGATTGCCGTAAGCTCCGTACGCCTTCCCTTTTTGCCTGTTCGGCGATTTCGAGCGCACTGCCATCTTTGAGAATGATTCGTTGCAGTTCTTCGGAAATCGGCATTACCTGGTAGATGCCAACGCGCCCTTTGTAGCCATTGTTGCAGGCTGAGCAGCCAACCGCTTTGTAAGGGATCCACGATCCATCCAGGTCCTCATCGCCAAAACCCGCGTCCCGAAGCGCTTCGTCCGGGATGTCTGCCGGTGTCTTGCAGATCGGGCACAGTCGACGAGCGAGTCTCTGCGCCGTTATCAGAATCACGCTGGACGCGATATTGAATGGGGCAATCCCCATATTTCGCATTCGTGTCAAGGTCGTCGGCGCGTCGTTCGTGTGGAGCGTCGAGAGAACGAGGTGTCCGGTCTGCGCCGCCTTGATCGCGATGTCAGCCGTTTCCAGGTCGCGGATTTCACCGACCATGATGATGTCAGGATCCTGTCGCAAGAACGACTTCAAGGCCGCAGCGAATGTCAGCCCGGCTTTTTCATTGACGTTTACCTGATTGACGCCCGGCAGGTTGATTTCCGAGGGATCCTCCGCCGTCGAAATGTTGACGCCGGGCTTGTTCAGCAGATTCAGGCAGGTGTAGAGCGAAACCGTTTTGCCGGATCCGGTGGGGCCGGTAACAAGTATCATCCCATATGGTCGTTCGATCGCCCGTAGCAGGCGCGCCTTTTCATCGGCTTCATAGCCGAGCGCGTCGATACCGACTTTCGCACTGGATGGATCCAGAATGCGGATCACGATCTTCTCGCCGAACAGGGTTGGTAGCGTGCTGACCCGGAAGTCGATGATTCGGTTCGGAGCAACCTTGAGTTTCATCCGGCCGTCCTGGGGAACACGCTTCTCGGATATGTCCAGGCGCGAAATGACCTTGATCCGCGACGCAAGTTTTTCCTTGATCGCGATGGGCGGCGTTGCGATTTCGCGCAGTTCGCCATCAATGCGGAAGCGAACCCGGTAGGTGAACTCATAGGGCTCAAAGTGCAGGTCCGACGCGCGCATGTTGAAAGCGTCCACCAGCATTTTGTGAAGGAACTTGACGACCGGGGCATCGTCAACTTCGGATACGGCTTCTTCGGCCGAGTCTGTATCGGCTTCCTCCAGACTAGACTCATCGAAATCAAAGTCGTTGCCGACGATGTTGTCGATTGACTCTGCGGCCGAGGTGCCGGCGGCCTCGACGAGCTTCATGAGCTTGTCGTACTCCGCAATGACCCATTCGATGCCTAGCTGGGTGGCAAACTTGATTTTCTCTGCCGCCTCCTGGTCAGAGGGGTCAGCCGTCGCCACAATCAACCGGTTGGATTTTTTTGCGAGGGGAATGACCCGATACGCATTGCAAAGCTTGGGGTCCAACAACCCCTTGGGCAGGCGCTGGGGGTCTACTGCTGCGAGATCCAGCAAAGGAACAGAATAGGCGGCCGATACAGTGTGAGCAAGGTCGGATGCACCGACCAGGCCGGAACTGGTGAGCTCAGCCAAGAAGCCGTTCTTTCCAGTTTGCGACTTTCGATAAAGCGCTTCGGCAGACTTTGAATCCAGGCGACCAGCCGCAATCAAGGCATGGGCAATTGCCGGAAGCGAGACTTTTGCTGAGTTGGTATCAACGGCCGCCATGTCGGGGCTACTCTCCCACAGGAATGACAGCGTACATCTTCGCTGATCCGTCTGGCGGTGTAAACGGGCCAACGATGCCGAATGGCAACGGTCCGTAAAAAATGGTCGGGGTGAGAGGATTCGAACCTCCGGCCTCTACGTCCCGAACGTAGCGCTCTACCAGGCTAAGCTACACCCCGCTTGCTACCTGAAGTCAAACCAATCAGTTTCGACGCTGCAGGAGCTGAGCCGCCAATTGTATCAAAGCCTCGGAGTGACTGTTCCGCGGCAACCGCTGCGCTTGGGCAATCGCGCGAGTGGCTTCCGCCTGAGCCGCGCTTCTGGCGGCGTCGAGCGCTCCATTGCTCTGAACGATGCGAACAATTTCGGGAAGTGCTTCTGTTGACCCTGTCTCGATCGCGCTGCGCACGATGGCGCATTCAGACGGCGTACCCAACTGCATGGCCATGATCAGAGGCAACGTCGCCTTCCCTTCGCGCAGGTCATCGCCAATATTCTTGCCCATTTCCGTAGATTGACCGGTGTAGTCCAGAACATCATCGATTACCTGAAAGGCCGTGCCCAACGATTGGCCATAGTTTGCACATGCCTCTTCGACGTCAGGCCCGGATTTCGCCAGAATCGCCGCAAGACGGCAGCTTGCTTCAAAGAGCTTTGCAGTTTTCGAGCGGATAACGTGCAAGTACTGCAGTTCTGTGAGGCTGGCGTCATGCATGTTCATTAGTTGCATGACCTCGCCTTCGGCGATGACATTGGTTGCATCGGCCAGGACTTGCATGATTCGCATGCTGTCCGCTGAGACCATCATCTGAAAGGCCCGAGAATAAAGAAAGTCACCGACCAGCACGCTGGCGGGATTGCCGAAAGTTTCGTTCGCTGTCGCACGTCCCCGCCGCAATGTGGAGCCATCAACGACGTCATCGTGCAGTAAAGTCGCTGTGTGGATGAATTCCACAACGGCCGCCATCTCATGGCGCAAGGCGCCTCGATAGCCCAAAGCTCCGCAGGCAAGAAGCAGAACAACAGGCCGCAGGCGCTTGCCACCCGCAGAGATGATGTAGCGGGCGACGTCGCCGACCAAAGGCACGTCAGAGCCAAGTCGGAACTCGATGACCCGATCAACGCCCCTTAGGTCATCAGCGACAAGGTCAAACGGACTGGCGGGGTAACTGGCAGACGAATCGTTCAAGAGCGGGCCCGAAGCAAATGGAAAATTATAGGGAACCCGTGCCCATTGCCCCCGGAGATTGCCTGTTGTGGCGGAAACGGCCGACTTGCCCTATAATGCGCAGTTCCTCTCCGCTGGTAGGAGGGGTTATCCTGTGAGGTTTATATGTACGCGGTCATAAAAACCGGTGGCAAGCAGTATCGGGTTGCTTCCGGCGAAAAAATTAAAGTAGAACAGATTGCTGCGGACGTTGGCCAGGAGATTGTGATTGACCAGGTTCTCGCTGTCGGAAGCGGCGCGGAAATCAAGGTTGGCACGCCCCTGGTGTCCGGTGCATCGGTCAAGGCCACCGTGGTGGCGCATGGAAAACACGACAAGGTTCGCATCTTCAAGTTGCGCCGTCGTAAGCACTATCAGAAACGTCAAGGGCACCGCCAACAGTTCACCGAACTGCAGATCGGTGTGATCACTGCTTAAGGAGCATAGGTCATGGCACAGAAAAAAGGCGGCGGCTCTACGCGAAACGGGCGCGATTCCAAGCCCAAGATGCTCGGCGTGAAGGCGTTTGGTGGCGAACTGATCAGCGCTGGCTCGATCATCGTCCGCCAGCGCGGAACCAAATTCCACCCGGGCACCAATGTCGGCGTCGGCAAGGACCATACGCTATTTGCGTTGGTGGATGGCCATGTTTCGTTTGCCGTCAAAGGCGCACTGAACAAGCAAACGGTCAGCGTGACCAGCGTGACGCCGGCCCAGTCCTGATACGGTAGTGGCCCGTCCAGAGCCCCGCGATGTCGGGGCTTTGTTGTTTGCGGCCAAGACAGTCCCGGGACAACCCAGAAGGAATGCCAGCATGAAGTTCGTGGATGAAGCATATATCGACATTGCCGCCGGCGATGGCGGCAACGGTTGTGTTTCGTTCCGACACGAAAAGTACAAAGAGTTCGGGGGGCCGAACGGGGGGGATGGCGGTCGGGGCGGACATGTGTACGCGCTGGCCGATGCCAGCCTGAACACGCTGGTCGATTTTCGCTATTCGCGTCGCCATGAGGCGGCTCGAGGTCAGCACGGCATGGGCTCCGATATGTTCGGCGCAGCAGGCGACGATATTGTTCTGCGGATGCCCGTCGGGACCATCATCACCGATGCCGAATCCGGGCAGGTTCTTTACGAGCTGCTGAACCCTGGGGAGAGGATTCTTATCGCCAAGGGCGGTGACGGCGGATTCGGGAACATGCGGTTCAAGAGCGCCATCAATCGGGCGCCGCGGCAGAAGACACCGGGCTGGCCCGGTGAGCGCAAGAGCCTGAAGCTTGAACTGAAAGTTCTTGCCGATGTAGGTCTTTTGGGCATGCCCAATGCGGGCAAGTCAACCCTGATCGCGGCGATTTCCAATGCTCGGCCGAAAATCGCCGACTATCCCTTCACGACATTGCACCCCAACCTCGGCGTGGTCCGTGTCGGTCCCGAGCAGAGCTTTGTGGTCGCCGATGTGCCTGGTTTGATCGAAGGCGCCTCAGAGGGGGCCGGGCTCGGTCACCAGTTTCTTCGGCACCTTCAGCGAACCCGCCTCTTGCTCCATGTGGTCGATGTTGCTCCGTTCGATGAATCCGTCGATCCGGTGGCGCAGGCCCGCGCGATCGTCGCGGAGCTCAAGAAGTACGACCCGGCTTTGCACGCCAAACCGCGGTGGTTGGTACTCAACAAACTCGATATGGTTCCAGAAGGCGAGCGCAACGCATTGGTTCGCGACTTCGTCAAACGCTTTCGGTATCGCGGCCCGGTTTTTGAGATATCCGCGCTGACGCGCGAGGGCTGTGAGTCGTTGATACGGTCGGTTTTCGCGCATATTCACGCCATGCACCTCGCGGAGCAAACGCAGGAGGCGGTTGACCCGCGCTTTGCCGGGACGGACGGGCAAGCTGCCGGGGACAGTTAGTCTTTTCTTGATAGCATTAAAGCACCTTTTTATGCTGGGTATCGATTGAAATGATTCAGAAACCAGGGTTTGACATCCTCCGCAATGCCCGGCGAATTGTGATCAAGGTGGGCTCCAGTCTGGTGACCAATGAAGGGCGGGGTCTGGACGAGTCAGCCATTGGAGAATGGTGCCGGCAGATGGCTGATCTGGTCCATGCTTCCAGGGACGAAGGTGGCGCGCGGGAAATCATCATGGTTTCCAGCGGCGCAATCGCAGAGGGAATGAAGCGGCTGGGCTGGGCGAAGCGGCCGCGGGAGATTAACGAACTGCAAGCTGCGGCGGCCGTTGGTCAGATGGGCCTGGCCCAGATGTACGAGACCAAGTTGCGGGAAAACGGCCTTGGCAGTGCGCAGGTGCTTCTGACTCACGCGGATCTGGCCGATCGCGAGCGATACCTCAACGCCCGGTCAACCCTGCTGACCCTTCTCAAACTGGGAGTTCTTCCGGTTATCAATGAGAACGATACGGTCGTCAACGACGAGATCAAATTCGGCGACAACGATACTCTGGGCGCGTTGGTCGCCAACCTCATCGAAGCCGATCTGCTGGTTATTCTGACCGACCAGAAAGGCCTGTATACCGCTGATCCCCGCAAAGACCCCTCCGCGCAGTTCGTCCATGAGGCGCGCGCGGGAGACCCTGAACTCGAGGTCATGGCCGGTGGCGCGGGCAGTGCGATCGGGCGTGGAGGCATGCTCACAAAGATCCTGGCGGCCAAACGGGCTGCGGGGTCCGGCGCGTCGACGGTGATCGCCTGGGGCCGCGAACCGGACGCCTTGCTGCGTCTGGCGCGTGGCGAACTGATTGGTACGATGCTTGCGGCCCAGACGCCCAAGCAGCAGGCACGTAAACAATGGATGGCCGATCACCTGTCGCTACGAGGGGCAGTGACCATTGATTCGGGTGCCGTATCGAAGGTTCGTGACGATGGCAAGAGTCTCCTGCCTATCGGTATGACAGCGGTAGAAGGTGACTTCTCTCGCGGTGATGTCATTGCCATTCGTGGCCCGGACGGCACCGAGTTGGCCCGTGGCCTGGCCAACTATGCGAGTGCAGAAGCCCGCTTGCTTTGCCGCCGCGCTTCCAGCGAGTTCGAAACCTTGTTGGGTTATGTCGCGGAACCTGAGATGGTGCATCGCGACAACCTGATCGTGCTTCGCTGAGGACGATCAGAAAACTTACGCTGCTGCCCGTGTTGCCGTATCAAAGACCGTCGCCCCCCATGCGCGGGGGGTGACGCAGTGCACGAACGATGGTGGCCGTCTGTGACGGGACCGTCCGCCCCTCGCAGCCGCCAGCGCGGGCAAAGTTCAGTGCATGACGGGCCGCGCCATTGCCCTGCAACGGTGCCCAAACGCTGTCATCGACACGCTGCCACCCACGAATCGGATCATGGCGGGCATAGACCCGGAAACTGCCCGTTGCGCACCGAATGCCTTCATAGGCAACATTCTGTGCGCCGCTGGAGTGGCGCGCGACGATGACGTACCGGACGACGCCGTCCGGGGTTATCGACAGAGTCTGTGGGTCCACACCAAAACGCAATGTCGAACCGGTGGGCGTATCGATCGGTACCAGGCGGGTAACATCAAAGGCTGGTGGCGTGGCCTCGGCTCCATCACGCCAGTCGGGATTCTCGGCGATCAACTGGGCATGGCAGAGACCACCGGTGACCAACAGGCACCCGAACATCGCGCGAAGCGTGCGGTCAGTGGGAAATTGGGGCACCGTTTGCTTCCGGGGGCGTATTGAGCGGAGATTGGGGATCGGGATCGAAACTGCCGCCCGGCGGGAGTTCAAGACCGCCAGCCGATGTCATCCCGACCAAACGGGGACCTTGTCCGTCCCGCGATCGGGGACCGGCGCGCAGGTACCGATTGCGCAGGTCAGGCCTCGGCAGAAAACGCGACAGTTCGGTCAGCGCCAACTGGTAGACGCCGCGCTTGAATTCCACCACAACATCCAGTGGGACCCAGTAATCATTCCAGCGCCACGCGTCAAACTCCGGATGACCGGTTGCCCGCAGATTGAAATCCCAGTCCTGCGCGAGAAACTGCAGCAGGTACCAGATCTGCTTTTGACCCTTGTAATGGCCCCGCGCGTCTCGGCGGATGTAACGATCCGGCACCTCGTAGCGCAACCAATCGCGAGTGCGGGCGACGATCCGGACATGCTCAGGTTTGAGCCCCACCTCTTCGTGCAGTTCCCGGTACATCGCCTGTTCGGGTGTCTCACCCCGATCAATGCCGCCTTGCGGAAACTGCCAGCTGTGGGTTCGGATGCGTTTGCCCCAGAACACCTGGTTTCGTTGGTTGAGCAGGATGATGCCGACGTTGGGCCTGAAGCCTTCCCGGTCGAGCATAATCGAACCCCAAATTCTTGAACTGATCCCATTATGCACGGGGCGCCGCGCACGGCAAGGGGTCGTTCCCTCGTCTGTTTCCCTCACTCGCCATCCTGCTCCATGAAAGCGACCCAGTTCCATATTTCCACCCTGCGCGAAGCTCCGGCGGACGCCGAAATTGTGAGTCACCAATTGATGATGCGCTCTGGCATGATCAAAAAGCTTGGGGCGGGAATCTACACCTATATGCCCATGGGGCTGCGTGTCATCCGCAAGGTTGAAGCGATCGTGCGTGAGGAGATGAATCGGGCTGGCGCGGTCGAGGTCACGATGCCGGTGGTACAGCCGGCTGAGCTCTGGGAAGAAACCGGTCGTTTCGGCAAAATGGGGCCGGAACTCCTGCGCATCAAGGACCGTCACGACCGCAGCTTTGTGGTTCAGCCGACTTCTGAAGAGGTGGTCACAGACATCGCCCGCCAGGATCTGCGCAGCTACAAGCTCCTGCCCAAGAACCTCTATCAGATCCAGACCAAATTCCGCGACGAACGGCGCCCGCGATTTGGTCTCATGCGCGGGCGTGAATTCATCATGAAGGACGCGTACTCCTTCGACCGCGATGCGCCGGCCGCCAAAGCCAGCTATGAAGTGATGGCAAACGCCTATCGGCGAATCTTCGACCGCTTCGGGCTGGTGTATCGTGCAGTTGCTGCCGACAGCGGGGCGATCGGCGGCGATCTGTCCGAAGAGTTTCAGGTGATCGCCTCAACCGGCGAAGACGCCATTGTGTACTGCCCCAACAGTGACTACGCCGCCAATCTGGAGAAGGCTGAAGCCCTCGCCCCGGGCGGCCCGCGACCTGCCGCTGCGCAAGCTTGCGCTCGTACGCCCACCCCGGGCAAAAGTACTTGTGCGGATGTCGCCGCCCTGCTGGGCGTGCCGCTGCAGACCACGGTGAAGAGTCTGGTACTGGCGACCGATGAACTGGGCGCCGAGGGGGACGTGGTCCGCTCGCGGGTGTGGTTGTTGTTGCTGCGCGGCGACCATGACATGAATGAAATCAAGGTCGGCAAAGTACCTGGCCTGGACCATGGCTTCCGGTTCGCCACGGTCGCTGAGATCGAAGAACACTTTGGCTGTCGCCCGGGCTATCTGGGGCCACTGGGTCTGAAAAAGCCGGTGACCCTGGTGGTCGATCGGGAGGTTGCGGTTCTTGCCGACTGGATCTGTGGTGCCAACGTCGAAGATTTCCACATGACCGGTGTCAACTGGGGTCGCGACCTGCCGGAGCCGGACCATGTCGCCGATATCCGCAACGTCCTCGCTGGCGACCTGTCTCCGGACGGGAAAGGACCACTGGCCATTGAACGAGGCATCGAAGTGGGCCATGTGTTCTACCTGGGCACCAAGTACAGCAAGGCCATGAACGCCACGTTCCTGGATACCGATGGAAAACCGAAATTCTTTGAAATGGGCTGTTATGGAATCGGCATAACCCGACTGCCCGCTGCCGCGATCGAGCAAAACCACGATGAGCGCGGCATCATCTGGCCCGATTCCATTGCACCCTTTACGGTCGTCGTCTGCCCGGTGGGAGCGGATCGCAGTGAGGAGGTCCGGGCAACCGCCCAGCGACTGCATGACGAATTGGAGGCTGCCGGAGTCGATGTCCTTCTGGACGACCGGGGAGAACGTCCTGGCGCCATGTTCGCCGATTGGGAACTGATCGGCGTGCCTCATCGCATCACGGTGGGTGATCGGGGTCTTCGTGACGGCGTTGTCGAATACCAGCACCGCCGCGCGTCGACCGCTGAGCGGGTACCGGTGGCGGAAGCGGGGTCTTGGGTCAGGGCTCGCATCAAGGAATGAGGATGTTGCCTGGTGGCGGCGACGGGCCCATCGTCGCCGCGCAAGTGCAAGAAGGGCGCCGGCGGCTTGTTCTTGCATCGGTCGCTTGGATGGTTGGGAGCGCACCGGGGCCGGCGCGGGCCGGCGGGCAACTGGAAGAACCCCTGGCCGATTCGGTGCGCACCGCATTGAGCTCGGCCGTGCTCAACAGTGGCCCGCCCGTTCCGGAGTTCGCAAGCACCGACGCGCGGTTGCGTTACATCCGCTGGCTGACCGCCATGAGCGACCGCCTGCGCCGCCGAAAATCCGATCTGGAAACCCGCACGGAGTTTTTGCAGACCGTGTGGTACGAGACCAAACGGGCGGGACTCGACGAATCGCTGGTGCTTGGGCTCATTCAGGTCGAGAGTGCCTTCCGGAAGTTTGCCGTTTCTCCGGTTGGTGCCCGGGGATACATGCAGGTGATGCCTTTCTGGACACGGGTGATCGGTGACGGCGACGCCAGCAAGCTCTTTCACATGCAGACCAATCTCCGCTTCGGCTGTGTGATCCTGCGTCACTATCTGGACCGTGAGCGTGGCGACCTGTTCATGGCTTTGGGCCGCTACAACGGATCTCGTGGCCGGGCCGAATATCCCAATGCTGTGTTCGCCGCGCAGCGGCAATGGGTGTTTCAGGCCTGAAAGGCGCCGTTGTCCAGGTCCCGCCGGGTCACCAGGACCTGATCGACGCGGTAGCTGTCGACATCCATCACCTCAAATCGCCAGCCGCACCAGTCGACATGGTCGGTTCGTCGCGGCACCCTGCGCAGCATGACCATCAGGAAGCCGGCCAAGGTCTCCACCTGGTCCGCGTGGGGCCATTCCTGTGCCAGGCCCAGGGCACGCTGAACATCCGTCAACGGAGTCATGCCGTCGATCAACCAGGAGTGGATGTCCCGTTGCACCATCAAGGCGTCGTCCGGCGGTGCCACCAGATCACCCATCACGGTGCTCATCACATCGTTGAGGGTGACCACACCGACCACCAGACTGTATTCATTGACGATGACCGCGAAATCCTCGTGAACCTGGCGGAATTGCCCGAGCACCTCACTCAGACTGAGCCGATCGGGGATGACGACCGCCCGGTGCAGCAAGGCCGGGTCTGTCAGGTCGATGGACTGGCCGTTGAGCACCCGCTGAAAAAGGTCTTTGGCATCGACTGTGCCGATCACCTGGTCAACGGCCCCTTCACAAACCGGGTAGGTCGAAAACGGCTCCGCCGCAATGCGGGTCCGCACGATGGCGTCGCTGTCGTCAGAGCGAAACCAGGCGATGCGTTCGCGCGGTGTCATGGCGCTGCTGACGGGGCGGGTGTCGAGCTCGAACACGTTGGCAATGACCTGTTGCCCCTGCCGGTCGAGGACGCCCGCCTGGGCTCCCGCCTCGGCCAACGCCAGGATATCGTCGGGAGTGATGCGGTCGTCCCGGGTCACGGGCAAACCCAGCAGGCGCAGCAACGCATCGGCAGCCCGGCTATAGAGCCACACCAAGGGGGTCAGCAGGCTTGCGCACAGTTGCATCGGCCTCACCAGCCGGACCGCCAGAGCTTCCGGTTCCGCCATCGCCAGGCGCTTGGGAAACAGGTCCGACAGAATGATGAACAAGGAAGTCACCAGCGCAAACGACACAGCGAAGGCGATGCCGCCAGCCGTCTCAGCGCTGAAGCCGGTTCTCATCAGGCCGGTCAGCACGAGAGGGGAGAACGCTCCATCGCCGACAATGCCGCCGAGGATGGCGACGGCGTTCTGCCCGATCTGAATGACCGTGAAATAGTCTCCCGGAGCTTGTTGCACCGCCATGACCTGCCGGGCGCGCGGATGCCCGTCGTCGGCCATTTGCTGCAAGCGGAGGCGGCGCGAGGCCGCCAATGCCATCTCCGCCATGGACAGAAAGGCACTCGCTGCGATCAAGGCAGCAATCACCAACAGGCTCTGTGTGGCGCTCATGAAGAATGTCGGCGGCCCGCCTGCAAACGACGGACCCGGCGCCCGAGCCTCAACTGGCCGGGCGGAGAATCTGTTGCAGTTCGCCGCTCTCGTACATCTCCATCATGATGTCGGAGCCGCCAATGAACTCGCCCTTGATGTAAAGCTGCGGGATCGTCGGCCAGTTGCTGTATTCCTTGATGCCCTGGCGGATTTCGGCGTCGTCGAGCACATTGACAGTGAACAGAGCACGGGGTTCAACGCCGCAGGCCTTCAGGATTTGTACGGCGCGGCCGGAAAAGCCGCACATCGGGAAGCTGGCGCTGCCTTTCATGAACAACACCACGTCATGGGTTTTGACCATCTGGTCGATACGTTGTTGGGTTTCGCTCATCGCGGACCTCCTTGAAACGAGAGTGGTCAGATTTTCTCACCTTGGGCGCAACCCGGCATATTTCGGGGAACTCTGTGCCTTGCTGGCGGGGAAACAAGGTCAGGTCTTGCCCGCGGGAGGGGGAAAACAATATCGAATACATAGCAATGAATGACGATTTTACGATGGGTATTGGCCGAAACATCGACTAGCCGGGGTCACACCAGCGTCCGCCACTGCAACGCAGTGTTCCGGCCAGATCGGCACGGCTTTGAACGTCGACGAAACCGGCCCGTGTCAGCATATGAGTCACCGCTTCGGCCTGATCCCAGCCGTGTTCCAGCAATAACCAGCCACCGCCCGTCAGTCGGTTGCCGGCCTGCTCGATGATGGTGCGCAGGTCGTCGAGGCCATCGGGGCCGGAAGCCAGCGCCGCCAGGGGTTCATGGGTCAGCGCGGCCAAATGAGGGTCACCGTCGGCGATGTAGGGCGGGTTGGAGACAATCAGATCGAAGGGTCCGTGCAAGCCCTGAAACCAATCGGCCTGGGCAAAACGCACGGGCAAGCCCAATCGACTGGCGTTGCTGTGCGCAACGGCCAGGGCGTCCACGCTTCGATCCGTTGCGAGCACGATGGCGTCCGGGCGCTGTTGTTGCAGGGCGAGCGCGACCGCGCCGCTGCCGGTGCCCAGATCCAGCACGGTCGGCGAAGGGCGGGGGGGAAGCACATGCAGTGCCCAATCGACCAGGGTTTCGGTGTCGGGGCGGGGGTCCAGCACGCGGGCGTCCACCTGCAGCGTCAACCCGTAGAACTCCCGCTCGCCCGTCAGGTAGGCCAGAGGTTCGCCGGCGACCCGCCGCGCGGCAAGGGCGGCGAACCGGCTCCCGATGACGGCATCAAGCGGGTCGGAGTCATGGGCGATCAGCCAGGCGCGCTCACTTGTGGAGCGACCCAACGCATGCAGCAGCAGCATGGCGGCCTCCAGGCGGGCCAGGCCCGTCGTTCGGGCTTTTTCGAGCGCGTCGCGTAGCGTGACAGGGTTGTCATTCATGGCACGCGGGTTTCCGTGAGCAAACAGTTGATATGAAAAATATAGCGCGATAGCACTATATTACGCTGGGTATGAACCGAAAACATTGAAAATTCGCGCTTTCGGTCAGTGGAGAGTGCCCACTTCCAGCTCGGCCAGCTTTTCGGCCTCGCGAGCGGCCTGCAGACCGTTGACGACCTCGTGCAAATCGCCTTCCATGATGAAGGACAACTTGTAGAGCGTGAGATTGATACGGTGGTCGGTCAGCCGCCCCTGGGGGAAGTTGTAGGTGCGGATGCGGTCGCTGCGGTCGCCGCTGCCGATCAGGCCTTTGCGCAGTGCGGCGTCCTTGGCGGCCTGCGCGGCGCGCTCGCGTTCCTGGATGCGGGCGGACAGCACCTGCAGCGCACGGGCCTTGTTGCGGTGCTGGCTGCGGTCGTCCTGGCATTCGGCGACGATGCCGGTGGGCAGGTGGGTGATCCGCACCGCCGAATCGGTCTTGTTGATGTGCTGGCCGCCCGCCCCGCTGGCGCGGAAGGTGTCGATGCGCAGGTCCGCCGGGTTGATCTGGACCGCCGAGGCTTCGTCAGGCTCCGGCAGCACCGCCACCGTGCAGGCGCTGGTGTGGATGCGTCCCTGGGTCTCGGTGGCCGGCACCCGCTGCACCCGGTGGCCGCCGGATTCGAACCGCAGTTGCCCGTAGGCTCCATCGCCTTCGATGCGCAGCACCACCTCCTTGTAGCCACCGAGCTCGCTGGGCGATTCGCTGAGCAGTTCGGTGCGCCAGCCCTGGCGCTCGCACCAGCGGGTGTACATGCGCAGCAGATCGCCGGCAAAGAGCGCGGATTCGTCGCCGCCGGTGCCGGCGCGGATTTCCAGGAAGGCGTTGCGGGCGTCGTCCGGGTCTTTCGGTAGCAGCATGCGCTGCAGTTCGTCGCCCAGGGATGCGATATCGGCCTCACAGGCACCGATTTCTTCCCTGGCCATGTTCGCCATGTCGGGGTCGGAGAGCCACTCCCGGGCCGTCGCCAGGTCGGCGTCGCGCTGTTGCAGCCGTTGCCAGCGACTTGCGATGGCAGCGACGTCAGCGTGTTCTCGCGACAGCTTCAGGAACTGCTCCATGTCCGCCATGATGTCTTCCCGCGAAAGCAGAAAGTCGAGTTCAGCCAGCCGCTGGGTGTAGCGCTCAAGCTGGTTGCGGAGGAAGGGTTTCATGCGATGCGATCGTGTGGTGCGAACAGGAAAAGCGCCATGGGCGCGGTGGGCGGCGGGTGGAGCAGGACCGAACCCGCCGGTGCGGTCGAACGCCGCTAACGCTCGCTGCGCAGGAACAGCCGACCGATCGCCTGTGCGGTCTGTTCTTTGTGGGCCGGGTCGGCCGCATTCAGCTCAGCCAGGGCGCCATGGAGCATTTTCTGGGTCAGTCCCCGGGAAAGGGATTCGAGCACGGTGTCGACATCCTCGCCCCGGGCCAGGCGTTTGCGCGCACGCGCGATCTCGGCCGCCCGCCAGGCATCGGCCTGTGCGTTCAGTTGCTGGATCAGAGGTACGGTGCCGCGTTGCACCATCCAGTGCATGAAGCTTTGCACACCGGCATCGATGATGGCTTCGGCCTGCGCGACGGCGGCCTGCCGGTTGGCCTGGGCCGTCTGCACCACATGGGCCAGATCATCCACGGTGTAAAGGTAGACGTCTTCCAGCGCTTTGACTTCTGGCTCGATGTCGCGTGGAACGGCCAGATCGACCATGAAGATCGGGCGGTGGCGGCGCTTTTTCAGTGCGCGCTCCACCGCACCCAGCCCGATCAGCGGCAACTGGCTGGCGGTACAACTGATGACCGCGTCGAATTCGTGCAGTCGCTCCGACAGGTCGGCCAGGCGCAGTACCTCACCGCCGAAACGTGTGGCGAGTTTTTCCCCCCGTTCCAGGGTCCGGTTGGCGATCGCGATGGATCGGGGATTGCGGGCCGCGAAATGCGTTGCCGCCAGTTCGATCATTTCGCCGGCGCCAACAAACAGGACCCGGATCTCGGTCAGATCCTCGAACAGCTGGGATGCCAGTCGCACGGCGGCCGCCGCCATGCTGATCGAATGGGCGCCGATTTCGGTGGAAGTGCGTACTTCCTTGGCCACGGCAAAGCTGCGCTGAAACAGTTGATTGAGTGTGGTGCCGAGGGCGCCGGCGTCATCGGCCGCCCGGACCGCGTCCTTGAGCTGGCCAAGAATCTGTGGCTCGCCCAGCACCATGGAATCGAGACCGCTGGCGACACGAAAGGCATGACGTGCGGCCTGCCCGTCGGCCAGCGTGTAGGTGTAGCTTCGCAGTTCGCCGGGGGTAATCTGTCCGAACTCGGCCAGCCAGTGGACAGTGCGGTCCAGTTCGGGCCGGTCGGACGCGCAATAGATCTCGGTACGATTGCAAGTGGAGAGGATTGCCGCCTCGGGGCGACGGTGGTGCGATGCACGCAATTGCTGCAGTGTTTCGCCGAGTCGATCCAGGCCAAAAGAGAACCGGCCGCGCAGATCGAGCGGCGCGGTGGTGTGGTTCAAACCTAATGCCCAGACTGCCATCGGGGCGATTATAAAATTGACCGCGTCAATTCGTTCAAGTCGGCACCGTCGGCGGGGTTGGCGTGCCATCCGATTCGCCGGTTTCCTCAGCGACCCATGGATTTTTCCGACCTTCTCCTCCACGGGCTGGCCTTTGGTGCCCCAGCATTTTTTGTTGCCGGCCTGCTGGCCGTGTTTTCCGGTGTCCTGGGCGCGCGGCGTGCAGACACGAAACGCATCGTTGCCAATTTCGGTGTGAACGCCCTGGTGGGATTGGGGGTGCTCACGTCCGGACTGGTTTTTTTCGGACGCGACGGCAAGATGGCCAGTTACGCGGCCTTGGTCCTGGCCTTGGGCCTCACACAGTGGTGGCGATCCCGGGCAATTCGTCGCTGACGCGGCAGCGGCGGGCTGCCGCCCCTCAAGCGTCGGCCGGCGCAAAAAGGTCGACGCGATCGGTGATGATGACGTCGGTGCCGAGTGCCATCAGGTGCCGGGCAATCGATTCGTCGTTGACGGTGTAGCTTGCCGTACGCATTCCTGCCCCCTGGACGGCCGCGACCGTTTCGGTGTTCCACAGCGAGTAATTGCAGACAATCGCACAACACTGTAGCGAGCGGGCCATCTCCAGCCACCCGGGCCAAAGGGTGTCCAGCAGCAGGCCGCGCGGCAATTCCGGACATGCCTCGCGGGCACTCGCCAGCGCCTCCGGCCGGAAGGAAGTCAGCAAGGGCGGTACCGGAGCGCCGCGCCACAGGTCTTGGGCAGCGGTTGCCACCGCGTGGCCCGTTGCCGCCTCCAGGCCCGGGCTTGGCTTGATTTCAATGTTGAGGAACAGTCCATTGGTTCGGCAGAAGCGGCTGATTCCTTCCAGGGTGGGAAGAGGCTCGCCGGCAAATGTCCGGGAATGCCAGGCGCCGGCATCCAGCCGGGACAGATCGGACCATTCGCGCTCGCCCGCGTTCCCGGTCGCTTCGGTCGTGCGCGCCAGATCGGTGTCATGCAGCAAAAAAGGCACGCCGTCGCGGCTGAGCTTGACGTCGCATTCGAACATCCGATATCCGTATTGCGCGCCCAGTCGGAACGCAGCCAAGGTGTTTTCGGGGGCCAGTTTGCCCGCCCCACGGTGTGCGACCCAGCGCGGATACGGCCAGACATTCCCGCTCATATCAGGCCTCCAGGCGGCGCCCGGTTGAACGGTCGAACCAGTGCATCCGGTCCGGGCGAGGACATACCCGGATCCGAGCGCCGATTACCGGTGCGCCCTGGTCTTCATGCATGCGGATGATGAGGGTTTCGGTACCGAGCCGGGCATGGACCAGTCGTTCTCCGCCCAGCAGCTCGACCGTTTCAACCATCACCTCCCAGGCGCCGTCCGCGCTGACGTCGATGTGTTCCGGTCGTATGCCCAGGATGCGGTCTTGCGCCAGGCCGGGCGCCTGATTCAACAGATTCATTGGGGGTGATCCGATAAATCCGGCGACAAAGGTGGTTGCCGGGCGAGAGTAGACCTCTTCGGGGGTGCCGAACTGCTCCATCACGCCACCATTCATGACCATCATCCGCTGCGCCAGGGTCATCGCTTCGACCTGATCGTGGGTAACAAAAAGGCTGGTAATACCCAGGTCCCGATGCAGTTTCTGAATCTCCAGGCGAGTCTGAGCGCGCAGTTTGGCGTCCAGGTTGGACAGCGGCTCGTCGAAAAGGAAAACCTTGGGCTGGCGAACAATGGCTCGCCCCATGGCGACGCGCTGGCGCTGGCCGCCCGAGAGCTGGCGCGGCTTGCGGCTCAGGTAGGGACCCAGTTCCAGGATCGCGGCCGCCTTGTCGACGCGGCGGCGGATTTCATCGACAGGCACTTTGGCGATCTTCAAGCCGTAGGCCATGTTGTCGTAGACACTCATGTGCGGATAGAGCGCATAGTTCTGGAAAACCATGGCGATGTCGCGGGCGGCTGGTTCCAGCGAGTTGACAACCCGCTCGCCGATCAATATTTCTCCCCCTGAAATTTCTTCGAGTCCAGCCACCATGCGCAACAGGGTGGATTTGCCGCACCCTGAGGGGCCGACGATGACCACGAACTCACCGTCGGCGACATCGGCGGTGACGCCATGGATAACCTGCAGCGACTGTTTGCCCTGGTGGTAGCTCTTGACGACGTTGTTGAATACGAGTGAAGCCATGGTGGGTGTGTGATTATTTTTCGGTATCGACGAGGCCCTTGACGAACCACTTTTGCATCAGTACGACCACCAGCGCCGGCGGCAGCATGGCCAGGAAGGCGGTAGCCATCAAGACGTTCCATTCGGTGTACGACTCACCCGAAACCAGCCGCTTGATGCCCAGGACAATCGGATACATGGATTCATTCGTGGTCACCAGCAAAGGCCACAGGTACTGGTTCCAGCCGTAGATGAACTGAATGACAAACAGCGCCGCGATACTGGTCCGCGACATCGGCAGCAGCACGTCCCAGAAGAAGCGCATCGGGCCTGCGCCATCCACCCGCGCAGCTTCCACCAACTCATCGGGGACAGTCAGAAAGAACTGCCGGAACAGAAACGTCGCAGTGGCCGATGCGATCAGCGGGATCGTCAGTCCTGCGTAACTATTGAGCATTCCGAGATCCGAGACAACTTCGTAGGTCGGACCGATTCGCACTTCAACCGGCAGCATCAGGGTGATGAATATGGCCCAGAAAACCAGTGTGCGAGCCGGGAAGCGGAAGTAGACGATTGCGAAGGCCGACAGCAGCGAAATGATGATCTTGCCGATGGCAATGACCAAGGCCATGACCAGGCTCACACCCATCATGGGCAGCGCAGGAGGCAAGGTGCTGCCAGCGGCTGTTTCGCCGCCGAACAAGGCGACCTTGTAGGTCTCCAGCATGTGCTTGCCGGGTAGCAGCGACATAGGTACGCTTGATGCAATCTGTTCGCTGGACTGTGTTGATGCAATGAGCGTCAAGTACACCGGAAACGCGACGACGGCAACACCGCAGATCAGGATAAGGTGGGAGACGAAGGTCAATCCCGGGCGTCGTTCAATCATGTCAGTACTGCACTTTCTTCTCGACGTAGCGGAACTGGACAACCGTCAAGGCAATCACGATGGTCATGAGAACCACCGACTGTGCGGCGGACCCGCCCATGTCCAGCGCCTTGAAGCCGTCGTAATACACCTTGTACACCAGGATGGCGGTAGATTTGCCCGGCCCACCCTGGGTGGCCGCGTCGACAATTGCAAAGGTGTCGAAGAATGCGTAGACGATGTTGATCACCAGCAGGAAAAAGGTCGTTGGTGACAGCAGGGGGAATACGATGGTCCGGAATCGAAGCCAGAAACCCGCGCCATCGATCGCAGCCGCTTCGATCAATGACTTGGGAATCGATTGCAGGCCTGCCAGAAAAAACAGGAAGTTGTAGGAAATCTGCTTCCAGACAGCGGCCATGACAATCAGCGCCATGGCGTGGTTAGAATTGAGCAGATGGTTCCACTCGAAGCCCATGCGGTTCAGAACGAAGGAAACCGTGCCAAAGGGCGTGGCAAACATGAACAGCCACAGCACACCTGCGACCACCGGGGCGACCGCATAAGGCCAGATCAGGAGCGTCTTGTAAATCCCGGCGCCTTTGATGACGCGGTCCGCCATGACTGCCAACAGAAGTGAAACACTCAGACCGATCACCGCAACCAAGAGCGAGAACAAGGCGGTGACCTTGAACGATTCCAGGTAGGTACTGTCATTCCAGAGACGTTTGAAGTTCTCCAAGCCGACGTACTCTGTGGTCGTGCCAAAGGCGTCCTGCTGCAACACACTCTGAATCAGGGCCTGTCCGGCCGGCCAGAAGAAGAATGTCAAGACGACCGCCAATTGCGGTGCGACCAGCACCCAGGGCAACCAAGTGGAGCGAAATCGGACGCGTTTTTCCATGGATTGATTTTTGCCTTGAAACAGAAAACGCCCCGGGGTGTTTTCCGCGGGGCGTCGGAGGGCTCGCCATGGCCGGCGCGCCGGCCATGGCTACCCGTGGACGGTCAGGACTTGTTGGCTTTCTGGAAACGCTCCAATTGCTCGTTGCCCCGTTTGACGGCGGCATCCAGGGCTTCTTTGGCGGTCTTCTTGCCGGACCAGACCTGTTCCAGCTCTTCGTCGTTGATCGTACGAATCTGCACAAAGTTGCCCAGGCGGATGCCACGCGATTTGTCCGTGGTTTTGCGAATCATCTGTTCCACGGAAACGTCTGTGCCGGGATTTTGCTTGTAAAAACCTGACTTCTCAGTCATTTGGTAGGAGGCCTTGGTCAAAGGCAGGTAGCCCGTGCGCTGATGGCTCTTGGCGGCTTCTTCCGGTTTGGACAAATGGGCAAAGAACTGGGCCACGCCTTTGTATTCGTTTTCCTTCTTGCCTGACATGACCCACAGGCTGGCGCCTCCGATCACGGTGTTCTGCGGCGCGCCCGTCACGTCGGGGTAGTAAGGCAGGGTCGAAATGCCCGAAGCGAATTTGGCGTTGCGCTTGATGTTGCCGTACAGGGCCGAGCTACCGGTCGTCATGGCGCATTCGCCGGAGACAAAGGTGGCATCGGCAGCATTGCCACGTCCCTTGTAGACGAAAAGACCAGTGCGGGCCATGTTGGCCAAGTTCTCGATATGGCGGACATGCAAGGGACTGTTGAAGCTCAGGCGGGCATCGATGCCGCGCATTCCGTTGCCTTTGGTCGCGAACTCGGTGTTATGCCAGGCGCTGAAGCTCTCCAGCTGGGTCCAGCTGACCCAACTGGTCGTGAACGGACACTTGTGCCCGGACGCTTTCAGCTTGCCGGCCGCCAGTGCGACCTCGGGCCAGGTCTTGGGCGGTGTGTTCGGGTCCAGGCCGGCCGCCTTGAAGGCATCCTTGTTGTAATGGAAAACGGTGGTTGAGCTGTTGAAAGGGAAACTCAGCATTTGACCGTTCGGTGCCGTGTAGTAGCCGGCGACCGCTGGAACGTAGGCGGCCGGGTCAAAGGTCACGCCAGCTTTCTTCATTACGTCACCCACCGGAACGATGGCCTGTTTGCTGGCCATCATGGTCGCTGTGCCAACTTCGAACACTTGCAGGATGTGGGGGGCATTACCGGCACGGAATGCGGCGATGGCGGCCGTCATCGACTCGTCGTAGCTTCCCTTGAAGGTCGGCACAATCTTGTAGTCTTTTTGACTGGCATTGAAGTCTTTCGCCAGGTCGTTGACCCATTCACCGAGAGCCCCGCCCATGGAATGCCACCATTGGATTTCGGTCTGGGCGTGAGCCGGCAAGGTGGCAAAGGCCGCAAGAGCAACGGCAGTCAGTCTGGTTTTCATGCTGGTATTCCAAGGTTGAAAGGGTCTTTGAGCGTAGGTGTCGTTTGTGACGTTCCTATTACAGTGATGCGTCAGTCGGTTCGCAACAGGGTTTCCATGGGGACCGGTGCGTGTGACCCTTGTCCCTGCCCGACTATGCTGCACTGCGGTACCATCCATGTCCGGTCGCGACCTGACTCCCTGACCGGGCCATTGCCCCGGTGTCCCACTGATGAATGCTCCCATTTCGCTCGATCAATCTGGATCGGCAACCGCAACCGGCGCGCTCCGGTTGCGGGAGATCCCGTACAACTACACCTCTTTCTCTGACCGGGAGATCGTGATCCGGCTCCTTGGCACGCATGCCTGGGCACTGCTGAACGAGTTGCGTGGGGAGCGGCGGACCGGGCGGTCTGCCCGGATGCTGTACGAGGTTCTGGGTGACATCTGGGTCGTGCAACGCAATCCCTACCTGCAGGACGACCTGCTGGAGACCCCGCGTCGCCGACGCCAGTTGGTCGATGCCTTGCAGCACCGCCTCAGCGAAGTGCAGAAACGGCGCACCCCGCAGGACGACCCGTCTCGTGATGCCCTGGTGGGAGAGCTGCTCGATGCCGCGCGATCCGCAGTAGAGCGTTTTGCCCGCTCATTCGATGAAATGGGTGCGTTGCGCGAACGCGCCAGGCGGGCACTTCGGCGCCTGACCTCATCGGACAACATCAAGTTTGATGGGCTTTCGCGGGTCTCGCATGTCACGGACGCCACGGACTGGCGCGTGGAGTACCCCTTTGTGGTGCTGACGCCGGACAGCGAAGCGGAGTTGGCTGCGCTGGTGCAGGGTTGCATCGAGCTCGATCTGACGATCATTCCTCGCGGAGGTGGCACAGGGTATACGGGAGGCGCCGTCCCGCTGACGTGGAGAAGTGCTGTCATCAACACGGAGAAGCTCGAATCCATGACCGAGGTCGAATGGGTTGCCGTGCCAGGCCATGCTGAACCATTGCCTACGGTGTGGACTGAAGCGGGGGTGGTCACCCAGCGGGTGGCCGATGCTGCCGAGCGAGCCGGTTTTGTGTTTGCAGTGGACCCGACCAGCGCGGAGGCTTCCTGTATCGGTGGCAACATTGCGATGAATGCGGGTGGCAAGAAGGCGGTACTTTGGGGTACCGCTCTCGACAACCTGATCAGCTGGCGCATGGTGACCCCGGACGCCCAATGGCTGGAGGTGAAACGTTTGGACCACAACCTCGGCAAAATTCATGATGCCGAGGTGGCCCGATTCGAATTGACGTATTTCCAGGCGGACGGACGCACGATGATTCGTTCCGAGCGACTGGATATTGCGGGTCATACGTTCCGCAAGGAAGGTTTGGGAAAAGACGTTACCGACAAGTTTCTCAGTGGCTTGCCCGGAATCCAGAAAGAAGGCTGTGACGGCCTCATTACGAGCGCGCGGTGGCTGGTTCACCGCATGCCGGAACACGCACGTACGGTCTGTCTTGAGTTCTTCGGCAATCCGAAGGACGCGGTGCCTTCGATCGTCGAAATCAAAGACTTCATGTTTGCCGAACAGAAACGTTCGGGGACGCTGCTGGCCGGCTTGGAACACCTTGATGATCGTTATCTGAAGGCCGTCGGTTATGCGACCAAAAGCAAGAAGGGCAACGGCGGCCTGCCCAAGATGGTGCTGATCGGTGACATCGTTGGCGATGACGCCGACGCGGTTGCCCGTGCCACCAGTGAAGCCATCCGCATCGCCAACTCCCGCAGTGGCGAAGGATTTGTCGCCATCAGCCCCGAAGCGCGCAAGAAATTCTGGCTTGACCGCAAACGAACGGCGGCCATTTCCCGCCACACCAACGCCTTCAAGATCAATGAAGACGTGGTGATTCCGCTGCCGCGAATGGGCGAATACACCCTTGGCATCGAACGCATCAATATCGAGCTGTCCCTACGCAACAAGATTCGTCTGTGCGATGCGCTGGATGATTTTTTCCGCCGTGGCAACCTGCCTCTGGGGAAAACCGACTACGCCAGCGAAATTCCGAGCGCGGAGCTGCTGGAAGACCGCGTGCAACAGGCTCTGAACCTTGTCGAACAGGTTCGTGAGCAATGGAGCGGCTGGCTGCGCGAAGTGGAGACCCTTTTTCCGCAGTTGCAAGACCATCGCCTGCGGGCCAGCTGGAAGGCGCAGTTGCTTGCCCCGCTGGAACAGATTTTCTCCGGAGGCGCGTTCGGCCCTATCCTCGCAGAATGCCTGGTCATTCACCGGCAGGTGCTCAAGGGGCGGGTTTGGGTGGCCTTGCACATGCACGCCGGCGACGGCAATGTGCACACCAATATCCCGGTCAACAGCGACGACTACGAGATGTTGCAAACGGCCCACGAGGCGGTGGCGCGCATCATGACCCTGGCGCGCAGCCTGGACGGTGTGATTTCTGGTGAGCACGGCATTGGCATCACCAAACTGGAATTTCTCACCGATGAGGAACTTGCGCCGTTTGCCCGTTACAAGGCCCTGGTCGACCCCCAAGGGCGCTTCAATAAAGGCAAACTGTTGCGCGACGTGAGCGCCATGCCCGCGCTCGTGCAGGATGTGTCGCTGCGCCGCCCGGATCTTGCGCATGCCTACACGCCAAGTTTTGGCCTGATGGGCCACGAGTCTTTGATCATGCAGCAAAGCGATATCGGCGCGATTGCCGACTCGGTGAAAGACTGCCTGCGCTGTGGAAAGTGCAAGCCCGTCTGTGCGACGCATGTGCCTCGTGCCAATCTGCTTTACAGCCCGCGTAACAAGATTCTGGCAACGTCCCTGTTGATAGAGGCGTTCCTTTATGAGGAGCAGACGCGGCGGGGTATCAGCGTTCAGCACTGGCACGAATTCGAGGATGTGGCTGACCATTGCACGGTCTGCCACAAGTGCTACACGCCGTGTCCGGTCAAGATTGACTTCGGCGATGTGACCATGAACATGCGCAACTTGCTGCGCAAAATGGGGCAGAAAAGTTTCCGGCCCGGCAATGCGGCGGCCATGTTCTTTCTCAATGCCACCCGACCCGAGACGGTCAAACTGATGCGTACCGTCATGGTGGACGTGGGTTTCAAGGTTCAGCGGGTTGCCAACGATTTGCTGCAGCGGCTGGCGCGCAAGCAGACGTCCGTGCCGCCAGCCACGCTCGGTCCGGCACCCGTAAAGGAACAGGTCATCCACTTCATCAACAAGAAGATGCCGGCTGGCTTGCCAAGCAAGACAGCGCGAGCATTGCTGGATATCGAAGACAAAGACTACGTTCCTATCATCCGCAACCCGCAGGCCACGACCTCCGAGACAGAGGCCGTCTTCTATTTTCCCGGGTGTGGATCGGAGCGACTGTTCAGCCAGGTCGGTCTGGCAACTCAGGCCATGCTTTGGCACGCTGGTGTTCAGACTGTGCTGCCGCCGGGCTATCTCTGTTGCGGCTACCCCCAGCGCGGCTCGGGGCAATTCGAAAAAGCCGAGAAGATCATTACGGACAACAGGGTCCTGTTCCATCGGGTGGCCAACACGCTCAATTACCTCGATATCAAGACCGTGGTGGTGAGCTGTGGCACCTGCTTTGACCAGCTGCAAGGGTACAAGTTCGAGGAAATCTTCCCGGGATGTCGCATTGTCGACATCCATGAGTACCTCCTGGAAAAAGGCATCACGCTACCGGCGGGGCAGGGAGCCTATCTGTACCATGATCCCTGTCACAGCCCGATGAAACAGCAGGACCCGATGAAGACCGTCAAAGCCCTGGTCGGCGAGGGGGTGGTCGAAAGCAAGCGTTGTTGCGGTGAGTCGGGCACGCTGGGCGTCACCCGGCCCGACATTTCGACCCAGGTCCGGTTCCGCAAAGAGGAAGAAATCCGCAAGAGTGAGGCATCGCTGCGTTCGGAGGGTGCTCTGGCGCCCGGCGCCAACATGAAGATACTGACTTCGTGCCCGAGTTGCCTGCAGGGGCTCAGCCGATACCGCGACGACCTGAACAGCGGCCTGCTGGAGGCGGACTACATTGTTGTCGAGATGGCCAACCAGCTTCTGGGGCCCCGCTGGATGCCCGATTTTGTTGCTGCCGCCAATGATGGCGGCATCGAACGTGTCCTTGTCTGATCCTGATTTCGGAGTTTGTTCGTGTCAACTGCTCGCAACCCCGGTCCGGTACCCGAAGCCCTCACCGTTCATGCCCAATCCCGCGTGCTGGAAATCGCGTTCGCCGACGGCGCTCGGTTTCGTATTCCGTTCGAATTGATGCGTGTCTATTCCCCATCGGCCGAGGTTCAAGGCCATGGGCCAGGCCAGGAAACCCTGCAGACCGGAAAGCGCGATGTCGGTGTGACCGCAGTTGAAGCGGTGGGCAATTACGCCATTCAGCCGACCTTTTCCGATGGCCACGACACCGGCATCTTTACCTGGGAATACCTGTACTTCCTTGGTTCAAGGGAGCGGGAGTTGTGGCAGGAATATTTTGAGCGCCTGGCGGCCGCCGGGATGGATCGCGATGCCCCAATGACGCTAAAGGCGGGCCATGGGTGCTCCAGCCATTGAAACGCTATCGAAAACATAGCAATAAACGACCTTTTTACATTGGGTTCAGGTGATTTTTGCGCATATTGCAACAAAAAGTATGCCTGGCGACAGGGTGATGAGCCTTTGGCGGCGCTGCCCGAATAGGATCGAAGCATGAGCACGACCCATTTTGGTTTTCAGACGGTCGACGAAGCCGACAAAGCGCGTCGAGTGAGGGGGGTGTTTGACTCGGTGGCATCCCGGTACGACGTGATGAACGACCTGATGTCATTGGGCCTGCATCGCCTGTGGAAGGCCTACGCGGTGAGTGTGGCCCATGTTCAGCCCGGGCAAGCCGTACTCGACATCGCCGGCGGAACCGGAGATCTGTCCGAAGCCTTTGCTCGCAAGGTCGGTCCGTCCGGACAGGTTGTGCACACCGACATCAATGAAGCCATGTTGCGAACCGGGCGCGATCGTCTGCTGGACGCGGGCGTTGTTTTGTCCAGCCTGGTATGCGATGCCGAAAAACTGCCGTTTCCCGATGCCCATTTCGATGTCGTGACGGTTGCTTTTGGATTGCGCAACATGACCCACAAGGACAGGGCGCTGCGCGAGATGTGCCGGGTTATCAAACCTGGCGGCAAGCTCTTGGTACTGGAGTTCTCCAAAGTGGCCGAACCACTGGCCAAGCCCTATGACTGGTACTCGTTTCAGGTCCTGCCGCGGCTGGGCAAGCTGGTCGCCGGTGATGATGCGAGCTACCGGTACCTCGCGGAGTCGATTCGGATGCATCCCGGGCAGGAAGAGCTCAAAGCCCTTATGAAAGAAGCGGGATTCGGACATGTGGATTTTCACAACCTCACAGGCGGGGTTGTGGCCTTGCATGTTGGAATTCGGTGCTGAGGGATTCTGTTTTCAATTCATCAAAGGAGGCGTCATGAAGGGCCTGTTCTCAATCATTCTTGCCGGTGTCATGGTTTTTGGGGCCATGGACGCGTCGGCCGCCAAACGGCTGGGTGGCGGCAAGTCCGTCGGTCAGCAATCGAGTAATGTGACCCAGCGCGAAGCCGTCAAGACACCTCCGGCGACGCCGACGCAGAACGCAGGTACGAGCGCAGCCGCTGGCTCGCCGGCGGCGGCCGGCGCGGCCGCTGCCGCACCCAAGAAGCCTTGGGGTGCCATGCTCGGCGGTCTGGCCGCCGGTCTCGGACTGGCCTGGCTGGCCAGTTCGCTGGGTTTCGGCGAGGCGTTCGGGCAGATTCTGCTGTTCCTTTTGCTAGGTCTGGTAGTGATGGTGGTGGTTGGCATGATCCTGCGGTCACGGCGCAATGCGGCCTCTCCGCAGGGACTGGCCTTGCAGGGTGCGGGTGGTGCTCCGGCCGGTGCTGTACCCCGCAGCTACAGCCCGGAGCATGTGGGCAATGACGCGTCAGCCCGCCCGTGGGAGCGCAGCAGCACCAGTTTCGATGCCTCCCGATATGCGCCGCAGACCGGCGGCTCCCTCATTGGTTCCGGTCTTGGGGGCTCTCAGGCGTGGGGCGTCCCGGCGGACTTCGATACAGCGGGCTTCGTCACGGCAGCGAAGCGTAATTTTGTGACGCTTCAGGACGCCTGGGATCGGGCCGATATCGCGACACTGCGTGCCATGATGACCGATTCCATGCTGGAAGAGATTCGCGCTCAGCTGTCGGAGCGGGAGAAACAGGCTCCCGGACAACCGAACCGAACCGAGGTGGTCATGCTGGAGGCTCAACTGCTTGGCATATCGGATTCGTCCGGCGAGTACATGGCCAGTGTCGAGTTCAACGGCATGATCCGCGAAGACCCGTCGGCGGGTCCGAGCCCCTTCCGTGAGGTCTGGAATATGACCAAACCGAAGGATGGTTCAGGCGGGTGGCTGGTGGCTGGCGTTCAGGCTTTGCAGTAAGCGCCTCGCTCAGCAGTCGCCCGGCGCGCTGGGCATTGCCGCAATTGCAGGAATAATCGGGGACTATGGCAACACAGTCCCCTTTTTCTTGGGTGTTTCAGGCGGCTACCGAACTGGTCTCTGGGCTTCGCCCTCCCAATTGGGTAACGGACGAGATTCGCAACCGCCTTATTCTCCTGCTCAACCACGTGATCCAGCAGGAGCCCGCGGCGCAACAGCGACTGGCCCGGCAGTCCGGCAAGTGCGTGCTGGTGCGTTGGCAATCGATCGAGTTCTCGCTCAGACCAACCGCAGCCGGCCTTTTGGAGCATTCAGACCAGGCGTCTGTTGTCGACTTGACACTGACCGTGACCGAAGCCGACCCGTTGCAGTTGGCGCGCAAACTGTTCGATGGTGATAGGCCTGCGGTTCATGTGGAAGGCGATGTTCAACTCGCGGCCGAAATCAATTGGTTGGTGGATCATTTGCGCTGGGATCTTGAAGAAGATCTTTCGCGCCTGATCGGCGATGTGCCGGCCCATACCCTGGGAGAACTGGGGCGAGCGGGGGCCAGGGCTGTTCGAGATTTTGTCCGTACTCCCCGGGGCAGCACGAAAGCGGGCTCATGAATCGGCTTGTGCGGGGCATCTTCATTTTGTGGGTGGTCCTGAGGTTCGGCCTTGATGAGCTGGTGCTCAGCAATGTGCCGCAGGCATGGATTCGGCGTCTGGCACGGATTCTGACGCTTGGACGCAAGCTGGATGCCCCTCGCGGGGAGCGCCTTCGCGAGGCACTCGAACAACTGGGGCCGATTTTTGTCAAGTTCGGGCAGGTACTTTCAACCCGCCAAGACTTGCTGCCCCCCGATATTGCCGCTGAACTGGCCAAGCTGCAGGACCGGGTGCCCCCGTTCAGCTCGGACATCGCGGTAGCAACCATCGAGCGGGCCTTCTCGCGGTCGGTCGCAGAGGTGTTTGCCAGCTTTGACCGGGTGCCCGTGGCCAGTGCGTCCGTCGCGCAGGTCCACTTTGCCACCCTCCGCTCTCGGGACGGGAGACTTCGGGACGTTGCCGTCAAGGTCTTGCGCCCCGGAATGCTGGGGATCATCGAAAAGGACCTCGCCCTGATGCGGATGATGGCCTCGTGGGTCGAAGGGCTGTCCGCTGATGGAAAACGCCTGAAACCACGCGAAGTGGTTGCGGAATTTGACAAGTATCTGCATGACGAACTCGATCTGATCCGAGAGGCATCCAGCGCGGCCCAGTTGCGGCGCAATATGCAAGGCTTGGATCTGGTCCTGATTCCCGAAATGCACTGGGACTATTGCCACTCCGAAGTGATCGTGATGGAACGGATGGTGGGTATTCCCATCAGCCAGACCCAGCGCTTGCGCGACGCGGGAGTGGACATTCCGAAACTTGCGCGCGACGGCGTCACGATTTTTTTCACCCAGGTCTTTCGGGATGGCTTTTTCCATGCCGACATGCATCCGGGCAATATTCAGGTCAGTATTGATCCGTCCAGTTTCGGGCGTTTCATTTCGCTTGACTTCGGCATCGTGGGAACATTGACGGAATTCGACAAGGAATACTTGGCCCAGAATTTCACGGCGTTCTTTCGCCGCGACTACAAAAGGGTGGCGGAGCTGCACATTGAATCCGGCTGGGTGCCCGCCGAGACCCGGGTGGATGAGCTCGAATCGGCCATTCGAAGTGTCTGCGAGCCGTATTTCGATCGACCATTGCGCGAGATTTCGCTCGGCATGGTGCTCATGCGACTTTTTCAGACGTCCCGGCGCTTCCATGTCGAGATCCAGCCGCAACTGGTGCTGTTGCAGAAAACCTTGCTCAACATCGAGGGGTTGGGCCGCCAACTTGATCCGGAGCTGGACCTGTGGAGTACGGCCAAGCCTTTTCTGGAAAAGTGGATGCTGGAACAACTGGGCCCTCAGAAGTTTCTGGATGAACTCAAGGCCCAGGCTCCGCGGTACGCCAAGCTGCTTCCCGAGTTGCCCCGGCTCCTTCATCAGCAGTTGCAGCACGGTGCGTTCGCATCGGGCCGTGAAGTTGCCCAGTTGATCGCTGAACAGAGAAGAACCAATCGACTGCTGCAAGCCGTCATTTATGGGGGGTTGGGATTTACCCTCGGCTTGCTGGCAATGCAATGGCTGATCCGCATTCGACTTTTCTAAAATTTCGCCCACCCGCCAACTTGAGGAGCGCTGCCCCGTGAATGCCTTGATTGTGTTTGTCGTTGCGTATCTGGCCGTTACCATCACCATCGGCTTGCTTGCGGCCCGCAGGGTGCATTCGTCCAAAGACTACATGGTTGCAGGACGCAGTCTGCCCCTGTACATGAATGTGGCGACAGTGTTTGCGACCTGGTTCGGGGCGGAAACCGTGTTGTCGGTCTCCGCGACCTTTGCCCGTGACGGCCTGTCCGGTATTCCGGGAGACCCGTTCGGTGCCTCGGTCTGCCTGGTTCTGGCGGCGTTGCTGTTTGCCCGTCTTTTCTACCGGATGAATCTGCTGACGATTGGCGATTTTTACAAGCAGCGCTACGGCAAAAGCGTCGAGGTGGTGACCAGTGTCGCCATCGTTGTCTCCTACCTCGGATGGACATCGGCGCAGTTGACTGCGCTGGGATTGGTCATCTACACCCTGAGCGGAGGTGCCCTCGAGCTCAACCACGCCATCCTTATCGGCGCGGCAGTCGTACTGGTCTACACCATATTCGGCGGCATGTGGTCAATTGCGTTCACCGACCTGTTGCAGACGATCGTGATTGTCATCGGCCTGACGTTGGTGGCGGTGCTGGTGGGTGATCTCGCCGGCGGGGCATCCAAGGTGATCTCCCAGGCGGCAGCGGAAGGCAAGTTCCAGTTCTTCCCCTCCGACGCTGCAGGCTGGTGGGCCATGGCCGGAGCGTTTTTTGCCTTTGCCTTCGGGTCAATTCCCCAGCAGGATGTTTTCCAGCGCATGACCAGTGCCAAAGACGAAAACACCGCCGTCCGAGGAACCCTCATCGGAGGTCTTCTGTACTTCGTGTTCGCCTTCGTCCCGATCTTCATTGCCTATGCGGCAGTGGTTGCCGATTCCAACCTTGCCGCCTTGTTCGGATCCGACGATGCCAGGGAAATCCAGCGGGTGTTGCCTGACATGGTTCTTGGAAAGATGCCCCTGTGGGCTCAGGTGATGTTTTTTGGGGCGTTGCTCTCTGCCATTCTGTCGACCGCCAGTGGCGCCTTGCTTGCACCGACGTCTCTGTTCACGGAAAACGTGCTGCGCCCGCTTTCCCCGCGCATGGGTGACAAGCAATTCTTGCTGACTTTGCGCATCGTTCTGGTGACGTTCACGGCCTGCGCCTTGCTCTTTGCCCTGAACAGCAAGAGCACCATGTACGAGATGGTTCAGAACGCCTACAACGTGACGCTGGCCGGTGCGTTCATCCCCTTGCTGGCTGGCGCCTATTGGCGGCGAGCCACCACACAAGGCGCCCTGTTCTCGGCGGTTGGTGGCGTGGGGACCTGGTTGATCGCGCAAAACGTGGCTGCTGATGCCCTCGTTCCCGCCAACCTGATCGGACTGGCAGCCTCCGTGATCCTGATGGTGATTGGTTCGCTCGCACCGCAACTCATTGCTCCCAAGGGCCACCCGATTGCGCGGGCGCACACCCACTGAACTCTCAGGCAACGGGCCAGGCGCTTATAATTGCAGGTTTTCCCGAACTATGGTCGTTGCGCCGTGCCTATATACGCCTACAAGTGTGACTCCTGTGGACATGCCAAGGACGTCTTGCAAAAAGTCTCTGACGCACCCCTGTCGGAATGTCCGGCCTGCGGCGCCAGCACGTTCAAGAAGCAACTGACCGCAGCCGGTTTCCAACTCAAGGGAAACGGCTGGTATGCCACAGACTTCCGTGGCGCCGGCGCTTCCGGCGCCACGGCTGGTGCCGCCGCCGCAGCGACCGAAAAACCGGCGGCCGAGCCGGCCGCCGCCGCGGCAGCGAGCCCGTGTGGCGGATCGTGCAGCTGCCATTGAGTCCTGTCCTGCGCACGGCCTGATGGCCTGTCTGCGCCTCCAGTGTTTCAGCCCCTCCAACCAACGCTCACATGAAGCGACGCATCCAGCAATACTTTGTCACCGGGCTGCTGGTGTGGCTGCCCATGGGCGTGACGGTCTGGATCCTGTTGTGGCTCATGGGCCTGCTCGACGGGATCTTTCTGGCCTTGCTCGCGGCTGCCGATGCGGTGGCGCCGGGACTCAGCTCGTTGACCGGGCCGTTGCGCCGCATTCCTGGCCTGGGCGTCATTTTGGTTGCCGTGGTTGTTTTCGCCACCGGTGTATTCGTTGCCAACATGTTTGGTCAATGGTGGGTCCGCCAGTGGGATGGTTTGATGAACCGCATTCCGTTTGTGCGGAGCATCTACACCGGCGTCAAACAGGTTGCCGACACGCTGTTTTCCGGCAACGGACACGCTTTCTCCAAAGCCTTGCTGGTGCAGTACCCCCGCCAAGGCGCGTGGACCATCGCATTCCTGACGGGTCGGCCCTCCGGCGAAGTGGCAACGCACCTGACAGGCGAATTTGTCAGTGTGTATGTTCCGACGACGCCGAACCCGACGTCCGGATTTTTCCTGATGCTGCCCAAAGCCGACGTGATCGAACTGAAGATGACGGTCGATGAGGCGCTCAAGTACGTCATTTCGATGGGCGTCGTGGCCCCTGTGCCGCGGCACGCCGAGGCGGCCAAGCCTTTGCCCGTCCCGTTGAACTGAAACAACTTCAAGGCCAGCGCCGTTGGCGCCGGCATCCCGCGAGAAAGAACCTCTATGTCGATGCGCTCCCAATACTGTGGTCTGGTAACCGAACAGCTCCTTGGCCAGTCGGTAACGCTGTGTGGCTGGGTCAACCGGCGCCGGGATCATGGCGGCGTCATTTTTGTCGATCTGCGTGATCGTGAGGGTTCGGTCCAGATCGTCTGCGATCCGGATCGCCCCGAGATGTTTGCTGCGGCAGAAGGCTTGCGCAACGAGTTCTGTGTGCAGGTGAAAGGGCTTGTTCGCGCACGTCCTGACGGGACAACCAATGACCAGCTCAAGAGTGGCAAGATCGAAGTGCTTTGCCACGAATTGACGGTTCTCAACCCGTCGGTAACACCGCCTTTCCTGCTCGACGACGACAATCTGAGTGAGACCACCCGCCTGACCCATCGGGTTCTGGACCTGCGTCGCCCCTACATGCAGAACAACCTCATGCTTCGCTACAAGGTGGCGATGGAGGTGCGCAAGTTTCTCGACGAGAACGGCTTCGTCGACATCGAAACGCCCATGCTGACAAAAAGCACGCCGGAAGGCGCTCGAGACTATCTCGTTCCCAGTCGGGTTCATGACGGACAGTTTTTTGCCCTGCCGCAATCGCCTCAGTTGTTCAAGCAGTTGTTGATGGTTGCTGGCTTTGACCGGTATTACCAGATCACCAAGTGTTTCCGTGACGAGGACCTTCGCGCCGATCGGCAGCCGGAGTTCACGCAGATTGACATCGAGACGTCTTTCCTGGGCGAGCAGGACATCCGTGACCTGTTCCAGGCGATGATCAAGAAGGTTTTTCTCAAGACGCTGAACGTCGATCTGGGGGCATTCCCCGTGATGGCGTATGCCGAGGCCATGCACCGCTTCGGCTCCGACAAGCCAGACCTTCGTGTGAAGCTGGAGTTTGCCGAACTGACCGACGTGATGGCCGACGTTGATTTCAAGGTCTTCTCCGGCCCGGCCACCACCAAGGGCGGGCGTGTGGTCGCATTGCGGGTGCCGGGCGGTGCCGAGATGAGCCGAGGCGAAATCGACGGATACACCGAATTTGTCAAGATCTACGGTGCGAAGGGGCTTGCCTGGATCAAGGTCAACGAAGCCGCCAAGGGGCGTGACGGTCTCCAGTCCCCGATTGTCAAGAACCTGCACGACGCGGCTGTGGCGGAAATCCTCAAGCGGACCGGCGCGCAAGATGGCGACATCCTGTTCTTTGGCGCCGACAAGGCCAAAGTGGTCAACGACGCCATTGGTGCGCTGCGACTGAAAATTGGACACAGCGCGTTTGCCCGCAAGACGGGGCTTTTCGAGGACCGTTGGGCGCCACTGTGGGTGGTTGACTTCCCGATGTTCGAGTTTGACGAAGAGGCCCAGCGCTACACGGCCGTGCATCACCCGTTCACAGCGCCCAAAGATGGTCATGAAGACTGGATGGTGACCGCACCCGAGCGCTGCATCGCCAAAGGCTACGACATGGTGCTCAATGGCTGGGAGATCGGTGGTGGCTCAGTACGTATCCACCGCGCGGATGTGCAGCAAAAGGTGTTTGACGCACTCAAGATCACTCCGGATGAGGCCAAGATCAAATTCGGCTTCCTCTTGGATGCCTTGCAGTACGGTGCGCCGCCCCATGGTGGCCTGGCTTTCGGGCTGGACCGCATCGTCACCCTCATGACCGGGGCCGAATCCATTCGGGACGTCATCGCCTTCCCCAAGACCCAGCGCGCCCAGTGTCTGCTGACCCAGGCCCCCAGCCTGGTGGACGAAAAGCAACTGCGCGAATTGCATATCCGCCTGCGCAATCCTGTGGCCAGCTGAAACCGCTGGTTCCAGAGAAAAAAGGTGCTTCACAAGCACCTTTTTTCTTTTGGGGAGATGCGTGTGGCGACGCGGTTTGCTGCCAAAATGTTTGCGTCATCCATTTTCAGCCGGAGGGAAAAAGCCATGAACACTGTCAACGAAACCAATCTGGCCAGCAAGGAAAAGCTGGTTGCCGACCTCAAACTCGTCATTGCCGACGCCGAGGAACTGCTTGCAGCCACCGCACATCAAACCGAAGGCAAAGTGGCTGAATTGCGCGAGCGCGTGGCCCTGAACCTGAAGGAAGCCCGATACAAACTGGCCGATGCGGAAGCGGCGATCCGGGCCAAGACCCGCGAAGTCGCTCGCGCCACCGATGACTATGTGCACGAGCACCCCTGGAAAGCCATTGGCGCGGCCGCCGGGGTGGGGTTGATTGTCGGACTGCTGATCGGGCGTCGGTGAACGGCGCTGTCCAGTCAGGTCATTGAGTGTCGGAACAGCCGCCGCCACTGGCCAGGTCTTTGAGGGGCCTGGCGGCGACTTTGCTGGGTCTGGCCCAGGTTCGCCTCGAACTCCTGTCCGTCGAAGCCCGCGAAGAGGCACTTCGGCTCGGCGAAATCCTGCTTTATGGGGCGATTGCCCTCACCATGCTCAGTGTCGGGGTGGCTTTTCTTGCCATCTTCCTGACCGTGCTGTTGTGGGACTCGCACCGCTTGCTGGCGCTGGCGGTATTCGCCACACTTTTTGTCAGTGGAGGCATCGTGGCGGCCTGGGTTGCGCGGGATCGGGTGCGACAAGGTTCGCGCCTGTTTGCCGAGAGTATCCGCGAGCTTCAGAAAGACCGCACCAAGCTCGAACCATGACTTCGCCGGCGTCACCAATCCACGAGTCAACCCGTGATCGGCTGGCCCGGCGCCGGGTGGAACTGACCGCGCAGTCGGCGCAATTGCGCGGCGAGTTGGCCAGGCAATCGGAGGTTCTGGCAACCCCATTGGCGATCGCGGACGGGGTGCGCCTTGCGGGCCTCTGGGTGCGAGACCATCCGCTGGTTGTGGTGGTTGCCGTTTCCGTGCTGGTGATCTGGAGGCCCCGGCGGCTTGTCACCTGGCCGGCTCGGGCCTGGACGGCGTGGCGCTGGTGGAGCCGGTTGCGGCCCACGGTGAGCCGCATGATGATCGTGCTGCGCGGGTGAGCAAGCCCCGCCGAGGCTTCAGCCCAACCGTGCCAGCTGATCGCGAATCTTCGCCAGCGTGGCCGTGAAGTCGGCCAGGCGCTTTCTCTCCTGTTCCAGCACCGCCGCCGGTGCCTTGGCCACAAAGGCCTCGTTGGCCAGTTTGCCGCCGGCCTTGGCAATTTCGCCTTCCAGACGGGCCGCTTCCTTGCCCAGGCGGACTTTTTCTGCCGCCACGTCGATTTCGATGAACAGGCACAGCCGGGTGTCGCCCACCACGGCGACCGGTGCCGTCTGGGCGGCTGCGGCCCAGCTGGCTTCGTCGTCGAACACCCGGACTTCGCTGAGTTTGGCCAGCGCCTGCAGCACCGGCCCGGCCATGCGCATGAACGCGGCGTCGCCCACGGCATACAGCGGCAGCCGGGTGGCGGGTGACACGTTCATCTCGCCGCGCAGGTTGCGGCAGGCATCGACCAGGGTCTTGAGCCGGGCCACATGGGCTTCGGCGGCCTCGTCAATGCGTTCGGGCTGGCTCACCGGATAGGCCGCGACGCTCACCGAGGCACCGGCGCGTCCGGCCACCGGGGCCACCTTCTGCCAGAGCTCCTCGGTGATGAAGGGCGTGATCGGGTGGGCGAGCCGCAGGATGGTTTCCAGCGTGCGGATCAGCGTGCGGCGGGTGCCACGTTTCTGTTCGTCATTGCCGGTGTTGATCTGCACCTTGGCGATTTCCAGGTACCAGTCGCAGAACTCGTTCCAGACGAAGTCGTAGATGGCGTTGGCCACGTTGTCCAGGCGGTACTCGGCAAAGCCCTTGGCCACTTCGGCTTCCACCCGCTGCAGGCGCGAGACGATCCAGCGGTCGGCCTGGGAGAAGTCGAGATAGCCGCCGCCGGGCACACAGGCGTCGGCGCTGTGGTCGGACAGGCCACAGTCCTGGCCTTCGCAGTTCATCAGCACAAAGCGCGTGGCGTTCCACAGCTTGTTGCAGAAATTGCGGTAGCCCTCGCAGCGTTTGCTGTCGAAGTTGATGCTGCGCCCCAGCGAGGCCAGCGCCGCAAAGGTGAAGCGCAGTGCGTCGGCGCCGTAGGCGGGAATGCCGTCGGGGAATTCCTTTTCGGTCTGCTTGCGCACCTTGGGCGCGGTTTCCGGCTTGCGCAGGCCGGTGGTGCGCTTGTCCAGCAGCGGCGGCAGGGCAATGCCGTCGATCAGGTCCACCGGGTCGAGCACGTTGCCTTCCGACTTGCTCATCTTCTGGCCCTGGGCGTCGCGCACCAGGCCGTGGATGTAGACGTCGCGGAACGGCACGCGGCCGGTGAAGTGGGTGGTCATCATGATCATCCGGGCCACCCAGAAGAAGATGATGTCGTAGCCCGTGACCAGCACACTGCTGGGCAGGTAGAGGTTGTAGTCGTCGGTTGCCTTGTCACCCTGGCCCGGCCAGCCCATCGTGCTGAAAGGCACCAGCGCCGACGAGTACCAGGTGTCGAGCACATCCGGGTCACGGGTCAGTGTCTTGCCCGCGCCCGCCAGCACCTGCGCCTCGGCTTCGGTGCGGGCCACATAGACCTGGCCTTGCTCGTCGTACCAGGCCGGAATCTGGTGGCCCCACCACAGCTGGCGGCTGATGCACCAGTCCTGGATGTTGTTCATCCACTGGTTGTAGGTGTTCACCCAGTTTTCCGGCACGAAGCGCACTTGGCCGCTGGCCACGGCGTCGATGGCTTTCTGCGTGATGCTTTTTCCGGTCGGGTCCTGGTCGGACACCTTGGTCATCGCCACAAACCACTGGTCGGTCAGCATGGGCTCGATCACCTGGCCGGTGCGGGCGCAGCGCGGCACCATCAGTTTGTGCTTCTTGACCTCGGCCAGCAGACCGGCGGCTTCGAGGTCCGCCACCACCTGCTTGCGGGCGACAAAGCGGTCCAGGCCGCGGTATTTTTGCGGGGCGTTGTCGTTGATGGTCGCATTGAGGTGCAGCACACCGATGATCGGCAGCTGATGCCGCTGGCCCACCGCGTAGTCGTTGGCGTCGTGCGCCGGCGTGACCTTCACCACGCCGGTGCCGAAGGTCCGGTCCACATACTCGTCGGCAATCACCGGGATTTCACGGTCACACAGAGGCAGCCGCACATAGTGGCCGATCAGGTGTGCGTAGCGCTCATCCTCCGGGTGCACCATCACGGCCACGTCGCCCAGGAGCGTTTCCGGGCGGGTGGTGGCCACGGTCAGGTGGCCTGAGCCGTCCACCAGCGGGTACTGGATGTGCCACAGGTGGCCGTCTTCCTCCTCGCTTTCCACCTCCAGGTCCGACACGGCGGACATCAGCACCGGGTCCCAGTTCACCAGGCGTTTGCCGCGGTAGATCAGGCCCTGCTCGTACAGCTTCACGAAGGTGTCGGTGACCACACCCGAGAGCTTCTCGTCCATGGTGAAGTATTCGCGGCTCCAGTCCACGCTGTCGCCCATGCGGCGCATCTGCGAGGTGATGGTGTTGCCCGATTGCTCCTTCCACTCCCACACCTTGGCGACGAAGTTCTTGCGTGCCTCGGCGGGTGTCGGGCCCATGTCGTGGCGGCTGATGCCTTTTTCCTGCAGCTGGCGCTCCACCACGATCTGCGTGGCGATGCCGGCGTGGTCGGTACCGGGAATCCACGCGGTGTTGAAGCCCATCATGCGGTGGTAGCGGGTCAGGCTGTCCATGATGGTCTGGTTGAACGCATGGCCCATGTGCAGCGTGCCGGTCACGTTGGGCGGCGGCAGCTGGATGGCAAAGTTCCGGCCCGCCGCCGCTGCTTCGGCGCTGGGTGCTGAGGTGCCGCGGAAACCCGCGACGCCGTAGCCGCGCTTTTCCCATTCAGGGCCCCAGTGCGCTTCCAGCGCGGCGGGCTCGAACGATTTGGACAGGGATTGCAGGCCGGGCTGCTGGAGGGTGTCGCTCATGGGGTCGCTCAATAGGGATCGCCCGTTGGGGCGGTATCGCGGAATGAACAACGGCATCCGTCGGGATGCCGTTGCCCCGCCGGTCCAGGCGGGGTGGAGATCGGTCAATTTTATGCGATGCCGGGGTGTTTGGCGGACGGCCGCTTCAGGCGCGCGGCGTCGCCCGCGCGATGATGGCCGCGCAGTCCACCCCCCGGGGCAGGCTGCCGTAATTGCGGTGGCCCTCGCCGCCCAGGCGCGAGGCGCAGAACGCATCCGCCACGGCCGCCGGCGCGTGCTGCACCAGCAGCGCCGCCTGGATGGCCAGCGCCATGTGGTCCACGACACCGCGGGCGCGGTATTCCAGGTCCGACAGGTCGCGGAACTCCTTCTTCAGCGCCGCCACCCAGCCGTCCAGCGCCGCGTTGGCGCCGCGCGCCTGTCCCACCTCGCGGAAGAAGGCGTCGACCACGGCGGGGGTTTTCTGCATCGCGCGCAGCACGTCCAGGCACTGCACGTTGCCGCTGCCTTCCCAGATGGCGTTGACGGGCGACTCGCGGAACAGGCGCGGGAAGGGGCTGTCTTCCATCACGCCGCTGCCCCCGATGCACTCCATCGCCTCGTAGGCGTGGTTCGGGGTGCGTTTGCAGATCCAGTATTTGCCCACGGCGGTGACTAGGCGCACCAGCAGGTCTTCGTGCGGGTCGTCGCGGTGGTCCATCGCACGGGCCATGCGCAGCGTCAGCGCCAGCGATCCTTCGTGCTCCAGCACCAGGTCGGCCAGCACGTTCTGCATCAGCGGCTGTTCGTTCAGCACCCGGCCGAAGGCCGAGCGGATCGAGCAGTGGTGCAGCGCCTGCGCCACCGCCGCCCGTTGCCCGGCGGTGGAGCCGATCATGCAGTCAAAGCGTGTCATGGCCACCATGTCGATGATGGTGCGCACGCCGCGGCCTTCCTCGCCCACCATCCAGGCCAGCGCGCCCCGCAGCTCGGTCTCGCTGGACGCGTTCGACACATTGCCCATCTTGCGTTTCAGCCGCAGCACCTGCAGCGGGTTCTTGGTGCCGTCCGGCCGCCAGCGCGGCAGCAGAAAGCAGGAGAGTCCGCCCGGCGCCTGCGCCAGCACCAGGAAGGCGTCACACATCGGGGCCGAGACGAAATACTTGTGGCCCACCAGCTCGTAGGCCTGGCCCGGGCCTTCCAGGCCCACCGGGTAGGCGCGGGTGCTGTTGGCCCGCACGTCCGAGCCGCCCTGTTTCTCGGTCATCGCCATGCCGATGGTCAGGCCGGCTTTTTGCGCATCGGGCACGTTGCGCGGGTCGTACACCCGGGCGGTGATCTTCGGCTCCCACAGGGCGCCCAGCGCAGGCGTGTGGCGCAGCGCCGGGATGGCCGCAAACGTCATCGTGATCGGGCAGCCGTGGCCGGCCTCCACCTGGGTCTGCAGGTAGGTGCGGGCGGCGCGGGCCACGTGGGCGCCGGGCTTGGGGTCGGTCCAGGGCGAGGCATGCAGGCCGTGCTCGATGGCGGTCTGCATCAGCCGGTGGTAGCTCGGGTGGAAGCGCACCAGATCGACCCGGTTGCCAAAACGGTCGTGGGTGTCGAACTCAGGTGGGTGGCGGTTGGCCAGCGCGCCCAGCTCGATGTACTCGGCCGAGCCGGTGAGCTGCCCGAAGGCGGTGAGCGACTCCTGCGCCCAGCCGGCGCCTTCGCGTGCCACGCCTTCCACCAGGGCGGCGTCCTGCGTGAAGGGGTTGTAGTCCACCAGTTCGCGCGAGACGTTGCTCACCTCGTGGGTCTGGGCCAGATACAGGGTGTCGCGCGGCAGGGTTTCGGGGGCGTTCATGGCAGAGTCTCCAGATCAGCGGGGTGGGGGGTGGCCAGTTGGGCGGCGGCTGGACCGCTCGGCGGCGTGCGCCGCGAGCCGGCCAGAAACTGCTGCCAGATAAGTTGCCCGGCCGCGTCGAAGCGGCGCACGGCGTCGGCAAAGGCGGCGCGGGCGGTGGTGTTCACCATGGGTTCGGGTAGCAGTGGGTCGAACACCAGCGCGTGGATGGCGTCGTGGCCCATGACCAGCGATTCGCGGGCCGCTTCATCGAGCGACAGCGAGCCAGCGCCGGCAAGCCACCGGTCCAGCCGGTCGGTGCGTTCGGCGTAGGCATGGTTCAGGCCGGCGCCATCCCACAGGCCGTGGGCGTCACGCTCGCGGGTGGGGCCCAGATCGCGGGCAACAAATACCGTCAGGTCCGAATTCGGGCACAGGCTGGCCAGGCGCGCGCGCACGCCGGCCACGCCACCGGCCAGGTTGTCCGGGCGCAGGTACAGGCCGCGCTCCAGCTCGGCCAGGCCCAGCAGGTCCAGCGCCCGTTCGCGGCTGCGCAGCGCGGCGCGGTCGCTGCGTCCCAGCGCTCCGGCGTGTACGGCCACCCAGTCGCCAAGCCAGGGGCGCACCCGCTGCTCGCCGGCCCGCCAGGTGGCGACATCGGCCGCCAGGGGTTGCGCGGCGGCGCCCAGTGTGTACAGCCCGCGTCCGCCCGGTTGCAGCATGCCGGCAGCCACCAGGCGCGCCAGCGCCACCCGGGTGCTGCCTTCCTGCACGCCCATCAGCGCGCAGGCGGCCACCGCCTCGCGCGCGCCCAGGGGCGCGCCGCCGGCCCCCAGCAGGAGGTTCAGGATCAGCGCGCGCGGACTGACGTTCATGGCGGAATATTACGTTTGGTCGCGAGCGTTTGCAATATCTGTAATAAAGATTGTCTGACGCTTTACCGCCAGACCGGGGCGCGTGAAAAAGGGCTGGGGCGGTCGAATTTTGGCGAAAAGTGGCGATACCCAGCGTAAAAAGGTCGATTTATGCTATTGAAATCAGAGTATTTCGGACTCTCCCGACAACACCTGGCAAGGGCCACGGCCTGCTGCTGCATTCCCGCATCGCCATAGCTTTATTTCATCGGCGAGATTGACGCCATTCATTGGACTGTGCAGGCGCTGGCGCCTACGCTGGCGGAGCGGCGGGACCAGCCTTCGCCGCTGGCCCCCGTAACGCAACACCCCGTTCCACCCCACGATGAGGAGATCGCCATGCCCACACTCAAAGGCTCCCGCACCGAGCAGCACCTGAAAGACGCCTTCGCCGGCGAATCACAGGCCAACCGCCGTTACCTGTACTTCGCGAACAAGGCCGACGTCGAAGGCCAGAACGATGTGGCGGCGCTGTTCCGCTCGACCGCCGAAGGCGAAACCGGCCACGCGCACGGCCACCTGGAGTTTCTGGAGCAATCCGGCGACCCGGCCACCGGCCTGCCCATCGGCAGCACCCGCCAGAACCTGGCCGCCGCGGTCGCCGGCGAAACGCACGAGTACACCGACATGTACCCCGGCATGGCCAAGACCGCCCGCGAGGAAGGTTTTGACGAAATCGCCGACTGGTTCGAAACCCTGGCCAAGGCCGAGCGCTCCCACGCCAACCGCTACCAGAAGGCCCTGAACGAGCTGGTGGACTGAAGCGTCCGCCCCTCCCACCGCCCTGCCGCCCGGCCGGGCGTTTGGCCCAGGGTCTGGCCACACGCCGGACCCTGGGCCAAACCCACCAGAGGAGACCGACCCCATGACCCGCGAAGGCAATCTGGAGGCGCCCACGCGCCATCCGCTGGACTGGCAAAACCCCGCCTTCTACGACGAATCCGCCTGCTTTACCGAGCTGGAGCGCATCTTCGACATCTGCCACGGCTGCCGCCGCTGCGTCAGCCTGTGCGGCAGCTTTCCCACCCTGTTCGACCTGGTGGACAACAGCCCCACGCTGGAGATGGACGGAGTCGCCAAGGCCGACTACTGGAAAGTGGTGGACCAGTGTTACCTGTGTGACCTGTGCTACATGACCAAGTGTCCCTACACGCCGCCGCACGCCTGGAACCTGGACTTCCCCCACACCATGCTGCGCGCCAAGGCCATCAAGTTCCGCCAGGGCAAGGTCGGCAAGGCCGAGCAGTTTCTGGCCTCCACCGACGTGCACGGCAGTTTTGCCGGCATCCCCGTGGTGGTGCAGGTGGCCAACGCCGTCAACCGCACCCAGGTGGCCCGCGGCGCGATGGAAAACCTGCTGGGCGTGGACAAAAACGCGTGGCTTCCGTCGCTGGCCACGCGCAAATTCCGGTCTGCCGCGCCCGCTGCCGCCGCCAGCGCCGTGGTCAACGGCGAGCGCACCCCCGGCAAGGTGGCCATCTTCTCCACCTGCTACATCAACTACAACGAGCCCGGCATCGGCCTGGACCTGCTGAAAATCCTCGACCACAACGCCATCCCCTACACCCTGGTCGAGAAAGAGCGCTGCTGCGGCATGCCCAAGCTGGAGCTGGGCGACCTGGAGGCCGTGCGCGCCGCCAAGGAAGCCAACATCCCCGTGCTGGCGAAATACGCCAAAGACGGCTTTGCCATCCTGGCCGCCGTGCCCAGCTGCGCGCTCATGTTCAAGCAGGAAATCCCGCTCATGTTCCCCGACTGCGCCGACACGCAGCTGGTCAAGGAGCATGTCTGGGACCCGTTCGAGTACTTCATGGCCCGCAAACGCGACGGCCTGCTCAAGACCGAGTTTCCCCAGCCGCTGGGCAAGGTCAGCTACCAGGTGCCCTGCCATGGCCGGGTGCAGAACATCGGCCGGAAAACCGAAGAAATGCTCAAGATGATCCCCGGCACCAGCGTGCAGACCACCGAGCGCTGCTCCGGCCATGCCGGCACCTTCGGCGTCAAGAAAGGCAGCCACCAGCAGGCCCTGAAAATCGGCAAACCCGTCTTCAAGGCCATGGCCGCGCACAAAGACGGCGGCGCGCCTGACCACATCAGCTCCGACTGCCCGCTGGGCGGCCACCACATCGCCCAGGGCTTTGACGTCAACGGCCTGGGCAGCCCGCCGCTGAGCCACCCCCTCACCCTGGTGCGCAAAGCCTACGGGCTGGAATGAACCCCCACTTCCCCTCGACACCCCGCAAAGGACCCCGCCATGCTCTGCACCGGCCACATCACCCCCGACAGCCTCATGAGCCTGGAGGCCTACAGCAAATGGCGCAAGCTGCACAAAGCCGAGCTGATCGCCCACCGCAAACAGCGCACCGTGCACCTGGGCGAGCACATCACGCTGCAGTTTGAGAGCGAGCGCACCATGCGCTACCAGATCCAGGAAATGCTGCGCATTGAAAAAATCTTCGAAGAAGAGGGCATCCAGCAGGAGATCGACGCCTACGCCCCGCTGGTGCCCGACGGCAGCAACTGGAAAGCCACGATGATGATCGAGTACCCCGACGTGACCGAGCGCCAGCGCGAACTCGCCCGCCTGATCGGCGTGGAAGACCGCCTGTTCGTCGAGGTGGAAGGGTATGAGCGCGTCTACGCCATCGCCGACGAAGACCTGGACCGCGAAAACGCCACCAAAACCAGCGCCGTGCACTTCGTCCGCTTCGAATTCACCCCGCCCATGCGCGCCGCCATACAGGCCGGCGCCGCCGTCAAACTGGGTTGCGACCACACCCACTACCCGGCGCACCTGATGATCAACGCGGAAGGGCTGGCGAGCCTGGCGGGGGATTTGAGGGGGTGAGGGGGGCTGTAGCTCGGCAAAGCAGTCAGGGGGAATCAATAAGCGTAGCGAAAAAGAACCTTTCTACGCGGGGTATCGGCCACTTTGGCTTGATATCCTGGCCCCAACCCCCTCCGCCAGCGCCTTCAGCCGTGCCAGCGTCACCGGCAGGCCGCTGTTCAGGCGGCGGGTCATCAGGGGGGCCAGCAGCAGCGACAGCGGGCCGGTGAACGAAACGCGGTGGACGACCTCGGTCTGCGCAGCGGCCAGCGGGGTCAGTTCGTGCTCGAACACCATACAGAACAGCGGGATGCGCGATTGGGCCGTGAAGGCGCGGCCCGGCACCACCCGGGTCAGCACCATGGGCACGGTGTTGCCCTGCGTCGGGGTCAGCCGGCCGCGGCTGCCCACGGCAAACGGGCCGTCCAGGCGGGCGCGCTTCGTGTCCGGGTCCCAGGTGTGCCAGTTGGGCACATCGGCGTAGAGGGCAAAAATGGTGTCGGCCGGTGCGGCGACGGTGATGCGGTGTTCGACGGGCATGGGGTAGTGGCCTGTGCCGGGGCGCCCGGGCGGTGTGGGGCGCCTCGGGGCGGCGATTTCATCCGGATGGTTTCCGCCGGCCATTGTGCGACAAGCCCCTGCGACTTGGAGCAGAACTCCGGCCCGGTTGGACGGGGCACGGGTGCAGTGGCAGCATCGGTGTCCATGCTGAAGGGTTTTTTGATCGGGGCCAGCGGTGATGGTTGCGGGAGGGGGCGCGTGCCGTGGTCCGCAGGCGGCGCCGGTCCCGGGGGGCGCCGCCCATGAGCCGCCGCCCGAGCGACACCGGCTGGAAAGGCAACAAGGCCACGCTGCCGTCCAAACCCTGCGCCGTCTGCGGCCGGCCGATGAGCTGGCGCAAAGCCTGGGCAAAGAACTGGGACGCCGTGCTCTACTGCAGCGACGCCTGCCGCCGCGCCGCCAAAGGCCAGCACGCGCCGCCCACGGCCACGCCCATGCCGACCGAACCCTCACCGCCCCCCACACGCCGCCGCTGATGCACGACCCGTCCAACCGGCCCGAGCCGCCCATTCCCCGGCCGCTGCGCCACCTGGTGCTGGTGCTGGGCGACCAGCTGAACCACGACGCCAGCGCGCTGGACGGCTTTGACCCGGCGCAGGACGCGGTCTGGATGGCCGAGGTGCGCGAAGAAAGCACGCACGTCTGGTCGGCCCAGGCGCGCACCGCGCTGTTTCTGTCGGCCATGCGCCACTTTGCCGACGAGCTGCGCGCCGCCGGGCGGCCGCTGGTCTACACGCCGCTGGATGCACCGGGCAACACCGGCACGCTGGCGGGGGAGCTGTCCCGCGCCATCGCCGCGCACCGCCCGCAGGCGTTGGTGATGACGGCGCCGGGCGACTGGCGGGTGCTGCAGGCCCTGCGCGGCGCCGCCCGGGCGGCGGGGCTGACGCTCGCGCTGCGTGACGACCGGCACTTCTACGCCACGGTGCGCGACTTTGCCGCCCACGCGGCCGGGCGCAAGCAGCTGCGGCTGGAGTTTTTCTACCGCGCGCTGCGCCAGCGCCATGGCGTGCTGATGGACGGTGAACAGCCCGCCGGCGGCCGCTGGAATTTCGACGCCGACAACCGCGAATCCTTCGGCGCCGACGGCCCTGGCGCCGTGCCGCCGCCCCCGCTTTTTGCGCCCGACGCCACCACACAGACGGTGCTGGCGCTGGTGCGCGAGCACTTCGGCAGCCACCCGGGCGGCCTGGACGGCTTTGCCTGGCCGGTGACGCGCGCGCAGGCGCTGGCGGCGCTGCACGACTTCATCACCCACCGCCTGCCGGCCTTCGGGCGCTGGCAGGACGGGCTGTGGCCCGGCCAGCCGCTGCTGTGGCATTCGGGCCTGTCGGCGGCGCTGAATCTCAAGCTGCTGTCGGCCCGCGAGGTCGTGGACGCCGCCGTCGCCGCCTGGCAGGCCGGCCGGGTGCCGCTGGCCAGCTGCGAGGGTTTTGTGCGGCAGATCCTGGGCTGGCGCGAATACGTGCGCGGCCTGTACTGGACCCGCATGCCCGACTACGCCGACGCCAACGCCCTGCAGGCCCGGGCCGACCTGCCCGCCGCCTTCTGGAGCGGCGACACCCCCATGGCCTGCCTGCGCGACGCGCTGGGCCAGACGCTGCGGCTGGGCTATGCGCACCACATCCAGCGGCTGATGGTGATCGGCCTGTACACCCTGCTGCTGGGGGTGGACCCGCGCCAGGTGCAGGCCTGGTTTCTGGCGGTGTATGTGGATGCGGTGGAGTGGGTGGAGCTGCCCAACGTGGTGGGCATGAGCCAGTTTGCCGACGGCGGCCTGATGGCCAGCAAACCCTACATCGCCAGCGGCCAGTACATCGAGCGCATGAGCGGCGGGCGCCACTGCCGCGACTGCGCCTTCAACCCGCGCGAGCGACTGGGCCCCACGGCCTGCCCCTACACCGTGCTGTACTGGGACTTCCTGCAGCGCCACGAAGCGCGGCTGGCCGCCAACCCGCGCACGGTGATGCAGGTGCGCAACCTGGCGCGCCTGGGCGCCGGCGAGCGCGCCGCCATCCGCGCGCAGGCCGAGCGGCTGCGCGCCGGGCCGCAGCCCACATGACGCCCCCGCGGATGCCGGACCTCACGCCCCAGGCGGCTCACGCCCGGCTGGCCGCCGTTGACCCGGCCGCCTACGCCGCCAGCCGCAACCACCTGGACGGCGCCGTCACCGGCCTGTCGCCCTGGATCACGCACGGGCACCTCACGCTGGCGCAGGTGGTCGAGACCCTGCGTGCCCGCCACCACCTGTCGCTGACGCACAAGCTGGTGCAGGAGCTGGCCTGGCGCGCGTACTTCCGCCACACCTGGCGCCAGATGGGCGACGCGATCTTCGACAGCCGCCACCCCGGCCCGCTGCCCGACGGCGCCTACGCCCCCGCGCTGCCGCCGGACCTGCGTGCCGGCGCCACCGGCGTGTCCGCCATCGACCAGGCGGTGCGCACGCTGTATGCCACCGGCCTGCTGTACAACCACGCCCGGCTGTGGATGGCGGCCTACACCGTGCACGTGCGCAAGGTGCACTGGCGCGCCGGGGCCGACTGGCTGTACGGCCACCTGCTGGACGGCGACCTGGCCAGCAACCACCTGTCCTGGCAGTGGGTGGCGGGCACCGCCAGCGCCAGGCCGTATCTGGCCAGCGCCGCCAACATCGCCTTGTTCGCGCCGCCCGCGTGGCACAGCCCCGGCACCGTGCTCGACCAGCCGCCCGACGCCCTCCTGGCGCTGGCCACCCGGCCCGAGGACGCCGGCCCCGAGCCCGGCGCGCACCCGGTCGTGTGTGAGCCTCCGCTCACCGCCGAGCCACCGCCCGCGCTGCGGGGCCTGTTCCACCCGCCCGACCCCGCCGCCGTGGCCGGGCAGGACCTGTGGCTGGTTCACCCCTGGAGCCTGGCCGATGCGCCCCCCGGCACGCAGGCGCTGGCTGTGCTGGACAGCACCTTTCACAGCCGCTGGCGCTGGTCACCCGCGCGCTGGCACGTTGTCCTCACCCGCATGGCCGCGCTGGCACCCGTGCGCTGGCAGGCGTCCGCCGACACCCTGGCCACCGCGCTGGGCGCCGCCCGCCGCGTGCGCGGCCGCGCCAACCCGCACCTGGCCCCGGCCCTGGCGCGCGTGTGCACCGAGCCCGACCTGCCGCCCTGGCCCGAACCCACCGCCGCCTGCCGCTCGTTTTCCGCCTACTGGAGCCGGGTGCTGAAGGCGTCGCGGCCCGCTGCATCCGGTGCGGCGGGTGATTTGCTTCCTAAAAAATAGCAAATAAGAACCATTCCACGCTGGGTAAGGCCACTTTTTGGCCTGAACCCGTGCGTCAGTCCCCGCCACCGCCGGCGGCGGCCTGCCACAGCGCCCACTCCGGCCCCAGCGGCGCTTCGATGGCCAGCACGGCACCGGTCACCGGGTGCGCCAGGGCCAGGCGGGTGGCGTGCAGCCACAGGCGCTGCTGGCCGATCAACGCGGCCACGGCGCGGTTCAGCGGGCCTTTGCCGTGGGTGGCGTCGCCCAGGATGGGGTGGGCGATGTGCTTCAGGTGCCGGCGCAGCTGGTGGCGGCGGCCGGTCTCGGGGTGCAGGGCCACGCGGGCGACGCGCTGGCTGGCAAAGCGGCCATCGGGCAACGGCAGCGTCAACCGCTCGATGGTCTGGTAGCGGGTGCGGGCGTCCTGCACCTCTTCGCGGCCGGTGCGCTGGTCGTCCGGCAGGCGGCGCAGCGGGTGGGCGATGGTGCCGGCGTCCGGCGGCCAGCCGCGCACCATCGCGTGGTAGGTTTTGGCCAGGCCGTCGCCGGCCTCGAAGCGCTGGCCCAGCGCGCGGGCGGTGTCGGCGTCCAGGGCAAACAGCAGCACGCCGCTGGTGCCCTTGTCCAGCCGGTGCACCGGCCAGACCGGGCGGCCCAGCTGGTCGCGCAGCAGTTGCAGCGCAAAACGGGTTTCCCCCGCGTCCAGCCCGGTGCGGTGCACCAGCAGGCCGGGGGGTTTGTCCACCGCTGCAAGATAATCGTCGCGGTACAGGATGGTCAGCATGTTGTTTCTATTGTCCCCCGCCAAATCCCTCGACTACGACAGCCCGGTGGCCGATCTGCCGCACACCCGCCCGCTGTTTGTGGACGACGCGGCCGAGCTGATCGCCGTGCTGCGCGAGAAAACGCCGCCCGAGGTGGCCGCGCTGATGGACCTGAGCGACGCGCTGGCCGCGCTGAACGTGGCGCGCTACGCCGCCTGGAGCCCGCGTTTCACCGCCACCAACTCGCGCCAGGCGGTGCTGGCCTTTGACGGCGACGTGTACGACGGCCTGCGCGCCCGCGAGCTGCCGGCCGACGACCTGGCCTGGGCGCAGGCGCATCTGGCCATCCTGAGCGGGCTGTATGGTGTGCTGCGCCCGCTGGACCGGCTGCAGCCCTACCGGCTGGAGATGGGCACCCGCCTGGCCACGCCGCGCGGCAAGGATCTCTACGCCTTCTGGGGCGCGCGCATCGCGCAGCACCTGAACACCCGCCTGGCGGCGGACGCCACGCCGGTGGTGGTGAACCTGGCCTCGCAGGAATACTTTCGCGCCGTGGACCGCCGCGTGCTCAAGGCCCGGGTGGTGGAGTGTGTGTTTGAAGACTGGAGCGCCGGCCGCTACAAGATCGTCAGCTTCTTTGCCAAACGCGCCCGCGGCCTGATGGCCCGCTACGCCATCACCCACCGGCTGAGCCTGCCGCGCCAGCTGGAAGCCTTTGACAGCGACGGCTATGCGTTTGCGCCGGCCGCGTCCGAACCCGACCGACTCGTTTTTCGCCGCAAGGAGAAACCGGCATGAGCCAGATCATCACCCGCGAACTGCGCCACTGGATCGTGACCCAGGCCGAAGCCGGCTGCACGCCCGAATCGGTGCTGCAGGCCATGAAGGCGTCCGGCTGGCAGGAAGACATTGCCATCCACGCGCTGGAAACCACCCTGTCCGATCACCTGCGCGGAAGAGGCGTGTCACCCGAGGCGATTGTGGCCACGGCCCAATCGACCGAAGGCGGTGGCGGTGGCGCGGTGACGACGCAGGCCGCCGTGGGCGCCGGTCGCACCGCAGCGGCCCCCAGCGGGTCGGCGGCGCGCCGGGGGCGTCTGCCCGAGCCCGACGTGGCCGGCGCGCCGCTGACCCTGGACGCCGGCGACCGCCGCGTGGCCGTGCTGGCGGTGATGGAGAAACCGCGGGTGGTGGTGCTGGGCGGCCTGCTGTCCGACGAGGAGTGCGACGCCCTGGTCGCGCTGGCCGCGCCCCGGCTGGCCCGATCGCGCACGGTGCAGCTGGCCACCGGCGGCGAAGAACTCAACGACGACCGCACCAGCGACGGCATGTTTTTCCACCGGGGCGAGCATCCGGTGGTGGCGCGGATCGAGGCGCGGATTGCCCGGCTGGTTCACTGGCCGGTGGAGAACGGGGAAGGCATCCAGGTGCTGCGTTACCGACCGGGGGCGGAGTACAAACCCCATTACGACTATTTCGACCCGGCCGCGCCGGGCACGCCCAGCATCGTGCGCCGGGGTGGCCAGCGTCTGGGCACGGTCGTGATGTATCTGGCCGAGCCCGAGGCCGGCGGTGGTACGGTGTTCCCCGATGTGAACTTCGAAGTGCTGCCCCGCAAGGGCAATGCCGTGTTCTTCAGCTACGACCGGCCCGACCCGTCCACCGGCACGCTGCATGGTGGCTCGCCCGTGCTCGCCGGCGAGAAATGGATCGCTACCAAGTGGCTGCGCGAGCGCGAATTTGTCTGACCGCCGATCCCCCGGCCCGCCGGGCGACCCCGGCGAGTGTGATTGCATGAGAAACTGCCGATAGCCATCGTAAAAAGGTCATGGTTTGCTATGAAAATCAAAGCTAACGGCATCGAGATCGAGCTGGAAGATACCGGCGCCGACGGCAGCCAGGCCACCCGCCCGGTGGTGCTGCTGATCATGGGGCTGGGCATGCAGCTGGTGCACTGGCCGCCGGCGTTCGTGTCGGCGCTGGTGGACGCCGGCTACCGCGTGATCCGTTTCGACAACCGCGACGTCGGCCTGTCCACCCACCTGGACCACCTGGGCGTGCCCAACCTGGTGTGGGCCGGCCTGCAGCACAAGCTGGGCTTCTCGCCGCGCGCACCCTACACCCTGCACGACATGGCGCAGGACGCGCTGGCGGTGCTGGACGCCCGGGGCGTGGCCCGCGCCCACGTGGTGGGCGTGAGCATGGGTGGCATGATTGCCCAGCGGCTGGCGCTGGCCGCACCGCAGCGTGTGGCCAGCCTGACCAGCATCATGAGCTCCAGCGGCGCGCGCGGCCTGCCCAGCGCCGACCCGCGCATCGTCAAGACCCTGCTCAGCCGCCCGGCCAGCGCCGCACCCCAGGACGTGCTGGACCACTATGTGCGGCTGTTCACCGCCATCGGCAGCCCGGACTTCCGGGTGCCCGAGGCCGAAATGCGCGATCGCATCCTGGCCGGCATCAGCCGCAGCTACCGCCCGGTGGGCACCATGCGCCAGCTGCTGGCGGTGGTGGCCGACGACCAGCGCGCCCGCGAGCTGCCGCGCATCGCCTGCCCCACGCTGGTGCTGCACGGCCACGCCGACCTGCTGGTGCCGTTTGCCTGCGGCGAAGACACCGCGCAGCGCATTCCCGGCGCGCGGCTGGTGGGCATCCCCGGCATGGGGCACGACCTGCCGCCCGGCGTGGTCACCCAGCTGCTGAGCCACCTGATTCCCCACCTGGACGGCGCCCGCGCCTGACGCCCACCCCCTTTCCGCCATGACGCAGCCTGAACACTCCCCCCTGGGCAAACCGTCCGCTTACGCCGACCACTACGACCCCACGCTGCTGTTTCCGCTGCCGCGCGCGCCCAAACGCGCCGAAATCGGCCTGACCGGTGCACTGCCCTTCGGCGGCGCCGACCTGTGGACGGCCTACGAGCTGTCGTGGCTGAACCCGCGCGGCAAACCGCAGGTGGCGATCGCGCACATCACCGTGCCGGCCGACAGCACCCACATCGTGGAAAGCAAATCCTTCAAGCTGTACCTGAACAGCTTCAACAACAGCGTGTTCGCCGACGCCGACGCGGTGCGCGCCGCGCTGCGGCGTGACCTGTCCGCCGCCATCTGGCAGGGCGGGCCGATGATGGCCAGCGTGGGCGTGAAGCTGCTGACGCCCGAACTGTTCGACCGGGAACCCATCCACGAACTCGACGGCCTGAACCTCGACCGGCTGGATGTGGAATGTTCCCGCTACCAGCCTGCGCCGGATCTGCTCACCGCCGCGTTTGACGAACAGCCGGTGCAGGAAACGCTGGTCAGCGGCCTGCTCAAAAGCAATTGCCTGGTCACCGGCCAGCCCGACTGGGGCAGCGTGCAGATCAGCTACGCCGGCCCGCAGATCGAGCAGGGCGGGCTGCTGCAGTACATCGTGAGCTTTCGCAACCACAACGAATTCCACGAGCAGTGTGTGGAGCGCCTCTTCACCGACCTCTGGACCCGCTGCCGCCCGAACAAACTCACCGTCTACGCCCGCTACACCCGCCGCGGCGGCCTGGACATCAACCCCTGGCGCAGCAGCCACCCCGGCCCCCTGCCGGCGAACGTGCGCACGGCGCGGCAATGAAGGCCATCGGCGTTCGCCGGGCGGCGTTCAGCCCAGGTCGTTGAAGCGCACCAGCGGCGCCAGGTCCGGAAAACCTGGGGCGCGCTTGAGTTTCATGGCCATGATCGACTCGCGCACGTTGGCATTGCTCCATACGCCGCTTTGCAACCAGCCCATCTGGCGCAGGCTGTCGTCCACGCTGTGGTCGCGGGCGTAGTTGATGGCCTGTTTGGTGCCCCAGATGGCCACCGGCGGTTTGCTGGCAATATCGCGCGCGCAGGCCAGGGCGCCCGCCACCAGGGCTTCGTGGTCGTCGAACACCTCGGTGACCAGGCCGTGCGCCAGCGCCTTGTCGGCGCCCAGGCGGCGGCCGGTGTAGGCCAGCTCGCGCACCAGGCCCAACGGCAGCAGTTTGGGCAGGCGTTGCAGGGTGCCCACGTCGGCCACCATGCCGATGTTGATCTCCTGCACGCAGAAGAAGGCGTCGCGGCTGGCGTAGCGGATGCAGGCGGCCGTCACCAGATCCACCGCGCCGCCAATGCAGCCGCCCTGAATGGCGGCGATGGTCGGGATGCGCAGTGTCTCCAGTTTGGTGAAGGTGGCCTGCATCGGCAGCAACAGGTCAAAGATGGCCGCGCGACCCTCGGCGCTGCTGTCGTCCATGGTGATGGCGCCGCCGAAGGTCTCCAGCGCCATGCCGGCGCTGAAATGTTTGCCGGTGCTGCTGATCACCAGCGCCCGGGCCGCGGGGCTGTGGTGCAGCCAGCTCAACGCCTCGTCCAGTTCGCGCCAGAACGTGGGGTTCATGGTGTTCATCGCGTCCGGGCGGTTGAGCACCAGGTGGGCCACCGCGTCGGTGATCGTGAGGGAGAAGTGGGTGAGGGTGGGGGCAGGGTGTGTCATGACGGCGACTGTAGTGCAGCCGCCGTTGCGCCGTCCGTCACCCACGGGACCAGACGCTTCCCCCGGGCCCGGGGGGGCTCTCCCGGGTCAGAACAGGCTGCCGCTGACCAGTTGCTTTTTTATAGCGGAAGAAGACCTTTTCACGCTGGGTGCCTGCACTTTTCGTTCAAAATCGGCCGCGACAGGTGCCGAGGGCAGGGGCACCCCCGCTTCCACAGGCGTCAGCGAGCCCACCCGCACGCCCAACAGGCGCAGCCGCCGGGACAGATCCACCCGTTTGAGGCACTGGCCGGCCACGCGGCGCAGTGTGGCGGCGTCCTGCACCGCGTGGTCGATGGTCTGGTCGCGCGTCACGCTCTGGAAGTTGTCGTAGCGCAGCTTGATGCCGATGGTCTTGCCGCGGTAGCCCTTGCGCGCCAGGTCGGCGGCCAGCTGTTCGCACAGCCGGGTGAAGATGGCGCCCAGCTCGGCCTTGTCGCGCACGGCATGCAGGTCGCGCTCGAAGGTGGTTTCGCGGCTGATGCTGACCGGCTCGCTCTCGGTGACCACCGCTCGCTCGTCTCGGCCCCAGGCGGCATCGTGCAGCCAGGCGCCGTAGCTGCGGCCAAAGGTGGACACCAGCCAGTCCCGCTCCCGGGCGGCCAGTTCGCCGATGGTGCGGATGCCGTGGGCGGCGAGCTTTTCCTCCGCCTTCGGGCCCACGCCGTTGATCTTGCGGCAGGCCAGCGGCCAGATCAGGGTCTGCAGGTCATCGGGCTGGACGATGCTGATGCCGTTGGGTTTGTTGAATTCGCTGGCCATCTTGGCCAGCAGCTTGTTGGGCGCCACCCCCACCGAGCAGGTCAGGCCGGTGGCGTCGAAGATGCTTTTCTGGATCAGCCGGGCCAGCACGCGCCCGCCCTCGCGCTGGCCGCCGGGCACGGCGGTGAAGTCGATGTAGACCTCGTCCACGCCGCGGTCCTCCATGACCGGCGCGATGTCGGTGATCACGGCCTTGAAGCGGCGCGAATAACGCCGGTATTCGTCAAAGTCCACCGGCAGCAGGATGGCCTGCGGGCACAGCCGGGCCGCCTTCATCATCCCCATGGCCGAGCCCACACCGAACTGCCGCGCCGCGTAGGTGGCGGTGGTGATGACACCGCGGCCGGTGTAGTCCTTGAGCACGGGAAAGGCCGCGACGGGAATCTCGTGCAGCGGCAGATCGGCGTGGTGTTCACGCAGCGCGTCATCCAGGCGCCGCCGCCCGCCGCCGATCACCACCGGCAGGCCCTTGAGCTGCGGGTAGCGCAGCAGCTCCACCGACGCGTAAAACGCGTCCATGTCCAGGTGGGCGATGCGGCGGGGTGGGTTCACCGGGGAAAGCATAGCGTGTGGCGCCGGTGGCGGGGCTTGACAGCACATTCAGGGCAAAAATGCCGCTTACCCAGCGTGAAATGGTGTTTTATTGCTCTGAAAACAGGAATGGTTTTCGCCCCGCCGGCGGTTGTTCCGGTTCAGATGGCGGCGGCCGGCAGGTCGGGCGGGTCCGGGTGCAGGCGCGCGAGTGCGGCCAGCGCCTCGGCGTCGGTGCGGTAGGCGCGCAGCAGCGGGTCGCCGGCCGGCCACTGCCCGGCTTCGCGCAGCACCCGCTCCACCGGCAGCTTGATGCCGCTGATGTGCAGCGTGATGCCGCGGTCGGCCAGCTGGCGGCGCAGCTGGCTGAAGGTTTCCACGCCGGTGGCGTCGATGCGGTTGATCGGCTGGGCGAACAGGCAGACATGCCGCGTGTCCGGGCGCGCGGCCAGGTGTTCGTTGATGGCGCGCTCGAAGCCGCTGGCGGCGGCAAAGTCCAGCTCGGCATCCATGCGCAGTGCCACCAGCTGCGGCGCCAGCGGGGGCAGCTGCCACAGGTGGCGGTCGCGCAGGCTGCCGTCCGGGTGCAGGCCGACTTCGATGATGCGCGGGTGCAGCCGGTGGTGCAGAAAATGCGACAGGCCCATGATCACCCCCGCCAGCACACCCCAGTAGATGCGCGGCGCCGTCAGCAGCGTGACGCCGAAGGTGACGGCGGCCGTGACCGCTTCCACCCGGGCCACGCGCCAGAGCTGGGCAAAGGCCGACGGGCGCACCAGGTTCATCACCGCCACCACCACCACGCCCGCGAGCACCGCGCGGGGCACGTGGTAGAGCACGGGCGTCAGCACCAGCAGCGCCAGCAGCACCAGCGCCACCATCACCACCGAGGCCCAGCCGGTGCGTGCGCCTGCGTACATAAACACGGCTGAGCGCGAAAACGAGCTGCTCACCGCAAAGGTGCCGCTGAACGCCCCGGCCAGCTTGGCCAGGCCCTGGCCGATCAGGTCCTGGTTGTCGTCCCAGCGCCGTCCTTCGCGCTGGTTCTCCACCCGGGCGCTGGACGCGGTTTCCAGAAAGCTCACCAGCGCGATCACCATGGCCGGCACCACCAGCTGGCCCAGCGCCTCCAGCCCCGGCCAGTGCGGCACATACAGCGATGGCAGCCCCGCAGGCAGGGTGCCGATGACCGCGCCCCCGGCCGCCGCAAACCCAAGCAGCGCCGACACCCCCGCCGCACCGCCCACCACGATCACGATCATCGGCAGCCGTGGCCACCAGCGCCGCGCCGCCAGCAACAGGGCCACGCCCGCCAGGCCGAAGGCGGCCGCGCGCAGATCGGGCATCGGCCCGGTCAGCAGGCTGGCCAGGGGGCCCTTCAGGCCCAGCAGCGCGGGCAGCTGCGAGGCGATGATCAGCAGCGCCGCCGCCTGGGTAAAGCCCATCAGCACCGGGGCGCTGATGACGTTGAGCAGCCAGCCGAAACCGCCGACACCCATCACCAGCTGCAGCAGACCCGACAGCACCGCCAGCCAGACGGCCAGATCCACCCACTGCGCGCTGCCGGGCTCGGCCATGCCGGTGAGTGACGCGGCCACCAGCAGACAGGTCAGCGCCGTCGGGCCCACCGACAGCCGGGACGAGGCGCCCCACAGCACCCCCACCAGCGCCGGCAGCAAGGCCGCGTACAGACCGGTGACCAGCGGCATGCCCGCCAGGGCCGCATAGGCCACCGACTGCGGCACCATCAGCAGCGCGACCGTCAGGCCGGCGTTGAACTCGCCCCGCCACTCGTTCGGGCGCAGGCGGGGCCAGGCGAGAAACGGCAGCCAGCGCTGCCACACGGTTTTGTCCATGGGTCAAGCATAGCCGCGCCGGCACGCGCCGCTACCATTGCCGGCATGGCTGAACACGATGGATGGCGGGCCCGCTGGCGGGCCTGGCGGGTGGTGCTGGGGGTCTGGCTCGCGGTGTGCGGGGCGTGGGTGCACGCCGCCGGGCCCGACATCACCCGTGGCGCCCGCTACTGGATTGACGCGTACGCCCAGGCCGATGTGTCCGCCGTGGCGTCGTTGCCCGGGCGGATGTTCGAGCCCCTGGCGCCGGGGCAGACCTTTTCGCTCGACGACGCCGCGCTGTGGGTTCGGCTGGAGATTCCCCCGCTGGACGGCGCGCGCCGCTGGTATCTGCAGGTGGATTTCAACGCGCTGGACCGGGTGGAGCTGTATCAGCCACGGGCCGACGGTGGCTGGAATCAGCAGCAGGCTGGCGACCGCCTGCCCCTGTCGCAGTGGTCGCTGCGCGACCGCCTGCCCGTGTTCCGGCTCGACCCCGCCGGGCAGCCGCGCACGGTCTGGCTGCGGGTGATGAACCGGCCGGTGCCCGTCAGCCCCGAGATCACGCTGCTGGACGAAGACCGCCGCGACGCCCGGCGCGTGCGCACCTTTGTTGCACTGGGGGCGTATTTCGGCTTTGGCGCGCTGGTGCTGTTCATCGGCCTGGTCCACGCCCGGCTGTACGCCGACCGCGCCTTTGTGGCGTACGGCGTGTATGTGGCCAACATGCTGGCGTTGCAGGTCTCGTTCACCGGGCTGGGCGGCCTGCTGCTGTGGCCGGAGTGGCCGGCCGGCAACAACGGCTCGCCCGCGCTGTTCACGCTGTGGCTGACGGCCAGCAGCATCTGGTTCCTGCGCGAGGTCTGCGCGGTGTCGCGGTTTCACCGCGGATTTGACCGCCTGCTCGGGCTGTGGTCGCTCTTCGGCTGGCTGTATCCGGTGGTCTACATCCTCCTGCTGAACCGCCCGGCGCTGGTGACGCTGCACGCTTACGTGTTCCTCTCCGGCCTGCTGGGGCTGGCGGTGTGTTTCTGGGCCTGGCGGCAGGGCGAACGGTATGCCGGATGGGTCGGCCTGGGGCTGCTGCCGGTGGTGCTGACCTTTCCGTTTCCCGCGCTGCGCAACCTGGGGGTGCTGCCGGCAAACGTGCTCACGCAGTACGCGCTGGTGCTGGGCTCTTTGGTCGAAATCCCGCTGCTGCTCTACATCCTGCACCGCCGCGCCCGTGATTACAGCGAAAACCGTGTGCGCCTGCGCTCCATCGACAGCACCGACCCGCTGACCGGCCTGGTGGCCAGCCCGGTGCTGGGGCTGCGGCTGCGCGACGCGCTGCGCCGGGCGCGCAGGTACGGCCACCGCTGCGGCGTGCTGCTGGTCGAGCTGTCGAACCATGGTGAGCTGGTCGAGGCCGGCGGCCGGGAGCTGGGCGAGCGCGCGCTGGTGGTGGCGGCGTCGCGCCTGAGCCGGGTGGTGCGCGATATCGACACCGTGAGCCGCGTCTCCGAACGGTGCTTTGCCATCCATGTGGAAGGTCCTTCCGATGCGGCATCGCTGGCCGACCTGGCCACGCATGTGGTGGCCAAGGGGCTGGCGCGCACGCCGCTGCTGCCGCCGGATCTGTCCCTGCGCCTGCGGGTGGTGACCCTGCTGGTGCCCGACCCGGCGCTGGCGGGCCTGGAAGGCGAGGAGGGTGACGACGAGCGCTGCCTGGCCGTGCTGCGCAAGGGCCTGGAGCGCATGGCGGCGGACGACCGGCGCGCGATCCGCCACCTGGGCCGGCCCGAGCCCACGGTCTGAGCAGAATGGCCGCGCTTCAGCGCTGCGGCATGTCCTTGGCGCTGTAGCCCAGGCTCACCGTGGCGTCGGCGGGAATGGCGGGCATGGTGTCGTTCCAGGCTTCCCAGGCGGCGCGCAGTTGCGCCAGGCGCGCGGGCTCGCGGGCGGCGAGGTTGGCGCGTTCGCGCTCGTCGGCCGGGATGTTGAACAGGTAGTCGTGGCCGTCGACCCGCAGGTATTTCCAGTCGCCATCGCGCAGCGCGCGCTGGCCGCGGTGGTTCATGCGCCAGTACAGCGGGCGCGGGAATTCGCGGTCGGCCGCCTGCAGCACCGGCAGCAGCGAAAGGCCGTCCAGCGGATAGTCCGGATCCGGTGAGACGCCGGCCGAGCCGTCCAGCACCCCGGCAGCATCCAGCAGCGTGGCGCTCCAGTCCATGGTCAGGCAGGGCTGGTTGGTCTCCCGACCGGGGGCGATCACGGCAGGCCAGTGGGCGATCCAGGGCACACGTATGCCGCCTTCGGTGAGGTCCATCTTGCCGCCCACCAGCGGCCAGTTGTCGGAGAAGCGTTCGCCGCCGTTGTCGCTGGTGAAGACGATCAGGGTGTTGTCCAGCTGGCCGTTGCGGCGCAAGGCCTCCACCAGCCAGCCGATGCCTTCGTCCATGTGGTGGATCATGCGGCGGTAGGCCTCAACGTTGCCGCCGTGCAGGTGAAACAGGTTCTTCGCCACCTCGGGCGCCACGTGGGCGTCGTCGCGGGTTTCCCAGGGCCAGTGCGGCGCGGTGTAGTGCAGGCTCAGAAAGAACGGCGTGCCGGCTCGGGCCTCGGCGGCGCGCGCCTTCACGTGGTCCACCGCTTTATGGGAGAACACGTCGGTGAGGTAGCCGACCTCCTTGTGCGCCGCGTCGTTGAGGTAGAGGTCGTGGTCGCCGCTGGACGAGCAGTGGGTGAAGTAGTCCACGCCGCCGGCCATGATGCCGAAGAACTCCTCGTAGCCCGAGCGCAGTGGACCGAAGTGCGGGGGGTAGCCCAGGTGCCACTTGCCGATCAGCGCGGTGCGGTAGCCGGCGTCTTTCAGCAGCGAGGGAAGGGTCGGAATCTCGGGCGGCAGGCCCAGGGTGCTGCTCCCTTTGCTGCGGCTGTTGATCGGTTCTTCCAGTGCGCCGCGCAGCCGGTACTGCCAACGCATCGTCGCCATGGCAAAGCGCGTGGGCGAACACACGGGCGAGTTGCTGTAACCCTCGGTCAGGCGCAGACCGCCGGCCGCCAGGGCGTCGATGTTCGGCGACACCGCGCCGAACTGCGCCTGCCGGCCGCCGTAGCAGCCGAGGTCGGCGTAGCCCAGGTCGTCGCTGACGATGTAGATGATGTTGGGGCGGTTCATGTCAGTGGCGCCCGGCCGCCCGAAGCCACTGACGCGCCCCCTCGGGGGCAGCGAACGAAGTGGGCGTGGGGGTCGGGTTCATGTCAATCGAGCTGCACGCCGGTGGCCTTGATCGGGCCTTCCCAGCGCTTGAGGTCGGCGGCCTGCGCGGCGGCGAGTTCGGCGGGCGTGGAGCCCACAGGCTCGTAGCCCTGCTCGATGAGCTTGGCGCGCAGCGCGGGCGTGCGTACCGCCTTGGCGACCGCACCGCTGATCATGTCGCGCACCTCGGGTTTGAGGCCGGCCGGGCCGTACATCGCGAACCAGGCGGTGGCGACCATGTCCACGCCCTGTTCCTTGAGCGTCGGCACCTCGGGCACCTGCGGGTCGCGCTGCGCGCCGGTCACCGCGAGGATGCGCACCTTGCCGGCGCGGTGCAGTTCGGCGGTCTCGGTGACGACGTCGAATTTGTAGTGGATGTGACCGCCCAGCAGCGCGGTGTTGGCCGGACCACCGCCCTGGAACGGCACATGGGTCAGCTCCGCGCCGGCCTTCTGGCCGAACATCACGCCCATGAAATGCGGCAGCGTGCCGGCGCCGGGCGTGCCGTAGGTGGCGCTGCCGGGGGCCGCCTTGGCCTTGGCCAGCATCTCGGCGACGCTTTTCGCGCCCGAGGCCGGGCCGGCCACCACGCTGAACTGGAAGTGCGCGATCTGCGAGATCGGCGTGAAGTCGGCGACAGGGTCGTAGTCCAGCTTCTTGTAGACGTGCGGGAACAGCACCATCGGCCCGCTGGGCAGCAACACCACGGTCTGGCCGTCGGCGGGCGCACGCTTGACCAGCGACAGCGCGATGCGTCCGCCCGCTCCCGGCTTGTTCTCGACGATCACGGACGAGAAGTCGTTTTTCAGGCCCTCGGCCATCAGGCGTGCGAGCAGGTCGGCCGAGCCGCCGGGCGGGAAGCCCACGACGATCTTCAGCGGCGGCTTGTCCTGCGACAGGGCCGGAAGCGGCAGGGCGGTGATGCAGGCCAGGGCGATGGCGCTGGCCAGGAAGGGGCGTTTTTGCATGGTTTGTCTCCGGTGGGCGCGGGTGTTTCCCCGCTGCTGCCACGCATGCTAGAGAGAGACAATCAATTGCAGAAATCAATCGTTCCCGGTGTTTTCCCTGACCCTCCATCGCCCATGAGCGCCAACGATCCGCTGCGGTATCCGCAGCAGCAGAACGACCTGTTGCTCTACCGCCTCTTCCGCATCCACGCCACGGCCCGGCCGCTGGTGGTGCGCATGTGCGAGCGCGACTACGGCATCACGCGGCGCGAGTGGCTGGTGCTGTCCTGCCTGGCGGATGTGGAGGGTGTGCAGTCCTCGGAACTGGCGCAGCGCGCCATGCTCGACCGCGCCCGGACCTCGCGGGCCATCACCCGCCTGAGCGATAAAGGTCTGGTGAGAAGGGAGCCCAAACCGTCCGACCGGCGCGAGGTGCACGTCTACCTGACCGACGAGGGCCGGCGGGTCTACCGAGAGGTGTTCCCGCGCATCGCCGCGATCCAGCGGGATCTGCTCGCGCCCTTCAGCGAGGCAGAGTGCCGGCAGTTCAGCGAACTGATCGCACGGCTGCAGGCCAGCGCCAGCCGGCTGAACCCGGCTGGCGCTGGCCCGGCGCCGCTGGAAGACTGAGCCCCCACGCTCCACCGCTGCGCGGGTCGCTGCCCCCTGGGGGGCTGATCCGGGGTGGGGCGACCCGGCGCCGGATCGTCCTGTCCTGGCTCAGCCGCGGAGCTTGAGGGCAGCCTCGACGGCGCGCGTGAGTTCGGCGCTGCCCGGTTCGACTTGGCTGGCGAAGCTGGTGACGTTCTTGCCGTCGCGGGCAACGAGGTACTTGTGGAAGTTCCATTGCGGCGTGGCCTTGGTGGCCGCGGCGAGCTGTTCGTAGAACGCGTTTCGGCCGCTGCCCTTGACCACGGTCTTGGAGAACATCGGGAACTTCACGCCGTAGGTGTTGAAACACAGCTCGGCGATCTGCTTGGACCCGCCCGGCTCCTGCTGACCGAAGTCGTTGGACGGAAAGCCGAGCACCACCAGACCCTGCTTCTCGTACTTCGCATACAGCGCCTCCAGCCCTTCGTACTGCCGCGTGAAGCCGCAATAGCTCGCGGTGTTGACCACCAGCAGCACCTTGCCCGCGTACTGGCAGAGGTCCTGCGGCTGCTCGTCCTGCAGGCGCGGGAACCGGTGCGACAGCAGTGCCGGGCAGGCGGCGGTCTGGGCGTGTCCGGTGGCCAGCCAGGGCGCAGCAAGCAAGGCCAGCGACCCCTGGGCGAACCGGCGGCGGGGAAGGTTGGGGTGGGTGGTGTGCATCGCGCGATTGTCCGGTGGGCGTCTTGCCCCTGCCGGCAACGCGGGCGGCCGCCTCAGGCGCGGGCGGTCGCCGATTCGCTGACCAGCACCGCCGCCGCGAGGTCCTCCAGCGCGTTGCCGACCGACTTGAACACCGTGCGTTCGCCGGGGGACTTTCGACCGGTGGCGACGCCCCGCGCCAGCGTGGTCAGCGTGCCGCGGATCTCGTTGGCGCTGAAGACGCCGTGCTGCATCGGCACCAGCAGATCGCCGCTCTTCTCCAGCGCCTCGTCGGTATCGACGAAGACGCGCGACTGCTCGAAGCAGGCGTCGTCGGCCTCGCGCATCGCGGGCGTGAACGAGCCGATCAGGTCCAGGTGCGCACCCGGCGCCAGCCAGCTTCCGCGCACCACCGGCTCGTTGGCCATGGTGGCGCAACTGACGATGTCGGCGGCGGCGCAGGCGCTGGCCAGGTCGCGGGTCGCGCTGGCCGAAAAACCCTCGCGCTGCAACTGGGCGGCCAGGGCCTGCGCCTCGCTCTCCCGGCGCGCCCAGACCGTCACGTGTTCGATCGGACGCACCGTCTTCCAGGCGGCCGGCAGCAGGCGCGCGACCCGGCCCGCACCGACGAGCACCAGATGGCTGGCCTGCTCGCGTGCCAGGTAGGTGCCCGCCAGCGCCGACGCGGCGGCGGTGCGCCGCGCGGTGATCACGTCACCGTCCATCTGCGCCAGCGGCACGCCGGTGCGCGCGTCGAACAGCAGGTAGGTGGCGTGCAGGCCCGGCAGCCCGCGACGTGCGTTGCCGGGCGCGATGTTGACGATCTTCACGCCGTAGTGCTTGCCCGGTATCCAGGCCGGCATGATCAGCGAGGTCACCCGTCGGCCGGCGGCGTCCTGGCCCGCTTCGCCCAGCGGATTGACGATGTCATGCACATGGCGGGCGGGCGCCTCGCAACCGCCGGCGAAGCGTTCGCGCAAGGCGGGGATCAGGCGGTCGAATGGCAGGGCGGTGCGGGTGGCGTCGGCGTCGAAAAACTGCATGCTGCGATGGTAGCGGGACGGCGTCCGTCTGACGCCCGGGGTTCAGGGAAATCGGCGCGTGGCGCGCACCGTCCGCAACACGTCGTGCAGCGCCGCCTCGATGCCGACCCAGGTGGCTTCGGGCATGGCGCCGGGCCGGCGAAGATGGCGCGGCAGCCGGCTCGACAGCGCGACCTCCCGGCGCGCGAACACCACGCAGTTCCCGCACTCGCGGGCAGGAACGTAGGCCGCATTGCGGTCGAAACACTGGCCGATGCGGTCCAGGAAGATGCCCAGTTGCAGGTCCAGTTCGTGCAGGTTGCCGACCATCACGCCGCCGCTGCGCAGCACCCGCCGGCAGTCGGCGTAGAAGCCCTGGGTGCCCAGCGAGGGCGCCATGCGACCGGCATCGAATCCGTCGACCAGCAATACGTCGACGCTGGCGTCGTTCACGGTCGCCAGATGCGTGGCGCCGTCGCCGAGCAGGACACGGAAGCCGGGCTGGTCGGGCGGGATCTCGAAGCGGTCACGCAGGGCCAGCACCGAGGGATCGACTTCGAGCACCGTGATGTCGGCCTCGGGCAGGTGGCGGTGGCAGAACTTGGGCAAGGAACCCCCGCCCAGCCCGATCATCAGGATGTGTCTCGGCCGGGGCTGGAACAGCAGGAAGCCCATCATCAGTCGCGTGTATTCGAGCACCAGCCGGTCCGGGTCGCGCAGGTCCATGGCGCTCTGGACGTCGGTGTCGCCGAAGCACAGCCGCCGCAGGAACCGGTCGTTCTCGATCCGCACGCCGTCGCCACCGTTCACGACAGGAAACCTTTCAAGGCATTCACCGACCCTGCCCCCGGTTGAGCAGCGCCCATCGGTCGCCAATGTCTCTCCACAGCGGCGGCGCGGCGACGGCGCACAACACCAGCGCCAGCGGCACGGTGGCGATGAAGCCGGCGCGCTGGAAGGCCAGCGCGCCGGCCAGTCCGCCGGCGAAGAACAGGCCCAGGATGGAGGCATGGATGGCCAGCTTGTCGCGGTCGGCCTGCACGTAGTGTGTCCGGTTGGCCTCGGGGGCGCGGTTCCAGTAGATCAGCCGCCCCAGCTCGATGCCCAGATCGGTCACGATGCCGGTCACGTGCGTGGTGCGGATCTCGGCCTTGGATATCTTGGTGACGATCGCGTTCTGCAGACCCATGATGAACGACAGGACCAGGACGGTGGCGGGCAGGAACACGTGCAGCAGCGCGTTCAGGTTGGCTCCCAGCAGGCCGAACAGCAGGAGCAGCACGGCCTCCAGCATCAGGGAGAACGCAAACTCGCTGTGCAGCCCGCGCCGCCGGGCCCAGTTGACCAGCACGGCGGTGGTCGCCGCGCCGGTGGTGAACGCCAGCAGGGCGGCCAGGCCGGCGGCGCCGAGCATCAGGTTGCCCAGCACCAGGTTGTCGGCGATCTCCGAGACGATGCCTGTCATGTGCGAGGTGTAGCGCTGGATGGCCAGGAAGCCGCCGGCATTCGTGGCGCCGGCCACGAAGGCGAGCAGGCCGCCGAGCTGGCGGTTGGCGCGCCGGGTGCGCACCTTGTGGGTGAGGCTCTGGATCATGGACGGGCCGCGCGCTGGCCGGGATGGACGTGCTTTGAAGTTTAATCATATGTCAATAGGATTAACATACGGTTGGACTCGGCCTCTGCCGATGGCCTTGTCCTTAGAATGCGCAGATGGAGCTCAAAACCGCACGCCTGACGGTCCTGATCGACCCGGCCAAGAAAAAGGCCTTCGAGGGTCTTTGCGCGCGTCAGGATGTGACGCCCTCGCAGGTCGTGCGACGGCTGATCCGCGACTACCTCGCCACGCACGGCGAGACCTATGTTCCCAGCGGCGCCCCGCAAGCGGTCGCCGATGACAAGCGCAATGCGCCGGCCTGAGCCGGACGCTCAGAAGCGGTAGACGTACCCCGCCCGCACCGCCGGCACCCAACTGCGCTCGACGATCGGGCTGCGGCGGATGGCGGAACCCAGCGCGGTGGCGCTCAGGTCAACGAAACCCGACTGTGACGGCGTGAACGTGTAGAGAAAGCGTGCGCCCAGTTCGGTGTTCAGCACCGAGTGGCCGCGGTAGGCTGGCCGGGTGGCGGTGGCCTCGGCGGCGGTCACGCCGAAGTGGTAGTCCACATACTTGGCGTCCTGCCATTGCAATCCCGCGCGCGGCACGATGCGGACCGGACCGGCGTGCATCATGGTCTCGACCCAGAGCTTGGCCTGCTGTCCCTTGCTGTGACGTGAGCCGTCGGTCAGCCACTCCAGCGAGGTGTGCGCGACGGCGGTGCGCCACTGCAGCTTGGTGCCCAGCCAGACGCTGTTCTTGCGGTCCTTCATGCCAGCGAGCGCCTCGCTGTCGCTGGCGTCGTACCCGGTGTCGGCGTAACGCGCCCGCAGCATGACGGCCAGCGGACCATCGTCCTTGAGCTTGATGTCCGCCCCCGGCCCCCAGATGTCCAGCCAGGCGTTTTCATACTGCAGCAAGGGAAAGAGGCTGGTCGTGTTGCCGACGCCGCGATACGGCCGCCATTCGCTCGTCGTCATCAGTCCGACGCTCACGGTGCTTTCCCCGGGCGGGGTCGCCGGGGCGGGCTGTGCCATGACCGGCTGGCTGGTCAGCGCCGTCAGCAGGGCGGCGACAGGGAGGTGGTGGGCGAAGGGTGGCATGGGCATTTCCAGTGGGGCCGGCGGTGCGACGGTGCGCGCATGTTAGCGGCCCGGGGCATCCAGGCCCACATCCGTGTGGGTGACCCTGAGACGACGTCAGGCGCCCGGCCAGGCCGCATCGAGCGAGACGGTCGGGCGTCGACCGATGGCCGAGGCATTGGCGCTGAGCCATTCGTCTGCGACCTGGCGGCCGATGGCGTGAAGCCGCTGCAGGAACGCCGGATCGGTCTGCAGCTTGCTTGAGGCGCCGAAGGGTGCCAGCGCGGCGTCGGTGTCGAGTCGGTGCAGGCGCAGGTCGTCCACCCGTCGGAACAGCGGCAGCCGGTAGGCGCTGTCGGGGCGCCCTGCGTCCCGCAGGACGTCCTTGATCAGGGCAATGGTGCGCAGCTCTTTGATCAGGCTGGCGTTGAAGGTCACCTCGTTGGCGCGGTCAAGAATGTCGCCGGCCAGCGTCGGCACGTCGTTGCGTCGGCTGGGGTTGATCGGCACCAGCAGAAGGTCGTCGGCGTCGGTGTCGCTGATCAGTGGCAGCAGCGTCGGGTTGCCGGCGTAGCCGCCGTCCCAGTAGGCTTCGCCTTCGATCTGGACCGCCTGGAACAGCAGGGGCAGGCAGGCCGACGCCATGACCATGTCGGCCGTCAGCTCGGTCTGGCGAAACACACGCAATTCACCTGTCGAGACCCGCGTGGCGGCGATGAACAGCTGGGTCCGGTGGCAGCCGCGCACGCGGGCGAAGTCGATCGTGTCTTCAAGGATGTCACGCAGCGGATTGAGATTCAGCGGATTGAACTGGTAGGGGGAGAGCTGGCTGGCGAAGGCCTGCACGCTGTTTTGCCAGGGTGCCGTCCAGGCCTGAATCCAAGGGCTTGAGGGACCGAACCAGGGCGCCATCGGGCCACCCTGCAACAGGGCGAACGGGGAGGCTTCGGCCACCCGTTCCCAGAAGCGGCGCAAGGCGGCCTGCGCGCCGGTGCGGCCGCCCTCCATCAGGCCGGCCGCCAGGGCGACCGCGTTCATCGCGCCGGCGCTGGTGCCGCTGACACCGGCGATCTCCAGCCATTCCTCTTCAAGCAGACGGTCGAGCACGCCCCAGGTGAAGGCACCGTGTGAACCGCCGCCCTGCAGCGCAAGGTTGATGCGGCGTTTGGGCGCGGGTGGTCGGGTGGATGGCCGGGCCATGCTGTCCTCCTGAATGTGGGTGATCGCGGCCATTGTGAACCGGCCTGCCCGTCGGCCTCTGGGAGAATCGCGCTTTGCCTTACGCACCCATGTCCGATTCCGTCACCAGCCCTGACCCCAACAGTCCGCCGCGCGGACCGCTGGCGCGCGAAGCCCTGGCGCTGGGCGCCTTCGATCATGTGGTCTCGCGACTGGAGGGCTTTCGCCCGCGTGCGGGCCAGCGCGAGATGGCGGCCCATATCGCCGAAACCCTGAGCGTGGTCGACTGGCCCGCCAAACCCGAGAAGGGCGAGGACCCGCCGCCTGCCGGGCCGCGCGCCATCGCGGTGGTGCAGGCCGGTACCGGGGTCGGCAAGTCGGCCGCCTACGCCTCGACCGTGATCCCGCTGGCGCTGGCGCAGGGCAAGCGCGTGATGATCTCCACCGCCACCGTGGCGCTGCAGGAGCAACTGATCGCCAAGGACCTGCCCGCACTGGCGGCCGTGCTGCCGCAGCCCTTCGTGTTCACCCTGGCCAAGGGGCGCGGGCGCTACGTCTGCCGCCTCAAGCTCGACCAGATGGCCGGCGGCGACGTGGCCACCTCCGACCTGTTCGGCGACGAGCCCGATGACAAGCCCAGGGGCGACGCGCTGGAGCGGGTGTGGGCCGAGCGTGGCCGGCTCTACGAGCGCTGGGGCCAGATGCTCGACGGCGGCGACTGGGACGGCGACCGCGACCGCCTGGCCGAGCCGCCCGAGGGCGATGTCTGGACCCCCGTCGCGGCCGAGCGCCACACCTGCACCGCGCGCCACTGCCCCAGCTACAACGGCTGCAGCTACTACCGCTCGCGCGCCAAGCTGGCGCAGTCGCAGGTGATCGTGGTCAACCACGACCTGTTGCTCTCGACGCTGGGCCTGCACGCGCTGCCCGACCCGTCCGACTGCTATCTGGTGTTCGACGAGGCGCACCACCTGGGCAGCGTCGCGCAGGGCCAGTTCACCGAAAGCATGGACCTGATGCGCGGTGGCTGGCTCGACAAGCTGCCGCGCGCCGTGACCGACGTGGCCGGCGCCATCGCCCACCCGCTGGGGGTGGACGTGACCGTACTGGCGCGCGAGCTCAAGGCCGCGCAGGCCGAGCTGGCGCGGCGCGCGATGGCGCGGCTGGCCGAGTCGCCCGAGTGGCTGGCGCTGTCGGGCAAACAGGGCGGCATGCGTCCGCGCAACGGGCGCGACGGCGGTGCCGGTTTCGAATTCAACGTGCCCAATGCGACCGAACGACTCGACGGCGGCGTGCTGCCCGCCGACTGGGAAGACACCGTGGGCCAGATCGCCAGCCGCGCGGGCGCGTTGCTCAAGGAATTCGAGCTGATCGCGGCGCAACTGAAGGTGCTGGCGCGTGACGACCCGGGCGACGCCCCGCGCTGCGCTCAGCTCTACAGCCGCATCGGCACGTTTGCGCCACGCCTGCAGCACATGGCCGCGACCGCCGACCTCTGGCTGCAGGCCCCGTTGGAAGGCCAGGCGCCGCTGGCCAAGTGGCTCGAAGCCGGCATCCAGAACGGCCTGGTCACGCTCAGTGCCCACGCCTGTCCGCTCAACCCGGGCGGCCTGCTGCGCGCCCACCTCTGGAGCAAGGTGCGGGCCGCGGTCGCGACCTCGGCCTCGCTGGTCACCTGCGGCGGCTTCGACCATTTCCTGCACGAAAGCGGGCTGGCGTTCGACGAGGACGTGAAGGCGCGCGAGGTGCAGAGCCCGTTCGACCATGCGGGCCAGGGCCGGCTGGTGGTGGTGCAGACGCAGAGCGACCCCAAGGACGTCGAGGGCTACTCGCGCGAGATGCTTGACCTGCTGATGGACGACCTGCGGGAAGTCCGGCGCGGTGCGCTGGTGCTGTTCACCTCGAAGGCGCTGATGAAGCGCGCGCAGGACCTGCTCGAACGCGGTTCGCACAGCGACCTGCGCGAGAAGGTGCTGGTGCAGGGCGAGTCTTCGCGCACCCAACTGCTGCGGCGCCACGCCGAGCGGGTCGCCGACGGCGGGGCCTCGATCCTGTTCGGCCTGCAGTCCTTCGGCGAGGGGCTGGACCTGCCGGGCGAGCTGTGCGAATGGGTGTTCATCACCAAGCTGCCGTTCGCCTCGCCCAGCGACCCGGTGGGCCAGGCGCGCGCCGACTGGCTCAAGGCGCAAGGCCGCGACCCGTTCAGCGAACTGGTGGTGCCGGCGACCGGCGCGCGGCTGCTGCAGTGGACCGGCCGCGCGCTGCGCACCGAGACCGACGAGGCGGTGGTGGTCTGCTACGACGCGCGGCTCTTGCGCCAGGGCTACGGCCGTCGCATGCTCAAGGGCTTGCCGCCGTACCGGCTGCAGCGGCGGGACGGCGCGGGTATCCTGACCGACGTGTCACGCTGAACCCGAGAGGATTCCCCCATGCTCTACGCCACCCTGAAGCTGCTGCACGTGTTGTCCATCGTCGTCTGGGTCGGCGGCATGGTGTTCGCCCACTTCTTCCTGCGCCCGGCCGCGATGCAACTGCCGCCGCCGCAGCGATTGCCGCTGATGCACGGGGTGCTGCGGCGCTTCTTTGCGGCGGTGGTGGTGGCGGTGCTGGTGGTGTTCATCACCGGCGGCGCGATGATCGGCCGCGCGGCCCGGGAGTCGGTGCAGGCGGGCCTGTCGTTCAACATGCCGCTGGACTGGAGCATCATGGCCGTGCTGGGGGTTGCGATGATGGCCGTGTTCGGGCACATCCGGTTCTCGCTGTTCCGGCGGCTGGGCCGGGCCGTGGACGCGCAGGACTGGGCCGCCGGGGCGGCGGAGCTGGCGCGCATCCGCACCTGGGTCGGTGTCAATCTGGCCACCGGCGTGGTGATCATCGTGGTCACGCTGCTGATGGCCTGAGGGGAAGCAGACCATGGCGCGCTGGGTGGTGATCTTTGACGACGAGCCGGAGATGATGGCGATCCGGCGCGAGCGTGAGCCCCTGCACCTGGCCTACCTGGAGCGCCACGCCGACGAGATCCTCATCGCGGGAGGTCTGCGCGAGGCGCCGGGGGCAGCCTTCGTCGGAGGACTCTGGGTGATGGAGGTGGCGTCTCGGGATCGGGCGGTGCACCTGATCGAGCAGGATCCTTATTACGAGCCCCGTCTGCGACGCTACCGCTTGCTGACCTGGGGCAAGGCCTTCGCCGACCGCCAGGTGTCACTCTGAGCCGGGGTCGCTGCGCAGTTCCAGGGATACGAAGCGCATGCCGCTGTCCGGGGCCGGGCCGGACGGCGCGCTTTCACTGAAGCCCAGCGCACGGGCCAGTGCCAGCATGCCGGTGTTCTCGCGCAGGACGTGCCCCACCATGCGCCGGGTGCCGCGCTGACGCAGATGGCGGATCATCTTGTCCATCAGGCACCGGCCGAGTCCGCCGCCCTTGAGGTCGCTGCGGACGATCACGCCGAATTCCGCGTCCCGGTTGTCGGGATCGATGACCACACGCACCGCCGCCAGCGTCTCTTCGCCGCCAGCGTCGAGCGGCCGGGTGGCGATGAACGCCATTTCGCGCGCGTAGTCGATCTGGGTCAGCCGAGCCAGCTCGCTGTGTTCGATGTGGCGACGGCTGTGAAAGACGCGCAGGCGGATGTCCTCGGGGTCGAGCCGTTCGAGGAACGCCAGGTGCTGGGGCTCGTCCTCCGGTCGGATCGGTCGGAGCGTCAGGGGCCGTCCCTTCCATTCGATCCGCTCGACCAACTCGACCGGGTAGGGCTGGATCGCAAAGTGCGCGGCGCCGGCAGGCCGGTCGGCCGACACCCGGACGCGCGCGTCCAGCGCGACCACGCCCTCGTCGTTGGCGAGCAAGGGGTTGATGTCGAGTTCGGCGATCTCCGGTATGTCGGACAACAGTTGCGAGACGCAGACCAGCACCCGCGCGACGGCGTCGACGTCGGTGGCGGGCCAGTCGCGGAAGCCCTGCATCAGCTTGTGCACCCGGGTGCGGCCGATCTGGGCCAGCGCCAGCGGCGTGTTCAAGGGCGGCAGTGCCAGCGCGCGGTCGGCCAGCACCTCCACGGCGGTGCCGCCGGCGCCAAACAGGATCACCGGTCCGAACAGGCGGTCGACGCTGGCGCCCACGATCAGCTCATGGGCATGGCGTTTGCGGACCATGGGCTGAATCGTGAAGCCCTGGATGTCGGCGTCCGGCCGCAGCGAGCGCACACGGCGCAGCATGTCGACGCAGACCTGCTGCAACTCGGCCGCCGACCCGATGCCCAGGCGCACACCGCCGACATCGCTTTTGTGGCTGATCGCGTGGGAGAGGATCTTGACCACCACCGGATAGCCGAGCGCGTCGGCCGCAGCCGTTGCCTCGCTCGCCGAAGGACCGACCACGCGCGTCGGCACGACGGGCAGCCCCGCCGCCGCGAGCAGTGACTTGGCTTCCGGTTCGGTGAGCAGTTCGCGGCCCTCGGCGAGCACGGCGGACACGATGCGGCGGATTGCGGGCAGATCGGAGGCCAGCGTCGCGTCGCGGGCCGGCGGGGTCTGCAGCAGCTCCGTCTGGTGTTGCCGGTAGGTGCGAAGAAAGGAAAACGCACGCACGGCCTCTTCCGGCGTGTTGAAGTCGGGCACGCCGGCCTCGCGGCAGGTCTGCCTGGCCTGCGCGACCGCGCGGTCGCCGAGCCAGCTGCCCAGCACGCGCCGCGGCGAGTGCGTCAGCTGCGGCAGCACCGCCTGGGCGATGTCGTGGCTGGGCACGATGGCGGTGGGGGCGTGGATGAACAGCACCGACGAGGCGGGGTCCTGCGCAAGCGCGTCGAGCGCGGCGACGTAGCGGTCGGCCGGCGCGTCGCCGATGATGTCCACCGGGTTGCCGCGTGACCAGTTGGCCGGCAGCACCGCATCGAGTCGCGCGAGCATGGCCGAGTCCAGCGTTGCCAGCGGAACGCCCAGTGCCGACGCCTCGTCGGCGGCCATCACGCCGGCGCCGCCGCCGTTGGTGAGCACAATCAGCTTTTCCGACGGGCCATCGCGAAAGCGTGCCAGTGTCTCGGCGGCCAGGAACAGGTCCGCCAGCGTGAGCACGCGCAGCATGCCCGCGCGGGCGATCGCCGCGTCGAACACGGCGTCCGAGCCGGCCAGTGCGCCGGTGTGGGAGGCGGCAGCGGCCTGTCCGGCCGCCGAGCGACCGGCCTTGACCACGATCACCGGCTTGTTGCGCGCAGCCGCCCGGGCGGCCGACATGAACTTGCGGCTCTCCTCGATCGACTCGATGTAGAGCAGGATGGCTCGCGTGTGCGGATCGCTGCCGAGGTAGTCGAGCAGGTCGCCGAAGTCCACGTCGGCATGCTCGCCCAGTGAGACGAAGTGGGAGAAGCCGATGCCGCGTGCCGCCGCCCAGTCGAGCATGGCGGTGACGAGCGCGCCGGATTGCGAGACGAAGGCCAGTTCGCCGGGGCTCGCGCCGATGTGGGCGAAGCTGGCGTTCAGGCCCCGGTGCGGGACCAGCATGCCGATGCAGTTGGGTCCGAGGATGCGCAGGGTGTGCGGCCGGGCAGCATCCAGCATCGCCTGTCGGGTGGATTTGTCCAGTCCGGCGGTGACGACGACCGCGGCCCGGGTGCCGCGCTGACCCAGTTGCTCGATCAGCTTGGGGATGGTCGCCGGCGGTGTGCAGATGACGGCCAGGTCAGGGGCTTCGGGCAGCTTGGACACGCTCGCGTAGCTCGTGACGCCGCCGATGCGGGCGTGTTTGGGGTTGACCGGATACAGCCGACCCGGGAACCCGGACTGCAGATTGCGCCAGACGGTGGCGCCGACGCTTGCGGCACGTTCCGAGGCCCCGAACACGGCGACCGAGGCTGGGGCGAACAGGGCGTCGAGATGGCGGATGCTCATGGTGGCAAGGGCGGGCGGTATATGCCCGGCGCCTCGGTCCAGCATAGCAGCGGACAGTGACATCGCAAGGTTCCCGGGCCGACGGACGGCACTTGATGGTCACGGTCGTGGCACCATCTCATGGTTTCTTGCGTTGCCTCAAGGGAACCGCCGCCCCCCGCGTCGGGTCTCTGTCCGAATGAATTCGATGACCGATGTCGTGGGCCGCCTGATGCGCGGTGTGTTCAAGTTGCTGCTCGCCCTCGCCCTGGGGGTGTTCGTCCTGAGCTTCCTGCTGGCGGCCCTGGTGGTGGTGCTGGGTGTCTCGCTGTGGTCGGTGCTCACCGGCCGCAAGCCGACCCCCGTGGTGATGTTCTCGCGCATGCGGGAGCAGTCCCGGCGCTATACGCAGTCGGCGCAGTCGGTCTGGCCGGGGCGGGCGCCGGTGGGTGAGGTGGTGGATGTCGATGCGACCGTGGTCGGTGAGCGCGATGGCGCGCAGACGCCGCTGCAGCGGCTGCGCTGATCCTCAGTCGCCGGCCGCCTTGCGTCGGGCCAGTGCCGCCTCGTAGAGCGCGTTGCGTGGCGCTCCGCTGATCTCGGCGCACAGCTTCACGGCCGATTTGACCGGTAGCTCGGCAAGCAGCAGGTCCAGCGTGCGCAGGCTCGCTTCATCGACGGCGGCCGCTGGCGCGTTGTCGGGGCGCGGGTGGATCAGCAGTGCAAATTCGCCTCGGGTCCGGTGCACATTGGCCTGCAGCCAGGCCGGAAAGTCGGCCGCCGCCATCTGCGCCACTTCCTCGAACTGCTTGGTCAGCTCCCGGCCCACTGTCAGCCGCCGCGTGTCCAGGGACGCGAGATCGCGCGCCAGGGCTTCGATGCGGTGCGGTGCCTCGAGCACGACGCAGGCGCGCGGATCGGCAGCGATCGCCTGGACCTCGCGCTGGCGCTCGGCGGCCTTGGGCGACAGAAATCCGGTGAAGACGAAGCGACCCTCGTGACCGCCGGTGCCAGCGACGCTCAGCAGGGCGGTGACGCTGGATGCGCCGGGCAGGGGCACCACGCGAAGCCCGGCCGCCGCCACCACCGAGCACAGCCGCGCGCCCGGATCGCTTACGCCGGGGGTGCCGGCGTCACTGACGTAGGCGATGCGCTGGCCCTCCTGCAGGCGCTGCACCACGGTCAAGGCCGCTTCTGCCTCATTGTGTTCGTGCAGCGCCAGCAGCGGTTTGTGCAGTCCGTAGCCTTGCAGCAGCGCTGCGGTGTGTCGCGTGTCCTCGCAGGCGATGGTGTCGACCAGGTCCAGCACGTGCAGCGCACGCAGACCGATATCGGCCAGATTGCCGATGGGCGTGGCGACCATGTAAAGCGTGCCCTGCGGATAATGCTGCTGCCCCGCCAGCTCACGGGCGGCGGCCATCAGGGAAGGGGAGGAAACGGACAATGTGGGAATCCCGAAAAGAGGGCCGTCAGGTCACGACCAAGCAGCGCGGTGACGCGGCAGAAGATGCGGCTTTGGCGCACCTGCAGCGGCAGGGCCTGCGGCTGGTGCATCGCAATTTCCGCACGCCCGGTCGCGGCGGCGGCGAGATCGATCTGATTATGCGTGAGCCCGACGGGACGATGGTGTTCGTGGAGGTGCGCCAGCGAGCCGGCGCCAGTCGGGGCGGCGCAGGCGCCAGCATCACGGGCATCAAGCAACGCCGTATCGTTTTCGCGGCGCGCCACTTCCTGCTGCGACTGGGCAGCGAGCCGCCGTGCCGTTTCGACGTGGTGCTGTTGCAGGGCACAGGGGAACCTGTGGCGCCGTTGCAGGTCGAATGGCTGCGCGGTGCATTTGATGCATCCGGTACCTTTTGATACCGCACGCGCCGCTATCATCCGCCCATGCTCCTGCAACGCATCCAGCAACAATTCATCGACAGTGCAGACCTCAAGTACCAGTGTGCCCAGGCCCTGGCGCCAGCGGTGGAAGCCGCCACGTCGGCCCTGCTCGCATGCGTCACCGGTGGTGGCAAGGTCCTGAGTTGCGGCAACGGGGCCTCGGCCGCAGCGGCCCAGCACTTTGCGGCCAGCTTCGTCGGGCGTCACGAGCGCGAGCGACCCGAGCTGGCGGCGTTTTCGCTGTCTGCCGATGCCTCGGTGCTCACGGCGCTGGCCACCGACTTCGACGTGCGCGCGGTGTTTTCGCGCCAGGTTCGTGCGCTGGGACAGGCCGGAGATGTCCTGCTGGTGCTGTCGACCTCGGGCAACTCCCAGAACGTGATTGCCGCGGTCGAGGCGGCACACGAGCGCGACATGATCGTGGTGGCGCTGACCGGCGCGCGCGGTGGCAGGATGGCCCAGTTGCTGCGCGACACCGACGTACACATCTGCGTGCCGAGCGAAGTGCCGGCACGGACGCTTGAGGTGCACCATCTGGTGCTGCACTGCCTGTGCGACGGAGTGGACGTCCAGTTGCTGGGTCTGCCCGAAGCCCTGTCCAACGAAACGGAGAACCCCGCATGAAAACCATTCGTCACCCCGGCCGCCTGACCCTTGTTGCCCTCGGCTTGGCCGCTGTTGCGGCCTTGCAGGCCTGTGCGCCGCTCGCGGTCGGTGGCGCGGCGCTGACCGGGGCCATGGTGGCCACCGATCGCCGCAGTTCGGGTGCGCAGCTGGATGACCAAGGCATCGAGTTGCGCGCGGCCAATCGCTTCCGTGACCAGATGGGTTCGCGCGCCCGCATCAACGTGACCAGCTACAACCGCCGTCTGCTGCTCACTGGCGAGGTGGCCAACACCAAGGACAAGGAGCTTGCCGAGACGCTTGCCGGCCAGGTCGACAACGTGACCGGCGTGCAGAACGAACTCGAGGTCGCCAACAGCCCCACGTTCACCGAGCGCGCGGAAGACGGACTGATCACGGGCAAGGTCAAGGCCGGATTGGTGGACACCAAGCAGGTTTCCACCAATGCCTTCAAGGTGGTCACCGACCGCGGCATCGTGTATCTGATGGGTCGCGTCACGCAGCGCGAAGCGGATATCGCCACGCAGGTGGCCCGGACGACCAAGGGTGTTCAGCGTGTGGTCCGCGTGCTCGAGATCATCTCCGAGGAAGAGCTCGCGCGCATTGCACCCAAGGCCGACGCGCCCAAGCAGTAAGCCCGGCGTTTACGGCAGCGCGGTTACTTCAGCCGCTTGATCAGGCTGGAGGTGTCCAGCCGGCTGCCGCCCATGGCCTGCACGTCGGCATAGAACTGGTCGACCAGCGCCGTGACCGGAAGGCGCGCGCCATTGCGCCGCGCCTCGTCCATCACCAGTCCGAGGTCCTTGCGCATCCAGTCGACCGCGAAGCCGAAGTCGAACTTGTCCGCCACCATGGTCTTGCCACGGTTGTCGAGCTGCCAGCTCTGGGCCGCGCCCTTGCCGATCACGTCGAGCACCTGGTTCATGTCCAGTCCGGCCTTCTGCCCGAAGGCGATGGCCTCGGACAGACCCTGCACCAGACCGGCGATGCAGATCTGGTTGACCATCTTGGTGAGCTGGCCGGCGCCGCTCTCGCCCATCAGCGTGAAGGCGCGCGAGAAGGCCATTGCCACCGGTTTGGCGGCCTCGAACGCGGCGACATCACCGCCACACATGACGGTCAACGCGCCGTTTTGCGCCCCCGCCTGACCACCCGACACCGGCGCGTCCACGAAAGCGAGTCCGAGGCTCTTCGCCGCGCCGTACAGCTCGCGGGCCACGTCGGCGGAAGCGGTGGTGTGGTCCACGAAGATCGCGCCTGTTGACATGCCGGCGAAGGCGCCGTGCTCCCCGAGCGTGACCGAGCGCAAGTCGTCGTCGTTGCCCACGCAGCAGAACACCATGTCAGCGCCCGCCGCCGCCTCGCGCGGTGTGGGCTTCGAGACACCGCCGAACTCCGCCACCCAGGCCTGTGCCTTGGCTGGCGAACGGTTGTACACCGTCACCGCATGCCCGGCCTTGGACAGGTGCCCGGCCATGGGAAAGCCCATCACGCCCAGGCCAATAAATGCGACCTTCTTCGGCGCAACGGATTCGTAGGTTTTGGCGGCGATGCTGCTCATGTGAAGAAATCCATCGAGTGAGGGGGAACCAGTCCAGAACGCGGCGGAATCGGCTTTGCCGGGCCGCACCGCGTTGCCCCTTGAGGGGGTGACGCGCCGCAGGCGCGGCGCGGGGGTGGTCAAACGATCGTGAGGTGCTCGGTGCCGGCAGCCAGATCCTGCGTCTTGGCACGCTGGCTGTTGAGCTTGATCTGCAGCCGCAGATCGTTGAGCGAGTCGGCGTTTCGCAGCGCGTCTTCGTAGCTGATGATGTTGGCCTCGAAGGCGTTGAACAGCGACTGGTCGAAGGTCTGCATGCCGATGTTCGTGCTCTTCTTCATGATCTCCTTGATCTCGGTGACATCACCCTTGAAGATCAGGTCGGCGATCAGGGGAGAGTTGAGCATGATCTCCACAGCGGCGTAGCGGCCCTTGTTGTCCTGCCTCGGCACCAGACGCTGCGACACCAGCGCGCGCAGGTTCAGCGACAGGTCCATCAGCAGTTGCGGCCGGCGCTCTTCCGGGAAGAAGTTGATGATCCGGTCCAGCGCCTGGTTGGCGCTGTTGGCGTGAAGCGTGGCCAGACAGAGGTGGCCCGTTTCCGAAAACTGGATGGCGTACTCCATGGTGGCGCGATCACGGATCTCGCCCATCAGGATCACGTCGGGCGCCTGGCGCAGCGTGTTCTTCAGGGCAATGCCCCAGTCATCGGTGTCCAGCCCGACCTCGCGTTGCGTGATCACGCAATTCTTGTGAGCGTGCACGAACTCGACCGGGTCCTCGATGGTGATGATGTGGCCATGGGTGTTCTCGTTGCGCCAGTCCACCATCGCCGCCAGCGACGTCGACTTGCCCGAACCCGTCGCGCCCACGACGATGCACAGCCCCCGCTTGGACAGCGTGATGTCCTTGAGCACCTGGGGCAACCCGAGGCTGTCGATGGTTGGCAGCACTGCGGGGATCGTCCGAAGCACCATGCCGACCTTGCCCTGCTGCACGAAGGCACTGACGCGGAAACGCCCGATCGCCGGGGGCGAAATGGCGAAGTTGCACTCTTTGGTGCGCTCGAATTCGGCTGCCTGCTTGTCGTTCATGATGGCGCGCGCCAGCGCCAATGTGTGAACGCCGCTGAGTGGCTGGGGCGACACCTTGACCACCTTGCCATCGACCTTGATGGCCGGCGGGAAATCGGAGGTCAGGAACAGGTCGCTGCCGCCCCGGCTGAGCATCAGCTTGAGCAGGTCGTTGATGAATTTCGATGCCTGATCGCGTTCCATGGTCGGTCACCCTGGGAAGTTTTCGGGGATCTTCGCCTTGCTGCGCGCCTCGGCGGGGCTGATCAGGTTGCGTTTGACGAGTTCGGCCAGGTTCTGGTCCAGGGTCTGCATGCCGACGTTCTGGCCGGTCTGGATGGCGGAGTACATCTGTGCCACCTTGGCCTCGCGGATGAGGTTGCGGATGGCGCTGGTGCCGATCATGATTTCGTGCGCCGCCACTCGGCCGCTGCCGTCCTTGACCTTGCACAGGGTCTGCGAGATCACGGCGACCAGCGATTCCGACAGCATGGCGCGGACCATGTCCTTTTCCTCGGCCGGGAACACGTCGATGATCCGGTCGATGGTCTTGGCGGCGCTGGAGGTGTGCAGCGTGGCGAACACCAGGTGGCCGGTTTCGGCGGCGGTCATTGCCAGCCGGATGGTTTCCAGGTCGCGCATTTCGCCCACCAGGATCGCGTCCGGGTCTTCGCGCAGCGCCGAGCGCAGGGCGTTGGAGAACGAGAGGGTGTGCGGGCCGACCTCGCGCTGGTTGACCAGGCACTTCTTGGACTCGTGCACGAATTCGACCGGGTCCTCAATGGTCAGGATGTGGCCGTATTCGTTTTCGTTGAGGTGGTTGACCATGCCGGCCAGCGTGGTCGACTTGCCCGAACCGGTCGGTCCGGTGACCAGCACCAAGCCGCGCGGGCGCAGCGAGAGGTCGGCAAAGATCTTGGGCGCGTTGAGCTGTTCGAGCGTCAGGATCTTGCTGGGAATGGTCCGGAACACCGCACCGGCACCGCGGTTCTGGTTGAAGGCGTTGACCCGGAAGCGCGCCAGGCCTTCGATCTCGAACGAGAAGTCGCACTCCAGGAACTCTTCGTACTGCTTGCGCTGCGAGTCGTTCATGATGTCGTACACCATGCCGTGGACCTGCTTGTGGTCCAGCGGCTCGACGTTGATGCGTCGCACGTCACCGTGCACACGTATCATGGGTGGGAGCCCTGCCGAGAGGTGGAGATCGGAGGCTTTGTTCTTGACGCTGAAGGCGAGCAGTTGGGTGATGTCCATCCCGGGTCCCGTGCAGTGTTGGTGTAACGGACTGATTATGACGACGATTGAGAGCAATCTCCAAGGGGTGCGGCAGCGGCTGGAGCGGGCGTGTGCGGCGGCCCAGCGCGACGTGCGCGGCGTCACGCTGCTGGCGGTGTCCAAGACCTTCGGTCCCGAAGACGTGGCCGAGGCTGTGGCGGCCGGCCAACGGGCGTTCGGCGAGAACTACGTCCAGGAAGGGGTCGAGAAGGTGCTGGCGCTCCGCGGCATGGTGTCCGGGGTAGCGCTGGAGTGGCACTGCATCGGGCCGCTGCAGAGCAACAAGACGCGTCTGGTGGCGACCCACTTCGACTGGGTGCACTCGGTCGACCGCCTGAAGATCGCGCAGCGTCTGTCCGAACAGCGGCCTGCGGACATGGGGCCGCTCCAGGTGTGCCTGCAGGTCAATATCGACGGCGGTGCCAACAAGGCCGGTGTGACGCCCGATGCGCTGGGCGAGCTCGCGCGGGCCGTGGCAGCGCTGCCGGGGCTGCGGCTGCGGGGGCTGATGAGCATTCCCGAGCCGTCGGATGACCCGGCCGTGCAGCGCATGCTGTTCCGGCGGGTGAGGGAGCTGTTCGACCGGCTCAATGCCGAGGGCTTGGCGATGGACACCTTGTCCATGGGCATGAGCGACGATCTGGAGGCTGCGGTGGCCGAAGGCTCCACCCTGGTCAGGGTGGGGCGGGCGGTTTTCGGCTATCGCCCCCGCAAGGCACCGCCGGTCACTTCTTCGCCGGCACCGTGATCGGTTTGACCGCGCCGCAGTCGGCCGCAAGCCACTTGCCCTGACCGTCCATGGTCATGGATTCGGGTTTGCCGTTGCGCATGGTCTGCATCACCATGTGCATCGTGTAGGCCTTGTCGCCGCTGAAGGTGTAGGTGCCCTCGCCGCTGGCCGGAGGGTTCGTGCACGAGAACTTGGACTTGATGGTGCCGCCGCTGCGCGACACCAGCGACGACGTGCACTCGCCGTGGGTCTGGCTCGGCATCTCGGCGCGGGCCGCCATCTCGGGCGTGATGCAGACCTTGACCGTCATGGCGCCGCCGGCGCCGATGCTCACGCCGTTCTGTCCCATCATTGCCTCCATCTGCTTGCGCTGTGCGGGAGGCATGTTGGCCATCTGCTTCTGCATCTGTGCCATGGCCTTGTCCATCTCCGGGTTGCCGCCCATCTTGTTCTGGATCTCCCACAGGCCGGGGGCCGTGGTCTGGGCAAAGGCGCCGGTGGCGCTCAGAAGCAGGCAGGTCAGCAGAAGGGAGGGTGCGCGCATGAAGAACTCCGGTGGATGAAGAACCTGCCTATTGTGCGTCGTCGACCGCTCAGAGCGGCAGCCGGCTGCTGTGCTTGACCTCTTCCATGACCGCGTAGGTGCGCGTCTCGCGCACGCCGGGCAGTTGCCACAGCACGGAGCCGGCGAAGTCGCGGAAGGCGGCCATGTCGGCCATGCGGGTCTTGATCAGGTAGTCGAAGCCGCCGGCCACCATGTGGCACTCCAGGATCTCGTCGCGCACCAGCACCGCAGCCTTGAACTCGTTGAACACGTTGGGCGTGGTGCGGTCCAGCAGCACCTCGACGAAGACCAGCATGCCGCGCCCGAGCTTGAGCGGATTCAGGCGCGCCTCGTAGCCCAGGATGTAGCCGTCGCGCTGAAGGCGCTGGGTGCGCGCCAGCACGGCGGTGGGCGAGAGGGCGACCGCTTCGGCCAGCTTGAGGTTGGAGATGCGCCCGTCGGCCTGCAGGACGTTCAGGATGCGCAGGTCGATACGGTCGAGTTCGGGGGCGGTGTCGCTCATGGGTAGTGAATTATCCGGTTGAATGACAAAAAACAGCGAAAAATTCATCAAAGGCTTCTTCAGACTTCGGACATTCACCAACTTGTCCCGTTTCAGGAGACCCGCCATGCCACGCACCACCGACCGCCTGCCCTTCCCCTACCGGCCCGAAGCCGAGACCGTGGCGCAGCGCCTGGCCGCCCTGCAGGGCGCGCTGGACTGGGCCGCCGCCGCCCAGGTCGCGGCGCCCTGGGTGCGCGCGGTGCGCGAGAACCCGCCGCCGTTCTGGGCCATGGAAAGCCTGCTCAAGGAGTACCCGATTTCCAGCGCCGAGGGACTGGCCCTGATGCGCCTGGCCGAGGCCCTGCTGCGGGTGCCCGACGCCGAAACTGCCATTGCGCTGACGGCGGACCAGCTCGGTCGCGCGGACTTCGACGGCGCCGCCGACTCGACGCTGGCACGCCTGTCGTCCACGGCCATCGCCATGTCCAAACACTTCCTGCCCGAGTCCGGTCACGAACCGGGCCTGATGGCCAAGCTGGGCGCGCGCACCGTGGTCGCTGCGACGCTGCGCGCGGTCCAACTGCTGGGCCGCCAGTTCGTCTTGGGCCAGACCATCGTTGAAGGCATGAAGGAAGCCACGTCTGCGCGAAAGAAGCAGCCCAATTTGCAGTTCAGCTACGACATGCTCGGCGAAGGCGCGCGCACCCTGGCCGACGCGCTGCGCTACCAGGCCAGCTACGAGAACGCCATCGCCGCTATCGCCCAGGGCGCCGACCCGGCGCGTCACCCGGCGCAGAACGACGGCATCTCGATCAAGCTCAGCGCCCTGCACCCGCGCTACGAGGACGCGCAGCATGAGCGCGTGATGGCCGAGCTGGTGCCGCGCGTCTGGACGCTGTGCCGCGCGGCGGCGGCGGCCAACCTGAACCTGACCATCGACGCCGAGGAGGTGGACCGTCTCGAACTCTCGCTGGACGTGTTCGAGGCGCTCGCGGCGCGGGTGGCCGAACATTGCCCGCAGTGGCAAGGTCTGGGCCTGGCCATGCAGGCCTACCAGACGCGCGCGGTCGAGCTGATCGCGCACATCGCCGCGCTGGCCCGGCAGTACAAGATCAAGTTCATGTGCCGCCTGGTCAAGGGCGCCTACTGGGACGCCGAGATCAAGCGCGCGCAGGAGCAGGGCCTGCCCGCCTACCCGGTGTTCACCCACAAGCACCACACCGACGTGAGCTACCTGGCCTGTGCCAAGGCGCTGCTGGACGCGCCCGACGCGATCTTTCCGCAGTTCGCCACGCACAACGCGGGGACCATCGCCGCCATCCTGCAACTTGCGTCGCGCAAGGCAGTTCCCTTTGAGCTTCAGCGGTTGCACGGCATGGGCGAGGGCATCTACCGCGAGGTGCTGAAGAACCCGCTGGTGAGCTGCCGCGTCTATGCCCCCGTGGGCGCGCACCGCGACCTGTTGGCCTACCTGGTGCGCCGCCTGCTGGAGAACGGCGCCAATTCCTCCTTCGTGCACCAGTTGGCCGACGAGTCGGTGGGCATGGACGAGCTGCTGGTTTCGCCGCTGCGGCTGGAACCGATGGCTTCGCTGCCATTGCCGCCCGAGCTGTACGGCACGGAGCGCGTCAACAGCAGCGGTCGTGACCTGACGGTGATCGCGCAGCGCGACGAACTGCTGGTGGCGCACGCGGCCTGCGTCGTCCCCGTGGTGGCCGAAGCACGGGCCGATGACGCCTCAGCCGCCGTGGCCCGCGCTGTTGGCGCCTTCGGTGCCTGGAACCACACAGCGGTGGCGCAACGCGCGACGGTGCTGCGCTTCGCCGCCGACGCGCTCGACACCGCTCTGCCGCGCTTCTGCGCCCTGCTGGTGAAAGAGGCGCACAAGACCTGGGGCGACGCTGTGTCCGAGGTGCGCGAGGCGGTGGACTTCCTGCGCTACTACGCCAACGAGGCCGAGCGCATCCAGGCGCCGCAGACCCTGCCCGGCCCCACGGGCGAGAGCAACACGCTGCGGCTGGAAGGCCGTGGCGCCTGGGTCTGCATCAGCCCCTGGAACTTCCCGCTGGCCATCTTCATGGGCCAGGTCGCGGCGGCGCTGGCCACCGGCAACACGGTGCTGGCCAAGCCGGCCGAGCAGACCCCGGCGGTCGCGCTGGAAGCGGTGAAACTGCTGCACAGCGCCGGCGTCCCGCAGGATGCGTTGCAGTTGCTGCACGGCCCGGGCGAGACGGTGGGTGCGGCCCTGGTCGCGGCGCCCGGCGTGGCCGGCGTGGTGTTCACCGGCTCGACCCAGGTGGCCAAAATCATCCAGCGCGCGCTGGCCGGCAAGGACGGCCCCATCGTGCCGCTGATCGCGGAAACCGGCGGCATCAACGCCATGCTGGTGGACAGCACGGCCCTGCCCGAACAGGTGGCCGACGCGGTGGTGCAGAGCGCCTTCCGCAGCGCTGGCCAGCGCTGCTCCGCGCTGCGTCTGCTGTGTGTGCACGAGGCGATTGCCGACGGCGTGATCGAGATGATCCAGGGCGCGGCGAAGGAGCTGATGGCGGGCGACCCGTCCCAACTCGCCACCGATCTCGGCCCGGTGATCGACGGCGAGGCGTTCGAGAATATCCAGCGCCACATCGCGCGCCTTGGCGGCAGCGCCAAGGCCTTGCTGCCGGACGCGCCGGCGAAGTCAGCGATGCCCAACCTGATCGCGCCGCAGATGTTCGAGGTCCAGGCCATCGCCGACGTGACCCAAGAAATTTTCGGCCCCGTGCTGCAGGTGGTGCGCTGGGGCGGCGACCCGATGAACGTGATCCGCCAGATCAATGCCCTGGGCTACGGCCTGACGCTGGGCATCCAGACCCGCATCGACAGCCGCGCGCAGGCGCTGGCCACGGCGGCGCGGGTGGGCAACGTCTACGTCAACCGCAACATGATCGGCGCCGTGGTGGGCGTGCAGCCCTTCGGTGGCGAAGGCCTGTCGGGCACCGGCCCCAAGGCGGGCGGGCCGAACTACCTGCTGCGCTTCTGCGCCGAGCAGACGCTGACCATCAACACCACCGCAGCGGGTGGCAACGTGGCGCTGTTCGCCGGCTGAGCTTCATGTCGCGCGCTTGACCGGGGGCGGCGGAGCGCGGCGGAACAATGCCGCCATGAAACCGTTCCGTTCTCCGCTGCAGTCCCAGGTCGTCGAGGTGTGCGTATCCGTCCGTGACACGGTGCGGGCGGGAGATCCGCTCGTGATCGTCGAGGCCATGAAGATGGAGCACGAGCTGCGCGCCGATGCGGATGGCCTGGTGGAGGAGCTGTGTTGCGCGGTCGGTGACGTGGTGCACGAAGGCGATCCGCTGCTCGTTCTTGCGCCGACGGCGGCGGCCGGCGCCTCGGCCGAACCGATTCGGCCGACTGCGCCTACGGTGTCTGCCGAGCGGGTTGATCTGGCGCGGCTGCGCGAGCGCGAGCGCTTTCTGCAGGATGCCGCACGACCGGATGCGGTCGCCAAGCGCCATGCGCTGGGCCTGCGCACCGCGCGCGAGAACATCGCGGACCTCTGCGACGAGGGCTCGTTCATCGAGTACGGCGCGCTCGCCGTGGCGGCCCAGCGCAGCCGCCGCAGCGCCGAGGACCTGATCGCGAACACGCCGGCCGACGGCATGGTGACCGGCATCGGTTCGGTCAATGGCCCGACGTTCGGCCCCGAGCGCTCTCGCGCTGTGGTCATGGCCTACGACGCGACGGTGCTGGCCGGCACGCAGGGCATGCGCAACCACGCCAAGACCGATCGCCTGCTGGGCATCGCGCTGGAGCAGCGCTTGCCGGTGGTGCTGTTTGCCGAAGGCGGCGGTGGCCGGCCCGGCGACACCGACATGCCCATCGTCGCCGGCTTGCACGTCGGCACCTTCGCGGCCTTCGCCCGCCTGTCGGGGCGGGTGCCGGTGATCGGCATCGCGGCGGGGCGATGTTTCGCCGGCAACGCGGCCCTGCTGGGCTGCAGCGACGTGGTCATCGCCACCCGCGGCAGCAACATCGGCATGGGCGGCCCGGCCATGGTCGAGGGTGGCGGTCTCGGCGTGTTCCGGCCCGAGGAGATTGGTCCTTCGGATGTGCAGCACGCCAATGGCGTGATCGACATCCTGGTGGATGACGAGGCGGCGGCGGTCGCGGCGGCGAAGCACTACCTGTCGTTTTTCCAGGGTCGGACGGACCACTGGGTCGCACCCGATTCCCACCTGCTGCGTGATGTGGTGCCCGAGAACCGGGTGCGCGCCTACGACAGCCTTGTGGCGTTGCGGGGCCTGGTCGACGTGGGCAGCCTGCTGCCACTGCGCACCGGTTTTGGCGGCGGCATCCACACCGCGCTGGGCCGGATCGAGGGCCGCCCGGTCGGGCTGATGGCCAACAACCCGCTGCACAAGGGTGGCGCGATCGATGCCGACGCCGCCGACAAGGCCGCGCGCTTCATGCAGTTGTGCGATGCGCACGGCCTGCCGATCGTCAGCCTGGTCGACACGCCCGGCTTCATGGTCGGGCCGGCCACGGAAGCCACCGCCCAGGTGCGGCACGTCAGCCGGCTGTTCGTTCGCGCCGCGCACCTGCGGGTGCCGGTGTTCGCGGTGGTGATGCGCAAGGGCTACGGGCTGGGCGCGATGGGCATGACCGCGGGCGGTTTCCATGGGCCGGTGTTCACGGTGGCCTGGCCCTCGGCCGAATTCGGCGCGATGGGGCTGGAAGGGGCGGTGCGGCTGGGCTATCGCAAGGAGCTGGAGGCCCTGCCGGAAGGCCCGGATCGCGAGGCATTGTTCCAGCGCCTGCTGGCGCAGATGGTGGCGCGCGGGTCGGCGATCGAGATGGCGAGCACGCTGGAGATCGACGCCGTCATCGACCCGTCCGAGACCCGGGCCTGGCTGGTCAGGGGCTTGGCCGGCGCACGGGTGCGGGAACCGCAGGCGCCTGGGGCCGTCGACCCCTGGTGAGCCTGCCGCGCGGCCTTGGGGATCAGTTCAGTTCGCCGAAGGCGGTGGCGCGGACGCCGGCGCTGGCGGATTGCGGAGCGGTCTGGTTGATGTTGATCCAGAACTCGCAGACGTGCGTCATTGCCGAGAGGAACTGCGCGAACTCGGTCGGTTTGGCGATGTAGGCGTTGGTCCCCGCGTCATAGGCACGCTGCAGGTCGCTCGGCTCGGTCGACGAGGTCAGCACCACGACCGGGATGTTGCGCAGGGCATCCGAGCCCTTGATTTCCTTGAGCACACCGATGCCGTCGAGCAGGGGCATCTTCAGGTCCAGCAGCACCAGCACCGGGTTGCCGCCCGGGCGGTCGGCAAAGCCGTCACGACGGTAGAGGTAGTCCAGCGCCTGCATGCCGTCGGACACATGGGTCACCCTGCCATCCAGCCCGTGACGCGCCAGCGCCAGTTTGGTCAGCTCGGCATCGTCGGGATTGTCTTCAACCAGCAGGATGGCTTCCGCGTTCTTGTTCATGGTTCCAGCACGGAGGGAATGGAGTCGGAGGTCGTCTCGGAAGGACTGCAGCCTTCAAAAGGCAGCGAGAAATGGAACACGCTACCCTCCCCGGGTTGGCTTTCTGCCCAGATGCTACCACCGTGGCGTTCCAGGATGCGGCGTGTCAGCGCCAGGCCGATACCGGTTCCTTCAAACTCCGTGGCGCGGTGCAGCCGCTGGAACACGCCGAAGAGTTTTTGAGCGAACTTGGTATCAAATCCGACACCGTTGTCCTTGACAAAGAAGGTGTAACCCACCGCCGGATCGACGCTCCAGCCGACTTCGATGCGGGCGCGTTCCCGGGGGCGGGTGTATTTGAAGGCGTTGCCCAGCAGGTTCGCCCAGACCTCGCGCAACAGCAGCGCGTCGCCCTGGACCACGGGCAGGTCGGGGGCGATCACCCAGTCGACGATGCGGCCGTCGGTGTCGTGCGCGATCTGGCTGACCACGGCTTCGACCAGCATGGTGAAGTCCACCGGCATCACATTGACCGCGGCACGGCCCAGGCGCGAGAAGGCCAGCAGACCGTCGATGAGCTGGCTCATGTGGCGGGCAGAGTTGCCGATCGTGCCCAGGTAGCGCAGGGTGGTGTCATCGCTCTTTTCGGCCAGGTGCTCCTCCAGCAGGCTCACGAAGCTGGAGATGTGGCGCAGTGGTGAGCGCAGGTCGTGCGAGACCGAATAGGAGAACGATTCCAGGTCCTTGTTGGCCGCCAGGAGCTGTTCGGTTCGCTCGACGACCCGGTTCTCCAGCTCGTCGTTGATGTTGCGGATCAGGTCGTCCAGCCGCTTGGCATCGGTCATGTCGCGGCTGATCTTTGCGAAACCGCGCAGCTCGCCGCTGTCGTCACGCAGTGCGATCAGCAGGGAGTGGGCCCAGTAGCGCGAACCATCCTTGCGGGTGCGCCAGTTGTGCAATTCATGCTGTCCCCTGGAGGCGGCCATGCGCAGCATCTGCACGGCGTTGTTCATGGCCTCGTCGGGGTTGTCGCGTTCCAGCACCTTGGCATAGTGCTGGCCGAGCATTTCAGAGGGCGAGTAGCCCTCCATGCGTTGCGCGCTGTCGGACCAGTCGGTGATCAGGCCCTCGTCATCCAGGAAATAGATGCAGTACTCGCGCAGGTTGTCCGCCATCAGCCGGAAGCGCTGCTCGCTCTCCAGCAGCTCCACCGACCGCTCGCGGATGCGCACCTCCAGCTCGTCATTGAGCTGGTTCACCCGCTCCTCGACCCGCTTGCGTTCGGTGATGTCGATGATCTGCACGATCACGCCCTGGACCAGTCCGTCGACCATGTCGGGCAGGTAGGTGGCGCTGATGTACATCGGCGCGCCGCTGGGGACCGTGCGCCAGGCCTCGTAGTGCTGCAACTGGCCGTTGAGAGCACCTTCCAGTCTGGGCTGGACCTCGCGCCAGATGTCCGGGGGCAGACACTCGCCGATGTGCAGGCCGAGCACTTTGGCCGGGTCCAGTCCGTACAGGCGGCGGTGCTCCTCGTTGGCGAAACGGAAGCGCAGCATGGCGTCCAGGTAGGAGATCACGCCGGGCACGTGGTCGGTGACCGTCTGCAGGAATCGCTGGTTCTCGCGCAGGGCGATCTCGGCCTGCTTGCGCTGCGTGATGTCGACGACGGTCGTGTTGCTGCGCAGGAAGCGGCCTTGCTCGTCCCGCACCGCCGACGAGGACAGCAGGGCCGGGAAGGACGAGCCGTCCTTGCGCCGCATTTCGTATTCGGCACCGCTCAGAACACCTTCCCGGATCAGCTGTTCCATGCGCTCTTCGAGCAGCGGGACCCGGGTGGGCAGCACGACGTCCCGGAAGCCGAGCTTGCCGATCACCTCGTCGCGTTCGTAGCCTAGCCAGGCCAGCTCGGTGTCGTTGATCGACACGAACTTGCCGGTGATGTCCAGCGAGTGGTAGCCGCAGGGGGCCTGGTTGTAGAGGGTCTGCGCCAGATCCAGCGCGTCGGCGAGCTGCCGGTTGGCTTCGCGGACATGGTCCTCGGACGCCTTGCGCTCGGTGATGTCCACCATCTGGATGAACAGGCCGTCGACATGGCCGTCTCGCAGATAGGGTGTGTACTGGATGCTGGCGTAGAAGCTGTGACCGTCGGGGAAGGTGCGGTTGCCTTCGAACAACTGGCACTCGCCGCGAAGGGCGGCCTTGAGCGGCACCTGGGCTTCGGCGTAGTTTTCCGGCCGCGCGATGTCGCGCAGGTGCATGCCGACCAGATCCTCGGCCCGCGTGCCGGTCCAGCGGGCATAGCTCGCGTTGGCAAAGCGGCAGATCAGGTCGCGGTCGAAAAACGCGATCTGCACCGGGATGCTGTTGGTGACCGTCTGGAGGAAGCTGCCCTGCGTCTGCAGCGCCCTTTCCGCCGCCTTGCGGGCGCTGATGTCGACCAGGGTGTTGTTGGTGCGGACGAAGCGACCCTGTTCGTCCAGCACCGCCGTGCTGCTGAGCAGCGCCACGAAGCTGGAACCGTCGCGGCGCCGGATGCCCAGCTCGGCGGCGTCGATCCGCTCGCCGGCGATCAGGCGCTGCAGTCGCTCCTTGATCACGTCCTGGTAGGCGTCCACCACGAAATCACGGAAGCGCATCTTGCCAATGACCTCGTCGCGCCGGAACCCCAGCCAGTCCAGCTCGGTCTGGTTGACCATCACGTAGGTGCCGTCGGCATCGACCGAGTGGTAACCGCAAGGCGCGCGGTTGTAGAGCGTTTGCGCGTCCTGCAGTGTCAGTCGCAGGCGCTCATTGAGGGCCGCCAGTTCACGGGTGCGTTCGTCCACCCGGGTTTCCAGCTCGGCGTTGAGTTGCCGGATCTTTTCCTGCTGTTCGTAGGTGTCGGTGATGTCGCGCGAGACGGCCAGCAGCATGACCGGCTTGCCAGCGTGATCGGTGATCGGCGAGACCACGGTATCCCACCACTTGGGCGTTCCCTTGAACGTGGTGCCGAATGCGACGAAGCGGCCGCTGCCCAGCCGCTTGGCCTGTTCCAGGGCCTCACGCGCCTGTGCCTGACCGCCCTCCGGCCACCAGGTGGTCCAGTCGGTGCCGCGCACCTGCTCGAAATCGTCGACCTCCACCAGCTTGCAGCCCCGTTCGGTCATCTGCAGGACATGCGCGTCAAGGTCGAGCACCTTGGTGCAGTCAGGGCTGCTGGCGATGATCTGGCGGTTGAGTTCGTCCTTGATGCGGGCCTCGGCCTCCAGCTTGCGCAACTGGCTGATGTCCTGCACGAAGCCGAGCTGGCCGACCAGCCGGCCCTGCTCGTCGAACTGCGGAATGTTGCGGGCGACCACATGCGTGACGGCGTCGGTACCGGGGCGCTGCAGTCGGAATTCCAGGCTGGTGCTTTCCCCCTTCGAGACGCCGTGCGTCCAGTGGTCGCGGACCTGCGCCAGATCGTCGGGATGGATGCCTCGCATCCACCCGTACTCCTTGAAATCCTCGGCGCCCATGCCGAAGATCTGCTCCATCATCGTGTCGACGCTCAACAGGCTGCCGTCGGGCTGGATGCGGAACATGCCGATCGGGAACACACTGCCGAGCGCCGCAAACAGGGCGCTGTAGGGATCGTCCGGACCGACGACCGTCGGTGGCACCGGGTTCCCGCCGCTGCCCTCTGCGGCGGCGCGCAGCCGGGCCACCTCGTCCTGCAGCGCTTGCACCTGGGATTCCAGTGCGCGCTCGCGCTCGGACGCACCGCCGTCGGCGGTTGTCGCACGGGGGGCAGTGTTCCCTGGGAAGCGGTGTATGGCGCTCATCGCTCCCCACTTTACCGCAGGGACGGCGGGCGCAAGATGGAAATCTGACCCTCAGAAACGGGGCAAATCCGGGTGGCTGAGGCGACCACCCCGCACGAGCATCTTTCCGTATTCGGCACAACGTTGCAGGGTCGGAATCACTTTGCCGGGATTCAGTAGCTCTTTGGTATCAAAGGCGCGTTTGACCGCGAACATCTGCGCGTTTTCCTCGGGCGAAAACTGCACGCACATGCTGTTCACTTTTTCCACACCCACGCCGTGTTCGCCGGTCACCGTGCCACCCATGGCGACGCTGGTTTCCAGGATGTCGGCGCCAAACTGCTCGCAGCGGCGCAGCTGGTCGGGGTCGTTGGCATCGAACAGGATCAGCGGGTGCAGGTTGCCGTCGCCGGCATGGAACACGTTGGCGCAGCGCAAGCCGTACTTCTTCTCCATATGGCCGATGGCGATCAGGATGTCGGCCAGGCGCTTGCGCGGGATGGTCGAGTCCATGCACATGTAGTCGGGGCTGATGCGGCCCGACGCCGGGAAGGCGTTCTTGCGGCCGCTCCAGAAGCGCAGGCGCTCGGCCTCGTCGCGGCTCACCGCGATGGCGGTCGCGCCGCAGCCGCGCAGCACCGCGCTCATGCGGCCGATTTCCTCTTCCACTTCTTCGGGCGTGCCGTCGCTTTCGCACAGCAGGATGGCTTCGGCGTTCAGGTCGTAGCCGGCCTTGACGAAGTCCTCGACCGCCGCCGTCATGGGTTTGTCCATCATTTCCAGCCCGGCCGGAATGATGCCGGCGGCGATCACGGCGGCCACCGCGTCGCCGGCCTTCTGGATGTCGTCGAAGCTGGCCATGATGCAGCGCGCCAGCAGGGGCTTGGGCACCAGCTTGACCACCACCTCGGTCACCACCGCCAGCATGCCTTCGCTGCCGATCACCAGCGACAGCAGGTCCAGGCCCGGCGTGTCCAGGGCGGTGCCACCGAAGGTGACGGGTTCGCCCTCGACGGTGAAGCCGCGCACCTGCAGCACGTTGTGCACCGTCAGCCCGTACTTCAGGCAGTGCACGCCGCCGGAGTTCTCCGCCACGTTGCCGCCGATGGTGCAGGCGATCTGGCTGCTCGGGTCCGGCGCGTAGTACAGGCCGTGTGGCGCCGCGGCTTCGCTGATGGCGAGGTTGCGCACGCCGGCTTGCACGACCGCCGTGCGTGAGCGGGCATCGACCGAGACGATCCTGTTGAACTTGGCCAGCGACAGTGTCACGCCCATGGCGTGTGGCATGGCACCGCCGGAGAGGCCAGTGCCGGCACCGCGCGCCACCACCGGCACGTCCAGCGCGTGGCAGGCCCTGAGCGCGGCGGCTACCTGCGCTTCGGTTTCCGGCAGGGCCACCACCAGGGGCCGCTGGCGGTAGGCGGTCAGGCCGTCGCATTCGTAAGGCACGGTGTCCTCGGCCTGCCACAGCAGGGCATGGGCCGGCAACACGGCCTGCAGGGCACGCACCACCTCGGCCTGGCGGGCGGCGCGATCGGCGCGGGTGACTTCGGTCGGGGCGGCAGGGGCGTTCATGCGCGGCAGTGTACGGCGGGCCGCCCGGTTTGCGCATTGAAGAAACTTGCAAGGCCGGTTGAGCGGACTTTGGGTCGTTTGCGACGGCTCAATGCCTGCGGGTCTTGAAAAGCGCACGGCCGTGTCTATCTGATTTGCACGGGGCCGCCAGAGCCGGTCCCCTGAACCACCCACCCGATTTCTGGAGTCCACCATGAACCATCTGATCGCCCGTTCCAGCCTGTTTGACGACTTCTTCAAGGACGTCGCGCCCGGCTTCTATGTCCGCCCGCTGCACGGCGACAACCTGCCGTCGCCTTCGCAGATCAAGATCGACGTGAAGGAGACGCCGTCCGCCTACACGGTGGTGGCCGAGGTGCCGGGTGTGGCCAAGGAAGACATCCACGTGACGGTCGAAGGCAGCGTGGTGACCCTGCGCGCCGAGGTCAAGCAGCAGGACAGCCAGACCCAGGACGAGAAGGTGCTGCGCGCCGAGCGCTACTACGGCGCCGTGGCCCGCAGCTTCCAGCTCGCGACCGACATCGACAACGAGCGCTCGAAGGCGAAGTATGAGAACGGCGTGCTGACGCTGACGTTGCCGAAGAAGGTGGCGCTGGCCGGCCAGCGCCTGAACGTCGAGTAATCAGCTCAGGGAGTTGCGCAGCCACTCGGCGAAGGCGGCGCACTCCCAGCGGTCCATGGTGCCGGTACGCCAGCACAGGTAGTGCGCGTGCGGGCTGGGCACGTGGCGCGGGTAGAGCGGCACCAGCGTGCCGTTCTCCAGCCAGGGCGCCGCCAGCTTCATGCGCACCAGCGCCACGCCCATGCCGGCCGCAGCCGCGTCGCACATCAGGCCGATGTCGTTGAACTGCGAGCCGTCGACCGGCTCCGGCCAGTCCAGGTCGTGCGCCGCAAACCAGGTACGCCAAGGCTCCAGCGGGCTGCGCAGCAGGGGCTCGCCTTCCAGGTCCTGCGGCGCTTCGAACGGGCCGTGCTCGCGCACGAAGGCCGGTGAGGCCAGCGGCGTGACCTCGTCCTTCATCAGGCAGACGTGTTCCACGTCGGCGTAGCGCCCGGTGCCGAAGCGGATCATCAGATCAGCATCTTCGGCCACCACGTCCAGCAGCGGGATGCTGACCTGCAACGTCAGGTCGATCTCGGGATAGGCGTCGGAAAACTGCTTCAGACGCGGCAGCAGGATGGAGCGGGCAAAGGTCGGCGTGACCGCCAGCCGCAGCTTGCGCCGACCCGGCGAGGCCGTACTGCTGGGGAACTTCTGCAGCGACGCCAGGCCTTCGCGCACCTGAGCGAGGTACTCGCTGCCCTCGGTGGTCAAGGAAAAATCCGCCCGCCCGAACAGCTTGGTGCCCAGGATCTGTTCGAGCTGCTTGATGCGGTGGCTCACCGCACTTGGCGTCACGCACAGCTCGTCCGCCGTCTGCGTCACGCTGCGCAGGCGCGCCAGCGCCTCGAAGGTCAGCAGACACTGGATGGGCGGGATGCGGATGGTCATAGGAATGCGACCTGCCGCCGGGCCGCCCCAAGGCAGGTCAGCCCCCTCGGGGGGCAGCGACCCGCGTAGCGGCGGAGCGTGGGGGCTTGGTTCATTTGAAAACCACCGTCTTGTGGCCGTTCAACAGGACGCGGTGCTCGCTGTGCCACTTCACCGCGCGCGCCAGCACCTGGCTCTCGGTGTCGCGGCCCAGGGCGGTGAGGTCCTCCACGCCGTCGGTGTGGTCCACGCGGGCCACGTCCTGCTCGATGATCGGACCCTCGTCCAGGTCGGCCGTCACGTAGTGGGCGGTCGCGCCGATCAGCTTCACGCCGCGGTCGTGCGCCTGGTAATACGGCTTGGCGCCCTTGAAGCTGGGCAGGAAGCTGTGGTGGATGTTGATCGCCTTGCCGGAGAGCTCGCGGCACAGGTTGTCCGACAGGATCTGCATGTAGCGCGCCAGCACCACCAGCTCCGCGCCCTCGCTGCGGATCACCTCCAGCTGTTTGGCCTCGGCCTGCGCTTTCGTGGCCGCCGTCAGGGGGATGTGGTGAAACGGAACGTTGTAGCTGGCGGCGAGCTGGTAGAAGTCGCGGTGGTTGCTGACGATGGCGCGGATGTCCAGGCGCAGCAGGCCGCTCTTCCAGCGGAACAGCAGGTCGTTCAGGCAGTGGCCTTCCTTGCTCACGAAGATCACGGTCTTCATCGGCTCGGCCAGCGGGTGCAGACCCCACTGCATGCCGAACGGCTCGGCGAACTGCCCAAGCTGCAGGCGCAGGTCGTCCTGCGTCAGCGCCTTGCAGGTGAACTGCACCCGCATGAAGAACAGTCCCGTGCCGTGATCGTTGTACTGGGCGGCTTCCTCGATGTTGCCGCCGCGCTCCAGCAGGAAGCCCGAGACGGCGTGCACGATGCCAGGGCGGTCCTGGCAGGACAGGGTGAGAACGTAGGTGTGGTTCATGGTTGGCGCGATTGTCGCAGCACGGCCCGGGTGGGCCGCGTCGTGGCGGACGCAGTGGACCTGTCGATGTCGTAGAAACGGTGCCAGAATCCGGCCACTTCACCCCACGCCGCCGTCGCGCATCCGGAGACCCCATGGCCTACACCGACTTCCGCATGGACAACCAGTGGTTGCCCTTCACGCCCAACCGCGCCTTCCAGAAAGACCCGCGCGTCTTCGTCGGTGCCGACGGCATGTATTTCACGACCCACGACGGCCGCCAGGTCATCGACGGCATCTCCAGCCTCTGGTGCGTGGGCGCGGGCCACAACCGCAAACCGATCAACGAGGCGATCAAGGCCCAGCTCGACACGCTGGACTATTCGACCGCCTTCAGCGTAAGCAACGACAAGGCCTTCCGCGCCGCCGAGATGATCGCGGCGATGGCACCGGGCGACCTGAACAAGGTGCTGTTCTGCAACTCCGGATCGGAAGCCGCCGACACCTCGCTCAAGGTCGCGCTTGCCTACCACCGCGCGCGCGGCGAGGGCCACCGCAACCTCTTCATCGGCCGCGAGCGCGGCTACCACGGCGTCAACTTCGGCGGCATGAGCGTCGGCGGCATCCCGGCCAACCGCAAGGTCTACGGCACCTCGCTGCTGCCGCGCGTGGACCACCTGCGCTTCATCCACGACCCGGTCAACCACGCCTACATCCACAACCAGGAACCGGTGTGGAACGAGGACATCCTGCTGGAGCTGGAAAACCGCATCCTGCCGCTGCACGACCCGAGCAACGTGGCGGCCGTGATCGTCGAGCCGGTCGCCGGCAGCGCGGGCTGGTACATCCCGCCGCAGGGGTATTTGAAGCGCCTGCGCGAGATCTGCGACAAGCACGGCATCCTGCTGATCTTCGACGA
>JAEUOU010000002.1 GCA_016790575.1 Burkholderiaceae bacterium | reverse complement strand
GATGTCGGCGCTGACCTGCTGGGCCGAGATCTTCTTGCCGCGCACTTCCACCCAGGCGTCGCCGTTGTCGGCGGCCACGATGGAGTAGGGCATCAGGTCGATGTCCTTCTGCACTTCCTTCTCGGTGAACTTGCGGCCGATCAGGCGCTTGATCGCGTACAGCGTGTTCTTGGGGTTGGTGACGGCCTGGCGCTTGGCGCTGGCGCCGACCAGCACTTCGCCGTCTTCCTGGTAGGCGACGATGGAGGGCGTGGTGCGGGCGCCTTCAGAGTTTTCGATCACCTTGGTGGTGTTGCCTTCCATGATGGACACGCAGCTGTTGGTGGTGCCCAGGTCAATGCCGATGATTCGTCCCATGTGTGTTCTCCGAGATCTGAAAAAGTTGGAATGTCAATAACGTGTGGATAACTTGCGGTTTTTCAAGTCATCTCATTTCGGGGCGGCCACGGTCACCAGGGCCGGGCGCAGCACGCGTTCGGCGATCAGGTAGCCCTTTTGCAGCACCGTGACCACGGTGTTGGCGTCCTGCTCGGCCGGCACCATGCTGATAGCCTGGTGCTGGTGCGGATCGAACTTCGCGCCGGCGGCGGGGTTGATCTCGATGACCTTGTTGCGCTCCAGCGCGCTCTTGAGCTGGCGCAGCGTGGCTTCCGCGCCCTCGCGGATCTGCTCCGGGGTGGCGTTGCTGATGGCCAGGCCGGCTTCCAGGCTGTCCGTCACCGGCAGCAGGCTTTCGGCAAAGCTCTCGACCGCGAACTTGCGTGCCTTGGCGATTTCGTCCTCGGCGCGGCGGCGGGCGTTCTGCACATCCGCCTGGGCGCGCAGGTACTGGTCGGCCAGCTCGGCACTTTTGGCTTTCAGCTCGGCCAACTCGGCCTGAACCTCGGCCAACGGCTCCCCCGGCCGGCTCTCGGCGTCGGGTGATTGGGCGAACGCGTCGCCGTCGACAGGGGGATTTGCGCTTGGGGATGGTGTATCGGACATGGACATGCGGGAAGAAGACCTGAACTTGGGCCTGAGGTGGCGACAATTTTCCGGTTTTCAAGGGGGCATAGCCGCAGAAAGTGCGGCCCGCCGGAAGGCAGCCCCGATCGGCCGGGGCCGCAGTCGAGCCGATCAGCCCTTGATGGCGATCAATTCGACGTCGAACTTCAGCGTGGCGTTGGGCGGAATCACTCCACCGGCACCACGGGCACCGTAGCCGAGGTTGGCGGGGATGATCAGTGTGCGCTGGCCGCCGATTTTCATGCCGGCGACGCCTTCGTCCCAGCCGCGAATGACCATGCCGGCGCCAAGCGTGAACTCGAACGGGTCGCGTCGGTCATGGCTGGAGTCGAATTTGGCGCCCTGCTGACCATTGACCCACAGCCAGCCTGTGTAGTGCACAGTCACCTGCTGGCCACGGCGAGCTTCATCGCCGCCTCCGACAAGGGTGTCTTCCATTTGCAGGCCGCTGGGGGTTGTGATCATTCCGGTCTCCGAATCACTATTGAAAATATAGCTTGAAAGCACCTTTTTACGCTGGGTATGGCACAAAAAGGCGGCAAATTTGCGGGCGAGATCATACCAGCCCGCCCGCTGGCACCCTCAGGCGAAAAAAAAGCAGCCGCAGCTGCTGTGGGAGCCGTGGCGGCAGCCTCAGACCTTCTTGCGGGCCTGCGCGTTGACCCACTTGGTCGCAAAAGCCTGGACGTCGGACAGGCGCTTGAGCAGGTCCAGCCCCGAGGGCGTGAGGCCATAGCCGTCGCCGCCGTGGACGATCAGCCCCGCAGCCCGCAGGTCTTTCAGGCGGGTATTGAGCGTGTTGGGCGTGATGCCCCCGACGCTGTCCTGGAGCAGGCGGAAGGTCTGCGGATGACCATCACGCAGTGCCCAGAGCACTCGCAGGGCGTAGCGAGCCTCCAGCAGGGCCAGCAGTTGGTTGACGTTGGCGTTTTCTTTGGAACTCATTCGGGTGGACTCCTCAAGGGGTTCAGGCGATGGGGTGCCAGCGGCGGCGATGTTGGCGAGAACTATAGCGCAGTTCATCGGTCGCTACAAGTTTAGTAGCTTTGGTTGCAGGGCGGGGGTTAACCCTGATTGCCAACGAACGCCTGATCGCTGGGCGGCATGCGCTCAGAGATAGACCTTTTGCAGAAGGCGGATCAAGGTTTTGCGCTCTGCCATGCTCAGGCGAGCGGCGGCACTGATCTCCAGCTCGGTCGCCGTGATCTCCGCCGCCTGCATCATCTTGTCGCCGGATGCGGTCAGGTGCAGGCCCATGGCCCGCCCGTCGTGGGGGTGGGGATGACGCTCGATCAGGCCTCGGCGCTCCAGTGACTGGATCAGTCCCACCAGATTGGGCGGCAACAGCCCCAGCGCCTGGCACAGCTGGCGGGAGGTGATTCCCGGGTTGTGACGCACCAGAGACAGCACCGAAAAATCTACCGGCCGGAGGCCATATACGGACATCTGCTCCAGGAAGACTTCGATAATGGCCAGCGCCGCGCGGCGGGCGTTGTAGCCCAGCAGTGTTTCCAGATAGCGGGTGTCGATACGCGATTCACCGCCGTCCGGCTCCGAAGGGCGCGCCTGCCGGATCGGGCTCTTGCGCACGGCACGTGGACGTCGGAGGGTGTTGGCGACAGTGGTTTCAGGCATGGCTGGCAAGCATAACCGCCTCCGTGGCCGGTGCAATTCCGTTGCTGTTTGATGCTCAGGCGGCCAGCGTGGCTTCCATCATTGCGAGCCTCATGGACGATTCGGGCCATATCCAGCGCCAGAAGGCCGTTCCTGCGGCGGCATACGGGTCGCACCCCGGAGCGTTGCTGATGCGTGCCCAGGCCCAGGCCTGGAGCAACAGCCCCACCGCGCGCAAAAAGTCGTCGGCCAGCCAGTAAGGCAGGTCGGCCGGCGCGTCGGGTGCGGCAACACGGGGCAACAAGCGCTCGCGCAGGAAACGGGAGAACGCTTCCAGGTGGGCTACTACGGTCGCTGCCGCACCCCCGCGCCCGGCCAGATCGGCTGCCAGGTCACCCAGCAGATCGGCCATCGCAGCGCCGCCGTCGGGCAAGGTTTTGCGCAGCAGCAGATCGATGGCCTGGATTTCATTGGTGCCCTCGTAGATCATGGCCACTCGCGCGTCGCGCACGATCTGCTCGATACCCCATTCGCTCACGTAGCCGTGGCCACCAAAAACCTGCAGACAGGCACTGGCGCCCTGAAACGCCTGATCCGTCCAGGCCGCTTTGAGCACGGGGGTGACCAGCGCACACCATCGGCTGGCCGCAGCGCGGCGCTTTGCGTCCGGGTGACGATGGGCGATGTCCAGCTCCAGCGCGGTGCGGTAGGCGACTACCCGCCCGGCGTCGATCCAGGCGCGCTGCGTGTCCAGGATGCGCCGTATCGCGGGGTGTTCGGCAATCGGGCTGGGCGTCAGGGGTGCGCCGGCGCTCGCTGCTGCGCGGGCGTCCGCGGGGACGCTGGCCCCGTGCGACGGATCGGCGGCCCTGCGGGCACCGGGCGCGCGCATCTGGCGGCGCTCTTGGGCATAGGCATCGGCCTTCTGCCAGGCCGCCTCCAGCAGGCCGATGCCTTGCAGCCCCACGTGCAGTCGGGCCGCATTCATCATGACAAACATCGCGTTCAGGCCTTTGCCCGGCTCGCCGACGATCCGGGCCGATGCCTCATCGAAGCGCATCACGCAGGTCGGGCTGCCGTGCAGACCCATTTTTTCTTCGATCCGTTCGCAGACCACGGCGCTGCGCGATCCGTCGGGGCAGAACTTCGGCACGAGAAACAGGGATAGCCCTTTGGGTCCCGGCGGGGCGTCGGGGAGTCTGGCCAGGACCAGATGGATGATGTTGTCCGTCAAGTCGTGTTCGCCACCGGAGATGAAGATCTTGGTGCCTGACAGTCGGTAGCTCCCATCGGCCTGCGGCACCGCCCGGGACCGGCACAGTCCGAGGTCCGAGCCGGCGTGGGGTTCGGTCAGGCACATCGTCGCGAGCCATTCACCGGTGGCGATCTTGGACAGGTACCGTGCCTTGAGTTCGTCGCTGGCGTGGTGCCGTATGCACTCGTACGCCCCGTGCAGCAGCCCTGGTGCCATCGTCCAGCCATGGTTGGCGGCGGAGAGCATTTCGTACAGCATCGCTTCCAGCACGGCAGGCAAACCCTGTCCGCCGTCTTCGCTGGCGGCGGACAGCGCCGGCCAGCCACCCTGCCAGAAGGCCTGATAGGCATCCCGAAAGCCGGGCGGCATCGTGACGACGCCGTCTTGCCATCGGGCGCCGACCTGATCTCCGGCGCGGTTCAGCGGAGCGACCACGTCACCGACGAACTTGCCCGCTTCGTCGAGGACCTGGCGCATCAGTTCGGTGTCGACCGCGGTCCCTGCAGGGCCGAAGTCGGGCAACTCCTGCAACTGGGCTGGAGCCTGCAGCACCTGCTGCAGGATGAAAAACATGTCGTCGGTTCGGGGCTGGTAGTGGTTCACGGCAGCGAAAAGAAATGGGTAATCAGCGAGATTTTCCGGAACTGGCTGCAGGGTGCCACGTGGTCGCGCCCCCGCGCGTCCACCGTGGCGATGCGGGCACCAGGCTACGGGACGACGCAGTACGTCACGGATCGCGCGGAAAACCCGGGGGTGTCCTGCCGGGTTCGTCGTACATGCGCTGTCTCCGCAGAAAGGCCGATCAGGATTCGGCCGTGAAGCCGATGCGTTTGACGATCGGACCCCAGGCGTCGTATTGGGCTTTCAGGTCCTTGGCCATGGCGTCCGCAGTACCGCCGATCGGCACGAGGCCCGAAACGGCGAGGCTGTCGATCACGGACTTTTCCTTGAGTGCAGCGTTGATGGCGGCATTGGCATTGGTGATCACGCCAGCCGGAGTCTTGGCCGGCGCGAAGAAGCCGAACCACTCTTCCACGGTCAGTTCGGGGAATCCCTGCTCGGCGAAAGTCGGGATTTCCGGCACAAAAGGAGAGCGGGCCTTGCCGGAGGTGGCCAGGATACGAATCTTGCCGGCCTTGTGGTTGGCCAGGAAATCGCCGTGTGGGGTGACCATGCTGGCCAGGGTGCCGCCGATCAGGTCGGCGACGCCAGGTACCGAGCCCCGGTAGGGCACGTGCTTGAGGTCAACGTTGTTGTTCAAGCCCATGAGCGCGCCCAGGAAGTGGGGCGTGGAGCCAGCGGCCGGCGAGCCGTAGCTGGCATCTTTGGGGTTTGCCTTGGCCCAGGCCAGGTACTCCTTGACGGTTTTTACCGAGGCTGGAACCAGCGGTCCGACCGCCAGACCGTGGGTCAGCATCGAGCCCATGACGACCGGAACGAAGTCCTTGAACGGGTCGTAGCTGAGCGTGCGGTAGATGTGGGGGTAGACCGCCATCATCGAGTAGGGGGTCAGAAGCAGGGTGGCGCCGTCCGGCGCGGCATTCTTGACCGTTTCCACTGCGATGCGGCCGCCGGCGCCGGTCTTGTTCTCGACCACGGCCGCGTTCTTTGTGTACTGGGTGCCGGCCAGTCGCTCGCCGACCCGGCGACTGGTGGTGTCCGCCGTTCCACCGGCAGGGAAGCCGTTGACGATCTTGACTTGATCCAGGCCCTGGGCAAAGGCGGGGTGCAAACCCAGGCTGCCGAGCAAGGTGCTGGCGGCGCTGGCCTGAATGAATTGACGACGGGTGCTCATGAGTGTCTCCTGTTGAAGGGAAGGTGCGGGGTGGGAAAACGGAAGGAAGTTCAACTGCACAGGGCCTTGATGTCCTCGGGCACCGGAATCGCCTTGATGCGGTCCGGTTCGCCTTCGGGATGCACCACAAAAGCGCGGGTTTCGCGGCCCTCGCACAGCACCGTGTCGCCGCGCATCACGACGTGCTTTTGCACGAAGGTCTTGGCGGCCCAGGATTCGATGCTGGTGTGCACGTGAAGCGTCTCGCCGTAGGTGGCGGGGCGCATGAATTTGGTGTGGATCTCCAGCAGTGGCGTGCCGATGATGCCGGTGGTTTTCTTCAGCTCGCGCCAGGGCGGCACGCCGCATTCCATGAAGAAATGCAGCGAGGCCGCGTCCATCCACTTCGAGAAGTTCGGGAAGAACACGATGCCGGCCGGGTCGCAGTCGCCGAACTGCACCTTGATGTCGTAGACGGTGGTTTTGGTCATGGATGACGTTTCAGCGTTCAGCGCGGCGCCATGCGCAGCGCGCCGTCCAGGCGGATCACTTCGCCGTTCAGGTGGGTGTTGGTGACGATGTGCGCCGCCAGGGCCGCGAACTCTTCGGGTTTGCCCAGGCGCGGCGGGAACGGGATGCTGGCCGCCAGCGAAGCCTGCACCGGCTCGGGCAGGGTGCGCATCAGCGGCGTGGAAAACAGCCCCGGGGCGATGGTGCAGACGCGGATGCCGTGCTGGGCCAGATCGCGCGCCATCGGCAGCGTCATGCCCACCACGCCACCTTTGGACGCGCTGTAGGCCTGCTGGCCGACCTGGCCGTCAAACGCGGCGACACTGGCGGTGAACACCATCACGCCGCGCTCGCCATCCTCCAGCGGATCCAGCTTGGCGCAGGCGGCGGCGAAGAGGCGCGCCGCGTTGTAGGTGCCGATCAGGTTGACGTTGATGATGCGGGCGAAGTCTTCCAGGGGCGCGGCGTTGCCGTCCTTGCCGATCACCCGCTTGGCCGCGCCGATGCCCGCGATGTGGGCCAGGATGCGCGCCGGGCCGTGGGCTGCGGCGGCGCCGTCGACGGCGGCCTGAAGGCTGGCGCTGTCGGTGATGTCACAGGCAAACGCCACGCCGCCGATCTCCGCGGCCACCTTCTGGGCGTTGGCCAGGTTGATGTCGAGCACCGCGACCTTGGCGCCCAGGCGGGCCAGTTCGCGCGCGGTGGCCTCGCCGAGGCCCGATCCGCCGCCGGTGACCAGGGCGGCCTGTCCTTGAATGTTCATCGCATGACTCCGGTTAACTCATGAATAGATAGCAAACTATGACCATTTGACACTGGGTAACGGGACTTTTTATTCAAAATCCGCCGCCGCCAGGCCTCGTCAGGCCGCGTCCGGGTTCTCCAGCAGCAGGGCGATACCCTGACCGCCGCCGATGCAGGCCGACGAGATGCCCCAGCGCACGTTGGCACGCTTCATCTCGCGCGCCAGCGTGATCGTCAGGCGCACGCCGGTGCAGGCCAGCGGATGGCCCAGCGCAATGGCGCCGCCATTGACATTCAGTTTGCTGAGGTCCAGGCCGAGTTCGCGGCCCACGGCCAGGGTCTGCGCGCCCTGGGCTTCGTTGATCTCGAAGCGGCCGATCTGGTCCAGCGTGAGGCCGGCGCGCTCCAGCACCAGGCGGATCGCCGGCGCCGGGCCGATGCCCATGATCTCGGGCGGCACGCCCACCGCCGCCGCCGCCACCAGGCGCGCCAGCGGCTTCTTGCCTTGTGCTTTGGCGTAGGCGCCCGAGGCCACCACCGCGGCCGCCGCCGCATCCACCAGCGCCGAGCTGTTGCCGCCGGTCTGCACACCGCCTTCGTAAACGGGCTTGAGCTTGGCCAGGACCTCGACCGGGGAGATGCGGGCGTGGGTGTCCTGCGCCACCTCGGTCAGCTTGCCCTGCAGCTTGATGCCGCGTGGCTTGTAGCCGTCGAGTTCGAACTTCTCGGTGACCACCGGCACGATCTCGCCGGCATGAAAGCCCGCCTGCTGCGCCGCCACCGCCTTGGCAAACGAGTCGCTGGCGAACTGGTCCACCGCTTCGCGGGTGATGCCGTATTTTTTGGCGAGGTTCTCGGCGGTCTGGATCATGTTGATGCCGGCCGTCGGGTCCTTCAGCGCTTCCCACATGTAGTCCTTGAAGCCCACCGGCGCGCCGAGCTTGAAGCCGGTGCGGTGGTCGAAGGCGGCGATCGGGTTGCGCGTCATGCTTTCGGTGCCGACGACCAGGGCCGCATCGGCCTGGCCACCCTGGACGTGTTCACCGGCCTGGCGGAACAGCTCGAAGCCGGTGCCGCAGATGCGTTGCACCATGATGGAGGGCACTTCCAGCGGCACACCGGCGTACAGGCTGATGTGGCGCGGCAGGAAAAACTGGTCGAAGTCGCCGGGCGCCATGTTGCCGCTGACCACCGAACCGATGTCGCTGGCCGGCACACCCGCGCGCTTCAGCGCTTCGCGCGCGGCCTTGATGCCCAGGTCGGTGGGCGAGATGTGGCCCAGCGCGCCGCAGTAGTCGACCATCGGCGTGCGCACGCCGTCGAGCATCCAGACGTCGTCGAAGGCGTTGAAAAATCCCTTGGTGGCCATGGAGTGGGTTCCGTTCAGGCGTCCTGGCGGACGCGGGGTTTGAGAATGTTCGGCGCGGTGTCGTTGTGCAGCGCCGTGACGAGGGCCTCGCGGTGCTTGAGCACGGCGCGCTGGTTGATGGATCCCTTGTCGGTGATCTCGCCCAGGTCGATCGAAGGCGGTGTCGCCAGCACGATCAGGCGCGCAATGCGGTTGGCGCTGCCGGTGGCCAGAATGGCCAGGTCGTCGACCACGTTCTGGAAATGGGCCAGCACCGGTTCGCTGGCCAGCACCTCGTCCATGCTGGCGTCCGGGCCCAGTCCGCTGAGCGTGCGCACGGCGGCGGTGGGGAAAATCATGGCGCCCACTTCCTTGAGGTTCAGCCCGGTGAGCACCGCGTCCTGGATGTACGGCGCGCCCGCACCGATGATCCGCGCCCGCAGCGGCCCCACGCTGACGAAGGTGCCGGTGGCCAGCTTGAAGTCCTCGGCAATACGGCCGTCAAAGCGCAGGCCCTGGTGCGGGTCGTTCTCGTCGATCCATTTCACCGCGTCGCCGGTGCAGAAGAAGCCCTCGCTGTCGAAGGCCTCGGCCGTGGCTTCGGCGGCACGCCAGTAGCCGGGGGTGATGTTGGGGCCGCGGTATCGGATTTCGACTTTGCCATCGGTGGGCACCAGTTTCAATTCCAGGCCCGGGGTGGGCACACCGAGGTCGCCCGCCTTGACGTTGGGGCTGGTGACGAACAGGCCGTAGGGGCTGGATTCGGTCATGCCCAGGCCCGAGGTCATGACGATGCGCTCGCCGATTTCGCGCTCTTCGCTCTCGTACAGGCTGTCCCACACCGGCTGGGCCAGCGCCGCGCCGGCATAGAAGAACATCTTGACCCGCGACAGGAAGTTCCGGCGCAGCGCGTCGTCGGTCTTCATCGCGCCGGCAATCGCCTCGAAGCCGGTGGGCACGTTGAAGTACAGCGTGGGCGCGATCTCGCGCAGGTTGCGCAGCGTCTCGCCGATCAGCGCCGGCGTGGGTTTGCCTTCGTCGATGTACAGCGTGCCGCCGTTGTAGAGGGTCAGGCCGAAGTTGTGGTTCCCGCCGAAGGTGTGGTTCCAGGGCAGCCAGTCGATCAGCACCGGGGGCTCTTCGGTCAGCACCGGCATGGACTGGCGCATCTGCTGCTGGTTGGCGCACCACATGCGCTGGGTGTTGATGACCGCCTTGGGCAACTTGGTGGAGCCCGACGTGAACAGGAACTTCACGATCGTGTCCGGCCCGGTGGCGGCCATCGCGGCGTCCACGGCCGGCGTGGGCTCGGTGGCCAGCAGGCGGGCGAAGCTGGTGGTGTCACGACCGGCAACGCTGGACTCCGTGGTGACGACCTCAACGTCTTCGCCGACGGTCGCGAGGATGGCGCGTCCGTAGCGGTGCGGATCGCTGGCGAAAACCAGGCCCGGGGTCAGGGTATCCAGAACATGGCGCAGCTTGCCGTAGTCCTGGCTGATGGTGGAGTACGCCGGGGATGCCGGGCACCAGGGCACACCGGCAAGCAGGCATCCGAGCGTAAGCAAGGCGTGCTCGATGTCGTTTTCGCTCAGGATCACCACCGGGCGCGCGGCCGAAAGACCGCGGTCCAGCAGCGCCTGTGCGATGCGCCGTGCGGCATCCAGTGCCTGGGCAAAGGTAACGTGGCGCCAGTCACCACGCGTGCCATCGGCGCTTCTGACGCGCTGGGCGAGGAAGCTTCGGTCCGGTGCTTCAGAGGCCCAATGCAACAGGCGATCGGCCATGCGGGGCGACCATGACTGCAGTGGCTGCTGGGCTCGCAGGTACTGCACGGCGCCTTTGTCACCCGACAGGCTGACTTGCGTCACGCCGAACTTCAAGGGCCGAAATCGCGGTGATGGGGCGTTCATGGATACCTCAATGGGAATGGTCTGTTCGCGGTGCAGTCGGTGCCGTCGGCTTAACCGCGGCTGACCTTCGCCGCACGTCCCTCAAGGAAGGCACGAACCCGTTCCTTCGCTTCGGGCGCAGCCTGGGCAATCGCAGACATCAGGCCTTCGGTCAGGAAGCCGTGGTCGGCGGGCTGCTCCGCAATACGCGGCAGGGCGTGCATCAGCGAGTAGTTGGTCAACGGGGCGTTTTCGGCGATGCGGCGCGCCAGTTCCAGCGCTTTGTCGAAGGCGGTGCCTTCGTCGACCAGATATTGGGCGAAGCCCAGGCGCTCGCCGTCTGCGGCGTTATAGACGCGGCCGGTCAGCATCATGTCCATCATGCGCGGCACACCGATCAGGCGGGGAATGCGCACCGAGCCGCCGCCGCCGACGAAGATGCCGCGCGAACCCTCGGGCAATGCATAAAACGTCGTGCTGTCCGCCACCCGCACGTGGCAGGCGCTGGCCAGTTCGAGGCCGCCACCGACCACGGCACCGTGTAGCGCTGCCACTACGGGAACCGGGCCGTACTGCAGTGCCTCCAGGGCGACATGCCACGAACGCGAGTGGTGCAGGCCCTGTCCAGCGTCGCGTTCCTTCAATTCCGACAGATCCAGGCCGGCGCAGAAATGCTCTCCCTCGCCGTCGAGGACAGCCGCGCGCACCGTGCCCGGCAAATTCTGGAAGGTGTCGCGCAAAGCGAATATCAGTCCGTCGCTGAGCGCGTTGCGTTTGTGCGGGCGGGTCAGGCGGACGACCGCGACATCGTCACGGATCTGCAGGTCTAGGTCTTTGGCACCGGTCATGGAAACTCCTCAATGGCGCTATTCTGGTTATGTTGAATAATCAATTCAATGAGGATTCGCAACATTTTTCCGGGTGTTTTCCCTAGGTTCACCGTGTTCCGACGCGGGGCTGATACCAAGCCCGGCCGCATGGATCGTTCTCGCGCAGGCCCGTTTCCCGGCGACAATATCCGTTTGGCCCATCCAGGCTCTTGTCCATCCCATTCCTCGCATCAGGTTTCCCCGTGACGAACGCTTTGCCCCGCAAACATGATCTGAATCAGCTCGACGCCCTCACGGGCGGCGCCTTTACGGCGGCAACCTCCGGTGAACGGGGCGCCCGCGTCCGGGAATGGCTGGCCACCGATCCGAGCCTTGACCTGATGCAGGAAGTTTTTCGTGAACTGAGCGTCAAGGACAAAGGCGCTGCCCGGGCGTTGCGCGAACGGCTGGATGACATCAAGCGGGCCAAGGGACAGGAGGCGGTGGCGGCCGAATGGGCCGCCAAAGGGCAACTCCTGCTGGACGGCGCGCGGCTGAACATTGCCGATGCGATGGCCTGGCAGCGCGACGCGGCGAAAGCGGGCGCACCGCTTTCTCGGGAACCCCTGGCATCGATGAAGGCGCGTCTGGCAGAACGGGTCAAGGCGGTCGAGGACCTGCAGCATCAGGTCATGGTGCAGCGTGAGGCTGCCGTGCTGCTGGCCCAGCGTATCGAGTTGTTGTCAACCAAGAGCTGGCGGGATGCGCAAGGAACCCAGTCGGGTTTGGGCACGGACGTCCGCCACTGGCAGGACCAGGCCAGCCAGTTGGCGGCGCATCCTGACTGGGTCAATGTGGATGTACGCTTTCACAACCAGATCGACGGTGCGCGAGCGCAACTGCTGGTGGTCTGGGAGGCGTTTGATGCGGCGCTGACCCAGGCGGCGGCTGCGGCCGAGGATCCGCAGGCGCCGCTGCCCTCAGTGCCGGTCTGGTCGGAAGAAATTGCCGCCGGGCGCGCGCCGGCCGAGGATGGCCGAACTGCGGCCGTGCGTTCGGCTGTGGATGTGGCGGAAAGGGCTGCGGCGCGTGAGCAGGCGGCGCGGCTGGTCGGTGCGGCCCTGGCCCGGGTGGAGGCTGAGCTGGCACAGGGACATGCCCGTGCCAGTGCGGGTGCCGCGGCGGAGTTGCGCAATGCGGTCAAGACGCAGGGCCGACTGATCGATTCTGCCCTCGAAGCCCGAGTGCATGCCGCTTTGGTTCAGGCCGGGGAACTGGAAGGCTGGCAGCGCTGGCGTGCGGACCAGATCCGCGAAGAGCTGGTGAACAAGGCGGAGGCACTGGTTCGCAACGCGCCCACCCAGGCGGCTCCGGCTACTGTGGCCGCTCAGGAGGCGCAGGACACAGGCACGGTCGAACAGACGGCTGCGGTCCCGGCGGCTGGCGAAGGGGTCCCCGCTTTGGGGGGGCGCAAACTGCAGGAGGCGATTCGCCAGTTGCGCGAGCAATGGAAGGCCACCGACCAGGGCGGCACGCCCAACCATGCGCTGTGGCGACGATTTGACGAAGCCTGCAACCGTGCGCACCATTTTGTCGACATCTGGCTGGACAAGCTCAAGGCCGAGTCGGCCGAGACCCGCGCCCGCCGGCTGGCCCTCATTGCGGAAGTCCGCGCATGGACGGCTGACCATCAGTCCAGCACCGACTGGAAGGCGCAGATGCGGGCGATACATCAGTTCTCCGAACGCTGGCGCGAATCCGGACACCTGGGTGAAAAAGCGTTTGCAGAGTTGCATGCTCAGTGGAAGGACGCAATCCATGCGGCCGCCTTGCCCCTGGAGACGGCCCAGAAGGACAGTGTGGCGCGGCGCCAGGCCCTGATCGCCGAAGCTGTGGCACTGGGCGCATCGCCCATCCTGCGCATCGATGCGGTCAAAGGCTTGCAGCAGCGTTGGCAACACGAGGCGCAGTCCGTTGCGCTCGATCGCAAACACGAGCAGCGCCTTTGGGATGCCTTCCGCAAACCGCTGGACGAGGCTTTCAGCCGCAAGAACGCCGAACGTGACAAGGCGGCCGCCGCCTTGAGCGAACGGGACCGTATCGTGCTCGACGCGGCCAAAGCGCTGGAGGCCGCCAATTCTGGCGGTGATGCGCAGAAAATTCGTGCAGCAATGGCTGCGCTGGACGCCGCGCTTCGCGGACAGGCGCTGGCAGCCGCGCAGGTAGAGCGGGCAGGCGTCGCACCGGCAAATTCGGATGAAAAACAGCCCGTACCCACTGCAAAAGAGTCGTCTTATGCTATCGATGACGTAGCGGTCGATAGACCTGAACCGGTGGTGAATGGCGAGGCTTCTTCTCCCGCGACGCCGACGCCAGTACCCAAACGGGTTGTGGCGATGCGCGGGGATGACCGTCCCGGCATGAAGAAGGCTGAGCCAGCCGCCGCAGGTCGGGGTGGCAAATTCGGTGACCGAAAGGACGGCCCTCGCGGTCCTGGCCGTCCAGGCGACAACAGGTTCGAACCCCGTCGCGACGATCGGGCGACCGCGCGTTTTGGTGACCGTCCGGCCCGCGATGGCGGTCGATTCACCGACCGGGCCCCGCGGGAAGATCGCGGTCCTCGCCTTGGTGACACCGCGTTCCGGGCGCAGCGTGAGGCACTGGAACATGCGGAGTCCACGCTGCGCAAGCTCGCCGCGCAAGCGCACGGCGAGGCCTTGACCCAATTGCTGGATGCCTGGCAGTCGCGCAATGCCGATCAGTTGCCTTCCGTGCAGGAGCTGGGGAAGGCGGTTCCGCCGGGCGTGCGGAACAGTTGGGGGCAGGCATTGGCGCAAGTGCCGACCGGCAGTACGGCAGAGCCATTGATGCGCCTGGAAATGGCTGCCGAAGTACCCACACCGGCCGAACAACTCGAAGCCCGACGCGCTTATCAGTTGCAGCTGCTGACCCGACGCAATGAGCCTGCGCCCGCGCAAACCTGGGCCCAGGATGTGGCCACTGTCCTGCGTGCGGCCCATGACCCGCGTGACGGCCGCCGATTGCAGAACGTACTCAAGGTCTTGCTGCGCCGGTAAGGCGTACTCTGGATTTCTTGTGAAGGTATACGGGCCCCTCGGGGCCCGTTCTTCTGCACGCGGGAAACGATGTCATGGGAAAGTATTCGGTTTGGAAGCGGGTGTTGTCCGGGCCCGTCGAAGCCCCTGTTGCGGGCAGTAAATTGATTGCTGTCAATGCTGATCCGTGTCAAGGTTGAGGCTGTCGCAGTCCTGTCAAATCGGCAGGTTCGTAACAAATCTTCGAAAAGAGGGGAAGACCATGCGCACCGACATGTTCCAGCAGTCGCTGGAAGAACTCAACGGCTCGACTGCCGACATTGAAGCGTCGGCGCTGATCTCGACCGACGGCCTCATGATTGCCTCGGCCCTGCCTCAGGGCATGGACGAAGACCGGATCGGCGCGATGTCGGCGGCCTTGCTGTCGCTGGGGGAGCGTACCGCCAAAGAACTGGCGCGGGGTTCTCTGGAGCGGGTTTTGATTCAGGGTGAGCGCGGTTATGTGATCATGAGCGCGGCAGGTCCCGAAGCGGTGCTGACCGTGCTGGCCAAACCGAATGCCAAGCTGGGACTCATCTTTCTGGACATCAAGCGGGCAGCGCAGGCGCTGTCCCAGATGATCTGAGGAGGCGGGACATGGCGATACCCGACATGACGCGGCCCGGACCCGACGCGGTCGAGGCCCGGTTGAACTATAGCGACGGTACGTCGCGGACGGTATTCACGACGGACGTGGAGGTGCCCTTCCCGGAAGGTCGCCTGATTGTCTCCAGAACCGATCTGGCGGGTGTCATCACGCACGCCAACGATGCTTTTGTTGAAATGAGCGGCTGGCAGCGAGACGAGCTGATCGGCGCGCCGCACCATATCCTGCGCCACCCGGACATGCCCGCTGTCGCTTTCAAGGGCCTGTGGGATGACGTCGCGGCCGGCAAGAAGTGGCACGGATACGTGAAAAACCTTCGCAAAGACGGCTCTTACTATTGGGTGTATGCCACGGCGGTGCCCAATATTCGCAACGGTCAGATCGTCGGATACACATCGGTGCGCCGCAAGCCGTCACGAACACGCATCAATGAACTGATCCCGGTGTACCGCCAATGGCTTGAGCAGGAGAAGTCGCCATCATGACGCTCAATTTCCTTGTCGCTCCTGATTTCGCGCCAGAACGTTTTGCCGGCTGGCACATGCTGAACACCGCGTTGCAGCGCCGCTCGGGCATCCACTTGCATCTGATGACGCCGTCCGGTGCGTCCGAACAGGCTGCGGTGCTTGCCGCCGACCAGGCCGATGTCATTTACGCCAATCCCTTCGATGCCGCCGACATGGTTCGTGCGCGAGGCTTCATCCCGTTCGCGCGGCCGGCTGAGCGGTTCGACGAAATGGTGATCGCTACCGGTGCCGAATCCGGTCTTGGCAGGGTCGAAGACCTTCGCCCCGGGCATCGAATTGCGATGACCGACAACAAGGACGTGAAGCTCATTGGTCTGCGCTTGCTTGAGCCGGCCGATCTGACTGAATCGCTGCTGGAATGGGTGGCGGTCGACAGTTACCAGGCCGCGGCCCGGATGGCGATCAAAGGTGAAGTTCAGGCGGCGTTCTTCCTGGCCGATGCATTTGCCTCGCTTTCACGGATGACGCGCTCGCAACTGCAGGTTCTGGTCGAATCGCGGATACGTGACATCTCCCATGTTGTTCTTGCGCATCCTCGGATTGCTGGCGAATTGCCTCGAATCAAGGCGGCACTGTTGGGCATTGGCGCGACTGCGGGCGATGCTGAGATCCTCGATGCGTTGGGTTTGCCCGCAGGTTTTGAATCAATGGAGCAGGAGGATGCGGAGTTCATGATCGATTTGATGGACACCTTGCTCGATTGAGGACGATGCCTGTGAATCCCGCCCATTCCGACCCCATGCTGGCACGGCGCGCATTCCGCGTGCAGGCCCGGCGGATCAAACGTGATCCCCGAGATGTGGGAGCGCATCTTTCCCGACTTCATGCTGCGCTGGAAATGGGCGGCTCCGAACCGGTTCAAGGCGCTTTGGCCGATCTGTTTACCCAATTTGGCGCGCGCGAGCATGCCCTCAAACACAGCGCCTTGCAGTTGGCCAGCGGGCGGCTGGCGGGTCATGTGGCTCGCTGGTTCGACGCGCAGGCCAAGGCGGAGCCTTTGCCGCAGATCAATGCGCTTGCAACACGCTGGAGTGTGCTGGCTCGGCCGTCTGCGGACATTTCCACTCGGGCCCGCCGTTGCAGCGTGGATGACTCGCGTGCGCTGGCGACAAATGCCATCGCGGCAATGGATCGTGGCGACGAAGTCGCCGTACAGGCCTTTCTGCACCATTGCGTGACCTGCCATGACAACCTGGCCTTCATGCTTGCCCGCCGGGCCTTGCTGAAATCGGGCGCGGTACTCCCGCCCGAATGGGAAGTGGTCAGCGGCCAACTCGAACAGGCTGGGTAGTTCGGCAATGTTGGTCGGCCTGGTGGCGCTACCTGCCCGGGAGGAAGCGGCTCTCCGTTTCTACATTTCTCGCAACATGAAGGGATGGCGCGGCGAGCCCGTGTCATTCACCCGCGGTGTCGTTTTGGCGCAGGCCGACGTGTATGTGCTTGACCTCGCTGGGGCCGGACTCCAGCGAAACTTGGAGGCGGGCGACCGGGACGTGGCGTCGTATCTCAATGGACGGCCAACCGTCCTGTTGGCCCCTGCATTTGATACCAGCTGGAATGGGCCGGAGAGCCCCTTGGCGCAGAACGCAATGATCGCGGTACTGAACAAGCCGATCCGATCCGAAGAACTGCGAGCCGCTTTGGAGGGGCTTGCCCGCAAGGCGGCTGCCATGCCGGTGGCTCAGCCGGTTTCGGCGCCACCATCACGACAACCGGAAAGCCTGGGCAAGCCGGTTCTGGCATCCGTCCGCCTTTCGGCCATGCCTGCAGTCCCGGTTGTTGACCAGGGTATGCAGCCGCCTCAGTCCCTGCCGACGGACCGGGAAGTCGGACTCGACGCGATCCGTCAGCGTCTGGAACGGACGGCGGCTCAGGAGCGCCCCCGCTTTCTGGGTGCGCTGCTGCAGGCGCTTTCGGGGGCGTCCGCTGTCGAAATGCGGCTGACCGTCAACAATGTCGTGATTGTTGACGCAACGGACCGCTGGGTCGCATCCAATACTCCGATGGCTGTCATCGAGCGCCTTTGCTCAAGCAGCGCGCTGGCGTCGGTGGTGAATTTTCGTGTGCTGGACGATGAGGACCCACTCGGCCGCGCACACCGTCTGGGTTTGCCGGTCGAGCCGTTGGAGCCGTTTCTGGCGCGGCTCGAAAAGGCCTCGTTCGGTGAAAAATCTTGACTTAGCTCAGCTTGTTGCCAGCGGTCAGCCGGCACACTTCATTCGCCTATCGAGGACTCGTAATGGATACCAACACCGCACTATGGTTCATGCTGACGCCGGCGGGTGGATTGCATGCGTTTTCCCAGTCCGAGCCAACCCCCGAGCAAACCTGTTTGCAGTCCTTGTTGACCGGTGATCGTGCGCTGGATTTGTCAGACTGGACTCGGGCTTCGCCCTTGGCGGCGCAGTTGCACTCGGAGGCGCTCGCCAAAGGCTGGATTCAGTCGCTGGGCCGGCCAATGCAAGGTCCGGACGCTAATCTCGATGATTTTTTGCAGCACGTCATTGCGGCGCTCTCAGGCGAGCGGCGCGCGGTACTGGCCTCCGGGGAGGGGTTCTGCCTGGGGCGTGCAGGGATCGAGCAGGACGAGGCCGATGCGCTCAGCGCAGCTGCGGCCGATTTCGGGGACTTTTCGACTCGACAGGCGCGGCGCGGGTGGGACGGCGCGGCGACGGGATTTGTCTCGTTCCATCGGGACGCCGAGTTTCTGTTGCCCAGTGTTTCGTTCATGCCGTTCTGGGTAGATGGGACTGGTTATTGGTTGATTCTCGGGGGCGAGCCCTTGGTCAACAACCCGGCACTGGTGGAGCTTTTCTGGGGGCTCAAGGTGGCGGGTACGCGGTTTCAGCGCTGATCAGGCGGTGATACGGTTGCAGCAAAAAAAGCGTCGTACAGCTGCGCAAGTTCGGGGAATTCCTCGTCGAAACGGCGACGGTTGACGAAATATGCTTCGCCGGTCACGGCAAAAAATTCGTCTGGCGATTCTGCGCCGTAGGCATCCAGCCATGGCGCGGGGCTGCCAAAGCGCTCGGCGCGGATCACCCTTTCGCGGAATCGCTGGTAGGCGGGCTCGAAGACAGCCGCCCAGCATTGGCGCGCCTGGCGGTAGGAGCCCGCGCCACAAAACCCGGATGGGAGGGGCGGACACCCGTCTGCGACGCCGTCGCGGAGATCCATTTTGTGCAGGAATTCGTGAACCACTACGTTGTAGCCGTCGGCCGCCGATTCTCCCGCCTGAGCAACGTCGTTCCAGTTGAGCATCACCGGCCCGAGTTCCATCGCTTCGCCGGCAATGACTTCCTGCCATTCATGAACGACCCCGCTGTCGTCGGTAATGTTGCGTGGGGCCACCACTTCACCAGGCTGAAGGACGATGCCGACAAAATCGTCGTACCAGGCCAGCAAAGAGTGAGCCGAGGAGCCCGTCGGCATGGTGGACAAGGGCAGGCAGGCCTGCATTGCGACAGACAGCGCCATTTCGTCCGAAACCGCCAAACCTTGGGCTCCGTGAAATTCCTTGGATGCCAGGAAACGCTCGCACAAGGTACGCAGTCGTTCGTGAATCGACGGGTCGCGGGCCGCGATGAAAGGCAAGGCGGCAAGCTGCGTGGTCCACAGCCTGTCGGGAATGGTCGAGCGCTGCTGAAGGGCAGGAATTGGGGCGCTGAACAGGCGCCGTAGCCAGGAGGCCTTCACGGCACGCTCTGCCGCGTCAGGCCGTTTTGGTCGAGGCCCAGCACCTCGGCACGAGCGGGTTTGGCCGAACCGTCCCAGTCCGACAACACAACACGGCGCCGACCTTGCGGCAAATCATGATCGTCGGGGCGATGAGTATGGCCGTGGATAAGGACGTTCGCGTCGGCGTGACTTAACCAGCTGCTGGCCTCCCTATCGTCGACATCGGCCAGAGCCTCCACCGTGCCTCTCTGGCGACGTTCCTCACTTGCATGCCGCAGGCTTCGCGCGATGGAATGCCGCTCCGACAGGGGCTTTTCAAGAAAACTATCGATCCATTTCGGCGTTCGGACGGCTCGCCGGAATTCCTGGTAGGCCCGATCGTCCACACACAGCTGGTCGCCGTGCGTCAGCAGATATCGGCATCCTGCAAAGTGCAGGCACGTTGGATCCTGCAGTCGAATGACTCCGCAGGAGCGGAGAAAGACCTCGCCGACAAGGAAATCCCGGTTGCCCGCCATGAAATAGACGGACGTACCGGGCCTCACGCTGGCAAGAACGGAAGAAGCGGCCCGGCCGACCCCTGGCATGTCCATCGAGTCGTCGCCGATCCACACTTCGAAAAGGTCACCGAGAATGAACACCGCGTCCGCCGCCGTAGAGGCCATGTAATCCCGCCAAAGTTGGAAAGTGGGGGATTCCGGCTCGTCCAGGTGAAGATCGGATATGAACTCAACCCGCCGCCAGCTGTTCATGGCGACCAGCTGCGAAAAATTGGCTTGGTCCAGGTCGGAAACGGCCACAGGTCGCAGGTCAGAGGACCACGGCTTTGCCTATCACCACGTCTGCCTTAGGTACATCATCATGGAACCCTTTGCGACCCGTCGCAACGGCTTCGATCCGGTCGACCACATCGGAGCCAGCGACAACCCGACCGAATACTGCATAGCCCCAGCCTTGGGCGGTCGGGGCCGTGTGGTTCAGGAACGCGTTGTCCTTCACGTTGATGAAAAACTGTGCCGTTGCGGAGTGAGGCACATTGGTGCGCGCCATGGCAACGGTGTAGCGATCATTGAGCAGCCCGTTGTTCGCTTCGTTTTCTATCGCCGCATCGGTGGCTTTTTGGCTCATGCCCGGCTCGAACCCACCGCCCTGGATCATAAAACCCGGAATCACCCGATGGAAGATGGTGTTGTCGTAGTGGCCTTTTGCGACATAGGCAAGGAAGTTGGCAGCCGATTTCGGTGCGCGCTGCGCGTCCAGTTCGAGTGTGATGACACCAAAACTGGTGATGTGCAGCTCAACGCGGGGGTTTGTCATGGTCAGTTCCTATTTCACTATGGTCGCGGATTGGATAATCACCGGTGTCTTCGGCACGTCGGTCGGGAAGGGCCCCCCTGGTCCGGTCGGGGTCGATTTGATTTTGTTGACTACATCCATTCCGCTGACGACTTTGCCGAAAACGGTGTAGCCGTAAAGTTCGGCCGCTCCAAGCAAATTCGCGCGAGGGATGTTCTCGTATACCCGGCCGCGGAACTCGAAGCGCGCAACCGGATCGCCGGGGGGGATCAGTGTCGGGTCCAGGAACGCATTGTCCTTGACATTGATGAAAAACTGGGAAGACGCCGAGTTTGGATCATTTGTCCGGGCCATGGCCAGCGTGCCAACGGCGTTCTTCAGCCCTTTGCCCAGGGCCTCCCGGCCTTCGTGAGTCACCGGCGGTCGGGTTGGTTTCTGCACATACTTCCCGTCAAATCCGCCCCCCTGAATCATGAAGTTCTCGATGACCCGGTGAAAAACAGTACCGTCGTAGTGTTTGTCCCGCACATATTGAAGGAAGTTTTCGACGGTCTTGGGTGCTTTGTCGGGGTACACCTCGACCACAATGTCCCCCATGGAAGTAACCAGTCTGACCTTCGGGGCGTCCTGAGCAATGGCCGGACTTGCCGCAAGGCTCGCGGCCAAGGTCAGCAGTACGGCCGTCCGGCGTGCAGGAAACAGGCTTCTCGCTCTCATCCGATGACTCCTTCAAAAAAAACTTTCCAATTGCTGCCCTCGCGAATCCAGTATTGCCGCTTTACGGCTCCGGTGCGAGCCCCGGACAGCACTTCACCGAACGTCACAACCATCACATCGGCGTGATCGGTCCATCGGATGATGGAAAGGTCTTTGACGTTGACCGATTGACCTCCCGCCCGGGAAAGCTCTTGCTTGAGTAATGGCGTCCATTCCCGCAGCGAGCGACCATTGCTGGAAAAGTTCGCGTGATAGTGTGCAAGAGTTCGTGTCAGGTCGCCCGACGATTTTGCCCGACGCCATGCTTCGAACTGGTCTTCAAAGGGCTTTCGGTCCGCTTGGATGACGTTCGGCAACACCCATCGAAGGGATTGTGCGATGACTACCGGGGTTGTCCGGATTTCCACCGTGCGCAGGAGGCGCTCCAGATCGGGATTCGCTAGCACAACACAGCCATCCGACGCGCGAGGCGCGCGAGCGAACTGGTTTGGCGGAGAACCATGCAACCAGATGCCACTTCCCGTCTTGCCGCGACTGATGTCGAGCGGATTGGGGTAGTTGATGGGCAAAGCGCCGGATCCGTAGAAGTCCCGTAACGAAGCTGGGTCAAGATTGCTGGTAATGAAGTAGACGCCCAGCGGTGTCCGTTGATCGCCTTCGACCTGCTTTTCGATACCCAGCTTCCCTACCGAGATATAGTAATCGGCAATGAGCCGGGTTCCCGAAGAGTTGTTCTCAAGGAGATAAAGACGCGACCGGGACGTGTCGACTGCGATGGCGTGTTTCACGCGGGCGGACAACTGCAGAAACTGGGCGGGAACACTACCGATTGGGGGGCGTTCGCGCAGGGCACGGAGCCGCAATTGGGACTCCTCACGCAGGTCCACCAAAGTCGTGGCTCCGCGGAAAGCGAGAGCGTCAGGGACATCCCCAAAACGTCCGAGCGATCGCGTACGGCTGCTCAGCAAGTCGCCATACACCAGTTGAGCGAGTTGGAAGTTAGGATGATCGCGCACCAATTCTTCCGCTTTGCGCAAAGCGCTCTCGCCACGACCTTGTCCGACCAGTCGATAGACCTCAATAAGTCGCGCCTCGGCAGCACCGTCTTCAGTGGATTTGGCTGAGATCACATTGGAACGCGCCGCGGCAATGGCTCCGGCAGCAGCGCCTGCGGCGGCCGTCTTGCGCGCGCCGCTGGCTCGTCCGGAGCGGGGCGCTTCTTTGCGCCCCTTCTGCCGGACCGATTCACGTGGCTTGGATGGTGATTGAGAGCCGACAGATCTTTCCGTTCGGACGACCTGAGCCTCTGAACCCGCAGCCCACATTGCGCCGGCACCAGCCACCAGGGCCGGCACGATCAGAACGTAGAGCCTCACGGAGCGCTATGGCGTTGCTGAGGTGTAGCCCGGGAAGCGGGATTGCGGGCGGCCAACGGTCCCATTGTTACGAACCGGTGGACTCGCGGACGATAACCCAGCGGTTGGCCTGCTTGGCCAATTCCAGTGTTTTTCGACTGGTGACATTCAGGTTATCGGCCGAGTAGGCTTGCCGGAAACGCGCCGTTGCCTTGTCGCCATTAACGGAAACAGCCAGGTCGCTCACGGTCACGGATATCCTGGACTTACCAACAATGCGGGAGCGCCGGTCCTCTTCCCAGGCCTTGCGGGCCTGCTTGTTGGCCGGTTCGAAATCTTTCCCATACGCCGCCAGGTAGGCGCTCATATCCTTTGCCGACCATGCTGCTGCCCAGGCCCTGACGGCCGCTTCAATCTCTTTGTCGGCACCCCCAGCAGCGGGCGCGGGTGCCGGCGCAGCGGGTGGTGCGGCGACGGGGCCCGGTGCAGGCACCGCCACCGGTTGAGACGCGGGACGAACAGGCGGTGTAACCGCCGGCGCTGCAGCGACGGATGTCGCGGGCCTAGGCGCGGTGGCCGGTGCGGATGCCGCCGGGCGTTGCGCCTTGCTGCCAGGGGCAAACAAATCCCGGATCAGCGCAAGTTTGGGAGCAACGGCGGCATTGGAACCATCCAGCTGCAACGCTTTGCTGTAGGCTTGGCTGGCCAGTTTTGCATAAACGTCGCCCAGGTTTTCGTGGGCGGTCGCGTAGCTCGGGTTGGTGCGAATGGCCATTTCCAGCGCGGCACGCGCCTTGTCGAACTGGCTTTGGCCCGCATAGAGCACGGCAAGATTGTTGTAGGGTTCAGGTAATTCAGGGAAGTCCTCCGTCAACTTCAGGAAGACGGCAATCGCGTCGCTGGCGCGGCCCGATTCGGTCAGAATCACGCCGCGGAGAAAGCGCATTTGCGGATCGCGGGGTTTCGTTGCGAGGAACTGATCGGCTTTGGCAAGCGCTTCGCCCGGTTTGCCTGCGCGAAGCAGTTGGCTGACATCCGAAAACTCGTCGGCCCGGGCCGATACGCCGACACTCAGTGCCCCCAGCAACACTGCGCTCAGCATGGCAATCCGAACGGGAGCAAAAGGCGGTGACGTCAGAGTTTTCATGGGCGCTCGCGGAATCTGTGGTGTCAGCCGCGCCACGCCTCAATCGCGCGCATCGCTGAACGATATACTGGCTTCGATTGTAGCTGAGGGTCGTCTTTGCGGACCTTCGGCGGGTTGACCGTGTGGGCTCTGGCGCGATGCGCAAGCGACCCAAGGTCGTCAAGGAACACGCCACTTTTCCCGATACATGTCTTTGCGCATTCACAACACACTTTCGCGCGGCCTTGAGGAATTCACGCCGATCGAGTCCGGTCATGTCCGGATGTATGTCTGTGGAATCACGGTCTATGATTATTGCCATATCGGGCACGCCCGTTCGGCGATCGCCTTTGATGTGGTTCAGCGGTGGCTCAGAGCGAGTGGCTACCGCGTCACGTTTGTGAAAAACATCACCGATATCGACGACAAGATCATTCGTCGGGCGGTCGAAAACGGCGAGTCGGTCAAAGCGCTTACCTCCCGGATGATCGACGAGATGTACCGCGATTTCGATGCGTTGGGTGTCGAGCGACCCACTTTCGATCCGCGAGCCACCGATTTCGTTCCCTCCATGCTGGAGATTGTTGCGCGGCTGGAAGAGCGAGGCCTTGCCTATCAGGCCGAGGGGGGGGACGTGAACTTCGCGGTTCGCCGTTTCTTCGGCTACGGAAAGTTGTCTGGCAAGTCACTGGATGAGCTCCATGCAGGTGAACGGGTCGCAGTGGCCGACGGCAAGCAGGACCCGCTTGACTTTGTGCTGTGGAAAGCCGCCAAAGAGTCGGAGCCGGACGATGTCAAATGGGACAGCAACTGGGGCAAAGGTAGACCGGGTTGGCATATCGAGTGTTCCGCCATGGCCTGCGCAATACTCGGCGAAACCCTTGATATCCACGGCGGTGGGGCCGATCTTCAGTTTCCACACCACGAAAACGAAATAGCCCAGAGTGAGGGGGCGCATGGAAAGCCGCTGGCCCGTTTCTGGATGCACAACGGTTTCGTCAATGTTGACAACGAGAAAATGTCCAAGTCGTTGGGCAACTTTTTCACCATTCGCGAGGTGCTCAAGGCGTTTGACCCGGAGACTTTGCGCTTTTTTGTTGTTCGCAGTCACTACCGAAGCCCGCTCAACTACAGCGACGTGCATCTGCAGGATGCCCGAAGTGCGCTCCGCCGCCTCTACACCGCCTTGGACTCTGCTCCGCCATCCGATGTGCCGGTCGACTGGGCCAATCCGTACGCCAGGCGCTTCAAGGCAGCGATGGACGAGGATTTTGGAACCCCCGAGGCCGTCGCGGTGCTTTTTGATCTTGCATCGGAAGTCAACCGCAGCCACTCCGCCGCCGATGCCGGCCTGTTGCGCGCGCTGGGGGGGCATCTCGGCTTGCTGCAGGGCGATCCGCGCGCCTTTCTCCAGTCTGGTGCACGCGTCGATGAGGCCGAGATCCTGCGCCTCATCGAGGCCCGCCGCCAAGCGAAACAGGCGAAAGACTTTGCCGAAGCCGACCGAATCCGGCAAAACCTGGTGGAGCAGGGCATCGTGCTCAAAGATTCTCCCTCCGGGACCACTTGGGAAGCGGTATCCTGAACGTCGCCTGACGTTTTCGATTTCACCCGACCCACTCAGATCCGTTGACCCGCAGACATGAGCAATAAGCCGGCCTCGTCCTCTGTGTCAAGCCGTCCCGGGTATTGGGATCAGGCGTGTTGCCAGTTGACCGATCAGGACCGGGTGATGGGCCGGATCATTCCGCAATTTGGCGCGGGTTGTATCGAATCGCGCGGCGATGCCTTCACCACATTGGCACGAAGCGTGGTCGGCCAGCAGATTTCGGTCAAGGCGGCGCAATCGGTCTGGGGGCGTTTTGAGAGCCTGGCGCGTCGGATGACGCCACAGGCTGTGTTGCGTCTCAAGGTGGATGACATGCGGGCGGCCGGTTTGTCCGCCCGCAAAGTCGAGTATCTTGTCGATCTGGCCTTGCATTTTGACGGCGAAAAGCTCAAACCCGATCGCTGGACGACGATGGACGATGAGTCCATCATCAAGGAGTTGGTGGCCATCCGCGGCATCGGTCGCTGGACTGCTGAGATGTTCCTGATCTTCCATCTGCTGCGCCCGAACGTCCTGCCCTTGGACGATGTGGGGCTGATCAAGGGCATCAGTCTCAATTACTTTTCCGGCGAGCCTGTCAGCCGCAGCGACGCCCGCGAGGTCGCACAGGCCTGGCAGCCCTGGTGCAGCGTGGCAACTTGGTATATTTGGCGATCGCTCGATCCGGTGCCGGTCGCGTACTGACCTTGCCGGTCCGGTTGCACCGTCGCGCGCACCACCACAAGGAGAATTACGTTGGCGAAACGAACCTTTCTCGATTTCGAGCAACCGATCGCGGAGCTCGAAGGAAAAATCGAAGAGTTGCGTTATGTCCAGACCGAGTCGGCGGTCGACATTTCTGCGGAGATCGACCAGCTCAGCAAAAAAAGCCATCAGCTGACCCGGGACATTTATTCCGATCTCAGTCCCTGGCAGATCACCAAGATTGCCCGCCATGCCGAGCGTCCGTACACGCTGGATTACGTGCGGGAAATCTTCACCGATTTTGTGGAATTGCACGGCGACCGCCATTTCGGGGACGATCTCTCGATTGTTGGCGGCCTGGCGCGTTTCAACGGGCAGGCCTGCATGGTGGTCGGGCACCAGAAAGGGCGCGATACCAAAGAACGCGCCATGCGAAATTTCGGGATGAGCAAACCCGAGGGCTACCGCAAAGCGTTGCGTCTGATGAAAACCGCCGAAAAGTTCGGCCTGCCGGTATTCACGTTTGTGGACACACCGGGCGCCTACCCCGGCATAGATGCGGAGGAGCGCGGGCAGTCCGAAGCGATCGGACGCAACATTTTCGAAATGGCGCAGTTACGCGTTCCGATACTCACCACCATCATCGGCGAAGGTGGGTCTGGCGGCGCCTTGGCCATATCGGTGGCCGATCAGGTACTGATGTTGCAGTTTTCAATCTACTCCGTCATCAGCCCCGAAGGATGTGCGTCGATTCTCTGGAAAACCAGCGAAAAAGCCCAGGAAGCGGCCGACGCGCTGGGTATCACCGCCCATCGGCTCAAGGCCCTGGGCCTGATCGACAAAATCGTCAACGAACCCGTAGGCGGCGCCCACCGGGACATTGCCCAGATGGCTGCATTTCTCAAGCGGGCGTTGACCGATGCCTTCCGCCAGGTGGCAGATCTGAAGACGCCCGAGCTTCTTGACCGACGCTACGAGCGTATTCGCGCCTATGGCCGGTTCACCGACACCAAGGCAACAGGGCGCTGAACCGGGGCCCGGTCACCATCCTGTCAACTTGCGCGGCGCGTTGCCGGCGCCGATCGCTGCGGCCCTGGACGCGTTTCGCCCGGACCTTCCATTCGGGGTGGCGTTCAGCGGCGGCGCGGACTCCACTGCTTTGCTGCTGGCTTGCGTGCGGCGTTGGCCGGGGCAGGTGCATGCCGTGCATATTCACCATGGACTGCAGCCGGCGGCAGACCTGTTCGTGTCGCACTGCCAGTCGCTCTGCTCCGCGATGTCGGTTCCCTTGGTCGTGCGACATGTCGATGCGACGGCGCGCAACGGGGTCAGCCCCGAAGATGCCGCCCGTCGGGCGAGATATGCAGCTTTTGACCAGATAGCCATCGCAGAATGGTCGCATTTAGCTATAAAAAATATAGCTTTAGGGCAGCATCTCGATGATCAGGCCGAGACCGTCTTGCTGGCTCTTCTGCGCGGAAGCGGCCTGCCGGGACTGGCCGCCATGCCGGCCGTCTGGACCCGTGGCCACATGACTTTTCACCGCCCGTTCTTGCAGGTCACCGGGGCGCAGTTGCGCCAATGGCTGGCGCAAGAGGGTATTGCCTGGGTGGATGACCCAAGCAACGACGATCACCGATTCACTCGCAACCGGTTGCGCCAGCTTCTGGTGCCGGGCATCGATGCGTCCTTTCCTCATTTTCGGCAGACCGTCGCCCGCGGAGCACGCCATGCGGCGCAGGCGGTTCGCCTGCTGGATGAGCTGGCCGGGCAAGATCTGGCGGTCGTGGGAGATCCCCCGTCCATTCACGCATTGCAGTGTTACAGCGCGGATCGACAGGCGAACGTTCTTCGGTTCTGGCTCAAGCGAAGCCATAACCAGATGCCAGCGGAGGCGCAACTGGCGCAACTGCAGAAACAGATTGCGGCCTGCACCACACGCGGACATCGGTTGAATCTGAAGGTCGGTGGCGGCCGGATTCTGCGCGACGGGGAACGCCTGCGCTGGGTGCCCGACCCGGTGGGGGCCTGAGTTGCCGGACCGTTGGGCTCACCTCCAGCGCTGAACAGGGCGAAAAGTGCCGATACAATTGCAAGGTTTTGCCGGCGACAGCCGGCTTTCTTACGTTCCCCTGAGATACGAACACGATGGCTTTGATCGTTCACAAATACGGCGGTACGTCGATGGGCTCTACCGAGCGCATCCGCAACGTCGCCAAACGCGTGGCCAAATGGGCGCGGGCCGGACACCAGATGGTGGTCGTTCCCAGCGCCATGAGCGGCGAAACCAACCGCTTGCTCGCATTGGCCAAGGATCTGGCTCCCCCGCGCCCGGATACCGCGTACAACCGCGAACTCGACATGCTCGCCGCAACGGGTGAGCAGGCATCATCGGCCTTGCTGGCCATTGCCCTGCAGGCCGAGGGTCTGGAGGCTGTGAGCTACGCGGGCTGGCAGGTTCCGATCAAGACCAACAGCGCCTACACCAAGGCCCGCATCGAGTCCATCGACGATCAGAAGGTCCGCGCCGATCTGGCCGCTGGCCGCGTGGTGATTGTCACCGGATTCCAGGGTGTTGACGATGCTGGCAATATCACCACGCTTGGCCGGGGAGGCTCGGATACCTCTGCGGTGGCTGTTGCGGCCGCGATGAAGGCCGACGAATGCCTGATCTATACCGACGTCGACGGGGTCTATACCACCGATCCGCGCATCGTTCCCGAGGCTCGCCGCCTGCACACGGTCAGCTTCGAGGAAATGCTGGAGATGGCCAGTATGGGCTCCAAGGTGCTGCAGATCCGCTCCGTCGAATTCGCAGGCAAATACAAAGTGCCCATGCGGGTGCTTTCCAGCTTCACCCCCTGGGACATCGATCTGGGTGAAGAAGCCCGCTCCGGTACCCTGATCACTTTTGAGGAAGACGAACAAATGGAACAAGCCGTCGTTTCCGGCATTGCATTCAACCGCGACGAAGCCAAAGTCTCTGTACTCGGTGTGCCCGACAAGCCTGGCATCGCCTACCAGATTCTGGGTGCCGTGGCCGACGCCAACATCGAAGTCGACGTCATCATCCAGAACGTCAGCAAGGACGGCAAGACCGACTTCAGCTTCACGGTGCATCGCAACGACTACGCCCGGACCATTGATCTGCTCAAGGACAAAGTCGTCCCCGCGCTCGGCGCACAGGAAGTTGCGGGCGACGCGAAGATCTGCAAGGTTTCCATCGTCGGTATCGGCATGCGCAGCCATGTCGGCATCGCCAGCAAGATGTTCCGTGCATTGAGCGAAGAAGGTATCAATATCCAGATGATTTCGACCTCCGAGATCAAGACGTCCGTCGTGATCGACGAGAAATACATGGAGCTGGCCGTCCGGGCCCTGCACCGCGCGTTCGATCTTGACCAGGCCTGATCGGGGCGTGCCGGGGGGCTGAATTCGCCGCCCTTCTGGCATAATGGCGGGATTGGAAACGTGACCGAGTGGCCGAAGGTGCTCCCCTGCTAAGGGAGTATGGGGTGTAGAGCCTCATCGAGGGTTCGAATCCCTCCGTTTCCGCCAAGACCAACCGCGCCGGGCGCTTGTCCGGTGCGGTTTTTCTTTGGGCGTGGAGGTTGTGCGAAGACGGCACACCGCAGTGGGCCGGCTGTCGCCATTGCATCAGTCATCCAGCGACGCGCTCCAGCGGTCATCCCAGTTGTGGGTGGCGCGCGTCATGTCGCGGCGGTCGCGTTTGGTCGGGCGGCCCTGGGTGAGGCTTTCGGCGGGTTCCGGTGCCAGGCGGCGCTGTTCTGCGGCTCGCAGCCGGGCCGCCACGCTGTCGGCTGTTTCCTCGTACAAGGCCTGTGCGATCGCGGCGGGGCCTCGCATGGCGCTGATGCCCCGCACGATCACTGAGCGCAGCACCACCCCCTGGCGCAAGGTGACGGTATCGCCGGGCCGAACTTCGCGGGACGGTTTGGCATCGCTGCCGTTGATCTGCACGCGCCCGCGGTCCGCTTCATCTGCCGCCAGGCTGCGCGTCTTGTAGAACCGGGCGGCCCACAGCCATTTGTCGATACGCAGTTTATCCATCAGGGAGCCCCGTTTCGCAGGCGGGATGGCATGGGCAGGCGAACCGTCGCCGTGAGTCCGCTGACCCTGTCGCCCTCCACGCGGTTATTGACCGAGACCGATCCCCCCAGGGCGTTGGTGATTTCCCTGCAGATCGTCAGCCCCAGGCCGGAGCCGCGCCGTTCATCACCGGCCGAGAACGGCTGGAACAGCCGTGCCGCCAGTTCTGCGCTGATGCCAGGTCCGTCATCGTCAATCGTAAGGACCATCGTGTTCCCCTCCCAGACCAGCCGTACGGTGAGCCTTCCGTTCGGCGGGGTGTGCCGGACGGCGTTATGCAACAGATTGCGGGTCAGCTCCTGCAGCATCCAGGCATGGGCGCGTACCGGGGCCGACTCCGTATGGATGTCGAAATCGATTCGACGCTCCGCGATCAGGGGCGCCAGATCCAGCGCGACAGCGCGAACCTCGTCGCTGGCTTCGGTCACCTCGGAGTCGCCCTGATGGCGCAGCTGCTCAATGCGTGCCAGCGAGAGCATGCGGTTTGCCAGTTCGGTGGCGCGCTCGACCGTAGCGGCAATTTCGGCCAATGCCAGTTCAGACGGCAGATCGCCCCGCCGCGCAGACTGCACCTGGACTTTCAGCACCGCCAGCGGCGTTCGCAGCTGGTGCGATGCATCCCGAACGAAACGCTTCTGATGCTCCAGCAGGTGCTGCAGGCGCGCCATGACGGTGTTGGTCGCGTCAATCAGGGGCAGCATTTCCCGGGGCGCGTCCTCGGCCGACAAGGGTGACAGGTCACCTTCCGGGCGAGCGTCCAGGTCGGCCGACAATTGGCGCACCGGGCGGGTGACCCGCTGGACCACCAGCACCACCACCGCGCCCACCACCAGCGCCAGTACCGCATGCCGCCACAGTGAATCGGTCAACAGTTGGCGGGCCATGGCCTTGCGGAGCTCCAGCGTTTCTGCAACCTGAATCAGCGCCATGCCGCGGCCGTCCGGTCCGACCACCGGTTGCAGCAAAGCGGCGACCCGCACCGCCACACCCTGGTACCGGTCGTCATAGAAGTCGACCAGGGAGTCATAGTTCGGACGGTCCGGCACGGACCCCTGCCAGACAGGCAAGTCTGCATAGCCAGAGACGGTGCTGCCGTCCGGGCCGGAAACCCGGTAGAAGATTCGACTCTGGTTGTCGTTCTGGAACGCCTCCAGTGCGGAAAAGGGTACCAGCGCCCTGATCCGGGCCGCCGCGTCGTAGCCTTGGACGTCAATCTGTTCGCTGATGGTCTTGGCCGACGCGAGCAGGGTGCGGTCATAGGCTCGATTGGCCGCATCGAAAGCCTGATCGTAAAGACTCCACGCCCCGACCAGCCCGATCAGGGCCAGCGGAACCAGAATGCCGGTCAGCAGCTGTTTCCGCAAAGAAGCGCGCGATGCGCCGTAGCGACGCAGCCACGATTGTTCCAGGCTCACGGGTCTGCCCTCAGCAGGTACCCCAGCCCTCGAAGCGTCACCAGCTGAGTGCCCGAGTCCGTCAGCTTCTTGCGCAGGCGATAGACCACCACTTCGATAGCCTCCGGGTGGACTGTCTCCTCGCCCGGGAAGACCCGGTCGAACAGGCGCTCCTTGGTCACTGCCTGCCCGGGGCGGGCCATCAGCGCCTGCAGCAGGCCCAGCTCGCGGGGCGTCAGGTCCATCACCGTGTCGCGGCAGTAGACCGCGCCGCTGTATCCGTCCAGCCGAAGTGAGCCCAGTCGCGTGGATTGGCCCCCCCCTTGAGCACTGGCGTCCGCTGGGCTGGTGGTGCGCCGGCGCGCCAGGGCCCGGACCCGCGCTTCGAGCTCGTCCAGGTCGAAAGGCTTGGGAAGATAGTCGTCCGCGCCGGTGTTGAGGCCCAGCACCCGGTCACCTACGGTGCCACGCGCGGTGAGGATCAGGACAGGCTCGGTCCAGCCCGATTTACGGGCATGCTGAAGGACCTCCAGTCCGTCAAGGTCCGGCAGGCTCAGATCCAGAACCACCACGTCGGGAGACAGCGACGGCCAGGCAAGCAGCGCGGGGCGTGCCGTGGAAAAAGACCGCACATCGAACCCCTTGCGGCTGAGTGACCGCGCCAGGGTCGCCTGCATGGCGGGGTCGTCTTCGATCAGGAGCAGTTTGATCAGCATGGGTGCCCGGGTTTGCGCATGCGTGATTCTCGGACGGATTGGCGGACTTCGAAAAGTCCCGGATCGGTGTTTCCCCTAGGTCGAAGGACAGGTATCTGACAGCGCGATGCGGCAACATCGGGTCATCGTTCATCGTACTCAGGAGACCTCCCATGCGCCGTGACACCTTCCTCAAATCCATGGCCGCCCTGGCTGCAGCAGGCGCGTTGCCGCTGCCCGCGCTGGCCGCCGCCAACGTGAAAATGATGATTCCCGCCAACCCGGGTGGCGGCTGGGACAGCACCGGCCGTGCGCTGGGCAAGGCTCTGCAGGACGCCGGTGTGGCATCGTCGGTCACCTTCGAGAACAAGGGCGGCGCGGCCGGCGCCATCGGTCTGGCCCAGTTCGCCAACGCCACCAAGGGGGACCCGAATGCGCTGATGGTGATGGGCGCCGTCATGCTGGGCGGCATCATCCAGACCAGACCCCCGGTCGGGCTGGACAAAGTCACGCCGATTGCCCGGCTGACGACCGAATACAACGTTTTTGTCCTGCCGGCCAATTCGCCGTTCAAGACCATGGCCGATGTCGTGGCCCAGCTCAAGAAAGACCCCGGAAGCGTCAAGTGGGGCGGTGGCTCGCGCGGCTCCACCGAACACATTGCCATTGCCATGCTCGCCCGGGAAGTGGGCGTGGACCCGACCAGAATCAATTACGTGCCTTTCCGTGGGGGTGGCGAAGCCACCGCCGCCATCCTGGGCGGTAACGTCACTGTCGGTGGCAGCGGCTACAGCGAGTTCGAGCAATACATCACCGCCGGCAAGATGAAGGCGATCGGCGTGACCTCCGCCACGCGGATCAAGGGTGTCAATGTGCCCACAATGAAGGAACAGGGCTTCAACGTCGAACTGGGCAACTGGCGCGGCGTCTATGCCGCTGGCGGCATCACACCCGAGCAACGCAAGGCCCTGACCGACATGATCGTCAAGGCCACCAAGTCCAAGGCCTGGGCCGAGGCGCTGGAAAAGAACGGCTGGACGCCTGCGGTGCTGACTGGCAAGGACTTCGACAACTTTGTCGACGACTCCTTCGCCAGCCTGCGGGCCACGATGGTCAAGTCCGGAATGATCTGATCATGGACCACGCCGCCGTGTCTCCGTCGCGGTCGCATTCCAGCCACGACCGTCGAGCCCACTGGCTCATCGCGCTGGGGGCTCTGGGTGTGGCCGGCGTGCTGGCCTACGGTGCGGCCTCGATCCCGTCCGATGCTGGTTACGCCGGCGTCGGACCGAACTTCCTGCCCTGGGTGGTGGCAGCGGTGCTGGCGGTCTGCGGCGTCTGGCTATTGTGGGAGGCGGCAACCGGCGGTTTCCGGCAACTGGAAGAGCCCTCGGGAGCCGAGCGCGGTGACTGGCCAGCCTTTGCCTGGGTGTCTGCAGGCGTGCTGGCCAACGCCACGCTGATCACCACCGCCGGTTTTGTGCTGAGCTGCGCCCTGTGTTTTGCGCTCGCCGTGCGGGGTTTGCGCCTGTCCGAAGGCAAACCCGCCGGGGGTGTCCGCCAGACCGTGATGGACGCCATCACCGGCATGCTGATTTCCGCGCCGGTCTACTGGCTGTTCACCAAGTTGCTGGCCATCAATCTGCCGGGGCTCACCGGCACCGGCTGGATCTGAGCGCGCGCCCGCGCGCCACACCTTCCTTTTTTCGGGAGTCGCCATGCTGGAGACCTGGACCCATCTCATGGGTGGCTTTGCCACCGCCATCAGTCCCGTCAATCTGCTGTGGGCCTTTGTCGGCTGCGCGGTCGGCACCGCCATCGGCGTGCTGCCCGGCCTGGGGCCGGCCGTCACCGTGGCCATGCTGCTGCCCATCACCAGCCAGGTGGAGCCGACCGCTTCGATGATTTTCTTCGCCGGCATCTATTACGGTGCCATGTATGGCGGCTCTACCACGTCCATCCTGCTCAACACGCCGGGCGAGACCGGCACCATGGTCACTGCGCTGGAGGGTTTCAAGATGGCCCGCAGCGGTCGCGCCGGTGCCGCGCTGGCCACGGCGGCCATCGGCTCGTTTGTGGCGGGCACCATTGCGACCGTGCTGGTGACGCTGTTCGCCCCCATCGTGGCCGAGCACGCCGTCAAACTCGGGCCGCCGGAGTATTTCCTGCTGATGGTGCTGGCCTTCCTGACCGTGAGCGCCGTGCTGGGCAAAAGCACCTTGCGTGGCTTGACGGCGCTGTTCCTGGGTCTGGGCGCCGGGCTGATCGGCATGGACCAGATCTCCGGCCAGGTGCGCTACACCGCCGGCATCCCTGAATTCATGGACGGCATCGAAGTGGTGCTGATCGCGGTGGGCTTGTTTGCCGTGGGCGAGGTGATCTACAACGCCATGTACGAGGGCCGCAGCGTCACCGAAATGAACCGCCTGAACAAGGTGCACATGACCGGCAGCGAATGGCGCCGCTCCTGGCCGGCCTGGCTGCGCGGCACGGCCCTGGGCTTTCCGTTCGGCACCATCCCGGCCGGCGGCTCGGAAATCCCCACCTTCCTGAGCTACGCCACGGAAAAGAAGCTCTCGAAACACAAGAACGAATTCGGCACCGTGGGCGCCATCGAAGGCGTGGCCGGCCCGGAGGCCGCCAACAACTCGGCGGTCACCGCCACGCTGGTGCCGCTGCTCACCCTGGGTATTCCCACCTCGGTCACTGCCGCCATCCTGCTGTCGGCGCTGCAGAACTACGGCATCCAGGCCGGGCCGCAACTGTTTGAAACCTCGTCCACCATGGTGTGGGCGCTGATCGCTTCGCTGTACATCGGCAACGTGATGCTGCTCATCCTCAACCTGCCCCTCGTGGGCCTGTGGGTCAAACTGCTGAAGATCCCGCGCCCGCAGTTGTATGCCGGCATCCTGATCTTCGCCACCGTGGGCGTGTACGGCATGCGCCAGAGCAGTTTCGACCTGTTCGTGATGTACGGCATCGGCCTGCTGGGTGTGCTGATGCGCCGGTACGACTTCCCGGTGGCGCCGGTCATTGTCGGCATGATTCTCGGCCCGCTGGCCGAGGCCCAGTTGCGCAACGCCATGTCCATCGGCGAAGGCAAATGGGGCGTGTTCGTGGAGCGGCCGGCATCCCTGTTCCTGCTGGTGGTGGTTGCCCTGGTGCTCCTGCTGCCCCGACTTGCGCGGCTGTGGCAACGCCGAAACGCCGCCGGTGGTGCCCCCGTCTGAAAAGCACCCGACACCGGCGCCGTCGCTGCCGTCAAACGTCGCCGCCGGACTTCGCCGCGCATGTTCGCCCTCTCCAAACTGCTGACCGCCATCACTCAGCCCGCTTTCTGGCTGGCGCTGTGGTGGCTGCTGGCGTTGTTGCTGCTGGCGCGGCGGCGCCGCACCGCGACGGTGATGCTCTGGGTGGGGCTGCTGCTGCTGGGGCTGCTGGGGTTTCGGGCGCTGCCTGATGCCTTGTTGCGTCCGCTGGAAAACCGCTACCCGGTGCCACCCGCCGAATCGCTGTCGCGTTACGCGGGGGTGATCGTGCTCGGTGGCGCCGTTGGCCCCACAGACACCTTTCGCGCGCATGCCCAGGTGCCGCTCAACGAGGCCGCCGAACGCATGACCGTGCCCCTGGCCCTGCTGCGGCAGTACCCCGGCATGACCGTGGTGTTCAGCGGCGGGGAAGGGCGCCTGCTGCCCACCGGCGTACCCGAAGCCGAGCTGGCGCGCGCCTTCTACCGCGAACAGGGAGTGGACCCGCGCCGGGTGCTGCTGGAGAGCGGCTCGCGCAATACCCGTGAGAACGCGCGTGAGGTGGCGTCCCTGCTGGGCCCGCGCTGCCGCCAGCCGTGGCTGCTGGTCACCTCGGCCGCCCACATGCCGCGTGCCATGGCCGAATTTGCCGCCGTGCCCTGTACCGTGACCCCCTATCCGGTGGACTTTCGCACCGGCGCCAGTACCCCACTGACCGAATACTCCCTGGCCAAGAGCCTGCTGGCCTGGCAAAACGCCCTGCACGAGTGGCTCGGCCTGCTGATGACCCGCCTGGCACGTTGACGCAGCCCCGCGCCCCTTGCGCGGCTGCCCCGGCCGTCCGAAAACAGGCTATTTGGGCCAATTACAGGCGTTTTGTGCCCGTACCCAGCGTAAAAAGGTCGTTCCTTGCTATCGAAAAGAGATCATTCCGTGAAACCTCGCCAACTGATCCGCAAAGTTGCCTGCAGTCGGCATGGTCCATTCCGGTGAGTCGGGCTGGTCACCCTGGGCCTCACCGCAAGTAGCCGCAGCAAGTAACCGGCCGCCGTGGTGTGCCCCGCAACAAAAAGTGCGTCTGATCGGATGCAGATTCATGTTCATTCAAAGCAACTCTCCGGATGGGACGTCTCCCTCGGGGTCACGGCGGATACATTGGTGGCCTCTCAAAACACAAAAAGTCGGAGACATTTCATGCGGGATGAACTGCAAAAATCGCCTTTCCTGGCCTCGGGAAATTTTGCTCAATTGCTTCAGGACATCCGAGAGCCGGCGTGGGTGATTGACCCGGCCACTTCCCGCTTTCTGGATGCAAACGGGGAAGCCATCGATCAACTCGGATTCAATTTGAGCGAAGTGACTCAAATGGGTGTGACGGATATCAACAAAGCGGTCACGGATGCCGCCGCATGGCGCGCGCTGACCCAATCCATGAAGTTGAACGACTCGGTTGTCTACAGTGCCGACCTGTCCTGCAAGAGTGGTGACCTGATCAGCGTGGAAATCACCCTCAGCCATTTGCTGGTCAACGGCGAGCCGGTATTTCTCGCAATCACCCGCAGTCAAAAGCGATAGAGGGCGTGCCAGTCCGGTTCCGCTGGCTGGGTGATGGGGACGCCTACCCCAAAGCCCGGATCAGAGTCTCGTAATCACCTGGGAAATCAGCTGCTGCAGGTCTGGGGGAGAGGCATGGTGACCCACATGGATGACGGGCGGCAACGGTTTCGCATGTGACTTTGCCGCTGTGGTTGCGGGCGTGGACGCTGATCCTGCATCGAGCGCCCGCCGCACTTTGCCGGGTGCGATTCCATTGACGCGGCTGAACGTCTTTCGGAAGGCCGCCTCGCTGCGATATCCGTATCGCGCCGATTCGTCCGCGACCGTTGCCCGTTGAAGGCGAAATCGGAGACTGGACAGATTCATGCGCCACGACGTCAGATAACTGAGGTAGCTGTCACCGGTCAGGTCACTGAACTTGTTGGTGAAGGTCGCACGAGCGCAATAGCAAAGCTGAGCGAGCGTATCAATATCCGCAAGAGGCCCCTCCGTCATCAGGACGGATGAAATGGCGCGCCCAAGCCGTCGATCAGCGACGAGCGCGGAAAGGGGGCTGAGCCCAGGCTGATTGATCAGCTCGCTGGCGGCGCATTTGATCAGCGCCATGGCGGCGGGAGCAAGCCACTGCTGCTGCTCTCGCGAGTTCTCCGCGAGGATCTGGTCCTGAACGACCAGGCGCAACATCCGCAAGGACTCAGCCTCAGGATGATTCCAATGCCACAGGTCCAGGCCAGCAACACGATCTACGCGCAGCAGTTGCTCTTGCAGCCATCTAGTGGTGGGAACCTCGACCACCATCAGCCAGGGCATTGGCCTGGACGCGGTGGCACTGACTTTGACTTGTGTGTCACGCAGTAAGGCACAAGCCGACCCGGGCTCCAAGAGTACCGAATGCCCGTCGTGAGTCTGGATGCTGCAGTGTCCGCGCTCAACCCAGATCAGGCGCAACCCGGCCGCGTCCTCCGAAACCGATGGCACCCAACCCAAATGCGTCAATGTCAGGGTCCGAACCTCGGGCGATGAACAGCTGGCCAAAGCCAATAGCAATTCAATCGGATGACCCGAGCAGCCGGCATCGAAGCTTTTGATAGGCATAGAGAGTTCAATAAACAAAGGCGGAGAGCCGTGCGGAAAAAGCACAGTCCATTTTAAACGCCATCCGGAAAAAGAGTAGCCGCAGCACATCGAACTGATCTCGAAAAATATCCGAACCAGCATGAACATCAAGCCGATTGCGCATGAATCCGCACCAATGAAAACGTAGACTCCATCCGGTTGAGAAAAGACGACCGACTCCTTGAAATATAAAACCGGCATCGAACGGGACTATAAAAAAATCAAGTGCTGAAAAAGGCGGGGGCCAACAAAGGAAAAGAAATGGGTAGTCGAAATATCAATAACACGGCGCAAGAATCCTTTTCGATGAGCGGCAACATGAAAATCCTGAGGCTCGGGGTCATCGAATTGCATCCCGCCGAAGAGGCGTTGATTAAGACGTTGTTCCGTCTATACGGTGTCGAGCCGGAATTCAGATGGCACCTGGTTACCAATCCCCCTTACGATGCCCTGTTGATTGATTACCGATACTGGCCCGACGATCTGAACAAAAATACCTTCGGGCGATCAGTCATGAAAGTAGCGCCGTTCGGCCAGGAAACCGAGGACGGTATGCGACGGCCCATCCGGTCAGAGCAACTTGTTGATTGGCTCGGTCAGGTTCAGCTTGAGATCGAAGGAACCCGACAGATTGACAAGGGAATATTGAGCCGCTGGAAGGCCAAACCGCAATCCACGGCCCTCGAATCGGCAAATATCGGTGCGGAGTCCTGGCTTAACGGTGCAGGTACGCCTCCGAAAAACAACCCCGAGGGCGGAAGCAGAAAAGCGTACTTCAAACTGATTCGCTGGCCCGGGCCCGACCTGATACAAGGTGATCACAACCGGATGCGGATCGCAACGTTGTTGACCCGCAGATATTTTGATCTGAATTCGATATCCGGTCATGCGAATGTGTCGTTCAGCGAATGTGAAAAATTTGTGGTGGAGCTGGACCGGCGAGGTTTATTGCGAAAGATGCAAGACGCTTCGCCGCCACCAAATAAAAATTTCCTCGATTCCATTTATGGCAGCGAAAGCCACAAGCCGGAAACGAAGAATGAAACTCAGGGAGTTTCCCTGATTTCAAGAATTCGACGGCGCCTTGGAATCTGAAGCCATGAAAGAGTACAAACTGATATTTACCGGCACCGTTGGCGCTGGCAAAACAACGGCTATTGCCGCCGTCAGTGAGGTGCCGCCCATCCTGACGGACGTCACCAATAATGATGTCGAGGTTGCCAAGGCAACTACCACGGTGGGATTCGATTATGGATTTCTTACGCTGGATAACGGGGACCGAATTCGCCTGTTCGGAACCCCCGGGCAGTCTCGCTTTCGCTTTGTCTGGCAAATTGTTGCCAGGGGCGCACTCGGAATCATCATCCTTATTGACAACTCCCGGGCGGAGCCGCTGAGCGATCTGTCGGTCTACCTGCAGGGCTTTGCCGAAGAGTTGAAAAAGGTTCCCTGTGTGATCGGGGTCGGACGTACTGAAAACAGCAGCTTTCCGACAATCGAAGATTATGCCAAATTGCTGGAAAGCGAAGGATACGTATTCCCTGTCATACCCGTAGATGTCAGATTGCGTGACGATGTTGTTTTGCTCATCGATGTTTTACTGTCCCAGGCCGAAGCAGACCTGTCCTGAACTGAATAAAAAATGAATACGAACCAAATTTTTTCCGAAGAATGCCTTCGAAAGTGCAGGCAAAGTGCGCAAGTGGCTATGGCCAGCGAGGTGGGCCTCGAAGCCGTCGTGGTTGCGACGATTGATGGGTTTGAGATTGTCTCTGCCGTTTCCGGGCCCGCCCAGCCGGAACGAATTGCGGCACTTGCCAGCTCAATAGCGAGCATCGGCTCGGTGGCAACGCAGGAGGCTGGTCTCGGGCACTGCTCGAACATGATATTGAATACCGAACGCGGGTTTGCCGTCGTACGTCAATTTGAAATAGAGAAACGCGAGGTTGTCATGATTGTCGTGGCAGATGGTTTTGGCCACCTCGCGCAGGTGATGTATAGAGCCAACCAGTTGGCAAAGGAATTTTCAGCTGCTGGAAATTCAACTTTCTAGTTCCCTTTGCAGCACGCAGCAAGCAGGGGCTCCATCCGTATCTTTGGAAAATAGTGTTTCGGTGGGCCTGATGACGTGTCGCAGAAAGCGATACCCCTCTCGCCATGAAAGTAATTCATATTGGTGTTCGCGGCAATATGATTTACCCATTCTCAATCCGCGAACGTGAACGGCAAATATGGCAACAATCAAACAAACCCTGGATGAAATTCTCAACATCGATGGCGCGCTATGTGCGGCAGTGGTCGATAGTCAAAGCGGCATGATGCTCGGCAGTGTCGGCGCCGGATTGGATCTGGAGATCGCGGCTGCGGGCAACACGGAAGTGGTTCGGGCGAAAAACAAGACCATGAAAGCGCTTGGGCTGAACGACGAGATTGAAGACATGCTGATTACTTTGTCGAAGCAGTACCACATTCTTCGGCCGTCGACAAGAAAAGAGGGGGTATTCATTTACGTCGTCCTCGATAAGAACCGGTCCAATCTGGCGCTTGGGCGGCGCAAGATCATGGAGCTTGACAAAGAAATGACATTCTGAAGCACAACCTGATCGCTCATCGGTCACAGATCGGAAATTGAACTTGATAGCGAATTCTCCTTGAAATTTGCTATCAGGCCCGAAGTTTCGGACCTTCGCATGAGTTAAGCGGAATTTCTTTCGCGCGTTCCAAGGGCTCTGTAAGCGCGTGCATCGTTATGGGGAAAATGCAAATGTCCTCTCGGTTTCTGGCGCTCCCCGGTGACTCAAAATTTGACGGTTGCCGCGGATTAATTGCTCCACTCGGGGCTTTGCCTGTGTCCGAGCAAGCTGAAGGGCATGGCGGGTATGTCTGGCGATTTTGCTTTAATTGGGCGATGGTCGAATGAAGTCCTTTGCTGAACCGTTCAGTTTTTCAATTGAGTCGCCTACCTTTCAGAAACACGACGCTTTCAGACGGAGGTCGAGTGACGACACCAATGAAAAAAAATGAAAAGGAATCCCTGATCAAACCGAATTCTTCCATAGTCATTGGTTTTGTTAATCTCATCGGCTTCTGGTTGAAGAAGGACGAAGATACAACAGGGAAAAGTATTCTGGATCGCAATGAACAGGCCAAGGAAATTATTCTTGAATATCTAGAGACCTGTGCGTGCAAAGAGGCCCATGGAGCAAGATTGAAGGTTCTTCAGGCGAATGGTCGGCGTGATATTGAGATAGTTCGAACCATGGTCTACGAAATGGTCTCCCGAGAACATTATCAGGATCTCGCAGAAGAAATGTATGACCGAGTTTCCGATGTCTATTCTTCTGGCGCACGGTGACCGATAAAGACATCATTATCAGGAAGCGCGAGTCATGAAATCATGGAAAGAATCTGGCTATTTGAAGTCACTTTTGGCCATCGAGGTAATGAGGTACTCACCGATTTTTGTCATCATTGTTGCGGCGGTATTTTTTTTCATTGCGCCACGATCTCACGATGCGGCACCGAATCCGGCGCTTTCCCATTTGCCTGCATCCTACGTTGGTGAAGTCGGCGCCAGCGATGCGGCGAAGCAAATAGCTTCTTTTGTCCCCCTCACGTCTAATGTCGTGCAGATTCCTCGTGATGAGCGAAGTCTGTGGCTTGCGATCGATGTTGGAAAGATTCCCCGCTTGTCCGGCCCTGCTTTTCTGTATCTTGACTACGTTCGACTGGAAAAGGCCGAGTTGTACAGGATCAATCGTGCCGGGGCGGCAGAGCGAATTGGCCTGACGGGCCTGTTGTTCCCCAGGGAATCCTGGGCATTGCCGCAACTTCGCTTACCCCATCTTCAGGTTTCTGGCAATCCAGGCAGTGAGTATTCGAACGTTTATCTTGTGCGAATCAGCAACAAGCTGCCCATCATAATGAAAGTTGAACTCCAGAAAGATGGTCTTGAAGGAAGGATGCATGAAGGCATTGATAATTTATACGCTGGCATTCTGATTGGCTACGGCGTACTCGCAACGTTGATTCTGTTTTCGCTTCTGTATTTCCTTCCCGACCGATTGAATCTGCTTTATCTGGGCGGAACATTCATCGCCTTCCTTTTCCTCTATCACTACAACGGATTGCCGTTGCCGGCTTTGCTGCGGCCCGGGCCAGGCAGTGTCTATCTCTTCGATGCACTTTTATCCGGCGCAGCCATTGCGATGGCGATTCAAATTGTCCTTGCGCTTACGGCGAAGGGGCAGAGGCATCCCTTCGCTGTGGATATTGCGAATTCCGCTTCCCTTGCTTCGGTTGTATTGCCGGTATTTGTTGTCTTCTTCTTCGGCTCTAATCCTTCGGTTTTGCTGGGGCTTTTGTTTGCGGTGGCCGTTGTTGTCACCGGCGGAATCCTGTTCACTGCGATCAAGTTGGGCAATCGTCATCTTGTCGCCGCCGCCTTGAGTGGCGTTCCTCTCGTTTGTGGTTCATTTGTTGCCGCGCTCCGGGACTCTGGTGTCGTGAGCAATGAGGAGTGGTGGGTGAAAGGTGCTGTCGAGTTCGGTTTTTGTGTGCACATCACCATCGGCATTGCATTGCTTTTTGTCCGTGTTTTGAGCAAGCATCGGAATCGCGTTGCTGCGTATTACGGACATACTCGGGACGCATTGACCGGTTTGTTGAATAAGGTCGGATTGGCAAAGTTCGTCGATGAAATGATCGAAAGAAGCCGGCGAAACGGGCATTCGTACGGTTTGATAAAAGTCCAAATTCGTATCAAGGCTGCAAGTAATGTCGTTTTGAGCTTGACGAATATTCAGTCCGTTGCCCGGGTGATTGAAAATACAGCAGGCGAGTTCAATATGGCGGGCCGCATTTCCGATACAGAGTTCTATGTTGCTGTTGAGACGCTGGGCAAGAGCGATGATATCAAGGCGACGGCATCCAAGGTTCTTTCAGGTTTGCTGCGACTGAATGTATTCGAGAATCAGGAGAAGGTTGATCTTTCCCCGCGGATTGCATGGGTTGCATCCAGTGGCGGGCAGATGAAACGTCATGAGATATTTACAAGACTTGACTATTGTCTGGACCACTGGAAGTCTGCTGATAGACGTTCCATACGTGAGGCGAAAATCTATCATGATGATTCCATGATTTTCGATGTTTCTACGCTGAATTTCAGCAATTCAGTCGACGTCGGTCGAGGTTGATTCGGATCCGGCCGGTTTTTTCCGATTTATTTCGGTTTTTGCTGTCGTTGATGCCTATTGCTGCGGCCTTTTCAGTGCTGTTGCATTGATGTCCTGGTGAGAATGAGGTTCGTACCATGTTTCTTTCACGCCGCCTCTTTTTTTCGGCGCCGCTTACTTTTGCCCACCTGCCGCATTCCTGGGCAAGCGCTCCTGGCGTTACTGATAGGGAAGTGGTTTTCGGGCAGTTTGCTGCCTTGAGTGGGCCCGCCGCCCAATTGGGCTTGCGTTTGCAAGCGGGTATGAAAGCCTGTTTTGCGCAGGTCAATGCCGGTGGAGGCGTAGGCGGGCGCACCATCCGCCTTGTTTCCCGGGACGACGGGTATGAAGCCAACAGGGCAGTCGCGGCCGTCAACGCACTGATCAACGAGGACAAGGTATTTGCCTTGGCGGGCTCAGTGGGTACGCCCACCGGCCTTGCGGCGGTGCCGGTGATTTCCGAAGCCGGCATACCGCTCATCGGTCTGTTTACCGGTGCGCAAGGCCTGCGTGAGCCGTTCAATCGCAATCTTTTTCATGTACGGGCGAGTTACTTCGATGAGATGGAACGCATCGTCCAGCAATTGACAACCCTCGGCGTCACGAAGATCGGTGTGTTTTACCAGAACGACTCGTATGGCGAGGCGGGCCTGGCCGGTGTGCGCCGTGCGCTTCAACGGCGCAAGATGGAGCCGGCGGGGTTGGGGACCGTCGAGCGCAACAGTGTGGATGTCGCCAAGGCACTGGACCAGCTTCTCAAAACCCAACCGGAGGCCATTGTCCAGGTCAGCGCCTACAAATCCTGTGCCGCATTCATCAAGGCGGCGCGTCAGCGGGGTTACGGGGGACAGTTTTTCAATGTGAGTTTTGTGGGTTCCAAGGCATTGGCAGATGAGCTTGGTGACAGCGGGATCGGCGTGGTGATTTCGCAGGTGGTGCCCTCGCCGTTTCAGTCGGCCTTGCCGGTGGTTCGGGATTATCAACGTCATATGGCCGCCATGGGGGAAAAAGAGATCGATTTTTCCAGCATGGAGGGTTATCTCATTGCACGGGTTGTGACCGAAGGATTACGGCGAGCTGGTCGCGGCCTGACGCGCGAGTCCTTTGTGGCTGGCCTCGAATCACTGTATGAATTTGATATCGGTGGTTTTCGTATCACATTTACACCACAGAATCACGAAGGTTCCCGATTCACGGAGCTCACCATGATCAGTCGTGGCGGAAAATTCGTGCGGTAAATATTCTTGCCGTTTTGGCACGACGAATCAGTTCCCTTGGACACGCGAATCGATTCGATTGCACATAACGCAGATGCCTTGCGCAATTAGCATGTGCGAATGCAAACTGGCGCTTCTATTCGAGACTTTCTCTATCGAGGATTATCGGCGTTTCTTTTACGCGAAGTTATTTTTCGGGCATTTCCTCCGCTTGCGGTTTTCTTATTTGTTTTTTTTCCTGGCTGGGTTCAAGCCCAAACCTGCGCGATCCCCGGGCGTGACGCCATCGGTCCGACGGCTGGGCAGGTAAACACCTATTACCGCCCTGCGGTCGGTACGTACGACGCAAGCAGTACGACGATCGGCTTGACCAAAGTGGGTGGCGGCACCGACATCACTCAGGGCGACCTTGTGCTCGTGATTCAGATGCAATGCGCGACGCTGAATACTTCGAATACCAGTGCTTATGGTGAAGGCGGCACACAAGGGCGCGGGTACACCGAACCCGGTACCTGTGCAGCCGGCCGATACCAATATGTTCGGGCGAGCCCCGGCTCCAGTGCTTCGGTGCTGAATCTGCGTTTGGACGGCGGCACAAACCAGCTTTTGGCAGCATACGTTCAGCAGGACACCAGTAGTTTCAACCGAAGGACGTTTCAGGTCATCCGGGTTCCGCAGTACTCCGCACTTGCGCTCAGTGGTCCGGTCACGCCGCTCTACTGGGTGGCGTCCGAGGGCGTCGGAGGGGTAGTGGCCATTGATGTGACAGGCCAACTCAACTGGAATGGTCAGACGATCAACGTCAGCGGTTTCGGGTTTCGCGGGGGGGCGTCGCTGGATTGGGAGCTGTCGAATGACGACGATGTGCTACCCGATTGGGTGGAAACCGTCGCCAACAATGCCCACGCCACCAAAGGTGAGGGCATTGGTGGGACTCCGCGCTTCACGTTTGATCCTGCGACGAACCTTCGCACGGACAACGGTGTCGCGTGGGGTGGATACGCCAACGGCGATGACGGGCGGGGCGCACCGGCCACCGCAGGCGGTGGTGGAAACAACCGTGATGGCGGCAGGGACAACGGTGGCGGCGGTGGCGGCGGCAATGGTGGCATCGGCGGCTATGGCGGCTATGGGTGGAAAGACTCCGGGTGGGGCGGGACCTTCACGGTCGCTGATTTCGACATGCGTGGCATTGGGGGCGCACGTTTTGCGGCGGCGGGCCTGAACCGGCTGGTGATGGGCGGAGGTGGAGGAGCGGGTGGCGCCAACAATTCGGGTGACCCGGTTGCTTTTGGAGGAGGGGCGGGCGGCGGTATCGTGCTGGTGCACGTCGGCTCTGCGGTGGGAAGCGGAACCATTACCGCAAACGGTTTGGCCGGAATCAACAACCCGGATAACGACGGGGCGAGCGCAGGAGGTGCGGGAGGCTCCGTTGTTATATCGAGCCAGTCCGGTGCGTTAGGGAATCTGGTGGTGCTGGCGCGGGGAGGCCGCGGCGGTGATTCGTACCTGGCAGGTCCGGATTCCCACGCGGGGGGTGGGGGTGGTGCCGGCGGTGTTGTGATCCGTGCGTCCGGGGCGGCCGTCGATGTCTCCGGTGGACCGAACGGCACAACCAACCTGGGTAGTGACCCGGTCGGCGGTGCCGCGCATGGTGCGACCCCGGGCGGAAGCGGCACTGACATCATCGACGCGGGCACACCGCCAGGTACTCGCCCCGGCGCGCGCTGCCTGCCGGAGCTGAACGTTTCCAAGGCGACGCTCACACCCAGCATCAGCGCCTTGGGGGCGGCATCGGCGAGTTACACCTTGGTGATCACAAACGCTGGCGGCGCGGCCATCGGTGCCAGTCTGGTCGACAATGCCCTGCCGCCAGGCTGGACCTTCGCGCAATCGACGGGCATCACGTTTTCGCCCACCCTTTCGGCCACCGTTTTCGGCGGATTCGTCGAGGGCCCCACGCCCGGGTTGCCCGCTGTCACCGGTTCGCCCGGCGGTACCGCAAATCTCTCAGTGAACGGCACGCCGGCTGCGGCACCTGTGTGGGGGCGATTTACGGTGCCTGGCCAGGTCAACGGCTCGCCGGGACGGCTTACGCTCAGCTTTGCGGTCAGCATACCGGCAACGGCCACGGTGGGTTGCTACCACAACCCGGCAGGTTTGAACTTTTACGATCCCACGCGTTCGGACATCAACCGGACCGTAACGATTGCCGCCAACAACACGGCCAATCGCGCCGGTGCGATGGTCGGGGGCACCGTCACTACGGCCTATCAGACGAATCCCGGGCCGGGTACCACGGTGGGCGGGTCCAACTATTCCGGATTGGAGGCCGGCCCCTCTGCCGAGGATGTGTGCCTGAACGGCGACCTTTCCATCTCCAAGTCCGCGCCAGCCAGCGTGACTGCCGGCGCCACGCTGAGCTATACCCTCACACCCCGCAACAACGGCAGGGGTATCGGCGACCTGAACTACGCCACCCATCAGGCCACCAGTCGCACCGGCACTGAGACCTTGGCCCTTGGTACGGTTCGTGTGCGCGATACGTTGCCTGTCGGGTTAACGCTCACCGCGGCTCCGACGCCGTTCAACTGGACTTGCACGCCAGCTGGACAGACGATCACCTGCGACCGCGTTGGGCCTGTGGCCCCGATTTCGGCCGCGACCTCGCTCGACTCCATCACGCTCACGACCCGTGTGTCCTCGGCCGCCTGTGCCGGACCCGCGACCAACACGGTGACGATTTCCGGCTTCAGCAGCCCGTTGGCCGACCTTGCGCCTTCCAATAACACCGCGACGGCGGTTACCAGCCTCATTTGCAGCGCGAACCTGCAGGTCACCAAGACCAATAACGTCACCCAGCTGTATTCGGGCCAAACAACCAGTTACACGGTGACCTTCAGCAACCTGGGGCCTTCCGCAGCCGATAACGCCATCGTTGTCGATACCCCCGGCCCCGGCCTTGGCGGCTGCAGTGTTTCGGCTTGTACCGCGGCGGGTGGACTGCCGGCGGCTACGTGTCCGGCGACACCCGCGGACATCCTGACTCCTGGCGGGACGAGTCTGCCTTCGTTTCCCGCAGGGGGGGCGGTCCGGTTCGTCGTCGATTGTCTGGTCACGGCAACCGGAACGTGAATTCCTTGATCACCATGAGATTTCCACTTTTCCCATGGACCCGTCGGCGGGTCCTTCGATTTGCCCTTTTTGTCGGCGTGACTGGGGTGCTTGCCGGCCAGGTGCGGGCAAACGAAGGTGTTTCGGCAGACGCCATCGTCATCGGACAGACCCTCAGCCTCAAAGAAGGCCGCGACCCCTATGGAACCGCGGTGATGGATGGCATCCGGCTCAAGCTTGATGCAGTCAACCGGGCTGGCGGTGTCCACGGGCGAAAGTTGGTCCTGAGAACACTTGACGATCAGGGGAAAGCTGCGCTTGCCGAGGACAACGCCCGCACGCTTGTCGAACGCGACAAGGCCTTTGTTCTCTTTGGCACGCTGGAGGGAGGGCCCTCCACGGCGGTGTTGAAAGTTGCCAGGAGTCTGGGCGTGCCGCTGTTCGGCCCCATGGCGGGGTCGCCGGATTTTCGCGAGGTTTACGACCCCCTGGTGGTGCCTGTGCGCGCCGAGCACAAGGACGAGTTTCGGAAGATGATGCAGCACGCGAAAACCTCCGGGTTCACCCGCCTGGCCTTTTTTCGTGCGGACAGCCCCACGGGTGAAAAACACGTCAGCAATGTCCGCACTCTGAGCCGTGAACTGGGCATGTCCGTTGTCGCTGATCTGCCCTTCCGAGGGGAAGTCAGCGATGCGGCGCTTCAAGCCGTGGCGGCCCGGATTCTGGATTCGGGCGCACAGATGGTGATGAACCATGGAAGCCCGGACGTTTACGTGCGCCTGTTCCAGGCCTTGCAGCGATTGGCTCCCCATGTGCGGGTGTATGCCGTCAACTCCGGCATCTCCCAGATTGTCGAGCGGCTGGGCCCTGGAGCAGCGGGCATGGTGTTTGCGACCATCACACCGCCGCCCGGCAGCCTGAAGCATCCGGTCATCCGGACATTCAGGGCGGAGTTTGACAGGCGATATCCGGGCGGGGTCGCAACCTATGCCAGCCTGGAGGGGTATCTGACGGCGTGGGCCCTGACCGAGGCCCTGGAACGGACGGGCCCGAGCCTCACGCGCCGACGGTTCATTGATGGACTGCGCGACGCGGAGATTGATCTTGCCGGCCTGGTACTTCGCTACACGCCCCAGCGAAGGGCTGGTTTGTCCTTTGTCGAACTGGCGACCGTGGATACCGACGGTCGGCTGCGGTATTGAGTGAGTGGTTCGGGGGCGCCCGCCGCGCCCGTGGTGACGCATCGGCGGGCGGACGGGAGGGCGGCCGGCCGCAATGGCTCTGGTTGGGGAAAATATGGCGAAAAATGCCCATACCCAACGTAAAAAGGTCACTTTTCGCTATAAAAGAGATAGTAAAGAGGGTGCGGCCAACCCCTGCGCCCATGCCCTGGTCGCGGCCGCTTGGGTAACATCCGCGCCATGTCTGCCACCGAACCCCGGGCGGGCGGCGTCCAGGCGGCGCTGCCGCGTGATGCCGCCAGCATTCTGGAGCTGGCCGCGCGGTCGATGTTCGACCTGTTTGCCACGGCGAGCGAGGGCATGCTGCTGGTGGACCGCGAGGCCCGTGTGGTCTGGATCAATGACCAGTACCGGCGTTACCTGCCCGCGCTGGGCTTCGAGCGCGAGGAAGACTTTGTCGGCCACCCTGTCTCGCGGGTGGTGCAGAACACGCAGATGCACAAGGTACTGGAAACCGGCAAGCCGATCCTGATCGACCTGCTGACAAACCGTGCCGGCACCTTTGTCGTCAGCCGCATTCCCCTGCGTGATGGCGCCGGGGCGGTGATCGGCGCGCTGGGCATTGTGCTGTTCGACCATGCGGAAACCAACCTGCAGCCGCTGATGGACAAGTTCTCGCTGCTGCAGCGCGACCTGGACGACGCGCGGCGCGAGCTGGCCGTGCAGCGCAGCCGCCCGGCGGTGGCGGGGCAGCGCCAGTCGCGCTACACCTTTGCCAGTTTTGTCGGCGCCAGCGCGGCGGCGGTGGAGGTCAAACGCCAGGCGCGACGTGCCGCGCAGTCATCCAGCCCGGTGTTGCTGCTGGGCGAGACGGGCACCGGCAAGGAAGTGCTGGCCCATGCCATTCACGCCGCCTCGGCGCGGGCGGGCGGGCCGTTTGTGGGCGTCAACATCGCCGCCGTGCCCGATACCCTGCTGGAGGCCGAGTTCTTTGGTGTCGCGCCCGGTGCCTACACCGGCGCCGATCGCAAGGGGCGCGATGGCAAGTTCAAGCTGGCCGACGGCGGCACGCTGTTCCTGGACGAAATTGGCGACATGCCGCCCAGCCTGCAGGCCAAGCTGCTGCGCGCCCTGCAAGAGGGCGAGATTGAGCCGCTGGGCTCCAACCGGCTGGTGCCGTTCGATGCCCGCGTCATTGCGGCCACCTCGAGGGACTTGCCCGCGCTGGTGCGCGAGGGGCGCTTTCGCGAGGACCTGTTTTACCGCCTCAATGTGCTGCCCATCCGCGTGCCGTCACTGCGCGAGCGGCGCAGTGACATCCCCGCCCTGGTGGAGGCGTTGACCGAAGACCTGGCGCATCGCAGCAACATGCCACCGCCCGAATGGCAGCCCGACGCGCTGGCCCTGCTGGCCGGCCAGGCATGGCGGGGCAACATTCGCGAGCTGCGCAATGTGCTGGAGCAGGCCGCCATGTCCTGTGACACGGCGCGTATCGACGCGAGCCAGTTGGCGTCGGTGCTGCGCGGCTCGGGCTTGGCGCAGATTGCGCCCGCCCTGGCGGCGGCCGAGGCGCCGCGCGATGCCGGCTCGGACCTGCTGCGCCCGCTGGCCGAACAGGTGGCGGCGCTGGAGCGGCGCGCCATCGATGCCGCCCTGCAGGCCACCGGCGGCAACAAGCTGGCCACCGCGCGCCTGCTGGGCATTTCCCGTGCGACCTTGTATCAACGTCTGGAAAACCCTGATTCTTCTTCAGACATGTGACTGAAGCGTATACACATCAGTTGTCTGAAATTCAGGCAATTTGATTGGGGTGGTTTGGAAAAAATCATTGAAATCAAGGGTTTGCGTGCTGGCACGGTGTCTGCATATCTGTCGCACCACTCAAGGAGACCTTTCCATGCATCGCCGTTCCGTGATTTCTCTGGCCGTTGTGGCTGCCGCCTTTGCCGCGCCGGTCTTCGCCCAGTCCAAAGACATCAAGATCGCCCACATCTACAGCAAGACCGGTCCGCTGGAGGCCTACGGCAAACAGACGCAGACCGGTTTCATGATGGGTCTGGACTACGCCACCGGCGGCACCATGACCGTCGCTGGCAAAAAGATCACCGTGATTGAAAAAGATGACCAGGGCAAGCCCGATCTGGGCAAGAGCCTGCTGGCCGCCGCCTACGGCGACGACAAGGTCGACCTGGCGGTCGGCCCGACGGCTTCGCCGGTGGCCCTGGCCATGTTGCCGGTGGCCGAGGAATACAAGAAGATCTTGCTGGTCGAGCCGGCGGTGGCCGACTCCATCACCGGCGACAAGTGGAATCGCTACATCTTCCGCACCGGCCGCAACAGCAGCCAGGACGCCATTGCCAACGCCGTCGCGCTGGACAAGGAGGGTGTCTCCATTGTCACGATGGCGCAGGATTCGGCATTCGGACGCGATGGCGTCAAGGCCTTCCGCGAAGCGGTCAAGAAGGCCAAGATCGTGCACGAGGAATACCTGCCGCCGGCAACCTCCGACTTCACTGCCGGTGGGCAGCGCATGATCGACAAGCTCAAGGGCTTGCCGGGCCGCAAGATCATTTTCATCATCTGGGCGGGCGGCAACCCGTTCAAGGTGGCCGACATGGATCTGAAGCGCCACGGTATCGAGATTGCCACGGGCGGCAACATCCTGCCGGCCATGGTGGCCTACAAGAACTTCCCGGGCATGGAAGGCGCGGCTTACTACTACTTCGGCATGCCCAAGAACCCGGTCAACGAGGCGCTGGTGTCGCGCCACTACAGCCAGTTCAAGTCGCCGCCCGATTTCTTCACTGCCGGCGGCTTCTCGGCCGCCATGGCCGTGGTGACCGCTCTGAAAAAGACCAATGGGGATACCGGCGCCGAGACGCTGATCAAGACCATGGAAGGCATGAGTTTTGACACCCCCAAGGGCACGATGACCTTCCGCAAGGAAGACCACCAGGCCATGCAGAGCATGTACCACTTCAAAATCAAGGTCGACCCGGCCTTCGCCTGGGGTGTGCCCGAGCTGGTCCGCGAGATCAAGCCCTCCGAGATGAACGTGCCGATCCGCAACAAGCGCTGATCGACCACCCCGGCGCCGTGTCCGTCCGGACCCGGGCGCACGGTGCTGTGCGCGCGACGGGGGGGCCGAGCCGCCGTCCGCCAATCCGGATTCCCACAAAAAAAAGAACCCCGATTCGTTCGGGGTCAGGGATGGTTTGCCTCAAAACACCATTGGAGACCACGCATGCCACGGATGACTTCTTCTGATTTCTGGCGCAACACGCGCCGCAGCGGCCTACTGGCGGCCGCGCTGGTGGCCAGTTCACTGGTTCTGGCGCAGGGCAAAGGGAGCGCATTCCGAACGGCCACGGCGTCTCCGGGCGGCGAGATCCGCATCGCCCATATCCGCAGCGCGACCGGTCCGCTGGAAGCCTACGGAAAACAGACGTCGACCGGGTTCATGATGGGTCTGGAGTACGCCACCGAGGGCACGATGATGGTCGCGGGCAAGCGGCTGGTGGTGATCGAGAAGGATGACCAGGGCAAGCCCGACCTGGGCAAGTCCTTGCTCGCGGCGGCCTACGCGGATGACCGGGCCGACATTGCGGTCGGACCCACCTCGTCCGGTGTCGCGCTGGCGATGCTGCCGGTGGCCGAAGAATTCAAGAAGATCCTGCTGGTCGAACCGGCCGTGGCCGACAGCATCACCGGCGAGCGGTGGAACAAGTACGTTTTCCGCACCGGCCGCAACAGCTCGCAGGACGCCATCGCCAACGCGGTGGCGCTGGACAAGCCCGGTGTCGTGATCGCCACGCTCGGGCAAGATTCCGCGTTCGGGCGTGACTTCGTGACGGCATTCAGGGATGCGGCCAAATCGGCCCGCATCGTTCACGAGGAGTACCTGCCGCCCGCCACCACCGACTTCACCGCCGCAGCGCAGCGCATCGTGGACAAGCTCAAGCCCGTCGCGGCGGAACGCAAGGTCGTGTTCATCAACTGGGCCGGGGCAGGCAATCCGTTCAAGATCGCCGACCTCGATCTGAAACGCTACGGCATCGAGATCGCCACCGGCGGCAACATCCTGCCGGCCATGGTGCAGTTCGGCAACTTCCCGGGCATGCAGGGCGCCACGTATTACTACTACGCGTTCTCCCGCAATCCGTCGAACATGTGGCTGGTTACCAACCACTACAGCCGTTACAAGTCGCCGCCGGACTTCTTCACGGCGGGGGGCTTCTCGTCGGCCATGGCGCTGGTGACGGCGCTGCGCAAGACGCAGGGCGATGCCAGCACCCCCCGATTGCTGGCCACCATGGAAGGCATGAGCTTCGAGACACCCAAGGGCACGATGACCTTCCGCAAGGAAGACCACCAGGCCATGCAGGCGATGTACCACTTCCGCGTCGCTCCCGGTGCGCGCCCCGGAGCCATTCCCGACCTGTTTCTGGTCAAGGAAATCAAGGCGTCGGAGATCAGTGTTCCCTTGCGCAACCGGACGCAACTCGCGTCCGAAGCCGCCGGTGCGCTGGCCCGCTGACCGTATGGACAGGGAGACGGTACACGCGATGGGCTGGCCGCGCATGACCTTCACGGCGGTCCGTCGTTGCGACGTACCTATTCAGGAACCCCCGAACCCACGGGAGTCATTTGTGTTCTTTCCATCAACTACCGGAGACATTCAATGACCATGAAACATGTGCGTGCGGCGGTTCTTCTTGGAGTTTTCGCGTCGGGTGCGGCGTCGGCGGCCATCAACCTCCCGGCCTACAACGTCGATACCAGCCAGACCACGGTATCCGGCCTGTCCTCGGGGGGCTTCATGGCCAACCAGCTGGGCATTGCCTACTCGTCGCTGTTCAAGGGTGTGGGCGTGTTCGCGGCTGGCCCCTACATGTGCGCCGGCCTGAGCAACTACACCGCCTGCATGTACAACGCCAGCATCAGCAGCGCCGCGTTGACGAACATGCAAAACCGCATCGACACCTGGAGCGGCGCGCAGATCGACAACAAGGCCAACATCGCCGGCCAGAAGGTCTATCTGTTCATCGGCACCAGCGATACCACCGTGGGTCAGAACCCGGTGATGGCGCTGAAGACGCAGTACACCAACAACGGGGTTTCCGCCGCCAACCTGGAGCATGTGGTGCGAAGTGGCGCCTCGCACACCTTTCCGACCGACTTCGACAGCACCGGCAACAACAGTTGCGGCACGGCTGCGTCGCCCTATATCAGCAACTGCAGCTACGACGGCGCCAAGGCGGTATTGACCAAGTTCTACGGCCCGCTGAATGCCCGCAACAATGCGCCGGCGGCCAGCAACTTCATCGAGTTCAACCAGAGTGAATTCACGGCCAACCCCGGGATGGCGTCCACCGGCTGGGTCTATGTCCCAAGCAGCTGTGCCAGCGGCACCCAGTGCAAGGTGCATGTGGCGCTGCATGGTTGCCAGCAAAGTACCGACAAGATCGGCGACAAATTCGTCAGGAACACCGGCTACGCCCGCTGGGCCGACACCAACAACATCATTGTGCTGTTCCCTCAGACCAAGACCGATAACACCAGCCGCAGCACGGCCGCCAGCGGTTCGCTGGCCAACGCCAACGCCTGCTGGGACTGGATCGGCTGGTACGGCACCAACTTCGCGCAGAAGACCGGGCCCCAGATGAGCGCCATCAAGGCCATGGTCGACCGCATCTCGTCAGGCACAGGCTCCGGCGGTGGCGGTGGTGGTGGCGGCGGAACGGCCCTGACCGCGCCGACGGGCGTCGCAAGCTCGAACGCCACCACCAGTTCCATGAACATCACCTGGAATCCGGTCGGGGGCGCTGCGAGCTACAACGTCTACCGAAACAGCAACAAGACCAACGCGTTGCCGGTCTATGGCACCAGCTTCACGGATACCGGACTGGCTGCGGCCACCACCTACAACTGGGCGGTCCGCGCTGCGGATGCCAACGGCGTCGAGGGCCCGGCCTCGGCCACAGTGACGGGAACCACCGCGAGTGCCAACCCGCCGCCGCCGGCCACCTGTTTCACCGCCAGCAACTACGCCCATACCACCGCCGGTCGGGCAACGCAGTCCGGCGGCTACACCTATGCAAAGGGATCGAACCAGAACATGGGGCTGTGGAATGTGTTCACCACCACCACCCTCAAAATGACCGGAACCAATTACTACGTGATTGGCACCTGCCCCTGAAGGCCGCATTTTTCAAGGAAACCATGCTTGAAACCCAGGACCTGACCATCCGCTTTGGCGGCCATGTGGCCGTCAATCGGGTGACCTGCACGTTCCAGCCCGGCACGTTGACGGCCATCGTCGGCCCCAACGGAGCCGGCAAGACGACCTATTTCAACCTGATCTCCGGCCAGTTGCGCGCCAGTGAAGGCCGTGTCAGCCTCAACGGCCGCGACCTCTCGGGTTTGAGCGTTTCGGCGCGCACGCGGGCGGGGCTGGGGCGGGCGTTTCAACTGACCAACCTGTTTCCCAACCTGAGCGTGCTGGAAAACGTGCGCCTGGCGGTGCAGGCCACCCGCGAAGGGCCGCACCGGCGCGGTTTGAACCTGTGGAGCATCTGGAGCGACCATACGGCGCTGACGCGGCGCGCGCAGGAGCTTCTGGAGTCGGTGTCCATGGCCGACCGCCAGACCATGCCGGTGGCCAGCCTTCCCCATGGCGACCAGCGCAAGCTGGAGGTGGCCCTGCTGATGGCGCTGGAGCCACAGGTGTACATGTTCGACGAGCCCACGGCGGGCATGAGCCATGACGAGGCGCCGGTGATCCTGAACCTGATCCGCCGGCTCAAGCAGGACAAGACCAAGACCATCTTGCTGGTCGAACACAAGATGGATGTGGTGCGCGAACTCGCCGACCGCATCATCGTGCTGACCAACGGCACGCTGGTGGCCGACGGCGAGCCGGCCGCGGTGATTGCTTCGCCGGTCGTGCAGGAAGCGTATCTGGGCGTGAGCAAGGAGGCCGCATGAACGACGTGCTGCTCACCCTCGAAGGGGTGCACACCCATATCGGGGCCTACCACATCCTGCACGGGGTGGACCTGGTGGTGCCGCGCGGGCAGCTGACCATGCTGCTCGGCCGCAATGGTGCGGGCAAAACCACCACGCTGCGCACCATCATGGGGCTGTGGCCAGCGTCCAGGGGGCGCATCCGGTTCCAGGGCGATGACATCACGGCCCAGGCGACACCGCAGATCGCCGGACGTGGCATTGCCTATGTTCCCGAGAACATGGGCATCTTTGCCGACCTGACGGTGAAGGAAAACATGCTGCTGGCCGCGCGCCAGGCAAAAAACGCCGGCCAGATCGACCAGGCCCGGCTGCAGTGGATCTTCAGCCTGTTTCCGGCGGTGGAAAAGTTCTGGAACCACCCGGCCGGCAAGCTCTCGGGCGGACAAAAGCAGATGCTGGCCGTCAGCCGCGCCATCGTCGAGCCGCGCGAGCTGCTGATCGTGGACGAGCCCAGCAAGGGCCTGGCGCCGGCCATCATCAACAACATGATCGACGCTTTCCGCCAGCTCAAGGCGCAGGGCGTGACGATTTTGCTGGTGGAGCAGAACCTGTCGTTTGCCAAGCGGCTCGGCGACACCGTGGCGGTCATGGACAACGGTGTGGTGGTCCATGCCGGCGCCATGCAGGCGCTGGCGGACGACGAGGCCTTGCAACAGTCGCTGCTCGGGCTGTCCTTATGAGCGATTTCATGGAAAAAGTGGCAATACTCAGCACAAAATGGTGCTTTTTTGCTATCAGGTTTGTAGTAATGAAACTCCGTGGAGGTGCCGCATGAAGGCGCTGGAACTGGACTGGAAGCCGCTGGCCCTGGTGCCGCTGCTGGCGCTGGCCGCTTTGCCGGCGGTGGGATCGGGCTCGACCTGGGTGACGCTGACGGTCGCCGGTCTGGCCATGGGCATGATCATTTTCATCATTGCGTCGGGCCTGACGCTGGTTTTCGGGCTGATGGACGTGCTCAATTTCGGCCACGGCGTGTTCATTGCGCTGGGCGCTTTTGTGGCCACCAGCGTGCTGGGCGCCATGGGCGACTGGACCGGCTCGGCCGAGCTGTGGCGCAACCTGGTGGCGGTGGTGCCGGCCATGGTGATTGCCATGGCGGTGGCGGCGGCGGTGGGGCTGGCCTTCGAGCGTTTCATCGTCCGGCCGGTGTACGGCCAGCACCTCAAGCAGATCCTGATCACCATGGGCGGCATGATCATCGGTGAAGAGCTGATCAAGGTGATCTGGGGGCCCTTGCAGATTGCGTTGCCGCTGCCCGAGGGCATGCGCGGGTCGCTGCTGCTGGGCGACGCCTCGGTCGAGAAATACCGGCTGATTGCCGTGGTTGTGGGGCTGCTGGTGTTCGGGCTGCAGATCTGGACGCTGTCGCGCACCAAGATCGGGTTGCTCATTCGCGCGGGCGTGCAGGACCGCGAGATGGTCGAGTCGCTCGGCTACCGCATCCGCCGGCTGTTTGTCGGGGTGTTTGTGGTGGGCAGCGCGCTGGCCGGCCTGGGCGGCGTGATGTGGGGGCTGTACCAGCAGAACGTGGTGCCGCAGATGGGCGCGCAGGTCAACGTGCTGATTTTCATCGTCATCATCATCGGCGGCCTGGGCAGCACCGGTGGCGCGCTGATCGGGGCGCTGCTGGTGGGACTGATGGCCAACTACACCGGATTTCTGGCGCCCAAGGTGGCGCTGTTTTCCAACATCGCGCTGATGGTGGCGGTGCTGCTGTGGCGTCCGCAGGGTGTGTACCCCGTGGCCAACCGCTGAAGCGGTTCGTCGGCTCCTCCGAATGAAGGCTTTCCCATGCTGAACCGGATTCTTTCCAACGACTTCCCGCGCAGCCTTGTGCTGGCCCTTGTGCTGGCGGCGGTGCTGCTGGGACTGGCTTTCGCGCCGTTCCTCTTTCCTGGTGTCAAGGCGCTCAGTGTGGCGGCCAAGATTCTGATTTTCATTGTCCTGGTCGCCAGCTTTGACCTGTTGCTGGGGTACACCGGCATCGTCAGTTTCGCGCACACCATGTTTTTCGGCATCGGCGCCTACGGGGTGGCGATCGCCAGCACCGCCCTGGGGCCGACCTGGACGGCGCTGGGCACCGGCGTGGCGGTGGCGCTGGGCCTGTCGCTGCTGCTGTCGCTGGTCATCGGCCTGTTTTCCCTGCGGGTGCGCGCGATCTTTTTTGCCATGATCACCCTGGCGGTCGCCGCGGCCTTCCAGACGCTGGCGTCCCAGTTGTCCGAAATCACGGGTGGCGAGGACGGTCTGACCTTCAAGCTCCCGGCGCTGCTGTCGCCCGGCACGGTGTTTCGCGAGGAGCCGCTGCTGGGCGTTTCGCTCGATGGCCGGCTGCTGACCTACTACGGACTGTTTGTGCTGACCGTGGTGCTGATGCTGGCCCTGCTGCGGGTGGTCAATTCCCCGTTCGGCCGGGTGCTGCAGGCCATTCGCGAGAACGAATTCCGCGCCGAAGCCATCGGCTACCGTGTGGTCGTCTACCGCACCACCTCCGCCGTGTTGTCGGCGCTGTTTGCCACACTGGCCGGGGCGATGCTGGCCATCTGGCTGCGCTACAACGGACCGGATACCTCGCTGTCCTTCGAAATCATGATGGACGTGCTGTTGATCGTGGTGATCGGCGGCATGGGCACGATCTACGGCTCGGCCATCGGCGCGGTGATTTTTGTCGTGGCGCAAAGCTACCTGCAGGACCTGCTGCGTCTGGCCAGCGAGGCCGCCGCGGCCGTGCCCCTGCTTGCGGCCTTGCTCTCGCCCGATCGCTGGCTGCTTTGGCTGGGCCTGCTGTTTGTGCTGTCGGTCTATTACTTCCCGACGGGCGTTGTCGGGCGGCTGCGCGAACGAGCCCTCCGCCAGCGGCCCGCGCGTGCCTGACCGTGACACCGTTTCCACCCGATTCCCCCCACCCGTCCATCAACAAGGAGACACCATGAAGGACCACACCACCCGCCTGGGACTGAGCCTGCTTGCCGCCGCCGCGCTGGCAGCCTGCAGTGATTCGCCGGAGCCACGCGCCAGCGCGCCGGCCGGATCGGTCGAGCTGTCGCGCACGGCCTATACCGCGACCGCACCGGGTGCGGGCACCAGTGCGGACACGCAGGACCTGCTGACCGGCGGCCTGGGTCGCACGGGGCTGGGGGCCGCCGCCGCGCCCGCTTACGCCAATGCCGCTGCGCCCACCGCAATGGAGCTGCGCCGCAATGCGATCTATGCCAATTACCGGGGAATCCTGGACCCGTCCGCCAATGGCGGCTATGGCACGCTGTACGGCCCCAATATCGACCTTGCCGGCAACAATACGCTGGGCGAAGGCCTGATTCCAGGGGTCGAATATGTCGCCCGCCTGGACGACGGCACCGGACGCAAGAACGTCACCATGGCGGTGCAGGTTCCGGCCAGCTTTGACGTCAACAACCCCTGTATCGTGGCCGGGCCTTCGTCGGGCTCGCGGGGGGTGTACGGCTCGATCGGCAGTGCGGCCGAATGGGGCCTCAAGCGCGGCTGCGCGGTCGCGCTGACCGATTCGGGCAAAGGCATGGGCCTGCATGACCTGGGCGACGACAGCGTTCACCGCATCGACGGCACTCGCGCCACGCGGGCCGAAGCCGGGGTGCTGGCACACTTTGCGGCCAACGTGACCGACGCGGCACGCGCCGCCTTCAATGCCGCGTTCCCCAACCGGCTGGCGCTCAAACATGCCCACTCGCAACAGAACCCCGAGAAAGACTGGGGTAACGACACGCTGGCATCGATCCAGTACGCGCTGTACGTCCTCAACCAGGAATACGCCCCGGCGCACTCCAGCGGCTCGGGCAAACAGGTGAAGTTCAAGCCGGACAACACCCTGGTGATTGCCGCCTCGGTGTCCAACGGGGGCGCGGCCGTGCTGCAGGCGGCCGAACAGGACGGCGCCGGCCTGATCGATGCGGTGGTGGCGTCCGAGCCCAGCGCCCAACCCAAGTCGACCGCCGGTTACGGCGTGCAACAGGGCGGGGTGGCGGCCGGCCGGCATGGCCTGGCGCTGATCGACTACTTCACCTATGGCAACATCTTCCAGCCCTGCGCGGCGCTGGCGCCCGAGGCGGCGATGGCCGAGGCCAGCATCTACAACTACATGGCCTTGCTGGGCATGTCCGGCCGTGCCGAGAACCGCTGTACCTCACTGGCCGAAAAAGGCATGGTGACCGGCGCCACCACAGCGGCCCGCGCGTCCGACGCGCTGGCCAAGCTGCGGGCCTATGGCTACGACGCGGTCCACGACACCATGCACACCGCGCACTACGGGCTGGGCAACTCGCCCATCATCGCCATGATGTACACCAACGCGCTGGGGCGTTTCAGTGTCACGGAAAACCTGTGTGGCACGAGCCTGGCGCAAACCAACGCCACCGGAGATGTGATCGCCCCCGTTGCGGCAGTCAAGGCGACGTCCTACGCCACTGGCAACGGCACCGCCAATGGCGTTCCGGCCACGGTGGTGTTCAACAACTCGGTGGGTGGCGCGAAGGCCTGGCAGTTTGGCGTATCGCAGAGCTCCACCCGCTCCGACTTCGCGCTGGACGCTGCCCTGTGCCAGCGCGCGCTGGTGACCGGCCGCGACCCGATGACGGGCGCCGAGCTGAACGCCGCCAGCACCCCGACCAAAGCGCAAAGCGACGCGGTTCGGGCGGGCATGGCAGAAGTGCAGCTGGGCGGCAACCTGCGTGGCAAACCCACCGTGATCGTCCACGGTCGCAACGACGCCCTGGTGCCGGTCAACCACTCCTCCCGGGCCTATGTGGCCTATAACCGCGTCACGGAAGGGCCCAATACCCGCCTGACCTACTGGGAAGTGACCAACGCGCAGCATTTCGACGCCTTCCTGCCGTTCTCCGGTTTCGACAATCGTTTCGTGCCCCTGCACCCGTATTTCAACCAGGCGCTCAACGCGGTCTGGGCGAATCTGAAGTCGGGCGCGGCGCTGCCACCCAGCCAGGTGGTTCGCGCCACCCCGCGTGGCGGTGCCGCGGGCGCGGCGCCGGCCATTACGGCTGCGCAGGTGCCCGCTGCCGTGGCTGCGCCAGCGGCCGGCAACGTGATCGGTTTCGCCGGGACCGCCATCAACGTTCCCAACTGAGTGCGTCGCGATGGGGCCGCGCTGCAAGGCGCGGCCCCGGATGCGGACCCGGTCGCTGGCCGGCGTCCGCCCTGACCAAGGATTGACCCCATGACCCCCGTATCCGCCTACCTGACCTGCGCCGGCCGCGAGATTCACTACCTGGACTGGCCGGCTACCGGCTCGGCCGCGCCCGCGCCCGCTTGGCCCGGCGAGGGGGTTGCCACCCGTTCGCGGGGGACCGTCATCGCCTGGCATGGACTGGCCCGCACCGGACGCGACATGGACGAGCTGGCGGTCCACCTGAGCCGCCAGGGCTGGCGGGTGATCTGCCCGGACACGCTGGGCCGCGGCCTGTCGCAATGGAGCCCGGCGCCGCGTGACGAATACTGCCTGGCCTTCTACGCCCGCCAGGCCCGCGAACTGATGGATCAGCTGGAACTGGCCACCGTGCACTGGGTCGGGACGTCCATGGGCGGTGCAATCGGTACCGTCTGCGCGGCCGGGTTGCTGGAGCCGTCACTGCGGGGCCGCATCCGTTCGCTGGTGCTCAATGACAACGCGCCCGAACTGGCCCAGCCGGCCATCGAGCGCATCAAGGCCTACGCCGGCCAACCGCCGGCGTTTGTCACGGTGCGTGAGCTGGAAGCATTTTTTCGCCAGGTTTATGCGCCCTACGGCTGGCTCAGCGACGCCCAGTGGCGCCGCCTGACCGAAACCTCCACCCGGCGCCTGCCCGACGGCCGGGTCACGCCGCATTACGATCCGGCGATGGTGCAGCAGTTTGTGCTGTACCCCGACGACTACCGAATCTGGGACCACTATGACGCGCTGGACATCCCGGTGCTGTGCCTGCGCGGCGCCGACAGCGACCTGGTGCTGCCCGAGACCGTGTCGGCAATGGTCGGTCGCGGCCCCGGCCGCACCGGCCAGCTCACGGTGATCGAGGTGCCCGGCTGTGGCCATGCCCCGGCGCTGAACGTCGCCGCCCAGCTGGACCTGGTCAGCGGCTTTCTGACCCAATCGGCGGCCTGACACCCCCGCGGTCGCGCCGCGGCCGACCGGGAAAGCCATTGCGCCAGAGCGGAAGCGGCGCGACGCGGTGCGGGGCGGCTGATTTCACGCGAAACAGGGGCTTACCCAGCGTGAAAAGGTGCTTTTCAGCTATAAAAAATAAAGTTCTCAGGTGCTCTCGGCAGTCGCAGTCCGTCGGCGACGGGCGCTGGCCAGGCGCATCCGGGCGGTATGGACGGGCAGCCCGTACTGGTGCGCGAAGTCTTCCAGGGCGGTGCCACTGGTGTCAAACGCGCGCAACAGGGCCTCGTCGCGGGCGAGCTGCATGGCGAAGTTGTCGCGGGCCTCGGTCATGGCCCGCGCCAGACCCTCGTCCCGGGTCTGCACGCAGTCGGCCCATTGCGCGACGCTGAGGTCGGACGTCACCATCAGGTGGACGAGTCGGCGCACCAGGGCCTCGTGCGCCAGGGTGCCGTCCCGTCGCTGGCGCCGGCGAAACACTTCCAGCAGCGCCTGCGCCGTGTGCTCCGGCGCCATGGCCTCGACCGGTTTGCCTTGCAGGTCATGCCGGGGCTGGGCGTGGGCGACGGCCTGCAGGTACCGGGTTGATCGGGTGTGCTGGGCCAGAGCGAGTTTGAGGGTGTCCCGGTCCAGACCCTCCAGGCCGGCACCGGCGAGGTCTTCGAAAACGCCGCGTTTGAGCGGGCGCGGTTCCGGTCCGAACAGCTGGGGGAAGCGCTCGGCAAGGGTTGCCAGGGCGGCCCGCACCGCCGGGCTGGCCTGGCGGGCGGGCGCGGTCGATGATTTCGTCGGGGGCGACGCGTCGGCGGTTTCCGGCGCGGTGTCCTGGAGCGGCGCCATGGCGGTGTTGTCGAGAGGATGGGCGCCGGCGAAGGGGGCGCTGCTGTCGTGGGTGCTGTCGTTCAGGCTCATGGTGTCGAAAAAGGGCGAAAAATGCGGTTCAGCGCGGCGCGCCGGCCGCCAGCGCGGCTGCGCGGGACGCGGCCAATGCGGCGGGATCGGCTGGTTCACGGGTCGGCCAGCCGGCCAGGTGGCGCTCGGCCAGGTCAGCCAGGGCGGTGATCCACGCCGGGCTGTCGTTCAGGCAGGGAATGTATTCGAAACGCTCGCCCCCGGCATGCACAAAGGCCTCGCGGACCTCCTGGGCGATCTCTTCGAGCGTTTCCAGACAGTCCGCCGGAAAGCCGGGGCAGACCACCTGCACATGCCGCACACCGGAGCGGGCCAGCTCCACCAGGGTGGGCTCGGTATAGGGCTCAAGCCACTTGGCTTTGCCGAATCGGGACTGAAACGTGACCCGCCAGCGCTCCCGCGGCAAACCCAGCCGCTCGGCCAGCAGCCGGGCGGTCTTGAGGCACTCGCAGTGGTAGGGGTCGCCCAAGTGCAGGGTGCGTTCGGGCACACCATGAAAACTCATCACCAGCTGCTCGGGCTGGCCGTGGTCACGCCAGTGGGCGCGAATGCGCTCGGCCAGCGCCCCGATATAGCCGGGGTCATCGTGGAAACGGTTGACGAACCGCAGCTCGGGCAGCTGGCGTATGTTCCGGCTCCAGTCCGTCACTGCATCGACCATGCTGGCGGTTGTGGTGCCGCTGTACTGCGGGTACAGCGGCAAGATCAGGACGCGGGTGGCGCCTTCGGCCTTGAGCTGGTCCAGTTGCGATGCGATGGACGGATTGCCGTATCGCATGGCATGTCGCACCGTGACCTGATGGCCGCGCTCACCGAGCCAGCCCCGCAGCAAGGTGGCCTGCCGAGCCGTCCAGACGGCCAGCGGTGAGCCATCGGGCGTCCAGATGCTGGCGTATTTGGCCGCCGACTTTGCCGGCCGCGTGCGCAAAATGATGCCGTGCAGGATCAGCCACCACAGCGGCCGGGGGATTTCCACCACCCTCGGATCGCCCAGGAATTCGGCCAGGTAACGTCGCAGCGCGGCGGCGGTAGGGGCGTCAGGGGTGCCCAGGTTGCACAGCAGCACGGCGGTTCGGGCGGGCTGACCATGGGAATAGGGGGGTTCGGGGCGAAAGGACATGCGGTATTCTCGGTCAAGCATGAATGCCCTGCCCGAACCCTCGACAAGCCCGGAGCCCGCCCTTCGCGGCCCCGTACTCGACCGCGCGCGCATCCGGGCGATCACCATCGACCTGGACGATACCTTGTGGCCGATTGCCCCCACCATCGAACGCGCCGAGAAGGCCTTGCGGGACTGGTTGGCCGACCACGCGCCGCAGGCGGTGCTTTGGTGTGAGGACGCTGCCCGCCAGCAGGAACTGCGGCGCCAGGTGCGGGTCAATCGCCCGGATCTCGCCCATGACCTGGGCGCGCAGCGGCGCGAGGCCATCCGGCTGGCTTTGCTCCACGCCGGGGAAGACCCGGCGCTGGACCAGGCCGCCTTCGAGGTTTTCTACGACATGCGCCAGCGGGTGGACCTGTACGACGATGCCCTGCCGGCGCTGCAGTTTCTCAGCGACCGTTTCCCGGTGGTGGCACTGTCCAATGGCAATGCCGACGTCGACCGTGTCGGCATCGGCCGCTTTTTCAGCGCCGCGATCAGCATGCGCAGCGCCGGCATTGGCAAACCCCATGCCCCGATTTTCCATGCCGCAGCGGATCTGGCCGGGGTCGCGGTCGGAGACGTCTTGCATGTCGGCGATGACGCACACCTCGATGGCGTGGGCGGCCTGGAGGCCGGAATGCAGGTCGCCTGGGTCAACCGCCCCGGCGGCGTCTGGACCCCTGAGCCGCATGTGCCGCACATCACCGTGAGCAATCTGACCCAGCTCTGCACCATCCTGGCGCAGGATTGAAGAGTCCGCCCCCGGCCGGCACGGCATCGCTCAGGCTGGCCCGATCCCTTTGCCCATCGGTGCCCGCCCACCTGCGTCGGTCGAGATGGCCTCGTTGCGGTGGTAGGGAGGGTGGCGGGTTCCGCTGGCGTCGGCCACGTCGAACGCCTGGATCACCGGGGCACGGGCCTGCACACCGCCAAAAATCGTGGCAAAGGCCACGTCCGCCGCGTCACGGCCGGTGCCAAAGCGCACCAGGCCCATGGGGATGGCGGTGCCCGACGGGTCAAACAGGTACCAGCGGTGGCCGAGGTAGACCTCCACATAGGCGTGGAAATCCGGCGGGCCCAGCGCCGGGTCGGCGCCGAAATCGGTGCCGGTGGTGAAGCGCGCCGGAATGTTCAGCGCCCGGCACAGCGCGATCATCAGGTGGGCAAAGTCGCGGCACACCCCCACGCGCTCGATCAGGGTGTCCACCGCCGACGTGCTGGAGTTGGTGGTGTTCGAGGTAAACACCACCTGGCGCTGCACCCAGTGCTGAATCGCCAGCACCCGGGCGTAGCCCGGCCACAGGCGGCCGAATTCGGCCATGGCCAGTTTGCCCAGCCGGTCCGACTGGCAATAGCGGCTGGGCAGGATGTAGGGAAACACCTCCGGCGGCAGGTCGCAGACCGGCACCTCGGCCAGCGTGGCCGGGTCGGCAAAGTGATGGTGGATGTCCACCGTGGCCGCGTAGTGCACCCGCAGCTCGCCCGGGCCGGCGCGCAGGCGCATGAAGCGGGTGCCGGTGACGGGGTCGGTGTGGATGCGGGTGGCCAGCGGCTGGCTGAGCCAGAGGTTTTCGCCGCTGACACTCTGGCCGGCCGTCTGCGCGGCGTGGATGTTGAAGACAAAGTCGGCGCCCTGGGCGTCGATCTGGTAGGAGAGGTCCAGCTGGAGGGCAATACGGGTCATCAGGGGGCAATCAGCCGCCACCGGCGGTGGCCGGCGGGGCAGGGTGGGGTCGGGCCAGGACCAGGGGGCGGTCTTCAAATTCGGTGTTCAGCACCACGGTGCTGGTGGTGCGCGCCACGCCGGGAATGGACTTGATGGCGTAGAGCACATCCTCCAGCGCGCGCGGATGCGTGACGCGGATCTTGGCCAGGAAGTCGTACTCGCCAGCCACGCTGTGCAGTTCCTGCACCTCGGGCATGTCGCGCAGGCGCGGCGCCACGTCGCGGCAGTGGATGCCGCCGTCGTTGCGGATCGCCACAAACGCGGTAAAGGCCAGCCCCAGGGCCATCGGGTCCACGCTGAGCGAAAAGCGCCGGATCACGCCGCGCTCGACCAGCTTGCGCACCCGCTCGTGGACGGCCGCGGTGGACAGGCCCACCTCGGCACCGACGTCGGCGTACGAACGCCGGCTGTCGGCACTCATGGCCGAAAGAATTCTGGCATCCATGTCGTCGAGCTGAATATTTGCTTGCATCGGTATGAGTTTTGAATAAAATCGACTGAACGGCGAATCGCGTCGAAAAATTTACGGACATCGAGCTTCCATGTCGATCATTTTCAACCGTTTTTCCTTTTCTGGTTTGATCCGCCGCACGGCAGCGGCCTTGTTTCTGGTCTATGTCGTCTGGGGCACCACCTATTTCGCCATCGGCGTGGCGCTCAAGGAGATGCCGCCGCTGTGGCTGAACGCCAGCCGGTTCGTCACCGCCGGGCTGCTGATGATGCTGTGGGCCCGCACGCAAGGTCAGTGCCTGCCCACGGCGCGGCAGTGGCGCAACGCGGCCCTGGTGGGCGCGCTGATGGTGTTCGGGGCCATGAACCTGGTGGTGCTGGCGCAGCGCGCGGGCATCGGCTCGGGCCTGATGGCCACCGTGGTCACCACCATGCCGATGTGGCTGGCCCTGTGGAGCCGGCTTGGCGGCGAACGGGTGCCCGTGACCAGCTGGATCGGGCTGGTGCTGGGGGTGGTGGGCGCGCTGCTGCTGGCGCTGGAGCGGGATTTTTCGACCACGCTCGCCGGGGGCCTGATGGCCTTTGGCGCGCCGCTGGCCTGGAGCCTGGGCTCCTACGCCAGCCGCAAGCTGGAGCAGCCGGCACCGGCCATGGCTGCCGGGGTGCAGTGGCTGGTCGGCGGGCTGCTGTGCGCCGCGGTCGCCGCGCCGCTGGAGTCGCCCGCGCCGCTGCTGCAGGCGGGCGCCAGCGCCTGGCTGGCCTGGGCCTACCTGCTGGTGATGGGCACGCTGGTGGCGCTGAACGCCTACCTGTGGCTGCTGCAGAACACCGCGCCGGCGCTGGCCGGCAGCTACAGCTTTGTCAACCCGGCGGTGGCGTTGCTGGTGGGGACGGTGGTGGGCGGCGAGCTGCTCACCGGCTGGGTCTGGGCCGCGTTGCCGCTGATCTTTGCGGCGCTGGCGCTGATTCTTTACGGGCGCTCGCGCCCGGACGCGGCCCGGCCGGCGGCCAGGCCACTGCGCACCGCGCCTTCCAGGGTGGCGGGATAAGGTCCGGCCACAAAGTCACCGGCGGCCCACAGCGCCGGCGCCACGGCGGTCGCGGGCCGCTGCAGGCCCGGGGTGCAGGCGAAGGTTGCCCGCCGCTCGCACAGCACCTGCACCGGCCGGATGGCCTGACCCAGTTGATCGCGGGCCTGTTGCGTGACCTGCGCGGCCAGAACCGTGCGCTCGCCTGCGCTGGCGCTGACCACAAAGGCCAGCATGCCGCTCGGACCGCCCAGTTGGCCGCGGTCGAACACGAATTGCGCGGGGGCGCCGGGCGCCGCGCGCAGCGCCAGCATCGGCCGCGCCAAGGGCGTCGACCCCAGGGCGTAGACCGTGGTGATGGCGGTATGGGTGAGGGCACGGGCCTGTTCGGACCAGGCGCGCAGGCGGGCCGCTGCACCGCCGTCAGGGCGCGACTCGGCGGCCTGACGGCACAGGCGCGCAGCATCCCAGGCGGGAGTCGCAAGCACCACGACATCAAAGGGTTCGCCATCGATTTCCCAGGCAGTGTTCCGGGCCGCGCACAGCGACTGCACGCGCCGGCCCAGGTGGACCGAGGCGCCCCGCGCGCGCAGCCACGCCAGGGCCGCATCGGGAAGCAGGCCGCCCAGGTCGGTCCGTGGCAGCAGCAGGTGGGAGCCGCCCCGGCCGCCAAACAGGGCGTCGCGCAACACCCGCAGGAAAACCTCGCCGCTGGCCTGGTCGCCGGGGGTGTTGAGGGCGGAAACACACAGTGGTTCGATGAAATCGTCCCACAGCCGCGCGGGCAAACCGTGGCACAGGTCGGCGACGGTATCCCCCGGCGAACAGGTGAAACCGCCCAGGCGCCAGTCCAGGGCGCGCCGCAGCAGCGCCAGACGTTCGGACCAGGACCATCCGCGCGTTCGGGCGATTCCGACCAGGGCATCCCAGGGCGGCGGCAGGTCCGGCAGAGCCAGGCCTTGGCCACGTGCATCGACCAGTGCCAGGGGCAAGCGCAGCAGGACCTGATCCGGATCGACGCCGACCCGGCGCATCAGTGCCAGCGTTTCGGTATAGGCGCCAATCAGGATGTGCTGGCCGTTGTCCAGGGCCGCGGTCGGGGCTTGCGAATGGTGGTGCTGAACTGTTCGCGCGCGCCCGCCGGGACTGCGGGCGGCCTCGAACACGGTGATGGCCTGCCCGGCCTCGTGGGCGGCTATGGCCGCTGCCAGACCCGCCCAGCCGGCGCCCACCACGGCGATGTGATTTCGCCGGTTGTTTCCGCTCACATCCGCCCCAGCGCCTGCACCTTCCAGGCCAGCCACAGTTTGCGCAGCGGCGTCAGCGCGACGCGCTGGTGCAGGACCTGAAAACGCTCGTGTTCGATCTCGCGCAGCAAGGTGCGGTAGATGCTGGCCATCATCAGGCCCGGCTTCTGGCTGCGCCGGTCGGCGGCGGGCAGCAGGGCCAGCGCCTCGTCATACAGTGCATGGGCCCGTGTCGCCTGAAACTGCATCAGCGCCTCGAAACGGTCCGAATACTGGCGTTTGAGCACTTCGTGGGCTTTGACGTCGAAGCGCTGCAATTCGTCGATGGGCAGATAGATCCGGCCGCGGCCCGCGTCCTCGCCGACGTCCCGCACGATGTTTGTCAGCTGGAACGCCAGCCCCAGCGTGTGGGCGTACTGCGTGGTGGCCGGATCGATCTGGCCGAAGATCCGGGCCGACACTTCCCCCACCACCCCGGCAACCAGGTGGCAGTACCGCTTCAGTGAGACGAAATCGAGATAGCGCGTCTGCTCCAGGTCCATGCGGCAGCCCTCGATCACCGCCTGCAGATGCCGGAGCTCGATCCCGTAGGTGGGGGCATGGGGCATCAGTGCCAGCAGGGCCGGATGACTGGCCTGGCCACGCCAGGCGCGGTCGACCTCGGACTGCCACCAGGCCAGTTTGGTGGCGGCAACCCCCGGGTCCTGCACGTCGTCGACCACGTCGTCCACCTCGCGGCAAAAGGCGTAAAAAGCGGTGATGGCCGCGCGGCGGGGCGGCGGCAGGAACAGGAAGGCGTAGTAGAAGCTGCTGCCGGAGGCGGCGGCCTTTTGCTGGACGTAGTCTTGCGGAGTCATGGTTCGGTCGGCGCCGATTGTCCCATCGCGGCGGCGGCCCTACATCCACAGGGCGCGCCAGACGAGCAAGGGCGCGTCCCACCAGTGCAGGCGCGGGCGCCGCGCCAGTACCCCCGGACCGAGGCGGCGAACCTTCTCCAGCACCCGCAGACCCCCCTGGACAACCAGGCGAAGCTCCCAGCCGGCCCGTCCGGGCACCTGATGGACCAGATTTTGGCCTTTTTGCATCATACCCAGCGTGAAAAGGTCACATTCTGCTATCAATAGCGAAGCGTTTTCGGCGCTCGCAGGCTGACGCGGGTCGATTCCCAGCGCCGCGCAGCGGTCCTGCGGCAGGTAAAACCGGCCGCGGGACAGGTCGACGCTGAGGTCCTGCCAGAAATTGATCAGCTGCAGCGCCGTGCAGATCGCGTCACTGGCCTCCAGCGCCCGTTCGTCGCGCACGCCGTACAGGTGCAGCAGGAGGCGGCCCACCGGGTTGGCCGAGCGGCGGCAATAGTCCAGCAGATCGGCCAGGTCGGCATAGCCCTGGCCGGCATCGGTGCGGCGGATGTCCTGCTCAAAGGCATCCAGAAGGTCGGTGAACAGTCCATGCGGCAAGGCGTGCCGGTTCACCGCCTCGCCCAGGGGCGCCAGCAGGCTTGCCCAGCGTGGCATGACCGGGCGGCCCTGCAACTGGTCGTCCAGCGCCTGGCGCAGACTGCCAAGTGCCTGCAGGCGCTCCTGGGCCGTGGCGTCGCCTTCATCGGCAAGGTCGTCGGCGCTGCGGGCAAAGTGATAGATCGCGGCAATCGGGGCGCGCAAGGGCGCCGGGCACAGCCAGGAGGCAACCGGGAAGTTCTCGTAATGGGTCACCGCAGGGGGCAACGGGGTGGGCGCACCGGCGCCGTCCCCGGCCTGGCCTGAGCCGGGACTGCGGAGCGGGGCGGCGGACTCGGTGTGTTTCACATCGACATTGTCGCTTGACATGGATCAGGCACTTCAGTAGATTACTAACCAGTCAGTCATTAATAAAGGCGCTGCCATGGGTCCGTTGCCGTTTCCAACCCGTCACTCTGCCGTTGCCACGGCTCGGACGTTCCGCCGTCTTGCCATCCCCGCCGTGGGTGTGGCAGTCGCCATCGCGCTGGGCGCCTGCAGCCGTCCGGCGCCGCAGCCGGACCCGGTCCGTTCGGTCAAGCTGATGACCGTGGCGCCGGAGGCCGTGTCCACCAGCACCGAATATGCGGGCGAAGTCCGCGCCCGGGTGGAGTCCCGCCTGTCGTTTCGGGTCGGGGGGAAGTTGACGGCCCGACCCGCCGAGCCCGGACAACGGGTGCGGGCCGGCCAGTTGCTGGCCCAGCTCGATCCGCAGGATCTTCAGCTGGCCTCCACCGCGGCGCAGGCGCAGGTGCGCGCCGCGCAGACGCAGCGGGACCTGGCGCAGGCCGATCTCCAGCGCTTCAAGGCCTTGCGGGAGCAGAACTTCATCAGCAGCGCCGAGCTGGAGCGACGTGAAGCCACGCTGCGCTCGGCCCAGGCCACACTGGAGCAGGCGCAGGCGCAGATGCAGGTTCAGGGCAACCAGGCCGTCTACACCCGTTTGCTTGCGGACGGGGCGGGGGTCGTCACGGCCGTGGATGCCGAGGTGGGGCAGGTGGTCGCCGCTGGTGCGCCGGTGGTCCGGCTTGCGCTCGACGGACCACGCGATGTGGTTTTTGCCGTGCCCGAGGACCGGGTGGCGTCGGTTACGGTCGGCCAGCGGGTGCTGGTGCGTCCCTGGGGTGGTGGTGAGGCGCTGGCGGGCACCGTACGCGAGCTTGCCGCCAGTGCCGACCCGGTGACCCGGACCTTTGGCGTGAAGGTGGCCATCGCCGGCGAGCGGCTGCCGCCCTTGGGCGCGACCGTGACGGTTGTGGCCCAGCGGGCGGGAGAGGGGGCCCGCGCGGAGGCCATCCGCCTGCCCACCAGCGCGTTGTGGCAAGCAGGCAAGGACACCGCGGTGTGGGTCTTTGACCCGTCCGACACGACGGTGCGCTCGCGCACGGTGCAGATCGGCGGTGTAGACGGCAACCGGGCGGTGGTCGCTGGCGGTTTGCAACCCGGCGATCAGGTCGTCGTTGCCGGGGTCCACGTGCTGGCGCCGGGGCAGAAAGTGACCGTCTATAAGGAGAAACAGCCGATACCCAGCGCAGAAAGGTCTTCTTCTGCTATCGAAAAAGTATCTGATGGCGCCTCCCCGGCAGCCTCGGCGAAGCGGTGAGCGTCATGAACGCAGTCGAACCCAAAGCCGGTTTCAACCTCTCGCGCTGGGCGCTGGAGCATGCCGAACTGACCCGATTCCTGATGGTGGTGCTGATGCTGCTGGGGGTCGCGGCGTATTTCCAGCTCGGCCAGGACGAAGACCCCCCGTTCACCTTTCGCGCCATGGTGGTGCGCACCTACTGGCCCGGCGCCACCGCGCAGCAGGTGGCTGAACAGGTTACCGACAAGATCGAGCGCACCTTGCAGGAGGTGCCTTACGCCGACAAGATTCGCAGCTATTCCAAGCCCGGTGAGTCCCAGGTGATTTTCCAGATCAAGGACTCTTCCCGTCCGGCCGATGTGCCCAACGTCTGGTATTCCGTGCGCAAGAAGGTCGGCGACATGCGGGGTACGCTGCCGCAAGGGGTGGTCGGTCCGTTTTTCAACGACGATTTTGGCGACGTCTACGGCGTGATCTATGCCTTGCGGGCCGATGGCTTCAGCCATGCCGAGCAGCGCGACTTTGCCGACACCGTACGCCAGCGCCTGCTGCGGGTACCCGATGTGGCCAAGGTGGAGCTGTTTGGTGTCCAGGACGAAAAGCTGTTCATCGAGGTAAGCCAGCAGCGGCTTGCGCAGCTGGGGCTGGACATGAACGCGGTGCTCGCCCAGTTGGGCCAGCAGAACGCGGTGGAGTCCGCCGGTGTGCTGCAGACCCCCGCGGATTCGGTGCAGGTCCGGGTGGGCGGCGCCTTCCGCTCCCCCGATGAACTGCGGGCCATGCCGATTCGGGGAGCCTCCGGCGCGCAATTGCGGCTGGGCGACATTGCCACGATCCGGCGCGGTTACGTCGACCCGCCGGTGGTCAAGGTACGTCACGATGGCCATGAGGTCATAGCGCTGGGCGTGTCCATGACCAAAGGGGGCGACATCATTGCCCTGGGCAAGGCGCTGGCGGTGGCCGTCCGGGAGCTGGACACCTCCTTGCCGGCGGGTGTGCAGCTGTCGCAGATCCAGGACCAGCCTCGCGCGGTGGCCAGTTCGGTCAACGAATTCGTCAAGGTATTGATCGAGGCGGTGGCGATCGTATTGGGCGTGAGCCTGCTGGCGCTGGGTCTGCACCGGCGCGAGGGGGTTCGTCCCCTGTGGCGCCGCTGGACGCTGGACCTGCGTCCGGGTCTGGTGGTGGGCATCACCATTCCCCTGGTGCTGGCAATGACCTTTCTGGCCATGCATTACTGGGGGATCGGCCTGCACAAGATATCGCTGGGTTCGCTGATCATCGCCCTGGGTTTGCTGGTGGACGACGCGATCATTGCGGTCGAAATGATGGTTCGCAAGATGGAAGAGGGTTATGACAAGGTGCGTGCCGCGACCTTTGCCTACGAAATCACGGCGATGCCGATGTTGACGGGCACCCTGATCACCGCGGCCGGTTTCCTGCCGATCGGTCTGGCCCGGTCGACCACCGGCGAATACACCTTTGCGATTTTTGCGGTCACGGTCATCGCCCTGGTCATCAGCTGGGTGGTCTCGGTCTATTTTGTGCCCTACCTGGGGACCCGGTTGCTTCGGCATCCGCCCCACGTCACCGATGCGTCTGCCGGCGCGCAGTTGCACGAGGTGTTCGATAGCCCGTTCTACCGGATTTTTCGACGGACCGTGGACTGGTGTGTGCAGCACCGCTGGATCACCATTGGCGCGACGGTGCTGACCTTTGTGCTCGGTATCGCGGGCATGGGCAAGGTGCAGCAGCAGTTCTTTCCCGATTCGAGCCGGCCCGAAATACTGGTCGACCTGTGGTTTCCGGAGGGCACCGCATTTGCGGCCAATGAGGAGGTGGCCCGGCGTGTGGAAAGCCGCCTGCGCGCTGAGCCCGGCGTGGTGTCGGTCAGTCAATGGGTAGGCTCGGGCGTGCCGCGGTTTTACCTGCCGCTGGACCAGATTTTTCCCCAGACGAATGCTTCTCAGCTGATCGTGATGCCGTCGGACCTGCGGGCCCGGGAGCGCATTCGCCAAAGCCTGCCCGCCGTGCTGGGGCAGGAGTTTCCGGAGGTGAGGGGACGGGTGAAACTTCTGCCCAACGGGCCGCCAGTGCCGTATCCGGTGCAGTTCAGGGTCGTCGGGCCGGACCCCCAGGTCCTGCGGGAGCGGGCCGACGAGGTCAAGCTGGCCATGCGCGGCAGCCCCAATACCCGGGGTGTCAACGACAACTGGAATGAATCGGTCAAGGTCCTCCGCCTGGAGATCGACCAGGCCAAGGCGCGTGCGCTGGGGGTTTCCAGCCAGTCCATTGCGCAGGCGTCGCGGGTGCAGCTCAGCGGCGCAACGGTCGGGCAATACCGCGAAGGCGACCGTCTGATCGAAATCGTCCTGCGCCAGCCGGAATCGGAACGCGACACCCTGTCCGATCTGGGCAATGCGTACCTGCCGACCGCGACGGGACGCGCCATTCCCCTGACCCAGATTGCCAAGGTTTCCTTCACCTGGGAGCCGGGGGTGATCTGGCGTGAAGGCCGGGAGTTTGCCATCACCGTGCAAAGCGAAGTGGTCGAAGGCTTGCAAGGCGCCACGGTGACCAATGAGCTCCTGCCCGCTTTGCGCGCGCTGGAGGCAAACTGGGCTCGCCAGGGGCCGGGCTACCGGATCGAGGTGGCGGGCGCTGTCGAAGAGAGTTCCAAGGGCTCGGCATCGATTGTGGTCGGACTGCCGATCATGCTGTTCATCACTTTCACGCTGCTGATGTTGCAGTTGCACAGCTTCAGCCGGGCCATGCTGGTTTTCCTGACCGGGCCCCTGGGCATTGCCGGCGTTGCCGCCGCATTGCTGTTGCTCGATCGACCGTTCGGCTTTGTCGCGTTGCTGGGGGTGATCGCGCTGATGGGCATGATCCAGCGCAATTCGGTCATTCTGATCGACCAGATCGAGCAGGACCGTGCCCGCGGGGTGCCCGCCTGGGAGGCCATCGTCGAATCGGCCGTGCGCCGCCTGCGCCCGATTGTGCTGACGGCGGCGGCCGCGGTGCTGGCGATGATCCCGTTGTCGCGCAGCGTGTTCTGGGGGCCGATGGCGGTGGCCATCATGGGAGGGCTGGTGGTCGCCACCATCCTGACCCTGCTGGCCTTGCCGGCCATGTACGCCGCCTGGTTCAAGGTACGGCGGGAGTCCGCTTGAGGGTAAAATAAAAGGTTGACCGATTTCATGCGGGCGGTTGGTCCGGAAGGCACTGAATCCTTTCGGGTGACGCGCCCGTTTCGTTTGGACCCGCGCGGGTGGCGAAATTGGTAGACGCACCAGGTTTAGGTCCTGACGCCCGCAAGGGTGTGGGGGTTCGAGTCCCCCCCCGCGCACCACTGACCTCTGAAGGCTGAGAACACCATGGCTGTTACTGTTGAAACGCTCGAAAAACTTGAACGCAAGATGACGCTGACCCTTCCGGTCACGGACATCCAGAACGAGGTCCAGGCCCGTCTGCGCAAGCTGGCGCGTACCGTCAAGATGGATGGTTTCCGCCCCGGCAAGGTGCCGCTCAATGTCGTCGCCCAGCGTTACGGTTATTCGGTGCACTACGAGGTGATGAACGACAAGGTCGGTGAAGCATTTGCCTCGGCCGCCAATGAGGCCCAATTGCGGGTTGCCGGTCAGCCCCGAATCAGCGAGAAGGACGGCGCCGAAGAGGGTCAAATGGCGTTCGACGCCATTTTCGAGGTGTACCCGGACGTCACGATCGGTGATTTGAACAGTGCCGAGATTGAACGCGTCTCGGCCGAGGTGTCCGACGCGGCGATCGATCGCACCATCGAAATCCTGCGCAAGCAGCGTCGGACTTTCGCCCAGCGTGCCCATGACCAGGCGGCACAGGATGGTGATCGGGTCACGGTGGACTTCGAGGGCAAGATCGACGGCGAAGCCTTTGCCGGAGGCAAAGCGGAGGACTTCCAGTTCCACGTCGGCGAAGGCCAGATGCTCAAGGAATTCGAAGACGCCGTGCGCGGCATGAAGACCGGGGAAAGCAAGACCTTTCCGTTGGCCTTCCCGGCGGAATACCATGGCAAGGATGTGGCTGGCAAAACCGCAGACTTCCTGGTCACGCTCAAGAAGCTGGAGGCGGCCAACCTGCCCGAAGTCAACGCCGACCTGGCCCGGGGACTGGGCATCGCCGATGGCACGGTCGAAGGACTGCGCGCCGACATCAAGAAGAATCTGGAGCGCGAGGTGAAGTTCCGCCTCATGGGCCGAAACAAGCAGGCGGTCATGGACGCGCTGATCGCCAAGGCCGAGCTGGATCTGCCCAAGTCCAGTGTCCAGGCTGAAGTGGACCGCCTGATCGAGGGTGCCCGTGCCGACCTCAAACAACGCGGTGTCAAGGATGCCGACAAGGCGCCGATTCCTGCCGAGCTGTTCCAGGAGCAGGCCGAACGCCGGGTCCGTTTGGGTCTGGTGGTGGCTGAACTGGTGCGTGCCAACAACCTCCAGGCAAAGCCGGAGCAGATTCGCGCGCATATTGAAGAGCTGGCCGCCAGCTATGAGAAACCGGCCGACGTGGTGCGCTGGTACTACGGCGACAACCGCCGCATGGCCGAGGTCGAGGCGATCGTGATCGAAAACAATGTGACCGAGTTTGTGCTCGGGCAGGCCAAGGTCACCGACAAGGCGGTGTCGTTTGACGAACTGATGGGTCAGGGCTGATCAGTCGCAGACCTTCTGCCTGTCAGTTCTGATCGAAACAGGGCTTGTGTCGAAGGGCACAGGCCCTATGTTCTTGTCGGGGCTGAAAATTCGTTACAGTCCGTCATTCAATGGAGAACACGCAGTGAGCGCACAGGAAATTTTGGGTTTAGGCATGATTCCGATGGTCATCGAGCAATCGGGGCGCGGGGAGCGTTCGTATGACATCTACTCCCGCTTGCTCAAGGAGCGGGTGATTTTCCTGGTCGGCGAAGTCAATGACCAGACTGCCAACCTGGTGGTGGCCCAGTTGTTGTTCCTGGAAAGCGAGAACCCTGACAAGGACATCTCTTTTTATATCAATTCTCCGGGCGGTTCCGTCACGGCCGGCATGGCCATTTACGACACGATGAACTTCATCAAGCCCGACGTTTCCACGCTGTGCTGTGGGTTCGCAGCCAGCATGGGGGCTTTTTTGCTCGCAGCGGGCGCCAAGGGCAAGCGCTTCTCGCTTCCTAACTCCAAGGTCATGATCCACCAGGTTCTGGGCGGTGCGCGGGGACAGGCGACGGACATAGAAATCCATGCCCGCGATATTCTGCGTACCAAGGACCAGATGAACCGCATCCTGGCGGAGCGGACCGGGCAGCCGCTGGAGAAGGTCCAGCGCGACACCGAGCGCGACTATTTCATGACAGCTGACGAAGCCCGCGAGTACGGCATCGTCGATCAGGTCATTGCCAAGCGCCCCTGATCGGGATGCCTTGTGGCGGCGTTTCTCCCCGGGGAGAACGCCGTTTTGTTTTCGCTATCATTCGTGATCCCAATTGACAGGCGTTGCCCATGGCCGAAAAAAAAGGCTCTTCGTCGGAAAAAACCCTTTACTGCTCCTTCTGCGGCAAGAGCCAACATGAAGTCAAGAAGCTCATCGCCGGCCCGAGTGTGTTTATCTGCGACGAGTGCATTGACCTGTGCAACGACATCATTCGCGACGAAATCCCCGCTGCAGCGGCGGAGTCCGACGGTCGTGGCGATCTCCCGACCCCTGCTGACCTGAAGGCCAATCTCGACCAGTATGTGATCGGGCAGGAGAAGGCCAAACGGACCTTGGCTGTGGCCGTCTACAACCACTACAAACGGCTTCGGCACCGGGAAAAAGGCAAGAAGGACGATGTCGAACTGGCCAAGAGCAACATCTTGCTGATCGGACCGACCGGCTCCGGCAAGACCTTGCTTGCGCAGACCATGGCGCGCATGCTCGATGTTCCCTTCGTGATGGCCGACGCGACCACGCTGACCGAAGCAGGTTATGTGGGTGAAGATGTCGAGAACATCATCTCCAAGCTGCTGCAGAGCTGCAATTACGAAGTCGAACGGGCCCAGAGAGGAATCATCTACATCGACGAAATCGACAAGATTTCACGCAAATCGGACAACCCTTCCATTACGCGTGACGTTTCGGGCGAAGGGGTCCAGCAGGCGTTGCTCAAGCTTATCGAGGGGACGATGGCGAGTGTGCCGCCTCAGGGTGGGCGCAAACACCCGAACCAGGATTTCCTGCAGATTGACACCACCAACATTCTGTTTATCTGCGGCGGTGCCTTCGCCGGTCTGGAAAAGGTGATTGAAAACCGGACGGAAGCGTCCGGAATCGGTTTCGGGGCGAGTGTGCGCAGCAAGCAGCAGCGCTCGATTTCAGATCTTTTCTCCGAGATCGAACCCGAAGACCTCATCAAGTTCGGTCTGATTCCGGAACTGGTCGGACGGATGCCGGTGGTCGCAACCCTTGCCGAACTGACTGAAGAAGCGTTGGTCCAGATTCTTACCGAGCCCCGTAACGCGTTGACCAAGCAGTATGCGAAGCTATTGGCCATGGAAGGGGTGGAGCTGGAAATTCGTCCTTCGGCGCTGAAGGCGATCGCGCGCAAGGCACTGGCGCGAAAAACCGGCGCACGGGGCCTGCGGTCCATTCTCGAACTGGCTCTGATAGACACCATGTTCGAGCTGCCCCACTCGGCGAATGTCGAAAAGGTCGTGATCGACGAGGCCACGATCGAAGAGAACAAGGCCCCGCTGCTGCTTTATCGCGAGGTTGCCCGCAAGGCTTGAAACGCGGGCGCGGGCATTTGCCCGTTGCCCGCAGCTTTTTTCGAACTGCTGACCCGTTGTGCCGGGGCAGGGTTGAAAATACCAGCCCGACAACCATATGACAGGGTCATAGAAAGAATCGCCATGTCCGGAAACACACCGCTGCCTATCGACCCGATCGAACTGCCATTGCTGCCCTTGCGGGACGTTGTCGTCTTCCCGCATATGGTCATTCCGCTTTTTGTCGGGCGCCCCAAGAGCATCAAGGCGTTGGAAGCAGCAATGGTGGCAGAGCGGCGCATCATGCTGGTGGCCCAAAAAACCGCCGCGAAGGATGAACCAGAGATCGGCGACATGTTCGAGGTCGGCTGTGTTTCAACGATCCTGCAGATGCTCAAGCTGCCGGACGGGACGGTCAAGGTATTGGTCGAAGGACAACAGAGAGCCCGCGTGACGCGGATCGACGAAAGCGAGACCCATTTCACTGCCTCCCTGAGCCCGCTCCCGGTCGAGCAGGGGGATCGCGATCCCGAAATTGAGGCCCTGCGTCGTGCGGTCATGCAGCAGTTTGATCAGTACGTCAAACTGAACAAGAAGATCCCGCCCGAAATCCTGACCTCGATTGCCAGCATTGATGATGCGGGGCGCCTCGCCGATACGATTGCGGCCCACTTGCCGCTGAAGCTGGAAAACAAGCAACTGGTCCTGGATCAGGCGGCGGTGAAAGCGCGCCTTGAGAATCTGTTCGGGCAACTCGACCGCGAGGTAGAAATTCTCAATGTCGACAAGCGTATCCGCGGGCGCGTCAAGCGGCAGATGGAGAAGAACCAGCGGGACTTCTACCTGAACGAGCAGGTCAAGGCGATTCAGAAAGAGTTGGGTGAAGGGGAAGACGGGGCCGACATCGAAGAGATCGAAAAGAAGATCAAGGCGGCCCGGATGCCGGCTGCAGGGCGCAAGAAGGCAGAAGGCGAACTCAAGAAGCTCAAACTCATGTCGCCGATGTCGGCCGAGGCGACCGTCGTTCGAAACTATATTGATGTTCTGGTCAACCTGCCGTGGAGCAAGCGAACCCGCATAAAAAACGACCTTTCGTACGCCGAGACAGTCCTCAATGAAGACCACTACGGACTCGAAAAAGTAAAGGACCGCATTCTCGAGTACCTTGCCGTTCAGCAGCGGGTTGACAAGGTCAAAGCGCCCATTTTGTGTCTGGTCGGCCCCCCCGGGGTGGGCAAGACTTCGCTGGGGCAGTCCGTGGCCAAGGCGACCGGGCGGAAGTATGTCCGGATGGCCTTGGGCGGAATGCGTGATGAAGCAGAAATTCGGGGCCATCGCCGCACCTACATCGGCGCCATGCCAGGCAAAGTTCTGCAGAGCCTGAGCAAGGCGGAGACTCGCAACCCGCTGTTTTTGCTCGACGAAATTGATAAGCTGGGTATGGATTTCCGGGGGGACCCCTCCAGTGCCTTGCTGGAAGTGCTGGACCCGGAGCAAAACCATACATTCTCCGATCACTATGTCGAAGTGGATTTCGATCTGTCCGACGTTATGTTTGTGGCAACGTCGAATTCCATGAACATTCCGCCCGCCTTGCTCGACCGAATGGAGGTGATTCGTCTCTCCGGCTACACGGAAGACGAAAAAACCAACATTGCCACCAAGTACCTCTTGCCCAAGCAGATGCAGAACAACGGGGTCAAATCCGGTGAGCTGGAGGTAACCGAGGCTGCCGTTCGGGATATCGTGCGCTACTACACCCGCGAAGCCGGGGTGCGGTCGCTCGAGCGCGAGCTCTCCAAGATTTGCCGCAAGGTCGTCAAAGGACTTCAACTGCGCACCCTTCAGCCGGGCGTGGTTGTTGACGCCGAGAACCTGAATGAGCTGCTTGGTGTGCGCAAGTTCACCTACGGGCGTGCGGAGAAGGAAGATCAGGTCGGACAGGTTGTTGGTCTGGCGTGGACGGAAGTCGGTGGGGATCTCCTGACCATTGAGGCTGCAGTCATGCCAGGCAAAGGAGCGATCACGCGTACGGGGATGCTTGGCGATGTCATGAAGGAGTCTGTCGAAGCGGCCCGCACCGTGGTCCGCAGCCGCGCGCGGGGGCTGGGAATCCGTGATGACGCCTTTGAAAAAAAGGATATTCACATCCATGTACCCGATGGTGCGACGCCCAAGGATGGGCCCAGTGCCGGAGCCGCCATGGCGACCGCCCTGGTTTCTACGCTGACGGGGATTGCCGTCAAAGCCGATGTTGCGATGACCGGTGAAATTACGCTTCGCGGTGAAATTACGGCGATTGGTGGTCTGAAGGAAAAGCTTCTGGCTGCGTTGCGCGGTGGAATCCGTACGGTGTTGATTCCTCACGAGAACGTAAAGGACCTGCAGGAGATTCCCGAGAATGTCCGCAACGGCCTTGAGATTGTTCCGGTTCGCTGGTTTGATCAGGTTCTGGAGATTGCACTTTGCGGCAAGCCGGCCCCGCTGCCCGTCGATGACCTTGCCACGCCTGTTGCAACCCCGACGCCTTCGGTGGTCGCGCCGGTGGATGACTCGGTGAAGCATTGATGAGGCTGCTTTTTCCGGAAAGTGACACTGTCGGCGCAAAAGGGCGGAAATTCAGGTTATAATTTCTTTGTTGCAGCAAACGATGCTTCGATGTATAGTTTGCGGTTACGCGGGAATAGCTCAGTTGGTAGAGCGCAACCTTGCCAAGGTTGAGGTCGCGAGTTCGAGCCTCGTTTCCCGCTCCAATATTCAGGAAGAAGTGCCAACATCTTCCGCTGAAAGGGAAGCCTAGCTTCCCTTTTTTGTCAGAGAGTTCGCAGAAACCCTGGCGCGGTAGCAAAGCGGTTATGCACCGGATTGCAAATCCGTGTAGGTCGGTTCGACTCCGGCCCGCGCCTCCAGAAATCCCCGGCATCGTTTGGTTGCCGGGGATTTTTTTCAGCATCGGTCCCTGCGACAATTCCTCCACCGCCTCGATGGTGAAACAGGTAGACACAGCGGACTTAAAATCCGCCGCTTGCCCGAAAGGGAGCGTGCCGGTTCGATTCCGGCTCGAGGCACCAGAAGGAACCCCATCATGAGCAGCTACGACGCCCCTTTCGAAATCCATGTTCACGGGGACATCCGCCTGCGCGCCGATGTCGGGTACGACGCGATTCAGGATGCCCTCAAGCCCCTGTGGAAGTACGCGGGTGCTCGCTCTCTGGCCGATGGTGCTGCCAGTGCCTACGAGGAAGAACCGGGCATACGTTTCGATCCGCAAAACCATGTCCTGCAGATTTGCTGGACGGTGTCCGGTGACGAGGATTTCCGCCAGGTTCTCGACGAAATGTGTATGGCGCTCAATGACCTGACCGAAACCGGTGCCGCGATCGAGGTGACCTTTTACGATACCGAGTTCGATGAGGAAGACGAGTCGGCGGAGGAAGAAGCCCGCGACGATTTTGTCCTGCTGTTTGTCGGTCCCACGCCGGCGGCCATCATGCAGGCGCAGCGCGATCTCCTGGTCCAAGACGTCATCAGCCTGATGGAGCGCCATTTCGATGCGAGCGAACTCGGCGGCGTTGTCGGCGAAATCGACCGTTTGTTCAACCAGCGGTTTGATGCTTTGGTCACTTCGCTGGAGTTGGGCAAACCTCCCCGCAGCGGGGGTGGTGGGACTGGCTCCGGCGGTCACGGAGGTGGTGGTGGCCGGCGTCCGCGCCATCTGCACTGAAAGAACGTATCGACCGGGCGGTTGCTCCTGACCGGGTGATTTGGCATTGGTAGGTCAAGGGGCGCAAGGGTCAGGAGACAGCATGGCTTCCCTCGCAAGCGAAGAGTCCCTCAATCCCGGTGTGCAACGCCGTGAAGTGTTTGCCTGGGCGATGTACGACTTTGCGAACTCCGGGTACACCACCGTTGTTCTCACGGCTGTCTTTTCGGCGTACTTTGCCGGTGCTGTCGCTGGCAAGGCTGATTGGGGGCCCCTTGCGTGGTCGGCTGCGTTGAGTGTCTCGTATGCCCTGGTGATGTTGACCATGCCTGGCCTGGGGGCCTGGGCGGACGAACGGGCCAAAAAGAAGCCACTTCTGATGATGGTCACGGCCGGTTGTGTGGTTTCAACCGCGGCGTTAGGCGGGGTGCAGCCGGGCGATGTCTGGCTTGCTGTGGTGTTGATCATTGCTTCCAACCTCTTTTTCTCCTATGGGGAATCTGTTTCGGCCGCCTTTCTTCCGGAGCTTGCTCGCGCGGATGCCTTAGGCCGGGTCAGCGGCTGGGGCTGGAGTTTTGGCTACCTTGGGGGAATGTTGGCCTTGGGCCTTTCACTGGCCTACGTAATCTGGGCGCAAGGACAGGGACAACCTGCCGCGATGTTTGTTCCGGTGACCATGCTGATCACTGCCGCCATCTATGGCCTGGCATCGCTGGTGACTTTTCGTTGGCTCAGGGAGCGAGCCACCCCGAGTCCGCGAGCCGATGGCGACAAGGGCCTTCGCGCCGCCCTTCGCCAGTTGCGCGGGACGTTTCGGCAATTGCGTCACTATCCTGATTTTGCTTGGCTGCTGGCCTGCGCGACCGCCTATCAAGGAGGGGTGGCCGTCGCGATCACGCTTGCTGCCATCTATGCGGAGCAGGTGATCGGTTTCCAGCAGCAGGAAACGATGGTGCTTATTTTCGTGCTCAACATTGCCGCGGCGCTCGGGGCATTCGCCTTTGGCTACCTTCAGGACCTGCTGGGTCACAAGCGGACCCTGGCGATCACTCTGGTCGCCTGGGCCGCGACCTGTTTTCTGGCCGCTGCGACCACGACCAAGGCGGGCTTCTGGTGGGCTGCAGCCATTGCGGGCATCAGCATGGGCTCCAGCCAATCCTGCGGCCGAGCGCTGGCCGGCCTGCTGGCGCCACCCCGCCAACTGGCCGAGTTCTACGGCTTGTGGACCTTCGCAACCCGGCTGGCGAGCATCATCGGGCCCTTGGCGTACGGGCTGATCACCTGGGGAACTGGCGGAAACCAGCGGCTGGCGATTGCTTCCACGGCAGCCTTGTTTGTGATCGGTCTCGTCTTGCTGATCCCGATCCAGATTGAGCGCGGCCGCGCCGCAGCACTGGCCGATCCATCGGATGCCTGATCTGTCGGCGTTGTCAGGCTATCCTCCGGAACTGTTCCGACAGGTTGAATCGCTCTTGAGCCAGCCAGATGGCCTGTCCAGTCGTCTGTTGGACCGCTACCCGCATGCCCATGGCCTGCGTTCTGACCGGCAGCTGTACGATTTTGTCGAGCAAGTCCGGGCAAGGCACCTGCGCTCCGCCGGTCGCATCGCAAAAGTGGTCTACGACAGCAAGGTGCAATTGGCATATCAGGCTTTGGGCTTGCACGTTCGGTCCACGAAGGTCCACGGTGCCCAGCTCAAGGCGCGGCACGACATTCGTATCGCAGCGCTTTTTCGTGATGCCCCGCTGCCTTTTCTGTCGATGATCGTGGTGCACGAGCTGGCGCACCTGCGGCATCCGGACCACGACCGGGCCTTTTACCAGCTTTGTGCCCACATGGAGCCTGACTATCACCAGATCGAGCTGGATGTTCGCCTGTACCTGACGCACCTGGCGGCAGGCGGCGGCCCACTTTGGCGAGCGTGGCCCGAGGGCGTGCCAGCGAGCAGCAAGGCGGATTGATCCGCGCGGTGTCCCGAGTGCTGTCAGTTCTTGGCGGGGGCTGTGCCAATCGGGGTGTATTGAACCGAAGCAGAACCGAGTCCTAACCACTGTTGCGCGGCTCGCGCAAGCAGGGAGGGCTCGCCTGTGCTGAGGAATGAGGCACTGCCCGGCTGACCGTGGGGCCTTGCTGGATGGAGGGAGCCGGACTCTTCCAGAAGCCGACGCAACTGACGGGCGACAGGGCGACCCGGCTCCAGCAGACGCACGCCAGGGCCGACGGCGGCCTGAATGATGTCGGCGACCAAGGGGTAGTGGGTACAACCCAGGACCACGGTGTCGATTTCACCCGGTTTTGTGCCAAAAGGGCCAATACCCGTTGTATATCGGTCGATAAGTGCTATGGTTTTTTCGTTATCGGTCGTGACGGTGGCCTGTTCGATCGCTTCGGCCAGGCCATTGCAGGGTTGAAGCCGAAACCGGACCGGGCCTTCCAACGCCGCCAGCAGCCGGTTGAACTTCTCGCTGGCCAGTGTTCCTTGCGTAGCCAGCACCCCGATCACTCCTGTGGTGGTCAGCGACCGTGCCGGTTTGAGGGCCGGTTCCACGCCGACCAATGCCATATCGCCATGCTGGCGCCGCAGCCCCGCAATGGCCGCCGCCGTCGCCGTGTTGCACGCCACGACCAGGGCCTTGATGTGATGGTGGCGGCGCAGGTACGTCAGGATGGACTCGGTACGAGCGATGACATGGGTGTCATCGCGCTCGCCGTAGGGCGCGTGCCCGCTGTCGGCGACGTAGACAAAAGGCTCGGCCGGAAGCTCCGCGCGCAGCGCCTGCAAGATGCTCAGTCCGCCGATGCCGCTGTCAAAGACGCCGACCGGACGGTGATCCATGGGGGTGCGCTGCCGGGCCAACACCACGTCAGGACGTGGCGACGGCAATACCCTTGAATTCCCCGGTGGCAATGCGCCGCTGCCAATCGGCGGGGCCGGTGATATGGGCGCTTGTGCCACCGGCATCGACGGCCACCGTCACCGGCATGTCGACAACATCGAACTCGTAGATTGCCTCCATGCCCAGATCGGCAAAACCAACGACCTTGGCACCTTTGATGGCCTTGGACACCAGGTAAGCGGCTCCCCCGACCGCCATCAGGTAGGCCGACCGGTGGTTCTTGATCGCTTCAATGGCTACCGGACCCCGCTCGGCTTTGCCGACCATGGCAATCAGACCGGTTTTTGCCAGCATCATGTCGGTGAACTTGTCCATGCGGGTTGCGGTGGTTGGTCCGGCCGGACCAACCACCTCGTCGCGGACCGGATCGACCGGCCCCACGTAGTAGATCACCCGGTTGGTGAAGTCGACCGGCAGGGCTTCGCCCTTGGCCAGCATGTCCTGGATGCGTTTGTGCGCGGCGTCACGGCCGGTCAGCATCTTGCCATTGAGCAGAAGGGTCTGACCCGGCTTCCAGCTGGCCACTTCTTCTTTGGTCAGCGTATTCAGATCGACACGTTTGCTGGTTTCCGTATTCGGCGCCCAGTCGACCTTGGGCCAGAGATCCAGGCTGGGCGGATCCAGATACACGGGGCCGGAGCCGTCCATCACGAAATGGGCATGCCGGGTCGCGGCGCAGTTGGGAATCATTGCCACAGGTTTGCTGGCCGCATGGGTCGGGTACATCTTGATCTTGACGTCCAGTACCGTGGTCAGGCCTCCGAGGCCCTGCGCGCCGATGCCCAGTGCGTTGACCTTCTCGTGCAGTTCCAGACGGAGCTCTTCGACCTGAGACAGCTTCTCGCCGCGCGCCGCTTTGCCTTGAAGCTCGTACATGTCGAGCTCGTCCATCAGACTTTCCTTGGCCAGCAACGCCGCCTTTTCCATCGTTCCGCCGATCCCGATGCCCAGCATTCCCGGCGGGCACCATCCTGCACCCATGGTCGGCACGGTCTTGAGTACCCAATCAACCAGGTTGTCGCTCGGGTTCATCATGATCATCTTGGATTTGTTCTCCGAGCCGCCGCCTTTGGCCGCGACGGTGACGTCCACCGTGTTGCCGGCAACGATCTCCGTGAAGATCACGGCCGGGGTGTTGTCCTTGGTGTTCTTGCGCGCAAATTGTGGATCGTCGACCACACTGGCGCGGAGCATGTTCTCGGCGTAGTTGTATCCGCGGCGCACACCTTCGTTGATGGCGTCGTCCAGGCTTCCGGTAAAGCCTTCCCAGCGCACATCCATGCCGACTTTCAGGAACACGTTGACAATGCCGGTGTCCTGGCAGATCGGGCGGTGACCGATGGCGCTCATCTTGCTGTTGGTCAGTATCTGCGCCATCGCATCCTTGGCGGCCGGACTCTGTTCCTGGGCCCAGGCGCGCGACAGATGTGCGATGTAGTCCGCCGGGTGGTAGTAGCTGATGTACTGGAGGGCGGCCGCGATGGACTCGATCAGGTCGGCTTGCTGGATGGTCGTGGTCATGGTACTTGCAGGCTGGGCGTGTGGAGAGGCCGCTATTTTGACAGCGCGGATGACCCGGACCTGACGCGCAGGACCGGTTATGGAGCCGGACGGCGGGACTGGGGCCGTACCGTGGTCAGTGCGATTTCGACCCGGACGGCGCCGACATCAAACGGTCGGTCATTGCGATGGCGAGCGCACTGAGCAGGAACACGATATGGATGATCGTTTGCCACATCAGCACTTTCAGGTCGTAGTTGGCGGCATTGATGAAGGTCTTGAGCAAATGGATCGAGCTGATGCCGATAATTGCCGTCGCGAGTTTGACCTTGAGAACCGAGGCGTTGACATGACTGAGCCATTCCGGCTGATCCGGGTGGCCTTCCAGATTCATGCGGCTGACGAAGGTCTCGTAGCCGCCGACGATGACCATGATCAACAGATTGGAGATCATCACGACATCGATCAGTGCCAGCACGACCAGCATGATGATGGTCTCGTTCAATGCTGAAATCTGTACGTCGGATTTGTAGCCGATGCTGGTGATCAACGCCTGCAAGGCCTTCTGGCTGCCGAAAACGGCCTCCAGAAGGTGGACCAGCTCTACCCAGAAATGGAAAACGTAAACCGCCTGGGCAAGAATCAAACCCAGATAGAGCGGCAACTGCAGCCAACGACTGGCAAAAATCAGATTCGGGAGCGGGCGCAAAGGGGAGTTGTTGCCGTTATCGGAAGGACGCATGGGTGGTTGGGGGTGGTGAACGGGTGGGCGATTGTAGGGCTGGGCCGTGACGCCGTTCCCGATATCATCGATTTGTAATCTGGCCGACAGTCAGTAGTTTGTAAGAGCTGGAAACGACAGTTCACGGGTTCTTATCCGCCACCCATCTACCTGAGGAGATTCCAATGAGTGCAACATCCGGTGAAGGCGCCGCAAATTTCTATCTGCCCAGCGAAGCGTTTGTCAAGAATGCGACGGTTTCCGGCATGGATGCCTACCATGCCCTGTGCAAGGAAGCCGAAACGGATTACGAAGGCTACTGGGCTCGCCTCGCCCGTGAACTGATCAGCTGGAAAACGCCGTTCACGCAGGTTCTGGACGACAGTAACGCGCCGTTCTTCAAGTGGTTTGCCGACGGACGCCTGAACGCCTCCTACAACTGCCTGGACCGCAATGTCGAACGCGGCCTGGGTGACAAGACCGCCCTGATTTTCGAAGCCGACGGCGGCGAAGTGACGAAGATCAGCTACAAGGACCTGCTGGCCAAGACCTGCCAGATTGCCAACGGTCTCCGCTCCATTGGTATCGGCAAAGGCGACCGCGTCATCATCTACATCTCGATGTCGATTGACGGTGTGGCAGCGATGCAGGCCTGCGCCCGTATCGGCGCGACACACTCGGTGGTTTTCGGCGGATTCTCGGCGCAGTCCCTGCGTGACCGGATTGAAGATACCGGCGCCAAGGCGGTCATCACGGCCGACCATCAGATTCGTGGCGGCAAGCAGCTGCCGCTGAAATCCATCGTCGATGAAGCATTGTCGCTGGGCGGCTGTGACACGGTCGGTAATGTGCTTGTTGTCAAGCGCAGCGGCGCCGAAGTCGCCATGACGGCCGGACGTGACCGCTGGATGGCCGATGTAGTCGCCGGTCAGGCCGACACCTGTGAGCCAGAATGGGTCGAGTCCGAGCATCCCCTGTTCCTGCTCTATACATCGGGCTCCACAGGCAAACCCAAAGGTGTGCAGCATTCCACCGGCGGCTATCTACTGCATGCCGCGCTGACCACCAAGTGGACCTTCGACCTGAAGGCAGACGACGTGTTCTGGTGCACGGCCGACATCGGCTGGGTGACGGGTCACACCTACATCACCTACGGCCCGCTGGCGCTCGGCGGCACCGAAATCGTTTTCGAAGGTGTGCCGACCTACCCGGATGCCGGCCGTTTCTGGAAGATGATCCAGGACCACAAGGTCAGCATTTTCTACACCGCGCCCACCGCCATCCGTTCGCTGATCAAGGCTGCCGAGTCCAATGACGCCGTGCATCCCAAGAGCTACGACCTTTCCAGCCTGCGCCTGCTGGGCTCGGTCGGGGAACCGATCAACCCGGCCGCCTGGGAGTGGTATCACAAACATGTCGGTGGCGGACGTTGCCCGATTGTCGACACCTTCTGGCAGACTGAGACCGGCGGCCACATGATTACGCCGCTGCCTGGTGCCACACCGATGATTCCGGGTTCGTGCACATTGCCGTTCCCCGGTATTCAGGCGGCGATCGTGGATGAAACCGGCAAGGACGTGCCCAACGGCCAGGGCGGTATTCTGGTGGTCAAGAAGCCGTGGCCTTCGATGATTCGCACCATCTGGGGTGACCCCGAGCGCTTCAAGAAGAGCTACTACCCGGCTGATTTCCAGGGTAAGTACTACCTCGCCGGTGACGGTGCCATCCGCGACGTCAATACGGGCTACTTCACCATCACGGGCCGCATTGACGACGTACTGAACGTTTCCGGGCACCGCATGGGCACGATGGAAATCGAATCGGCCTTGGTGTCCTGCACCGAACTGGTGGCTGAAGCGGCGGTGGTCGGTCGCCCGGACGATACGACCGGGGAAGCCATCTGCGCCTTCGTGGTGCTCAAGCGCCCGCGCCCCACCGGGGACGAAGCCAAGGCGATCGCCAAGCAGCTGCGTGACCATGTCGGCAAGGAAATCGGCCCGATCGCCAAGCCCAAAGACATCCGCTTTGGCGAAAACCTGCCCAAAACCCGTTCGGGCAAGATCATGCGCCGTCTGCTGCGCTCGATTGCCAAGAACGAGGCCATCACGCAGGATACCTCGACGCTGGAAAACCCGGCGATCCTGGAGCAACTGGGCGAAAACTACTGATAGCCTGGCGGCGGGCTCGTCCCGCCGGCCTGTGCGCAGGCCAAAGAAAAAGCCCGCAGAAGCGGGCTTTTTGCTTTGTGCGAATGCGCAGATTATTTGGCGGCAAGCACCCAGGCAGCCAGCTTCTTGGCTTCCGCTTCGCTGACCTGCGGGTTGGCGGGCATCGGCACCGCACCCCAGACGCCGGAACCACCCTTGACAATCTTGGCAGCCAGCTTGTCGGCGGCGGTTTTGTCGGCCTTGTATTTGGCAGCGACTTCCTTGTAAGCCGGGCCGACGAGCTTCTTGTCAACCGCGTGGCAAGCCATGCAGTTTTTGGCCTTGGCCAGAGCTTCGTCGGCCAGAACGGGGGTGGCAACCGTGACAGCGGCAGCCAGAACAAACAGAGCGCGTTTCATCGTGATTTCCTTTTTGGGTTGGGGTACAGTAGTCTGAACGCAATTGTAGTGTTGCCGGTTGACGTGGACTTGACGTTTGCCCGGGGATGCTGCTTCGGAGACCGCCATGTATTTGCTGGGTATCGGAGTCATACTTTTGTTGCTGAAGGTGTTGGAGGTCGCGCCCGTTGCCGGCTGGCATTGGGCGTGGATCCTCACGCCTTTCGGGCTGGCAGCGGCCTGGTGGGCGGTGGCCGACGCCACAGGCTACAGCAAACGCAAGGCGATGGAAGCCATGGAGAAACGCAAGCAGGATCGGATCGAGAAGCAGCGCGAATCTCTGGGCATCGCGCCACGCAAACGTCGTTGACATTTCAGTGGGCGGTTTCGCCGGGCCAAGCCGCGCGGCGAAGCCCGCTCAGTCGGAGGGGCTTCGTCGACAAGAAGAGGGCTGCGCGATAATCCGAGCGCGTTTTCTTCCCTCCCGGACTTGTCAAGGCTCCTGAACATGCCCCAATACCGCTCCAAGACCTCCACCGCCGGCCGCAACATGGCTGGCGCCCGTGCGCTGTGGCGCGCCACCGGCATGAAGGATGGCGACTTCAGCAAGCCCATCATCGCCGTAGTCAACTCCTTCACCCAGTTCGTGCCGGGTCATGTGCACCTCAAGGACCTGGGGCAGTTGGTCGCCCGCGAAATCGAGGCGGCGGGCGGTGTGGCCAAGGAGTTCAACACCATCGCCGTCGATGACGGCATCGCGATGGGCCACGACGGCATGCTGTATTCGCTGCCCAGCCGCGACGTCATCGCCGACAGCGTGGAATACATGGTCAACGCCCACTGCGCGGACGCCATGGTGTGCATCTCCAACTGCGACAAGATCACGCCCGGCATGCTGATGGCTGCGATGCGCCTGAACATCCCGGTGGTGTTTGTCTCTGGCGGCCCCATGGAGGCCGGCAAGGTGCGCCTGGCCAACCCGGCCACGCAGACCATCGAGTTCAAGAAGCTGGACCTGATCGACGCCATGGTGATGGCCGCCGACGACAAGGTCAGCGACGCCGACTTGGCCGAAGTGGAGCGTTCCGCGTGCCCGACCTGTGGCTCCTGCTCCGGCATGTTCACCGCCAACTCGATGAACTGCCTGACCGAAGCGCTGGGCCTCTCGTTGCCGGGCAATGGCACGGTGGTGGCCACCCATGCCGACCGGGAGCAGCTGTTCAAACGCGCCGGGCGCCTGGCGGTCGAGTTGTGCCAGCGGTATTACGAGCAGGACGACACCAGCATCCTGCCGCGGTCCATGGGTTTCAAGGCGTTCGAGAACGCCATCGCCCTCGATATCGCCATGGGCGGTTCAACCAACACCATTTTGCACATCCTGGCGATTGCGCAGGAGGCGGAGATCGACTTCACCATGGCCGACATCGACCGCATGTCCAGGCTCGTGCCGCAGTTGTGCAAGGTGGCGCCCAATACCAACAAGTACCACATTGAAGACGTGCACCGGGCCGGTGGCATCATGGGCATTCTGGGCGAGCTGGATCGCGCCGGACGCCTGCATACCGACGTGCCCACGGTGCACAGCAAGACGATGAAAGACGCGCTGGATGAATGGGACGTGGCGCGCAACCCCTCGGATGCCGTCAAGACCTTCTACATGGCCGGCCCTGGCGGTATCCCGACCCAGGTGGCCTTCAGCCAGAACGCGCGCTGGCCCAGCCTGGACACCGACCGCGCCGAAGGCTGCATCCGCTCTGTCGGGCATGCTTTCAGCCAGGAAGGCGGCCTGGCGGTGCTGCGCGGCAACATCGCGCTGGACGGCTGTGTGGTCAAGACGGCCGGGGTGGACGACAGCCTGCTGGTGTTTGAAGGTCCCGCCCACGTGGTCGAGAGTCAGGACGAGGCGGTCGATCACATCCTGAACGACCAGGTCAAGGCGGGCGATGTGGTGATCGTGCGTTATGAGGGCCCGAAAGGCGGCCCTGGCATGCAGGAAATGCTCTATCCCACCAGCTACATCAAGTCCAAGGGCCTGGGCAAGGCCTGCGCGCTGCTGACCGATGGGCGCTTCTCTGGCGGCACGTCGGGCCTGTCGATCGGGCACGCCTCGCCGGAGGCCGCGGCAGGTGGTGCGATCGGCCTGGTCCGCACCGGTGACCGCATCCGTATCGACATCCCGAACCGTACGATCAACGTCCTGGTGTCCGACGAAGAGCTGGCCGCGCGACGGGTGGAGCAGGACAAGCGGGGCTGGAAGCCCGCCCAGCCCCGGCCACGCAAGGTGTCGGCCGCGCTCAAGGCCTATGCCAAGCTGGTGATGTCGGCTGACAAAGGCGCCGTACGCGACCTGTCGCTGCTGGATTGATCAGCGTTTCGGACTTGAAAAGGGGGCCATCGGCCCCTTTTTTTCGTCTTCCGGCGGGGTGAAGGCACGCGGTCTTTGCGCTGGATCAAACTTTTTCGGGGTGGTGTGCATAAAAATGCATGAGTTGAAATTCACGAAAAGCAACATAGTGCATTTCACTGGATTCACCCCCGACCATCAGGAGACCCCATGAGCGAACCCACCGAACTTGTTGAAGAAGCCGCAGCCGTCCAGAGCGACGCCTTCGTTGCTGTCAACTACGACGACCGCATTCCGAACAACGTCGACCTGTCCAGCGACAAGCAGCTGCAGCGCGCGCTGGAAACCTGGCAGCCCAACTACGTGGACTGGTGGAAGGAAATGGGCCCGGACGGCTTCCAGGAGGCCGAGGTCTACCTGCGCACCGCCGTGGGCGTGGACCCGAGCGGCTGGGCCAAATTCGGCCACGTGAAGATGCCCGAGTACCGCTGGGGCATCCTGCTGGCGCCCAAGGAAGAAGGCCGCACCATCCCCTGCGGCCGCCACAAGGGCCAGCCCGCCTGGCAGGAAGTGCCGGGTGAATACCGCTCGCTGCTGCGCCGGCTGATCGTGGTGCAGGGCGACACCGAGCCGGCTTCTGTGGAGCAGCAGCGCTTCCTGGGTGCCACGGCGCCCTCGCTCTACGACATGCGCAACCTGTTCCAGGTGAACGTCGAGGAAGGCCGCCACCTGTGGGCCATGGTCTACCTGCTGGTCAAGTACTTCGGCAAGGACGGCCGGGAAGAAGCCCAGGCGCTGCTGGAGCGACGCTCCGGCCACGAGGACAACCCCCGCATCCTGGGCGCCTTCAACGAGCGCACGCCCGACTGGCTGTCGTTCTTCATGTTCACCTACTTCACCGACCGCGACGGCAAGATGCAGCTGGCCGCGCTGGCGCAGTCCGGGTTCGACCCGCTGTCGCGCAGCTGCCGCTTCATGCTGACCGAAGAGGCGCACCACCTGTTCGTTGGTGAAACCGGCGTCGGCCGCACCATCGAAGCCACCTGCAATGCGATGAAGGCCGCCGGCATCAGCGACCCGTATGACAAGGCCGCGATCCGCAAGCTCGGCGTGGTGGACCTGCCCACGCTGCAGAAGAAGGCCAACTTCCACATGTCGGTCACGCGCGACCTGTTTGGCTCGGAAATTTCCTCCAACGGTGCCGAGGCCTTCAGCTCCGGCCTGAAGGGCCGCTTCAACGAAAGCGCGCTGCAGGACGACCACCAGCTGGAAAACGCCACTTACCCGGTGCTGCGTGTGGTGGACGGCAAGCTGGTGACCGAAGAGGTGCCGGCGCTGCGCTCCATCAACAGCCGCCTGCTGGACGACTACATCGCCGACTGCCAGGGGGGCATTGACCGCTGGAACAAGGTGATCGAGAAGGCCGGTATCGACTTCCGGTTCACCCAGCCGCACAAGGCGTTCAACCGCAAGATCGGCGAGTTCTCGCGGGTGCGGGTGAATCCGGCCGGCGAGATCCTGACCGAGGAAGCCTGGCAGGCCGGGCAGGGCGAGTGGCTGTGCAACGACGACGACTACGCGCACATCAACGCGCTGATGAAGCCCTGCTTCGAGCCCGGAAAATACGCCAGCTGGATTGCGCCGCCCCGCGTGGGCATCAACAACCAGCCGCAGGACTTCGAGTACGTGCGCATCGAGCATTCCTGATCGTGGGGAGTCGGCCCGGCATGGCTTGCGGCACAATCGCAGCCCATGCTGAACCACCCGCAAATTGATCCGGTTGCCCTGCAGATCGGGCCCCTGGCCATCCATTGGTACGGCCTGACCTATCTGGCCGCATTCGGCCTGTTCCTGTACCTGGGCTTTCGGCGTTTGGGTCACCCGCCGTTTGCGACGCTGGCAGGTTCCTCCGCCTGGACTCGCCAGGATGTCGAAGACATGTTGTTCCTGGGCGTTCTCGGTGTCGTCGCCGGCGGACGTCTGGGTTATTGCCTGTTCTACAAACCCGGCTACTACGCCAGCCATCCGCTGGAGATCTTTGCCGTCTGGCAGGGCGGCATGAGCTTTCACGGCGGCATGCTGGGCGTGATGGCGGCGATGGCCTGGTTTGCGCGTTCGCGCAGCAAACCGTTCCTGCAGGTCATGGACTTCGTCGCCCCCTGTGTTCCCACCGGCCTGGCGGCGGGGCGGATTGGCAACTTCATCAATGGCGAACTGTGGGGCCGTGTGGCGGATCCGTCGCTGCCCTGGGCCATGGTGTTTCGGGGTGCCGGCAGTTCGGCCCGGCATCCCTCGCAGATCTACCAGTTTCTGCTCGAAGGCCTGTTGTTGTTTGTTCTGCTGTGGCTGTACGCCCGCAAAGAGCGTGCCCCGGGCCAGGTGGCGGCGGCGTTCCTGGGCGGGTACGGCCTGTTCCGCTTCATCGCCGAGTTTTTCCGTGAACCGGACGCCCATCTCGGCCTGCTCTCGCTGGGGATGAGCATGGGCCAGTGGCTGTGTGTGCCGATGATCGCCGGTGGGGCAGCCCTCTGGTGGTGGTTCGGCCAGCGCGCCGCAGCGCCAGGCGGTCGCTGAGCCCTCCCTTGCGCGCCAGCGGGGTCGTCCCGCCCCCCGTCCGACGGTCCGGACAGGCCGTTTCGGGTGTTTTTGCCCGATACCCAGCGTAAAAAGGTATTTTTACGCTATCGTAAATATAGCGATTTTTGCTTCTCAGGGTTTGTCCTGAGCACGAAGCCCTTGCCGCTGCAGGGCAGACTGATCAGAATTACCGGTAATTACAGGAAATTATCACCATCGTTACCCCCATGTCCGTCCACCCCCTCGGTCTCCGTTCGGTTGCGCAATCCCTGCATGATTCGGTTGCGGACCGTCTGCGCGAGCTGATTTTCGATGGCCATCTGGAGCCCGGCAGTTTTGTTGATGAGCCCGCGCTGTGCGAGCGCCTGGCCATTTCGCGCACCCCGTTGCGCGAGGCGCTCAAGGTGCTGACGGCCGAAGGTCTGGTGCGGCATGAGCCCCGCCGGGGCTGTTTCGTCAGCCAGATCACGGAAAAGGATCTGGACGACATCTTTCCGGTCATTGCGCTGCTGGAGGGGCGCTGTGCCCATGAGGCGGCGCTGAATGCCACGGACGCCGATCTGCGGGCCCTCACCAGTCTCCACGACCGGCTGCAGGCGCATGCCCGCGCGGGAGAAATCTCCGAGTACTACGCCGCCAACCTGGCCATCCATGAAGCGATCATCACGCTGGCGGACAACCGGTGGCTGGCCCTGGTGATTGCCGATCTGCGCAAGCTCCTCAAGCTGGCCCGGCTGCAGCAGTTGCATGCACCCGGTCGCCTGGAGCAGAGCCTGGCCGAGCACCTGGCGGTGTTTGCCGCGCTGCAGGCCCGCGATGCCGAGGGTGCCGAGGTGGCGATGCGCACCCACCTGACCCGCCAACGGGCCGCATTGCGTGAGCTGGCCCGCCTGCGGCGCCTGCAGGCGCTGGGTTGAGCTCGAAACCGATGGCGCCGCAATCATGAACACCCCCGCCTGGATACCCCGCCGCGTCGCCGGTTTGCTGTCGGAGCGGAAAAATCCGCAAAAGCAGGCTAAACCCATCGTAAAACAGTCTCCAGTAGCTACAGAAAAGATAGTAGAGACGGCGGTGCCCGTGCGCACCACGGCAGAGCGCCTTGCCGCGACGCTGCGCCAGACGGGCGAAGCCTTGTCACCGCGCCAGTTGCGGCGCCTGCACGACGACCTGCGCGCCATCATCGACCCCACCGTCAGCGAAGTCGAAGGCGGCCGCCGGGCCCGGACCCTGGTCGACTGGTACACGCAGGCTCCGGCCGAGCAGCGTCAGGACCTGTGGCGGCTGATGAGCGAACAATTCATGGCGGACCCCGAGACGGTGCGTGCCGCCCAGGCCCAGTACACGGCCGCCGTCGGCACACCGGACGAAGCCGCCGCCGAGGTGCTGGTGCGCCGGGCCACCGTCTCGCCGCGGCGGCGTCTGTTGCAGCGTTTCAGTGTCAATCCCGATGGCATCCGGTTTCTGGTCGACCTGCGCGCCGAAATGCAGGCGGCGCTGAAAGGCGAGCGCCGCCTGTACGCCCTCGACGTCGAGATGGAGTACATGTTCTCGACCTGGTTCGACGTCGGCTTTCTGGAACTGCACCGCATCAGCTGGGACTCGCCGGCCTCGCTGGTCGAAAAGCTCATTCGCTATGAGGCGGTGCACGACATTCGCAGCTGGGACGACGTCAAGAACCGGCTGGACTCCGACCGGCGGTGCTACGGCTTTTTCCATCCCCGCCTGCCCGGCGAGCCGCTGATCTTCGTCGAGGTGGCCTTTACCCCCGACATCGCCGACAGCATCACGCCGCTGCTGGACGAAAAGGGCGCGCCCGCCGATCTGCAACGCGCCCGCACGGCCATCTTCTATTCGATCAGCAACACCCAGCCGGGGCTCAAGGGCGTGAGCTTCGGTGATTCGCTGATCAAACGGGTCGTCGAGACCTTGCAGGCCGAATTGCCCCGGCTGCGCACCTTTGCCACGCTGTCGCCGATACCGGGGCTGCGCAGCTGGCTTGGCCGGCAAGCGGCCACCTTGCTGGAATGGACCCCACCGCGCGAGCGCGACGAGCTGGCGCGCGCGCTGGGCCCGGAACCGCTCACGCCCGTGTCCTTGCTGGCGGCGCTGGACCGGGCGGCGGCCGGTGACAGCGACGGTGCCGTGGCGCGGTGGCTGCAGCGTTGCGCCGCGCAGTACCTGGCCCAGGCCCGTGTGCAGGGACGCCCGGCCGATGCAGTGGCGCGTTTCCATCTGGGCAACGGCGCCCGCATCGAGCGAATCAACTGGGCGGCGGACCCGTCCCCGAAAGGCATGCGCCAGTCCTGGGGGGTGATGGTCAACTATCTGTATGACCTGCCGCGCCTGGACCGCAACCGGGCCGCGCTGGCCCGCGGCAAAGCGGCCGCGTCCGCTACCATCGCCGGCTTGTGCCTGCGCGAAATTTCCCCTGAAACCACCGGAGACAAACCATGAAAAACTTGCTTGCGCGTCGTGACTTTCTGGCCTGGACCGCTGCCGCAGCGGCGGCGCCGCTGGCCCATGCCCAGGCGGCCTGGCCGACCCGCCCCGTGACCATGGTCGTGCCGTTTCCCGCTGGCGGCGGCACCGACGCCTTTGCCCGCCCGATGTCGGCCCAGTTTTCCCGGCTGACCGGGCAGCAGCTCATCATCGACAACAAAGGCGGCGGCGGGGGCACGGTGGGGGCCGCTGCGGCGGCCAAGCTGGCACCGGACGGCTATGGCCTGTTCATGGGGGCGGTGCACCATGCCATTGCGCCCTCGGTCTACCCCAGACTGTCCTATGACATCGAGGCAGACTTTGTGCCGCTCATCCTGGTCGCACGGGTACCGCAGGTGCTGGTGGTCAACCCGCGCAAGATCACGACGGCGAATTTCAAGGAGTTTCTGGACCTGGTCAAGCGCAGCCCGGGCAAGCTCAACTACGGCTCGGCCGGCAGCGGCACCTCGCACCACCTGGCGGGCGAACTGTTCAAGCAGCAGACCGGAACCTTCATCACGCACATTCCGTATCGTGGCGCCGGGCCGGCCCTGCAGGACCTGATTGCCGGCAATGTGGACATGATGTTCGACGGGCTGGGCTCGTCGGCGGCCCACATCAAGGGCGGGCGCATCAAGGCACTGATGGTGGCCGGCCGCACGCGCAACCCGGCGTTTCCGGACGTGCCGTCGTCGCGGGAGCTCGGCCTGCCTGACTACGACGTCAGCACCTGGTACGGCATCTGGGCGCCCAAAGGCACGCCCGCCGACACGCAGGCACGCATCATCGAAGCCATTCGCAACGCCTGCCTGACCCCGGAAAACCGCCAGGTCTGGGCCAACCAGGGGGCCGAGTTCGCAGACCTGCAAGGCGGCGCCTTCGGCGGCTTCATCAAGCTGGAGGTGCAGCGCTGGGCCAAGGTCGTGAAGGCGTCCGGTGGTGTCCGGATCGATTGAACTGGCGCGTGACGGTGCGACCGCGACCGTCACGCTGACCCATCCCGGCAAGCTCAATGCCATGTCGCGGGCCATGTGGCGCCAGCTGCGGTCGGTTTTTGTCCAGCTTGCGGACGCGCCCGGCGACCTGCGTTGTGTCATGGTGCGGGGGCAGGGCGGGCAGTTCTGCGCCGGCGGCGATATTGCCGAGTACCCGGCGTTCCGCTTCCGCGAAGACGGTCTGCGTGATTTTCACGAAGGCGATGTCTGGGGCGGGCTTTCTGCCATGCTGGCCTGTGAGCTGCCGCTGATCGCGCAGATCGAGGGCCATTGCATGGGCGCGGGCATGGAAATCGCCAGCTGCTGCGACATCCGCGTGGCCGGTGCATCGGCCCGCTTTGGCGCACCCATAGGACGGCTTGGCTTTCCCATGGCGCCGCGTGAGGCGCAACTGGTGGCATCCGCCGCCGGCGAGCTCACCGCGCGCGAAATGCTGCTTGAAGGCGCGGTGCTGGACGCGCCACTGATGCTGGCGCGCGGATTCCTCAACCGTGTGGTGCCGGATGACGCCGTGCCCGCCGAGGTGCATGCGCGTGCCGTGCGGGTCGCCGCCATGGCGCCGCAGGCGGCGCGGCTGAACAAACGGACACTTCTGGCATTAAAACAGGCAATACCCAGCGCAAATGCGTCTTCCGATGCTATGGATAACATAGTTTCCGGGGCCTACGCCTATGCCGACAGCGCCGAACATCGTGAGGGTGTCGGTGCTTTCCTGGAAAAGCGCCGCCCCGATTTCTGACTCCCTTTGCAGTCCCGGATCATGAAACAAGCCAACCAGAACCTTTTTGCCGCGCTGCGCGCCGGCTTTCCCGCTGACCTGGACACCATCGCGGTGGAAACCGCCGACGCCGGCACGCCCGCCCTGCGCTACTCCTGGCGCGACCTGGACCGCGCCACCGCCATGATCGCCAACCTGCTGCAGTCGCTGGACATTCCCGATGGCAGCCGCATCGCGGTGCAGGTGGAGAAATCGGTCGAGGCCATGATGCTGTACTTGGCCACGCTGCGCGCTGGCTATGTGTTCCTGCCGCTGAACACCGCCTACCGGAGCGCCGAGATCGAGTATTTCATCGGCAATGCGGAACCCGCCGTCGTGGTGTGCAGCCCGCAGAACTTCGGCTGGGTCAGCCAGATCGCGTTCACTGCGGGCACCAAGCATGTGTTCACGCTGGGCGACGACCGCAGCGGCAGCCTGCTGGAGCGCGCTGCCCACTGCAGCGACCGGCAGGTGCCGGCACTCAGGCGCGACGACGATCTGGCTGCCATCCTTTACACCAGCGGCACCACGGGCCGCAGCAAGGGCGCGATGCTCTCGCACGGCAACATGCGCTCCAACGCGGTCATGCTCAAGGACTACTGGGGATGGCGAAAAGGCGATGTGCTGATCCACGCACTGCCCATCTTCCATGTGCACGGCCTGTTCGTCGCCATCCACGCGGCGCTGCTCAACGGCAGCAAGATGATCTGGCTGGGCAAGTTCGACCCCCGGATCGTCATCGACAGGATGCCGGAGGCGACGGTCTTCATGGGCGTGCCCACGCTGTACGTGCGCATGCTGGCCGAGCCCGCGCTGACCCGCGAGGCGGCCCGAAACATGCGCCTTTTCATCGCCGGCTCCGCACCGTTGCTGCTCGAAACCTTCACCGAATGGCAACAGCGCACCGGTCACACCATTCTGGAGCGCTACGGCATGAGCGAAACCATCATGCTGACCTCCAACCCCTATGCGGCCGACGCGCGCTTCGGCAACCAGAGCGAACGCCGGGGCGGCACCGTGGGCTTTCCGCTGCCGGGGGTGGGCCTGCGGGTGCGCGGCGACGACGGCGCCGACCTGTCGGTCGGCGAGATCGGCGGCATCCAGGTCAAGGGACCGAACGTCTTCAGCGGCTACTGGCGCATGCCGGAAAAGACCGCCGAGGAGTTCACCGCCGACGGCTGGTTCAAGACCGGCGACGTCGGCAAGGTGGACGAGCGCGGCTACGTCACCATCGTTGGCCGCAGCAAGGACCTGATCATCTCCGGCGGCTACAACGTCTACCCGGCCGAGATCGAGGGCGCCATCAACGAGATGCAGGGGATTGCCGAAAGCGCGCTGGTCGGGGTGCCGCACCCGGATTTCGGCGAAGTAGGTGTCGCCGTGGTGATCGCCAGGCCCGGCGCCACTGTGCAACCCGAGGCCGTGATCGCCGACCTCAAGTCCAAACTGGCGAACTTCAAGATTCCCAAACGCTGCTTCGTCGTGGCCGAACTGCCGCGCAACAGCATGGGCAAGGTGCAGAAAAACCTGCTGCGCGACCAGTACAAGACCTTGTTTGCCTGACGCGAGGGGTCTGGAACGGGAAAAGCCCGGCGTCAGCCGGGCTTTTTACTTTTGTTTCGATAGCGAGAAAAGACCTTTTTACGCTGGGTATCAGCCCTTTTCGCCTGAAATCAGCGCAAAACCAGCACCGGGACCGTGGAATGGGTCAGAACCTGCTGGGTTTCGCTGCCGAGCAAGAGCCGCTTGATGCCTTTGCGGCCGTGGGAGGCCATCACGATCAGGTCGGCTTTGTGTTTCTTGGCGGCAGCGATCAGCGCATCGGAGACCAGATCGGACTTGACCGTCACCGCCTTGACCGCCACCCCTTTGGCTGTTGCGGCCTTCTTGACGGCATCCACCACGGTCTGCCCTTCGTCAAGCCACTGCTTTTCGACGCGGGCCACGTCTTCGGTCGACAGGGGAATGGAACCCTCGAAATAGCTTTGCGGATAGCGGGGGATGACTTTGACAGCCACCAGCTCGGCGCCACTCAGGGCTGCCAGGCCGATGGCGTGATTCACGGCCTTCTTGGACAGGGTGGAGCCATCGGTGGCAACGAGTATTTTGGTGTACATGCGGTTCTCCTGATGTGGGGGAGTGCCCTCCAGCCGGGCGCACAGGCCAACCCGTGTCGGGCACGGTTGTCAGATTAGCGTCTGGTGCGTTTGCTGTCTTGATCAAGATCAAGTGTTTGCCGGGCGCGGGACGGTACGCTCGCCTTCCATGTCCACACCCGCTGCGGCCGCCTTGGCCGACACTGTCTCTGCGCCATCCTCACTGCCTCCGGCTCCCGGCGGCCGGCCGGTCGACGACCGCACGGCCTGGAGCTTGCTGGATGATCCGCAGGAGTGGACGTCTTTCAGCCGTCCGGTACCGGATCAGCCCTCGTGCTGGGAATCCAACGTGGTCTTTGAGGGCATGCATTGCGCCGCCTGCGCGCTGACCATCGAAGACGCCGTGCGCGCCGTGCCCGGGGTGCAGTCGGTCACCGTGGGCGCGGCAAGCCATCGCGGACGCATTGTCTGGTCGGATCAGGCGGTCAGACCGTCGGACTGGATGGCGGCCGCAGAGCGGGTCGGCTACCGGCCGTTGCCCGCCGGGGACGCGTTCGCCAGCGAGCGGCGCCGTGCCGAAACCCGCACCATGATCTGGCGCTGGGGTGTTGCCGGGCTGTGCATGATGCAGGTGATGATGTACGCGTGGCCTGCTTACGTGGCCGAGCCGGGCGACATGTCCCGCGATATGGATTTGCTGTTGCGCTGGGCTTCGTGGGTGCTGTCCATTCCCGTGTTGATGTTCTCCTGCAAACCCTTTTTCGCCAATGCGTGGCGGGATTTGCGCCAGCGCAGCATCAGCATGGACCTGCCGGTGGCGCTGGGCATGATCATCACCTTCATTGTCAGCAGTCTGGGCACTTTCGAACCGGAGGGGATTTTCGGCAAGGAGGTTTTCTTTGATTCGTTCACGATGTTCGTGTTCTTCCTGCTGACCGGCCGCTGGCTGGAGCTGCGCATGCGTGACCGCACCGCCGGCGCCCTGGAGGCACTGATGAACCGCCTGCCCGACAGCGTTGAACGCCGGCGTCCTGATGGCGGGTTCGAGCGGGTCGCGGCGCGCCGGATTGCGGTGGGCGATGAGGTGCGGGTATTGGCCGGGGAAGCTTTCCCGGGTGACGGTACCGTCACCGAGGGCGCCACCCATGTCGATGAGTCGCTCCTGACGGGCGAATCGCGGCCGCTGGCACGCGGAGAGGGCAGCGCCGTCATTGCGGGCAGTCACAACCTGGGGGCACCGGTTCTGGTGCGCATCGAACGGACCGGTGACCAGACACGGTTCGCCCAGATCGTGTCGCTGATGGAGGGCGCTTCAAGCTCCAAACCCGACATTGCCCAACTGGCCGACCGGATGGCGCGGCCGTTTCTGATCGCGGTGCTGGTCTGTGCGGCGGGTGCCGCGGCTTTCTGGTGGGGGCATGACCCGGGCCATGCGCTGATGGTGGCCGTGGCGGTATTGATCGTTACCTGTCCATGTGCGCTGTCACTGGCCACCCCGGCGGCCATGCTCGCCGGCGCCGGAACGCTGGCACGGGGCGGTGTGCTGGTGCGACGGCTGCACGCCCTTGAGGTCCTGGCAACCGTCGATACGGTGGTGTTCGACAAGACCGGCACGCTGACCCGCGACGCGTTTGCCCTGGGCACGGTGACGACGCGGACGGGTTGCTCCCCGCAGCAGGCGCTGCAGATGGCGGCCGCGCTGGCCCGCCGTTCGCTGCACCCGGTCTCGCGCGCGCTGGTGCGGGCCGCAGGCGATGAAGTGGCCTGGGTGACCGATGCGGTGCAGGAACATGCCGGCGCCGGAGTGCAGGGCCTGGTGCGCCGGGCGGACGGCGCTCAGACGGCGGAACCGGCGTCGATGCGTCTCGGCTCCGCGCGGTTCTGCGGCGTCGATGTGCCGCCGACGGATTCCTTGCATGCCTGCCTGGCCGACGAGGACGGCTGGCTGGCCACGTTCGAGCTTCTCGAAGATCTGCGCGATGACGCGGCCGCCAGCGTCAAAGCCTTGGCGGCGCAGGGTATCGAGGTGCAGTTGCTGTCCGGTGACGTGGCGCCGGCGGTGGCCCGGGTGGCGCGCCAGGTGGGTATAGACCAGGACCACGCCCGTGGTGGCTGCACGCCACAGGACAAGCTGGATTTTCTGCGGGCGGCGCAGGCCCGGGGACGCCGGGTGGCGATGGTCGGCGATGGACTCAATGACGGGCCGGTTCTGGCGGGCGCGCATGCGTCGTTCGCATTCGGCCAGTCCGTTCCCCTGACGCAGGCACGGTCCGATTTTGTTGTTCTGGGTGAACGGCTGAAAACGATCGGCGACAGCGTGCACCTGGCGCGCCGCACCATGGGTATCGTGCGCCAGAACCTGATCTGGGCGGCTGCCTACAACGCGGTCTGTGTCCCGCTGGCCGTGGTCGGATGGCTCCCGGCCTGGCTGGCCGGGCTGGGCATGGCCGCCAGTTCCTTGTTTGTGGTGGTCAATGCCTTGCGGCTGTCTGCCCGAACGTCAGACCCTGCGAGGGCATAAGTCATGGACATTCTTTTCCTGCTGGTTCCGTTGTCGGTTGTTCTGGTGCTCCTGATCCTGGGGGGGTTGTGGTGGGCCATTTACCGGGGCCAATTTGAGGATGTCGAGGCCGAAGGCCAGCGCATTCTGAAAGACGATTGATATTCATCAAGTTCACAAAGGGTTTACGCGGGGACACTCCCGAGGCGAACATCAAAAACGAGGTGGAAATGAAATTTGCCAATACACAAGCCACTGTCTACAACGACACCGTTGTCAGACAGTTTGCCATCATGACGGTGGTATGGGGCGTGGTCGGTATGCTGGTCGGCGTGATCATCGCCGCCCAGCTGACCTGGCCAGAGCTCAACCTGGGGATCTCCTTCCTCAGCTACGGGCGCTTGCGTCCGCTGCACACGAACGCGGTGATTTTTGCGTTCGGTGGGTCGGCCTTGTTTGCCACCTCGTACTACGTCGTACAGCGAACCTGCCAGGTTCGCCTGTTCGGTGACAAGCTGGCGGCGTTCACTTTCTGGGGCTGGCAACTGGTCATTCTGCTCGCGGCCATTTCCCTGCCGCTGGGCCTGACCACCGGCAAGGAATACGCCGAACTCGAGTGGCCGATCGACATCCTGATCACCTTGGTCTGGGTTGCGTATGCCGTCGTGTTCTTCGGCACCATCGGTACCCGCAAGGTTCGCCATATTTACGTGGCGAACTGGTTCTTCGGCGCGATGATCCTGACGGTGGCGTTGCTGCACCTGGTCAACAGTGCCGAGGTTCCGGTGAACCTGTTCAAGTCCTACTCGGCCTATGCGGGTGTGCAGGACGCGATGGTTCAGTGGTGGTACGGCCACAACGCCGTGGGCTTCTTCCTGACCGCCGGTTTCCTGGGCATGATGTATTACTTCATCCCCAAGCAGGCCGAGCGTCCGGTCTACTCCTACCGCCTGTCCATCGTCCACTTCTGGGCGCTGATCTTCACGTACATGTGGGCGGGCCCGCACCACCTGCACTACACCGCGCTGCCGGACTGGACCCAGTCGGTCGGCATGTTGTTCTCGCTGATCCTGCTGGCACCGAGCTGGGGCGGCATGATCAACGGCATCATGACCCTGTCGGGCGCCTGGCACAAGCTGCGTGACGACCCCATCCTGCGCTTCCTGATCGTGTCGCTGTCGTTCTACGGCATGTCCACGTTCGAAGGCCCGATGATGTCGATCAAGACCGTCAATGCGCTGTCCCATTACACCGACTGGACTGTCGGCCACGTGCATTCCGGCGCGCTGGGCTGGGTGGGACTGGTGTCCATGGGCTCCATGTACTACCTGATCCCCCGCCTGTTCGGCCGCAAGCAGATGTACAGCATGAAAGCCGTGGAAATCCACTTCTGGGTGGCCACGATCGGCATCGTGATTTACATCGCCGCAATGTGGATCGCCGGTGTGATGCAGGGTCTGATGTGGCGCGCGGTCAATGCCGACGGTACGCTGACCTACACCTTTGTCGAGTCCGTCAAGGCGACCTATCCGTTCTACGTGCTGCGCCTGCTGGGCGGACTGCTGTACCTGGGCGGCATGCTGATCATGCTGTGGAACGTCATCAAGACGGCAACGGTCGGCCGCGCTCAGCCGGTCACCATTCCTGCCGTCGCCGCTCACGCCTGAGGAGAACAACAACATGGCCAATCAAACCAACAGCGGCGGTCTCTCGCACGAGAAGATCGAAACCAACAACTTCCTGATGATCGTGCTGATCCTCGTGGCCGTCGCCTTCGGCGGCCTCGTGGAGATCGTGCCGCTCTTCTTCCAGAAGTCGACAACCCAGCCGATCGAAGGGGTCAAGCCCTACACGGCCCTGCAACTGGCCGGTCGTGACGTGTACATCCGCGAGGGTTGCTACAACTGCCATTCGCAGATGATCCGTCCGTTCCGTGCCGAGACGTTGCGCTACGGCCCTTACTCGGTGGCTGGTGAGTTTGTCTACGACCACCCGTTCCAGTGGGGTAGCAAGCGCACGGGCCCGGACCTGGCCCGTGTGGGCGGCCGCTACAGCGACGAGTGGCACCGCATCCACCTGACGAACCCGCGTGATGTGGTTCCCGAGTCCAACATGCCGGCCTACCCCTGGCTTGAAAAGGCGATGGTCAATCCCGCCGACATGGCGCCCAAGATGAAAGCCTTGCGTCTGGTGGGTGTTCCGTACACCGACGACCAGATCGCCAAAGCCGGTGATGAAGTCAAGGGGAAGACCGAGATGGAAGCCCTGATCACCTATCTGCAGGGACTGGGCCTGGCCCGCAAGTAAGCCGACCGCCGGGAGCAATCACCATGGACATCAACACGTTACGCAGCATCGCCACAGTCACCGTCTTTGTCGTTTTTATCGGCATCGTGGTCTGGGCCTGGTCCAAACGCAACCAGGCAGCCTTTGACGAGGCCGCGCATCTGCCGTTTGTGGAAGACGACGCCCGGCGCGACAACAAAGCATAAGGAAATCAAAATGAGCGACTTCACGAGTAATTTCTGGTCGGTCTATGTGGCTGGCATCACCATCGTCAGTATCTTGGCCTGTCTGCTGTTGCTGTGGTTCAGCGGCAAGACCAAAGCGATGACGTCACATGACAACACCACCGGCCATGTCTGGGACGGCGACCTGCGCGAAATGAATAACCCCCTGCCGCGCTGGTGGGTCTGGCTGTTCATCATCACCTGCGTTTTCTCAGTGGCCTACCTGGTCATGTACCCCGGTCTTGGCAGTTTCGGCGGCAAACTGGGCTGGAGTTCCCACGGCCAGTGGCAGGCGGAAGTGGACAAGGGCAACAAGGACGTGGCGCCGATCTATGCCAAGTTTGCTGCCATGAAGCCGGAAGATCTGGGCAAGGACGCGCAGGCCATGGCCATCGGTGACCGCCTGTTCATGAACAACTGTGCGCAGTGCCACGGGTCCGATGCTCGCGGCAGCAAGGGCTTTGCGAATCTGACCGACGGCGATTGGCTGTGGGGTGGCAACGCCGATGCGATCAAGGAGACGTTGGTCAAGGGCCGTATCGGCAACATGCCGCCGATGGCCGCGGCTGTGGGCTCTGCCGACGATGTGCGCAATGTTGCCCACTACGTGATGAGCCTTTCCAATGCTCCGCATGATTCGGTCAAAGCCAATCTGGGCAAGGAGAAGTTTGCCGCCTGCGCGGCCTGCCATGGTGCGGATGGCAAGGGGAATGTTGCCATGGGAGCCCCCAACCTGACAGACAACATCTGGCTGCATGGTTTCGGTGAGAACGCGATTGTTGCGATGATCAACAATGGAAAAGTGAACGTGATGCCGGCGTGGGAGGCCAAACTCACCCCCGAGCAGATTCACGTGCTGACCGGCTACGTATTGAACCTGTCCGCCAAGAAGTAATTCACGAGCGAAACCTGAGTTCAAAAAGGGCTCCTGCGGGAGCCCTTTGTGTTTTGAGGCGGAAAAAGCGAGCCCACCTTTGCCCGGAATTTGATGTTGCTCAAGTTCAACGGCATTAGGCGGAAGAAAGCTGCGACGGTCCTGCGGTCTTGATATTAATCAAGCCTCACGGCATGGCAGCCCCTAGACTCTGCGAATCGGGTTTACCCCCGTTTTTGTGAGCACCACCTTGAGCAACCCTGACTTAGACAAGCCTTCATCGCCCGCATCCGGCGCGGCCGGTGCTGCGGCGTACCAGCCGCTTTCAGCTGAAATAGACGCCGAAATGGTGTCTCTTTATCAAGCCCACAAGAAGATCTACCCCCGCAGCGTTTCGGGCTTGTTCTCCAAGTGGCGATGGGGTCTGGTCTTCCTGACCCAACTGGTCTTTTACGGCTTGCCGTGGCTCGAATGGGGCCAACGCCAGGCGGTGTTGTTTGATCTGGGTGCGCGGCGTTTCTACATCTTGGGTCTTGTCCTGTATCCGCAAGACTTCATCTACTTGACCGGCATTCTGGTTATCTCTGCCTTGTCATTGTTCCTGTTTACCGCGGTGGCCGGGCGTTTGTGGTGTGGATACGCCTGTCCACAGACGGTTTACACGGAGATTTTCCTGTGGATCGAAAAGCAGATCGAAGGCGATCGATCGGCCCGCATGCGGCTGGACGCTGCGCCGATGTCGGCCGAGAAGTTTTTCCGCAAGGCGGGGAAGCAGGCCGCCTGGATTGCGGTCGCATTGTGGACTGGCTTCACGTTCGTGGGCTACTTCACACCGATTCGTGAATTGGGCCTGTCTTTCGTCAACTTCGGTATGGGACCGTGGGAAACGTTCTGGGTCTTCTTCTACGGATTTGCGACTTACGGGAACGCCGGCTACATGCGGGAACAGGTCTGCAAATACATGTGTCCTTACGCCCGTTTCCAGAGCGCGATGTTTGACAAGGACACGCTGATCGTGACCTATGACGCCGAACGGGGTGAGCCGCGCGGCGCCCGCTCGAAGAAGGCGGATCCGAAGGCCCTGGGCTTGGGCTCTTGTATCGACTGCAGTCTGTGTGTGCAGGTTTGCCCCACAGGCATCGATATCCGCAAAGGACTGCAGTACGAATGCATCGGCTGCGGAGCCTGTGCGGATGTTTGCGATGAGGTCATGGACAAGGTTGGCTATCCGCGGGGTCTGGTGCGTTATTCGACCCAGCATGCGGTGGCGGAACATTGGGGCACCAGCGAAATCATCCGGCATGTCTTCCGCCCGAGGGTGATGATCTATACGGGTATCTTGCTTGCGATTGTGGTGGCCATGCTGGTCAGTCTGTCAATGCGTATTCCGTTCAAGGTCGATGTGGTTCGCGACCGCGCGGCCTTGGCGCGGATCGTCGAGGGTGGCAAGCTGGAGAATATCTACCGCCTGCAGGTCATGAATGCGACCGAGCGCAAACTGACCTTCAAGCTGCGTGCGACTGGTTTGCCCGGACTGGTCCTTGTGTCCGAACCGGAGGTATCGGTCGAGGCGGCCCAGAATCTGTGGGTTCCTGCCACGCTGCATTTGCCCTACGATGGGGCCAAGCCCGGCTCGCATGCCATTCATTTCGAGATCGAAGCCACCGATGGGTCGGGGCACCTCACCGAAAAATCGGTGTTCATTGTTCCGCGCTAAGGAGAAGTGATGTCTGATTCAGCCAAGCCCTGGTGGAAATTTGGCCATGTCTGGATGGTGATTGCCGGCCCGGCGATTGTGGTCGTGGCAGGTTTTGTGACGCTTTACCTGGCAATCAGTACTCCGGATCCGGTGATACGAGACGAGTCCCGAACGGCGGGGGGTCTGGACCCGAAGACCTATGCCGCCAATGCTCCCGCCGGCCAGGCGCGCAATCATGCCCAGACGGGTGTGCCCTTACCGGCAGAGAAAAAGCCCTGATTGGCAGGGCACTTTCAGCGAATCAGGAGTGATGAAAAGATGCTAGCCCAACGATTGATGTGGATTGCCTGGCCTGCGTTCCTTGTGGCGGGCGTGATCGAGATGCTGGTTTTCGCCATGGTGGACCCCCAGGATCTCCACTGGTTTGGCAGTCCTTTGGCACTGTCGCGTGAGGGCGTCTACACCGTCGCCTTTTTTGTGTTCTGGGTATTGACGATGGTGTCCGGCGCCTTGACGACGCTGCTCTCACTGTCACCCTTCGAGGTCAACCGGTGCCCGTTGCCTGTGACGGACCGACCGGAGGGCTGCCCCAAGAACGGGCAGTGCGGCTGATTCAGCGTCGCCGCCGGGGCCGTCGGGCACTCATTCGCACAAGGGCTGCTGGTTGTTGACAATGTGGCGCAACGCCTCCGTATCGAGGATACGGACGTGGCGCTGTTTGACTTCCACAATCCCGTCTTCGACGAATTTCGAGAACGTGCGGCTCACGGTTTCCAGTTTCAGTCCAAGATAACTGCCGATTTCCTCCCGGGTCATCCGCAGGATCAGTTCGTGCTGAGAGAACCCCCGGGCGTGCAGGCGCTGCACCAGATTCAGCAGGAAGGCGGCAAGACGTTCTTCGGCCCGCATGCTGCCCAGCAGCAGCATCACGCCGTGCTCACGGACAATTTCCCGGCTCATGATCTTGTGAACATGGTGCTGCAGGGCCGTGACCTCGCGCGAGAGCTCCTCGATACGATCAAAGGGCATCACACAAACCTCGGCGTCCTCCAGTGCGACAGCGTCGCAGGTATGGTGGTCATTGACGATGCCATCAAGGCCGATGATCTCGCCGGCCATCTGGAAGCCGGTGACCTGGTCACGTCCGTCTTCCGTCGCGATGCAGGTCTTGAAAAAACCGGTGCGGATGGCATAGAGGGAGGAGAAACGCTCGCCATTGCTGAACAAGGTGCTGCCACGCTTGACCTTTCGACGCGTTGCGACGACTTCATCGATGCGTTCCAGATCCGACGGCGCAAGGCCGACCGGCATGCAGAGTTCCCGGAGATTGCAATTGGAACAGGCGACTTTGATCGATTGGGGTGTCATGCTGGCAGGTAAATGTCGGTTTGATGGGTTCGCACCGTAGCCGTGCAGAAGGAGTTGCGCACCCGGATTCTGACATGGGTCATGACCGCGAGCGGGTACGCAAGAGTAACTTGATCTTTGTCAAGGTTCAAGTGTTGACTTACGGCGACATTACTGGCTTGCTGCAAACACGAGTGCGCCGATGGAAGCTGTATCGCCCGATCTCCTGAAACGTTTTGATGTACCGGGACCCCGATACACGTCCTATCCGACTGCCGACCGCTTTGTCGAGGCCTTTGGGCAGACCCAGTACATCCAGGCGCTTGATCAGCGGCGTCAGGGCAGCGTCGGCAAGGCATTGCCCTTGTCCCTGTACGTGCACATCCCGTTTTGCGAGTCGCTGTGTTACTACTGCGCCTGCAACAAGATCATCACCAAGCACCATGAGCGGGGCGCGGAGTACCTGCGCTACCTGGGACGCGAAGTCGATTTGCACACGGCGCATCTCGGTACAGGTCATGCCGTCAGTCAACTGCACCTGGGTGGCGGCTCGCCCACCTTTCTCAGCGACGCGGAATTGCGTGACCTGATGGCGATGCTGCGGCGCAGTTTCGTACTCGTTCCGGGAGGGGAGTATTCGATTGAGGTCGATCCACGCACAGTCGATCGTGCGCGCCTGGAAACCCTGGCAGCATTGGGTTTCAACCGGCTCAGTTTCGGTGTTCAGGATTTCGACCCGGCAGTGCAGAAGGCAGTGCATCGCATCCAACCGGCCGAACAGGTGTTCGAATTGGTCGAAACCGCCCGGGAGCTGGGTTTTGAGTCGGTGAACGTCGATCTGATCTACGGTCTGCCGAAACAGACGCCGGAGTCGTTTGACCGGACCTTGGCGCAGGTGAACCAACTGCGGCCCGACCGCATTGCGCTGTACGCCTACGCCCATTTGCCCGAGCGGTTCAAGCCCCAGCGCCGGATCATTGCTGCCGAATTGCCGGTGGCCGGTTCCAAGGTGGCAATGCTTTCCCGCTCTCTCAGTGCGTTTCTGGATGCCGGCTACGTCTATGTCGGCATGGACCATTTCGCGCTACCGGACGATGCACTTGCGGTGGCGAAGCGCCAGGGCCGTTTGCACCGGAATTTTCAGGGCTACAGCACACAGCCGGATTGTGATCTGGTCGCGCTGGGGGTGTCGGCCATTGGCCGCATTGGCGCGACCTACAGTCAGAATGCCAAGACGCTGGAGGAGTATTACGACTTCCTCGACCAGGGGCAGTTGCCGATTGTCCGCGGACTGGCACTGAATCGCGACGACATACTTCGGCGCGGCGTGATCATGGCGCTGATGTGCCAGGGTGAACTGGTATTCGAGTCGATTGAACTGGCTTACCTGATCGACTTTCGCGAGTACTTTGCCGCCGAACTGGCCGTGCTGGCTGGCATGCAGGAACGGGGCCTGGTCGAGTTGCTGGACGGCGCTATCCGCGTCACACCGACCGGCTGGTTCTTTGTCCGGGGTGTGGCCATGGTGTTCGACCGGTATCTTCAGGCCGACCGGACGCGAGCGCGGTTCTCCAAGATCATCTGATCTGCCCGCATGCAAAGCTCCCTCGCGCTGACCGCGCTTCTGATGGGTTTGCTGGGGGGACCACACTGTATCGCCATGTGTGGCGCACCCTGCGCCGGGATCGCCCAGGCGGCCGGCCCCCGTTCAACCTGGGCGCTCTGGGCCTTCCAGATCGGTCGGGTCATAGGGTATTCCGCTCTGGGTGCGCTGGCAGCCGCTTCCGCGCAGGCTCTGGGCTGGATGACGACGCAGTCGGCAGCGATTCGGCCGTTGTGGGTGCTGATGCACCTGGCAGTGATGATCACTGGTGTGCTTTTGTTGGTACAGGCACGCCAGCCCGTATGGCTCGAAGAAGGTGCGCGGGGCCTGTGGGTCCGCGTGCGGGCCCTTCAGGCGCGCTGGGGGAGTGGCGCGCCTTTGGCCATCGGTGTTGCCTGGGCCCTGATGCCTTGCGGCTTGCTGTACTCCGGCTTGATGGTGGCGGCATTGACCAATGGGCCTCGGGATGGCGCACTGACCATGGCCCTGTTTGCGGCCGGCACCAGTGTTTCCATGCTGATTGCTCCGTGGCTTCTGTTGCGTCTGCGCGGCGGCAAGGCTGGCGAGTGGGCCATGCGCCTGGCGGGTCTGGCCCTGATCGGCGCCGCCGGATGGGCTTTGTGGATGGATCTGGCCCACGACCAGGCCCCGTGGTGTGTCACACCGCCCGTCTGAAGCGCAAGTCGCCGCTTTCAGCCGCGCAAGCCCTTGTACAACATGTAGGCCGCGAGCAGGTACAGGATGGTCGCAAATGCGCGCTTGAGCTGGCGCACGGGCAAACGGTGGGCCGCCCTGGCGCCCACCGGGGCCATCAGTACAGAGGCGCAGGCAATCACGCCCAAGGCGGGAAGCCACAGGTAGCCCAGCGTGCCCTCCGGCAGACCGGCAACACCCTGTCCGGCGATGATGTAACCGAGCGTGTTGGACGCGGCGATCGGAAACCCCAGCGCGGCAGAGGTCGCAACCGCCTGATGGATGACCACATTGCACCAGGTCATGAACGGAACGCTGACGAATCCGCCCCCCGCACCCACGAGTCCGGACAGCAGGCCGATCACACCGCCGGCCGCCCACTGACCCGCGGTTCCCGGCACCTGCCGAGTTGGTGCAGGCTTGCGATCAAGCAGCATCTGGGTGGCGGAGAAGCTCACAAAGACGGCAAAAAACAAGGCCAGCCAAGACCCTTTGAGCAGGGCAAAAATGCCCAGACTGGCCAAGGCGCCCCCCAAAACGAGGCCTGGCGCAAGACCGCGCACCAGATCCCAGCGCACCGCCCCGCGCTGGTGATGCGCTCGGACACTGGAGACCGACGTGAAAACAATGGTGGCCATCGAAGTGGCAATCGCCACCTTGACCGCCAGGTCGGGATGGACTCCGCGTCCGGCCAGGATCATGGTCAGAAAGGGGACCATGAGCATGCCGCCGCCAATACCCAGCAAGCCCGCCAGGAATCCGGTGGCCAGGCCCAGCAAAGCCAGTTCAGCGATCAGCAATGGTTCCAGCAGCACAGTGGGCACAATCACAAAAGAATCGCCAGCCGGCTTCAGGGAGACGGCTGGCGAATGCAACAGGCGTCTGCGAATGCCACCGGACCGGCATCCTGAACCGGGGTTCAGGTGGGCTAGGTCAACCTGGCGTTGGGTTCATCTGACGCGAGACGATCACGCTCGCCAGGGGATGTTCCAAGCCCGGGCTCAATGAGCATTGGTTCAAGGAAATATAAAGCCCGGCAGGCACCGCAGACGCTGTCATTGTAGAGCGTAGCGGCGCCGCCGGGTCAGAGCAATTGGCCGTCTTGCCCGAGCACGGCGTCGATGCGGTGGATGAGCGCATCGATGCGTGGATCGGCCGCTTCACCCGGCGGCGCGCCTTGCGCAGGGCCGGAAGAAGGCGCCAATGCGGCCGGCGCGGTCCCTGCGGGGGCCAGTCGGGCCTGCCACTCGCCCAGGCTGTGGTCGGTCAGTTCGAAGGCGAGGTTGAGTGCGGCCAGCACCGCGATGCGGTCGCGGGCGCGTACCTTGCCGGCGTCGCGTATGCGGCACATTGCAGTATCGACCCGTTCCACGGCCTCCAGAAGGCGCGATTCGCCACCTTCAGGGCAACCGAGCAGGTAGCCCTGGCCCATGATCTGAATTTCGATCTGTTTCATGGCCCAAGGTCTCCGGCCGGGTCTTCCACCGGAAGGCGTTCGATAAGCGCATCAACCCGGGCACGCGCCGCGTTCAGACGCGAGCGCAAGGTGTCGCGTTCCCGCGTGACTGCCGCCAGCTCTTCGGCGAGCAGGGTATTGGTGCGCTGGAGTTCCTCGTGGCGGAGGATGAGCCTCTCGACGCGGTCGGCAAGCTGTTCGATGGGAGGGGTGGGGGCCATGGATGCCGCTGAATGTGTCCGCCCATTTTAGGGCGGGGCGGGGACTGGCGCTTACAATGTCCGGTGTTGGTGCTTGCGGTGTGGTACTCATGCCGCAGTTCAACGGGAAGCAGGAGGGAAAGTTCACAGTCGGACTGACCTAACCTGCGCTGCCCCCGCAACGGTAAGTGGACGAATCCAGCCGGATTCCGCTTGTTGTCCCATGCCACTGGAAATGCCTTCGGGCTTCCGGGAAGGCGCGGCAAGTCGCTCCACCAGCCCGGATACCGGCCAACAAGGCGGTCGTGCGGCCAGTTTGGTACGCACGGTCATGACGCCCACGCACCGTCGGGGAGGACGGTGAGGGCATCCGTTGTGTCTTTGTTTTCCATGAAAATCTCTCGTCATTGCGCGCGCCTGGCGGTCATTCCGCTGGCTTGCGCCGCCGCCGTGCCTGCGTTCGGGCAGGGGAATCTGTCCGAAACGGTGGTCACCGCCACCCGCAACAGCCAGCCGCTATCGGCCACGTTGCAGCACACCACCGTCATTACCCGCGACGCGATAGAGCGGTCCCAGGCAACCGATCTGGCCACTTTGCTGCAGCGTGAAGCGGGCCTGCAGCGCGCCCAGAATGGCGGTATCGGCACGGTGGGCACGGTGTTCCTGCGCGGGGCGCCGGCGCGCCAGACGCTGGTCTTGATTGACGGCGTGCCCCAGACCCGGCAAGACGCCTCGGGGGGGGTCGGTCTGGAGCACCTCATGCTCGATTCCATCGAGCGGGTCGAGATCGTGCGTGGCAATGTGTCGGCCATTTACGGCTCGGGCGCCATCGGCGGCGTGATCCAGATCTTCACCCGTGCGGGTTCGCGCGAGCCGGCGGTCGCCATCACCGCCGAAGTCGGGCCGCGCTCCACCCGCAAAGTTGCCGTGCAGGCATCCGGGCAGGTTGGCGCGACCCGACTGGCCGCCGGGCTGTCGGACTACCGGACCGACGGCTTCTCGGCGGTCGACACCGCCCAGTTTGCCGGCGCCAACCCCGATCGAGACGCCTACGACAACCAGTCGTGGAACCTGTCGCTGGAGCACGCATTGACGCCGCAGCACGACATCGGCCTGCGCGCCAGCCGCAGCCGGGGCGATACCAGCTACGACAACCCCTATGGCGCGGCCACCGACCGGCAAACGTCGCAGAGCCGTCTGCAGCAGGCCAGTCTGTATTCCGACTACCGCTCGGGAAACTGGCGCAGCCGCCTGACCCTGTCGTCGCAGCATGACGACAGTGCCACGTCGGACAGTGGACTTTTCGGTTCGGACGACCGTTTTCGCACCGGCGCGACCACCCTGGCCTGGGTCAATACCCTGGGACTTGGCGGCGACTGGCTGGGCACGGCGGGCCTGGAATCGCAGCGTCAGCGGGTGCGCACGGCCAGCACCTCGGCATTTGTGACGCCGTACAAGGTTCAGCGTACCGCCGATGCCCTTTTCGCCGGTGTCGAAGGCCCGCTCGCGTCCGGCCAGTTGCAGTTCAACCTGCGCCACGACAAACTGGGCCCGCTGTCGGCGACCAGCGGCTTTCTGGGCTACAGCTATCCGGTATCGCCGCGACTGCGCCTCATCGCCAGCACCTCGACCGCGTTCAACGCGCCGCCGCTGGGCTATCTGTACGCACCCGGATTCGGCAATCCCGCGTTGCAACCCGAACGCGCGCGCAGCCACGAAATCGGCGTCCAGTTCGACCAGGGGCCGCACCGCCTGCGCGCGACCTGGTTTGATACGCGGGTGCGCAGCCAGATCGACTACAACCCGGTCACCTTCGCGTTTGCCAACATCGGGCGTACCCGCAATGACGGGCTGGAGCTGTCTTACACCGGCAAGGTCGGGTCGACCGATCTGCGCTCGTCGCTCACGCTGCAGGACCCGGTGGATGCCAGCACCGGCAAGCCGCTGATCCGCCGTTCCAAGACGCTGTTGTCCCTGGGCGCCACGCAGCGCTGGGGTGCCCTGATCCTGGACGCCGACCTGAGCTACGGCGGCAAACGTGACGATCGCTACAGCGACCCGGCGACCTTTGCGTCAGTGAACACCGTCCTGGCCGGTCACAGCGTGCTGGACCTGGCGCTGGCCTGGCGCCTGACGTCGGCTGTGGAGCTGCGTGCGCGCCTGGACAATGCCGCCGACCGGCGTTACCAGACGGTCTATGGCTACCACCAGCAGCCGCGCAGCCTGTACCTGGGCCTGCGCTGGCAACCGCTGCGCTGACAGCATCCGGCCGATCGCGATCATGAACCTCGCCGAGCGCACACCGCGGACCGACTACGGTCCGCGCCGTATCGTCTGCCTGACCGAGGAAACCACCGAGTGGTTGTATCTGCTCGGCGAGGAAGAGCGCATTGTCGGCATCTCCGGCTACACGGTGCGCCCGCGCCGGGCCCGGCAGGAAAAGCCCAAGGTCAGCGCGTTCCTGAGTGCGAAGATCGATCGCATCCTGGAGCTGGAACCCGACTGCGTGTTCGGCTTTTCCGACCTGCAGGCGGATATCGCGGCGGCACTCATCCGTGCGGGTGTGCCGGTGACGGTGTTCAATCAGCGCAGCATCGAGGAGATTTTTTCGATGATGGCCCAGGTCGCCGCCATGGTGGGGCAGGGGGCCCAGGGGCTGGCCCGGATCGCCGCCATCCGCGAGCGTCTGCGGGCCCTGGCGGCAGAAGCTGCCGGTTGGCCCCGCCGCCCGCGGGTGTACTTCGAAGAGTGGGACGAGCCGCCGATTTCCGCAATTCGCTGGGTGTCCGAACTGATCGCCGTGGCCGGTGGCGACGATGTGTTTCCTGAACTCGCGCGTCAGCCGCTGGGCCGCGACCGCATCCTGTCGGACCCCTCGGAGGTGATACGGCGGCAACCCGACCTGATCATCGGTTCCTGGTGCGGCAAGAAATTCCGTCCCGAGCGGGTGGCCGCCCGTGCGGGCTGGGCGACCATGGCGGCGGTCCGTGAGGGCGCCCTGTACGAGATCAAGTCTGCCGACATTCTGCAGCCCGGTCCGGCGGCGCTGACCGACGGGGTCGAGCAGTTGCACCGCTTGTTTGCCGACTGGCAGGCGCGGCAGCAGGGCTGAGGGTCGCGTGCGCCAGTCGTCAGAGGTCTTTTTGGCATTTTTTGAGAAAAATCACCCGATACCCAGCATGAAAAGGTCTCTTTTTGCTATTGTTTTTGATGTAATGGTGGTCCGGCTTGTCCGTTCCGGTACCCGGTGGTGGTGGCGATCGTGCGCGCGATGGGTCGGCGTGTCGGCGTTGGCGGCCAGCATGGTGCCGGCGCTGGCTTTCCCGGTGGTCGTCACCGATGACCAGGGCCGGCAGGTGAATGTGATGGCGGCGCCCCAGCGTATCGTCACGCTTCTGCCGTCGCTGGCCGAAACCGTTTGCGAACTGGGCCATTGCCCACGGCTGGTCGGCGTCGACCGGTTCACCCAGTGGCCCGCCAGCATCGCGCGTCTGCCACGGGTCGGCGGTGGCCTGGATCCGGATATCGAAGCCATCGTGGCTCTGCGCCCTGATCTGGTGCTGACCTCGGGCTCCGGCCGGGTGGCGCAGCGGCTGCAGGCGCTGGGCCTTACCGTGATCGCACTGGAGCCCCGCACGCTGGCGGATACACGCCGGGTGCTCAAGGAGGTGTCGCGCGTGCTCACCGGGTCAGACCGGGACGGCACGCTCGCCTGGGTGCGGCTGGAGACCGGTGTCGGTAACGCGGCGCAATCCATTCCGCCGCGTTCTCGGGGGGGCACGGTGTATTTTGAGGTGGGCAGCGGTCCGTACGCTGCCGGTGAAGCGTCCTTCATCGGTGAACTGATCGCACGTCTCGGGGCGCGAAGCATCGTGCCGGCAGCGCTGGGGCCGTTTCCGAAGATCAATCCGGAATTTGTCGTTCGTGCCGACCCCGGTGTCATCCTGATCGCGGCCGACCAGGCTGCGGGCCTGGCCTCCCGCCCGGGCTGGGCCGGATTGCGTGCCGTGCGTGAAGCGCGGGTCTGTGCTTTCTCGCCGGCAGAGGGGGATGTTCTGGTGCGGGCCGGGCCGCGCCTGGCCGAAGCGGCACGCCTGCTGGCGTCTTGCCTGGCGTCGAAGGCGCCGACCCTGCCGACGGTCGCGCCGGGCGCGATGCCGCCGGCCATGCCGGCGCTGCGGCCATGACCCAGCCCCGCACGGCGCGGTATCAGTCGGCCTTGCTGGCGACGGCCCTGCTGCTGGCCAGCGGCGCGCTGCTGGCGGCGGGCGCAGCGGTGGGCAGCACGGGCGCGAGCCACTGGACCGCCTTGTGGGCAGACGACACGGCGGGGCAGATCGTGCGGGAGATTCGTCTCCCGCGTTCGCTGGCCGCCTGGCTTGCCGGTGCGTTGCTGGGGCTGTCAGGCGCGGTCGCGCAAGGGCTGTTTCGCAACCCGCTGGCCGATCCGTTCATGCTGGGCAGTGCGTCGGGCGCGGCCTTGGGGGTTGCGGTGGTGCTCGTCGCCGGTGGCGGCGTGCTGAGCGCCGGATTCGGGCCGCACGGGCTGGGGCTGACCGGCGCCGCCTTCGCAGGCGCACTGGCGGCGGTGGCGATGACCCTGGCGCTGGCGCAGGGCGTCCACGACAGCCTGCGTCTGCTGCTGGCCGGCGTGGTGGTGGGCGTGGTCCTGGGCGCGCTGGCGTCATTGCTCAGCCAGTTGTCACCCCAGACGCTGCCGGCCATGCAGGCCTTCATGCTGGGGTCCACCGCCATGGTGGGCTGGTCGGGTTGCGCCCTCATGGCGGTCAGTCTGGCGGTTGCGGTCCTGACCGGCTGGATGCTCAGCCCGGTGCTGGACGGACTGAGTCTGGGCGAAGCAACGGCGCGCAGCCTGGGTCTGCCGCTGGCGGCCATGCGCCTGGCCTTGCTGGCGGTACTGGCTCTGGCAACGGGCGCGGCCGTGGCGCAGACCGGCCTGATTGCGTTTGTCGGCCTGGCGGCACCCCATCTGGTGCGCTCTTTGTCCCGGCCCATGGCCGGGCCCTTGTTGCTGTTGTCTGCACTGACCGGGGGGGTGTTGCTACTCGCGGCCGACATTGCTGCGCGTGGTGTGCTGGCGCCGCAGGAGTTGCCCGTGGGTGTGCTGACCGCCATTTTGGGCGGCGGTTACCTGTTGTGGCTGATGCGCCGCGGTGCGGCGTCCGGGGGACTGAGGTGACCGCGCTTGCGGGCCGCCCGTCGGCGATCTGCGCCCGCGGGCTTCGGGTGCGGCTGGGGGGCGTCGAAATCCTGCACGGGGTTGACTTGGCACTGCCGACCGGGCGATGGACCGCCGTTGTCGGCCCGAACGGCGCCGGCAAGTCCACGCTGCTGCGGGGTTTGGCCGGGCTGGTCGCCAGCAGCGGTGCGGTGGAACTGCTCGGTCGGCCGCTGGCCGACTGGCGGGGCCGCGAACGGGGTCGCCGGCTGGCCTGGCTGGGCCAGGGCGAAGTTCCCTCGGGCGATCTGCGGACCTACGATCTGGTGATGCTGGGGCGTCTTCCGCACCTGGCCTGGCTGGCCAGTCCCGGACCCGTGGACCATGCCGTGGTCGAGCAGGCATTGCGGGCCACCCAGGCCTGGGACTGGCGTGACCGGCCGGTCGGGCAGTTGTCAGGCGGCGAACGCCAGCGGGTCCTGCTGGCGCGCGCCCTGGCCGTGCAGGCCGATGTCTTGCTGATGGACGAACCACTGGGCAACCTGGATCCACCTCACCAGGCCGACTGGCTGGCGCTGGTGCGCCAGCAGGTCGCGCAGGGCCGCACGGTGGTCACCGTGTTGCATGAACTGACGATGGCGCTGGGCGCTGACGCGCTGGTGATTGTTGCCGGCGGTTCGGTGCGTTGGCACGGCGCCTGCGAAGACCCCGCAACCCACCGCGCGCTCGAGCAGGTGTTTGAGCAACGCATCCGCATTCACCCGCTGGAGGGCCAGTGGGTGGCTCTGCCGCGCTGACTGCCCGACGGACCGGAACTTTTTCCTGACCATGGCCTTACCCATCGCGTATCTGAATGACCTTTCGCAACCTGCGCTGGCGGCCCGGTTGCGGCATCGACTCGACAACAAGACCAAACCCGTGGGCTCGCTGGGTGCGATTGAAAAGCTGGCCTTGCGCATCGGCCTTGTTCTGGGTGATGAAGCGCCCGTGCTGCGCGATCCGCAACTGGTGGTGTTCGCCGGTGATCACGGTCTGGCGGCCCACGGCGTGTCCGCCTACCCCAGCGACGTGACCTGGCAGATGGTGGAGAACTTCCTGGCCGGTGGCGCGGCGGTGAGTGTGCTCGCGCGCCAGCACGGCATCGGCCTGACGGTGGTGGACTGCGGCGTGCGGCACGACTTTGCCCCCCGACCGGGTTTGCTGATCCGCAAGCAGGCCCCGGGCACCGCCGACGCGCTGCACGGACCGGCCATGACGGCGGCTCAGTGTGACACCGCCATGGCGCACGGTGCGGCGCTTGTTGCGGGCTTGCCCGGTAACGCACTGCTTCTGGGCGAGATGGGCATTGCCAACACCTCGGCGGCCTCGCTGCTGATGAGCCGGCTGACCGGCCTGTACATCGCCGACTGCACGGGTGCAGGTGCCGGGCTCGATACGCCGGCGGTGAATCGCAAGATCGAGATCCTGCGCGCGGTGCTCGCGCGCCATGCCGACGCGGCGGACCCGCTGGAGGCGCTGGCAGCGTTCGGTGGCTTCGAGCTGGCGACCATGGTCGGCGCGGTGGTGCAGGCTGCGGCAGAACGGCGGGTGATTGTGGTCGACGGGTTCATTGCCAGTGCTGCCGTGCTGGTGGTCAGCCAGTTGCAGCCGGCGGTGCTGCAGCGCTGTGTGTTTGCCCACCGCTCCGACGAGCGGGGCCACGCGCTGATGTTGGCCCACCTCGGGGCCGAGCCGCTGCTCGATCTGGGCCTGCGACTGGGTGAGGGTTCCGGCGCTGCGCTGGCCTGGCCGCTGCTGGTGAGTGCCTGTGCCATCCTGCGCGAAATGGCCAGTTTCGAATCGGCCGGCGTGTCGCGGCAGGACGCGGCGCAAACCGCGCTACCCTAGCGCGCATGGAACCTGTTCGCCATTTTCTGATTGCGGTGCAGTTTTTCACCCGTATTCCGATTACCGGGCGGCTAGCGGACTGGGTCGGTTTTTCGCCAGCCCGGCTGCGCGCCAGTGCAGCCCATTTCCCCGGTGTCGGCTGGGTGGTGGGTGGCCTGGTGGCGCTGGTCTTCTGGGGGCTCATGCAGGCGCTGGTGGCGCAGCCGGCAGCGCCCTGGGTGGCAGCGGTCCTCAGCACGGCATTTGGCGTGTGGCTCACCGGCGCCTTTCACGAAGACGGCTTGGCCGACACGGCCGATGCGCTGGGCGGCCATGTCAGCCGCGAACGCGCGCTGGAGATCATGAAAGACTCGCGTATCGGCACGTACGGCGCCATTGCGCTGGTCCTGGCGGTGCTGACCAAGGTTCTGCTGCTGGGCCTGCTGGTGCAGGCCTGGGGCGCTACCCAGGTGGCCTGGGCTTTGCTGGCGGCGCATGTCACATCGCGGTTCATGCCCTTGCTGGTGATCGCGACCCTGGAGCATGTGGGCGATACCCCGACCTCCAAGAGCAAGCCGCTGGCTGATCGCATCGATGCCAGCGGTCTGGCCGTGGCGCTGCTGTGGTGGCTCGCAGCGGTCCTCTTGGCCGGGTCGACCGCGCCGGACCTGCAATGGCTGCCGGCGGTGCTGGGTGCCGCGCTGGGGCTGGCCTGGGTGTGGCGCTTGTTGCAGCGTCGACTGGGCGGCTTCACGGGGGATGGGCTGGGCGCGACGCAGCAGGCAAGCGAGCTGGGCTTTTACCTCGGGCTGGCGCTGGCGGCATGAACGGTTCACCTTGTGGCCGGCGCCTGTGGCTGGTGCGCCATGCGCGTGCCTTGGGCGCCGAGGGCCGGTGTTATGGCCGCACCGATCTGGCCGCGGACCGGGCCGAGACCGGCCGTGCCGCGCAGGCCCTGGCCTTGGCGCTGCCGCCAGGCGCGCGTTTGCAGGTTTCCCCCGCCGGGCGAACCCGGGCGTTGGCGCAGGCCCTTCAGGCCTTGCGGCCCGACTTGCGCGCGACCACCGATCCGCGCTTGCAGGAGTTGAACTTTGGCTGCTGGGAAGGAATGCTCTGGGGCGCCATATCCCGCGCGGACCTGGACGCTTGGGTGGCCGACTTCGCGACGCATCGGCCGGGGGGCGGCGAATCGGTTGCCGATCTGCTCACCCGGGTGGCACCCGCACTGGCGCATGCTGATGCCGATACCCGGTCGCCAGGCGGCGGTGACGCGGTCTGGATCACCCACGCCGGAGTGATCCGCGCGGCGCTGTGGTTGCGTTGCCACGGGCCGGCCGAACTGCCCCGGGCCGGCAACTGGCCGGCATTGACACCCGGTTGGGGCCGCTGGATTGCCTTGCCGGTTCCCGCGACCCGGTTTGTTGGATTGCAAGGTTAGCGGGGGCTGCGGGTTGCCCGGTTTGCCTTTTTGCGCACGATTTCAGGTGTTTTCGGTCTATACCCAGCGCAAAAAGGTCTTCTTTTGCTATATAAAACATAGTCCTTCCGGACGCTGGCGGCGGTTTGGCGCGGGACAGGCCGGCGCTGGCGCCACGTATCGGCGAAGATGCACGGTCATGACATCTGCCCAATCGAACCTGCCTGGTCCGCAAGCACTGGCCGCCCTGCGTGAGTGGGTGGGCCGATGCGAGACGCTGACCGACACCATCACGGCCGCGCCGCTGCTTGGCCTGTCCGCGACGCTGGATCGGGATGATCCGCCACCGGCTGACGGCGATGTGGTGCCACCGCTGGGACACTGGCTGTATTTCCTGCCCCGGCACCGGCACAGTGAACTCGGCCCCGATGGCCACGCCCGCCGCGGCGGCTTTCTGCCACCGGTGCCGCTGCCGCGGCGCATGTGGGCCGGCGGTCGCCTGGTGTGGCAGCCGGGTAACCCGCTGCGGGTCGGTGACCGGGTGCAACGCCATTCTCGGATCGAATCGGTCACCCACAAGCGCGGGCGCAGTGGCGATCTGGTATTTGTGCTGGTGCGGCATGCCATCCACAACACCGGCGGCCTTGCACTGACGGAGGAGCACGACATTGTCTACCGGGCGGCAGCGCCATCGCCGGGACCGGGCGCGGAGGGGGATCAACCCACGGTCGCGCCGGCGCACTCGGTGGTCGCCGGCGACGCGGCCGCCTGGCAGCGCACCGTCTTGGCGGACGATGTGCTGCTGTTTCGCTACTCGGCGCTGACGTTCAACGGCCACCGCATTCATTACGACCGCCGGTACGTGACCGAGGTCGAAGGCTACGCCGGCCTGGTGGTGCACGGGCCGCTGATTGCCACCTTGCTGCTCGATCTGGTGCAGCGACATGCCCCCCAGGCGTCGGTGACGCGGTTTGCCTTCACGGCGCTCCATCCGACCTTTGACGGGCACCCGATCGGACTGAATGCGCAACCCACTGCGGATGGCCGCTCGGTGGTGGTCTGGGCCTGTGATCACGAGCGGCGGCTGACCATGCGCGGTGAGGTGCATCTGGCCTGAGGGGCCAGGTCCATCGGACGATCTTCGCGGAGGCGCCCCCCAGTGCCGGCGAGGCTCAGGGCGCGGGCGTCTTGGTACGGAAATCGCAGGTCCTTGCAACCGCACATTCCCAGCAGCGGGGTTTGCGGGCCTGGCAGACATAGCGGCCGTGCAGGATCAGCCAATGGTGGGCGTCCACCCGGTACGCTGGCGGCACCCGTTGCATCAGTTGGTGCTCTACCGCCAGTGGCGTCGCCCCGGGCGCCAGGCCAGTTCGGTTGCTCACACGAAATATATGGGTGTCCACGGCCATCGTCGGTTGGCCGAACGCGACGTTGAGCACCACGTTGGCGGTTTTGCGACCGACGCCGGGCAGCGCCTCCAGAGCCTCGCGGGTCCGCGGTACCTCGCCGCCATGCTGATCGACCAGAATGCGGCAGGTTTGCAACAGATGCCGTGCCTTGCTGCGGTACAGGCCGATCGTGCGGATGTGGTGCTCCAGACCGTCAAGGCCCAGTTCCAGCAGTTTACGGGGGGTGTTGGCCACCGGAAAAAGGCGTCGCGTGGCCTTGTTTACCCCCACATCGGTGGCCTGGGCCGACAAGAGCACGGCGGTCAGCAGCTCAAAGACGCTGGTGTACTCCAGTTCGGTAACCGGCTGCGGATTGGCGGCCCGCAGTGTGGCAAAAAATGTCTCGACAGAAGTCGGTGTCATGGTGCGGTCGGGTCGGGGCGGCTTTCATACCAGCCCGAACTGTCCGGCACTCCGGCTTCGCCCAGCTCGCGGTCGATGCGGGCCCACAAGGCGGCATGGTCGCGCTCGCGCCATGGCTCGGCGACCGCAAAGCGTAGTCCTTTGGCTGCGGCATGGCTCGCCACCCGTTCCAGGGCCGCTTCATCGGGCGCAAAGGCCATCAGTTGCGGCGCGGAGGGCAGTCCCCGCAAGGAGAAATCGATCAGATCGACCAGTTCGGCGTCCTTGTTGATGCTTCCGCTGAACAGCAGGGCGATGAAGCGCCACTCCGGAAGGAAGGCGCGCCGCATGCCATGGCGCAAGTCAACGCGTGAAACCGCCAGAACCCGGCAAGGCAGTTCCTGACGCAGAAAGTCGACGTAGTCTGAGGCGGTATCCAGACCGCGTTCGCCGGCAACCCGCAGGCTATAGCGCTCGGCCTTGAAGTAGCTGGACAGCCAGCCCACCAGATCATAGGCCGACGCCCCGGTCGCAGCCACCAGGCCGACGCGGTGGAATTTCTCGGGGTCCGGGAGGCGCAGAGCTTGTGGCAGCCGCATGGGCATGGTCAGGCGGCGGATCACCGATGTCGGACGAAACTGCAAACCCTCGGCCATACAGGCACGCAAGTGCATGACCCGCCGGCCCATTTCGGCAGCACCTTCGCTTGACGAACCCAGCGCCATCGACCAGGGCGACGTGAGGTTTCGGGGCCCCAGGCTGTAATGCACCACCAGGGGGGCCCGATGGCGGCGGTCGGTGGCCAGGCGGTCAGCCAGTGCCCGCACGGCAACCCGCGGCCCTTCGGCCCAGTGGATGAACCAGCCGCTCTGGTAGATCAGCGTCGAGTGGATGCCGACGGACGGGTTGTGCCGCAACGCGGCATCGCGGATGGTCTCCATCGTGGCGTAAATGCCCTGGCGCTGCGCCACCACACTGGCGAAGATCAGGCGCTCGACGGTCTCCTCGCCGGTTCGCGGCGTCTCCGGTGGAATGGGGGCAGGGCGGTCGGGCAGTTGCATGATGGTGGTTGATCATAGAGGCAAAGCGACGCGCTCCTTCTGGCGGTTTCCCGCAGGCGTCACAATAGCGTAACCTTCGATTTCATCGCCTGTTGCCATGCCCATACGTTTTGCTGATCGCCTCGACAACGTCGAAACCTCTGCCATTCGCGAACTGTTCAAATTGCTGGGCAAGCCCGGCATCATCAGCTTTGCCGGGGGATTTCCCGACAGTGCATTGTTCGATGTGGAGGGAATGCGTGCGTCGGTGGACGCGGCACTGAGCACGGATCCGGGCGCCGCCTTGCAGTATGGTGCGACCGAGGGCTTTCAACCCTTGCGCGAGCAACTCGCTGCATTCATGGCTGCCAAAGGCGCGCAGTCGGTAGCGGCCGAGGACCTGATCGTCACTACCGGCAGTCAGCAGGCGCTCGACCTGCTGGGCAAGACGCTGATCTCTCCCGGTGACACGGTGATCGTGGAAGGCCCGACCTTCCTGGCGACCATTCAGTGTTTCCGGCTTTACGGTGCACGGCTGGTCAGCGCGCCGATCGACGGGCAGGGCGTTCGCACCGACGAACTGGAGCGTCTCATCGTCGAGCATCGACCCAAGTTCATCTACCTCATCCCGACTTTCGGCAATCCCAGCGGCGCGATGCTCAGTCTGGATCGGCGTCGCCGTGTGCTGGAACTGGCCGCACGATACGACACGGTGGTCGTCGAGGACGACCCCTATGGAGACCTGTATTTTGACGCGCCTCCGCCGCCGAGCCTGCTCCAGCTCAGCGCTGAAGTTCCCGGGAGCCGTGAGCGACTGGTGCATTGCGGCAGCCTGAGCAAGATTCTGTCGCCCGGTCTGCGGGTGGGCTGGATGGTGGCGCCGGCCGAGTTGCTGGCGAAGGCAACGATGTGCAAACAGTTCAGTGATGCACACACCAGCACCTTTGCGCAGGCGACAGCGGCCCAGTATCTCGCCGCGGGCCGATTGCCTGTAGCTCTTTCGGCGGTTCGACGCGTGTATTCCGAGCGGGCGGTGAGCATGGGCGAGGCCTTGCGGCGTGAAATCGGAGCAGCCGTCAGTTTTGTGCCGCCGGCCGGCGGGCTTTTTGTCTGGGCACGCCTGACTGGCGCTGACGGTCGGGGAACCGACGCCGCCGCGTTGGCGCGCCGTGCGATCGATGAAGGTGTCGCCTTTGTCCCGGGCGCGCCGTTTTACTGCGCTGACCCGGACCAGGCCACGTTCCGCCTCAGTTTTGCGACGGTCGGTAAGGAGCGGATCGAAGAAGGTGTGCGGCGACTGGCGCGTGCTCTCGCCTGAACGTATTCCGCAGCCCGAAACGCGGGCCCCAATTGGGCGGAAACCTCCGATCCGGGCTGGCGCTGACAGGTGAATATGTGTTACAAAGTACTCACATACGAGCAAAAGCACGCGACGAAGTACCAAGAACATGGCTGAACTGGTGGTTACGATGGATGGATCCGCTTCGCAGCGGATTCGGCTGGTCAAAGAGCGTACGGTGGTGGGACGGCGTCATCTGAACGATCTGGCGCTGAGTGACATTTCCGTCAGCGGCGTGCACTGTGCGTTTGAACGCACCGACACCGACGAGGTCTGGGTGCAGGACATGGACAGCACCAACGGGACCTATGTCAATGGGATCCGGGTGAACCGGTGCCTGCTCAAGGATCGTGATCGCCTGTCGGTGGGCATCTACCGCATAGAGTTCCGTGGCCGCGCTGAAGTGCCGGAGATGAGCCGAACCACCCCGTTACGGCCAGAAGACATCGCACCCCGGCGTGCGGCAGGTGCGCCCGCGGCGGCGCGGCTGAGGGTGATCAGCGGACCGACTTCCGGGTTGGAAGTGCCACTCGTCAAGGCGGTCACGACTTTCGGCAAGCCCGGAATCGCGGTCATGGCGGTGTACAACCGCATTGGCGGTTATTACGTGGCCATGGTCGAAGTGGGAAAGACACCATCCAGGCTGGACGGGCAATTGCTCGGGGGCGAAGCCATGCCCTTGCCTGATGGCGGAATCCTCGAATTGGCCGGCACCCGGATGCAGTTCATCCTGGCCTGATTGTCCGGCGCTGCGGCGGCGTCAGTTCCGTACCGCGCGCCAGGCCGTGTCGGCCAGAATCTCCCGGAAGGTCTGAGGGCCTGGCAATTGGCCCGGACTGCCCAACCAGGCGCGGCAATAGCTTTGTACGGGCCCCATGACCAGAGAGGGCAGGATGTCGCAGGGCAGATCGCGTACGGCGCCGCAGGCCTGATGCGGTTCAAACCATCGCAACAATGCCCGGTTGCGGTTTTGGGCCGCCGCCAGCAAGTCCGCACGGCGGGGACCGCTGGCGACATGGCTGCGGGCCTGGAAGAGAAAGCGCGCCCGGTCGGGCGCCAGGACGACCCAGTCCAGGTAACCGGTCACGAGCGCACAAACGCCTTCGCGCAGTCCTTGCGCGTGATCCAGCGCATCTTGAATGGCGCGTGATTGCTCGTCAAAAATGTCGAAAAACAGCGCGGCAACAAGACCCTCTTTGCTGCCGAAATGGTGATAGATGCTGCCCACGCTGGCGCCACACCGGGCGCGGACCGCGTCGATGGACACGGCATCCACACCACAGTCCATGGCGCAATCCAGCGCTGCCTGAAGGATCAGGCGCTGTCGGTCTGGGGTGGTCCCGCGGGTACCGGGGCTGGTGCGGGGTGCGACGGACGTTTCGTCAGGCATCGGATTTGCTGCAGAAAGATGTTCTAGAATAATATTCTAATCTTTACCCTGTACCGAGCTGAACGCATGACCGACCTGAGCAAGCCCATTGGCTCATCCTTGTATCCCCGGCTGCTCGCCCCCCTGGACCTGGGTTTTACCCGGTTGCGTAACCGGGTGCTGATGGGCTCGATGCACACCGGCCTGGAGGACGGCCGCGATCTCAGCCGACTTGCAGCCTATTTCCGCGCTCGCGCAGAAGGCGAAGTGGGATTGATCGTGACCGGCGGTTTTGCGCCGAACATCGCGGGATGGGCGAAACCCTTTGCCGGAACGCTTTCAACTTCCGGCGCTGCCCGGCGGCACCGCGTGGTCACCGATGCGGTTCATGGCGCCGGCGGAAAGATTGCCCTGCAGATCCTGCATACCGGGCGATATGCCTACCAGCCCCTGCTGGTTGCGCCGTCTCGCCTCAAGGCACCGATTTCACCTTTCACGCCGTTCGAACTTTCGGCACGGGGTGTCGAGCGGCAGATTCGCGCCTTCGTCAACTGTGCGGTCAAGGCACGCGAGGCCGGCTATGACGGCGTCGAAATCATGGGGTCCGAGGGCTATTTCATCAATCAATTTCTGTCCGCAGCGACGAACCACCGAACGGACGAGTGGGGCGGCGACTATTCGAACCGCATGCGCCTGCCGCTCGAAATTGTCGCCCGGACACGCGAAGCGGTTGGCCCGGATTTCATCCTGATCTACCGACTGTCCATGATCGATCTGGTCCCTGGCGGGAGTCGATGGGACGAAATCGTCACCCTGGGCAAGGCCGTTGCCCGAGGCGGGGCGACGCTGGTCAATACCGGTATCGGCTGGCACGAGGCGCGGGTCCCGACTATTGCCACCAGTGTTCCGCGTGCGGCTTTTGCGTGGGTCACCGGTAAGATGAAGCAGGCGTTTCTGGCCGATGGCATCACCACCCCGCTGATTACGTCCAACCGCATCAATACACCCGATGTGGCCGAGCAGGCATTGGCTGACGGCTGTGGGGATATGGTCTCCATGGCCCGGCCGCTGCTGGCGGACCCGGATTTCGTGCGCAAGGCGGCCCGGGGGCAGGCCGACCAGATCAATACCTGTATCGGGTGCAATCAGGCATGCCTGGACCACGTGTTTCGCAACCGCCTGAGCAGCTGCCTGGTCAATCCGCAGGCCTGCCATGAAACCGAGCTGATCTACCGACCGCTGGGTCCTGGCGTGACCGCACGGCGGATGGCGGTGGTGGGTGCCGGGCCTGCCGGACTTACCGCAGCGACCATTCTGGCCGAGCGCGGACATCGGGTGACGCTGTTCGAGGCCGCTGACACCATTGGTGGCCAGATCAATCTGGCAAAGCAGGTTCCGGGCAAAGAGGAGTTCTACGAGATGCTGCGCTACTACCAGAGTCGCCTGGAGATCACGGGCGTCGAAGTCTGTCTGGGGCGCAAGGTCGGCGCGAACGATCTGGCTGAGTTCGACGAAGTGATTGTGGCAACCGGGGTGCGGCCACGCGATCCGGGCATCGCCGGTCAGGACCATCCGCGTGTCGTCAGCTACATCGACGTTCTGGCCGGGCGCAAGACGGTGGGAAGTCGCGTGGCGGTCATTGGCGCGGGGGGAATCGGTTTTGACGTGGCCGAATACCTGACCAGCGATGGGCACTCGACGGCAACCGATGTGGCAGCATGGATGGCGGAGTGGGGGGTCACCGACCCCGAAACCGCAGCTGGCGGACTGGCTCCTCAGGGCCCCCAACCGCCTGTTTCACCGCGCGAAGTGACCCTCTTGCAGCGCAAGGCCGGCAAACTCGGCAACGGGCTGGGGAAGACGACAGGCTGGATTCATCGTACTGCGCTGAAGATGAAACGTGTGCGAATGGTCGGAGGCGTGAACTACGAGCGCATTACCGACGAGGGACTGATGATCAGTTTTGGCGAGAAGCGCGAAACCCCGACCACCATTGCTTGCGATACGGTCGTGTTGTGCGCGGGACAGGTGCCCTTGCGCGATCTGGCCGACGAACTGGCGCAGGCGGGACGGAAGGCCCATGTGATCGGTGGTGCATTCGAAGCGGGTGAACTCGATGCCAAACGGGCCATCGATCAGGCGGCGCGACTGGCGGCCCGGCTATGATCGTCGATCGGGACGGCCATTGGGGGCCATGTCCTGCGGGAGATCATTGAATGGCCGAGAAGGTTATCGAGACGCCAGACTACAAGCTGTACCCCTCGCCGCGCAACCAGCACCGGGAGTTGTTCGAACACCAGGTCTTTGTTCCGTATCCCTATGCGCTGATTGACCTGCCATCGTATTCGCTGGCCGGACGGAGCAGCCTGTTTGCGGCCTGCCGGCTTGCAGACAGGAAAATGGGGCAGTTGGTCAGTTTCGAGAACCCGGCCGATACGGTGACTTTCCAGCGCCTGTTTGTGCCCGACTGACGACAGGACGGGACGCGACCCGAGAACGGCGCCACACGGCCCCTTTCTGCGGTGCGGGCGGCGGTCAGCGGATGCAGACCGAACGAACCTGCTTGATGTCGGTCATGCCCATCATGATCTTTTCCATGCCGTCCATTTTCAGGGTGCGCATGCCGCTGGCCACGGCAACGGTAAAAATCTCGGCGACGCGGGCACGCTCCTGGATCAGTTTCTTGATTGCGTCGTCAGCCACCAGCAGTTCATGAAGCCCTAGCCGGCCCTTGTAGCCGGTCTTGTTGCATTTGTCGCAGCCCACGGCCCGATAGAACTTCAGTTTGCCGTCCTCGCCGTAGGTTTTGACCCAGCCTTCATAGAGCTTTCGTGCTTCGCCGGCGGGATCGGCTTTCCACGCCGGTGACATTCGCAAGTCCTCGGCATACTCGGTGATGAAAAGGCGGATCTCCTCCTGGTCCGGCGTGTACGCCTGTTTGCAGTCGCAAAGGCGCTTTGCCAGACGCTGCGCGAGGATGCCCAGCAGCGCATCGGCGAAGTTGAAAGGGTCCATCCCCATGTCCAGCAGTCGGATGATGGACTCAGGCGCACTGTTGGTGTGCAGTGTGGAGAACACGAGGTGCCCGGTCAGGGAGGCTTCGACCCCCATGCTGACTGTTTCCTTGTCACGCGATTCGCCCACCATGATGATGTCGGGATCGGCGCGCAGGAAAGCCCGCATGACAAGGGCAAAGTCGATCCCGGCCTTTTTGTTGATCTGGACCTGTCGCAGGCCCTTCTGTGTGATTTCCACCGGGTCCTCGGCGGTCCAGATCTTGGTGTCCGGGGTGTTGAGGAACTTCAGGATCGAGTGCAAGGTCGTCGTCTTGCCCGAGCCGGTCGGCCCGCAGACGTAGAACAGGCCGTAGGGCTTGCTGACGGTTTTTTCCACCCGCTCCCGGTTGTGGGGCGTGAGGCCGAGCTTTTCGAGCGGGATCGGTTCACCAGCCGCCAAAATCCGCATCACCACGTCCTCGACACCGCCCGCCGAAGGCAGGGTCGCGACCCGCAACTCGATGTCCAGCGGTCCGTATTTCTTGAACTTGATCTTGCCGTCCTGCGGCTTGCGCCGCTCGGAGATGTCCAGGTCACACATGATCTTCAGCCGTGTGACCAGGGCCTGCCGGAAATGGGCCGGTACCTCGATATAGGGCTGAAGGCTGCCGTCAATGCGAAGCCGGATACCGGTCTTGGCCTTGCCCGGCATGGGTTCGATATGGATGTCCGACGCCTTCATGTTGTAGGCGTCGATGATGATCTTGTTGACGAACTTCACCAGTTCGTTATCGGCTGCGGCAGATTCCAGGGCGGAATCTTCCCCCAGATCGGCGTCGTCCGACGGCGCGCTCAGGTCCGCCAGCATGTCGTCAATCGAGGTGGAATCCGCGCCGCCGGTCGAGCCGAACAACTGGCTCAGCGTTTCTTCAAACTCGGTCTGTGTGGTGACCCGGTAGCTGAACCGGGTCTGTTTCGGAAACACCTGCGGCACGATCCGTGAGCCCCGAACCGCCTCCGGGTCCAGGCACATGATCACCAGTCCTTCGGGCGTTTCCTCCAGCGGGATCCACGCCTGGGCAGCGACAAATTCCCGTTTGAGCGCGCCGTGCAGCATCTCGGAACGGATACGGGTCGGTGAGTACGGCTCGTAGGGCACACCGAAGAAGCGGGCAAAGGACGGGCCCATCTGCGCGGGGCGGATCTGCCATTCCGCCATCAGCACGTGCTCAACCGGTTTGGCCGACTCGCGGGCATGCTGGATGGCTTTTTCCAGATCGGCGTGGCTGAGAACGCCGTCGGTGACCAGTCCGTCGTATTTGGTGGCTTTGCCGCGTTTGGCGTTACGCTCTTTCTCGATGCGTTGCCGGATTGCCGTCGCCAGGGTGTGGCACAACTGCGTGACACCATCGAGCTCCAGCGGTCCGAACGGCGAGTCGCTCTTGTTATTGATGACCTGCATCACACCATGCAGCGTCTCGCCGTCGAGGATGGGCGCCACCAGCATCTGCTTGGTGCGGTAGCCGGATCGACGGTCAACCTCCTGCAGAAAATTCAGTTCCGGGTCAATGCGTTTGAGGGCCGCAGCGTCGTAGACGTCTTCAATGTTGAGAACCCGGTGTGTCTTGGCCACAAAGCCGGCGATCGTCTTGCCACCAATGGGCAGCTTGAGTTCCTTGCTGGACGCCAGGCCGGTCTTGACTTTCGAGACGATGGTCGCGCCGTCTTCGCCGACGGCGTACAGGGTCAGGCGGTCGGCGTTGAGCAGTTTGCAGATGTCCTGGCTGACCTCCAGCATCAGCGCATCCAGATTCTGGGACTCGTGAATGCGGGTCGTGACCAGTTGCAGTTGCCGGTAGAACAGCGCGGCAAAGCTGATGTCCCGTTCGCCGGGGGGGCGGGCCTGAGCGGCAGCCAGTTGTTGCTCGGAGTCCTTCCACGAGGGGGGAAGGGTGGACTGGAAATCATTCACGGCGGGGGGCTCCGGCTCGGTTCGGCATGCGGGTGCAATGGTAACCGGCCCGTCCGATGGTGTCACGGATGCCGTACGCTCATGGCGAGCGCCGGTGCTGCCGCAGGGCACGCGCCGCCTCGGCCACCAGCGCCGGGCCTTTGTAGATCAGTCCGGTATAGAGCTGCACCACATCGGCTCCGGCCTCGATTTTGCTCACTGCGTCGGCGCCGCTGAGAATTCCACCGACCCCGATGATCGGAAAGCCGGGCCCCAGTGCGGCGCGCAACTGGCGGATGACCCGGTTGCTGCCCTCCAGAACCGGGGCGCCTGACAGGCCGCCGGTTTCGTCCGCGTGGGGCAAGCCCTTCACCGCGTCACGGCTGAGTGTGGTGTTGGTTGCAACAACGCCGTCCATGCCGTGGCGCCGCAAGGTCGCGGCAATGACCTGAACCTGCTCATCATCCAGGTCCGGGGCAATCTTGACGAATACCGGCACCCGACGACCATGCTGGCTGTTCAGTTGTTCCCGGCGTTCGGCGATGGCACCCAGCAGGCCGTCGAGCGCCGCATCACTTTGCAGGGCACGCAGGTTTTTCGTGTTGGGGCTGGAGATGTTGACGGTGACATAGTCGGCATGCGGGTACACGCCGTCCAGGCCAATCAGGTAGTCTTCCGTCGCGTTTTCGATCGGAGTGACCGCGTTCTTGCCGATGTTCAGGCCCAGGATGCGGCCGTTGCTGCGAAAGCTGGAACGCGACACATTGGCGACAAAAGCGTCCAGGCCCTCATTGTTGAAACCAAGCCGGTTGATGAGCGCATGGGCCTGTGGCAGCCGGAACATGCGGGGTTTGGGGTTGCCGCTCTGGGCTTTGGGTGTCACCGTGCCCACTTCAACGAAGCCGAAACCCATGGCACCCAGCGCGTCGATGCAGCGGGCATTCTTGTCCAGACCGGCGGCCAGGCCGACGCGGTTGGGAAAGCGCAGGCCGGCCAGGCTGACCGGGTCATCGACCAGACCGTTGCTCCAGGCCCATTGCAAGGGTGTACCGCTGGCGCGTTCGAGTGCGTGCAGCGTCAGTTCGTGCGCGGCCTCGGGATCCAGGCCAAACAGAAAGGGGCGGGCGAGGCCATAGGGGATCAGGGACATCGGATAATTCTCGTCAAACTTCCGTGGATTGTCGCAAATGACCCAAGACGAACTCAAAGCCCTGGTTGGACGGGCCGCCCTTGACTATGTTGTGCCCGGCGAGATTGTCGGCGTGGGAACAGGCTCCACAGTGAACCAGTTCATCGCGGCGCTGGCCACAGTGAAGGACCGCATTACCGGGGCGGTATCCAGTTCGGAGGCCTCTACGGCGCGGCTGGCCGCATTGGGCATCCCGGTGTTCGACTGCAATGAGGTGGGTGAGCTGGCCGTCTACATCGACGGCGCCGACGAAATCGATGTCCGGGGCTACATGGTCAAAGGTGGCGGCGCGGCGCTGACACGCGAGAAGATCGTGGCAGCGCAGTCACGCCGCTTTGTCTGTATCGCCGATGAGTCCAAGCTGGTGCGCACATTAGGGGCTTTCCCATTGCCTGTTGAGGTCATCCCCATGGCCACGGGTCGGGTGATGCGGCAATTCGGTGCGCTGGGGGCGCAGGCGTCGGTGCGTCTCAAGGACGGGCGGCCGCTGGTCACCGACAACGGTCAGCACATTGTGGACGTCACCGGCCTCAAGATTGACGACCCACTGGGTTTCGAGTCGACCGTCAACCAATGGCCCGGTGTCGTGACGGTGGGTGTTTTCGCGCACCAGAAAGCGTCGGTTTGCCTGCTGGGCACCCCGCAAGGGGTCCGGACACTGGATTTCACGCAATAATGCCTGATACCCAGCGTAAAAAGGTCACTTTACGCTACTAAAAATGTAGTAAATCGCCGCCGGTGGCAGCGTTGCGCCTGCCGCTGTTGCCCGCGCGAAGTTCAGAACCGGATGCCCGCAGGATTGCTGTTGTCGACCGGAGCGCGCTGAGGCGCGGCGCGAGGGCGGGTCGGCACCGCCTGAACCGGCGGGTCGGAGCTGGCCGCGGCGGCCGACGCTGCGGGTGCGGTTGCCGGCACCGCGGGACGTTCGGCCGCGACCAGGGGGGTTGCCGCAGGCCGGCGGTATCCCGGTGGCAACTGCGAGCTGGCCGGATACGCTGCGGCGTCTAGGAACTGTCCCCACTCCACATCCGAAAAGCCCCGGACTTGCTGGCCGCCGATGGTCAGAAGCGGTAGCGCCGCTTCACCGGCCAGGCGCTGCAGCGCCGCAATGTCGTCGGGTGTGCTGACGGTGCGTTCGCTGAAAGGAATGCCCCGTCCGATCAGGTACTGGCGACCGGCATCGCAGGCCGCGCACTGCGGTCCGCTGTAAAGCGTCACCGGGTAGCGGCTGGCAACCTGCGCCAGCTCGAATGGCAACGCGACGCCACCGGAGCCACCGCCGCTTGCGCGGACCGGCGCAGATGCGGCGGCGAGGGGTGGACGGTCCGTGAAGGTAACGCGTCCGTCCGGACCGACAACCCGGTAAACCGGCTGGGCCGACGCGAAATGGACAGTCAACACGAGGGCTGCGGCCAGCGCGGTCGGCAGAGGGCGGTTGATCATGGCGGTGTTCCTTTTGTGTCGGTTCAGTGCATGCCCTGGTGCCGAAGCAGCGCGTCCAGGTGGGGTTCGCGGCCCCGAAAGGCCTTGAACGATTCCATCGCCGGCCGACTGCCGCCGGCCTCCAGGATTTCCCGCCGGTATTGTCGGCCGGTTTCCAGGCTGGGTGTGCCATCCTCCGCGGAAGTTTCCTCGAATGCGGCGTAAGCGTCGGCAGACAGCACCTCAGCCCATTTGTAGCTGTAGTAACCGGCCGCATAGCCGCCGGCGAAGATGTGGCTGAATGTATGGGCAGTCCGGCTGAACGCCGGCGGCTGCACCACCGCGACCTCGGCACGCACGCGGTCCAGCAAGGGCTGAAAGTCCTTCGGCGGTTGCTGTTCGGTGTGCAAGAGCATGTCAAACAAGGCGAATTCGATCTGGCGCAGGGTTTGCATCCCGCTTTGGAAGTTCTTGGCGGCGACCATCTTGTCAAACAGCGCCCGTGGCAGCGGCTCGCCGGTATCGACATGGGCCGTCATGTGCCGCAGCACGTTCCACTCCCAGCAGAAGTTCTCCATGAACTGGCTGGGCAGTTCTACCGCGTCCCATTCCACGCCACTGATGCCGGAGACGTCGCGTTCGTTGACCCGGGTCAGCAGGTGGTGCAGCCCGTGCCCGAACTCATGGAACAGGGTGATGACGTCGTCGTGCGTCAGCAGGGCGGGGGCGCCGTCGACGCCCGCCGCAAAGTTGCACACGAGGTGCGCTACCGGGGTTTGCAGCGACCCGGTGTCGGGGCGCAGCCAGCGCCCGCGCACGTCGTCCATCCAGGCGCCGCCGCGTTTGCCCGCGCGGGCGGGCTGGTCCAGGTAAAACTGGCCAACCAGTTGGGGCGGGTGGTCCGGGCCGTCCGGATGAGCGCGTTCGATACGGTAGAACTCCACAGCGGGATTCCAGACGGCCGCGACGTCGCGCCGGATGGCCACTTCAAACAGCGTTTCGATGATCCGAAACAGTCCTGCAACGACCTTGGGCGCGGTGAAGTACTGCTTGACTTCCTGCTCGCTGAAGGCATAGCGGGACTCTTTGAGCTTTTCGCTGATGTAGGGCCAGTCCCAGGCCTGCGGGTCGGCGATGCCCAGTTCCTTCGCGGCGAACGCACGCAGATCATCGATGTCGCGCTGCGCGTAGGGGCGGGCTTTTTTGGCCAGTTCGCGCAGGAAAGCGATGACCTGTTGGGGTGACTCGGCCATTTTTGGCACCACCGACACCTCACCGAAATTGCGGTAGCCCAGCAACTGGGCCTCTTCATGGCGCAATGCCAGGATCTCGCGGATGAGCGCCGAGTTGTCGAAGCGCATGCCGTCGCCCTGCGCCTGATCCGAGGCCCGCGTCACGTAGGCGCGGTACAGCCGCTCTCGGAGCGCACCGTCGTGGGCGAATTGCATGACCGGCAGGTAGCAGGGCATTTTCAGGGTCAGCTTGAAGGCGTCCCGGCCCTCGGCCTGGGCCGCAGCACGCGCCGCCTGCCGGACGTCCTCCGGTACACCGGCCATTTCGGCCTCGGTCGCAAAGTGGCTGTACGCGTCGGTGGCGTCGAGGGTGTTCTCGCTGAACTTCTGCCCCAGCTCGGCCAGCCGCTCCTGGATCGCCGCAAACCGATCCCGGGCCTCGCCCACCAGTTCGGCACCACCGAGGACGAAGTTGCGCAAGGCATTGCGATGAGCCTGGCGTTGTTCGGTGTTCAGCTCGGACGGATCAATGGCCTTGTACCGGGCGTAGAGGCGCTCGTCGGCACCCAGACGGGTCCAGAAATCGGTGACCCGCGGCAAGGCAGCGTTGTAGGCGGCTCGCAGTTCCGGCGTATCGGCCACGCTGTTGAGATGGTTCACCGCGCCCCAGGCACGACCCAGCCGGTCGGTCGCGACATCAAGTACCCGCGCGATGTCGACCCAGCGGGCCGGGAAGGTCGCTGCCGTTACTTGCGCCAGTGCGGCATCGGCGTCGGCCAGCAGCTGATCCAGTGCCGGGGCGACATGTTCGGGGCGGATCGCATCAAAGCGGGGCAAGTCGGAAAAATCGAGGAGTGGATTGCTCATGGGACTGAAATGCGGTCGTGTACGGCAGGATCAAGTGGCGGTGGGCCGGGCGCCTTCGGCGGCAGTGCATGCCCGTTCGGCCGCCTCGATGGTGTTGACCAGCAGCATGGCACGGGTCATGGGGCCGACGCCGCCAGGCACCGGCGTGATCCAGCTGGCCACGGCGGCAACGCCAGCGTAATCCACGTCGCCGCAAAGTTTGCCCTCGTCATTGCGGTTCATGCCGACATCAATGACGACCGCACCCGGCTTGACCATGTCGGCCGTCAGCACGTTGCGTTTGCCCACCGCGGCGACCACCACATCAGCCTGCCGGGTCAGCGCCTTGAGGTCGGCCGTCGCGCTGTGGCAGATGGTGACGGTCGCATTGCGCTGCAGCAGCATCAGGGCCATGGGTTTGCCGACGATGTTGCTGCGGCCGATGACAACCGCGTGTTTGCCGCGCAGGTCATAGCCAATGCTGTCAAGCATCTTCAGGCAGCCGTGGGGTGTGCAAGGCCAGAAGCCGGGCAGGCCGGTCACCAGCGCACCGGCGCTGGCCACATGAAAGCCGTCCACATCCTTCGCGGGGGCGATTGCTTCGATCACCTTGCCGGCGTCCATATGCCGCGGCAGCGGCAATTGAACGAGGATGCCGTGGACCGACGGGTCGCGGTTGAGGGCGTCGATCCGGTCGAGCAGCGCGGACTCGGTCATATCGGCCGGGTATCGCTCCAGTGTCGCGCCCAGGCCGGTTTCGGTGCTGTCGTTCACCTTGTGCCGGGTGTAGACCTGGCTGGCCGGGTCCTCGCCGACGAGAATGATGTTCAGCTGCGGGGAAACACCGCGCGCTTTGAGGGCGGCCGTGCGCCCGGACACCTCGGCACGGATCGCGCGGGCGAGGGCATTGCCGTCAATGGTTTGTGCGGTCATGGGGACTATCCAAGCAAAAACGCCCGTTGGCCATTGTCCCTCGGGCGTTGGTTTCGTCAGGGGGAAACACTCAGTTTTTCGGAGCGTTCTGGCCGAGCGCGATCTTGAGCAGGTCGGCCACGGTATTGGCGTTGAGCTTTTCCATGATGTTGGCGCGATGCGCTTCCACCGTCTTGATGCTGATGCCCAGATCGTCGGCGATCTGCTTGTTCAGGCGTCCGGCGACGATGCGCTCCAGCACCTGGGCTTCGCGACCGGTAAGTTTGGACAGCAGGGCGTCGCGGCTTGCTGCCTGCTGGTAGTCAGCGAACGCGGCGCGCGCCTGTTCCAGCATGCGTTCAACAAGGCCGAGGAGTTCGTCTTCCTTGAAGGGCTTCTGGATGAAATCCATGGCGCCCTTTTTCATGGTGTTGACTGCCATCGGCACGTCGCCATGGCCGGTAATGAAAACGATAGGCAGGGGCGAGCGGCGTTCGATCAGACGGTCCTGCAAATCCAGGCCGGTCATGCCGCCCATGCGGATGTCGACGATCAGGCAGGCCACCTCCCGCACGTCGTAGCGGGCCATGAAGGTCTCGGCCGAATCAAAGCAGCGAACCCGGTAGTCCTTGCCCTCCAGCAGCCACTGGAGCGAATCGCGAACGGCCTCATCGTCGTCGACCACGTAGACCGTGCCCCGCTTGGGAATCAAACTCATGCAGTCACCCCGGAATCCTTGAATGCTTGGCTTGGTGCCATGTCGGACACTGGAATCCAGAACGAAAAACAGCAGCCGACCACCTCGTTGCCATTGTAGAGGTTCTCCGCCGCGATCCGGCCCTGGTGCGACTCGACGATGGAGCGGCACAGGTTCAGGCCGATGCCCATGCCCTCGGCCTTGGTCGAAAAGAAGGCCTCATACAGGCGCTCCATGACCTCCGGCGGCAGACCCCGGCCGGAGTCGGTGACCAGGAACTGTACGCAGTCCTGCCCGCTGATGTTGCGGGGAAGCACCCGCAGCTCCACATTTCGTTGCGCCGGCGGGCGGGCAGCGGTGTCGACGGCCTCCGCAGCGTTCTTGAGCAGGTTGACCAGGACTTGTTCGATCAGGATCGGATCAACCATCAGCTGTGGCAACCGCGCGGCGACGTAGTGCGAGAGGCGCACGTTGCGCCGCCGCAATTCGATATCGGCCAGTTCAACGGCTTCGTGCACGATGTCCGGCACCCATGACGGCGTCCGATTGGGTTCGCTGCGTTTCACAAACGAGCGGATGCGCTGGATGATCTGGCCGGCACGCTGGGCCTGGTGCGCGGTTTTCTCCAGTGCACCCAGCAGCTCTTTCTCTTCGATCTGCTGGCGGCGGATTCGGGAGATCATGCCATTGCAGTAATTGTTGATGGCTGTCAGCGGCTGGTTCAGTTCGTGGGCCACGCTGGAAGCCATCTCGCCCATGGTAATCAGCCGGCTGGCCGTCTGCGCCCGTTCGGCCTGGGCAGCCGCTTGCTCTTCGGCCGTGCGCCTGGGGGTGATGTCGGTGGCAATCACCATCTGGGCCAGGCGGCCATCGACCCAGTTGAGGTAGCGCGATCGCACCTCCAGCCACTTGCCCAGGTCGGAAACGAGAATCTCGGCATTTTCGGTGGTTGCGGTGGTCAACCCACCCGTGGGCAGTCCGGCAAACGAGTCGACCGCATCGCCGCCCTCGCCACTTGCGGGAGAGGTCGGAACCCCCGCCTGCTCGACCAGCCGCAGATGGCCGCTGGCCTCGGCGCCGAACCACTGCCGGTAGAGCTTGTTGGCAAAAACCAGTTCGGCGCTGCCCAGTGGCGCGACCGAGACCGACGCATCCAGCGCTTCCAGCACCGTGGTGAATCGCTCGTACGAGGCCGACAGCTGTTCACGGATGCGGTTCGGTTCGGTAATGTCCGTCATGGATGTCATCCATCCGTTCTGGTTCCCTTGGGCATCAATCAGGGGAGAAACGTACATTCGCGCATCAAACAGAGACCCGTCGCGTCGCTTGACCCGCACCTGGAAACCGCCCGGTGTGGTGCGGCCGCTGATCTCGTCGTCCAGGCGCTGTGCCAGCGCTTCGCGGTCAGCGTCCGGCCAATAGGGGAATGGCGCGGTGCAGCCGACCAGCTCGGCTTCGGACCAGCCGGTCATCGAACAGAACGCGGGATTGACATAGGTGATCCGGCCCTCCATGTCGAGGGCGCGCATGCCCGTGAGCATGGAGTTTTCCATGGCACGGCGAAAGTTGGTCTCGGTCACCAGGGCCTGTTGCGCGCGCATCCGCCGACGGGTATGCCGCCAGTTGCCGATCAGCATCCATGCGGTCATCACGCTCAGGGCCACGACCAGCCAGAACAGTCCGCTGCCGATGACACCCAGGGAAGTTCGCCAGGCCTGGGCGCGCAGGACCAGCCCGTTGCCGACCGGCGATACCGGGACTTCGTAGGAGTTGACGCCATCCCGCCATGGCATCAGATCGGCTTCGGCGCTGCGGGACGGAATCTGCTGACCGGCAAGCAAACCCTCGTGGCCGTCAAGAAGGGCCACGGCATATCGGGCCGAAACCTCGGGCGGTACGCCGTACCTCAGCAGTCCGTCGATCGAGTATTCGCCCAGGACCACACCGGCAAAACGCCCCTGGTCAGTGAGGGGCGTGTGCAACTGCAGGGATGTCACGGTGCCGGTACCGCGAGGAGGCTGCGAAAAAACGGGCTGGGCCAGGTCGCGCGCCAGGCTGAAGCTGCGCTCGGTTTCACCCAGGGGCAGCAGTTCGCCGGCGATCCACTGCTGCTGTGCCATGACCGATGGTGCGGCCTGGCTGGCAATGATCTTGCGGCGGTCATCGATCCAGGTAATGGCCTGTATCTCGGGGTACTGGGCAATCTGCGATTCCGCCCGCGCCATGAACTCTTCCGGGTCCAGCTCGCGCGACGAGATATCGCGTGCCAGACGCATCAGTTGCTCCTGACGCTCCAGCAGGCGCAGTCGCAGACGCTGCTGGGCATATTCAACATCCCGCTTGACCGCCTCCTGCTCGCGTTCGACCTCTTCCAGCCGCAGGTACCAGAAGGCTGACGCGATCGCTGCCAGGAACAGGCAGACCGCCGCCAGCGGCGCCAGCATGGCGAAGCGATCCTGGCGGGTGGGCGCAAGGCGGCTCCACCAGCGCCGCACCCAGTGCCATGGGCGCAGTGTTGCGGCGTCTTCGCCGTCCCGGGGGTCTCGCTGTGCTGCCATGGGGCAAGTGTAGGGGAGCGCGAACCGTCTGGAAGTTTGTGAAAATATTTCATGATACGGAAACGGTATCCAGCATTTGAAATTTCAGATATTCTGTGAGAAACTTCGTCTGTCGTACTACAGTCCGTGAAAAACCACCGAGGAGACCTCATGTCAAGCCAGTCCGAAATCCCACCGGGCCGCGTTGCGGCCGATCCCGACCATCAGGAAACCCGCGAATGGATGGATGCGTTGTCCGCAGTCATCCAGTCCGAAGGTCCCGACCGCGCCCACTTTCTGCTGGAGCAACTGCTTGAACACGCGCGGCAAAACAGCATCGACCGGCCGTTTTCCGCCAACACCGGCTATGTCAACACCATCGAACCGGACCAGGAAGAGCGGTGCCCCGGCAACATCGAGATCGAAGAGCGCCTGCGTTCCTACATGCGCTGGAACGCGATGGCCATGGTGGTCAAGGCCAACCGCCACAACCCTGAGGATGGCGGCGACCTGGGCGGGCACATCGGCTCGTTTGCATCGCTGGCGCACATGTTCGGCGCCGGCTTCAATCATTTCTGGCATGCCGAAAGTGAAGGCCATGGCGGTGATTGCGTTTTCATCCAGGGCCACGTGGCGCCCGGTGTGTATGCCCGCGCCTTTCTGGAAGGGCGCCTGAGCGAAGAGCAATTGCTCAACTTCCGTCAGGAAGTCAATGGCAAAGGGCTGTCGAGCTACCCGCACCCCAAGCTGATGCCCGAGTTCTGGCAGTTCCCCACGGTGTCCATGGGACTGGGTCCGCTGATGGCGATCTATCAGGCGCGTTTCCTCAAGTACCTGCATGCGCGTGGCATTGCCAACACGGAAAACCGCAAGGTCTGGGTGTTCTGCGGCGACGGCGAGATGGACGAGGTGGAAAGCCTGGGCGCCATCGGCCTGGCCGCGCGCGAGAACCTCGACAACCTGATTTTTGTCATCAACTGCAACCTGCAGCGACTGGACGGGCCGGTGCGTGGCAACGGGAAAATCGTGCAGGAGCTCGAAGGCGAGTTCCGCGGCGCGGGCTGGAACGTCATCAAGCTGCTATGGGGCAGCAACTGGGACCCGCTGCTGGCGCGTGACAAGGACGGGGCCCTGCGCAAAGTGATGATGGATACGCTCGACGGCGATTACCAGTCCTTCAAAGCCAATGACGGCGCCTATGTGCGCAAGAACTTCTTCGGCCGTGACCCGCGCACGCTGGAAATGGTGGCCAAGATGAGTGACGACGACATCTGGGCCTTGCGTCGCGGCGGTCACGACCCGCAGAAGGTCTACGCTGCATATCACGCCGCCGTCAGCCACAAAGGGCAGCCCACCGTGCTGCTGGTGAAGACCATCAAAGGGTTCGGCATGGGCAAGGCCGGGCAGGGAAAAATGGCGGTCCATCAGACCAAAAAGCTCACGGACGAGGACATCCGCGAGTTCCGCGACCGCTTCAACATTCCCATTCCCGACAGCGAGTTGCCGAAGATTCCGTTCTACAAGCCGGCCGACGACACACCGGAGATGAAATACCTGCACGAGCGGCGCAAGGCGCTCGGCGGCTACCTTCCGCACCGGCGCACCCGCGCCGACGAAAGCTTCACGGTGCCCGCGATCGAGATTTTCAAGGCCGTCCTGGAGCCCACGCCCGAGGGGCGGGAGATTTCCACCACCCAGGCTTACGTGCGCTTCCTCACCCAGTTGCTGCGTGATCAGGCCTTGGGCCCGCGCGTAGTGCCCATCCTGGTCGATGAAGCCCGCACTTTCGGCATGGAAGGCCTGTTCCGCCAGATCGGCATCTACAACCCCGCAGGCCAGCAGTACACCCCGGTCGACAAGGACCAGGTCATGTATTACCGCGAAGACAAGGCGGGCCAGATCCTGCAGGAAGGCATCAACGAAGCCGGTGGCATGGCCAGCTGGATGGCGGCCGCCACCAGCTACAGCACCAGCAACCGCATCATGGTGCCGTTCTATGTCTATTACTCAATGTTCGGCTTCCAGCGCATCGGCGACCTGGCCTGGGCGGCGGGCGACATGCAGGCGCGCGGCTTCATGCTGGGCGGCACCAGCGGCCGCACCACGCTGAACGGCGAAGGCCTGCAGCACGAGGACGGGCACAGCCACATCCTGGCCGGCACCATTCCCAACTGCATCAGCTACGACCCCACGTTTGCGCACGAGGTGGCGGTGATCATCCACCACGGCCTCAAGCGCATGGTGGAGAAGCAGGACAACGTCTTCTACTACCTGACGCTCCTGAACGAGAACTACGCCATGCCGGGCCTGAAGCCGGGCACCGAAGAGCAGATCATCAAGGGCATGTACCTGCTGGAAGAAGGTGCGAAGAAGACGCCGCGGGTCAACCTGCTGGGCAGCGGCACCATCCTGCGCGAAAGCATGGCCGCCAGGAAGCTGCTCGAGGCCGACTGGGGCGTGGCCGCCAACGTCTGGAGCTGCCCCAGCTTCAACGAGCTGGCGCGCGACGGCCAGGACTGCGAGCGCTGGAACCTGCTGCATCCCACGGCCGAGCCGCGCTTGCCCTTCGTGGCGCAGCAGTTGTCGGCGCACGCCGGTCCCGTGGTGGCCAGCACCGACTACATCAAGAACTACGCCGAGCAGATCCGTGCCTTCATGCCCAAGGGGCGCAGCTACAAGGTGCTGGGCACCGACGGCTTCGGCCGCAGCGACTTCCGCAGCAAGCTGCGCGAGCACTTCGAGGTCAACCGCCACTACATCGTGGTGGCGGCGCTGAAGAGCCTGGCCGACGAAGGCACGGTGCCGGCCGCCCGGGTGGCCGAGGCGATCGCCAAGTACGGCATCGACGCCGACAAGATCAACCCGCTGTACGCCTGACGCAGCCGGCGACGGAGACAAGACAACATGGCTTTGGTGGAAGTGACGGTCCCCGACATCGGGGACTTCAAGGACGTGGCCGTCATCGAACTGCTGGTCAAGCCCGGTGACACCGTGGCGGCCGAGCAGTCGCTGCTGACGGTGGAAAGCGACAAGGCGTCGATGGAGATCCCGTCGTCGCATGCCGGCGTGGTGCAGGCGCTGAAGGTGGCCGTGGGTGACAAGGTCAACCAGGGCAGCCTGATCGCGGTGCTGGAGACGGCGGCGGCCGCCACGGCTGCGGCGCCCGCGCCGGTGGCCACAGCGGCACCCTCACCAGCGCCCGGGCCCGCGCCCGCAGCCGCTGCGGCGCCGGCCGGCCTGATCGAGGTGCAGGTGCCTGACATCGGCGACTTCGACGAGGTGGCCGTGATCGAGGTCTTCGTCAAGCCCGGCGACAGCGTCAAGGTCGAGCAGAGCCTGATCACGGTGGAAAGCGACAAGGCGTCGATGGAGATCCCGTC
>JAEUOU010000038.1 GCA_016790575.1 Burkholderiaceae bacterium | reverse complement strand
GGAGTCGGCCGACCGCGCCATCCTGTTCAAGACCGGCGCCAAGGAGATCGGCAAGCGCTTCGGCGTGATGCCCAGCTTCATGGCCAAGTGGAGCCAGCAGTACCCGGGCTGCTCGGGGCACATCCACCAGAGCCTGTCGGACGGCAGGAGCAACCTCTTCTACGACGCCAAGAGCAAGCGCTCGATGAGCAAGCTCTTCGAAAGCTACCTGGCCGGCCAGGTGGCCTGCCTGATGGAGTTCGCGCCGATGTTCTGGCCCACCATCAACAGCTACAAACGTCTGGTCGACGGCTTCTGGGCGCCGGTCAAACCCACCTGGGGCCTGGACAACCGCACCGCCAGTTTTCGGGTCATCGCCGGCAGCCCCAAAAGCACGCGGCTCGAAACCCGGTGCCCCGGCGCCGACGTCAATCCCTACCTGGCCATGGCCGCGGTGATCGCCGCCGGGCTGCATGGCGTGGAAAAAGGACTGAAACTTACGGCCCCGCCCATCACCGGAACCAACCAGGGCGCAGAACATATCCCGCGTGCCCCGCGCAGCCTGATCGAAACCACCCGCATCTTTCGGGACTCGGCCATCGCCCGCGACTGGCTTGGTGACACCTTCGTGGACCATTTCGCCGCCACACGCGAGTGGGAGTGGCGTCAATGGCAGGACGCGGTCACGGACTGGGAAATGAAGCGCTACTTCGAAATCATCTGATGGGCACCCTGCGACAACCCGCGCCTGCAACGGCGCACCCCAGCCAGAGCGAGGGCGACGTCAACGGCACCCCGCGGCGCAGCGCGTGGCAGTCCGCCAACCTCGACGAGACTACCCGGGCGTTGCTGGCGCGTGACAGTGCCGCCTTCCTGCACCAGTCGGTCTCCACGCCATGCCTCAATGCCATCCGCAAGGCCGAAGGCATCTGGATCGAGGACACCGCAGGGCGCCGCTACATGGATTTCCATGGCAACAACGTCCACCACGTGGGTTACGCACACCCGCATGTTCTGCAGTCCATCCACCGTCAACTGGATGAACTGAGTTTTGCCCCGCGCCGGTTCGTCAGCGATCGTGCGGTGGAACTGGCCGAGGCCTTGTCGGCGCAGTTTGCGCGCCTGACCGGCTCGCCGGGGCGGGTGCTGTTTACCACCGGGGGGTCCGACGCGGTGGAAGTCGCCATCAAGCTGGCGCGCACGGCAACCGGCCGGTTCAAGACCCTGAGTTTCTGGGACGCTTTTCATGGCGCGGGCTTTGGCGCCAGCAGCGTTGGCGGCGAATCCCTGTTCCGCGGCGGCCGGGTCGGCCCCCTCCTGCCCGGCACGGAACATGTCGCACCGTTTGGCTGCTACCGCTGTGCCTATGGGCATCCGGTCGACGCCCAGGGCCAACCCGATCTGGAGCGTTGCCGCCTGGCCTGTGCGTCCATGGTGCGATACGTGCTGGAACGCGAGGGCGATGTTGCCGCCGTGGTGGCCGAGCCTGCCCGCGCCGTGCCGTACGTGCCGCCGCCGGGGTACTGGCAAGCGGTGCGTGAGGCCTGCCACGCGCATGGCACCTTGCTGATCTTCGACGAAATCCCCACCGGCCTGGGCAAGACCGGCCGCTTCTTTGCCGCCGAGCACGACGGCGCGGCGCCCGACATCGTGGTGCTGGGCAAGGCGCTCGGCGGTGGCGTGCTTCCGATTGCGGCCTGTGTCGCACGCGACGACCTCAATGTGGCTGGCGCCTATGCCTATGGCCACTACACCCACGAAAAAAACCCCGTCACCGCCGCTGCCGCACTGGCGACGCTGGAGGTCATCGAGCGCGAGCGCCTGGTCGAGCAGGCCGCCCGGGTGGGCGCCCACGCGCTGGACCGCCTGCACGCGCTCAAGCAACGTTACCCGCAGGTCGGCGACGTGCGCGGACGGGGCCTGTTGCTTGGTGTGGAACTGGTGCGCGACCGCGCCAGCCGCGCCCCGGCCGGCGACCTGGCTGAGGCGGTGTTGTACGGGGCCATGTCGCGCGGCCTGAGTTTCAAGACCACCATGGGCAACGTGCTTACGCTCACGCCGCCGCTGATCACCACCGAGCGCCAGATGGACCAGGCGCTGGACATCCTGGAGCAATCCCTGGCTGCCGCGTTGAACGGGCCCTGACTGCGCGCTGCCGCACAATTTCGCTTTCACCCGCCTTCACCCCGATCTCCCCGGACCCTGACCATGAGCCTGCACCGTTTCGCTTTTCCCACCCCCATCCAGTTCGGCGCCGGCGCGCGCCGCCAGGTGGCCGCCCACCTGCGCGAGCAGGGCCTGAGCCGCCCTCTGATCGTGACCGACCGCGCGCTGGCGCAACTGCCGGTGCTCGCAGAATTCCGCACCCACCTGGACGGGCTGGACGTGGCGGTGTTCGACGGGGTTTTCGGCAACCCCACCTGCAGCCAGGTCATGGCCGGCGCGGCCGCATTTCGTGCCCATGGCGCCGACTGCATCATCGGCTTCGGTGGTGGCGCGGCGCTGGACGTGGCCAAAGTGGTCGGTGTCGCCGCCACCCACGAGGGCGACATCCTCGAATATGTCTGGGATCACCCCCAGGTGCGGGCCATCGAACACCCGCTGCCGTATTTCGTCGCCTTGCCGACCACATCCGGCACCGGCTCCGAGGTCGGGCGCTCCTCGGTGGTCAGCGAAAACGACAGCCACCTCAAGCGGGTGGTGTTCAGCCCGAAAATCCTCGCGCGCTGTGTTTTTGCCGACCCCGAGCTGACGCTGGGTCTGCCGCCGGCCATCACCGCCGCCACCGGCATGGACGCGCTCACCCACAACGTCGAGAGTTACCTGTCGCCGGCCTACCACCCGCTGTGTGACGGCATCGCCCTCGAAGGCACCCGTCTGGCCGCCGCCGCACTGCAGACCGCCGTGCGCGACGGCAGCAACCTGGCCGCCCGCAGCGACATGATGATGAGCTCCATGATGGGCGCCATCGCCTTCCAGAAAGACCTGGGCGCGGTGCACTCCTGTGCCCACGCCCTGGGAGCCGTCTGCGACCTGCACCACGGCCTGGCCAACGCGCTGATGATCGACACTGTCATGGCCTGGAACTACGAGGCGGTGCCCGCGAAATTCGATGAACTGGCCCATGTCTGCCGGGTCTCCGGTGGTGGCGCCGCGTTTGTGCCGTGGCTGCGCGCGCTCAAGCAGCACGTCGGCATCACTGGCACCCTGGTCACCCATGGCGTGACGGCCGCGCACCTCTCGCGCCTGGTGGAGATTGCGCAGCACGATATCTGCCACCAGACCAATCCGCGTCCGTGTACGGCGGCGGATTTCGAGCGCCTCTTCCGGGCGGCGCTGTGATCGGAGACCACTCCAGCGACCGGGGCCGTCGATGAGCGGACGACTCAAGATCGGCATCAGTGCCTGTTTTCTCCATCCCGACCCCGGGCGCAGCGCTTTCGCGTTCAAGACCCTCCAATACATCGAACAGTCCATGGCCCACTGGATCATGGCCGCCGGCGCGCTGCCGGTCATGATCCCGTCGCCGGCGGGCGATACCGCCGTCCGTGCCGACGGCGCCGCGCGGCACGATGTGGTGCTGGCCGACTATGCCCAGTGGCTCGACGGTGTGGTCATGCACGGGGGGGCCGACGTCTGGCCCGGCAGCTACGGCGAAGAGCCGCTGCGCCCCGAATGGCGCGGTGACGCCATCCGCGACGCCTACGAAATTGCCCTGGTGCATGCCTTCGCGGCGGCCGGCAAGCCGGTGCTGGGCATCTGCCGGGGCCTGCAGCTGATCAATGTCGCCTTCGGCGGCACCCTCTACCAGGACATCGCCACCCAGCACCCCGGCGCGCTGACCCACCGCGACGGGCAGGTGTACGACCGCCTGTTCCACACGCTGGAACTGGTGCCCGGCACCCGGCTGGCGCAGCTGCTCGGCGACGATCCGCGCCGCACGATCAATACCATCCACCACCAGGGCATCAAGGACCTGGCCCCCGGATTCGTCGTCGAAGCGCGTTGCCCCGACGACGGCATCATCGAAGCCATCCGGCGTACCGGCGCTCCGCACGCCGCCCCCGGCGCCAGTTATGTGGCGGCCGTTCAGTGGCATCCCGAATTCCACCGTCCGGAAGACGGCGTGCTGGACGACACCCCGGTGCTGCGCGACTTCCTGGACGCGGCGCGGGCCGCCTGCGCGCGCCAATCCCCCTCTTTTCCCACCGCACCCGATTGACCATGTCCACCACGCTCAGCATCCACAACCCCGCCACCGGCCAGACCATCACCACGCTGCCGGCCCACAGCCCCGAACAGGTGGCCGAGCTGGCCGCGCGCGCCCGCGCGGCCCAGCCCGCGTGGGCGGCGCGGGCACTGGCCGAGCGCATGGCCTGTATCCGCGGTTTTCGCGAGGCCGTGCTGCGCGAGCAGGAATCGCTGGCCCAGACCATGACCGCCGAGACCGGCAAACCCATCCGCATGTCGCGCAACGAACTGGGCGGCCTGATCGGACGGCTGGACTTTTTCCTCGCCGAGGTGCAGCGCGTCACCGCCACCGAAACCGTGTACGACGAAGGCGGCATGACCGAGCAGATCGAACACCTGCCGCTGGGGGTGGTGGCCAACATCTCGGCCTGGAACTACCCCTGGTTTGTCGGCTGCAACGTCATCGTGCCGGCGCTGCTCACCGGCAATGCCGTGCTCTACAAACCCAGCGAATACGCCACCCAGACCGGCCTGGCCATCGCCCGCCTGCTGCACGAGGCGGGGGTTCCCGCCGACGTCATGGTCTGCCTGGTCGGCGGTGGCGACACCGGCGCGGCCTTGCTGGCGCAGCCGGTGGACGGCGTGTTCTTCACCGGCTCGGTCGCCACCGGCCAGCGCATCGCGCAGGCGGTGGGCCACCGGTTCATCCGCCTGCAGCTCGAACTGGGCGGCAAAGACCCCACCTATGTCTGCGACGACGCCGACCCCCGCGCCGCGGCCGAATCGCTGGCCGACGGCGCGATGTACAACACCGGCCAGAGCTGCTGCTCGGTCGAGCGCATCTACGTGCACGAGTCCATCCACGACGCCTTTGTGGCCCATTTTGTCGACACCGTGCGCGGCTACCGCATGGGCGACCCGACCCGCGACGACACCTACATCGGCGCCATCACCCGCGCGCCGCAACTGGCCGTGCTCGAAGCCCAGGTGGCCGACGCGCTGGCAAAAGGCGCCACGCTGCATTGCGGCGGCCATCGCGGCGCGGGGCCAGGCAACTGGTTCGAGCCGACCGTGTTCTCCGGTGTGGACCACCGCATGGAGCTGATGCGCGAAGAAAGCTTCGGCCCCATCATCGGCATCCAGAAAGTCAGCGGCGACGCCGAAGCCGTGCGCCTGATGAACGACACCCGCTACGGCCTGACGGCGGGCGTCTACACCCCCGACGCCGAGCGCGCCCGCCGCCTGCTGTCGCAGGTCCACGCCGGCAGCACCTACTGGAACTGCTGCGACCGCGTCAGCCCCCGCCTGCCGTGGAGCGGCCATGGCGACTCCGGCGTCGGGCTGACTTTGTCGACCTACGGCATCGCCGCGTTCACCCGGCCCAAGGCCTGGCACCTGCGCCGGGGCTGAACGCCATGGCCGGCCTGGCGCTGTTTGACTTGGACCACACCCTGCTGTCGGGTGACAGCGACGTGTTGTGGTGCGACTTTCTGATCGACTGCGGCGAGCTGGACCGCGCCAGCTTCGGCCCGCGCAATGCCGACATGGAGGCCCGCTACAAGGCCGGCACCGTGGGCGTGCGCGAATTCAGCGAGTTCTTCATCGGCACCCTGGCCGGCCGGACCCCCGCGCAGTGGGCGCCGGTGCGCCAGCGCTTTGCCGTCGAACGGGTGTTCCCGCGCATTCCGCCCGACGCACGTGACCTGGTCGAGCGCCACCGCGCCGCCGGCGACTGCCTGGTGCTGACCACCGCGACCAACCGCTTCCTGACCGAGCTGACCGCGCAGCACCTGGGCATCGAGCATCTGATCGCGACCGACTGCGCGCTCGACGCGCAAGGCCGGTTCACCGGTGCCGTTGCCGGCACGGCCAACATGCGCGACGGCAAGGTGACCCGCCTGAATGACTGGCTGCGGGCCGGCGGGCGGCCGCCCGTGTCCGGCTGGCCGGCAGGCTCGGTGGTCGCCTACAGCGACAGCCTCAACGACTTGCCGCTGCTGAGCGCCGCGCACCGTGCCGTCGCCGTCGACCCCGACCCGCGTCTGGCCCAGGTTGCGGCAGAGCGTGGCTGGCCGGTGCTGCGGTTGCGCCGCTGAGCGGCCCCGCCACGGCGGGCGGCCCGGGTGCCGGCCGGGGCTGCGGCGTCAGTACTGCTTGTCGATACTGTGGGTGCTTTGATGCCATACCGGTTCATCTGGCGCTACCCCGCCCCTCCGGGGGAGCGGTCACAATGGGCTTTGCGCCGGGTGGAGCTGCCGGCGGGGCCGTCCGGGCGGTCCCGGCGCCTTGCCGGGGCTGTTTTGGCACCAAAACTGCCCATACCCAGCGAAAAAAGGTCGTTTTCAGCTCACGTTTTTATAGTTGTGGAAAGGTCGCCGCCATGAGCAAAGCCCTGCGTTTGTCCGAAAAATGGTTCCATCGGGGCCTGTGGCTGGTCGCCGTGGTGTTTGCCGGCTTTCTCATCGGCCTGGGCGGCACCATCGTCGGTGACCTGCCCAAGGTCGAGCAGCGCGCGCAGCTTGACGACTTCATGGACCGCGAAGCCACGCCCCGGCTGCGGCAATCCGTCAAGGACGCACAGACCGCCGCGCGCGACGCCCAGGCGGCGCTGGAGCAGGCAAAGTTGCGCCAGCAGGTGGCGCGGGCCGACAACCAGGCCGCCCGCGAAACCTTCAACAACTGGCTCTCCACCCGCCAGGCTACCGCCCGGTCCGAGCAAGACGCCGAACTGGTCGCCCGCACCGCCCGGCTGGACGCCTTGCGCCAGGCCGAACGCACGGCGCTGACGGCGGTCGAAACCCAGCAACAGGCGCTGCTGGACGCCCGCCAGGCCGAAACCCGCGCCCAGAAACAGTTGCAGGACCTGCAGGACCGCGCCAGTCAGGCCTTTGCGCAGGCCCAGCGCGCGCAGGAGCTGCGGGTGTTTCTGTACCGGCTGGCGCTGACTTTGCCCCTGCTGGGCCTGGCGGCCTGGCTGTTCAAGACCCGCCGCCACAGTACCTGGTGGCCCTTCGTCTGGGGCTTTGTGTTCTTTGCCGGCTTCACGTTCTTCGTCGAACTGGTGCCGTATCTGCCAAGTTATGGTGGCTACGTGCGTTATCTGGTCGGCATCGCGCTGACCGTGATCGGCGGGCGCTATGCCATTGCCGCGCTGCAGCGCTACCTGGAGCGGCAAAAACAGGTGGAGGCCCTGCCCGACACCCAGCGCCGCCAGGGGCTGGACTACGACCTGGCACAGGCCCGCCTGGCCAAAAACGTCTGCCCCGGCTGCGAGCGCCCGGTGGACCTGAAAGACGGCAAGACCGATTTCTGCCCCCACTGCGGCCTGTGCCTGTTCGACCACTGCGGCCACTGCACCAGCCGCAAGAGCGCGTTTGCCCGCTTCTGTTTCGCCTGCGGCACCCCCGCCACGGCACCGGGCGTCACGCCGGCCTCGGCGCCGGGTACCGTGCCCGCCGCCGGCACCGCCCCGCCCGCGGGAGCGGTCCCGTCCGCCGGGTGATGCAAATACCATAGCAGCAACCGACCTTTTTACGCTGGGTATCGGCCAAAATCGCCCTCAAACCCCCGCAACCGCCCGTTTCTGGGCGCCCAGGGCGCTTTCGCAGCGCCACCGTCTTCGCACCGCCACCCCCGCCGTGCCCGTCTCACCGGTGCAGACGGCCCCATCGACGCATTTCGCCACACCGGCCACGGTCCATGTCTTGCAATTTGCACTGCTGGCGGGGTTGGTGAATGGGGTGTGTTTCGGTAAGTGCTTGATTTCATTGTCTTTTCTCTATCCGTATCGGGTTGGCACGGCCTTCGCAGAAAGAAAGCCGTCTGCCACACGGTGTGGCGTCAAACCCCAAACCCAACCCCTTACCTGTTACGAATCGGAGAACCCCATGAAAGCCCTCAAGACCCTCATCGCCCTGTCCGCCGTTGCCGCCGCTTTCGGCGCCCACGCAGCCACCGCCAGCGACAGCGCCAAGCTCGAACTGCGCGGCTCGGTGGCCGTCA
>JAEUOU010000034.1 GCA_016790575.1 Burkholderiaceae bacterium | reverse complement strand
AAAGCCCCATGCGGTGGTTCATTCCGCCTCCACATCGCACGGCATATTTTTGTGCCGTCCGCAATCCAGGTATCGTTTTTCTGGTGTCCAGAATGCTCGCGACAGTACCCTCCACCGCTTTGACATATTGAGCCGTCTTGGACGCAACCGCACTGAGTGTTTGCAGCCAGTTCAAACATGTTCGCTCAGCGGTCAGTAATTCTCGAGCCAGGCCTTGGATCTCAACGACTTTTTGACCAGGTTCACACCGTTCAGGAGACAAGACAATGAACCCAATCAGGATAGTGGCCTGTTTGCTCGCAGCTGTTGCGTGCGCAAGCGGCGCTGCTCAGGCCCAAAGCCGCCCGACTTACTACACGAGTGGCGGTGTCAAGGCGCTGTACTACACGCCCGACGCAAATCCCAATCCGAAGGTGGCCTTTCTCATCGTGCATCGCACGGGCAATTATTTGAGCCACATTGGTTGTTCGGAGCTTTCCAAGCGCGGGTATGCGGTTTTCTGCATGAACACCCGCTTCGAGAACAACGAGTTCCAGGTCGATTGGGACCGCATTGCACTCGACGTAAAGGTCGGTGTCGAATATTTGCGTAAGCAGCCGGGGATCGAGAAAGTGATCCTCTTCGGTCATAGCGGCGGCGGGCCGACCCTAAGTTTTTACCAAGCCGTAGCGGAGAAAGGCATCGGTTTTTGCCAGGACACGCGCAAGATCGTTCCCTGCAATAACGACCTAGCGAATCTTCCCCCAGCCGACGGTCTGATCCTCGCCGATGCGCACCCAGGTGTTCCGGTCATCTTGCTTCGTAGCCTGAATGGATCGGTGTTGCGCGAAACGCCGGGCGCCTTTGATCCGGCGCTTGATCCTTACAGCCCCGCCAATGGCTATAACGCTGCGGGCGCCTCGACTTACTCACCCGACTTCCAAGCGCGTTATTTTGCTGCCCAGTCGCGCCGCATGAATTCGCTGATCGCCGAAGCTGATCGCCGCACCAAAGACATTGCGGCCGGCAAAGGGCCTTTCCCCGACAACGATCAATTCGCGATTCCGCATGGCGGCAATCCGGGAGCAGGTCCTGGCGGAGCATCGCAGCTGCATAGCCTCGATCCGCAAATTTCACTGCGCAAAACCCAGCGTCCTCAAAAGTTAATCCGCAACGATGGCTCGATCGACCGCCAGCTTGTGACAACCGTGAGCCCAGTGGAGCTCGATACGCTGGCTTCGACGATGTCGTTCAACCGCGGTACGAAGCAGTTATCGCTGCGCTCGTTCCTGTCCACCCAAGCGGTGCGCTCTACAAACTCGCTGGATGGGATCGACCATTGTTCGAGCAACAACTCAACGATCTGCGCGGTAGGTGCGATCTCAGTGCCAACCCTTGTCATGGGGATGGGAGGCTATCTGTTCATCCGGGACTCCGAAGAGGAATTTGATGCTTCGGCGGCCAAGGACAAGGATCTGGTGTTCATTGAAGGCGCAACGCATGGCTTCACGCCCTGCGCCAACTGCATGAACACAGGTGGCGCTGCGGCCTATTCGAATAGCGTCAAAAACCTATTTGATTACGTCGACGGCTGGGCTTCCCCAAGATACCGGGCAGATGCCAGAGGTAGGTGACCCGGCGAAAGCATAGCCGGGCTGCTGCAAGGCACTCACTATAAACGCCCTTGATAGCGAAGAACTAAGTGGCGAAGGAGAGCGCTTTGCGGCGTGCAATCGACATTTTCCGAAGCGCCTAATTCAGTCCGCTTGGATTCCTCCCGATTTGTGCTCACGCCTTCGCGTTGCCGGTTCGTACGCGATTGCAAGCAGCTCAAGGGTTTCTCCTCTCACTCGAATCGGCTCGATGCGCTTGACACACCGAACCTTAATCAATATTCTATTAGAGAGCTAATTAAATTATTAGATTGCTTAGCTTTTTTAGAAAAGGTTGAGGTAGACTGCATGGCACGCCTGCGACATCGAATGCGGCGGCACATAACGACGTACATCACCGTCATTGAGAAACCAGTGAATCTGCGCAGCAGGAGCAGTTTGACGAAGCACCTCGTTGACCCAGGGACGACCACAGATGACGGCGGACTCCCTGCAGATGATGGTGGCAACTGCCCTGCGATCCGTTGGGATGAGCGCCGCTGTCAAGTCTCCCGTGCCCACATCCTCTTCTAGTGTGCGTTGGACATCCGCGTGGACTTGTTCGTCAAAGGTCTTCATGTGAAAAAGTGTTGGATATGTTTTAGGTTTGCTCAGGAGCAGACTCGTTGCTCCTGATGTTACGACGCAGAACCACAGGCTTCCCGCCCAGTGTGCGTTTGCACATCCAGTGCGCCAAGGCTGAGTCGAGGTAGTCCGCATGACCAGGAAACCAGGTGGCCAGCTCGCTACCCAGTCGGCGGCACACAGCCACGTTGCCGCTGGCCAGTTGTTGCCCGACCTCATGGATGCTTTTCAACACGGCGGCGTGTTCGTTGATGTGACACTCGCTGGCAGGAAAGTCGGTTTCGCGCATCCAGCGGTTTTCCATCTCGAAATGCACTTCACAGTGCCGGGCAAGCGTGTTGAGTACGCCCTCCAGGTCGGCTTCTTCTGCCCGTTGAAGCGCGGCCACACAGTCGACGAACTCCCGGTGTACCAAATCCATGGGTGTGAACCCAAGAAGGTAGCCATCATCCCAATTGATTGTTGAATTCATTGGTCACGTTACTCATAAAAAGGAAACAGTTCTCCCCTGCTCCAAGTGGTCAGATGTGGTTACTTGGTGATGAGCAACACGGAGAGCACGGTCAGCAGCCCCAGCAGCAGACGTCGAAACACGGTTTCACTGAGCCGATGACGAAGCAATCTTCCCATTCGAAGGCCGACGAACATGGGAATCAGGGCGAGGCAGGAAAGAGCGACCTCCTCCCAACCAAAGCGGCCATACCACATCATGGTCCCATACATGGGAACAGAGCCCAGAAGATAGATGATGCTGATGGACCTGATGAACTCGTCTTTTTGCAACTTGAGTGCCAAAAGATAGGCAATGAGAATGGGGCCGGTCAATGTCGAGACGCCGGCCATTACACCTGCGACCCCGCCAACCAGAGGCCCCATCCACCGCTCTTGACCGGGATTCACTCGAAAAGTTGCTCCAATGGCCATCATCCCTACTGCGACCATCACCACGACGGCCAGCAGAACATTGAAGCCCTGCACGGACAGGTTCCTCGTCAAATGGATAGCGGCAAGAGTCGCGACGAACTGGCAGACCAGCAAGCCGCCAAAACGCCGCAGTCCTTCATTCAGCTTCTTGCCTTCAATGGCCTGCCACAGGTTCGAAAGCAGGACCGGCATGACGAGCAGCCCCATAGCCTTTGGTGCCGGGAGAAGAAGCGACAACAAGGGAAGCACCACAAGCGGCAACCCCACTCCCAGTGTCCCCTTGACAAGCCCCCCCAGCACAATGCCACCAAAACAGGCGAGCCAAAGTGCGATGAGGGGCATACCAGCCCACTCGACATTCATCACTCAGCCTTGAGTTTCGCGTACTTGCCTGCTTTTGCCATCGCTTGATTTTCGTGCTCGATGACTTTCCGGTAGACATCACCACCAGCACCGACGGGCTCAATCCCGGCAACCTGGAACTTCTCGACGACATCTGGCAGTTTCACAATCTGCGCTATCTCATCTGCCACCCGCTTAGAGATCTCCTGTGGTGTCCCTGTCCTTGCCAGCACACCGACAGAGACTGAG
>JAEUOU010000030.1 GCA_016790575.1 Burkholderiaceae bacterium | reverse complement strand
GATGTTCGCAACCCAGTGGATGTGGAAATACAATCACGACCGCCCGAATATGGCCTTGGGCGGCATCACCCCCAAGCAGCGACTGGCCATGGCTGCATAACCGTTCTACTTCTCGCTTCAGTGCAAAACGGGGGGATTACCCCAGGATCGGATCAGGCTCCGCGTGAGTCTTGCGACCCTTCGAAAGTCCTTCTCCGTTTCTGCCTGCGCTATGCGCATCTGCGCCTTCCCTACGAACTGCATGACAGCCTTCCAATCAATGGATTGCCATTCATTTGATTCGTCTGGAGACGCAGCATCGTTGCCGATGTGTTCCATACCATTCTCCAGTTAGGTAAAACCCATTTGAAGAAGGCACTGACCCAGAGGGTCAGATACCCTCTGGGTCATAGTTAAAAGTCGCAACGGCTTTACGCTGTCGCACCCTGAGCAAGTCAGCCAGCTTTCACTGCGGGACAAGTGCCCTATGCCGTCCATTACAGACGGCCATTCGCTTTTTGCTCAATCCTCTACCCCCTCCACCGTGGCCTTTGATTACTCGCGGGTTGCCAGCGCCTTGCGGTGCTGGCGGTGAGTGGGGCTTACCTCGTTTCCCTCTGTGCCCATCTGGCTGGCGGGCCAGATGATGGGGTTAGGGACCCTCTATCCGCCGGAGGTCGTTTTGGGGAGCGATGCGAAGTCCATGACATGCGCATCCTGACCTCGTGCCTTTTGGCCGCAGCTCCTCCCTTGCGGGAGAGACAAGCGTTAGCTGCTTACTGGTCACGACGGTTCGAGCGAGAGTTCACATTACATTTCCCGTACCCTTTACCTCGGCGACCTCCACACGTCTTGCTCGTGCGGTTGGGGCTGGCTCGCGCCAGTCTTGTGCGCTGGCGCGCAGGTCGTTTCACCATAGCTTCGCACCCCCGGATTACTCCGGACGCACGTACAGGCGAGGTCACGTCGCTTCCGGACGTGGTTTCTTAGGAAACAAGACACAGAGAGCGGTACCGCTCTGTATGCCGCCAAAGCTGCGGCTCCACGTTTACAAACTTTTACATTTGAGTGTGGTGTATTGACAACGGAAGTGCCACCCGGGGGGCGGTTTCCGCTGAGAACTCGCCCTCCCGGGCAAATCCCTGATCGACGTTTGCAAGCAAACGGCAATCCTCTTTAGGTCCTCTCCGGAGGGAGAAAACCGCAGCTCCCCCGAGGAGAAACTGCGCTTTTAATGCTGATTAGTTCAGCAACAGACGCGACGTCGAGTCGCACCATGGGGCCAGTGTAAGAGAATCACCGAATGAACGATTTGACCAATGTCCCCACCCGCTCGCTTGTACTGGGCTCAACCTCGCCCTACCGCCGAGAGTTGTTGCAGCGCTTGCGGGTTCCGTTCACCGTCGACCGGCCCGCAGTTGACGAGACACCCAGGGATCGCGAGAGTCCACTCGATCTTGCAAAGCGACTGGCCTTGGGAAAGGCGCGCGAAGTCGCGCAGCGCCATCGACAGGCGGTGGTTATCGGTTCCGATCAGGTCGCTGATCTCGCCGGGGAGCCACTGGGAAAACCGGGCAACCATGCCAACGCCGCCATCCAGCTCAATCGGATGAGCGGACAGCTTGTAACGTTCCACACCGCTGTCGCCGTGGTGTGCCTCGAAAATGGCTTCGAATCCCTGGAAGTGGCCCCGGTCTTCGTCCGCTTTCGGGCACTCAGTCCCGAAGAAATCGAACGGTATCTGCAGGCCGAGACTCCCTACGACTGCGCCGGGAGCGCCCGCAGCGAAGGACTCGGCATCGCTTTACTGGAACGTATCGACAGCGATGACCCGACGGCACTGGTCGGTCTGCCGTTGATTCGCACCGCCCGAATGATTCGGGCGGCGGGCTGCTCAATCCTATGACCGGATCTGCGATACCCAACATTGCCGACGCACGGCAAGGTGTGCTCTACCTCGTTCCCACACCACTGGACTTTGCCTGCCCGTCGCCGGTGGCGCTGTCTGCCGTTCTGCCGGAGCGAACGATGGCGATAGCGGCTCGCTTGAGCTTCTGGATCTGCGAGAACGCCAAGAGCGCCCGCGCGTTTCTCAACCGGGTCAGCAACGAACATCCGCTGGCAAAGCCCTTGCGAGAGCAATCCATGGCGGAGCTGCCCCGTGCGGTCCATAAGAAGGGGGACCATCTGCCGGGTCAATTTGACGCCCGTCCGCTCCTGGGGCCTGCGCTGAACGGGCAGGATGTCGGCCTGATCAGCGAAGCCGGGATGCCCGCGGTCGCCGATCCGGGCTCGTCTGTTGTGGCAGCGGCCCACGCTCTTGGCCTTCGCGTGATTCCACTCGTTGGACCCGTTTCGCCCCTGCTCGCACTCGCGGCCAGTGGCCTGAACGGTCAGAATTTTGCTTTTCAGGGCTACCTGCCGCAGGAAGCCAATGCACTGGAAGGTCGGATTCGAACCCTGGAACAGCACAGCCACCGCTCGGGTCAAACCCAGTTGTTCATCGAAACGCCGTTCCGCAACCAGCTGCTGTGGGGTGCCATGGTTCGCACTCTGCAACCATCTACCCGTCTCGCATACGCCCGGTCGCTCACCCTCGATGACGCAGATTGCCGATGTTCAACCGTTGCAAACTGGCGGAAAAATGGCGGTGGGCCCGTCAATGGGACACCGGCCGTTTTCGCTTTCGGCCCCTGATCGGATCAGGCGTCAGCGCCGCCGGCCACGCCGGTTGTAGGAATAGGTAGAACGATAACTCGTCGTCTGACTGACCGCCGGTGCGGGCTCCGGTTCAACCGGGGTAGCCACCGCTGGCGTCAGGACGGTTCGTTCCCGTGAGGCGATCGCCGCCTTGATGCGTGCATCGCGCGCCTCCTGCAGCTGAAGCCAACGCTCGTGCGAATAGCGCGCGCGCTCCTGCGGTGTCATCTGGCCTTCTACACCCGAGCCGCCCGCCTGCAACGACCGGTAAACACCCGGCCCTTGCGCCGGTGGCTCCGCACGTTCCTGTGCCGTAGGAATACCGGATGGCGGCGCATACCAGTCACTGCCAGGCGCTGCAGTCTGCGACGATGGCATTGCCGCAGCGTCACCTGACCGACGCGGCACCGGCACGACCTCGGTGACCGGCGGGCACGCCGAATCGCTCGTGACGAAAACCATGGACGAGCCGGCCGGGAACGCCCGGGGCAAGGTTTCCGACAGACGTCGTGACAGGTCGACCGGCGAGACTTCGGAGCGGTACAAAACCCGGTTATCGGGCGAATGCACGGTATAACAGACGCCCCCATGCGCCGGCAACCCAGCCAGGACAGCCAGCAGGGGACCCAACAGGGTCAACCGACGAACCACTTGTGTCATCATGCCTCTCCTCGGTCAGGATTTTCGCCATCTTATCGGATGCCAGCGGGCTGGCGGATCGCCCGAACCGCCCCTTCACCGATAGCTGCCCCGAAGCGCTTGAACAGGCGTTCTGCGACGTTCTCGTGTCGGGTGTAATCCACAACTTCAGCAGCTCCGATGACATCGCGAGCCACTGAATCGACCGTTCCGTAAGCATCTGCCAGGCCCATTTCGATGGCTTGCTGGCCACTCCAGAACAGGCCACTGAACATCTCGGGCGTTTCTTTCAGGCGTTGACCGCGCCCTTTCTTGACCACCGCAATGAACTGCTGGTGTATCTGGTTCAGCAAAGTCTGGGTGTAGGCCTTTTGAGCCGGCGTTTGCGGGCTGAACGGATCAAGGAATCCCTTGTTCTCTCCAGCGGTCATGAGCCGTCGCTCGATGCCAAGTTTTTCCATCACGCCCGTAAAGCCGAACCCGTCCATCAGCACACCGATGGAGCCGACGACGCTGGCCTTGTCGACATGGATGCGATCCGCGGCGACGGCCACGTAGTACGCCGCCGACGCACAGGTGTCCTCGACGACAACATGGATCGGTTTCTGGTGCAGACCCTTGAGGCGCGCAATCTCATCATTGATGATGCCGGCCTGCACCGGGCTGCCCCCGGGCGAGTCAATCAGCAAGATGAGGCCGCGCGAACCTTTATCTTCAAGCGCGACACGCATCGCCGCATTGATGAATTCCGCCCGGGCCTCGGCATCGGCGGAAATCTCGCCCCGGATTTCCACCAAGGCCGTATGCGGGGCGCTCGGATCGGCATGGGGCGTGGCGCGACTCAGCAAAACCCAGGCAATCAGCGAAAAAACCCCCAGCCACGCCAAACGCAGGCCAATGCGCCAACGGCGCGCGTTGCGTTGTTCCTCCAGATGGGCAAATGCCAGCTTTTCCAGGGTGGCGCGCTCCCACCCGGGCGCTGCTTTCGGGTCACCAAAGACTTCTGATTTCATAGCATCAGAAGACGTTTTTTCGCTGGGTATTGCCACTTTTTGCTCTGATTCGGGCTTTTCGCCCGCTTGGGGGTCAGTCATATCGGGTAGTTCACCGGTTTGAGGTTCCAGGAAGTATGCCAGCGCACCCGGCCCGCCTTTTCGCTGACCGCAATGGCGGTCAGTCCGCCCCTGCAGGGGCCGCCAGCGCATGCCCCGGTATCAGGTCGATAGGCCGCTCCGTGGGTTGCGCAGAGCAGCCATTGGCCGGTATCGTCGAAGAAGCGGTCGGGCTGGTAGTCCATTTCCATGGCGACATGCGTGCACCGATTCAGAAACGCATACGGCCGCCCCTGCCAACGCACAACGAAAGCCCGGCAGGTTTGTCCGCCAAAGCTCACATCGAACCCTACTGCCCGCGCACCGTCGAGCAAGGCCCCAGAAGGACAAAGATCAACAGCCGTTTCATCGCCAGGTAAATGATCCGTCAACACCGGGGACCCCTCATGCATGCTCGGTCAGCCATCGGTGTAGCTCAGCGACCGAGTGGGCGACCAATCGGGGGCTGAAGCCGTCGAAATGCGCCGTCGGGTGCGCTCCGTAACTGACCGCGACGCTGGCGCAACCGGCGTTCGCCGCCATCTGCAGATCGTGCGTGGTATCACCGATCATCAGCGTCCGCTCCGGCTCGACGCCAAATTCAGCCATCAACTCCTGCAGCATTCGGGGATGGGGTTTTCCTGCCGTCTCATCGGCAGTACGGGATCCGTCAAAAACGCCGCGCAACTGCGCGGTCGCCAGGGCCTCGTCCAGACCGCGGCGGCTTTTCCCGGTGGCAACGGCCAGCCAATGATGACGGGCCTTCAGGCCATCAAGCAAGTCCAGAACGCCGGGAAAGAGGTTGATGTCGTTCTGGTGTTGCCAATAGTAATGCCGATACCTCTCACCGAGCTGGGGATACCGTTCGGGAGGCACGTCAGGCGCCGCGTGCGCCAAGGCCGGCATCAAGGCCATGCCTATGACGTACGCGGCAGCATCATCGGTGGGGCGCGCACCGCCGACATCGACCACCGCCTGCTGAATGCAGCGAACGATGATGGCGGTCGAATCGAACAGGGTGCCGTCCCAGTCGAAGGCAATCAGGTCAAACTGGCGAGGACGACTGGACATGGTTTAAGAAACGAGAAAGTTCGTCGGGTAGCGCCGCTGTCAGTTCGATGCGTCGCGCACCAACCGGATGGTCAAATGCCAGCATCCACGCGTGCAAAAACATGCGTCTGAGCCCAGCCTGAGCCAATTCGCGATTGCGGTCAAAGCGGCCGTATTTGTCATCACCGGCGATCGGGTGTCCCTGCGAGGCCAGGTGAACGCGAATCTGGTGCGTCCGCCCGGTGCGGATCGTCACTTCGAGCAGCGTAAACCCCTCCAGACGCTGGCGAACTCGCACCAGGGTGATCGAACGCATTCCGTCGGGATCGTCACGTCCGACCACCCGAACGCGCCGCTCGCCATCGGGCAACAGGTATTTGAGCAGAGGCGCATCAACGACCTTCACCCGTTCTGGCCAGGCACCCAGTACCAGCGCCAGGTAGGTCTTTCCGGTTTCGCGTTCCCGGAACTGATCCTGCAGATGACGCAAGGCACTGCGGCGTTTCGCGAGCAACAGGATTCCACTGGTCTCACGGTCAAGCCGGTGAACCAGTTCCAGAAAAGCCTGGGCCGGACGGGCACGGCGCATCTGCTCGATCACGCCAAAGCTGACGCCCGAACCACCGTGTACCGCAGTGCCGGCCGGCTTGTCGATGGCCAGCATCTGTTCGTCTTCAAACAGCACCGGAAATTCCCGCCCCGGTACGGCGGCCACCTGTTCTTCGGTTCGCGGCGCGGCGACCCGCACGGGCGGGAGGCGAATCAGGTCCCCGGGCACCACACGCTGATCCGCACTCGCGCGGGCTTTGTTGACCCGCACTTCCCCGGAGCGAATGATCCGGTACACATGGGTCTTGGGCACGCCTTTGAGATGTCGGGCGAGAAAATTGTCCAGCCGCTGCCCACCGGATTCGCCATCGACCTCCAGGAAGCGCACTTCGGGCGGCACGGCCTTGGGCTTGCCCTCTATAATGGTCCGATCCGGATCTGAGCGGTAAGTGGTTGATTTCAATGGAGGCGTTCTCCCGACCGGGGAGTTTAGTCCACCCGACCACTGGATGCCGACCGGAAGGTCAATGCCATTCCCGGCACGTTGTCCGCAAACTGCAGGCCAAAGCCCACAGTGGCGAACAGGTGTTCGGGGAGAAACCGACACATCGAAACCCCGAACGGAATACCCACATCCGTCAGCCTGCGCGCTGGCGGACGGATACAAAGCGAGAAAGTTGCCACTGTGCTGATCTGGAATTTCCTGAACTTCTGCTGGCGGTGGCTTTTTGCCATTCCATGCGGTCGATTTCTGGCCATACCCAGCGCATTCCCGTCGTTTATTGCTTTTATTTTTGCAGCAATAGTGCCGACACCAGGCCTCGCCATCATCCATGCGCCACCGCTAAGGTACCGGGTTCGCACCCGGACCGATGCGGCATAGCCGGCAATTCCCGTCGTTTCGTTGCGTCAGTACTGGCATTGTTCGCCCATCACGGGCGTGTGATGAACAGAAAACGATAGGAGCGCATCATGAAGCGGATGCTGATCAACGCTACGCAGGCAGAGGAACGCCGGCTGGCCATTGTCGACGGGCAGAAACTGCTCGACTACGAGACTGAAATCGAAGGGCGCGAACAGCGCAAAGGCAACATCTACAAGGCAGTCGTAACCCGCGTCGAGCCCAGCCTGGAGGCTTGCTTCGTGGACTACGGCGAAGAGCGGCACGGCTTTCTGCCATTCAAGGAAATCTCCCGTCAGTACTTCGCTGAAGGTGTGCCTGTCAACCAGGCCCGAATCAGCGACGTGATTCGCGAAGGCCAGGAACTGCTGGTTCAGGTCGAGAAGGAAGAGCGGGGCAACAAGGGCGCGGCCCTGACCACATTCATCAGCCTGGCCGGACGTTACGTTGTGCTCATGCCCAACAATCCGCGCGGCGGCGGGGTCTCTCGCCGTATCGAGGGCGACGACCGGGCCGAACTCAAAGAAGCGATGGACCAGCTCGAGTACCCGAAGGGGATGTCCATCATCGCTCGCACCGCTGGTATCGGGCGGACCGCACCCGAACTCCAATGGGACCTGAACTACCTGCTCAAACTGTGGACCGCCATCGAAGGAGCGGGCAAAGCTGGCAAGGGTGCCTACCTGATCTACCAGGAATCCAGCCTCGTCATTCGCGCCATCCGCGATTACTTCAACAGCGACATCGGTGACATCCTGATCGATACCGACGACATCTATGAACAAGCCCAGCAGTTCATGAGCCATGTCATGCCCGAGCATTCGGCCCGGGTCAAACGGTATCGTGACGCAGCACCGCTGTTCTCACGCTTCCAGATCGAGCATCAGATCGAATCGGCCTACGCCCGGACCGTGACCTTGCCTTCGGGCGGCGCGATTGTGATCGACCATACCGAAGCTCTGGTTTCAGTCGACGTCAACTCGGCGCGTGCCATCAAAGGCGGCGACATCGAAGAGACGGCGACACGCACCAACCTCGAAGCCGCTGACGAAGTGGCCCGCCAGATGCGTCTGCGTGACCTCGGTGGCCTGATCGTGATCGACTTCATCGACATGGAGGAAAGTCGTAACCGCCGCGATGTGGAGAACCGGTTGCGAGACGCTTTGCGCCAGGACCGCGCCCGCGTGCAGTTCGGCTCGATCAGCAAATTCGGCCTGATGGAAATGAGCCGTCAGCGCCTGCGTCCGGCTCTTTCGGAAAGCGCGTCCATTCCCTGTCCGAGGTGCGGCGGCGCTGGCCACATCCGCGATACCGAGAGTTCGGCCCTGCAGATCCTGCGCATCATTCAGGAAGACTCCATGAAGGAGAACACGGCGGCGGTCCATGTTCAGGTTCCGGTGGAAGTTGCATCGTTCCTGCTGAATGAAAAACGCCCCGAGATTGCCAAGATAGAAGTCAAGCAGCGCATCAGCGTGATGTTGATCCCTAACAAGACGCTGGAGACACCGCATTACCGTCTGGAACGGCTCAAGCACGACGATCCGCGCCTTGACCACATTGACGCCAGCTATCGTCTGGCTGAAGAAATCGAAGATCCGACAACCGTCACCCGGCGCTCCCAGGAGCCCACCAACCGGCAAACACCGGTGATCAAGGGTGTATTGCCGGATGCACCGGCACCGGTAGTCGCGCCGAAAGCCGAGCCGCAGGCGCCCGCTCCAGCCGTGGCCCCGCAGTTGCCGGTTGCAGCCCCACCGGTCCGCGCGACACTGCCCGAAGGGAGCGCCACGGGCGGCTTCATGGGTTGGCTGAAGCGCCTGTTTGGCGGCGAGCCGGAGGCGGCGCCTGCGCCGGTGCCGGCATCGACCAGCATCCCGGCCGCGACACAGGAGCCGAAGACGCGTACCGAAGGCGAGCGCAACGGACGACGCGGGGATCGCTCCGGCAACCGCCGCGGTGAGAGAACGGAAGGCAATGGCGAAGGAAACCGCAGCCGCGAGGGCCGCCGGTCTGACCCACGCGCCGAAGGTGAAGGGCGCAATGGCCGCAGTGATCGACGTGGCGAAAGGGGCGCAGGCCGAGAAAAGCCTGCCGTATCCACCCAGGCAGTCGATCCGGCCGACGTTTCCGCGGCCGACAGTGCCCGCGAGACCGAGTCGGCCCGCGCCAGCCGCAGCGATCGCCCGGAGGGTCGACGCGAGCGAGGCGATGGACGCCGGGAGCGGGGCGACCGCCGGCCAGGCGTCTCCTCCCGCGAGGGAGACGGTTCTGCCAGTGCTCCGATCGAACCCGTCGCGGCAGCCGCTGGTCTGATGGCGGCTGCACCAGATACGCAGGTGCTTGATGGTGAAAGCGTCGCGCCTCCGGAAAACCGGCGCGAGGACCTGCCGGGCGAGGAACCGCGCCGCGAGCGACGCTCGCGTGATCGCTACGGTCGCGACCGGCGGGAACGCAATGCCGCCAACCGCAGCGATGACCGTGCCGTGGCCGAGGCAAATGGGGAAGCCGCGGATTCTTCCGTAACGGCCGGCGATACGCAGGCGCCACAGCTGCGCTCGTATTTCAACCGGGGAGCCCCCAGCACGACGGACACAAGCGAATTGGCCCCGACCGCAGCGGAAGGCGCGCCCGCTTTGCCGAAGTCTGTGGTACCGGCCGCTCCGACACCCGCGACGCCAGCCAAGGCGGCCCTGCCCCTCGTGCAGGCCTACACCCTGCCGGTAGACGCACTCGAAAGGATCGCGCTGGACCGCGGGTTGGTGTGGGTGAACTCGGATGCCGAGAAAATCGCCGCCGTTCAGGCAGCCATCGCGGCGGAACCCAAACCTGTGCATGTGCCACGCGAACGCCCGCCGGCGGTGGTCCTTGATGAAGGTCCGTTGATCCTTGTCGAAACCCGCAAGGACCTGCGCAACCTGAATCTGCCGTTCTGACCGCCCGGTGGCCGGGTTCTAGCGCACCAGCGGGGACCCGGCCGAGGACTGGCTGGCCAGGGCAGACGATTTCCAGGCCGTGGAAGCCGCCGCAGTATCACCGCGGTGCTCGGCAAACTGCGCCAGAAATCGCCACGCTGTCGCGTGCAAAGGGCTGTGGGGCAATTGGACGAGTTGACTCAGCGACTGCTGAGCCTTGCCCCACAACTGCTGCTGCGCGCACGCAGCACCCGCGAGGTACAGCAGAACTGGATCGCGGGGGGACTGTCGCAAGGCGGATTCGATCCGCATGAGCCATTGGGTCGCGTCCTCGGGGGAAAGACCCACTGCGAGCGCCCTTTCCAGACTTCGGGCCAGGTCAATTCGGGTCGGGTCGTCTCCGCGAAGCGGGAGTTGGCCTGCGACGCGCTCCCAAACCGGCTGCAGCCAATCACGGGCAACGGCACCGTCACCCCCCAGGTCCAGCCATCGCTGTACAGCCGCCAGCACGATTTCCGGCATTTCCCGTTCCCGGCGCTCGAGTGCGGCCCAGACCCTTCGCACCTGGTCGCCATCATGCGCCGTCGTCAACCAGGCGAGGGTCAGGCCGCGAACAATACCGTCCGCCGCGACCCCGGAAAAGGCGCGGTGTTTGGCGAGCAGCCGCGCCGTTTCCAAAGCGTCGGACCATTGACCCGCCTGTCGCGCGGCTTTCAGCCGCAGACGCAGCGCCACCGTCCGCCGCCCGCCACCCTGCGGCAACTCGTCCAGACGGGCCAGCGCCCCGCGCGGATCCCTGTCATCGATCGCCCAGCGCGCCGCCCGCAATCGGGCTCCGGTTTTCAACTCCCCCTCCAGGGCACCCGCTAACCGAGTTGGCAAGAACGCCAGTGCCTGAGCCAGATGGGTGTCCCGCAGGGTCCGGTCCTGCAGCGCATGAGCGCTGTCAGCGGCGAGGAGGTGGGCAAGCGCCAGCACCGAGGGCGATGGTGCAAAGTCGTCCTCGTCCTCGCGTTCGGCCTGTTCATGTTCGATCGCCTTTTCGGCGGCTTTGCGCGCTCGGACATAACGACCGGCCATCAGCTGAACCTGCGCATCTACCAGGGCCCCCTGCACCACACGTTCACGCTGGCGAGCACGCCACCGGCGGGCTTGCTGAGGTATCCGCACAAACAGTGCCAATGCCCGCAAAGCCAGGTGCAGGACCACAAACAGGCCCGCGAGCGCCAGCAGGGCCAGATTGAGCGAAAGATCGACGCGCCACGGGGCCCAGAACAGCGCCACGGTCCCGGGGTTGCCCCCCGCCAGCAACGCGAGACCGGCCGCCACGGCAAACAGGGCCAGCAACCACAATGCTGCGCGCATTCCCATCGGGGTGTCCTACCGGCCGGCGGCGGCTGTGGCCAGCGCCGCAAACGTTTCGTCAAGACGAGGCAATTCCGCCGATCGCAACTGCGCCTGCAATTGCTGCACGGTCGTGACGGTCTGCTGCACCTTTCGCGCAGCAGGGTCGGCATACCGCACGACAAGTGCCTGGACCGTGGTCAGGTCTGAACGCACGGAGTCATACTGGCGCGCCATCAAACCCAGGCGGGCGTTAAGAACCTTCAGTTTGAGATTCTCGCGGAGGAAGAAGCTCTGCTCTGGCGAAATCAGCGCGGCCTCGGGTTGTTCAATCCGCCCCACACGGACCAGGCGCCGAGCCTCTTCGCCGAGCAGACTGACCGTACGCTCCCACCAGCCGGCGGGCGCCGAAGATGCCGGCCGCGCAGACCGAGGGGCCACCATCGGGGCGCCATTGGCAAGTGGCAGTTCGTCCAACGAACGGACCAACTCGTCAAGGCGCGATAGCAGATTGGGCATATCGGGGACAACGGCCGTGCGCACCCGCTCCAGATCTCGCTCGACGGCGCGCCGCAGTGGTGCCAGGCGCGGCTGCGCTGAACGTGCCAGCCGCTGATCTGCGGTCCGAAGCGCAGCGATCAGCGGTTCCAGGCTCCCCGTCAGCTGCGCTTGTTGCGCCGCAAGGCGCAGCGAAGAATCCAGATCGACGACCAGATTTTCGTCTCGCGAGCGCGAAAGGCTCTGTATCAACTCGTCCAACTGGGTGCGCTGCAGTGAGACTTCGCTCACTCGGGCTTCAAGCAGCGATTGCCGGGCCGCTGATTCGCGGGCCATGTCCATCGCCTGCCGCGCCAAAGCCCGCGCCTCAGTCGCCTGTAGGCCGCTGTCGGCGCTCTGGCGGGCCAGCTGCGTCTGAATATGCGATAGTTTTTGCCACAGCAGCGCGCTGCTGGCAACACCCAAGCCAGAAAGCCCCAACAAGGCCACCACAAGCCACGGTCCCTGCCAGATCAAACGCTCGGCCGAAGCGACCGATCCATGCAACGTGTTTTGCGCGCCCGCCGCCACGGCTTCTTCCCCCGCGTTGTGTGGCGGCTCGGTTCCTGGTTGCGCCATCTTGCCTGGCTGTTCACTCATTCGTCCGATTCTAGCGATCGAAGGACGCCGTCCACGGTCGGATTCGCCTGCCGAACCTCGCCAAAACCGGCCTGCCGCGCGGCCTGCGCGATCCGGGGATGGGTTGCCAGCGCACGAGCGTGGATCCATCCAGCCTGTGGCAGGGCCTGCATCAGGTTGCTGACACCTTCACTGCTGCTGAACAGCCATATTGAGCCGTCAATCGCGCCAGCAAGCGCCCGGGCACTTTCCGCCGGGGTGAATACCGGTGCGCAGCGCCGATAGACGGCCACGGTCCGGACGACGCCTCCCCGGCTCTGCACTTGATCCGACAACCAGTCGCGGCCAGCCGACCGGCCTTGCTCATCCGCCCCCCGCACAAGCAGCAGGCGAAATCCCGGCTGAACCTGGGCTTCGACACACGCCCACAATGATTCCGAATCGAAATGCGCTGCATCCGCCGCCGGTGTGTCAATACGATCCGCCGGCCAGCCGCAGGCCAGAAGCGAACGCGCGGTTCCAGGACCTGGCGCCCAAGCTCTTGTTTTTATAGCTTCAAAGCACGATTTTCCGGTGGGTATTGACTCATTTCGTGCAAAAAAGTGCTCGACAGCCGCCGAACTGACGAACATGACGGCGCCAAAGTCACCCAACTCGGCGCGGGCTTGCGCTGTGGCTGTCTGATCGGGCTGCGACTCGATTCGGATCAAGGGCAAGACCCAAACCGGGTAACCGGCCTCCGTCAGGGCGTCCGCCCAACGGCGTGCGCCCGGCATCGGGCGAGTCACAATGACGCTGCCACCGGAGAATTCCGACACACCGGCCACTTTGGTTTCGGGGCGGCGCTAGCGGGCGCCGGCAGCCCGCAGTTGCCCGGCAACCCGTTCACCGAGTTGCTCCGCTTCGCCAAGTGAGCGAGCGAGGCCGTTCAAACTGGCCCGCAGCAAGACTGGCGCGCCATCGGGGTCGCCCCATGCAGCATCAATTTGCAGCGAGCCCCCAGAAACAGTGGCATGGGCCGCCAGAGGCATCGAACAACTGCCGCCCATTGCTCGGCTGACGGCCCGTTCGGCGGCCACGGCGAGCCAGGTTGTGGCGTCCGACAGCGGTTGCAGTGCTTCCACCAGATCAGCCCGATCCTGCCGGATTTCGATACCCAAGGCTCCCTGGCCGGCTGCCGGCAGCATCGCACGGGTATCGAAGATTTCGCCAATGCGGTCGACCAACCCCAACCGCTTCAGCCCCGCTGCCGCCAGAACGATGCCGGCGTACTGGCCATCATCGAGTTTGCGCAAGCGGGTGTCGAGGTTGCCGCGCAGTGGTTCGATTCGAAGGTCAGGTCGCAAAGACCGCAGCAGCACGGTTCGGCGCAGGCTCGATGTCCCCACCACCGCTCCGGGGGGCAAGTCCTGCAAGCGCGCGTACCGAGGCGAAACCCACGCGTCACGCGGGTCCTCGCGCTCCATGACACAGGCGAGCAGAAAACCCGACGGCAACTCCATCGGTACGTCCTTGAGGGAGTGGACCGCGATGTCGGCGCGTCCATCGTCCAGAGCAGCTTCCAGTTCCTTGACAAAAAGGCCCTTGCCACCGACTTTGCTCAGGCTGCGGTCAAGAATCTGGTCACCGCGGGTTGTCATGCCCAAGAGAGCGACCGTGTGACCACGGCCCTCGAGGACGGCTTTCACGTGCTCGGCCTGCCACAGGGCAAGCCGACTCTCCCGGGTGGCGATCGTGATCAAATTGGTCTGCTTTTGATGGTTTTTCACAACGCAGGATGCTAGCATGGGCCTGCGCCCGAACCTGCTCCGTGCGGTCCCAAACTGCCTGCATCTCACCAAGACGATGTCCACAGACACTCATTCTCCGTCACCACCCAAAAAGCGAAGCCGGGACAGTGAAAGGCCGCTGATCGACGACATCCGGTTGCTGGGACGCCTGCTCGGTGAGGTGATCCGCGAGCAGGAGGGTCCGGGCGCGTTCGAATTGGTCGAACAGATTCGAAAGCTCTCCGTCGCGTTCCGGCGGCACAGCGACGAAGAGGCAGACCGCGCGCTCAAGAAATTGCTCAAGGGGCTGTCGGGCGATCAGGCTGTGAGCGTCATCCGCGCATTCACCTATTTCAGTCACCTCGCCAATTTGGCGGAAGACCGCCACCATATCCGGCGGCGCGCTTTCCATGAACGTGCCGGCGATACCCAGGAAGGCAGCATCGATGTCGCCCTGCAACGACTTCGCTGGGCCGGATTGACGCCGGACGCCATCGCACGTACCTTGGCCGTCAGTTACGTGTCGCCGGTTCTCACCGCGCACCCGACCGAGGTTCAGCGGAAAAGCATTCTGGATGCCGAGCGCGACATCGCAGCACTTCTGACGCAGCGCGACGAAATCCTGGCCCGTTCAGCCGCTGCCTCCGTCACCCGAGATGCCCTGGCACCGCGCGAGTTGGCGACGAACGATGCGCATTTGCGTACCAGGATTCTGCAGTTGTGGCAAACACGGTTGCTGCGATTCACGAAGCTGACGGTTGCCGACGAAATCGAAAACGCCCTCAGTTACTACGAAGCGACGTTTCTGCGCGAGATTCCGCGCCTGTACGCCGAACTCGAACAAGCCCTGGACGGTCGGCCCGTTGCGAGCTTTCTGAGAATGGGCAACTGGATCGGCGGCGACCGCGACGGGAACCCCAACGTCGGCGCCCATACCTTGGCGCTGGCCATGCGGCGCCAGGGAGAAGTGGCGCTGCGGCACTACCTGACCGAGGTGCACCGACTCGGTGGCGAGCTCTCTCTGTCAGCGATGCTGATTGATGTAACCTCTGAAATGCGGGCATTGGCGGCACGCTCGCCTGACCGGAACCTGCACCGCGAAGACGAGCCCTACCGGCGTGCGCTGACCGGGGTCTATGCGCGGCTGGCCGCCACCTTGCGCGAGCTGACCGGCACCGAGGCGGCCCGGCATGCCGTGGCGCCTCAGAACCCCTATGAATCAGCAGCCGAGTTCCTGGCTGATCTGCGGATCATTGACGAGTCCCTGACCCACCACAGCGGACAAGCCCTGTCACGCCACCGCCTCAAACCCTTGATCCGGGCGGTAGAGGTTTTCGGATTCCATCTGGCTACAGTCGACCTGCGCCAGAGTTCTGACCAGCATGAAGCCGTGATTGCAGAACTCCTTGCAAGAGCGCGCATCGAACCCGATTACATGGCGCTCGACGAGACTGCCCGCCGCAGCCTCCTTCTGGGTCTGCTCTGCGACGCCCGCTCGCTACGCGTGGTTGGCGGCACCTACGGCGATCACACGGTTGCGGAACTCAAGGTGTTCGACACGGCCAGAGACCTGCGATCTAGCTTCGGCGAGCAGGCCATCCGGCACTACATCATCAGCCACACCGAATCGGTCAGCGATCTGCTGGAGGTCCTGCTGCTGCAAAAAGAAGCGGGGCTTTTGCGAGGAACGCTTGACCTTGATGCGCGCTGCGACCTCATTGTGGTGCCCCTTTTTGAAACCATCGCCGACCTGCGCCAGGCCGCCACCATCATGGGTGAGTTTTACGGGCTTCCCGGAATCCGCGCCATGATTCACCGTTCCGGCGCCGAGCAGGACATCATGCTGGGCTACTCCGACAGCAACAAGGACGGCGGCATCTTTACCAGCAACTGGGAGCTGTACCGTGCCGAAATCGCCCTGGTCGAGTTGTTTGACGAAATTTCTCGCCACCAGCCGATTTCACTGCGCATGTTTCATGGCAGGGGCGGCACGGTCGGTCGGGGTGGCGGCCCAAGTTACGAAGCCATTCTTGCGCAGCCACCCGGCACAGTGCGGGGCCAGATTCGCCTGACCGAACAAGGGGAGGTCATAGGGTCGAAGTATTCCAACCCGGAAATCGGTCGCCGCAACCTCGAAACCCTGGTGGCCGCCACACTTGAAGCCACCTTGCTGCAGCCGACCCGCCCGGCTCCCCGCACCTATCTCGACGCTGCCGAAGCCTTGTCGGCCGCCAGTCTGAAAGCCTACCGCGCTCTGGTCTATGAAACACCCGGCTTTACCGACTACTTTTTCAGCGCCACGCCCATACGCGAAATCGCTGGCCTGAACATCGGCTCGCGCCCGGCGTCCCGCAAGGCCAGCCAAAGAATCGAAGATCTGCGGGCGATCCCGTGGGGCTTCAGCTGGGGCCAATGCCGTCTGACGCTACCCGGATGGTACGGATTCGGCTCCGCTGTTGCGGCGTTTCTTGATCAGCCGAGTGCGGCCACTCGGCGCGACGCTCTGACTTTGCTGCAAAGCATGAACCGGCAGTGGCCATTTTTCCGCACGCTGCTTTCCAACATGGACATGGTCCTTGCCAAGAGCGATCTGGCGCTCGCTTCGCGCTACAGCGAACTCGTCCCGGACGCGCGACTGCGCAAACGGGTTTTCGCAGCGATCGAGTCGGAATGGCATCGGACCGTCGACGCGCTCAATCAGATTACGGGAAACCGCCAACGCCTGTCGGCGAACACCTCACTGGCCCGATCGATCCGGCATCGGTTCCCGTACATCGACCCGCTGCATCATCTGCAGGTTGAACTGGTCCGCCGCCATCGCGCCGGTCAGGCCGACGAACGGATCCAAAGGGGAATCCATATCTCGATCAACGGAATCGCGGCCGGACTGCGCAATACCGGCTGAGCACGAAAAGCCGGCCGAAACGCGGCCCCCTGCGCTATGCTCAACCTATGACTTCGACCGACACGATCCACACTGCGGTATTCCCTGTTGCTGGACTGGGAACCCGATTTCTGCCGGCAACCAAAGCGTCGCCCAAGGAAATGCTGCCGGTTGTCGACAAGCCATTGATTCAGTACGCGGTAGAAGAAGCCTACGAGGCCGGTATTCGGCATATGGTGTTCATCACGGGCCGCAGCAAACGCGCCATCGAGGACCACTTTGACACCGCCTACGAGCTGGAGCACGAACTGGAAAATGCGGGGAAAACTGATTTGCTGGCCGTCGTCCGCTCGGTTCAACCGGATGACATGGCCGTCAGTTACGTGCGCCAGCACCGCTCCCTGGGGCTGGGTCACGCCGTCCTGTGTGCCGAACCCTTGGTCGGGCGCGTCCCATTCGCGGTTGTTCTGGCGGACGATTTGATGACCGGTCCAAGGGGAGAGCCCGGGGTACTGTCGCAGATGGTCAAGGCCTACGGTCGGACAGGCCGTTCCTTGCTGGCGGTTCAAGAGGTCCCGGCTGATCAGGTTCGGCGCTACGGCATTGTTCAGGGCGCGCCCCACACCGAACAGATGCTCCGGCTGGAACGTGTCGTCGAAAAACCCGCCCCCAACGAGGCGCCGTCCCGCCTCGCGGTCGCCGGACGATACATCCTGACCCCGCGAATATTTGACGAAATCCGCATCCAGCCCCGTGGTGTCGGTGGAGAGATCCAGCTCACTGACGCCATTGCCCGGCTGATTCACCACGAGCCGGTCTACGCGTTCCAATACAGCGGAAAACGCTACGACTGTGGAAGCAAAGAGGGGTTTCTCGAAGCCACCGTCGAAATGGCCCTGAGGCACCCCCAGGTGGGCACCCACTTCAAAACCTATCTTTCGACGTTGCGGCTCTGATTGGCTGCTCGGGAATGCGCCAGTGTCCGAGATCGCCCCCCGTCAGCGGCGGCGTAGCACGTGAATGAACTCACTGTCGCCGGTCTGCTGATCGACAAGGTCATTTCCAGTTTGTTTGGCGAAAGCCTGAAAGTCACGAACCGAGCCACCATCGGTGGCAACGACCCTGAGCAACTGACCGCTGTTCATCTCAGCCAGCGCTTTCTTGGCTTTGAGAATAGGGAGCGGGCAGTTCAAGCCACGGCAGTCAATCTCTTTGTCGATGTTCATCCGGCGTTTCCATTCGTTTGCGCCCGATTCTAATCATGGACCCATCATCGCGCTGACATATCACGGCATCGTCCTGCACCACGCCGAACCCCCTCGGAGAAAGCGCCTGGTGGCACCAGCGCAGGCGCTCTGCCGAGCTATCTGCGGCGAACCGAATCCTGTGTGCGGAAAAGGGTTGCTTCGGCGCTCTCACGCCGGGAAAACTCCAGTCGAAAGATAGCGATCCCCTCGATCGCAGACCACAAAAACAATCGTCGCATTTTCGACCCGACGGGCCAGATGAAGGGCCACCCAGCAGGCGCCCGCCGCCGATATTCCGGCAAAAAGCCCCTCCTCACGCGCCAGTTGTCGGCAGGTTTCCTCAGCATCCGATTGCGATACGTAGACCAGTTCGTCGACGGCGGACGGATCGTAAATGCCAGGAAGATACTCCGGTGGCCACTTTCGGATACCCGGAATCCGCGAACCGTCCTGAGGCTGAGCTCCGATTATGCGAATGTCCGGATTGCGTTCCTTGAGATATTTCGCAACGCCAGTAATGGTACCGGTGGTGCCCATGGCACTGACAAAATGGGTTACCTGACCCTTGGTTTGAGCCCAGATCTCCGGACCGGTGGTTTCATAATGAATGCGGGGATTGTCGGCGTTGGCGAACTGATCCAGTACATGTCCTTTCCCGTCGCGAGCCATTTTTTCCGCGAGGTCGCGCGCATATTCCATGCCCCCACTTTTCGGAGTGAGGATCAGTTCGGCGCCGAACGCTTTCATCGTCTGCGCCCGTTCGATCGAAAGATCCTCTGGCATGATCAGAATCATCCGATACCCTTTGATTGCGGCGGCCATTGCCAACGCAATTCCGGTATTGCCCGAAGTGGCCTCGATCAAGGTGTCGCCCGGGCGGATCTCACCACGCTCCTGCGCCCTGCGAATCATGGACAACGCGGGACGGTCCTTGACCGATCCGGCCGGGTTGTTTCCCTCCAGCTTCCCCAGCAGAACATTGCCTCGTTCCTTGCAGTCATTGCGGCCCATTCGTTGCAATGCCACCACCGGGGTGTTGCCAATGGCTTCTTCGATCGTCGGATAGTTCATGGACCACACTGTGCCATAATTCATGCTGTCACCGACACCGCCGGAGTGGTGAAATTGGTAGACGCAGGGGACTCAAAATCCCCCGCCGCAAGGCGTGCCGGTTCGATTCCGGCCTCCGGCACCAGAAAAAACCCCCACAGTGCTTGCGCTCTGTGGGGGTTCTTTTTTTGTTGCTTTGCCGGTCAATGAAGGGCGGCGCTACGATCAGGCGAGAAATTCATCACGCGATGGTGAACTCCGTCCGGTCTTTGCCGGCAATCCATTTCGGCGGCTTGCCGCGACCCGTCCAGGTTTCACCCGTGGCTGGATTACGATACTTTGGCGCCACTTTCTGGCCTTTGGCGCCACCACTGCTCTTTACACGGACGGCGGTGGGGAAAACATCCTGAGCGCTCAAACCGAATTCCGCGACCAATGCACGTACTTGTGAAACGGCCTGGCTGATCTCGCGTTCACGGGCCTGGGCAATCTGTGCCTCAAGGGCTTCACGTTGCTTCAGCAAATCCTTGTAACTGGTCATGGTTAAAAACCTCTGATAATCAACATAGGGATTGAATATACCCGATTTCCTTGCTTGAGCATCAGGAAATAACTCGCCGGCTGTCGCCAGCGCGGTACAAAGAACGGAAATTATTCCGGATTCAAACGACGAACATGGATTCGATCAATTCGCCGGCCTTCCAGAGCCAATATCGAAAATTCCAATCCGGCGCAAATCACCTTTTCATCCGCTTCGGGAAGGCGCCCCGTGACAGCCATCAGCAATCCCGCAACCGTGTTGTAGCGTCCCTTGTCTTCATCGGGTAACTCGGCCTCAACCTGAAGGCGCGCTTTCAGCTCCGACACCGGCATCAGACCGTCAACGATCCAGGTTCCGTCGTTTTGCGGGGTGGCCCACGCGTCGACGGGAGCATCCGGCTGCAGTTCCCCGGTAATGGCTTCCAGCAGATCCCAGGGGGTGAGCAACCCTTGCACGACACCGTACTCATCGACGACAAAAACCATGCGCCCGGTTCGTTCCCGCAGTTGTTCGAGCAATTCCATTCCGCTGAGGGTTTCGGGAACAAACGTCGCGGGCATGGCCTCCGACTCGATCGCGCCAACATGGCCGGGCCCCAAACCCAGAAGCCTGGACATGGCGATGATCCCCACCACATCGTCCAGCCCCCCTCGACAGACCGGATACCAGGAGTGGGCGGCCTGGGCATCCTTCTGGACAATTTGCTGCAGGCATTGGGCAACGGATTTGCCAGCGTCCAGCCAGTCAATTTCACTGCGGGGAATCATCAGTGACGTCAGTGGCCTATCGTCAAGGTGGAAAACGTTGCGTACCATCCGGTGCTCGTGTTCCTCGATCAGACCGGCATCAACACCTTCTTCCAGACTGGCAGCAATTTCTTCGTGCGTGACCTGCCGACTACCGCGGGTGTCGATCGCCATCAGGCGAAGTACGCCGTGGGTGCTGAGCGCCAGCAGGCGTACAAACGGTCGGGCGACAGAGGCGAGCCAGACCATGGGCCGAGCGACCCACCGCGCGACCAGTTCCGGGTGCAACTGACCAATTCGCTTGGGCACCAGTTCACCGAAAATGATCGTGACGAAAGTGATGACAGTGACCACCATGGCCGTCGCGGCGACGGCCGAGACCGCTTCGGTCATTCCTAACCCCTGCAGCCACGCGCCGAGGCCGTCGCTGAAGGCGGCCTCCCCGACGATGCCGTTCAGTACGCCGATGGACGTAATGCCCACCTGTACCGTGGATAGAAACTGAGTGGGATCTTCCAGCAACTTGAGTGATGCGGCCGCGCCCTTGTCGCCTGCTTCGGCCATCGCCGTAAGCCGTGCCTTGCGGCTCGATGCGAGCGCCAGCTCCGACATCGCAAACACGCCGTTGAGCAGGGTCAAGAAAACAATCAGTAAGACTTCCATCCGTCACCGCGGCTGAACCGCGTAACAATCGACACCATGGCACTGTACTGCATCGGCGATATTCAAGGCTGCGACGCGTCGCTGGAGAAATTGCTGCAAGAAATCGGCTTTTCGCCAAGCTCCGATACGCTGTACGTGCTGGGCGACCTGGTCAACCGCGGTCCCGCGTCGGCTCAAGTTCTGCGCCGGTTGCGCAATCTGGGCAGCGCCGCCAGGTGCCTCTTGGGCAATCACGACCTCCACCTGCTGGCGATCGCCTATGGCACCCGCAGAGCACACCCGCGCGACACGCTGGCCGATCTGCTCGCGGCGCCGGACCGGCTGGCATTGATCGATTGGCTGCGCCACCAGAACCTGGCCTTGTACGACGCAGGGGTGCTGATGGTACATGCGGGTGTTTTGCCGGGTTGGACTGTGACCGACACGCTGGCACTGGCCACCGAGGTGGAAAACACGCTGCTGAGCTCCGACATCAGCCGGTTTCTGGCGCAAATGTACGGTAACGAACCGAGCCGCTGGGACGTCGATCTGGACGGGATCGACCGCTTGCGGGTTATCGTCAATGCGTTGACGCGGCTGCGGTTTTGCACACCCGACGGAACCATGGAATTTGCCAGCAAGGAGGGCGCCGGCCACCATCCCGCGGGTTACATGCCCTGGTTTGACGTTCCCGGACGGCGGACTCAGGACGTGACCGTCGCCTTCGGCCATTGGTCCACCCTGGGATGGCTGGCGCGCAGCGACGTTTACTCGCTGGACTCTGGATGCGTCTGGGGTGGTTGGTTGAGTGCGCTCAGGCTCGACCCCCGCGGTGACCACGAACTGATACGGGTCCGATGCCCCCAGGCCCAGCGACCAGGCGCCGAGTGATCAGTCGCCCGGCTTGAACAGGGCGGCAACCTTGCGTTTGGTCTTGATGTTGCTGGAGACGCCGGGTCGAGGCGCATTCGTCCTGGACGCCGACTCCCATGTTGGGGTCGCCTCGACTTCGCTGGCCTCGTAAGGTTGGGAGAAAAAAGGGTCGACCGGAGCAGAACTCCGGCGCGTAGGCCGCACGGTGCGCGGGGGCGGCGTTTCCTCGATGGCATCGCGTGGGTCGTCACCACCCCAGGCACGACGGCCGGTATTGATACGTCCACGCGGACGGTCTTCCTCGAACTCGAAGGCCTCCAGCTCCACCTTCTTGCGAATGAGCTTTTCAATGTCGGCAATCAGCCGGCTGTCGCTCGGGGAGACCAGTGTGACCGCCAGGCCGGACGCGCCAGCCCGTCCGGTACGGCCAATGCGGTGGACATAGTCTTCCGCGTTGAAGGGAACATCAAAGTTGAATACCGCCGGAACGTCCTTGATATCCAGGCCTCGGGCAGCCACATCCGTGCAGACCAGAAGGTCGACCTCACCCCGTTTGAACGCATCGAGCGCCTTGAGACGTTCGTCCTGGCTCTTGTCGCCATGGAGCGCCGTAGTGTTCAAGCCCTCACGCTCAAGGCTACGGGCCAGTCGCGCGCAACCGAGCTTGCTGTTGACGAAAACGAAAGCCTGTTTGAGTTCACGGGCACGCAGGATCTGGCGGACCAGACGCCGTTTGTCGTCATCGCCAACACTGTAGAAACGCTGTTCGACGGTTGCCGCCGTTTCGTTGGGACGCGCCACTTCGATCGTGATCGGGTCCTGCAGGTAGCTTGCGGCCAGGCGTTTAATTTCCGGTGAAAAAGTTGCCGAAAACAACAAAGTGGTCCGCTGCTTGGGCAAAAAGGACAGGATGCGCTGCAAATCGGGCAGGAAACCGATGTCAAGCATCCGATCGGCCTCGTCGAGCACCACATATTCCACCTGGTTGAGGACCGCGTTCTTGGCCTCAATGTGGTCCAGCAACCGGCCCGGGGTCGCCACAAGCACTTCGACGCCTCTTTTCAGTTCAGCGGTTTGCGGCTTCATGTCGATACCGCCGAAAACCACCGCGCTGCGCAACTGCGTGTATCGCGCGTAAAGCTTGACCTGTTGGGCAACCTGGTCGGCCAGTTCCCGCGTCGGCAGCAAAACCAGTGCGCGAACCGGGTGCCGCGCCGGCGACGTCGAACTGCTCTCATGTTTGAGCAAGCGCTGCAGGAGGGGCAACGAAAACGCGGCCGTTTTTCCGGTACCGGTCTGGGCTGCGCCCATCACATCCTTGCCCGTCAGCACCACCGGAATGGCCTGTGCCTGGATCGGCGTCATGGATTCGTAGCCCATTTCGGCTACGGCTCGTGCCAGCGGCTCAGCCAGCGAAAGTTGGGAGAAAGAGGCGTTCATCAAGTCTGTATTGTCTCACCCGGTGGCACGTTGTCTGCCAAAAGGACGCCCGACGCCCGGTGACCGGTCCCATTTTGATAGCTGATAACGACCTTTTCGCGCTGGGTATTGCCAAAAAACACTACAAAGTCCTCGCGCTGAAAGTGTCGCAAGCCTTGACGTTGCCCTGTGTGAGCCCGTTATTGAACCAGCGCTGCCGTTGGGCGCTGGTGCCGTGCGTGAAACTCTCAGGCACCACGGCCCCGCCTTGCGCCCGCTGCAAGGCGTCATCGCCGATGCGCGCTGCCGCATTCATCGCTTCTTCGACGTCGCCCTTTTCCAGGACTTGCCGGGCCTGATGTGCGTGGTGGGCCCAGATGCCCGCAAAGCAGTCCGCCTGCAGTTCCAGCCGAACCGACAGTTTGTTGTATTCCGCCTGGCTGACGCGGCCGCGCAGCTGATCGAGCTTGCCGGTGATGCCCATCAGGTTCTGGACATGGTGACCGACCTCGTGGGCGATAACGTAAGCTTGGGCGAAATCGCCCGGGGCCCCCAGACGGTTGCGCAGCGTCTCATAAAAACTCAGATCGATGTAGACCCTCTGGTCCCCCGGACAATAAAAAGGCCCCATGGCGGACTGTCCGGTTCCGCACGCAGTCGGCGTCGCCCCACGGAACAGCACCAGTTTGGGCTCCTTGTAGCGGGTCCCCGCCTGGGTAAACAGTCCGTTCCAGACGTCTTCCGTGTCGCCCAGCACCGTCGAAACAAAAGCCGCCATCCGGTCATCCGCCGGCGGACGCTGCGCGGGCGCCTTCTGTACCTGTGCCGCAGGATCGCCGCCCAGAACACCGAGAATGGTCATCGGATTGATGCCAAACACCCAGCCACCGATGAGCGCGATCACAATGGTACCCACGCCAATCCCGCGACCGCCAACCGTCCTCCCGACGGACCCACGGCGATCTTCGACGTTGTCGGACTGGCGGTTTCCTTCCCATTTCATGGGCACACTCCCGTGCTCGCGCACCTGTTGAATTGACTACGATGGTATTGCTTTCTGAGCCCCTCAGCCAGCCGGTGGTGCTCCTTACCGGGTTCGACCCGTTTGCCGGCGATCGCCGCAACGCCAGCTGGGCGGCCGCCAGCATCTTGCACGGTCGGGTAATCAACGGCCATCGCGTCATCGCACGGCAGTTGCCGACCACCTTTTCTGGGGCAGCACCCGCCCTGATGGAGGCGCTGGATCGCTTCCGACCCGCACTGGTACTCTGTGTCGGCCAAGCGGCCGGGCGCGCCGCCATCGGCGTCGAGCGGGTTGCGGTGAACTGGGTTGATGCACGCATTGCCGACAATGCTGGCGACCAGCCCGCCGACTGCGCCGTGATCGCCGGAGCACCCACTGCCTATTTCTGTACCGTCCCTGTGAAGGCCATCGTGGCGGCGCTGTGTGCGGATGCCATACCAGTCGATGTTTCCATGTCGGCCGGCACCTTTGTCTGCAACCATGTCTTTTTTGCCTTGATGCACCGGCTGGCCACCAACCCACCGCAGCGCGGCGCACGCGGCGGCTTCCTTCACGTACCATCGCTGCCGGAACAGGGGCAGCCTGCCCTTGCACTGGAGCGCACGGTTGCCGGGCTGAAGTTGGCCATTGCCGCGTGCCTGACCCAGGGCGACGACATCCGACGCCCTGGAGGTACCCTGCATTGATACCGTCTCAATCTTTCGCAGCAGACCATCCGTCAGGGCCGCTGCGCTTGGGCACGCCCGGACGAGGCCGCTTCAATCAGGCAGAAACAGGCTCTGCAGGTCGCTGAGGAAGTCGAATCCCCGCGGAGTTGCCCATACCCGATCAAGATCACGCTCGATCAGCCCTTGCTGCTCGGCCTTTTGAAGCGGGGACCGGATAACCGAGAGAGGCTGCCCGGTGCGCTCGGCGAAGTCCCGCAGGGAAAAGCCGTCCTTCAGCCGCAGCGCGTTCAACGCATATTCGAAGGACAAGTCGCGGCGGGACACCTCGTTTTCCTGCGCCAGCGGCTCGCCAGCCAAGGCCTGATCCATGTAGCGGCGCGGCTCACGCCAGCGAACCTGACGCATGACCCGATGCGGAAAGCTCAGTTTTCCATGGGCGCCCGCACCAATGCCGAGGTAGTCTCCGAACTGCCAGTAGTTGAGGTTGTGGCGGCACTGGTGACCCGCCCGCGCATACGCCGAAACCTCGTAGCGTGCGAGCCCGGCATCGGCCGTCCGCGCGGTGATGTGGTCCAGCATCGACCACGCGGCGTCGTCCTCCGGCAACTCGGGCGGCTGCGACGCGAACACCGTATTGGGTTCGATCGTCAGGTGGTAGATCGACAGATGGGGGGGCGCAAAAGACAGCGCCATGTCGAGATCGGCGTCCAGGTCGGCCAGGGTTTGGCCGGGCAGCGCGTACATCAGGTCAAGGTTGAAAGTCGGAAAGTGGGCTGCGGCTTCGGCCAGCGCCTCCATCGCCTGCTTGCGGTCATGAACCCGCCCCAGGGCCTGCAGGTGTCGGTCGCTGAAGCTTTGCACTCCGACTGAAAGGCGGGTAACGCCAGCCTGGCGAAATGCCCGGAAACGGTCCTTCTCAAAGGTACCGGGATTCGCCTCCAGCGTAATTTCACAGTCCGGCTCCAGCGGCAGACGGGCCCGAATCGCGCCAATCAGCCGGTCAATGGCGGCGGGCGAAAACAGGCTGGGCGTGCCCCCGCCCAGGAACACGCTGTAGACCGGACGCCCCCAGACCCACGGCAGGCTGGTTTCAAGGTCTGCGATCAGGGCGTCGACATACCGCTGCTGCGGCAGCGCGTCGTGCGTGTCCAGGCCCCGAAATTCATGGGAGTTGAAATCACAATACGGACACTTCTTCAGACACCAGGGCAGGTGCACGTAGAGCGACAACGGCGGCAGCGAAGGCAGCTGCAGCAGGCCCGGGCGCATGTAATCGGTGATGTCCGGCACATCAGGTCCGCAAGGCCGGTTCAGAGCCAATGCTCACGCATCAGCCCGACCATCGCCCGGGCGGCACGGCCACGATGGCTGTGCGCGTTTTTCACCTCGGTGGGCAATTGGGCGAACGTCTGGCCGAATTCGGGGATGAACATGACCGGATCAAAGCCGAAGCCGTTGCTGCCTGCAGGCTCCCGGGCAATCAGGCCCCGCACCCGGCCGACAGCGACCAGCGGCTCGGGATCGTCCGGGTGACGCACCGCGACCAGCGTACTGACCATTGCAGCCCGGCGGTCTGAGTTGCCGCTCATCTGTTCCAGCAGGGCGCGGACATTGTTGACATCACCTTTCTCATATCCGAATTGTGTGGCGTAGTACGCCGTGTTCACACCCGGCAACCCGCCGAAGGCATCGACACACAGGCCGGCGTCGTCGGCGAGTGCAGGCAGTCCGGACAGCCGCGCCGCGTGGCGCGCTTTGGCCAGAGCGTTTTCTATGAAGGTGTGAAACGGCTCATCCGCTTCCGGGATGCCCAGATCCGCCTGCGGCAGCAGATCGACACCGAGCGGCGCCAGCATGGCCTGCAGTTCCGCCAATTTGCCCCGATTGTTCGATGCAAGAACAATTTTCATGAAAATATGCCGATACCCAGCGTAAAAAGGTATTCTATTGCTACCATTTCAGTAGTGATTCCTTTTGCAAAATAACGAGTTCCGCAATACCTTTTTCAGCCAGTGCCAACAATCGGTCCATTTCCAGGCGCGAGAAAGGCACCCCTTCGGCCGTCCCTTGCACTTCGACATAGCTGCCCGCGCCCGTCATGACGACGTTCATATCGGTGTCACAGGCAACATCTTCGGTGTATTGCAAGTCCAGCAGCGGGACCCCTTCAAGAATGCCGACCGAAATGGCAGCCACATGATCGGTGATCGGTGACCGGGTCAGTTTGCCCTGTACCAGCAGCCAATTGACGGCGTCCTGTGCGGCGACAAACGCACCGGTGATGCTGGCGGTACGAGTGCCCCCGTCGGCCTGAAGGACGTCGCAGTCCAGATGAATGGTCCGTTCGCCCAGCGCTTTGAGGTCAAACACCGCACGCATCGATCGACCGATCAGCCGCTGGATCTCCTGGGTCCGACCGCTTTGTTTGCCACGGGCAGCCTCGCGGTCCCCCCGGGTGTGGGTGGCGCGGGGGAGCATGCCGTATTCCGCCGTGACCCAGCCCTCGCCACTGCCGCGTTTGTGCGGTGGCACCTTGTCTTCGACCGATGCGGTGCAGAGCACCCGGGTATCGCCGAACTCGACCAGAACCGAGCCCTCGGCATGAATGGTAAAGCCCCGAGTCAATCGCACAGGTCGCAGTTGATCGGGCGCACGACCGCCGGAGCGGACAAAGTCGGTCATCGGATATCCCAGTTAAGAGTCGGCAGACGATCATCCCCGCCGGGCGGCGGAGCGACGGATGGCCTCGTTGATTTCGGCAATGGAGCGCTCAATGGACTCTTCGTCCAGGTCGTCATGCAACGGGTCCGGCACACCCGACTGAATGGTCGAGGCAAAAACACCGTCACTGATGCTGTCGGTCGAGATGCCGCGGGTGGATTCGAAAACATCCGGGGTTTCCCATTCCATCGCCAGAACGGTCACGTTGTCGCTGCGCGGACCGGCAGTACGAAGTGCACTTTCGACCAGCTCGGGCACGGCCGATGAGACCGGATAGGCACTCAGCTGCTTGACGATCTCCGAATCGTCGACCACGCCCCACAGACCGTCGGAACACAACAGCAGTTTGTCGCCGTTTTGCAAGGTCACGGGGCCGCTGAAATCCACCACGGGTCGGGTTGGCGATCCCAGGCAGGTGAAAAGGACATTGCGATTGACGGCGTTCAGCCCCGGCTGCTGGTGTTCGGCGTAAGAGTGATCGCGAGTGCGCTTGTAGAGCAAACCGTCGCGCACAAGGTACAGCCGGGAGTCTCCGCAATGAATCCAATGCGCCACGCCGTTTTGCAGCAAGACCGCAACGAGGGTGGTCCGTGGCGTATCCAGCATGGCGCGCTCACCGGCATACCGAATGATCTGGTGATGCGCGGCCATCAGACTGTTGCGCAGAAAGTTCTCGGCATCGCCGACAACGGGCTGGGCTTCGCGCTGAAATCGCGCCGAGAGAATCTGCAGCGCCAGCTGTGCCGCCACCTCACCATCCGGGTGACCGCCCATGCCATCGGCAAGGACGAAAAGGCCCGCCTCCCGCGTGTAGCAATAGCCCATGCGGTCTTCGTTCTTCTCTCGTCCACCCTTTCGGCTGACCTGGAAAACGGAGAATTTCATTTGGCTTTCACTCCCGGACCCGGGGCCTTGCGGGCTGTGCCGCGGGTATCCGAGAGAATATTGTCAAACTGCAGCCGGACCTTCTCACCGACCGAAAGCTTCGTGTACCGCCGCTCGCTTTCTCGGCTGAGTTCTTTCTGCAGGGCAAATACCGACTGGGGACGTGACAACGGATCCAGCGACATGCACCACTCCACCACCTCGATCAGGTTGTCCGAATAGACGGCCCGCAGGCGTGCCAAAGAGAGGGACAACCGGTCCTTTTCCAGGCGCTGCGGTGCGTCGTTGGGCGGAAAGCCCTGCATGCATGCGTACATGCAAGCGCCGATCGCATAGATATCGGTCCAGGGGCCCATGGACGCATCGCGCCGGTACATCTCCGGCGCAGCAAATCCCGGGGTGTACATCGGACGGATGAAATTGCCTTCCTTGCTCAGCACCTCTCGCGCTGCGCCAAAGTCGATCATGACCGCCCGGTTGTCGTCCGTGATGAAAATGTTCGCTGGCTTGATGTCCAGGTGCAGCATCTTGTGCTGATGCACGATCCGCAGTCCTCGCAGGATTTCGTCATAAAGAGACCGGATCGTGGACTCACGGAATACCTTCTCCTTCTTGAGATCTCGTGCCGTGATGATGTAGTCCTGAAGGGAGGCGCCTTCCAGGTAGTTCATCACCATGTAGACCGTCTCGTTCTCCCGAAAGAAATTGAGAACACTGACCACCGAAGGGTGGGATATCTGCGCAAGCGATCGACCCTCTTCAAAGAAGCTCTTGAGGCCAAGCCGGTACAGCGAGAGCTTTTCCGGTTGAATGACCGGCATCAGTTCACCCGCCCCCCGCGTCGCCAGGGAAGAGGGCAGGTATTCCTTGATCGCGACCTGCTGTCCGTCGTTATCTACGGCCAGGTAAACAACCCCAAAGCCGCCCGCCGCCAGCTTCCTGACGATGCGGTATCCACCGATGACCGTATCCGGCGGCAGGGGAGCTGGTTTGACCTTTGACATAATTTGGGCTGGATTGAATGCATCCCGCAGACAGTGGGCGCCATCGGGAACGGTGGATAGCTCTCCCCTCCCCCACCTCCAAAGGACTCCATGCCAGTTTACAGCATGACCGGTTATGCCTCTGTGCAAGGCCAAGACGCGGAGACGGGGCCGGGCGAGGACTCTCGCGCTGGTCGTCCAGCGACGCGGTTCGGGCTCGAAATCCGCTCGGTCAACAGCCGCTTCCTGGACTTGAACTTCCGGCTCCCCGACGAGTTGCGCCAACTGGAGCCGGAGTTGCGCGGTTTATTGGCCGAAAAACTCCGTCGGGGCAAAGTGGAATTGCGTATTGCGGCGGAAGCACTCGGGGCGGAGTTGCCCGCCGAACCCAGTCCCCGGGTGCTCCAGCGCTTGGCCGCCCTGCAGGACACGGTTCGGGCCTGGATTCCCGATGCCCAGCCAGTCGGCATGGCCGACATCCTGAGATTTTCTGCGGCCACGAAGCAGCCCGCGAGCGACGCTGCCTCCTGGCTGCTTCCTGTGGCGCGGCAACTGATCGACCGTTTCCAGGAAACCCGCGCTGCCGAGGGCGAAAAGCTGGCCCGCATGGTCATCGAACGCGTCGCCGACCTGCACCAACTCGTCGAAAAGGCCAAGCCGCTGGTGCCCCAGTTGGTCGACTTGCAGCGCACGCGCTTTCTTCAGCGCTGGAACGATGCCATGTCGGCGGCAACCGGCGACAACGCGGCATCTGGTAGCTCCAATGCCTCCATGGAACGTGCCCTGCTCGAAGCCACGGCCTATGCGATTCGTATCGATATTGCGGAAGAAATCGACCGCCTCACAGCCCATCTTCAAGACATCGAAAAGCTGGTGAAAGAGGGGGGTGCGATCGGCAAGCGGCTGGATTTCGTGATTCAAGAGCTCCATCGGGAAGCCAACACACTGGGCTCCAAGTCCGGATCGCTGGAACTGACGCGAATTTCGGTCGAAATGAAGGTTCTGATCGAACAGATGCGTGAACAAGTACAGAACATCGAATGAACTCCACCGACCGACCGCCTCTTCACCCGCAAACCGCCTATCCTGGCAACCTGTTTGTCGTAGCCGCCCCCAGCGGCGCCGGAAAGTCCAGCCTCGTCAAGGCATTGCTTGAGCTCGATTCGCGTGTCATGCCCTCGGTCTCCCACACGACCAGGGCTCCCCGGGGCCAGGAGAAGCATGGACGAGAGTACTTTTTTGTGTCCAAAGGCGAATTCGACGCCATGATTGGGGCGGACGGGTTCCTCGAGTGGGCTCATGTGCATGGCAAGCAATATGGAACGTCACGGAAAGCGGTGGAAGACCGCATCGCTTCCGGCGCCGATGTGATCTTGGAGATCGACTACCAGGGCGGCTTACAAATCAAGCGACTCTTCAGCAATGCGGTACTCATCTTCATTCTTCCCCCGAGCTGGGACGAGTTGAGATCACGGCTTGAGCGACGGGGAGAGGACGCTCCAGAGATCATCGAAATGCGCCTGCGCAATGCGGCGGAGGAGCTGGCGCAGGCTCACCACTTCGACTTCGTTATAATCAACGAACTTTTTGAACGGGCGCTCTTCGACCTCAAGGCTATCGTCCATGCGCAGCGTTTGCGCTATCAAACACAGGTGAACGCGCGCCCTGAAACTTTCAAGGCTCTTGGAATCCTCTGAAGTCTTCTGCCCTCCGTGACAACCTGAAGCGATAACTATGGCCCGCATTACCGTTGAAGACTGCCTGCAACAAATTCCCAATCGCTTCCAGCTGGTCCTCGCCGCCACCTACCGGGCCCGCATGCTGAGCCAGGGACATGCCCCCCGGATTGAGAGCCGCAACAAGCCGGGCGTCACGGCGCTCCGCGAAATCGCTGCCGGCAAAGTTGGTCTGGAAATGCTCAAGAAAGTGCCTTGAAGCCCTCGCGTTGACATACGCGGTCGAAGAAGCACCGAAACGGTGCTTCTTTCTTTTGGGCCTATGACTTTTTTGCCCGACAGGCGCTACAGTTGGGCCATGACTGTTGGCGAACTCCCGAACCGCTCGTCTCCGGCCACCGGTGCCATGGGGACATTACAGGTCGCTCTGCCCGAAACAAAGGCCGACGCGGCCATGGCTGCAGCGGCCAGTTTTGCAGGCCTTGTCGCTCGACTCGACTACCTGGGCCCCGATGATGTAGAGCTCGTCCGGCGAGCCTACCGGTTCGCAGATGAGGCCCATCTGGGCCAGATGCGAAGCAGCGGCGAGCCCTACATCACCCACCCTATCGCGGTAGCGGTCCAATGCACCGACTGGCGACTGGATGCCCAGGCCTTGGCTGCCGCATTGCTGCACGATGCGATGGAGGACTGCGGCGTCACCAAGACCGACCTGATCGACCGATTCGGCGCCGCAATTGCCGATCTGGTGGATGGCCTCACCAAACTTGACAAGTTGCAGTTTGACACCCGTGAGGAGAACCAGGCCGAGTCCTTTCGAAAGATGCTCCTGGCCATGGCGCGAGACGTTCGGGTGATTCTTATCAAACTGGCCGATCGCACTCACAACATGCGGACCATGGACAGCATGCCGCGCCCGAAGTGGGCCCGCATATCCAAAGAAACGATCGAGATCTTCGCCCCGATTGCGCACCGCCTTGGCCTGAACCAGACCTATCGCGAACTCCAGGACCTGGCCTTCAAGCACCTTTGGCCTTGGCGCTACCGCGTTTTGTTCAAGGCTGTCGTGCGCTCCCGCAATCGCAGACGCGACCTGATTCAAAGGGTAAAGAGTGATGTGGATGCCTCATTTGGACGTTCCAAAATGGGCGTGCGTGTCTCCGGACGCGAAAAAACCCTGTATTCCATCTACCGGAAGATGGCAGACAAGCACCTGACTTTTGCCCAGGTAACCGACATTTACGGCATCCGACTTGTTGTTCCGGAGGTTATCGATTGCTACACAGCGCTGGGAATACTGCACCAGATGTACAAACCCGTTCCCGGGAAATTCAAAGACTACATCGCCATTCCGAAAGTCAATGGCTATCAGTCGCTTCACACAACGGTGGCTGGGCCGTCCGGGATCAATATTGAATTCCAGATTCGAACCGAGCCCATGCACCTGGTGGCCGAGTCGGGGGTAGCCGCCCATTGGCTCTACAAGTCCCATCCTGGCCATTCCGGTCCGAACAATGATCGCCTGGGCTCACAATGGCTTCAATCCCTGCTCGACATACAAAATGAGACACGGGATGCTGCGGAGTTCTGGGACCACGTCAAAGTTGACCTGTTTCCCGATGCGGTTTACGTTTTCACGCCCAAGAGTCAGATCATGGCGTTGCCACGCGGCGCGACCGTGGTTGACTTTGCCTACGCCATTCACAGTAACGTGGGCGACCGGACTTCGTCAGCCAAGATCAATGGCGAGCCCGTTCCCCTGCGAACAGAACTCAAGAACGGTGACGTCGTCGAGATCATTACGACCGCGGTGTCGACTCCAAACCCCGCATGGCTGAGCTTTGTCAAAACGGGGCGGGCTCGCTCGAAGATCCGCCATCACCTCAAGAGTCTTGCCCAGATCGAGTCCGAGCAACTCGGCGAAATTTTGCTGACCCAGGCGCTCCGGGCGGAAGGAATCGATGGTTTGCCAGCACCATCATCGGACACTCACGATCTGTGGGAGCGACTTCTACGATTTACCGGCAATCGCGACCAAGCCGAATTGCTGACAGATATTGGCCTGGGCAAACGTGTCGCGATCATGGTGGCGAGAAAGTTTCTTTCTCTGATGTCGGAGAGCGGTATTCGACCCAATACGGTGCTGCTTTCGACCGAACGCTTCACCGCACATGAAAAGGTATCCCAAGGCGCAGTGATCCTGGACGGAACCGAAAACGCGTCGGTCAAATACGAGGTGTGTTGCCGCCCTGTTCCTGGTGATGCGATTGTCGGCTACATGGGTCGAGGCGAGGGACTTTCCGTTCACAGGGCAGAATGCCCGGTGGCCCTCCGCCAAAAGCAAAGAGACAGCGAGCGGTTTCTGTCCGTGGAATGGGCAGACGAACCCAAACGGACCTTTGAGGCCGGTATCCGCATCACACTGAGCAACGGGAAAGGGGTGCTCGCAAGGGTCGCAGCCGCAATAGCCTCGGCGGAAGCCGACATCACCCACCTCGACATGGGGGACGAATCGGCGCAGGCGACAACCGATCTTCGCTTCATCGTCGCCGTCCACGATCTGGCACAACTGGAGGCGGTCCTGCGTAGTGTCCGCAGGACACCATCGGTCGTACGCGCCATTCGAATCATGCCGCCGGCAGCTTAGGGCTCCGGGGTCGGATAAAGCACTTCAATGATCTCTAGCGTCTGCTGGCCGCCGGGAGTCGACACTCGCACGGTATCGCCGACTTGCGCCTTGAGCAATGCCGACGCAACGGGCGATATCCAGCTGATTTCGCCGCTGAGACTATCAAATTCGTCAACACCCAAAAGGGTGACGCTGCGTCGGTGACCACTTTCATCCTCATACAAAACCCGGGCGCCGAAAAAAACCTGATCCCGACCGAAATGGACACTCGGATCCACGACTTCGGCGGCTTGCAATCGCTTGGTCAAAAAGCGTATTCGACGGTCAATCTCTCGAAGCCGCTTTTTTCCGTACAGGTAGTCGCCGTTTTCGGATCGGTCTCCGTTCCCGGCCGCCCAATGAATGGTTTCGACCAATTTCGGCCGCTCATCGTCCAGAAGAAGCTTGAGCTCGGCATGAAGGCGGCGATAACCTCGAACAGAGATGTAATTTCGCCCTACGCTCAAGGGCCCAACGGCGGCAAAAGCATCGTCATCCTCTTCGGTATCGTTCCGAACGAAAGCCTTGTTCACACTACACGCCCCTGAAAAGCAAAATGGCCCACCGCAATAAGCAGTGGGCCATGAGGCAAAAGCGAAATTTGGCGCGGCTGGCAGGATTCGAACCCACGACCCCTTGGTTCGTAGCCAAGTACTCTATCCAACTGAGCTACAGCCGCAACAGAAAGAGATTATAGCATCTTGAAGTCGACCAATACTGGTAGGGCGTGTTGGACTTGAACCAACGACCAAAGGATTATGAGTCCTCTGCTCTGACCAACTGAGCTAACGCCCCCTGAAAAAACCTCGACCTTTCGGCCGCGATTGTACGCACCCCTATTTGGAACGGCTGAGCGCGTTGCTGACCATCTTCGAGGTAATGTCTACGATCTGGATCATCCGGTCATAGGGCATCCGCGTTGGCCCGATGACTCCTAAGGTGCCGACGATCTGCCCATCTATCTCATAAGGGGCGCTCACAACGGACAACTCCTCGACAGGCACCACCTGACTTTCGCCCCCTATGTAGATTCGAACCCCCGGTGCCTCGGTCGAACCATCCAGAAGGCGTATCAACTGGGCTTTTTGTTCGAACAGATCGAAAGCCCGCTTCAGATGGCTCATGTCACTCGTGAAATCACTGACGGCCAACAGGTTTCGTTCGCCCGAGATGATGATCTCATCCTGGCCTTGTTGCATGACTTCGGAGCCAACCCGTACTGCGGCACGCATCAATTGCCCGATCTCGCTACGGAGAGTTTCCGCCTCTTTGGCAAGTCGTTCGCGAACCTGCTCGATCGCCAGTCCGGCGAAGTGCTGATTCAGATAGTTGCTTGCTTCCACCAGGTGCGACGGCAGATAGTCGACATCAGTGAAGATCACCCGGTTCTGAACATCACCTTCCGGCGAAACGATGATCAGCAAAACTCTCCGTTCTGACAGCCTCAGAAATTCGACATGCCGGAATTTCGATGAGCGCCGCGGCGTAAGCACCACACCGACGAAGTGGGAAAGATTTGACAGCATATGCGCTGCGTTGGCGATCACCCGTTGGGGTTGATCTGGTTCCAACTCAGGCGTTTCGAGTAGTTCCTTATGGACAGTCAGCATGGTATCGACAAAGAGCCGATACCCTTTGGCTGTCGGAATACGTCCGGCCGAGGTGTGAGGACTGGCGATCAAACCCAGATCCTCCAGATCGGCCATCACATTGCGGATGGTCGCTGGCGAAAGCTCCAGCCCGGACGCTCTTGACAGCGTTCTGGAGCCGACAGGCTGCCCGTCAGCGATGTACCGCTCTACGAGAGACTTGAGTAAGGACTTGGCCCGTTCGTCCAGCATGGCCGGATTTTAATGATCTAATCTCCAAATGGATTGCAGGTTTCACCTTGTCGGACTGGTCGGAAAGTATCAATCCTCCGGTTCTTCGGCCCACGCGCTGATCGTCCGGCAGGTCGTTGAAGAACTTGCGCAGTTTCTTTCGCGCGAAGGTTGTGAAGTCTTCATTGAGCGCGATACCGCCTCCAGCACGGGTCTGGCCCAGTTCACCACGATCGACGTGAAGCAGATAGGGCGGCAATGTGATCTGTGCCTGGTTGTCGGCGGCGACGGGACCATGCTCGGGATCGGCCGGCAACTGGCGCCGCACGGGGTACCACTCATTGGCATCAACCTGGGTCGACTCGGATTCATGACCGACATCCCGTTCGACCGTTACCAGGAAATTCTGCGACCGATGCTCAGGGGCTTCTACGAAGAGGAGTCGCGATCGCTGATTCATGGCAGCGTGATTCGCGACGGGCGCTGTGTATTCGACACACTGGCGATGAATGAGGTTGTCGTCAACCGCGGCGCAGCGTCCGGCATGGTGGAGTTGCGCGTTGAGGTTGATGGAAGATTTGTCGCGAATCAGCGGGCAGACGGCCTGATCGTATCGACACCCACCGGATCAACCGCCTACTCTCTGTCTGCTGGCGGTCCGATTCTGCATCCCTCGATTCCGGGATGGGTTCTGGTGCCAATCGCGCCGCATACGCTGTCGAATCGACCGATTGTGCTGTCTGACGACACCGAGATCACCATTGAAATTGTGGCCGGCCGTGATGCCAGTGCGAGCTTCGACACCCAAACCATCGCGTCGTTGTTACATGGCGACCGCGTCACCGTAAGACGCTCTGTACATCGGGCACGCTTCCTGCACCCGCGCGGCTGGAGTTACTTCGACACCTTGCGAAACAAACTGCATTGGAATGAAGGAGGCTCCTGACCGTGGCGTTGCTGTCTGTCACCCTTCGCGATTTCGTGCTGGTCAGGGAGCTCGAAATCGACTTCTCTGCGGGTTTCACGGTCCTGACCGGTGAGACCGGGGCCGGGAAGTCACTGCTCATCGACGCCCTGCAGTTTGTGATGGGTACGCGAGCCGATGCGAGCACCATCCGCAATGAGGCCGAACGCTGTGACGTCTGCGCTTTGTTCGAACTTTCGCCATTGCACCAGGAACGCCTGCTGGAGTTTGCGGCGGATGAAACGGAGCTGTTGTTGCGACGAACGATGGACAGGAATGGTCGCAGCAGGGCATGGATCAATGGCGTTCCCGCAACCGCATCCCAGTTGCGGCGCATCGGGGACGTCCTGGTCGACATTTATGGGCAGCATTCCTGGCAAAGCCTGGAGCGCGCCGAAACCTGCCGTGGCCTCCTGGATTCGTATGCCCAACTGGACACTGGCGAGCTATCCGCCACATGGCGACGCTGGAGGGATCGTGCCGGCGCCCTGGTGGAGGCGCAAACCTCACAGGACAAAAGGAGGGACGACAGCGCGCAACTGGAATGGCACCTTGCCGAACTGGATCGTTTGGCTCCCGCCGTAGGTGAGTGGGATCAACTGCAGCAACAGCACAAGCGACAAAGCAGCGCCCAAGACCTCCTGGAAACAGCTCATCGCTCCCTCGCGCTGCTCACCGGCGAGCCGAGCGGTGCCCTGACCCAGATCGCCCGCGCTCGACAGCTCTTGCAAACCCGAGCCGACGTCGAGCCGGAATTTGCGATGCTGAGCCGCGAGTTGGACGGCTGCCTTGCCGTGATCGGCGAGGTCAACCGCACCTTGCAAGCCTATGGACAGCGGGGCGACCTTGAGCCCGAGACGCTCCAGCAGCTCGACCAGCGCATTTCCGCCTGGATCAGCCTGAGCCGCCGTCATCGGGTGCCGCAGGAACAGTTGCCGGAATTTCACGCGAAATTGAAAGAGCAACGCCTGGCATTGGACACCGCATTGGATCTTGATGCCCTTGGCCGAGCCGAACGTGCCGCCTTTGCCGATTGGCATATGCAGGCGCAACGTGTCTCTGCCGTACGTAAGGCCGCTGCGCTGCGTCTGGAGAGTTCGGTATCCACCAGCATTCGCAGTCTTGGCATGATGGGCGGGCGCTTTCAGATTGAACTGAAGACACTGGATGCCCCGGGTGAAAACGGTCTTGAGGAGGTTCGGTTCCTGCTTTCCCCTTACCCAGAGGGGGACATGCAGACCCTGGGCAAAATTGCGTCTGGCGGTGAGTTGTCACGTATCGCTCTCGCAATCGCGGCCTGCACCAGTCAGCTGGGAGTCGCCGGGACATTGATTTTTGATGAAGTTGATACCGGGATCGGTGGCGCAGTTGCAGAGCGAGTGGGCAGATTGCTACAGCAACTCGCCGCAGACCGGCAGGTTTTTGCCATCACTCATCTGCCACAAGTCGCATCAAAAGGCGCCCGACACATCGTCGTCCGTAAGGTGTCCACCGACAACGCGGTAGTCAGCCAGATCGACTACGTCGACGGCGAGCAAAGGGTGCGGGAAATTGCCCGCATGATCGCCGGCGAGCAGATAACCAATGCATCGCTGAATCACGCTTCGGAGCTGTTGTCGACCTGAGAATCATGTCCCAAATTTCAACAGACAATCGATCGGCCAACGAACTGGTGCTCATCACCGGAATGTCCGGCTCCGGCAAATCGGTCGCCCTGCGCGGACTGGAAGACATTGGCTTCTTCTGCGTTGACAATCTGCCGCCGGAGTTGCTATCGGACCTTGTCGATGTCAAGAACTACCGAAACTGCCATCAGCTTGCCATTGCAATTGACGCGCGCAGCGCAGAGAGCCTTCCAGAAGTCTCCCATCGCATTCGAGTTCTCCGCGCCAAAGGAATCAACGTCCGCTCGATTTTCCTGGACGCAACCACCGACACGCTGGTTCGCCGCTACTCCGAAAGCAAGCGCAGGCACCCGCTTTCGGCCACTCACGGTGGCGCCGAGCGCCATGCATTGATCGAAGCAATCGAGCTGGAGCGCAAGCTGCTCCTGGCGTTGCGCGACGAGGCGCATGTCATCGACACCAGCATCATCCGATCAACTCAACTCGTCGATTTCGTCAACCGGCTGGCCACAACTCAGTCATCGCCCATCACCATCGTTCTGGAATCGTTCGCTTTCAAACGGGGCATACCGGTGGATGCGGACTTCGTATTTGATGCACGCGCACTCCCCAACCCGTTTTATGAAGAGCCATTGCGGGCTCTCACCGGAAGGGATGGCCCGGTTCAGTCGTTTCTCGCCGAAATGGTGGAACCCGACCTGTTCAGCGAGGAGATCATCGCCCTGTTGAACCGGTGGATTCCCCGCTTCCAGAAGAACAAGCGCAGCTATGTCACCGTCGCGGTGGGATGCACCGGCGGGCAACACCGTTCCGTCTACGTCGTTGAAAAAGTTCACAGCCAGATATCGCATCGCTGGGCGGCCATTCGCCGCCACCGGGAGCTGGACTGAGCACTGCGCAACCATCGCAGGGCTTGCCCCAGGGGGCGCACCGCCCAGGATGCTGTTCTTGACATGAAATTTGGCCGTACCCATCGCAATATGGTCATTTATTGCTATCGTTTTTCACGATCTGGGCACCACCCCTACTCGCTGCAACCGGCAGTTGCAACATGCGCTTGACCGGCGCGGGCAAGCCGTAGGTGTGCAGTTGTTCGCGTGTGACCCAGTAGCCGTGCAAGCCGCCTTTTCGACCCCGCTTCGAATCGCTTCGATAGACCAGGCGGTGAATCGATAAGTCCAGATGGGTCAATGTGTGGGAAACCGGGGCGAGCTCGGCTTGCAACTCCCAGCCCAGCGCTTGTCCGGCGGCCACGGCCGTCTCGCGGTCGCAATAGTCCGGAAGGCAATAGAGGCCACCCCAGATCTGCTGGTCTCCACGTCGGATCAGAAACACCCGCCCGTCCGCGTCGACTCCCTGCAGCAACCACATCGCCCGGGCTGTCCGAGTGGCCCGCGCGGCCGCACGCACCGGTAGGCGATCGACAATCCCCTGCGCCAAGGCGCAGCACTCGGCCGCAAGTGGACATTGCTGGCACAGCGGTCGGCGCGGCGTACAAACCATCGCGCCCAGGTCCATCAAACCTTGGGTGTACGGCGACAGGCTCTGCACATCAGCAAGCGATGACACGGATCGATCAGCTAGAGACCACAGTTGTCGCTCGGTCGCCGCCGACCGGATGTCGCCGTGCACCGCGTGGTAACGAACCAGGACCCTCTTCACGTTGGCATCCAAAATGGCAACCCGCTCGCCATTGCAGAACGCGGAAATGGCAGCCGCCGTCGATTTTCCGATTCCCGGCAAGGCAGCGAGCTCGGTCGCAGTCGCCGGAAACCGACCTCCATGGCGCAACACCAATTCGCGTGCGCATCGATGCAGGTTTCTTGCCCGGGAGTAATAGCCCAGGCCGGCCCAAAGGCTCAGTACCGCCTCAACAGGCGCGTTTGCAAGGGTAAAAACGTCAGGAAAGTGCTGAAGGAAGCGTCCGTAATACGCCAGCACCGTCACAACCTGGGTTTGCTGCAGCATGATCTCGGAGACCCAGACGCGGTAAGGCGTCCTGTCCACCTGCCACGGAAGGTCATGCCGACCGTGGTTCCGTTGCCAGGAGGCAACCTTTTCAGTGAAGCTGGTAAAGGTCATCGCGCTAGTGGCGCGCTGTCATTTCCGCAGCGGTGGCATGAACCGTTCGTGCAAGTGTCGCCGCCTTGGCACCCAGTTCGTCCAGCAGTCTTTCCTGAACACCAATTTCGTCCAGACGATAACCCAGGCCGTCCGCTGCATCACCGATCCGCTCGACCGCTTCAATGCGCCGCGCGTAGTTCCGCCGCTTTTCACGCAATTGGGTATCCAACCCATTGGCCGCAAAGCGGTTCCAGGCCTCCAGTTCGGACAGTTCAGAGTCATGAATGGACCGTATTCGCGAATACAAGGCCCGAAGCAGTTTTTCGGCAGCGTTCTCCTGCATCAGGCCGAAAGAATTCCCGAGACTTATGAACTTGAGGTATCCCGTTCTGACCAGCTGTACTTCATTGCGATATTTGCCGAGATCGACCGCCTCAGCGATCTGCAGAGAGAAACCAAACTCGGAATTAAGCTGCCGGAACGTCCCGTGCAGCATCTTCGTCATTTCATCCTGAAGATCGGCAACTTCACCTTGGATCGCCTCAAGGCGGTCAAACAGATCCTCGTATGCAGTCCTGAGCCCAATCTTGAAGCGGCTGGCGGTAAGAACACTCCGAATGGCCGCAAAGTCCTTCTTGAGGCTTTCACTTCCCAGAATGGTGGCCAACTTTGATTGGCTCTTGTTGTGAATTGATCGAAGCGCCAGCATCCGCTGCCGAGCACCGTCAAACTCCTTCTCTTCCTGTTCTATCCGCCCACGCAATTGCTTGATAACCAGGCTGTTCTTGCCCTTGAGCCCTTTCAATTCGAGGGCTTGTTCCGAGAGGTCCCGCTTGCGTGTCATAACCAGATGGGCAATTTCCTTTTCGAAATCTTGGGCACTTGCCGCCAGCGCGTTGGTGATCACCTCCTTGCGATGGTGTACCAGACGCTCCACCAAAGCCTGTTCCAGATCGCCGAGGCGACTCGCTGCCAGCAGCTTGCTGTCGCCACGAACCTTCGCCAACAGCCCTTTCTGCGCGGAAACCGGGATGACCTGATCGACCGAAACGCCCAATGTGGCGGCCGTTGACACCCGCTGTTGCTCAATCTGTGCACTCACCGACTGAACAGTGCTCAGGCCATCCCACAGTACGTCGATCTTGTTCAGAACCGCCAAACGATTGTTGTGGTCACCCTCATGGACCACAAGGTGATTGCGCCAGATATCCAGGTCAGATTTGGTCACCCCGGCGTCTGCCGAAAGGATGAACAAGGCAGCCTGGGCCTGCGGGATCAGATTGACGGTCAGCTCCGGTTCCGCGCCGATGGCGTTCAACCCCGGCGTATCCAGGATCACCAAGCCCTGCTTGAGAAGAGGGTGCGCCATGTTGATGACCGCGTGGCGCCACCGTGGCACCTCAACAAGTCCGTCCGCATCGACGGGAGCGGTGGCACCGCCTTCGGCGGTCGACCAAAGGCCCAACGCGGCGGCATCCTGAAGCGATACTTTCCTGACCTCGGAGACCTTAGCCATTGCCGTGGCCAAGCCCTCCCCGTCATTGGCATCCAGCTCGATCCGTATCCATTTTTCCGGCGTCATCCGCCATTCCATCAAGGCCTGCGGCTCCAGCCTGGTCTCGATTGGCAGCAATAGCAGGCATGGCGGAAGCTGGTCGTCGTATCCCAGCTCTGTCGGACACATCGTCGTTCGGCCTGCGCTTGCAGGCATGATGCGACGACCATACGAGGCGAAGAAAATGGCGTTGATAAGCTCCGATTTGCCTCGCGAAAACTCCGCGACGAATGCCACCATGACTTTGTTGGCGCGAACCTGCGTGTCGATCCGGTCGAGTCGATCGGAGACAGAGGGAGTCAAGAAACCCTGCTCCTCTATCCAACGACGCAGTGCGGAGACCAGATCAAGAAGGTCGGCCCGCCAATGCCCGAAAGCCTCGATTTCGGTATTCAGTGACGGGCCGGACGGGAGCTCGGCACGTAAAGACTCCCCGGGAACGGATTGGGCACCTTTCGAAGGCTCAGACATGTTGACATCCTGGGCAGAAAAAGGTGGATCGGTTGTTTTGCACAATCTTGGCCACCGTGCCGCCGCATCGATGGCACGTCTGCCCGGCACGGCCGTACACCATGGCCACCGATTGGTAGTTGCCCGCACGACCGTGGACGTCCTGGTAGTCGCGAAGGGTGCTTCCCCCACGATCAATGGCGGCCTGCAACACGTCCCGAATGGCACTGTGCAGGCGCCGTGATCGCACAAGCCCAATGGCCGCGCATGGCGTGGTCGGTCTGATGTGCGCCCGAAATAGCGCTTCTGACGCGTAAATATTGCCGACACCAACCACCATTTCGCCTCCCAGAAGGGCCGTCTTCACCGAGCACCGACGCGCCTTCAACGCACGCTGAAAGCCTTTCAGATCGAAACTCTCGTCCAGGGGCTCGGGACCAAGGTGGCTCAGCAATTTCCGCGCGGGGTCAACCCCCTGGGACGCCGACCAGACCACCGCGCCGAAGCGCCGAGGATCGCAAAGCCGCAAAACACCCGCCGACGTTACCAGATCGAAGTGATCGTGCGGGCCAAACGGTTGATCCGATGCAGCAAGAAAGAGTCGACCCGACATGCCAAGATGCAGCAGGAGGATGCCCTGGTCCAGTTCGAGAATGATGTATTTCCCTCTGCGCAAGACCCGTGCGATGGTGCGCCCGCGTAGTTCGCGCCCCTCGACGCCGAGTGGCCAGCGCAGGCTTTTTCGCACAACCACGTCCGTGATCGATTGACCGCAGAGCCGATCGGAGATTCCGATACGGGTCACTTCGACCTCGGGCAGTTCCGGCATGGGTGCGTCTTTTCTTTCCAGTTGAATTATTATCAGCCGATGAAGTCCTCCCTCCGGCTGATGGTGATTCTGGCATGCCTGTCCGGCCAGGTCGGGATCGCTGCGGATAGCAGCGCAACGGATGTTGGGGGACCGCCTCCGTCCACCGCAGGCAATTCCGCTCTGGATGGCCGTACTTTCTATCAGTTGGTCCTGGCGGAGATCTCAGTCCACCAGAGTGACCCAGGAACCGGATATTCCTTGTTGCTGGACGCAGCCCGACGCAGCAACGCGCCTGAGCTCTATAGGCGAGCGGTCGAAATTGCGATTCGCGCCCGGGCCGGAGATGCCGCACTTCAGGCCACACGTGCCTGGCAGCGCGCGCATCCCACGTCAATCGAAGCCGCTCAGCATGAGTTGGAGATCCTCATCGCATTGAATCGCGTACCCGAATCCGCTCAAGTGCTGGAGCGAGTCCTGGACCTGAGTGCTCCGAAAGAGAAGCTACAAACGCTTGAACGCATCCTTGGTCTCTATGCTCGTGCCACCGACCGCAAGGCCGTAGCGGTCGCCGTAGAAGCAGGTTTACGCCGCAGCCGCTCGGACCCAACGCTGGTTGCTGGGGCATGGGCTGTCATTTCCCGGGCACGCTGGCTTGCCACCGACGAAGCCGGCGCCTTGGCAGCGCTTCAGCTCTCCCAAGCGGCCAATCCGCAGTACGAACCGGCAGTCCGCATGGCCTTGGACATGCTAGGACCTGAACGTCCTCTGGCGGAGAAGCTGGTCAAGCGATACCTCCAGCGGCAACACGCTTCCGACTTCAATGTTCGCCTGGCCTACTCACAAGCTCTGATCGCCCAGGATCGTCCGGACGAAGCCCTGGAACAGTTGCAGACTGCGCTCGAATCCAGTCCCGATCGAAAGGACATTCTGCTGGCCCAGGGCGGAATTCTGATTCAGCTCCACCGATTCGCCGAGGCCCGCCAAGCCTTGGAGTCTTTCCTGAACTCACTTTCCGAACCAGTAACGGACAACAGGCTCCGCCAGCAGCGGGAACACGCGTTGACGGCCCTGTCGCAGATTGCAGAACGGCAGGGCAACCTGATTGAAGCCGAACAGTGGTTGCGGAGAATCGATCCTGACAATGTTTCGCTGACAATCCAGGCTCGACGAGCCGGCGTGCTCGCCCGCAGTGGACAAATCGATGCGGCCCGCTCGGTGATTCGCGCGGTACCGGCTTCGAATCCGGGCGATGAAAAGTCCCGATTCATCGCGGAAGCGCAATTGCTGCGAGAGTTGAAGCGGTACCCAGCGGCGATGTCGGTGCTCGAATTGGCTGCTGCCGCTGCTCCGGCGGACACTGACCTCCTCTATGAGCAATCGCTGGTCGCGGAAAAGCTGGGCGACTTCACCCGGATGGAATCACTTCTGCGTCGTATTGTGGAAATCCAACCGAGCAGTCCCCACGCGTACAACGCGCTCGGTTATTCGCTGGCCGACCGAAACGTGCGCCTGGAAGAGGCCCGGGGGCTGATCGCCAAGGCGGTAGAACTCGCGCCAGAAGACGCCTACATTCAAGACAGCCTTGGATGGGTTGAATTTCGCCTGGGAAATCACGAGGTCGCAAGGCAAATCCTTGAGCGGGCATTCCAGGCCAAACCAGACGCGGAAATTGCGGCCCACCTCGGTGAAGTCCTTTGGACGCTGGGAGACCGTGAGCGGGCCAAGGTAACCTGGCGCAAGGGTCTTGCATTGAATGCGGACAATGACACACTGCTGAGCACCTTGCGGCGTTTTGGCAACCCGATAGCCCGACAACCGCACTGAAATGCATTTCAGCCAAGCGGCAAACCGCCTGCTGTGGGCGTGGGTACTTGCCCTGCCATGGATCCTTCTCGGGTGCACGGTCGCACCAGAAAAAACAGATCATGCGATTTCCGCTGGACCTGCATCCTGGTTTGGCAGGATTTCCATCGTCAACCCGCAAGCCCAACCGGTCCGGTTCTCCGCCTCCTTCGAGCTATCTGGATCAAAACTGGCCGGTAGCCTGCATCTTTCGACCAGCCTCGGTACAAGTCTTGCCCGCGTGGTCTGGAGCCCTGACGCCGCCCGCGTTGAAACGCCAGGCTCTGTCTCGGGATATCCGTCGTTGCACGGTCTGCTCGCCGCGCACTTCGGGATGGCCTTTCCGATTGATCAGGTATTCGCTTGGTTGAATGGGCAGACTCCCGCCCTGGAGGGTTGGTTGATCGAAATCGAAGAACCGCCTGTCAGGCGGCTGATCGCTCGAAGCACCCATCACCCTGGCGTCGAGATCAGAATCCTTGTCGATCAACCGTAGCTCAGGCCCGACGCCCGAAGAAACGATGAACGCCTTTTTCGACCTCCCTGCACCCGCCAAACTCAATCTTTTTCTTCATATCCTGGGCCGCAGGTCCGATGGATACCACCTTCTCCAGTCAGTTTTCGTCCTCATCGACTGGTGTGATACCTTGCATATCGAACGGACGACTGACGGCCGAATCCAGCGCAAAGACCTTGGCTGGGCGTTACCCGTCGATGATCTGACAGTCAGAGCCGCACGCGTACTGCAATCGGCCACCGGTTGCACTTTAGGTGCGACGATTACCGTAAACAAGCGAATTCCCGCACAGGCTGGCATGGGTGGCGGATCCTCCGATGCGGCCACTTGCCTTTTAGCGCTTAATCGTCTGTGGGACCTGAACCTCAGCTTGAAGCAGTTGATTGCGCTCGGGCTTCCGCTCGGGGCCGATATACCGTTCTTTTTGCGCGGGACAAACGCCTGGGTGGAAGGGGTCGGCGAGAAAATCCAACCGATACACGTCCCGCGTCAGCGCTTCGTCGTGGTCAAACCCACCCAGGGGATACCGACGAAAGATGTATTCCTTCATCCCGAATTGAAAAGGGATACCGGGCATGCTATAATCGAAGACTTTGCTGTAGACCCGTTTGGCTTTGGCTGCAACGATTTGCAACCGATCGCAGAGCGGCTTTGTCCGTCCGTTCGTGAAGTCACTTTGTGGCTCAGAAAGTATGGGCTAAATGGTAGAATGACCGGATCGGGAAGCGCGGTATTTGCTCCCGTTGCGCTAGCTGGTTGCGTGGGTGACCCCCCGCAAGGCTGGTCAATGCGAGTCTGCAGCAGTCTGGATTCTCATCCGCTTACCGGGTGGGCCTCCAGCGACGATTGATCGGTCGTACGATAATTTTTTCGCACGACCCGTGTAGGGGAGTCGCCAAGTTGGTAAAGGCACCGGATTTTGATTCCGGCATGCGAGGGTTCGAGTCCTTCCTCCCCTGCCAAACCTTTGAACGGTCAGGCACACTTCACGTTCGCCGGCACTCCGATGCAGCCTAACAACGCCCCCCCTACCCCCGACTTCATGTTGTTCACCGGCAACGCAAATCCCCGGCTAGCCGCGGAGGTTGCGGAACACCTGGGAACGACGCTCGGGGCCGCCGATGTCGGTCGGTTTTCCGATGGTGAAGTCACGGTAGAGATCAAGCAAAACGTGCGCGCACGGGATGTGTTTGTGGTCCAGTCGACCTGTGCCCCGACCAATGAAAACCTGATGGAACTGCTGATCATGGTCGATGCGCTCAAGCGGGCATCGGCGGAGCGGATCAGTGCCGTCATCCCCTATTTCGGCTATGCCCGGCAGGATCGTCGGCCCCGGTCAACCCGGGTTCCGATCACGGCCAAAGTTGTCGCCAATATGCTGCAGGCCGTCGGTGTTGCCAGGGTTCTGACCATGGACCTGCATGCTGATCAGATCCAGGGGTTCTTCGACATTCCGGTAGACAACATTTATGCATCGCCGGTTTTGCTCGGCGATCTCCGCCTGAAAAGATACGAAGATTTGATTGTGGTGTCGCCGGACGTCGGTGGCGTGGTCCGTGCGCGCGCTCTGGCCAAGCAACTGGGCTGCGACCTGGCAATCATCGACAAACGCCGCCCCAAGGCCAACGTCAGCGAAGTCATGCACGTCATCGGCGAAATCGAGGGTCGCAATTGCGTCATCATGGACGACATGATCGACACGGCCGGGACCCTCGTCAAAGCTGCTGAAGTACTAAAAGAGCGCGGGGCGCGCAAGGTTTACGCCTACTGTACCCACCCGATCTTCTCCGGCCCTGCGATTGAGCGGGTCAGCAAGGGGACTGCGCTGGATGAAGTAGTAGTGACAAACACGATCCCTCTTTCCGACAGCGCGCGTCAGTGCCAGAAAATCCGCCAACTTACCGTTGCCCCGCTGATTGCGGAAACCATCCAGCGTATTGCTCGCGGTGAGTCGGTCATGAGTCTTTTTTCGGATCAGGAAAACCTTTTCTGATCCGTTTTCGTCGGCCGGTCGCGCATAGCGCGACACGGCCATTTTCAATCGAAGCCGCACTGGTCGCGGTCGGCTTCATCAGGAGTCAGCTATGAAATTTGTCGCCTTCGAGCGAGCCAAGCAGGGTACGGGTGCGAGCCGCCGTCTGCGCAATTCGGGCCGTACGCCCGGTATCGTCTACGGTGGATCTGCGGAACCGCAATTGATCGAACTGGACCATAACGCCTTGTGGCATGCGATCAAGAAAGAAGCCTTCCATTCGTCCATTCTGGAAATGGAGTTGGGTGGCAACGTCAGCAAAGTGCTCTTGCGAGACCTGCAGATGCACCCCTTCCGCCCGTATGTCCTCCATATCGACTTTCAACGCGTCGATGCCAACACACGACTGTCCATGAAGGTGCCAGTGCATTACAGCGGCGAAGAAGAGTCGCCGGCTGTCAAACTCGAGCACTGCCTCGTGAACCACGTTGTCACGGAGATCGAAGTTAGCTGTCTGCCTGGTGATCTGCCCGAATTCATTGCCGTCGATCTCAGCAATCTGCAAAAGGGCACCTCGCTGCACCTCAACGACATCGCCCTGCCCAAGGGTGTCAAGGCCGTCACCCACGGCAAACCCAATCCGGTTCTGGTGTCGGTCACCGCTCCAGTTGTCGAGGAAATCGTTGCACCGACCGCCGCTGCGGCCGCTCCGGCCAAGGGCAAAGCCAAAGGCAAGAAGTAAGCTTTAGTCGGCAGATTATTCGATTGCATCGAACTACACGGCCCGCCTGCGCGGGCCGTTGTGCTTGGAACAGGCTAGCCGCCATGATCAGACTGCTCGTCGGCCTGGGAAATCCCGGCCCGGAATATGAGGCCACACGCCACAACGCCGGATTCTGGTGGGTCGAAGCGGCGGCCCGCGACCTGCGCACACACCTCGACCCTGACCGCAACTTCGCAGGCCTTGTTGCCCGCGCAGGCACCAATATTGCGTCGCCAGTATGGTTGCTGATGCCCCAGACCTACATGAACGCCTCAGGTCGAGCCGTCGCCGCGCTGGCACGTTACTACAAGCTGGAGCCTCAGGAAATACTGGTCATCCACGACGAGTTGGATCTTTCACCCGGGCAGGTCAAGCTCAAACGCGGCGGGGGCCACGCCGGACACAACGGACTGCGCGACATCCACGCCCAGCTGGGATCGGCCGACTACTGGCGACTTCGGATCGGAATCGGACACCCAGGTGTGAAGACCGAGGTTGCGAACTGGGTCCTTCGAAAACCACCCACCGAACAGCGCGCCGCCATCGAAGACGCAATCGCCCGATCGCTGGCAGCCCTGCCCAGCCTGCTCGGCGGCGAGTTCGAAAAAGCAACCCGCCTCATCCACGCCCCTCCGGCCCCAGCCGCGTAGTCCTGTGTCGGAGGCAGCAACCCGACGGCCCGACACTCATGCTCCCGTGCTACCACGGCCTGCGGCCATCTGCAGCCGATGGAATTTCCTCCACAGGGTTTCACGGCTTTCGACGCGCTCAGGATTCACCGGAATACACGCTACCGGACAAACTTGCACACACTGCGGCTCATCGAAATGTCCGATACATTCTGTGCATTTTTCCGGATGGATCTCGTAGATTTCCGCGCCCATGAATATCGCGTCGTTGGGACATTCCGGCTCGCAGACGTCACAGTTGATGCATTCGTCGGTAATCATCAGCGCCATGGCTGCTCTCACTTTTCCAATGGTCCGATCGCCCGGGAGGCGACCTGAACGACCGTCCGATTATCCGGCGCTCAAGGCCTGCGCCGAAGATCCACGGTGGCGAACCCTCCCGCGCGTGGGTCTTTGTCCATAATCGCGGCAAATTGACCCGCGCATGAGCCTATTCCTGATCAAGCGGTTTCTGACCCTGGTCGCCACGCTGCTGGCGGCTTCGTTGGTCGTCTTCGCGGTACTTGAAATCTTGCCCGGCAATGCCGCCCAGTTGCTCATGGGGCCCGACGCAAGCCCGGAAGCCGTCGAATCGCTCGCCCGCAAACTGGGTCTGGACCGCCCGGCACCGCAGCGCTACTTCCAGTGGATCACGGGCCTGCTGACCGCCGACCTCGGGGAAAGCCATGCCTATAGCAGCCCCGTCTCCGAACTCATTGCCCAACGTCTTGGCCTGACCATTCCGTTGGCCCTGATGGCCATGCTCATGGCCTCGCTGATTGCGCTGACCGTCGGCATCACAGCTGCCGCCCATCACAACCGCGTCGGCGACTACGGCCTGATGACCTTCACGCAGGTCGGCATCGCCATACCGAACTTCTGGTTTGCCATCCTGCTGATCCTGCTTTTCGCGGTGCACTTGCAGTGGTTTTCTTCGGGCGGGTTCCCGGGCTGGCATCCCGATGAAGGCGGCGGCTTTTCAGCCGCGCTGAAAGCACTGTTCTTGCCGGCATTGTCTCTGGCCGTGGTGCAGGGCGCCATCCTGGCGCGGATCACCCGTTCCGCGGTTCTCGAAGTCTTGAGAGAGGACTACGTACGTACGGCACGGGCCAAGGGCTGCTCGCGCCAGCGTGTCCTGTGGGGCCATGTCCTGCGCAACGCGCTCATCCCGGTGGTGACGGTCATGGGTCTGCAGTTTGCCAACTTGCTCGCCGGAACCATCGTGGTCGAGAACGTGTTCTACCTGCCCGGACTCGGACGCCTTATTTTTCAGTCCATTGCGAATCGCGACCTTATTGTGGTGCGCAACTGCGTCATGCTGCTTGCTGCAATGGTGATCGTGGTCAATTTCTTCGTTGACGTCCTGTATGCGCTGATCGATCCGCGCGTGAAAGCCGGTGACCTTTGATTGCACCGTTCCGCCACCCCAGCCTGATCATCGGCGCCGCGTTCAGCCTCGTGCTGGTGGCCGCAGCCCTGCTTTCCTGGATATGGACGCCCCACTCACCCTTCGAAATGAACTTGGAGCACCGACTGCTCCCCCCCGGCGCACCCTATTGGCTGGGCACCGACCCGTTTGGCCGGGACGTGTTGTCGCTCCTGCTGGTAGGCGCACGCAACTCGATCCTCGTCGGCGTCATTGCCGTCGGCATCGGCCTGATCGTCGGGACGGCCCTGGGCCTTGTCGCGTCGGCCCGGCGTGGCTGGACCGAGGAAGTGATCATGCGTCTGTCCGACTTCACATTTGCGTTCCCGGCAATTCTCTCGGCCATCATGATGACGGCGGTGTTCGGCCCCGGCATTGTCAATTCGATCATCGCGATCGGAATTTTCAACATACCGACCTTTGCCCGCATCACCCGCGGCTCCGCCAACGCGCTATGGGCGAGAGAGTTCGTACTGGCTGCACGCGCTTGCGGCAAAGGGCCAACCAGCATCACCGTAGAACACATCCTGCCCAACATCATCCCGATCCTCATCGTTCAGGCCACCATCCAGTTCGCCATTGCGATCCTCGCTGAAGCCGCACTGTCCTATCTCGGTCTGGGAACGCAGCCCCCGCAGCCCTCCTGGGGCCGCATGCTCAGCGATGCCCAAACCCTGCTGTTCCAGGCGCCCTTGCTTGCCATATGGCCAGGGCTGGCGATTGCCTGCGCTGTTCTCGGCCTCAACCTGCTGGGCGACGGTCTGCGTGACCTGTTGGATCCACGCCTGGCCCGCCACCGCTGAACCATGGCCGGAGACGCGCTGCTCGAAATCGAAGACCTTTGCGTGCGCCTCACGACGGCGCACGGACCGGTCGACGCAGTTCGCGGCATCAGCTTCACGTTACAGGCCGGCGAAACCGCCGGTCTGGTTGGCGAATCCGGCTGCGGCAAATCGCTGACCGCGATGTCCCTGATGGGCCTTGGGCCCGAGCACGCCCGCATACGCGGTACCGTGCGTTTTCTGGGTGCCGAGATGACCACGCTGACGGAGCGCCAGTGGTGCGCTATCCGGGGCAAAAAAATCGGCATGATTTTCCAGGAACCCATGAGTGCGCTCAATCCGGTTCATACCGTCGGCCACCAAATCGCCGAACCATTGCGCCTGCATATGGGGCTGGACCGCCATGCCGCCCGCAAGCGGGCCATCGAATTGCTGGATCGTGTCGGCATAGCACACGCAAGCCGCCGCGTCGACGCCTGGCCCCATCAGTTCTCCGGCGGGCAGCGCCAGCGCATCACCATCGCCATGGCCCTGGCCTGCGAGCCTTGCCTGCTGATTGCGGACGAACCGACCACCGCGCTGGACGTCACCGTTGCCGGCCAGATTCTCGAACTCATCGGTGAACTGGTTCGCGAACGGCACATGGCACTGCTGATGATTTCGCACGATCTCGGTGTCATCGCCAACCACGTTGAGCGAACGATGGTGATGTATGCCGGAACCATTGTCGAATCAGGACCGACAGCGGCTGTTTTTCGGGCGCCATCTCATCCGTACACGCAAGGCCTGATGGGCTCGCGACCCCAACTGAGCCGCAATGGCGCCACCACACCCGGCGCACGTAAACGCCTTCCTGCGATTGCCGGCTTCGTTCCACGCCTGCACGACCTGCCCGAAGGCTGTGCGTTCGCCCCACGTTGCCCCCGTGCGACGGACCAATGTGCCGCGGCACCGCCACCGGTCTGGAGCCGGGAGGATCACCACCGCGTCGCCTGCATCCACCGCCGCAGCGCCACTCCATGACTGCCCTGCTGCACGTCGATTCCCTGGGCAAACGCTATGCCCTGACACGGGCGTTGCCATGGCGCCCAGCGGAGACGCTGGAGGCCCTGGCCGGCGTTTCGCTCCAGGTGCGTGAGGGGCACAGCGTGGGCATCGTCGGTGAGTCAGGCTCGGGCAAATCGACGCTGGCGCGCTGTGTCATGGCCCTGGAGACACCCAGTTCCGGTGCGGTTCGGATGATGGGGGTCGACCTGCACCAGCTGCCACCCGGGGAACTGCGCAGGGCCAGGCGCCACTTCCAGATGATCTTTCAGGATCCGTATGGCTCGCTGGACCCGCGAATGCGTATTGGACGCACCATCGGCGAGCCCTTGGCTGCCTTGCCGGCCACGGACCGTCCGAGCCGCCGGGACATGGACGACCACGTCCGCGAAGCCTTGCTGGCCGTCGGCCTCACTGCGGCGGATGCGCAACGTTTCCCCCACGAGTTTTCCGGCGGCCAGCGTCAGCGCATCGCCATCGCACGCGCCATCATCAACCGACCCCGCCTGATCGTTGCCGACGAACCGGTCAGCGCACTGGATGTCTCGGTGCAAGCCCAGGTACTGAACCTGCTCATGGACCTGCAAGACCGCTTCGGTATCTCCTATCTCTTCATCAGCCACGATCTGGCAGTGGTTCAGCATGTGTGCGACGAAGTCGCGGTCCTCCAGCATGGCCGGATCGTCGAATACGGCCCACCGCACGACCTGTTCGCCCGCCCGGCCCATCCCTATACCGAAGCGCTGGTCAAGGCCGTTCCGGACATCCGTTTTTAGTCAGCGCCCCCGCAACACCTCGCCACTTTGGCTACCATGGGGCCCCTTCACAGGAGATCACCATGCTTCGTCGGGAATTCGCCATCGGAACCCTGGCCGCTACCACGCTGGGCACGTTGCCGCTCGGTGCCACTGCTCAGGGGCGCAAAAACGCTGTCGTCCTTGCCATGACTCTGGAGCCCCCGGGGCTGGATCCGACCGCAGGTGCGGCATCGGCCATCGCCGAGGTGGTTCTGTACAACGTTTTCGAGACCCTCACGAAAATCAACTCCGACGGCAGCGTCTCGCCCCTGCTGGCAGAACGCTGGGAAGTATCGCCCGACCTGCGCACCTACACCTTCCGCCTTCGCAAGGGGGTACGTTTCCACAACGGTGAGCCGTTCAATGCCGCCACCGTCAAGTTCGCCTTTGAACGCGCAGCCGGCGAAAAAAGCACCAACAAGGACAAACGCACCTTCGCTGCCATCGACAGCATCGGTGTGATCGACGAACACACCGTTGTGCTGATCAACAAAGAGGTCAACCCCGACTTCCTTTTCCTTTTGGGGCAGGCCACCGCGATCATGGTGGAGCCCAAAAGCGTGGACACCAATGCAACCCGCCCCGTCGGCACGGGGCCCTATCGCCTTGACAGCTGGACCAAAGGCGCGTCGATCTCACTGGCGGCCTGGGAAGGCTTCCGCCAGGCCGGCTCGATCACCATGCGTCGGGCCACATTCCGCTTCATCTCCGATCCCGCGGCGCAAGTGGCCGCGCTGCTCGCGGGCGATGTGGACATCTTCGCCCGCGTCGCCGCCGCGCGCAGTCTTGAGCAGTTCCGTCGCGACAAACGATTCCAGATCGTCGTCAGCGGCTCGCGTGCCAAGACCATCCTGGCGTTGAACAACAAAAAGAAGCCGCTTGACGATGTGCGGGTCCGACGCGCCATTTCGGCGGCGATCGACCGCAAGGCCGTCATCACCGGCGCTGCCGACGGTTTCGGGGTGCCGATCGGCAGCCATTACGTGCCTGGCGCCTTCGGCTATGTCGATACCACCGGCATCAACCCGTTCCAGCCGGACAAGGCCCGCGCCCTGCTGTCCGAAGCGGGCATCAAGACGCCGCTGGAGCTCAGCCTGATCCTGCCCCCACCGCCCTACGCCCGCCAGGGTGGCGAAGTCATCGCCGCGCAGCTGGCCAAAGTGGGCATCGTGGCGAAACTGCAAAACGTCGAATGGGCGCAATGGCTGAGTACCGTTTACGGCAACAAGGCCTATGACATGACCCTGATTGCCCATGTCGAGCCGTTTGATCTGGGCAACTTTGCCAAACCGGGCTATTACTGGGGTTACGAGTCGGCGCGCTTCAACGAAATCTTCAACAAAATCAACAACTCCCCGCGCGATGCCGACCGGGCACGCCATCTTGGCGAAGCCCAGCGCCTGATCGCGCAAGACGCGGCCCACGCATTCCTGTACCAGCCACAGTGGATCACGGTGGCGAACGCGCGCATCAAGGGCCTGTGGAAAGACATGCCCATCTTCGTCAACGATCTGTCCGCACTGGCCTGGGCCTGAGCGCATGAGCGCACTGCACCGGCTGGACGCGCGCACGCTGCTGGCCCGTTACCGCGCGGGGGATGTGTCGCCCGTCGAGGTGGTACGCGACACCCTCAACCACATCGACCGCTGCGAACCGCAACTGCGCGCCTGCTGGCTCCTCTTTCCGGACGCGGCCCTCGCCGCAGCCCGTGCGTCCGAACAGCGCTGGCGCATGGGCTCCCCCCAGGGTCCGCTGGACGGCGTGCCGGTCACCCTGAAGGAGAACATCGCAACGGCCGGCGACCCGGTCCCCATGGGAACGGCAGCCACCACCCTGGAGCCGGCCGTGGCCGACAGCCCGCCGGCGGCGCGACTGCGTGAGGCCGGCGCCATCGTGCTGGCCAAGACCACCATGCCCGACTACGGCATGCTGACGTCAGGCCTGTCAAGTTTCCATGCGCTGTCACGCAACCCGTGGGACACCATGCGCACCCCGGGCGGCAGCAGCGCCGGCGCCGGGGCTGCTGCCGCCGCCGCCTACGGGCCCTTGCATCTGGGAACCGACATCGGTGGCTCGATCCGGCTGCCCGCCGCCTGGTGTGGGGTTTTCGGGCTCAAACCCAGCCTGGGTCGCATCCCCATCGACCCGCCTTACACCGGCCGAGTCGCCGGCCCCATGACCCGAACCGTGGCGGATGCGGCGCTCCTCATGGCCAGCCTGAGCCGGCCCGATCGCCGCGATTGCATGAACCTGCCACCCCAGGACATCGACTGGAGTCTTCCCGCCCTGGATTCCACGGCGCTGCGCGGCCTGCGCATCGGTCTGCTGCTCGACGCCGGCTGTGGTCTGGCCGTCGAGCCCGCAATCGTGGCAGCCGTGCAGAAGACGGCCGATTCCCTCGCCCGCGCGGGCGCCCAGATCATTCCCATGGCGCCATTTTTCACCCGGGAAATGCTCGACGGCATGGACCGTTTCTGGCGGATGCGCTGCTTGCGTGAGCTTTCGGCCCTTCCCGAGGGGCGGCGCCAACGCGTGTTGCCGTACATCCGCGCCTGGGCGGAAAGCGCCAGCAACATGACAGGCGTGCAGGTCTACGACGCGGTCAGCCAGTTTCACCTCACGCGGGTCAGCACCCACCGGGCCTGCGCACCGTTCGACTTTGTGCTTTCACCGACCGCCCCGGTCTCGCCACCGCCGGCCGATTGGGCCTCGCCCACCAACGACCCGTTGCGGCCGCTGGAACACATCGCCTTTACGGTGCCGTTCAACATGTCCGAGCAGCCGGCGGCGTCCATTCCGGTCGGTGTCACCGAAGACGGGCTGCCCATCGGCGTCCAGATCGCCGGCGCCCGCTTCGATGATGCCGGCGTGCTGCGACTGAGCGCCCTGATCGAAGCGCTTCGGGGCCCGCTGCCCGTGCCCGCGCTGTCCGCCTGACGGGCAGCCCGTCGATTAAGCTATATAAAATATAGCGAACAAAGACCTTTTTACGCTGGGTATTGGCCTTTTTTTCTGAATTTCCGCACCCGGATCGGTCCGACCCTCCCGCAAGACCCGGCAGACACCATGGTAGGTCCGCCCCGCCTAGAATGCAGTCGTGAACTCGACCCTCAACGCCGACCTGCATTGCCATTCCGTGGTGTCGGACGGCACCTTGACCCCGGAAGCCCTGGCGGCCCGTGCCGCCGCGCGCGGCGTCGACCTGTGGGCACTGACCGACCATGACGAAATCGGTGGCCAGCACCGCGCCATGGCCGCAGCGCGGGCCGAGGGCATCGGTTACCTGACCGGCACCGAAATCTCCGTCACATTTGCCGACCAGACCGTGCACATCGTCGGCCTGGGCTTTGACGCTGACGATGCCGATCTGCGCGACGGACTGGTACGCACCCGCGGGGGTCGTGGCGAACGCGCCCGCGACATGGCCGCCAGCCTGGAACGGGTGGGCATTTGCGGCGCGTATGAAGGCGCCCTGCGGTACGCCGGAAACCCCGAGCTGATATCGCGCACCCATTTCGCACGATACCTGGTCGAAAGCGGTGTCTGCCGCGACACCTACGAAGTCTTCCGCCGATTCCTCACCGAGGGCAAGCCCGGTTTCGTGCCCCATCGCTGGGCCCGCCTGGGTGACGCGGTGGGCTGGATCGTTCGCGCCGGCGGCATGGCCGTGATTGCCCACCCGGCCCGTTACGGCTTCAGCGCCAATGAAGAATACGCGCTGTTCACCGAATTCAAGGCCCATGGCGGCCAGGGCGTCGAAGTGGTCACCGGCAGCCATTCGGCTCAGGAGGCCCTGAAGTACGCCGCGATGGCCCGGGAGTTCAGCCTTGCGGCTTCGCGCGGCAGTGATTTCCACAGCCCCGACGAAAGCCATACCGATCTGGGCAGTCTGCCCCCGTTGCCCGCCGATCTGACCCCGGTGTGGACCTTGCTGGCCCACCGCGTTCACTGAGCGCGACGGCCCGGCTGGTCAGGCCCCCGCCGGCGCGCCTACACTCGCGACATGGCTCAGCATTTCATCATTCACCCCGACAACCCGCAAGTGCGGCTGCTCAAGCAGGCCGTGCAGTTGCTGGAAAAAGGCGGTGTCATCGCGCTGCCGACCGACTCCAGCTATGCCCTGGCCTGCCACCTGGACGATCGCAACGCCGCAGACCAGCTGCGTCGCATCCGCGGCATTGACGAAAAGCACCATCTGACCTTGTTATGTCGGGACCTGCGCGACCTGTCGACCTATGCACGGGTGGACAACCGCCAGTTCCGGCAGGTCAAGCTCGGCACGCCGGGGCCTTTCACCTTCATCCTGGAGGCCACCAAAGAGGTCCCGCGGCGGCTGAGCCACCCGCAGCGCAAAACCATCGGCCTGCGTGTGCCCGACCACCGTACGTTGCAGGCCCTGCTCGAACTGCATGGCGCGCCACTGCTGGCCACAACACTCATTCCCCCGGACGCGCAGGAACCGCTGAACGATGCCACCGACATTCTGGAGCGCTTTGATCGCGGCCTGGCCGCCGTGGTCGATGCCGGTGCCTGTCCGCTGGCGCCAACCACCGTCGTCGACCTCAGCGGCGACGAGCCCGTGCTGATGCGCCATGGTCGGGGCGACCCGGCCGTGCTGGGACTGTGACCGGGCCCGCGGCGCCGCTCTGAGACAATCGCCCGGTGGACCTCGCCTCACTTATTCAGACCGTTTCGATTTTTGCACTGCCCGTGTTGTTCGCCATCACGGTGCACGAAGCAGCCCATGGCTATGCGGCCCGCCATTTCGGTGACAACACCGCCTGGGCGATGGGGCGTGTCACCCTCAATCCGCTGCCCCATATCGACCCGCTGGGCACCATCGCGATGCCCCTGCTGTTGTATGTGGCCACCGGCGGCGCCTTCCTGTTCGGTTACGCCAAACCGGTGCCGGTGCGATTCGGCAATCTGCGCCATCCGAAACGCGACATGATCTGGGTGGCACTGGCCGGCCCGGGTTCCAATCTCGCGCAAGCCCTGTTGTGGGCCATTGCGCTGCACGGACTGCGCGCGGCGGGTGTGGACGAGCCGTTTTTCGTCAAGATGGCGCAGGCCGGCATCCTGGTCAACGTCGTCATGTTCGTCTTCAACCTGTTTCCGCTGCCACCCCTGGACGGCGGGCGCATCCTGGTGGGCCTGTTGCCCTGGCGCCAGGCCGAGCTGCTCTCCCGTGTCGAACCCTGGGGCTTTTTCATTGTCATGGCGCTGGTACTCGCCGGTGTGGTCAGCACCCTGTGGATGCAACCCCTGATGGCACTCACCTACGGCCTGCTGGAACTGGTCCTTACCCCGCTGACCCTGATTCTTCGCTGACTTTCCCCTGAATTTTTCCATGTCGTCCCTGCGCGTTCTCACTGGCATCACCACCACCGGCACCCCCCACCTGGGCAACTACGTCGGCGCCATTCGCCCTGCCGTGGCCGCCAGCCTGAATGCCGGCACCGAAAGCTTCTATTTCCTCGCCGACTACCATGCGCTGATCAAGTGCGAGGATCCGGCACGCATCCAGCGATCGACCCTGGAGATCGCCGCCAGCTGGCTCGCTGCCGGACTGAACCCGGACAAGGTCTTTTTCTACCGCCAGTCCGACATCCCCGAAATCCCCGAACTGACCTGGCTGCTGACCTGCGTGACCGGCAAGGGCCTGCTCAACCGTGCCCATGCCTACAAGGCGGCCGTCGACAAGAACACCGCCGCCGGCACCGACCCCGACAGCGAGGTCACAGCCGGTCTGTTCATGTACCCGGTGCTGATGGCGGCCGACATCCTGATGTTCAAGTCGCACAAGATTCCGGTCGGGCGTGACCAGATCCAGCACATCGAAATGGCGCGCGACATGGCGTCGAGCTTCAACCATCTTTACGGCGAGCATTTCGTGCTGCCCGAGGCGGCCATCGAGGAGTCCGTGGCCACACTGCCCGGCCTGGACGGGCGCAAGATGAGCAAGAGCTACGACAACACCATTGCCCTGTTCGCGCCGGCTGCGCAGTTGCGCAAACAGATCATGGGCATCGTCACCGACTCCCGCGCACCCGGCGAGGCCAAAGAGACCGAAGGCAGCGCGCTGTTCCAGATCTACCAGGCCTTCGCCAGCGCGCAAGAGACCGAGGCCTTTCGCCAGGCGTTCCGCGACGGCATTGCCTGGGGCGATGCCAAACAGGCGCTTTTCGAGCGAATCGACCGTGAGATGGCGCCGATGCGTGAGCGCTATGACTCCCTGATCGCCAACCCCGCGCAGATCGAAGCGATTTTGCTGGCCGGCGCCGCCCGCGCGCGCCAGCTCTCGGCACCCTTCATGACCGAACTGCGCCAGGCCGTGGGTTTGCGCTCGGTGGCCAAACCCGCCACCGCCGCCCGACCCGCGCGCGAAAAGGCATCGGGCCTGCCGACCTTCAAACAGTATCGCGAGCGCGACGGGCTGTTCTACTTCAAACTCACCGATGCCCAGGGGCAGGTGCTGCTGCAAAGCCGTGGCTTCGAACAGCCCAGGGCCGCAGGCCCGGTCATTGCCGCACTGACCCAAGGTGGCGCCGCAGCCCTTGCGCAACAGGCCGCCTACCTGCAAGATGACACCCCCGCACTACGCCAGGCCGCAGCGAGTGCCCTTGACCAACTCGCCGAGGCCGCACGCGCATCATGACCAACATCGACAGCACCCGCTTTTTTGTCATTGACGATCACCCGCTGATGCGGGAGGCCCTGGTGATGATGTTGCGGCGCCTGAAAGCCGGCGCGCAGATTGTGGAGCTGTCGCATATCGGTGCGTTGCGCGAAGCGGTCGAGCGCCATGGCACACCCGCGCTGATCTGTCTGGACCTCAAGCTGCCCGACGCCGTCGGCACCTCGGGGGTGCTGGAGGTACACGCCCGGTATCCCGACGTACCCCTGGCGGTGGTCTCGGCCTCGCCCGCCGAGGATTTCGAGACCGCCTGTCTGGATGCGGGCGCGGACGTGTTCATCTCCAAATCCAGCCCGGCCAGCGACATCCTGGCGGCGCTGCGCTCACTGCTCGCTGCCGACGGCGAACCCGACTTCGAAGACACCACCGGAACGGGCGGCGGGCAGGGCATCAAAATGTCCAAGCGGCAGAAACAGCTGATCATCATGCTGGACCAGGGCCTGAGCAACCGCGACATCGCCAGCCAGCTCGACATCAGCGAACACACGGTCAAGGTCCACCTGTGGCGGCTGTTCCGCCGGCTGGGTGTCAACAGCCGCACCCAGGCCCTGCATTTCGCCCGGGAAAACGGTCTGCTGGGCTGACGCGGCCCATCTCCTGCGATCCGGGCCGCCAGCGCCCACAAAAAAAGCCCCGCAATGCGGGGCTTTTTGCGCTTTCAGGCCCTGCTGAGCAGGCAAGAAGGCCTTTGTTTTGGCGGAGAAGGAGGGATTCGAACCCTCGGTACAGTAGAAACTGTACGCCGGATTTCGAATCCGGTGCATTCGACCACTCTGCCACCTCTCCGCAGCGTGATAAGCCCGTGATTCTAGCAGGCCCGCCAGTGCATCAGGGCGCCAGGCGCTCCAGACCGCCCATGTAGGGGCGCAGCACCTCGGGTACGGTCACCGAACCGTCGGCGTTCTGGTAGTTCTCCAGCACCGCCACCAGCGTGCGCCCGACGGCCAGGCCGGAGCCGTTGAGGGTGTGCACCAGCTCGTTCTTGCCCTGGGCGTTCTTGAAACGGGCCTGCAGACGGCGGGCCTGGAAAGCCTCGCAGTTCGACACCGAACTGATTTCGCGGTAGGTGCCCTGGGCCGGGACCCACACTTCCAGGTCGTGGGTGCGGGTCGCGCCAAAACCCATGTCGCCGGTGCACAGCAGCATCACACGGTAGGGCAGCCCCAGTTTTTGCAGGACGGCTTCGGCATGGCCGGTCATTTCGTCCAGCGCCTGGTAGCTCTTTTCCGGATGAACGATCTGTACCATCTCGACCTTGTCGAACTGGTGCTGACGGATCATGCCGCGGGTGTCGCGGCCTGCACTGCCGGCCTCGGAGCGGAAACAGGGCGTGTGCGCCGTCAGGCGAATCGGCAGATCGGACTCGGCGACGATCTCGTCGCGCACCACATTGGTCAGTGTCACTTCCGATGTGGGTATCAGGTACAGCGTGGGGTTGTCTTCGCCCCCGTCCTGGCCGCCTTTGTTGGCGGCAAACAGGTCGGCCTCGAACTTGGGCAGTTGCCCGGTCCCCTGCAGCGTCTGCGCATTGACGATGTACGGGGTGTAACACTCGGTGTAGCCATGCTGCTGGGTCTGCGTGTCCAGCATGAACTGCGCCAGCGCCCGGTGCAGCCGGGCGATCGGCCCGCGCATGAAGGTGAATCGCGCGCCGGCGAGCTTGACGCCGGTGTCAAAGTCCAGGCCCAGTTTCAGGCCGATGTCGACATGGTCCTGGATCGCGAAATCGAAGTTGCGCGGCCCGTGACCGTCGGGGCTCCAGCGGCGCAACTCGACGTTGCCATGCTCGTCGCTGCCCACCGGCACCGACTCGTGGGGCAGGTTGGGCACCGCCAGCAGCAGGCTTTGCAGTTCGGCCTGGATCACCTCCAGCCGCGCCGCGGATGCCTCCAGTTCGGCCTTCATGTCGGCCACCTGGGTCATGGCCGCGTCGGCTTCGGCGTGCTGACCCTTGCCTTTGAGCATGCCGATCTGCTTGCTCAGGGTGTTGCGCTGGCTTTGCAGCTGCTCGGTACGGGTCTGGATGGTCTTGCGTTCGGACTCCAGGGCACGGAAGGTCGCAACGTCCAGATACGGCTGGGGATTTTTGCGGGTTTCGAGCCGCGCCACGACGGCGTCGAGGTCTTTTCTCAGGGTAACGATGTCTAGCATGGTCTCGGGATTGTAGTTTTCAGGCCAGCGTGGCCGGGTCCAGATTGGCGCCACACAGGATCAGGGCGACGCGTTCGCCCGCAACCGGTCGCACCACACCGGTCAAAAGGGCTGCCACACCCAGTGCGGCAGCGGGTTCCACCATGACACGCAGCGTCTGCCACAGCCAGCGCTGGGCCGTGCGGATGGCGCCATCGTCCAGCAGCAGGGCGTCGGTGACCAGGCGCTGACTGACCTCCCAGGCAATCGAACCGATGCGCCGGGCGCCCAGCGAATCGGCGGCGATGCCGGAGACCGCCACATCCACCGGCGCGCCGGCGGCCCGGGCGGCAAACAGGGTCGGCGCCCCTTCGGGCTCCAGCGCAAGCACCCGCGCGCGGCCGTCGAACCAGGCGGCCACACCGGCGATGAGCCCGCCGCCGCCGACACTGACCAGCACGGTATCGGGCAGGCCGCCCTGATGTTCCAGCTCGCGCGCGAGCGTGCCGGCGCCAGCCACCACTTCGGGCAGGTCGTAGGCATGGGTGGTCAACGCGCCCGTTTCGCGCTGGCGCGCCTGGCAGGCCGCCAGCGCCTCGGCGTAGCTGGCGCCGGTCACCACCACGCGCGCGCCGCGCTCGGCCAGCAGCGCGCGTTTGGCGGGTGACGACACCTCGGGCACAAACACCTCGCAAGGCACCCCCAGCGCCTGCGCCGCGGCCGCGGTCGCAATGCCGGCGTTGCCGCCCGAGGCGACGATCACGCCGGCCGGTGGCACCGGATGCGCCAGCAGCCGGTGGAGGGCACCGCGGGCCTTGAAGCTGCCTCCCACCTGCAGCTGTTCCAGCTTCAGCCAGATTTCAGCGCCGGGGCAACCGAACAGGCTGCCCGGCAGCTTCCACAGCGGCGTTTCGCGCAAAAAACCCGCATACCCAGCGGAAATGCGTGTCTGGGCGCTCTCGATATCAGAGCGATTCACCGAAGATGCTCCAGCGGTTCGCCCTCGTCCAGCCGCAGGCCCTTGGGCAGCGGGAACTTCATCGTCTCTTCGATGCCGGGAAGGTGGCGCACCGCCACAGCGCCCAGACTGCGGATGCGCTCGATCACCTGCCGCACCAGCACGTCGGGCGCCGAGGCACCGGCGGTCAGGCCGATGCGGGTCTTGCCCTCAAACCAGGCGGGCTGCAGCTCGTCCGCGTTGTCGACCATGTAGCTTTCGGTGCCCAGGCGCGCCGCGAGCTCACGCAGGCGGTTGCTGTTGGAACTGGTGGGGCTGCCCACCACAATGACCAGTTCAACCTGCGGGCTGAGCAGTTTGACCGCGTCCTGCCGGTTCTGTGTGGCGTAGCAGATATCCTGCTGCTTGGGCTCGCGTACCGCCGGAAACCGGGCCTTGACCGCCGCCAGAATGCCGGCGGCATCGTCGACACTGAGGGTGGTCTGGGTCACCACCGCCAGCAGCCGCTCCTGCGCCGGGCGCACCCGGGCCACGTCGGCCTCGTCCTCGACCAGGTGGATGCCGCTGTCCAGCTGCCCCATGGTGCCTTCCACCTCGGGGTGGCCCTTGTGGCCGATCATGATGAATTCGTAGCCTTCGCGGTGCAGTTTGGCCACCTCGACATGCACCTTGGTCACCAGGGGGCAGGTCGCATCGAACACCCGAAACCCCCGCGCCTGGGCCTCGCGCTCGACCGCCTTGGGCACCCCGTGCGCGGAAAACACCAGCGTGGCGCCCGGGGGCACCTCGGCCAGGTCTTCGATGAAGATCGCCCCTTTGGCCTTGAGGTCGTCCACCACATAGGTGTTGTGCACGATTTCGTGGCGCACGTAGATGGGCCGGCCGAATTTGGCCAGCGCCCGTTCGACAATTTCGATCGCCCGGTCCACCCCGGCGCAAAAGCCGCGCGGCTCCGCAAGAAGGATGACGCCCGGTGCCCCGGGGTCGCTGCCGGTCATCACAACACCCCCACCAGGTGGACTTCGAAGGTCACCGGCTGGCCTGCGAGCGGATGGTTGAAATCCAGCCGCAGCGCGCCGTCGTCACGCACCGCCAGCACCGTGCCGGCGAAACGGCCCCGGCCGTCGGGGGTGGGGAACTGCACCACGTCGCCGACCGTGTACTGCTCGTCGGGGTCGCCCATGGTGTCCAGCTCGCGGCGGGCCAGCCACTGCACCATGTCGGGGTTGCGGGGGCCGAAGGCCTCGCCGGCGGGCAGATCGAACTGCACCCGGCAGCCCTCCTCCAGGCCCAGCAGCCGCTGCTCCACGGCGGGCGACAGCTCGCCCGCGCCGATGGACAGCGTGGCCGGTGGCCCGTCAAAAGTGTTGATGACGTCGCCGGCCGGACCGGCCAGCCGGTAGTGCAGCGTGAGGAAAGAGCCCTGTTGAACAGTCGTCATGGAAGTCCCGATAAACTGAGCCCGCCATTGTAGAAACCCGCACCCGCCCGTCCCCCCATGCCGCTCAAAGACCTTCCCGCCGAAGCCCAGCCGCGCGAAAAGCTGCTCGCGCGCGGAGCCGGCGCGCTCTCGGACGCCGAACTGCTGGCCCTGCTGCTGCGCACCGGCATGGCCGGCAAAGGGGTGCTGCAGCTGGCCGCCGAGCTTCTGGCGCAGCCACCGGCGGGTTTCGGCGGCATCAGCGGCCTGCTGCATGCCGGCGCCGACGACCTCAAACGCATCAAGGGCCTGGGACCCGCCAAACGCGCGGAGCTGGTCGCGGTGCTGGAGCTGGCGCGCCGCGCGCTGGCCGAGCAACTGCGCGAGCGCGAGGTCTTCGGCACCCCGGATGCCGTCAAGCATTATCTGGCGCTGCACCTGGCCGCCAAAGGGCATGAGGTGTTTGCCGTGCTGTTTCTGGATGCGCAGAACCGGCTGCTGGCCATGGAAGAACTGTTTCGCGGCACCCTCACGCAGACCAGCGTCTATCCGCGCGAGGTGGTCCTGCGCGCGCTGCACCACCATGCCGCCGCGGTGGTGCTGGCCCACAACCACCCCAGCGGCACCGTCCAGCCCAGCCGGGCCGATGAAGCACTGACCCAGACGCTCAAGGCCGCGCTGGCCCTGGTCGACGTGCGGGTGCTGGACCATGTCATCGTCGCGCCCGGCCAGGCCCTGTCGATGGCCGAACGCGGCCTGATCTGACCCCGACCGCCGCCGAACCGGCCGCCACCACCCCCGCTTGCCATGGCCGACACCAGCGCCCCCCGCAATGCGCCGATCCGCTCGCTGCAGGACATGGCGGCGGTGCGCCAGCAGCTGGCCGAGCAGCGCGCCCGGGACGAAGCGCAGCGCCAGCGCGCCGCCGAGGCCGCCCGCCGCGCCCAGGCCGAGGCGAACCTGTTCACCCGCTGGGTGGGCCCGGTGCAACCGCTGGTTCAGCCGGCGCGCGCCCGCCTGGGCCGCGCCCCCGCACTGCCGGAGGCACGCCAGCGCGCGCGCGACGAGGCGGCCGTGCTGCGCGAGGCGCTGAGCGATGACTTCGATGTCGCCAGCCTGCTGGAAACCGACGATGCGCTGAGTTTCCGCCGGCCCGGCATCGGCACCGACGTCACCCGCCGCTTGCGGCGCGGCGACTGGTCCATACAGCGCGAACTGGATCTGCACGGCCTGCGCCGCGACGAGGCCCGCCACGCGCTGGCCGACTTCATCCGCAGCGCCCACCGCGAGGGCCTGCGCTGCGTGCGTGTGGTGCACGGCAAAGGCCTGGGCTCGCCCGGGCGCACGCCGGTGCTCAAGGGCAAGGTCCACAGCTGGCTGGTGCAGAAAAACCCGGTCATCGCGTTTGTGCAGGCCCGCGCCGACGAGGGCGGCGCCGGCGCCGTGGTGGTGTTGCTGCAGGCCCGGCGCGGCGGAGCCTGAACCGGCGCCCGGACCGCCTGCCTCAACCGTTGCGGTTGCGCATCCAGTCGGCGGTCTGGAAGAAGCTTTCGTTCAGGCGGGCATGCAAGGCCGGTTCGACACCGGTCTCGGCCATGGCCTGATCCATGCAGGCCAGCCACTGGTCGCGCTCGCGGATGCCGATGGCAAAGGGCATGTGCCGCGCCCGCAGACGCGGATGGCCGAACCGGTCGGTGTAATGGGACGGCCCGCCCAGCCAGCCACACAGAAACCAGAACAGCTTGTCGCGCGCGTCGTCCAGGGTGGTGCCGTGGGCGGCGCGCAGCTCGCGATAGGCGCTCTCCAGGTCCATGAGGTCGTAGAAGCGGTCCACCAGGGTTCGCACGGCCGATTCGCCGCCCAGGCGCTCAAACGGGCTCCGGCCCGGCTCGGTAGGGGTGTTCGACATGGTTTTCAGGTAAAAATGGCCGATACCCAGCGCAAAAAGGTCGCTTTCAGCTACTGTTTTAGTAGTGCCCTATTCGGCGGCACGCCGCAGTGTATCCACCACCGGGCGGCGCAAGACCTCGCGCAGGCCCCACCAGCCGGCCAGCAGCGCCAGGCCGGCGCCGACCAGCGCGCCGATCACCGGCACCCAGGGGGACGCGGTCCAGTGGAATTCGAAAGCAAAACGCGCCATGGCCCAGCCCACCACCATGGCCACCGCGCTGGCCAGCACACCGGCCAGCAGGCCCACACCGGCCAGCTCCGCCCGCTGCACCTGGCGCAGCAGCCGCGCCTGGGCGCCCACGGCACGCATCACGGCGAACTCGCGGGCCCGCTCCTCGCGCGTGGCCGACACGGCCGCAAACAGCACGATCAGGCCGGCCGCCAGCGTGAAGCCGAACAGAAACTCCACGGCCCGCACCACCTGGTCCAGCACCCGCTGCACCTGATTGATGGTCAGGCTCATGTCCACATTGGTGATGTTCGGAAAGCTGCGCACCAGCCCGTTGTCGAATCCCGGGGTGGAGGGTGCGCGGTAGGCCGCCATGTAGGTCGAGGGCACACCGTCGAGGCGGCTGACCGGATAGATGACAAAGAAGTTCGCCCGCATCGACGCCCAGTCGACCTTGCGCAGGCTGGTGATGCGGGCTTCGCGGGGCACCCCGGCAATGTCGAAGGTCAGGCGGTCGCCCAGGCGCAGGCCCAGCGTCTCGGCAATGCCGTCTTCGACGCTGATCGCGTCGGCTTCTTCCTCGGTCCAGCGGCCGGCCACCACCGTGTTGTGGCGCGGCGCCGGGGCGCTGTGCGAAAGGTTGAATTCCCGGTCCACCAAGCGCTGGGCGCGGTCGTTGGTGAACTGCTCGGGCGTCACGGCGCGGCCGTTGATGGCCACCAGCCGGCCCCGGATCATGGGGTACCAGTCGTAATCGCGCACGCCGGCCTGCTGCAGCGTGCGCTCGAACGCCGGGCCCTGCTCGGGCATGATGTTGATGACAAAACGGTTGGGCGCATTGGCCGGCGAAGCCTGGCGCCAGCTGGCGATCAGGTCGGTGCGCAGCAGCACCAGCAGCACCAGCGCCAGCAGGCCCACGGCCAGGCTGCTGACCTGTACCACCGCATAGGCAGGCCGGGCGGCCATCTGCCGTGTGGCCAGCAGCAGCCAGCGCGGGGCGCGGGTTTCGTTGACCAGGCGCCGCAGCACCGCCACCGCCAGCCAGCTCAGGGCGGCAAACAGCAGCGTGGCCAGGCCAAAGCCCCCCACCGCCAGCAGGCCCAGCACGCGGTCGCTGCTGACGGCCAGCAGCAGTGCGGCAAAACCGCCCACCCCAAGCCCGAGCACGGCCAGCGACACCGGTTTGAGCTGCCCGACATCCCGCCGCATGACACGCAGGGGCGGCACCTGCGCCAGTTGCAGCACCGGCGGCAGACCAAAGGCCACCAGCAGCGTCAGGCCCATGGCGAGCCCGAAGACCACCGGGGTGAGGCCCGGCGGCGGCAGCGCCGACGTAATCAGCGAGGCAAGCAGCTCGACGAACGCAAAATGCACCGCATACCCCAAGGCCACCCCGACCAGGCTGGCCACCAGACCGGCCAGCACGAACTCCACCGTGTAACTGGCGGCAATGGTCCGCTGGCTCTGGCCCAGCACCCGCAGCATGGCGCAATCGTCCAGATGGCGGGCGGCAAAACCCCGCGCCGCCAGCGCCACCGCCACCGCCGACAGCAGCGCGGCCAGCAGGGACACCAGGCTGAGGAACTTGCCCGCGCGATCCAGCGTCTGGCGCATCTCGGGGCGGCCCGATTCCAGGGTCTCGACCCGCACCCCGCGCACACCCGCCTGCGGCAGCGCCTGGTCGGCCCATTCGCGGAACGCCTTGACCCGTGCCTCGGCACCCGCCCCGTCGGCCACCGCCGCCAGACGCCAGGTCAGGCGGCTGGCCGGCTGGACCAGGCCGGTGGCCCGCAGGCTGTCTTCGTGCAGCATCACCCGCGGAGCGAAGTTCATGAAGCCGGCGCCGCGGTCGGGCTCCAGCACAATCACCCGGGCCAGCCGCAGCGTGGCATCGCCCAGCAACAGGGGATCGCCCACGGCCAGGCCCAGCTGGTCCAGCAGCGCGGCGTCCACCCAGGCTTCGCCCGGCGCCGGTATGTCCCGGGTCGGCGCGGCCGGGGCACCCGGCTGTGATGCCACGGTCAACTGGCCGCGCAGCGGGTAGCCGGGCGCCACCGATTTCAATGCCACCAGCCGGCTTGCGCCGCCTTGCGCGTCACTGGCGCGGGCCATGGTCGGGAAGCTCAGGCTGGCGTTGGTCCGCAGACCCATCGCCGCCGCTTTCTCCGCGACAAAAGGCGGTGGCGCCTGGTCGGCCGCGACCACCACATCCCCCCCGAGCAACTGCCGCGCATCACGCTGCAGGCCGCTATACAAGCGGTCGGCAAAAAACCCCACCGCGGTAAGTGCCGCGACGGCCAGCGCCACCGCCACCATCAACAGCCGCAACTCCCCCGAGCGCAGGTCGCGCCCCAACGCGCGCCAAGCCTGCAGCACCACCCGTGTCCATCCGTTTTGCGTCATGCCGCAACCATAGCCGATTGCCCGCAACCGCGTTCAGGGACGGGATATGAGTCCCATTTTCATAGCATCAACCGACCTTTTTACGAGGGGTATCGGCCAAAAACGTCCCAAAACCCGCGCAAACAAGCGTTTCCGGGCGCCCGGGTCGGCCGCGCCGGCCGCTGGATGTCTTCAGGCCTCGACGGCCACGTCGCCGTCGATGTAGCCCACGCAGCTCAGCACGTAGCCCTCGTCGATCTCATGCGGCGCCAGCCCGGCGGTGCTGGCGCATGGCACCTTGCCGCGCGTCACCTTGAGCTTGCAGTCGCCGCAGTCGCCCGTGCGGCAACTGCTGGCCACCTTCACGCCGAGTTGGGCCGCCAGGTCGAGCAGGCTGGTCTGACCACCACAATCCATCCGCTTTTTGCTCTTCAGGAAGTGGATCGTGCCGCCGCCCGCCTGCACCGCCGCCCCGAAGCTTTCCGCGTGGTAGCGGCGCATGTTGAAGCCGCTCGCTTGCAGGCCTTCACGCGCGGCGTCCATAAAGCCCTGCGGGCCGCACACGAACACGTTGCGCGACAGGAAGTCCGGCACCGACGCCTGCAACTGCCGCAGGCTGAAGCGGCCACTCAGGAAGCCTTTCTTGCGCTGGCGCGTCAGCGCGAGGTGCTGCACGAAGCGCGGGTTGTCTCGGGCGAACTGCGCCATCTCGTCGCCGAAGATCAGGTCGCCTGCGGTGCGCGCGGTATGGAAGAAGGCGATGTCAGTGTCCAGCCCGTGGTCGCGTACCCAGCGCACCATCGCCAGCATCGGCGTCACACCGCTGCCGGCTGACAGCAGCAACAGCTTGGCCGGCGGCTTGGGCGCGCAGGTAAAGCGGCCGTGCGGGCCGTTCATCTCAAGCCGCGTTCCGACCCGGACTTCGTCACACAGCCAGTGGGAGGCCACGCCGCCGTCCACCCGCTTCACGGTCAGCTCGAACGCCTCGCCGGCCGTGGGGCTGGAGCTCATGGTGTACGAGCGGTACGCGGTGCCGCCCTGAAGCGGCAACGCCAGCGTCAGGAACTGGCCCGGCAGGTAGCGCAGCGGCGCGCCGCCGCCGTCAACCACGAACCGCAGCGCGCGGCTGTCGGCGGTGGTGTCGATGATTTCCACGCAGCGCGCCGTGAAGCCGCGCGGCTCGGCGGGTGGCATGGCCAACCTAGCGTTGGACGCCGCATCGCGGCTGGTGCTCTTTGCCAGCGGCAACACGGCGACGGTGCGCGAGATCCAGCCTTGCCCGGGCGCCAGCACCTCGGGCATGACCTTCACCGCGGCCGGGCCGAGGATCCGGCTGGCCGTCATCGCCCCGCTCATGAGGGCCGAGCCCACCCCGCAGAACAGGATGTCCTGGCCCGTGAGGAAGAGGTTCCTGATCTCGGTGTGCGGCTTCACCCAGCCTTGCTTGAAGCGTTCGGGCGTGTGCGCCAGGCCATACACCTCGCCGGATGCGTAGCCGCTGAAGTGCGCGGTGCTGAGGGGGGTCGAGAGCTCGACGTGATCCACCTTGCCGCGAACCTGCGGCGCCTGGCGGTACACGTCCTGCAGCAACTGCTCGGACAGGCGCGCCTTGAAGTCCTCGTAGTCCGGGCCCCGGCGCTGCCAGGGGGTGTTCTGCCAGCGCTCGAACCAGGCCCAGGGCGCCAGCGAGATCACGTCGATGGTGGAGCGGCCCGGGTAGTTGGTGGCCCAGGCCGGGTCCTTGCTGGAGGGGAAGCTGATGTAGTTGAGCGTGGACACGGTGCCGGGCTTGCTGCGCAGAAAGCGGGCATACGAAGCATCGTGGTCGTAGTCGCGGTAGCACCAGCGGTTGGCCTGCTGCAGTTGCAGCTCGTCGGTGCTGCCCTTGAGGCCGATGTAGAGCCCCAGGTGCGCGACCGAGGGCGGCAGCGCTTGCAAGGACTGCCGGTACGCCTCGCGCCGACCGGCACTCTCGGGCAGCAGCTTGCCGAAGGTGTTGTGGATGCCTGCGCTGCTCACCACGCGGGCGGCGCCGATCTCGTCGCCGTTTGCCATGCGCACACCCACCGCCTCGCCACCGCGCAGCAGGATCTCTTCCACCGAAGCCTGTACCAGCACCGCGCCACCCGTGGCCTCGATGACGGGCAGGATGCCCGCCGCGATCTGCGAGGCCCCGCCCACCGGGAAGGCCGCACCGCCGAGGTAGTGCTGCGCCACCACGGCATGCATGCCAAAGGCCGATTGGGCAGGCGGCAGGCCGTAATCGCCCCACTGGCCGGTCAGCACGGCGGCCAGCTTGGGCTCGGTGATGAAGCCGGCCAGCACATCCTTGGTGGAACGCGTGAAATAGCCGCCCGAGCGATCGTTCTTCAACAGCAAGCGGGCGGCATGGGTTGGCAGGTAGCGGCTGCCGATGAGCCCGCCCAGGCTGCGCGTGGCGGCGCGGAGGTGGTGCAGATAGGCGTCGAGCTGGTCTTCGGCGTGCGGGAAATGTTGCAGCAGCCCTTCCTTGAACGCGCGGGCGCCGGCCACGTAGTCATAACAATCGTCGTTGAAGATGATCTTGTCGTACACCGGGTCCATCGCCGCCCACTGCAGGCGGCTCTCGGTCACGGTGTCGAAGAGCCGCCGCATCAAGGAGCCGGGCTTGTGCACTTCGCCGATGTAGTGCACGCCCACGTCCCATTCATAGCCGCGGCGGCGGAAGGAATGGGTGAAGCCCCCGGCGGTGCTGTGCTGCTCCAGCACCAGCACCTTGTGCCCGGCCTTGGCCAGCAAGGCGGCGCAAGAGAGACCGCCCAGGCCAGAGCCGATGACGATGGCGTCGTAGCGCGTGTCGACGCGGTGCGAGGCGTAAGGGGTGCCGACGTTCATGGCTTCTTTCTGGATGTGGAAACGGAAGGGATGCCGGCGCGAAGCAGTTGCATGGCCTGTTCGAGCCTTTGCTCGCCCGAGCCGGTGCTGCCCAGGTAACCGAACAACTCCAGGCTGATGAGCCCGTGCAAGGTGCCCCACAGCACCTGCGTGGTGTGCGCCACGCTGTCTGCGAGCGGATGCCCGGCATCAAACACGGCCTGCACCGCGTCGCGCAGGATCTCGAAACAGCGCTGGCTCACGGCCAGGCTCTCTGCGCTGGGTTCGAAACCCGGTACGCAGCGTGTGAACATAACCTGGTAGCGCGCCGCGTTGGCCAGCGCACTCTGGCGGTAGGCCCGGCCCAAGGCCAGCACCCGCTCCATGGGCTCGGCCGCCAGTGGCACCGCCTCCAGATCGGCGCGCAGGCGTTCGAAGCCGTCGCGGAACAGCGCGTCCACAATCGCCGGCTTGTCGCGGAAATGGGTGTAGAGCACGATGGTGGAGGCCTGGATGCGCTCGGCCAGCCGACGCATGGACAGGGCGTGCGGGCCTTCTTCGAGCAGCATCTGGCCGGCGGCGTCCAGGATGGACTGGCGCACCCGCTCGCGGTCGGCTTCCTTGCGCTCGGCGCGATCTTGAATGGGAAACTCGGGCGGGGGGAGCATAGTTGTCATAACGGCGTTATGCAGTGAATCATAACAGTGTTATATGCCTCTGACAACCCATGTCGTTGGGCGCCCGGAGTGCGGATCGACCGCGGCTTTCGGACGCAACAAGCGTTTCTGACCGCCCAGGTCGCTTTCGCAGCGCCACCGTCGTCGCACCGCCGCCGCCGCCGTGCCCGCCCCAGCGGTGCAGATGGCCCCATCGACGCATTTCGCCACACCGGCCACGGTCGGTGTCTTGCAATTTGCACTGCTGGGCCCTTGGGTAATTGCGCAGGGTTTCGGTAAGTGCTTGATTTGATTGCATTTTCTCCATCCGTATCGGGTTGGCACGGCCTTCGCAGAAAGAAAGCCGTCTGCCACACGGTGTGGCGTCAAACCCCAAACCCTTTACCTGTTACGAATCGGAGAACCCCATGAAAGCCCTCAAGACCCTCATCGCCCTGTCCGCCGTTGCCGCCGCTTTCGGCGCCCACGCAGCCACCGCCAGCGACAGCGCCAAGCTCGAACTGCGCGGCTCGGTGGCCGTCA